>NZ_JABFMP010000016.1 GCF_013359595.1 Pseudomonas sp. C1C7 | reverse complement strand
CGGCCGCCAGGCCGAAACAAAGAAAGCGGCCGTTACCGCAGCATCGGATATGCCCCCAATCCCCCACCCCCTGGTCGGCCCAGAGGCCGCCAAGACCAAAGCGCAGAGAAAACTGACAACGCCGTCAGTTAGCAGTCACCTTCCTGACCCCCAAACAGGTTTATAAAGGAACATACCAACCCTATAAACCCTGCCCTGGCGCCTCTCCCGAATGCGAATCCAGCAAAAGCCCGTCCTGCTCGTCGCCCTTCTGATCCTCCTGGCAGCGCTGGGCCTGTGGTATGCCACCAAACCCGCCAAGACCAAACTCGCCGCGCCCAACGCCATCCCGGTGCGGGTGATCAACGTCGCCGAAAAAGACGTGCCCCGCTACGTCAGCGGCATCGGCTCGGTGCTGTCGCTGCACAGCGTCGTGGTCCGTCCGCAGATCGACGGCATCCTGACCAGGATCATGGTCAAGGAAGGCCAACTGGTAACCAAGGGCGACCTGCTGGCCACCATCGACGACCGCTCGATCCGCGCCAGCCTCGATCAGGCCAGGGCGCAACTGGGCGAGAGCCAGGCGCAGCTGCAAGTGGCCCTGGTCAACCTCAAGCGCTACAAACTGCTGAGCGTCGACGACGGCGTCTCCAAACAGACCTACGACCAGCAACAGGCGCTGGTCAACCAACTCAAGGCCACCGCCCAGGGCAACCAGGCCTCGATCGACGCCGCTCAGGTGCAACTGTCCTACACCCAGATTCGCTCCCCGGTCACCGGTCGCGTCGGGATTCGCACGGTGGACGAAGGCAACTTCCTGCGCATGACCGACACCCAGGGCCTGTTCACCGTCACCCAGATCGACCCGATCGCCGTGGAATTCTCCCTGCCGCAACAGATGCTGCCGACCCTGCAGGGCTTGATCAGCGATCCGCAACACGCCCCGGTCAAGGCTTACATCGGGGCCGACACCGACGGTGAAACCGGCAACCTGTTGGGCGAGGGCCACCTGACCCTGATCGACAACCAGATCAACGCCAACACTGGGACCATCCGCGCCAAGGCCGAATTCAACAACGCCTCGCAGAAGCTATGGCCGGGCCTGCTGGTGACGGTAAAAATTCAGACAGCCCTCGACAAGGATGCGCTGGTGGTGCCGCCCACTGTCGTACAGCGCGGCCTGGATCAGCCGTTCGTCTACCGCGTCCAGGGCGACAAGGTGGAAACGGTGCCGGTGGAAATGGTCTACCAGACCAGCGGCCAGAACATCATCAAGGGCGTGAAGCCCGGTGACGTGCTGGTCAGCGACGGCCAGTCGCGGCTCAAGCCCGGATCCACCGTGCAAGTGCTGACCGAGCCCGCGCAGGTGGTGCAATCGGAGGCCGCGCAATGAAAGGCCACGGCTCGGTATCGGCCTGGTGCATCGACCACCCGGTAGCCACGGTGCTGCTGACCTTCGCCCTGGTGCTGCTGGGCGTCATCGCCTTCCCGCGACTGCCGGTGGCGCCTTTGCCCGAGGCGGAATTCCCGACCATCCAGGTGGCGGCGCAACTGCCCGGCGCCAGCCCGGAAACCATGGCGTCGTCGGTAGCCACGCCCCTGGAAGTGCAGTTCAGCGCTATTCCCGGCGTGACCCAGATGACCTCGAGCAGCGCGCTGGGCTCAACCAACCTGACCCTGCAATTCACCCTCGACAAGAGCATCGACACCGCCGCCCAGGAAGTGCAGGCGGCGATCAACACCGCCGCCGGCAAGCTGCCCAAGGACATGCCGAACCTGCCGACCTGGCGCAAGGTCAACCCGGCTGACAGCCCGGTGCTGATCCTCAGCGTCAACTCGTCGCTGATGCCCGGCCCCGAACTCAGTGACCTGACGGAAACCCTGTTGTCCCGTCAGATCAGTCAGATCGACGGTGTAGGACAGGTCAACATCACCGGTCAGCAACGTCCGGCGATTCGCGTCCAGGTCTCGGCGGACAAACTGGCGGCCATCGGCCTGACCCTGGCCGATATCCGTCTGGCGATCCAGCAGACCAGCCTCAACCTGGCCAAGGGCGCGCTGTACGGCGAGTCGAGCATTTCCACCCTGTCCACCAACGACCAGCTGTTCCACCCCGAGGACTACAGCCAGCTGATCGTTTCCTACAAGGACGGTGCACCGGTCCACCTCAAGGACGTGGCCAAAGTGGTCAACGGTTCGGAAGATGCCTACGTCCAGGCCTGGGCGGGTTCGCAGCCTGGGGTCAACCTGGTGATCTTCCGCCAGCCGGGGGCCAACATCGTCGAGACCGTGGACCGCATTCAGGCCGCACTGCCGGGCCTGGAAGCAATGCTGCCGGCCTCGGTGCAGGTCAAGACCCTGATCGACCGCACCCAGACCATCCGCGCCTCGCTGCATGAAGTGGAAATCACCCTGCTGATCGCCATCATGCTGGTGGTGGCGGTGATGGCGCTGTTCCTGCGCCAGCTGTCGGCGACGCTGATTGTGTCGGCGGTGCTCGGCGTTTCGCTGGTTGCCAGTTTCGCCCTGATGTACGTCATGGGGTTCAGCCTCAACAACCTGACCCTGGTGGCGATCGTGGTCGCCGTGGGCTTCGTGGTCGACGATGCGATTGTGGTGGTGGAGAACATTCACCGGCATCTGGAGGCCGGCGACGGTATGCGCGAGGCCGCGATCAAGGGCGCCGGGGAGATCGGCTTCACCGTGGTGTCGATCAGTTTCTCGCTGGTGGCGGCGTTCATTCCGCTGCTGTTCATGGGCGGCGTGGTCGGGCGGCTGTTCAAGGAATTCGCCCTGACCGCGACCTCGACCATTCTGATTTCGGTGGTGGTGTCCCTGACCCTGGCGCCGACCCTGGCCGCGCTGTTCATGCGCGCCCCGGTGCACGATGCCCACGCTAAACCGGGCTTCGGCGAACGCCTGCTGGCCCTGTATGAGAAAGGCCTGCGCCGCGCGCTGGTGCATCAGAAACTGATGCTCGGCATCTTCGGCCTGTCGGTGGCCCTGGCCGTCGGCGGATACATCTTCATTCCCAAGGGCTTCTTCCCGGTGCAGGACACCGGTTTCGTCCTTGGCACCACCGAAGCGGCTGCGGATATTTCCTACGGCGACATGGTGAAAAAACACCTGGCGATGGCCGAAATCGTCGCCGCCGACCCGGCGGTCCAGGCGTTCTCGCACTCGGTCGGCGTGTCGGGCAGCAACCAGACCATCGCCAACGGCCGCTTCTGGATCGCCCTGAAAAAACGCGGCGACCGCGATGTGTCTGCCAGTCAGTTCATCGACCGGATTCGCCCGCAACTGATGAAAGTCCCGGGCATCGTCCTGTACCTGCGCGCCGGCCAGGACATCAACCTCAGCTCTGGCCCGAGCCGCGCCCAATACCAGTATGTGCTCAAGAGCAACGACGGCGCCGTGCTGAGCACCTGGACCCAGCGCCTGACGGAAAAACTGCGCGGCAACCCGGCGTTCCGCGACGTTTCCAACGACTTGCAGCTGGGCGGCAGCATCACTCACATCAGCATCGACCGCAGTGCCGCGGCACGCTTCGGCCTGACCGCCAGCGATGTCGACGAAGCGCTGTACGACGCCTTCGGCCAACGGCAGATCAACGAATTCCAGACCCAGGTCAACCAGTACAACGTGATCCTGGAGCTGGACACCAAACAGCGTGGCAAGGCCGAAAGCCTCAACTACTTCTACCTGCGCTCGCCGTTGAGTGGCGAGATGGTGCCGCTGTCGGCGCTGGCCCGCTTCGATGCGCCCACCGTCGGCCCGCTGTCCATCGCCCATGACGGCATGTTCCCGGCCGCCAACCTGTCGTTCAACCTCGCTCCCGGCGTGGCACTGGGCGATGCGGTGATCATGCTCGACCAGGCCAAGGCCGACATCGGCATGCCGGTGGCGATCAGCGGCAACTTCCAGGGCGCGGCCCAGGCGTTCCAGAGCTCGCTGGCCAGTCAGCCGTGGCTGATCCTCGCGGCGCTGGTGGCGGTGTACATCATTCTCGGCGTGCTCTATGAGAGCTTCGTGCACCCGCTGACCATCATCTCGACCCTCCCGGCGGCGGGCCTTGGTGCGGTGATCATGCTCTGGGTTTGCGGCCAGGACTTTTCGATCATGGCGCTGATCGGCCTGGTGCTGCTGATCGGCATCGTCAAGAAGAACGGCATCCTGATGATCGACTTCGCCCTGGAGGCGCAGCGCAAGGGCGGCCTGCCTCCCGAGGAAGCGATCTTCCAGGCCTGCCTGACGCGGTTCCGGCCGATCATCATGACCACCCTCGCCGCCCTGCTCGGCGCCCTGCCGCTGATGCTCGGCTACGGCACCGGCGCCGAGTTGCGCCAACCCTTGGGGATCGCGGTAGTCGGCGGCCTACTGGTGAGCCAGGCGCTGACGCTGTTCACCACGCCAGTCATATACTTATGGCTCGAGCGGCTATTTCATCGGCCCAAAACCACGTCCTTACCGGCGCTGGCGACCACAGACTGAGGCGGGGTCATGCGTGTCCTGATTATCGAAGACGAAGAAAAAACCGCGGACTATCTGCACCGCGGCCTGACGGAACAGGGTTACACCGTGGACCTGGCCCGCGATGGCGTGGAAGGCCTGCACCTGGCGCTGGAAAGCGACTACGCGGTGATCGTCCTCGACGTGATGCTGCCGGGCCTCGATGGCTTCGGCGTACTGCGCGCCCTGCGTGCGCGCAAACAGACGCCGGTGATCATGCTCACCGCCCGCGAGCGCGTCGAAGACCGCATCAAGGGCCTGCGCGACGGTGCCGACGATTACCTGGGCAAACCCTTTTCCTTCCTCGAACTGGTGGCCCGCCTGCAGGCGCTGACCCGTCGCAGTGGCGGCCACGAACCGGTGCAGGTGAGCATCGCCGACCTGTGGATAGACCTGATCAGCCGCAAGGCCACCCGCGCCGGCACCCGCCTGGACCTCACCGCCAAGGAGTTCTCGCTGCTCAGCGTGCTGGCCCGCCGCCAAGGCGAAATCCTCTCGAAAACCGCCATCGCCGAGATGGTCTGGGACATCAATTTCGACAGCGACGCCAATGTCGTCGAAGTCGCGATCAAGCGTCTGCGGGCCAAGCTCGACGGCCCCTTCGATGAAAAACTGCTGCACACCATCCGTGGCATGGGTTATGTGCTGGAGAGCCGTGGTGTCCAGTAACAGCATCGCCCTGCGCCTGAGCGGCATGTTCACCCTGGTGGCGCTGCTGGTGTTCCTGTTGATCGGCTGGGCGCTGTACCAGCAGGTCGACAAGGGCCTGGGGCTGCTCCCCGAAGCCGAACTGGATGCGCGTTACAGCGTGCTCGAATCCACGGTTGGCCGCTACGGCACGCCGGAGCATTGGGTGAAGATCAACAACAAGCTCAAGCTGCTCGGCGAAGAGGACAAGCGCATCAGTTTCTGGATCACCAGCGGCGATCCTCACTACGAATACGGCAACCTGACACCGCAGATCCGCAAGTTCGCCGAGGGCCCCCTGGGCATGCGCGACATGTCCCTGCCCGGCCAGCCCTACCCGCTCAAAGTGCTGGTCAGCCAGTTCCCGGCCAAGGACCAGCGACCGCCGTTGCGCTTCATGATCGGTATCGACACCGAGACGTTTTTCCACACCCAGCATCAGCTGTTGATCGCCCTGATCAGCCTGGCGATTGTCGGCGTGCTGCTGGCCTCGGCCCTGGGTTACTGGGTGGCGCGGATCGGCCTCAAGCCGCTGATCAAACTGTCCCAGGAAGCCCAGCGCCTGGCGCCGCCGCTGCGCTCCGGACGTTTGCGACTGTCGCCGTTGCCGCCGGAACTGAATCAGTTCGTCAACTCGTTCAACGCCACCCTGGAACGGGTCGAGCAGGCCTACTCGCGGCTCGAATCCTTCAACGCCGACGTCGCCCATGAACTGCGCTCGCCGTTGACCAACCTGATCGGCCAGACCCAGGTGGCACTGACCCGTGGGCGTTCGGCGGAACATTATTTCGAGGTCCTGCAATCGAACCTTGAGGAGCTTGAGCGGCTGCGCTCGATCATCAACGACATGCTGTTTCTGGCCAGCGCGGACCAGGGCAGCAAGGCGACCAAACTCACCTCCACGTCCCTGGCCGATGAAGTGGCGACGACCCTGGAGTACCTGGACTTCATCCTCGAAGATGCCCAGGTTCAGGTGCAGGTCAGCGGCGATGCCCAGGTGGAAATCGAGATCGCCCATCTGCGGCGGGCGCTGATCAACCTGCTGAACAACGCGGTGCAGCACACCGAGCCGGGCCAGGTGATTCAGGTGCAGATCCAGGCCGAGGAGCATCGGGTCAGCATCGGCGTGGCCAACCCCGGTTCGCCGATTGCCAACGAACACCTGTCACGGCTGTTCGAGCGTTTCTACCGGGTCGATGCTTCGCGCAGCAACAGCGGGCACAACCACGGCCTGGGGCTGGCGATCGTCAAGGCGATCGCGTTGATGCATGGCGGGGATGTGTTTGTGCGCAGTGACCACGGGATGAATACCTTCGGGATTCATTTGCCGGTTTGAGAAGATCAAAAAATCGCAGCCTTCGGCAGCTCCTACAGGGAAACGCATTTCAATGTAAGCGCGCCGAAGGCTGCGATCTTTGCTTTTCACGTAACAGTCATTTCATGAATCCGCTCTTTTTCCAGACCGCCGACATCCTTATCTTTGCTCGCACCAAACAGCACTTGCCAAGCAAGAAGGTTTTAAAGATGTCCAACAGTATGGGTATTGCCAGCGCTTTCGTTTTGTCCTCGTTGATCGCTTCTCCTTTCGTCATGGCTGAAGAGTCGCAAGCGTTCGTCGCCCAGAACGCCGCACGCGCCGCCGCTTACGAAGAGCACCAGACCGAGATGACGGCCAAGGCCCAGCAAGCCACTCAAGCCCCGCAGGCCTCCAGTTCCCAAGCCCGTGGCGAAGTCCTGAAGGACAGCTGATCCCCGCGCATCGCACCCGTTTCCCCCGACATTTTCACGGCTCTTTCCCGTGAAAATTGTCTCCAGGGCCGCCCTCACCAGCGGCCTTTTTTTCGTCTGTTATTACCGGACTCGCAAGGATGCGCATTCCCTGTATGAGCTAGCTTGCTCGCGAGGGTCGCGAACGATAACACTGGAAACCTGACACCCCGCGGTGCTTCGTCTTCCATCGCGAGCATGCTCGCTCCTACAGGGATCGGGGTATGGGACTACGCTTAGTCAGTCATTCCCGCAGACCTGTGCCCCATGACCGTACGCCGTACCCCTCAACGTGCAAGCAGCGCCGGGCGGCCCGAGCTTCTGGTGATTCTCGGCAGCAGCCTGACCGTCATCGCGATCATCGCCATCGTCACCTTTCTGCTGATTCGCGAACGCGCCAACGCTCACCAGACCGCCACACGCAGCGCGACCACCATCGCGCAACTGATCGACGCCGATGTGCTGCGCACGGTGGAACTCTACGACCTGACCCTGCAAGGCCTGATCGCCGCCGCGCAACGGGACGATCTCAAGCAGGTGTCGGCGCAGGTTCGCCAACTGGTGCTGTTCGACCGCTCCGCCACGGCGCGTTTCAAGAGCGACATCCTGTTGCTCGACAAGCATGGCGAGGTGCTCGCCGACTCCTCATTGATCGAGCCCAAACCGGGCAACTTCGCCGACCGGGAATACTTCCTCGCCCATGCCTTCAACCGCGACGTCGGCCTGTTCATCAGCCGTCCGTACAAGACCCGCTGCGACTGCGAGTTCAACGACGAATGGCAGATGAGCTTCAGCCGACGCGTGTCTTCGGCCAGCGGTGAGTTCCTGGGCGTCGCGGTGGCTTCGATGCGTCTGGAGTACTTCGAGCAGCTGTTCAACAGCCTCGACATTGGCACCGACAGCACCCTGGCCATCATCAACGACGACGGCGTGCTGCTGGCCCAGAAGCCTTTTCTGCAAGGCAGCTCCATCGGCAAGAGCTACGCCGGCCGGCCCAACGTCGTGCGCATGTTGCAGGAGCGCAGCGGCAGCTTTGACAGCGTGTCGAGTGTTGACCGGCGACAACGCCTGTACACCTTCAGCCGGGTCGGCAACCTGCCGCTGACGGTGATCGTCGCCCTGTCCGGCGATGAAGTGTTCGCGGCCTGGAAACGCACGGCGATTGTCATCAGCGGTGCCACCGGGGTGCTGTGCCTGGCGTTGCTGTGGCTGACCTGGCTGCTCTGCCGCGAACTGCGCCTGCGCCACTGCATCGAGAAGGAGCTGGAGCAGTTGGCTGCCACTGACGCCCTGACCGGCGTGGCCAACCGCCGAACCCTCGATCAGACCCTGCGCCACGAATGGTTCCGCGCACAGCGCTCCGGCAAACCGATGTCGGTGCTGATGATCGATGCCGACCACTTCAAGGCCTTCAACGACCGCCACGGCCACCCGGCGGGCGATGAAGCCTTGCGCTCGCTGGCCGAGGTCATCAGCGCCAACGTCCACCGCCCGACCGACCTGGTGGCCCGTTATGGGGGCGAGGAGTTTTCGGTGATCCTGGCGGAAACCGACAACGATGGCGCCCGGCAGATCGCCGAGCGTATTCGCGAACAGGTCGAGCAATTGCCGGTGGTCGCCGGTGATGAGCGGCCCATGACGGTAAGCATCGGCATCAGCACCTGGACCACCGCCAGCGATATCAGCCTGGAGCAATTGCTGTTTGCGGCGGACAAGGCGCTGTACCAGGCCAAGGATGGCGGGCGTAATCAGGTGGTCAGCGAAACCTGAATCACCAAATCCCTGTAGGAGCTGCCAAAGGCTGCGATCATTTGATTTCAAAAACAGGATCAAAAGATCGCAGCCTTCGCCAGCGCCTACTTTTTGAAGCGTACAGCCATGAAATCACAGGTATAAAAAAAGGCCACCCGAAGGCAGCCTTTAAAAAACTAGAGAGGTTTTTTACTTACACGGCCGCAACAGGGCGCATGTAAGAGATCGGTGCAGTGCTGGCGTCTTCAAACGTCACGACTTCCCAGGCATCTGTCTGCTCAATCAACTTGCGCAGCAGCTGGTTGTTCAGTGCGTGGCCGGACTTGAAGCCCTTGAACTCACCAATCAGGCTGTTGCCCAGCAGGTAGAGGTCACCAATTGCATCGAGAATCTTGTGCTTCACGAATTCGTCTTCATAGCGAAGGCCGTCTTCGTTCAGTACGCCATCGGAATCAACCACGATCGCGTTTTCAACGCTGCCGCCGAGTGCGAGGTTGTGCTTGCGCAGGTACTCGATGTCACTCATGAAACCAAAGGTGCGGGCGCGGCTGACTTCTTTTACGAACGAAGTGCTGGAAAAATCCACGCTTGCACTTTGTGTGCGGTTACGGAAAACCGGGTGATCGAAATCGATCTCGAAGCTCACCTTGAACCCGTCGAAAGGGACGAAAGTGGCGCGCTTGTCGCCGTCTTCCACTGTCACTTCCCGCAGGATGCGGATGAACTTCTTGGCGGCGTCCTGTTCTTCCAGGCCAGCCGACTGAATCAGAAATACGAAGGGTCCAGCGCTACCATCCATGATCGGGACTTCGGACGCGGAGAGCTCGACGTAGGCGTTATCGATGCCCAGGCCAGCCATGGCCGAGAGCAAGTGCTCAACCGTATCCACTTTCACGTCACCGTTGACCAGCGTCGTCGACATGGTTGTCTCGCCGACGTTGGCTGCACGAGCCGGGATCTCGACCACAGGATCGAGGTCGGCACGGCGAAAGACGATTCCGGTGTCGATCGGTGCAGGCTTGAGGGTCAGGTAAACCTTTTCCCCGGAGTGCAGGCCTACACCTGTGGCACGGATAATATTTTTCAGTGTGCGTTGTTTAATCATGGCTTGGGCCGCTTCAGCGCAATTTGCGAACTGGTATCAACAAAGGCTGGCGATGATAGCAGACCACGCCTTTGCTGAACACCAATCACCTTCATAGCCCTGATACATTTCATCAATCGGCCTGACGACGCAGGAAAGCCGGGATGTCCAGGTAGTCCAGATCATCCTGCGGATTCAGCTTCGCGGCAGCCGCAGCACCGGCCTGAGCCTGGTTGCGCATGACGGTCGGACGGTCCAGGTCACGGTAGTTCACCGCCGGAGCTTCCTGACGAACAGGGGCCTGTTGTTGTGGCTGTGGGGCCATGGTGGTGTGAACGGTATTGTCGATCACCTTCATCGGCTTCTCGATTTT
Organism: Pseudomonas sp. C1C7; assembly: GCF_013359595.1. Classification (GTDB taxonomy): domain Bacteria; phylum Pseudomonadota; class Gammaproteobacteria; order Pseudomonadales; family Pseudomonadaceae; genus Aquipseudomonas. The sequence goes on along the minus strand of NZ_JABFMP010000016.1, from coordinate 125,349 downwards.
CGCGCCCAGACCGGTGGCAACCACGGTCACGTGCAGCTCGTCGCGCATGTCCGGATCGATAACGGTACCGACCTTGACCATTGCATGCTCGGAAGCGAAGGCTTCGATGATGCTACCCACGTCGGAGTACTCACCCAGGGACAGGTCAGGACCGGCAGTGATGTTCACCAGGATGCCGCGTGCACCTTGCAGGTTCACGTCTTCGAGCAGCGGGTTGCGAATGGCCGCTTCAGTGGCTTCGCGTGCACGGTTCGGACCGCTGGCGCAGCCGGTACCCATCATCGCCATGCCCATTTCGCTCATCACGGTACGCACGTCGGCGAAGTCGACGTTGATCATGCCCGGACGCTTGATGATGTCGGAGATACCGCGAACGGCACCGGCCAGTACATCGTCAGCCTTGGCGAAAGCCGACAGCAGGCTGGCGTCTTTACCCAGGATGGTCAGCAGCTTCTCGTTGGGAATGGTGATCAACGAGTCGACGCTTTCGGACAGCAGACGAATGCCTTCGTCGGCCAGTTGCATACGCTTGCGGCCTTCGAACGGGAATGGACGGGTCACCACCGCAACGGTGAGGATGCCCAGTTCCTTGGCCACTTCGGCGATGATCGGCGCAGCACCGGTACCGGTACCGCCACCCATGCCGGTGGTGATGAACACCATGTTGGTGCCCTGCAGGACTTCGGCGATGCGCTCACGATCTTCGAGAGCGGCCTGACGACCTACTTCAGGGTTGGCGCCGGCGCCCAGACCTTTGGTCACGCCGGTACCCAGTTGCAGGATGGTCCGCGCGCTGATGCTCTTGAGCGCCTGGGCATCAGTGTTGGCGCAGATGAATTCGACGCCTTCAATGTTGCTCTTGACCATGTGATTCACGGCGTTGCCGCCGCCACCGCCTACACCGATAACTTTAATGACCGGGCTTGCGGGGATGTTGTCTACGAGTTCGAACATTTTCCCTCTCCTTTACGTTCTCTAGTTTTTTCGCCTACTGCTTTTGCTGCTTTTTGCTTCTACTGCTTGCTCTTGCCGCTTGAAGCTTGCGGCTTGAAGCTGCTTTTAAAAATTCCCCTGGACCCAGCTCTTGATGCGATCGAGCAAGGCGCCTTTCGGCTCTTCGTTGCTGTAGCTGTCGCGGCTGCCGATACCCGAGAACGAAATGCCATCGGATTGTTTCTGCAGGCCGTACATCAACAGGCCAACGCCAGTGGAATAAATCGGGTTGCGCACCACGTCATCCAGACCGTTCACGCCGTGCGGCACGCCCAGGCGTACCGGCATGTGGAAGATTTCCTCGGCCAGTTCAGTGGCGCCTTCCATCTTCGCGGTACCGCCGGTCAGCACGATGCCGGCCGGGATCAGGTCTTCGTAGCCGCTGCGGCGCAGTTCGGCCTGGATCAGCGTGAACAACTCGTCGTAACGCGGCTCGACCACTTCGGCCAGGGCCTGACGGGACAGCTCGCGCGGTGGACGGTCGCCAACGCTTGGCACCTTGATGGTTTCACCGGCACCGGCCAGCTTGGCCAGGGCGCAGGCATAGCGAATCTTGATTTCTTCGGCGTACTGGGTCGGGGTGCGCAACGCCATGGCGATGTCGTTGGTCACCTGATCGCCGGCGATCGGGATCACCGCGGTGTGACGGATCGCGCCTTCGGTGAAGATCGCGATGTCGGTGGTGCCGCCGCCGATGTCCACCAGGCACACGCCCAGCTCTTTTTCGTCGTCGGTCAGTACCGAGTACGCGGACGCCAGTTGCTCGAGAATGATGTCGTCGATTTCCAGGCCGCAGCGGCGCACGCATTTTTCAATGTTCTGTGCGGCGTTGACGGCGCAGGTGACCACGTGGACCTTGGCTTCCAGACGCACGCCGGACATGCCCAGAGGCTCGCGAACGCCTTCCTGGTTATCGATCACGTAGTCCTGCGGCAGGGTGTGCAGGACGCGCTGGTCAGCGGGAATCGCCACGGCCTGGGCGGCGTCCAGAACGCGCTCCAGGTCGGCGGAGCTGACTTCGCGATCACGGATCGCCACGATGCCGTGGGAGTTGAGGCTGCGGATGTGATTGCCGGCCACGCCAACGAAGGCCGAGTGGATGCGGCAGCCAGCCATCAACTGCGCTTCTTCGATGGCGCGCTGGATCGACTGCACGGTGGACTCGATGTTCACCACCACGCCTTTCTTCAGGCCACGGGACGGGTGCGTACCGATCCCGACGATATTCAGCGCGCCGTTATCCTCGACCTCGCCTACCAGCGCCACCACCTTGGAGGTGCCGATATCGAGACCGACGATCATTTTGCCGCTTTGCACGTTTGCCATGGGTCCTGCCTCTTCTTAATTCTTCGCGACAGCGGGTTGGGCTGCCGGAGGCGCTACAGGTTCCCGCCAGCCAACAGCCAGGCCGTTGGCGTAGCGCAGATCGATGCGCGCAATGTTCGTAATCTGTTCTTTAAGCGTCTTGTCGTAGATGGCGATGAAACGGCGCATCTTTTCTACCTGGTTGCCGCGTCCGAGCAGCAGCTCGATGCCGGGGCCCGCGCTGCCGGGGCCGGTGGTCAGGAACCAGCTGCCTCGGTCACGCAACTCCAAACGTGCGATGGAGAAGCCCAGCGGCCTGAGCATCTGACTCAGTACCTGGTATTGCTGCATCACCTGCTGCTGGGCCCGTTGTGGGCCGAACAACTGCGGCAGGTGTTCGTAATTGGCCAGTTCACGCGGAGTGAACGCCTGACCCTGGTTGTTCAACAGCGATTCATCGCCCCAGCGCGCAACCGGCAGTTGCTCTTCGAGGCGAATCACCACCTGATCCGGCCATACCCGGCGCACTTCGGCATGGGCGATCCATGGCATCTGTTCCAGCTCGGTGCGCATGCTCTCAAGGTCGATGGTGAAGAAGCTCGACGCCACGTACGGGGCGATTCGCTGCTGCACCGCCTGCTGGCTGATGTAGCTCAGGTCGCCCTGAACGTTGATCTTGGTGATCGGTCGGTCGGCGTACGGCATCAAACGCTGCGCGCCTTCGTAAGTACCGAACCCCAATGCCACCAGCAGCACCGGCCAGAACAGGCTTTTCAGAAAGCCGAAATTGGCTTTGGGCAGGCGCGCGGACATCGGCTCTTTGGCCACCATTCGGCTGGCACCCCGTGGCACCGGCTTGCGGCCGGTAGCGGGAGGCTGATGTCTCAACTGTGCGCCTTGCATGGTCTTAACCTCGCGGCTCTTGCTTGCCGGCGGCGTTGCGGGCAACGCTTTCGGCGAGAATGGCCAGAACCAGTTGCTGGAAATCCAGACCGGCGGCGCGAGCCGCCATCGGCACCAGGCTGTGATCGGTCATGCCCGGTGCGGTGTTGACTTCCAGGAACCAGAACTGCCCGTCGGCGTCCTGCATCACGTCCGCCCTGCCCCAACCGGCGATACCCAGCGCCTCACAGGCTTTCGCCGTGAGGTCCATGAGTTCCTTTTCCTTGGCACTGTCCAGCCCGCACGGAATGCGGTACTGGGTATCGTTGGCGATGTACTTGGCGTCGTAGTCGTAAAAGCTGTGGGTCGTGCCCAGGGCAATCGGAGGCAACACCTGGTCACGCAGGGTGGCGATGGTGAACTCCGGACCATGAATCCATTGCTCGACCAACACTTGCGAATCGTAGGTACTGGCCGCTTTCCAGGCGTCGATCAACTCGGACGCGGAAGTCACTTTGGCCATCCCGATACTTGAACCTTCATGGGCCGGTTTGACGATCAAAGGGAAGCCCAGTTCCGCAGCCGCGGAAATACAATCGGCCTCGCTGCTCAGCACGGCGTGACGCGGGGTCGGAATACCCAGGCTGTGCCAGACCTGCTTGGTGCGCAGCTTGTCCATGGCCAGGGCCGAGGCCAGGATGCCGCTGCCGGTGTAGGGAATGCCCAGGCATTCGAGCAGGCCCTGCATGCTGCCGTCTTCACCGCCACGACCGTGGAGAATGATGAAGGCGCGGTCGATTTTTTCATTCAGCAGACGCTGCAGCAGGTCATCGCCGACGTCGAGGCCGAACGCGTCCACACCGGCGCTCTGCAGCGCGTCGAGGACAGCGTTGCCCGATTTCAGGGAGACTTCGCGCTCGGCACTCTTGCCGCCGAACAGCACGGCGACGCGGCCGAAATCCTTCGGCGCGACGGTGGAGACGAGGTTGGCGTAGGCAGCGGTCATTTCAACTTCCCCTCGACCGGCGCAGCCACGGCGCCGGTGAACAACGGACTCTTCAACAAACTCGGAGCAAGACCGCCGACATCACCGGCGCCCTGGCACAGCAGGATGTCGCCGGCACGCAGCAGCGGCTTGACCAGTGGTGCCAGGTCGATGCCACGCTCGATGTAGATCGGGTCGAGCTGGCCGCGCTGGCGGATGCTGTTGCACAGCTTGCGGCTGTCGGCACCCGGAATCGGCTCTTCGCCGGCCGGATAGACTTCCATCAGCAGCAGGACGTTGGCGTCGGCCAATACATTGACGAAATCGTCGTACAGATCGCGGGTACGGCTGTAGCGGTGCGGCTGGTAGACCATCACCAGACGGCGCTCCGGCCAGCCACCGCGCACGGCCTTGATCACCGCCGCGACTTCGGTCGGATGGTGGCCATAGTCGTCGACCAGCATCACGTTGCCGCCTTCGACCGGCAGTTCACCGTAGACCTGGAAGCGCCGACCGACGCCCTGGAAGCCGGACAGGCCCTGGACGATGGCTTCATCGCTGACGCCTTCGTCGCTGGCGATGCAGATGGTCGCCAGCGCGTTGAGTACGTTGTGGTTGCCCGGCATGTTCACCGAGACATCCAGCGGCTCGCGATCCGGGCGCAGCACGGTGAAGAAGGTCTGCATGCCCTGCTGGCGTACATTGATGGCGCGCACGTCGCAGTCTTCGCCGAAACCGTAGGTCACGGTCGGACGCTTGACCTGCGGAAGGATTTCGCGCACGACCGGGTCGTCCAGGCAGACCACGGCCAGACCATAGAACGGCAGGTTGTGGAGGAATTCGACGAAGGTTTTCTTCAGTTTGTTGAAGTCACCGTCGTAGGTTGCCATGTGGTCGGCATCGATGTTGGTGACCACAGCAACCAGCGGCTGCAGGTGCAGGAAGCTGGCATCGCTTTCGTCGGCCTCGGCGATCAGGTAACGGCTGGTGCCAAGCTGGGCGTTGGTGCCCGCGGCATTCAGACGGCCACCGATCACGAAGGTCGGATCCAGGCCACCGGCGGCGAACACCGACGCGATCAGGCTGGTGGTGGTGGTTTTGCCGTGGGTACCGGCGACGGCGATACCGTGGCGATAGCGCATCAGCTCGGCCAGCATCTCGGCGCGCGGCACCACTGGGATGCGGCGCTCCAGGGCGTTGGCGACTTCCGGGTTGGAGGTGTTGACGGCGCTCGACACCACCAGCACATCGGCAGCAGCGGCGTTCTCGGCGCGGTGGCCGATATAGATGTGTGCACCGAAGGATTCCAGGCGCTCGGTCACCGGCGAAGCCTTGAGGTCGGAACCTGACACTTCATAGCCCAGGTTCAGCAGCACTTCGGCAATCCCGCACATGCCCACGCCGCCGATACCGACGAAGTGGATGCGACGGATGCGGCGCATTTCCGGTTGTGGCATGGCTTTCTGATTCTCAACCATGGGCCACCTCCAGGCAGGTATCGACCACGTTACGGGTGGCATCGGGTTTGGCCAGGCGGCGGGCCGCAGTGGCCATATCGTTCAGTCGTTGCGGTTGCATCAGGACCTCTGTCAGGCGAGCGGCAAGATCCGCTGCACCGGTCGTTCTTTGCGGCATCAGGAAGGCAGCGCCTTCACGGGCCAAATAATCGGCATTGCGGGTCTGGTGATCGTCGATCGCGTGGGGCAAGGGCACCAGCATCGAGGGCAGACCGGCGGCAGCCAGTTCACTGATGGTCAGCGCGCCTGCGCGGCACACCACCAGGTCGGCCCAGCCATAGGCCTGGGCCATGTCTTTGATGAAAGGCTGCACCTGCGCCTCCACGCCAGCCGCGCGATAACGCTCTGCAGTCACTTCATCGTGTTTTTTGCCGGCCTGATGGAACACTTCCGGGCGCAGGTCGGGAGCGACTTGCGACAGGGCTTCAGGCAGCAACTTGTTCAACGGCTCTGCCCCCAGGCTTCCGCCCAGGATCAGCAAACGCGCCTTGCGACCGCCCAGGGCGGGCCGCGGTGTTTCGAGGAACAGCTCGGTGCGCACCGGGTTACCGGTGGTCCGTCGGCTGCTCGACAGGGTAAAGGTGTCGGGGAACGCTTCACAGACTCGAGCGGCCAACGGCACCAGCAACCGATTGGCGGTACCGGCCACGGCGTTCTGTTCGTGAACGATCACCGGCACGCCGGCCAGTTTGGCGGCGACACCGCCAGGACCGGTCACATAACCACCGAATCCGACCACGCAGACCGGCTGCAACTGGCGAATGATCGCCCGTGCCTGCCAGACCGACTTGAGCAACATGAACGGTGCCTTGAGCAGCGACAGCTTGCCCTTGCCCCGCAGGCCGCTGGCGTTGATCCGGTGCAGTTCGATGCCGGACATCGGCACCAGTTCGTTTTCGATGCCGCGCGGCGTGCCGAGCCAGTGCACGGTATAACCGCGCGCCTGGAATTCGCGGGCACAGGCCAGCGCCGGGAATACGTGGCCGCCGGTACCGCCGGCCATGATCAATACGTTAGCGCCCATGATTCGGCTCCTCGGCGAAGTCGCTCTCATGGAATTCCATCTCTTCGCTGCCCAGGTGGGTTCGACTCTCCCACTCGATACGCAGCAACAGCCCCAGACAGGCACAGCAGATCACCAGCGAGCTGCCGCCATAACTGAGGAAAGGCAAGGTCAGGCCCTTGGTCGGCAGCAGGCCGACGTTCACCCCGATATTGATCAAAAATTGACCAATCCACAGGAACGACAGACCGTAAGCGACGTAGGCGGCAAAGAACTGTTTGGCTTTTTCGGCCCACAGGCCGATGTACATGCCGCGAATACAGACGAAGACGAACAGCGCGACGGTGCACAGCGAACCCACGGCGCCCAGCTCTTCGGCAAGGACGGAGAACACGAAGTCGGTGTGGGCTTCCGGCAAGTAGAACTGCTTCTGCACGCTATTGCCCAGGCCAACGCCCAGCCACTCGCCGCGACCGAAAGCGATCAGGGCCTGGGACAATTGATAACCGGCACCGAACTGGTCGGCCCAAGGGTCGGCAAAGTTGGTCAGACGCGCCATTCGATAGGGCTGCATCTGAATCAACAGCACCACGGCGCCCACCGCCAACACCACCATCAGGGAGAATCGGAACAGCCCGACCCCGCCGAGGAACAGCATCGCCGCCGCGGCGCCCATCATCACGACGGTGGCACCGAAGTCCGGCTCCATCAGCAGCAGACCCGCCATCGGCAACAGCACGATGAACGGCTTGAAGAAGCCCATCCAGCTCTCACGCACTTCTTTCTGGCGACGTACCAGATAACCAGCCAGATAAATCACCACGAACACCTTGGCGATTTCGGACGGCTGTACGTTGAAGAAGCTGAAACCGATCCAGCGCATCGAACCGTTCACCTCACGACCGATGCCCGGGATGATCACCATCACCAGCAGGCCGAAGGCACCAATGAGCATCAACCAGCCCAGGCGCTGCCAGGTGGCGATCGGAATCATCATGGTGACGACGCAGGCACCCAGGCCCAGCACCACGTAGATCAGGTGGCGAATCATGTAGTACAGAGGGCTGCCCGACTGCACGGCCGCCACTTCGGTCGATGCCGAGGCGATCATGATCAGGCCGAGACCCAGCAGCGCCAGGCAACCGGCGAGCATCGGGAAGTCGAGATCGATACCGCGTCCGGTAATCAGCGGTGATGGATACGGCTTGATGATGCCCTTCAGGCTCATGCCAGAACCTCCACGGCGCGGACGAACTGGTGACCACGGTCTTCGTAGTTCTTGAACATGTCGAAGCTGGCGCAGGCTGGCGACAGCAGCACCACATCGCCCGGCTGGGCAGCGGCGCGGCATTGTTCAACGGCTTCGATCAGAGAGCCTGCGCGAATTAGCGGTACGGCGTCGCCAATGGCTTCACCGATCTTGTCGCAATCACGCCCCATCAGAATGACGGCGCGGCAGTTGGCGGCCACCGGAGCACGCAGATCCTTGAATTCGGCACCCTTGCCGTCGCCGCCGGCGATCAGCACGATCTTGCCGTCGATGTCCGCACCCAAGCCTTCGATGGCAGCCAGGGCGGCGCCGACGTTGGTGGCTTTGGAATCGTTGTAGTAGCCGACGCCATCCAGGTCACGGACCCACTGGCAACGGTGTTCGAGCCCGGCGAAGTTGCGCAGGGCCGAGAGCATGGCATCGAACGGCAGGCCGACCGCATGACCGAGGGCCAGGGCCGCCAGGGCGTTGGACTGATTGTGGGCGCCGCGGATTTTCAGCTCGCGCACCGGCATCAGGTTCTGGAATTCGAAGGCCAGGTATTTCTCGCCGTCTTCCTCACGCAGACCGAACGCCTTGAAGTCCGGTTTGGTCAGGCCGAAGGTCCAGCAAGGCTGACCTTCGCCCATCAGCGGACGGCTCAGGGCATCCTGGCGGTTGACCACGAACTGCTTCGCGCCACGGAAGATCCGGTGCTTGGCCAGGTGGTAGGCCGGCAGACCACTGTAGCGGTCCATGTGGTCTTCGCTGATGTTGAGTACGGTCGCGACTTCGGCGTTGAGCTGGTCGGTGGTTTCCAGCTGGAAGCTCGACAACTCCATCACGTACAGCTCGACGTCGTCGCGCAGCAGGTCCAGCGCCGGCGTGCCGAGGTTGCCGCCGACGGCGACGCGCTTGCCGGCCGCGACCGCCATCTCGCCGACCAAAGTGGTCACGGTACTTTTCGCGTTGGAACCGCTGATGGCCACGATCGGCGCCTTCGCGTTACGCGCGAACAGCTCGATGTCGCCGGACAGCTTCACGCCACGGGCAGCGGCGGCCTGCAGGGCCGGAGTCGCCAGCGCCAGACCGGGGCTCACGTAGAGCTCGTCGGCACGGCACAGGAATTCGACATCCAGCTCGCCACAACGCACTTCCACGTGCGGATAGTCACGCTTGAGCGTGGCCAGTTCCGGTGGATTTTCCCGCGTATCGGCCACGGCAAACGCCACGCCCCGGTTCGCCAGGAAGCGAACCAGGGACATGCCGCTCTTGCCGAGGCCGACAACGATGCGGAAGTGGTCAGAAGCTATCAGGGACACGGGTTTCTACCTCAGCTTCAGCGTGGCAAGGCCGATCAGCACGAGAATCACGGTGATGATCCAGAAACGGACGATCACGCGCGGCTCGGGCCAGCCCTTGAGTTCAAAGTGGTGGTGAATCGGCGCCATGCGGAACACACGGCGACCGGTCAGCTTAAAGGAGGCGACCTGAATGACGACTGACAGGGTTTCCATCACGAACACGCCGCCCATGATGAACAGGACGATTTCCTGACGGACGATCACCGCGATGGTGCCCAGCGCGGCACCCAGTGCCAGTGCGCCGACGTCACCCATGAAGACTTGTGCCGGGTAGGTGTTGAACCACAGGAAGCCCAGGCCCGCACCGATCAGTGCGCCGCAGAACACGATCAGCTCGCCCGCGCCCGGTACGTAAGGAATCAGCAGGTATTCGGCGAACTTCACGTTACCCGACAGGTAGCAGAAGATCCCCAGGCCACCGCCGACCATCACGGTCGGCATGATCGCCAGGCCGTCGAGGCCGTCGGTCAGGTTGACCGCGTTGCTCGAACCGACAATCACGAAATAGGTCAGCACGATGAAGCCTGCGCCCAGCGCAATGCTGTAGTCCTTGAGCATCGGCAGGATCAAGGTGGTTTCCACCGGTGTGGCGGCGGTCATATAAAGGAAGATCGCCGCGCCCAGGCCGAACACCGATTGCCAGAAGTATTTCCAGCGACTCGGCAGACCACGGGAGTTCTTCTCGATCACTTTGCGATAGTCATCGACCCAGCCGATGGCGCCGAACAACAGGGTGACCAGCAGAACCACCCAGACATAACGGTTGCTCAGGTCGGCCCACAGCAGGGTGCTGACGCCGATCGAAGACAGAATCAGTGCGCCGCCCATGGTCGGGGTGCCCGACTTGGACAGGTGAGATTGCGGACCATCGTTGCGAACGGCCTGGCCGATCTGACGGTTCTGCAGGGTGCGGATCATCCACGGGCCATAGCACAGTGACAAAACCAGCGCGGTCAGTACACCGAGAATCCCGCGCAGGGTCAGGTACTGGAAGACCGCGAAGCCTTTGTAGAACTGTTGCAGATACTCCGCTAGCAGCAGCAGCATTAATGTTTCTCCAAACTGGAACCGCACAGGGCGGCAACGATGTTTTCCATCGCTGCGCTGCGCGAGCCTTTGATCAAAATGGTGGTGTTTGTGTCTTGCTCGGCGCCAAGCGCCTTGATCAGTTCAGCCTGCGTGCTGAAGTGAAAGGCCTGTGGGCCGAAGGCGTTGACGGCGTGCTGCATCATCGGTCCGACGGCGTACAGCGCAGAAACCTTGCCACGGGCGTATGCGCCCACGTCGCGGTGCCCCTGCTCCGCCCAATCGCCCAATTCGCCGATATCCCCGAGCACCAGGACGGTGCGGCCGGAAAAGCCGGCGAGTATATCAACGGCGGCGCACATGGAGGTGGGGTTCGCGTTGTAAGTGTCATCGATCACGCGCATGCCATTGCTGGCCAGTTGCGCGACGGTGCGGCCCTTGACCGGCTGCACCGCGCCAAGGCCTGTGGCGATGCCGAACAGCGACACGCCCAGTGCGTGAGCGGCCGCCGCGGCGGCCATGGCGTTGGCGACGTTATGGGTGCCGAGCAGGTTCAGTTGAACATTCTCCACACCCTCAGGCGTGTGCAGGTTGAAAGACGGGCATCCGCGAGCGTCGGTCGCCAGGTCGCTGGCGTAGAAATCCGCCTGGCTGTTGCTCAGGGCGAAGGTCAGTACCTTGCGGCCGGCTGCGCGCTTCTTCCAGATCTCGAAGGCCTTGTCGTCGAGATTGAGAACGGCAACGCCATCGGCTGCCAGCCCTTCAATGATCTCGCCCTTGGCTTCGACGATTTTTTCCGGACCGCCGAACTCGCCAACGTGGGCGGTCCCGGCGTTGTTGAGAATGGCCACATGGGGCTTGGTCATGCCGACGGTGTAGGCAATTTCACCCAGACGCGAAGCGCCCAGCTCGATGACCGCCGCGGTATGTTCCGGCGCCAGTTCGAGCAGGGTCAGCGGAGCGCCGAGGTCGTTGTTCAGGTTGCCACGGGTGGCCAGCACCGAACCGCGGGTGCGCAGGATGCTCGCAAGCATTTCCTTGACCGTGGTCTTGCCGCTGGAACCGGTGATCGCAGCCACTGGCTGGGTAAACGCGGCACGGTTCAGCGCACCGAGCTGCCCCAAGGCCTGACGGGTATCACTGACCAGCAATTGCGGCAGAGTGCTGTCCTTGATTTCGCGCTCGACCAGTGCGGCAACGGCGCCTTTGGCCGCCACGTCGTTCAGGTAGTCGTGACCGTCGAAACGCGGACCGGTGAGGGCAACGAACAACTGACCCGGCTTGATCGCGCGACTGTCGATGCTGACACCGTCGAAGCTGGCATCGACACCGATCAGACGGCCATTGAGCGCGCTGGTCAGTTCGCTGAGTTTCAGAGCCTTAAGCATGGGCCACCTCCCAGGCGGTCAGGGCATGATCGGCCTCGACCAGATCGGAGAAGGCGTGGCGCACGCCGTTGATTTCCTGGTAGTCCTCGTGACCTTTGCCCGCGAGCACGATCACGTCATCCGCCGAAGCCTCGGCGATCAATTGGGCAATGGCTTTGCCGCGACCGGCCACGAAGGTGACCTTATCCACCGCCGCAAAACCGGCACGGATGTCGTCGAAGATAATCGCCGGATCTTCGGTACGCGGGTTGTCGTCGGTGACCAGCACGCCATCGGCCAGACGCTCCACCACTTCTGCCATCAGCGGGCGCTTGCCGCGGTCACGATCGCCACCACAACCGAACAGGCACAGCAAACGGCCTTTGACGTGGGGGCGCAGAGCGGTCAGGACTTTTTCCAGGGCATCCGGGGTGTGGGCGTAATCGACCACCACCAGCGGCTGGGTACCGCCGCCCAGGCGCTGCATGCGACCGGCAGGGCCTTCGAGCTTCGGCAGCACCTTGAGGATTTCGTCCAGGGGATAGTCCAGGCCGAGCAAGGCACCGACCGCCGCCAGTACGTTGCTCAGGTTGAAACGGCCGAGCAAGGTGCTGCGCAGGTGGTGTTCGCCCTGAGGCGTGACCAGCGTGGCGCGCACGCCTTCGTCGTCGAAGTTCGCTTCGCGGCAATAGAGGTAGGCGCTGCTGTCGAGCAGGCTGTAGGTGATCAGGCGTGATTCGCGTTTTTCGGCGGCCAGTTGCCGGCCGAAATCGTCATCGAGGTTCACCACCCGGCATTTCAAATCGTTCCAGGCAAACAGCTTGGCCTTGGCTTCGCCGTAGGCTTGCATGGTTCCGTGGTAATCCAGGTGATCCCGGGACAGATTGGTCATCACCGCCACATCGAAGGCCAGCGCAGTAACCCGGCCCTGATCCAGACCGTGGGACGACACTTCCATGGCGACAGCCTTGGCACCGGCCTTTTTCAGGTCGCCCAGGGTCGCTTGCATGGCAATCGGGTTCGGCGTGGTGTGCAGGCCGCTTTCCAGCGCGCCGTAGAAACCGCAGCCCAGGGTGCCGACGATGCCGCAGTGCTGACCGAGCAGGTCAAGCGCCTGGGCCACCAGTTGGGTCACGCTGGTTTTGCCGTTGGTGCCGGTCACGCCGACCATGTTCAGGTGATGGCTGGGCTCGCCATAGAAGCGGCCGGCGATATCCGACAGCTGCGCCGCCAGGCCCTTGACCGGAATCAGTGGGACTTCGGTGATCGGCAGCACGGTGGCGCCTTCGACTTCATAAGCCACGGCAGCAGCGCCGCGCTGCAAGGCGTCGGCAATGTGCGCACGGCCGTCGAACTTGCCGCCCGGGACCGCGAGGAACAGATCGCCTGCGCGGACGTTGCGGCTGTCGAGCGCCAATTCACGGATCAACAGATCGTGGCCGGCGTGGGGGAAGATTTTATTCAGACTCAATGACATCAGCCGCGCCCTCCATTGGCTTTCAGCGGAACGACCGGGGTGGCGTTGACTTGTTGAACAGGTGGCAGGTTGTCGGGGGTGACGTTCATCAGGCGCAGGGTCCCGGACATCACGCGGCTGAACACCGGCGCCGATACCAGGCCACCGAAGTAACCGGCCTTGGTCGGTTCGTCGATGACCACCACGATGGCATAACGCGGGTCGTTCATCGGCCCGAAACCGGCGAACAGCGAGCGGTAGGAGTTCTCGGCGTAGCCTTTGGTGCCGACCGACGTTTTACGTGCGGTACCCGACTTGCCGCCCACGTGATACGCCGGCACCTGGGCACGGAAAACGCCGCGCGGGGCTTCGATCACTTGCTGCAGCATGCCCTGCATGGTTTTCGCGACGGTTTCCGGCAGGACCTGGGTGGTCTGCGGCGCCTTGTCGGTTTTGATCAGCGTCAGTGGCGCCAGACGACCGTTGTTCGCCAAGGCCGAGAACGCGTGGACCAGCTGAATCGCCGTCACCGAAATACCGTAGCCGTAGGACAGCGTGGCCGTCTCGGCCTTGCGCCACTCGCGGTAGTTCGGCAGGTTGCCGACACGCTCACCCGGGAAACCGAGGCCGGTGTCCTGGCCGAGGCCGAGTTTCTGCGCCAGACGGAAAATGGTTTCACCGCCGATGTCGAACGCGACCTTACTCATGCCGACGTTACTGGAATTGATCAGAATGCCGGTCATGTCCAGCACCGGACCCTCGGTCTTGGACACGTCCTTGATGGTGTACTTGCCGATCTGCAAGGTACCCGGATACACCTCGACGCTGTCGCTCGGTTTCCAGCGTCCGGTTTCGATGGCGGCGCTCATGGAGATCGCCTTCATGGTCGAACCCGGTTCGAACACGTCGATCATCGCGCGGTTACGCATCATCGCCGGCTGCAGGTTGCGACGGTTGTTCGGGTTGTAGGTCGGCTGGTTGACCATGGCGAGGATTTCACCGGTCTTCACGTCCATGATCACCAGGCTGCCGGCTTTCGCGCCGTTCTCGATGATCGCGTTACGCAGCTCGCGGTTGGCCAGATATTGCAGGCGCAGGTCAATGGACAACGCCAAGGGCTTTCCGGCCTTGGCGTTTTTGGTGACCTGGACATCCTTGATCAGCCGGCCTCGCCGATCCTTGATCACTTGCCGTTTGCCCGGCACCCCGGCCAGCCATTCGTCATAGGCCAGTTCGACACCTTCGCGACCGTGGTCGTCGATATCGGTAAAGCCGACCATATGCGCGGTGACTTCACCTGCTGGATAGAAGCGGCGGAATTCTTCGATGCCGTAGACACCCGGCACTTTCAGATCGAGTACGGCCTGGCCCTGCTCAGGGGTCAGCCCGCGCACCAGGTAGATGAACTCTTTATTGGCTTGCGCTTCGAGACGCTCGGCCAGGGCTTTCGGATCCTGACCCAGCGCGGCGGCGAGTGCCGGCCATTTTTCCTTGGCCAGTTGCATTTCCTTGGCGTTGGCCCACAGGGTGGTGACCGGCGTACTGACGGCCAACGGCTCGCCGTTACGGTCGGTGATCAGACCACGGTGAGCCGGAATGGGGATATGACGAACGCTGCGCGCGTCGCCCTGACCTTTCAGGAAGTCACGGTCGACCACTTGCAGGTCGATGATGCGCCAGCAAATCGCCGCCACCATGATGCCGAGCAAGCCCAGCACCAGGCGGAAGCGCCAGGGAAAGAGAGCGCCTTCGACGTTCATCATGGCGCCACCATCTGCACTTCGGCGGCACCGGGAATGCGCATTTTCAGTTGTTCGGTGGCCAGCACTTCGATACGGCTGTGCGCGGTCCAGGTGCTTTGTTCAAGGATCAGACGACCCCATTCGGCCTGGGCCTTGTCGCGCACGCTCAGTTCGTTGTACAGCGAGTTCAGCAACTGGCGGTTCCAGTGCGCGCTGTAGGACACGCCGATGGCAGAAATGAGCACGGCCAGAAACAGCAGCAGCATGAAAAAGCTGCCGCCGGGCAGTGGCTTGGCGAAAAGCTTGCTCACCGCAACTTCTCCGCGACACGCATGACGGCGCTACGGGAACGTGGGTTGGCTTTGAGTTCGGCGTCGGAGGCCGTCTGCGCTTTGCCGTGGATTTTGATTTTCGGTTCGAACGCGACGTGCCGAACCGGCAGGTTGCGCGGCAGGTTGTCGGCTTCGCCCTTCACCAGCTTGCGCATGAACAGTTTGACGATGCGGTCTTCCAGCGAGTGGAAACTGATTACCACCAGGCGACCGCCCACTTCCAGACAATCCAGCGCGGCTTCGAGGCCGGCTTCCAGATCGCCCAATTCGTTGTTGACGTGAATGCGCAGGCCCTGGAACGCACGGGTCGCCGGGTTCTTGCCCTTTTCCCAGGACGGGTTGGCGACTTTCAATACTTCAGCGAGATCCGCAGTGCGCTCGAACGGCTTGACGTCACGGCGCTCGACCACTGCACGGGCCATGCGTCCGGAAAAACGCTCTTCGCCGTATTCCTTGAACACCCGGGCAATTTCTTCCGCAGACGCGGTGTTGACGAACTCGGCCGCGCTGATCCCGCGGGACGGGTCCATGCGCATATCCAGAGGACCGTCATTGAGGAAACTGAAGCCGCGCTCAGGGTCGTCGAGCTGCGGCGAGGACACGCCGAGGTCGAGCAGAATGCCGCTGACCTTGCCGTGCAGACCGCGCTCGGCGACTTCGGATCCAAGCTCGGCAAAGCTGCGCTGCACAACGACAAAGCGGCCGTCTTCGGCCGCTAGCGTCTGCCCGGTGGCAATCGCTTGAGGGTCTTTGTCGAATCCGAGCAGTCGACCGCCCGGACCGAGCCGGCTGAGGATCAACCGGCTGTGCCCGCCGCGCCCGAACGTGCCATCCAGATAGCAGCCATCAGGACGTACGGCGAGAGCCTCGACGGCTTCGTCAAGCAGTACGGTGATGTGGTTAAAGCCGCTATCAATAGTCACAGGATCAAATCACGCAGTTCATCAGGCATCGCGCCCGGTTGTTGAATAGCTGCCAGGTCAGCGGCAGCCACCGCATTCCAGGCATCCTCGTCCCACAGTTGGAACTTGTTCAGTTGGCCTACCAACATCGCGCGCTTATCCAACTTGGCATATTCACGAAGACGCGGCGGAACCAGAAAACGACCACTGCCATCGAGCTCGAGGTCGACGGCATTACCAATCAATAAACGTTGCAGGCGGCGGTTCTCTTCGCGAAGCGAAGGCAGTGCGCGCAATTTGGTTTCGATAATTTCCCACTCATCGAGGGGGTAAACACACAAACATGGATCAACGGCATCAATGGTGACGATCAACTGACCGGAACTACGCGAATCGAGCTCGTCACGGTACCGACTCGGCATGGCGAGACGGCCCTTTGCATCGAGGCTGATTGCATTGGCTCCGCGAAACACGTCAGCGTTTCTCCAAATGTTAGCGTTTTGCGCTCAAAAAACCCACTTCGTGCCACTTTCCGCCACTTGTGCACACTATAGGAATGCGCCCACCGCACCGTCAAGGCGCGCATTAAAGGAAAACCCTTACAGAACTGAGATTTAGGAGCATAAAAGGAAGGGACACGAGAATCGGGCAGAGAAAACCGACCGATAACTTCAATCAGCACAGAGATCTGCGCGCGGAAGTTAAAGTAATTTATTAAGAGTAAGATTTTTTCGGTATTACGAAAGTGCTACGCCGACGATTCTGAAAGGAGGGAAATGGCTATCACTGGCACCCTGCTCAATGATTTAAGCAGAGGAAAGAAAAAGGTGGAGAGTCGATCTGTAAGCCGGGTTCTGTCTTGAACAGTCATTCGTCTACGATGGCCATCACTGGACATCTTTAGCAACCTACCCGGTCCCAGCGCGGGCCACGCCTTGGGACCCTATTTGGTCTTGCTCCAAGTGGGGTTTACCTAGCCACGAACTGTTGCCAGACGTGCGGTGCGCTCTTACCGCACCTTTTCACCCTTACCGGCGCCGAAGCGCTTAGGCGGTTATTTTCTGTGGCACTTTCCGTAGGCTCACGCCTCCCAGGCGTTACCTGGCACTTCGCCCTATGGAGCCCGGACTTTCCTCCCCCCTCTAATTTTCATAGAGGGCAGCGACTGTCCGATCGACTCTCCGCCGCGCAGGTTAACGGCAGAGCGCCTGAAGAACAAGCGCTAAAAGCCTTTAGCCATGCCTTTGCGTCGGTTTTTACTCGCCCTTCTGTTTATCCAGCGCAACCTGGTAGAGAACGTTCTTGCGCTCGCCGGTGATCTGCGCCGCCAAGGCAGCCGCCCGCTTGAGCGGCATTTCTTCGAGCAACAGATTGAGCACGCGCATCGCCTCGCTGCTGACCGTCTCTTCACCCTCGGGTGCGGACCAGCCCGCGACCAGCACGACGCACTCGCCGCGCTGCTGATTGCTGTCGGACTCGACGAACTGGCGCAGCTCGCTCAGCGGCAGCCCCTTGAGGGTTTCGAAGGTCTTGGTCAGTTCACGCGCCAGCAAGGCAGGACGCTCGGCGCCGAACACCAGCTCCATATCCTGCAGGCATTCGAGAATGCGGTGCGGCGCTTCATAAAAGATCAGCGTACGCGGCTCTTCCTTTATAGCCTCCAGACGCGCGCGCCTTCCCACGGCCTTCGCCGGCAGGAAACCTTCAAAGATGAAGCGATCGGACGGCAGTCCCGCCGCCGACAGCGCGGCGATCAAGGCACAGGCGCCCGGAACCGGCACCACATTGATCCCGGCGGCGCGGGCCTGGCGCACCAGGTGATAGCCCGGATCGGAAATCAGCGGCGTGCCGGCATCGGAAATCAGCGCGACATTGTCGCCCGCCAGCAAACGGGTAATGAAGCGGCTGCCTTCATCGCGCTCGTTGTGCTCGTGACAAGCCGCCAGCGGCGTGGAAATGCCGAAGTGCTGCATCAAGCGTTGGGAATGGCGGGTGTCTTCCGCCGCGATCAGCGCGACTTCGCGCAAGATCTTCAGCGCACGCGCACTGATGTCATCCAGGTTGCCGATGGGCGTCGCCACCACATAAAGCGAGCCCGCAGCGGAATTCAAAGCACCTGGAGCAGTCAAAGCGCACACCTCATGATCGATAAAGCGGCCATTGTAGCGCGTAGCGGTACTCGCGACAGACACAGGTAACACCTGGTTTCGCCGTCGTTTGTGGCGCAGCGCAACATTTGCACCAGCTAAATTGATCGATTCATGCCAGCAACATCGCGCCCCGGCCAGCGCTTGGGTACAATTCCACGCTAATTTGATCGAGTATCAGGAACGCTTACATGATCGCTTGCCTGCGGCTGTTCACTGCCCTCTGCCTCGCTGCCTTGCTGGCTGCTTGCGCCAGCTCGCCCTCCTCCAGCCTTGGCGAACTCCCACGGACCCCGGATGCCAGTATCGAGCAACTGCTGGAAAAGGCCGCCCAAAGCAAATCTCCGGAAGATGCCGCCCTGTTGCGCCTGAGCGCAGCGGACCTGGCCTATCGCCAGGGCAATGCCGCCCAATCCGCGCAAATTCTGCAGCAAGTGCCCGTGGAGCAGCTCAAGCCTGGCCAGCAGGTCTTCGCCAGCACACTGGCCGCGGAACTGGCCATGACCCGCAACCAGCCGAAAGCCGCGCTGACTGCCCTGAGCCATCCGAGCATGCAGCGCCTGGGTGAATTGCCGCAAGAGCAGCAAGTGCGCACCGGCACCGTTCGTGCCCGCGCCCTTGAAGCCGATGGCCAGACCCTGGCTGCCGCACGCGAGCGGATCTTCATTGCACCGATGCTCAGCGGTGAAGCCGCCAGCAAGAACCACGAAGCCATCTGGGCGCTGATCGCCTCGTTGCCGACCGACCAGTTGCAGCCGAACACCACCGATGACCTCGGCGGCTGGATGGGCCTGGCCCTGGCAGTAAAAACGGCCGGCACTGTTGAACAGCAACAGGCCGCCATCGACAAATGGCGCGCGGACAATCCGAAACACCCCGCCGCCATTCAACTGCCGTTGCCTCTGACCAAACTCAAGGAACTGGCCAGTCAGCCCCTGAGCAAGATTGCCCTGCTGCTGCCACAGGACGGCCAACTGGCCTCGGTTGGCAAGGCATTGCGCGAAGGTTTCATGGCCGCTCACTACCAGGCCCAACAAGCCGGGCAGAAGCCGCCAGCCATCGAGTTCTATGACAGCTCGAAGCTCACCTCCCTCGACGAGTTCTATCGCAAGGCCCAGGCCGATGGCGTGCAGCTGGTCGTCGGCCCGCTGGAAAAACCACTGGTCAAGCAGCTGAGCACTCGCCCGCAACTGCCAATCACCACGCTGGCCCTGAACTACAGCGAAGGCGATCAAGGTCCGGCCCAACTGTTCCAGTTCGGTCTGGCCGCTGAAGACGAAGCCCGCGAAGTGTCCCGCCGCGCCCGTGCCGACGGCCTGCACCGCGCCGCCATCATGGTTCCGAAAGGTGAATGGGGCGACCGCGTGATGCGTGCGTTCAGCCAGGACTGGCAAGCCAACGGCGGCACTATCGTTGCCACCGAGCGCGTCGATCAGCCGGTGCAACTGGCCCAGCAGATTGCCGACATGTTCCAGCTGCGTCAGAGCGAAGGTCGCGCCAAGAGCCTGCAAAGCACTGTAGGTTCGCAGGTTGCCGCCCAGCCATCCCGTCGCCAGGACATCGAATTCATCTTCCTGGCCTCCACACCGCAACAGGCCCAACAGATCAAGCCGACCCTGAACTTCCAATACGCAGGCGACGTTCCGGTCTATGCCACCTCTCACGTGTTCAGCGCCAGCGGCGACGTGAACCAGTACAACGACATGAACGGTATCCGCTTCTGCGAAACCCCATGGTTGCTGGACGCCAATGACCCGCTGCGCAAGCAGGTCACCGCTCAATGGCCACAAGCCGCCAGCAGCCTGGGCCGCCTGTATGCAATGGGCGTCGACGCCTATCGTCTGGCGCCACGCCTGGGCCAACTCAAGGCCCTGCCGGACAGCCGCATCGAAGGTCAGTCGGGCAGCCTGGGCATGTCGCAGAACCAGCGGGTCGTGCGTCAGTTGCCATGGGCCGAGTTCGTCAACGGTCAGGTCCAGCGCCTGCCGGACACCTCGCGCTGATGCCTGACAGGTCACGCCAGCAAAGCGGTAAGGATGCCGAGCGCCAGGCGCTCGAGCATCTTCAACAACAGGGTCTGCGCCTGGTGGCGCAGAACTGGTTGTGTAAACGCGGCGAGCTTGATCTGGTCATGTTGGATGGCGATACAGTAGTATTCGTTGAAGTTCGTTACAGAAAAAACACTCAATGGGGTGGCGCGCTCGATAGCATCGATGGGCGCAAACGGCAGAAACTGATTTTTGCCGCGCAATTTTTTCTTCAGCGCGAATCGCGCTGGGCCAATTCCCCTTGCCGTTTCGATGTGGTTGCCATTGATAGCGACCTCGATCAGTTGAACTGGTTACAAAATGCCTTCGACAGCTGATCGCCTGCACCCCGAACCGGAAAACGCCCAACACTTTTGCTCTTTGCTTTGCGGGCTGCACATTCACGTGCCGGACAGCCGCGCTCATTAAGGTCACACAGATGGACATGCAATCCCGAATTCGCCAGCTTTTTCAGGCCAGTATCGACACCAAGCAACAGGCGATGGAAGTACTTGCACCGCACATCGAGCAAGCCAGCCAGGTGATGGTCAACGCCCTGCTCAACGAAGGCAAAATGCTCTCCTGCGGCAACGGCGGCTCCGCCGGCGACGCCCAGCACTTCTCCTCCGAGCTGCTCAACCGCTTCGAGCGCGAGCGTCCGAGCCTGCCGGCCATCGCGCTGACCACCGACAGCTCAACCATTACCTCGATCGCCAACGACTACAGCTACAACGAAGTCTTTTCCAAGCAGATCCGCGCCCTCGGCCAGCCGGGCGATGTTCTGCTGGCGATTTCCACCAGCGGCAACTCGGCGAACATAATTCAGGCGATCCAGGCCGCACATGATCGCGAAATGATTGTCGTAGCATTGACCGGTCGCGATGGCGGCGGCATGGCGTCGCTGCTATTGCCCGAGGACGTGGAGATTCGCGTACCCGCCAGCGTCACCGCTCGTATTCAGGAAGTCCACCTGCTGGCGATCCACTGCCTTTGCGACTTGATCGACAGCCAATTGTTCGGGAGTGAAGAATGACCCCTAATCGCCTCGGCCTACTGGCCCTGACCCTGTGCCTCGGCATCAGCGGCTGCACCTCGGTGGTTAATGCCAGCCGTGAAGCACCCATTGAAGATGACCGCGGCACCCGCACCTTCGGCAGCAAGATCGACGACTCCCTGATCGATACCAAAGTCGGCGTGAACGTCGCCAAGGCCGATCCGGCCCTGGATAACGACTCGCACATCGTGGTCACCAGCTTCAACGGCGTCGTATTGCTCGCCGGCCAGACCCCGCGCGCCGACCTCAAGGCCAAGGCCGAACAGGCCGCTGCCGCCGTTCAGCGGGTAAAGACCGTACACAACGAACTGCAGGTCCTGCCGCCTTCCTCGTTGCTGGCGCGCCAGAACGACACCTGGCTGACCACCAAGATCAAGACCCAGATGCTCACCGACCCGAACATCCCGGGTTCGCGGATCAAGGTCGTGACCGAGAACGGCATCGTTTATCTGCTGGGCCTGCTGACCAAGCAGGAAGCCGCCCAGGCGACCAATCTGGTACAGGGTGTATCCGGCGTGCAGAAGATCGTGAAGCTGTTCGAATACATCGACTGATACACACTCATTCCGGCGATGCCGGAATGCAGGCAAATAAAAAGGCGACCCTTTCGGATCGCCTTTTTTTATTTCACCACTTTAAGACTGGGTCGACCGCTTGGGCGCGGCGGCTCGCTATCCGGTGGCGGAATATCGTCATCCGGCTCGATCTCGTCCTCATCGCCCATAGGCGACTCCAGATCGAACACCATGCCTTGACCGTTTTCCCGGGCGTAGATGCCCAGGATCGACGCGATAGGCACATACAGCGTATGCGGCACGCCGCCAAAGCGGCCTTCGAAGCTCACCGCCTCGTTGTCCATGTGCAGGTGACGCACAGCCTGAGGCGATACGTTCAGGACGATTTGCCCATCACTGGCAAAACCCTGCGGCACCTGAACCGACGGATACTCGGAGTTCACGAGTATGTGCGGGGTGCAGTCGTTGTCCACAATCCACTCATAGAGCGCGCGGACCAGATAAGGTCGACTGGAGTTCATAGCGGCTCCTTAAGCCTTAGCGCATATCGCGTTCGACGCCAGACAGACTCGCCTGGAAAGCCTCACGCGCAAACTGGCGCTCCATGTAATCAAGCAGCGGCTTGGCAGGCCGCGGCAGTTCTATACCCAGAATCGGCAATCGCCAGAGTATTGGCAATAGGCAGCAATCCACCAGGCTTTGTTCCTCACTGAGGAAAAACGGCTTGTCGGCGAACAGCGGCGACACGCCCGTCAGGCTTTCACGCAGCTCCTTGCGCGCCACGGCACGGGCCGCATCCTTGGTCCGCGGATCCAGAATCTGATCCACCAGCCCACACCAGTCACGCTGAATGCGGTGCATCAGCAGACGACTGTTGGCACGCGCCACCGGATACACCGGCAACAACGGCGGATGCGGATAGCGCTCATCCAGGTATTCCATCACCACCGTGGACTCCCACAACGCCAGGTCCCGATCGACCAGGGTGGGCAAGCTGCCATAAGGGTTCACTTCGATCAGTTTAGGCGGCTGGCGACCCGCTTCCACGTAGATGATCTCGGCGCTGACACCCTTCTCTGCCAGTACGATTCGCACTCGGTGGGAATAGTGGTCGGCGGGGTCGGAGTAACAGGCCAACCGATTGGTCACGCCCATGGCGGTCCTCCTCGCTTGTAGAAATGATCGAAAGCGGAAAAACGAACGCGCCCAGAGGGCGCCTCCGGTAACGACTGGCGGACCAGACTCGTTACACCTTCAGAGGCGCCCTTGGGCGCGCGCGATTAACAGCAAATGCTTGAAGCTTTATCAGTGCACGTCTTTCCAGTATTCACGCTTGAGCAGGTATGCAAATACGAAGAAGAACGCCAGGTACAGCAATACATACGTACCGATGCGCTGATGCTGCAGCTTAACCGGGTTAGCCGAGTAAGCCAGGAAGGTTACCAGATTCTTGACCTTCTCATCGAACTGCTCTTCGGTCAAAGAACCACTCTTTGGCACGATCGTCAGTTGATCGCACGCCTCATGAGTCAGCGCCGTACCGGTCAACGGATCGAATTGCTTCTTGCCGTCTTCGACGATCTGGACCTGTTTGCAACCCACCACCTGACGACCTTGCAGGCCGACCAGGACGTTAGGCATGCCGACGTTCGGGAAGACCTTGTTGTTCACACCCCAAGGGCGCGACGGATCTTCGTAGAACGACTTCAGGTAACCGTAGAGCCAGTCGGTACCGCGAACACGAGCCACCAGGGTCAGGTCGGGCGGTGCCGCACCGAACCAGGTCTTGGCGTCAGCCGGCTGCATGCCGATGGTCATGTGGTCGCCGATCTTGGCGCCGGTAAACACCAGCTTCTCGAGCATCAGTTCATGAGGGATACCGAGGTCATCGGCAAC
This sequence comes from Pseudomonas sp. C1C7, assembly GCF_013359595.1. GTDB lineage: Bacteria > Pseudomonadota > Gammaproteobacteria > Pseudomonadales > Pseudomonadaceae > Aquipseudomonas. Next base: position 101,587 of record NZ_JABFMP010000016.1, on the reverse strand, counting down.
ACGCTCATAACGTTGGAACTTGGCGCTGTGGCAACCCATGCAATAGTTGGCAAAAGTACGCGCGCCATCCTGCATGGCAGCCTTGTCCGATACGTCGATGTCGACTTTTTCCAGCTCCGGACCACCGTGTTCAGCAGCGAAAGCGAACACCGGCAGTGCCGCAAGCATCAATACCGCAAATAGTTTTTTCATCAGCCAGTCACCCTTTCCGGAACCGGTTTGGTCTTCTCGAGCCGGGTATAGAACGGCATCAGAATGAAGTAGGCGAAGTACAGGAAGGTACATACCTGCGACAGCAACGTACGCTCAGGGGTAGGCGCCAATACGCCCAGAACACCCAGGATCACGAACGAAATGCAGAATACCCAGAGCCAGATCTTGCTCATCCAGCCTTTGTAGCGCATCGACTTGACCGGGCTGCGGTCCAGCCACGGCAGGACGAACAGCACCGCGATGGCCGCGCCCATGGCGATTACGCCGAAGAGCTTGTCCGGAACCGCACGCAAGATCGCGTAGAACGGAGTGAAGTACCAGACCGGAGCGATGTGTTCCGGAGTCTTGAAGGCGTTCGCCACTTCAAAGTTCGGCTTCTCGAGGAAATAACCGCCCATCTCCGGGAAGAAGAACACGATCGAGCAGAAGATGAACAGGAACACCACCACGCCGACGATATCCTTCACGGTGTAGTACGGGTGGAAGGCAATGCCGTCCAGCGGTACGCCGTTTTCGTCCTTGTGTTTCTTGATGTCCACGCCGTCCGGGTTGTTCGAACCCACTTCGTGCAGCGCCAGGATGTGCAGCACCACCAGACCGAGAATCACGATCGGCAGGGCAACCACGTGCAGGGCGAAGAAGCGGTTCAGAGTAATACCGGAAATCAGGTAGTCACCACGGATCCACTGGGTCAGGTCGTTGCCGATGACCGGGATCGCACCGAACAGCGAGATGATCACCTGGGCGCCCCAGTAGGACATCTGGCCCCATGGCAGCAGGTAACCCATGAAGGCTTCCGCCATCAGCGCCAGATAGATCAGCATGCCGAAGACCCACACCAGCTCACGCGGTTTCTGATACGAACCGTAGAGCAGGCCACGGAACATGTGCAGGTAAACCACGATGAAGAACGCCGAAGCGCCGGTGGAGTGCAGCAGACGCAGGATCGAGCCGTACTCGACGTCGCGCATGATGTATTCGACGGAAGCGAATGCTTCTTCCGCCGACGGGGTGTAGCTCATGGTCAGCCAGACACCGGTAACGATCTGGTTGACCAGAACGAGCAGTGCAAGGGAACCAAAGAAATAGAAGAAGTTGAAGTTCTTCGGGGCGTAGTACTTGCTGAGATGGTCTTCCCACATTTTGGTCGCGGGAAAGCGCGCATCAACCCAATCCATGAACTTGCTCATCACGCGTTCTCCTTATCGACGCCAATGACAATGATTTCATCGGTCTCATAGGAATGCGGGGGAACTGGCAGGTTCAAGGGCGCAGGTTGCGCCTTGTAGACGCGACCAGCCAGGTCGTAGTGGGAACCGTGGCAGGGGCAGAAATAACCGCCTACCCAGTCCTTGCCCAGATCTGCGGGGGCGACTTCGGGACGGAATGTCGGCGAGCAACCCAGGTGCGTGCAGATACCGATCAGCAGCAGAACCTCAGGTTTGATCGACCGGGTTTCCGGATCGACATAGGTCGGTTGAGTCGAGTTCTTGGAGGTCGGGTCAGACAGTTGACCCTCGATCTTCTTCAGATTCCCCAGGATTTCCGGAGTACGGCGGACGATGAATACCGGCTGGCCACGCCATTCAGCAATCATCTGCTGGCCTGGCTCGACTTTGCTGACATTCACTTTCACCGGTGCACCTGCGGCTTTCGCCTTGGCACTGGGAAACCATGACCCCACGAACGGGACCGCAGCCCCCACCGCTCCTGCAGCACCCACCACGGATGTAGCTGCTACCAGGAAGCGACGCCGGCCTGCATTCACGCCGTCATTGCTCATTCAGTCCTCTCCCATCAGCTTTGTGGCCTGTTAAATCAGGCATCTACTAAGTGAAACTCTGTACTTATAAAAATTTTGCCGAATGGTAATGAAAACCCCCAATTCTGACAAGGTAATTACCGGGAGCTACTCCCCCCAAGCCTTGTAGTATAGGGCGTCTACGGATGTGGCAAGTTGTCACAGAGCAATTCTTTTAAAAATCGCAGGCACAAAAAAACGCCCAGATCCGTGAGGAAACTGGGCGTTCTTTTTTGAACGTGGAAGCGAATTAACGCTTCGAGTACTGCGGACGCTTACGCGCTTTACGCAGACCAACTTTCTTACGTTCAACTTCACGGGCGTCGCGGGTTACGAAACCAGCTTTACGCAGCGGGCTGCGCAGAGCTTCGTCGTAGTCCATCAGGGCGCGAGTGATGCCGTGGCGGATTGCGCCAGCCTGGCCACTAACACCACCGCCGATCACGGTGACGTAGATGTCGAACTTCTCGACAGTCTCGGTCAGCTCCAGCGGCTGACGAACTACCATGCGGGCAGTTTCGCGGCCGAAGAAGGTATCCAGCGAACGGTTGTTGATGGAGATTTTACCAGTGCCCGGACGCAGGAAAACGCGTGCGGTTGCGGTCTTGCGACGGCCAGTGCCGTAATTTTGAGTCGCCGACATAATGAACTATTCCGTTAAATCTTCAGTTCTTGGGGCTGCTGAGCAGTATGAGGGTGAGCAGCGCCCGCATAGACTTTCAGCTTACGGTACATGTCGCGGCCCAGCGGGTTCTTAGGCAGCATGCCTTTTACCGCGGTCTCGATCACGCGCTCAGGGGCCTTGGCGATCAGCTTTTCAAAGTTGATCGACTTGATGCCGCCCGGGAAACCGGAGTGGGAGTAGTACATTTTGTCGCTGGTTTTAGCGCCAGTAACACGAACTTGCTCAGCATTGATAACGACGATGTAGTCGCCGGTATCAACGTGAGGAGTGTACTCAGGCTTGTGCTTGCCACGCAGACGGCTGGCGATTTCGGTGGCCAGACGACCCAGGGTCTGACCAGCAGCGTCGACGACAAACCAGTCGCGCTTTACTGTTTCCGGTTTAGCAGTAAAAGTTTTCATTCTTTATAGCCTCAGGGGCCGCCTGTAAATAAGACGGCGGATCTTACTGAATAGTGCGTACTTTGACAAGTCAAAGGCAGCCGGATACAGACGCTTTCGGGGGCTCGGGTCGGCGCGTCCGTTCAACGGCAAGATTCTTCGGCGGCGGCGCATCACTTCCACTGCAGAAAGAGGTGCGCAATTATGCAGATTGCGAAAAATATTTCAACCTGCTTTTATGATTGCTTTGCCCAAGGAGGACTCGATGGAGTATCGCCAGTTAGGCCGGACCAATCTGAACGTCAGCGCAATCTGCCTGGGCACCATGACCTGGGGCGAGCAGAACAGTGAAGCCGATGCCTTCGCCCAGATCGAGCGGGCCAAGAGCGCCGGGATCAATTTCATCGACACCGCCGAGATGTACCCGGTACCACCCAAGGCCGAGACCTACGCCACCACCGAACGCTACATCGGCAACTACTTCAAGAGCCGCGGCGATCGCGCCGACTGGATCCTGGCCAGCAAGATCGCCGGCCCCGGCAACACCATCGACTACATCCGCGACAAGAACCTGCGGCACAACCGCCAGCACATCACCGAAGCCGTGGATGGCAGCCTCAAGCGCCTGCAGACAGACTATATCGACCTCTACCAGTTGCACTGGCCCGAGCGCAGCACCAATTTCTTCGGACAATTGGGCTACAAGCACAAGATCGAAGCCAATCTGACGCCGCTGGAAGACACCCTCGAAGCGCTGGACGAGCAGGTCAAGGCCGGCAAGATCCGCCACATCGGCCTGTCCAATGAAACGCCCTGGGGCACCATGCGTTTCCTCGCCCTGGCCGAAGCCCGTGGCTGGCCACGCGCGGTATCGATCCAGAACCCCTACAACCTGCTCAACCGCAGCTTCGAAGTCGGCCTGGCGGAAATCGCCATCCGCGAACAGTGCGGCCTGCTCGCCTATTCGCCGCTGGCGTTCGGCTTCCTGTCAGGCAAGTACGAAGGTGGCGCCCGCCCGCCGAAAGGCCGCCTGAGCCTCTACAGCCGCTTCAGCCGCTATTTCAACCCGCAGTCGGAGGCGGCGTGCAGCCGCTATGTGGCGCTGGCCCGCGAGCACGGCCTGGACCCGGCGCAAATGGCCCTGGCCTTCGTGACGCAGCAGCCGTTTGTCACCAGCAACATCATTGGCGCCACGACGCTGGAACAGCTGGACAGCAACATTGCCAGTTTTGATCTGAAGTTGTCGGATGAAGTGCTGGAGGGGATTGAGGCGATTCACAAGGATCATCCGAATCCGGCGCCTTGATTGATCTTCAGATCCCATCGCGAGCAGGCTCGCTCCCACAGGTATCCAGGTTGAACACATCTTGTGTAAACACCCGAAATCACTGTGGGAGCGAGCCTGTTCGCGATGGCGTCGCCGAGGTCAACTCCGATCAGAGCGACCGCGCAATGATCTCCTTCATGATCTCATTGGTCCCCGCATAAATCCGCTGCACCCGCGCATCCGCCCACGCCCGGGCCACCGGGTATTCCCACATGAAGCCGTAACCGCCATGCAACTGCACGCATTCATCGAGGACCTTGCATTGCAGGTCGGTGCCCCAGTACTTGGCCATCGCCGCCGTCGGCACGTCCAGCTTGCCTTGCAGATGCAGCTCCATGCAGCGGTCGACGAAGACCCGGCCGATCTGGATTTCGGTCGCCATCTCCGCCAGCTTGAATCGGGTGTTCTGGAAGTCGGCAATAGATTTGCCAAAGGCCTTGCGCTCGCGGGTGTATTCCAGGGTCCACTCCAGCGCCGCTTCGGCTGAAGCCAGACCGCCAATCGCCACGGTCAGGCGCTCCTGAGGCAATTCCTGCATCAGGTAAGCAAAGCCCATCCCGGCCTGACCCAAGAGGTTTTCCTTCGGCACCCGGACGTCCTGGAAGAACAGCTCAGAGGTGTCCTGGGCCTTCATGCCGACCTTCTCCAGGCGCTTGCCCTTGTCGAAGCCCGGCGTGTCGGCTTCCACCAGAAACAGACTGGTGCCCTTGGCGCCCGCCTTCGGATCGGTCTTGGCCACGACAATCACCAGATCGGCGAGATAACCGTTGGTAATGAAGGTTTTCGAGCCGTTGATCACGTACTCGTCGCCATCCAGCACCGCCGTGGTCTTCACCCCTTGCAGGTCTGAACCGGCGCCCGGCTCGGTCATGGCGATGGCACTGACCATCTCCCCGGAGACCAGTTTCGGCAGGTATTTTTGTTTCAGCATTTCACTGCCGTAATGCAGGATGTACGGCGCCACGATGTCCGAATGCAGGGAGAAACCGATGCCGGTCAGCCCCAGCCGCCCCACCTCTTCGATCACCACCGCGCTGTAGAGAAAGTCCGCCCCCAGGCCGCCGTATTCTTCCGGCAGGTGCGAGCACAACATCCCCGCCTCCCCGGCCTTGTTCCAGAGTTTGCGGTCGATGAAGCCCTGTTTTTCCCACTGCCCATGGAACGGCACCGCCTCTTTTTCGAGAAAGGTTCGCACGCTGTCACGGAAGAGTTCGTGCTCGGAACTGAACAAGGTTCGGGGAATCATGCGGCACCTGTCGTTAGTTTTTAGAAGAGGTTGACCTTCAGAGACTAAGCCGCAGGTCCGATACAGGACACTGGACACATCCGACAAAAAATAAGACGATCCAGCCGTCTGGTGACCACTTTCCCTTATAAAAACAAAAGTTGAATTATGTCTAACCAAGCCTCCACGCCCCTGCGGCGCGTCAGCATCCTGGCCATCGACCGGGTTTTCGCTTCCACCCTCATGCAAGCCAAGGACTTCTTCCACCTCGCCAGCCTGCGCTACGGCAAGCAGCTGGGCCACGGTCTGGTACCGGCCTTCGAAACCCGGCTGGTCAGCCCCGACGGCAAACCGGTGCAGAGCTTCAGCAATGTACTCATGCCGGTAGACGGCGGACTGGAAAATGCCGACATCATCGTCATTCCCGCGTTCTGGGACGACTTCGAAACCCTCTGCCAACGTTATCCACAGGTCCTGCCCTGGCTGCGCCAGCAACATGCCCGCGGCGCGGTACTCTGCGGCGAGGCCACCGGGGTTTTCTGGCTGGCCGAGGCCGGGCTGCTCGACGGTAAGGAAGCGACCACCTACTGGCGCTTCTTCAATGCCTTCGCCGAACGTTTCCCGCGTGTGTACCTGAATCAGGACAAACACCTGACCGACGCCGACAACCTCTACTGCGCAGGCGGCACCACCTCCGCCTGCGATCTGTACATCTACCTGATCGAGCGCTTCTGCGGCGCCAACGTGTCCCAGGCCGTGGCCCGGGACATTCTCTATGAAGTGCAGCGCAGCTACTCGCCGGGACGCATCGGCTTCGGCGGCCAGAAACTGCATCAGGATGTGATCATCCTGCAAATCCAGCACTGGCTCGAAGAGCATTTCGCCGACAAGTTCCGCTTCGAGGACGTCGCCCGCGAGCACGGCATGAGCATCCGCAACTTCATGCGCCGCTTCCAGACCGCCACCGGAGACAAGCCTTTGCACTACCTGCAACGCCTGCGCATCGAAACCGCCAAGGGCCTGCTGTCGGGCAGCCGCAAGAGCATCAAGACCATCAGCTACGAAGTCGGCTACGACGACGCCAGCTTCTTCGCCCGCCTGTTCCGCCAGCACACTGAGCTGTCGCCGAACCAGTATCGGCAGCAGTTCCAGCAAGCGGCCTGACCCCTCCCCCTTGCAGGAGCGAGCTTGCTCGCGATGGAAGACCGGACACCGCTGGGTGTCAGGACGCCAGCGTTATCGTTGACGACCATCGCGAGCAAGCTCGCTCCTACAGGCTTCAAGTTTTCGGAAACAGACTACAACCGGAACAGAAGCGTCTGACTTACACCCACCTGCGACTTCACCTTTTATTGGCACGCCACTGAAACAGCGTGAATAACAATAAAAAGAGGTCATCAGGAATGAGCGAGCCAACAAGCCCCGTTCGTGTCGCCGTCGTGCAATTCGATCCTCAGTTCGGCGTCGAGAATCATGAATCCAACTTGCGCCAAAGCCTCGAACTGGCGCAGGAGGCCGTCAACGGCGGGGCGAATCTCATCGTGCTGCCGGAGCTGTGCAATACGGGTTATCTCTTCGCCAACCGGCAGGATGCTTTCGCCCACGCCGAGCGGGTTCCGGACGGGCCGAGCGTTCAACTCTGGATCGACTTCGCCCGCAAACAAAAGGTTTACCTGGTAGCCGGTGTGGCCGAACTCGATGGCATGCGGCTGTTCAATACGGGCGTCCTGCTCGGTCCGTGCGGTTTTATCGGCAAATACCGCAAGGCCCATCTCTGGAATATGGAGAAGCTCTGGTTCACGCCCGGTGATCTGGGCTTTCCGGTGTTCGATACGCCCATCGGCCGCATCGGGCTGCTGATCTGCTGGGACATCTGGTTCCCTGAGGTGCCGCGAATCCTCAGCCAGCAAGGCGCGGATATCATTTGCAGCCTGAACAACTGGGTCTGGACGCCACCGCCACTGTTCGACGACGCCGGCAAGTGCATGGCGTCGTACCTGACAATGACCGCAGCGCACGTCAACAACGTGTTTATCGCAGCCGCCAGCCGGATTGGCGAAGAACGCGGCGCGCGCTACCTGGGTTGTTCGCTGATTGCCGGCACCCACGGCTGGCCGATCGGTGCCGTGGCATCGGCGGACCGGCAGGAAATCCTGTTCGCCGATATCGACCTGACCAGTTCGCGCAGCGCGCCGACCTGGAATGCCCTCAACGATCTGCATCGTGATCGGCGCACCGATCTCTACGACTCCATGCTCGGTTACACCCACCACCCTCGTCTCCCGCGCTGAAGGAGGCAGGCCGATGAATATCCCGACCGCGAACCATCAGCGCTTCAGCCCTGTGGATAAAACCGTTGTCCTGCTGATGATCGGTACGACGTTGCTGATCATCTGGCTGTGGCTGAGCAACCGTTCGATCTGGACAGCGCACTGGCCCGGTTACGACGACATGGTTTCGGCGCTGCACGACCCCGTTGCCTGGTTGCGTTGGGTGCTTGGCGATATCAGCGAGGTGGCCTTCTACAAACACGAGTTCGCCTCGATCGGCTTGCTGGCCGGTGCCTACCTGGCCTACTGGGCCAACAGGACGGGAAAATCCTGGCAGGGTTTTGCCATTTGTTATGGCACGGGCCTTTGGCCTTGGCTGGTCACCAGTTCGTTGCTGGGGCTGCTTCTAAGCAATCTGTTATGGGGCTGGACAGTGAGCGCCGGTGATTGGCAGCCCACCTTTGTCGCCTTCGTTTCCTTGCCAGCGGCGATGGTGCTGATGTTCGGTGGCGGCTGGAAGGTCACGATCAACGGCGCAATCATGGGGGCTTTGCTGGTCACGCCGATGTGCCTGCTGATCGTCAACTTCGTGTGCAATCCGTTGGCCCTGCCGGCGGTGATCGGCAACGTAATGGGCATGGCCAGCGCCAGCGTGGTGGCCTGCCTGATCTGCCGACATTGGCCGACCCTGGTCAAGTCCGCGCGCCCCGAAATGCCACCCCCAGCCCCTCCCACCAAGACACCCGACTATGGCGTCATCTGGTCCCTGCGCCGGGTATTGGCGGATTTCTCCGAAGCCCCCTTCTTCGGCAATGAACTTGCCAGCCTCGGCCTGCTGCTGGGCGCCCTGCTGGCCTACAGCCTCAACCCCTCAAGCCCAGCCTACGGTTCCGGCCTGCTGTTGCACATCATCGCTGCCCAGGCGCTGACCTCCGCCATTGGCGTGCTGTTCTGGCGCCCCCAATGGAAGGCGCACGGCTGGTATCCCACCTATATCCCGCTGGTCTCGGTCGTGCCCGCGTCGATCCTGACCCACGGCGCCAGCTGGGGAGTCATGGTGACGAGCGCCTGGCTGGGCGCATTGCTGGCCCCTCCCCTGGCCCATGCAATCGCCAAACGCCTGCCGGCCGACATGCACGCCTACATCGCCAATGTCCTGTCGATGGCCATCAGCACGCTACTGATCGTGCCGCTGATCGGTTTCATGTTCGGGGAGTAATCAACTCTTTTCATCTCAAACGAGCGAGGTATCACATGGACCTGCCAAAACTGGCCATCGCGGCACTCGGCGGCACGGTGAGCATGCAAACCGGCAAGGCCGGTGAAGGAGTGACGCCGTCGGTCAGCGGCGAAACCCTGCTGGCCTCCATTCCGGGGCTCAATACGCTGGCCCGGGTGACGGTGGAAACCCTTGGCCTGCTGCCCAGCGCTTCGCAGGATTTCGAGTTTTTGCTGAGCGTGCTGGCCTGGGCGAAGTTTCAGATCAAGCAGGGTGCCGCGGGGGTGGTGATTACCCAGGGCACCGACACCCTCGAAGAGGCCGCGCAGTTCTTCGACTACCTATGGCCCCACGACCAGCCTCTGGTGCTGACCGGCGCGATGCGTTCCGCTGCACAACCGGGCGCAGACGGCCCGGCGAATCTGTTGGATGCCTGTCGCGTGGCTCTGGCGCAGAACAGCCGCCAGCGCGGGGTTCAGGTGGTGATGAACGGGCAAATTCATCTGGCGCGCAGCCTACGCAAGACCGACTCGCTGGCCTTGCAGGCGTTTTCCTCGCCCAACGTGGGCCCGGCGGGCCTGTTGTTGGAGGATCGGGTTTGCTACCTGCGCTCGCCGGACCCGCGCGTCGTGTTGCCCCTGCCGCAACAGACCAGCCACAAAGTCGCGCTGCTCGAGGCTTCGCTGTCGGCCGACACCCTGCTGCTGGAAAACATCGTTGCGCTGGGGTACGACGGACTGGTCATCGCAGGTTTCGGTGCCGGTCACGTCTCGCCTGACTGGGCGACGGAGATTGGGCATGTCGCCAAGGAAATTCCGGTGATCGTCGCTACGCGTACCGGTTCCGGGTCTACGGCGCGGGCTACTTATGGTTTCAGGGGTGGGGAGATGGATTTGATTCGCAAGGGGGTGTCGATGGCGGGGTTTGTGTGTCCGCGCAAGGCGAGGATTCTGTTGTGGTTGCTGATTGGGTGTCAGCAGCAGGATGAGGTGGGGCGGTATCTAAATGGCTGACGCATAAGCCCGCTCCCACAGGGGTTCGGAGGTGAATCAAGCCCATGAAAAAGGCCTGCGATTGCAGGCCTTTTTCTTTTACGGCTTGTGCGCCCGCGACAGGAATTCGTGGGACTGCATCTCCAGCAACCGGCTGAGGGTCCGCTGGAATTCGAACGTCAGGCGTCCGCCGGTGTAGAGGTCTTTGAGCTCCACTTCGGCAGAAATGATCAGTTTCACGTTACGGTCGTAGAACTCGTCGACCATGTTGATGAAACGACGGGCGATGTCGTCGGTGGTGACGCTCATCTGCTCGACGCCGCTGAGCAGCACGGCATGGAAGATCTTGCCCAGTTCGATGTAGTCGTTCTGGCTGCGTGGGCCGTCGCACAATTCGCGGAAGTCGAACCAGGCCACGTCGTCGCAGGTGCGCAAGGCGCGGATTTCGCGGTTTTCGATGATCAGCACATCGTTCTCGACCGCTGCCGTGCATTCCGGCGTCAGCGCGCGGAAGCTCTTGCGCAGGCTTTCGTGGGCGGCTTCGTCGAGCGGGAAGTGGAACAGTTCCGCCTGTTCGAGGTGGCGCAGACGATAGTCGACGCCGCTGTCGACGTTGACGATGTCGGTGTGCTGCTTGATCAGCGCAATGGCCGGCAGGAAACGCGCACGTTGCAGACCGTCCTTGTACAGGCCGTCCGGCACGATGTTCGAGGTCGCGACCAGGGACACGCCGTTCTTGAACAGCTCTTCCATCAGGGTGCCGAGGATCATGGCGTCGGTAATGTCGGATACGAAGAATTCATCGAAGCAGATGACGCGGGTTTCGGCGGCGAAACGCTTGGCGATGATGGTCAGCGGGTTTTTCTCGCCGCCCAGGGTTTTCATTTCTTCGTGTACGCGCTTCATGAAGCGGTGGAAGTGGGTACGGGTCTTTTCCTTGAACGGCAGCGCTTCAAAGAAGGTGTCGACCAGGTAAGTCTTGCCGCGGCCTACGCCACCCCAGAAATACAGGCCCTTGACCGGGGTCTGATCCTTCTTGCCAAACAGTTTGCCCAGCAGGCCCGGTTTGTTCTGCTCGGCCGCGACCAGATCGTCGTACAGGCGCTGCAAATGACGCACGGCGGTTTCCTGCGCAGCGTCATGGAAGAACTCCGGGCGTTTCAGATCAGCTTGATATCGTTCTAGGGGCGTCATAATTCGTTAGCAAGGCAACAAAAACGGGCCGTCACTTTAGCGATGGCCCGTGGGAATGGCAATCAACCCTTGGTCGGGTCGAGCCGTTGGTTATTCCTGAATCGGCGTCAGGGCAATGCGCAGAGCGTCGATCGCAGTGTCGCGGGCGGCGCTGTCGGCGAAAGCCGGGCTGTCGGCAACGCACTCGCCTTCCAGCCAGACGCTGAAGCTCAGGTCTTCGCTGCGCACGTCCAGTGGCTGGCCCGCTTGCAGTTGCTTGGTCACCTGGCCTGCGGTCTTACCGTCGGCGAAGTTGCGCGACAGCAGCAGTTGTTCGCCATCGGCCGCCAGCAGACGGAAACGGAAACTGTCGTCTTCGCGGAAGCTGACGAAACGCGCAGCTTTGGCGGCTTTCTTCTTGGTGGTCGCCGCCACTTGTGTCTGGGCGACGAAGGAGCGCAGGCCCACCGCTTCACGCAACTCTTGAAGGAAAGGCGTCGCGACCGCACGGGCTTTTTTCGCGCCGTGCTGCAGGATGTCTTCCAGGTCCGCCGGGCGCTCGATCAGCTGTTGATAACGTTCGCGGGACTCGCCCAGTTCGTTGTCCAGCAACTGGAACAGACGGTTCTTCGCCTCGCCCCAACCCAGGCCCTGCAGCAGTTCGCTGCGGAACTCGTCAGCTTGCGCCGGGGTGGCGAAGGCCTGGAACAGGGTGAACAGGTGCGAATTGTCCGGATCTTTCGCTTCGCCCGGGGCACGGGAGTCGGTGACGATCCGCGAAATCGCGTCCTTCATGTCCTTGGCGCTGCTGAACAGCGGAATGGTGTTGTCGTAGCTCTTCGACATTTTGCGACCGTCCAGGCCCGGCAAGGTAGCGACGCTTTCCTCGATCAGCGCTTCGGGCATGGTGAAGAACTCCTTGCCCTGGCCGAACAGGTGGTTGAAGCGCTGGCCGATGTCGCGGGCCATTTCCACGTGCTGGATCTGGTCGCGACCGACCGGCACCTTGTGCGCGTTGAACATCAGGATGTCCGCGGCCATCAGCACCGGGTAGCTGTACAGGCCCATGGTGATACCGGCATCCGGGTCTTCGCCGGTCTCGACGTTCTTGTCCACCGAGGCTTTGTAGGCGTGGGCGCGGTTGAGCAGTCCCTTGGCGGCAACGCAAGTCAGCAGCCAGGTCAGCTCGGGGATTTCCGGGATGTCCGACTGGCGGTAGAAGGTTACGCGATCCACATCCAGGCCACCGGCCAGCCAGGTCGCGGCGATTTCCAGACGCGAGCGCTGGATGCGCAGCGGGTCATCGCACTTGATCAGGGCGTGATAGTCGGCCAGGAAATAGAACGAATCGGCATTGCTGTCGCGGCTGGCGACGATCGCCGGGCGGATGGCGCCAGCGTAGTTGCCCAGGTGCGGCGTGCCGGTGGTGGTGATGCCGGTGAGGATACGGGTACGAGTCGTCATGGGTAATCGCTTGTCAGACTGCAATCAATTCGAAAGACGCGGCAGGATAAGATCCTTGAGATCGGTCAGCTTGCCATGAAAAAAGTGTCCGCATTCTGCCACTTTCAGCAGCTCATGGGGGCGTTCAAGTTGTTCGGACCAGTCGTAGACGACCTGCGGAACGATGACTTCGTCGGTTTCCGGCTGGATCACGGTCAGTTCGCCCTGTTGCGGCAGCTGATCCTGATCCCCCAGGCGCATCACCGCCGGGGCGACCATGAACAGGTGTTTGATCTGCTCGCCCCGGGATTCCAGGCGCCCGCCAAGGCTGGCGGCGACGAAACCGCCGAAGGAGAAACCGAACAGGGTCAGCGGCAGATCCGGGCGCTTTTCCCGCAACCATGCCGCGGCGGCCTGGGCGTCATCGACTTCGCCGGTGCCCATGTCGTGCGTGCCTTCACTGGCGCCAACGCCGCGGTAGTTGAAGCGCAGGGTGATCAGGCCGGCATCGCGGGCGGTGCGTTGCAGGGTCGAGACCACCTTGTTGAGCATGGTGCCGCCCTGCACCGGGTTGGGGTGGCAGATCAGCGCAATGCCGCGCGGCTGCTCGTTATCCAGGTACAGGGCTTCCAGTTGACCGACCGGGCCATCAATCACTACAGGGGTTTCACGCATCAGCAAGGAAAGAACTCCGTGACCTTGAATCGGGTCGACTCGTCTAGCAAATTGTCTGCGACTGTCTATTGCGAGCGAATCGCGGTATACAGCGCAGGTTCGAGCCGTTAACGTAAAGCAAAGCCGTTTATAGAGGAAGGACTCGTGGAACACTCGCTCTTAGTTTGGTTGTTGCCGACTCTTGCCCTGGTTGTGGGTGTCGCCATTGGATTCCTGATCGCTCGCCTTGCGCCGAATGCCGCGCCTAGCAGCACGCAACGTCAGCTGGACGATATTCAGGAACGTTTCGACAGTTATCAGAACGAGGTGGTGACCCACTTCAACAGCACTGCGACGCTGGTCAAGAAACTGACTCAGAGCTATCAGGAAGTGCAGGAACATCTCGCCGAGGGCGCCAACCGCCTGGCCCTGGACGAGCAGACCCGCCAACGCTTGCTGGCCTCCCTGCACGCCGACGCGACACAGACTCCACGGGAACGCCTGACGCCACCGCGCAGCCAGGAACCGCCGCGCGACTACGCGCCAAAAGCCCCGAATTCCCCGGGCATGCTCGATGAGCATTATGGTTTGAAGAAGTAGTCGGTCTTCGCGCCAACAAAAAGCCCCCGGACATGTGAATGTCCGGGGGCTTTTTTGTGTCTGTCAGTTTTGTGGTGGCTGATAGCACTCAGCCCAGCACCTCCTGCGCCACCTGATCAATCGCATCCTTGGTAATGCCCACAATCAGATCCGCCTCGGCCTCGGTCAGCACCAGCGGCGGCGCGAAGCCGAGGATGTCGCCATGGGGCATCGCCCGGGCGACCATGCCGCGCTCAAGGCAAGCGGCGGACACCTTCGGACCGACCTTCAACGCTGCATCGAACGGCGTGCGCTGTTCGCGATCAGCCATGAACTCCACGGCAGCGAGCATGCCATCGCCACGCACTTCGCCCACCAGCGGATGGCCTTCGAGGGTTTCGCGCATCCGGCGGTTGAGGTAGGCACCCACCTTGTCGGCATTGGCCGTGAGGTTTTCCCGTTCCAGGATGTCGAGGTTGGCCAGGGCCGCCGCCGCACAAATCGGGTGCCCGGAGTAGGTCCAGCCATGGCCCATCGGACCGTGGGATTCGGACGCTTTTTCGATCACGTCCCAGACCTTTTCCCCGACGATCACCGCCGACAGCGGCGCATAGGCGCTGGTCAGCCCTTTTGCGGTGGTGATCAGGTCCGGACGCATGCCATAACGCTGGCTGCCCATTTTCGAACCCAGGCGACCGAAGGCGCAGACCACTTCGTCGGCGATCAGCAGCACGTCGTATTTGTTCAGCACCGCCTGAATCGCCGCCCAGTAGCCCGCCGGTGGAACGATGATGCCGCCAGTGCCCATCAGCGGTTCGCCGATGAACGCGGCCACGGTGTCCGGGCCCTCGGCCAGGATCATTTTCTCCAGCTCGTCGGCGCAGTAGCGCACGAACGCCGCTTCATCCATGCCGGTCGGCGCCTTGCGGTACCAGTGCGGGCAGACGGTGTGCTTGATGCCTTCGGCCGGCAGGTCGAAATGCTGATGGAAGCTCGGCAGGCCGGTCAGGCTGCCGGTCATGATGCCCGAACCATGGTAGCCACGGTCGCGGGAGATGATTTTCTTCTTCTGCGGCCGGCCCAGCACGTTGTTGTAGTAACGCACCAGCTTGATCTGGGTTTCGTTGGCGTCGGAACCGGACAGGCCGTAGTAGACCTTCTTCATGCCTTCCGGCGCCCAGTCGATGATGCGGCTCGACAGTTCGATGATCGCCTCGGTCGAGTGGCCGACGTAGGTGTGGTAGTACGCCAGCTCCTTGGCCTGCTTGTAGATGGCGTCCGCCACTTCGGTGCGGCCGTAGCCGATGTTGACGCAGTAAAGGCCGGCAAAGGCGTCGATCAGTTCGCGGCCTTCATGGTCGCGAATGCGGATGCCCGATGCGCCCTTGATGATGCGTCCCTTCAGCGCACCGCTGGCGTGGTCGTGGGCGTGGGTCGAAGGGTGCATGAAGTGGGCACGGTCTTGCTCGAACAGCGCGTCGAATTCTTGGTTCATGGCAATCTCCTTAAAAGGGCCTTAGAACTGGCCTTGATGGTGCAGACAGAAGTATTTGGTTTCGACAAAGGCTTCGAAGCCCTCGGTGCCGCCTTCACGGCCCAGCCCCGAGGCTTTCATGCCACCGAAGGGAATCGGATGGCCGGTGAACTTGACGCCGTTGACTGCAACCATGGCGTGGTCGAGACGGCGGATCAGCGGGTAGATCAGGTCCAGGCGATTGGAACAAATGTAGGCCGCCAGACCGTACTCGGTGTCGTTGGCCATCCGGACGGCCTCATCGAGGGTGTCGAACGGCATCACTCCGGCAATCGGCGCGAAGTTCTCCTCGCGGTAGATGCGCATTTGCGGGGTGACATCGGCCAGTACCGTGGGCTGATAGAACAGGCCGCCGAGGGCATGGGCTTCGCCGCCCACCAGCCGTTGCGCGCCCTGTTGCAACGCATCGGCCACGCGCTCGGCGGTGACGTCGAACGCGGCCTGGTGCATCAACGGGCCGACATCCACCTGCTGCTCCCGCTCGCCGATCATCGCCGGGCCGACCCGCAGCTCGCGCACGGCCTCGGCAAAGCGCTTGAGAAATTCCGGATAGACCGCACGCTCGACCATGATCCGGTTGGCGGCGCAGCAGTCCTGGCCGGAGGTCTGGAACTTGGCGGCCACCGCGACTTTCACCGCCAGCTGCAGATCGGCATCGGCGCAGACAATGAACGGGGCGTTGCCACCCAGTTCCAACGAGACTTTCTTCACGTCCTGGGCGGCGGCTTGCAGCACCAACTTACCGACACGGGTGGAACCGGTGAAACTCACCGAGCGCACGCGAGTGTCCTGCACCAGGGTCTGCATGGCCATCTGCGGCTCGCCCAGTACCACGTTGAATACGCCGGCGGGGTACCCGGCTTCTTCCGCCAGCTGCGCCAAGGCAAATGCGGAATACGGGGTTTCGTGGGCCGGTTTGACGACCACGGTGCAACCGGCGGCCAGAGCGGCGGCGGCTTTGCGGGTGATCATCGCCGAGGGGAAATTCCACGGGGTCAGCAGTGCGCAAACACCGACCGGCTCCTTGACCGTGCCCAGATGCGCGCCGGGAATGTGGCT
The DNA here is from genome assembly GCF_013359595.1 of Pseudomonas sp. C1C7. Classification (GTDB taxonomy): domain Bacteria; phylum Pseudomonadota; class Gammaproteobacteria; order Pseudomonadales; family Pseudomonadaceae; genus Aquipseudomonas. The sequence goes on along the minus strand of NZ_JABFMP010000016.1, from coordinate 85,033 downwards.
GGGAATGTTCTGCCCATAGAGACGCCGGGCTTCTTCGGCGAACCACGGAATGAAGCTGGCGGCGTAGGCGATTTCACCCCGGGATTCGGCCAGGGACTTGCCCTGCTCCAGGCTGAGAATCCGCGCCAGGTCCTCCTGATGCTCCAGGATCAGCGCCGCCCAACGCCGCAGAATCACCCCGCGCGTCTCCAGGCTCTGCTCACGCCAATCGGCGAACGCCCGGTGCGCGGCATCGACGGCGGCGGCGATCTGCGGTTGATCGAGCATCGGCACATGGCCGATCAGTGTCTGATCCGCCGGGTTGTGCACGGCGATGCTGTGGCCACTGTCGCTGTGCACCCAATGGCCATCGACGTAGCAGAGGGCTTTGAACAGCAGGGGATGTTTGTAGGTCATGGCATTGACTCCGAACCGTGTGCGTGGAGTCCATGCTAGGGCAGCGAGGTGTTGGGGAATTGGGGTTTGGAGGGGGTTGGGCAGGTGGTTTTTTCTGATTGAGCGGGGGGGATTCGGAGGTTTTTGCGGTGGGGCTACAACCACCCCCCTGCAGGAGCGAGGCTTGCCCGCGAAGGCGGTGTGTCAGGCCATGATGATTTTGAGGCTGCCGGCCTCTTCGCGGGCAAGCCTCGCTCCTACAGAGGGTGGCTGGTTGTGGATAAATGTTCAGGATTCCTGAGACAGCTCCGCCGGCAAGGCCCCCGCCGTCTTGATGGTCTTGGTGACGATGTAGGTGAAATACCGCTCGATCCCCAGGTCATCGAGCAGCAGCTGATCAATGAAGCGCTGGTAATGATCAATGTCCGGCGCCTGGATCATCGCCATGTAATCCACACCACCACCGGTGGCGTAACAGAACGCCACTTCCGGCGCGTCGTTCATGCGCTGTTCGAAGCGCCGCATGTCCTGCGCGGTGTGCCGGGCCAGGGTGATTTCCACCAGCACCTGCTGGCTCTTGAACACCGCGCCCCAATCGATCTGCGCGCGGTAGCCCTTGATCAGGCCGAGGGATTCGAGCTTGCGCACGCGCTCCCAGGCCGGGGTGACCGACAGGTTGATCGCCTCGGCCAGGCTCGACTTGGTGATACGCCCGTCGTCAGCGAGGATTCGCAGGATTTTCAGGTCATAGCGATCGAGTTTGTGCATGGGCCGGGAAGCTCCTGAATGAATGGAAAACCCCTTTGGAAATTGAACCTGTGGGAGGGGATGGCGTATTACTCCAGTATGTCCGCGATTACGGCAAGGGTATCGCCACACTGCACCAACCCCGGGAAATGCCGCGCCGCCAGCAGGCCGCTACGTGCTGCGCGGTACTCCACCGGCGCCACGCCGCTACGGGTGGCGTCGTAGACCCGGGCGATGACTTCGCCCTTGTCCACGCTGTCGCCCAGATCCCGGCACATTTCCAGCAGGCCGTCGTGCTCGCTGGCGATGAAGCAATCGCCGTCAGGCATGTCGAGCATGACCGACGGCCCCGTCTGCACCTCGCCCTGAAGAATCCCGGCATGCACCAGCAGGTTGCGCACGCCGCGCTCGGCAATCGCCACGCTGCGCGCGGTGGAGGAACCGCCACCGCCCAGTTCCGTGGTGACGAACACCTTGCCTTGGGACTCGGCGGCCGTGTCGTACATCGCCCCGGCATCCAGCTCCAGCATGCGCATGCTGTACGGCGCATTGAACGCGCGCATGCCGGCCTCGCAGCGGGCCTGCTGCTGCTTGTCCGGCAGCACATGGCAGGCGGCGAACGGCAGGAAATCCAGGGTGCGCCCGCCGGAGTGGATGTCCAGCACGATGTCCGCCAGGGGCAACAAGGTGCGGGTGAAGTAGTCGGCGATTTTCTCGGTCACCGTGCCGTCCGGCTTGCCGGGAAAGCTGCGGTTGAGGTTGCCCTTGTCGATGGGCGACGTGCGCCGCCCGGCATGGAACGCCGGGGTGTTCATGAATGGAATGATGATGACCCGCCCGCTGACCTCGGTGGCCGTCAGGCCCTGAGCCAGCTTGCTCAGGGCCACCGGCCCTTCGTATTCGTCACCGTGGTTGCCGCCGGTGAGCAGCGCGGTCGGACCTTCGCCCCGCGCGATCACCGTGACCGGAATCATCACCGCGCCCCAGGCCGAATCGTCCCGGGAGTACGGCAGCTTGAGAAACCCGTGCTGCACGCCTTCACGAGTGAAATCCACGGTGGCGCTGATCGGGTTGGCAGGCAGATCGCTCATGGTTCAATCCTTCACGAACAGTTGGCGTGGCACGTTGCACAGCGTCTCGACGCCGGTGTCGGTGATCAGAATGCTCTCGGTGATTTCCAGCCCCCAATCGTCCATCCACAGGCCCGGCATGAAGTGGAACGTCATGCCCGGTTGCAACACGCTGGTGTCGCCGGGACGCAGGCTCATGGTGCGCTCGCCCCAATCCGGCGGATAACTGATACCGATCGGGTAGCCGCAACGGCTGTCCTTGTGGATACCGAACTTCTCCAGCACCTTGAAAAACGCCACGGCGATGTCACCGGTGGTGTTGCCCGGCTTGGCCGCTTCCAGGCCGGCGGCGATGCCTTCGACCACGGCTTTCTCGCCCTCGAGGAAATGCTGCGGCGGCTTGCCCAAGAAGACCGTACGCGACAGCGGGCAGTGGTAACGCTTGTAGCAACCGGCGATCTCGAAGAACGTGCCAGCGCCCTTTTCGAACGGCGAATCGTCCCAGGTCAGGTGCGGCGCGCTGGCATCGGCGCCGGTGGGCAACAACGGCACGATGGCCGGGTAATCACCGCCATGGCCGTCGGCGCCCTGGATGCCGCTGCTGTAGATCTCGGCCACCAGGTCGTTCTTGCGCATGCCCGGTTCGATCCGCTCGAGGATCCGCCCGTGCATGTTTTCGACGATGCGCGCGGCGATGCGCATGTATTCGATTTCCTGCGGCGACTTGACCGCCCGCTGCCAGTTCACCAGCCCCACCGCATCGATCAGCCGGGCCTTGGGCAGATTCTTCTGCAGCGACAGGAAAGCCGCGGCGCTGAAGTAGTAGTTATCCATTTCGACGCCGATGGTCAGCGCGTCCCAGCCACGGGCAGCGATCACTTCCCGGGACAGGTAGTCCATGGGATGACGCTCACGGGACTGCACATAGATGTCCGGGTAACCGACGATGTTCTGCTGCTGCATGAACACCGTGCGCTTGGCGCCGTTGGCGTCCTGGCCACGACCGAACCACACCGGCTCGCCATCCAGCGCCAGCAGCACGCACTGGTGAACATAAAACGACCAACCGTCATAGCCGGTCAGCCAGGCCATGTTCGACGGATCGGTGACCAGCAGCAGCTCGATGCCCTGGGCCTGCATGGCCACTCGCACCTTGGCCAGCCGCTGGGCGTATTCCTCCCGGCTGAACGGGAGATTGACGACTATCTCAGACATGCACCTGCCCTCTTGTAGATGAAGCGGGATAAATGACGCGCGGATAAAAAATCTTTAGCTGCCGAACTGGAAACCCTTGCCCGCCGAGCGCGCACGCTCGAACGCAAGATTGGCCATGGCCGTGTCCTGGGCCCCGGTGCCGGTGAGATCACACAAGGTGACCTGCGCCGCCTCCGTGCGACCGGGGCGTTGGCCGGCCAGCACCTGCCCCAGCTCGGCGAAGTTCGATTCGTCGCTGACCACGCCTGCATCGAGGGCGTGATGCAACTCGCCGAGGATGCGGGTCTGGCTCAGGCGATCGGCCACGTAGCGGTCGACCTGCGCCAGCGCCTGCGGGGAAATTTCATTCTTGTGCTCGGCGTCCGAGCCCATGGCGGTGATGTGCAGGCCCGGATGCAGATGGCGCACATCGATCAACGGCTCGCGGCTCGGCGTGCAGGTGATGGCGATGTCGACCTCGGACATGGCTTGGTCGATGCTCGCGCACGGCTGGACGGCAAGACCGGTGTCACGGGCCAGTTCGACACTGAAGGCCCGGGCCTTGGCCGAGTCCCGCGCCCAGACCCGCACGTTGTCGATCGGTCGCACCAGGCGCAGGGCCTGCAACTGCAAGGCGGCCTGCTCGCCGGCGCCGATCAGCGCCACGCTGCGGCTGTCGGCCCGGGACAATGCCCGCGCCGCCACCGCACCGGCGGCCGCCGTACGCACGGCGGTCAGGTAACCGTTGTCCAGCAACAAGGCGTCCAACAGACCGGTGCGCGCCGACAGCAGCATCATCATGCCGTTGAGGCTGGGCAGGCCGAGTTTCGGGTTGTCGAAAAAGCCCGGGCTGACCTTGATCGCAAAGCGCTCCAGTCCCGGCAGGTAAGCGGTCTTCACGTCCACTTCGCCGTTGTGCTCGGGAATGTCCAGACGCAGGATTGGCGGCATCGCCACGGCGGCGGTGGCCAGCAGCACGAAGGCTTGCTCGATGGCTTCGATGCTGGGCAGATCCAGCGCCACACAGGCGCGCAGATCGGCTTCGCTCAACAGGGTGATTTCACTCATCAACGGGCGCTCCCATGGCGTCGTTATTGTTCGGTTTCAGGCCTCGGCTCCGGCGAGCACCCGCAGGTGCTGCTCGGTGTCGACGTTGCGCCCGCTGACCACCACCACGACCGGGCCGCGAGGCTCGATCAGGCCATCGAGCAGCGCGGCAATCCCCACCGCAGCCGCGCCCTCCAGCACCAGGCGCTCCTCGCGATAGGCATGGCGGATGGCGTTGGCGATAGAGGCTTCACTGAGCAAATGCAGGTGATCGCAGGTGTCGCGGGTCATGCTCAAGGTGTACCGGTTATCCAGGCCGATACCGCCGCCCAGGGAGTCGGCCAGGGTCGGCAACTCCTCGACCTCCACCGGATGGCCGGCTTTGAGGCTGGCGTGCATCGCCGCGCCGCGCTGCATGCTGATGCCGTGGGTGACGATCCGTGGGTTGGCGGTTTTCAACGCCAGCGCCACGCCGGCGAACAGGCCGCCACCGGACAACGGCACCAGCACCTGTGCGACGTCCGGTTGCTGTTCGAGGATCTCCAGCCCCAGCGTGCCTTGGCCGGCGATGATCGCCGGGTGGTCGAACGGCGGCAGCAGGATCGCGCCCTGTTCGGCGGCGATCCGCTCGGCCTCGCGCTGGGCGTCGTCCTGGGAATGGCCGACGATGCACACTTCAGCGCCCAGATCGCGAATGGCCTGGACCTTGTTGGCCGGAACCAACTGCGACAGGCAAATGGTCGCCTTCACGCCCTGACGGGACGCGGCATAGGCCAACGCGCGGCCGTGATTACCCGTGGACGCCGCCACGACGCCACGGCGCTTTTCCTCAGCACTGAGTTGCGCCACGGCATTGCTCGCACCGCGCAATTTGAAACTGCCGGTGATCTGCTGGGATTCGAGCTTGAGGTAGACCGGCACACCCAGCAGCCGGGACAGGCTGGGCGAATGCTCCATGGGCGTGCGCCGCACCAGCGCTTCGATACGCTGGCGGGCGAGGTAGACATCGTTGAGCTGTGGCGTTGGCATGACCGCGTCCCGATGAGGTGTTGGGCGCAGTCTAAGAGGGCAGGATTGTCGCGCTGAATGTACTAGGGCAATTTAGCGACAAATTTTTCGGCGTCTTTTTTCTCGCTCAAAAATCGTGGATCCGCGGGTACTGGCCGAAGATTTCGCGCATGGTGATCAGGGCTTCGCGCGCTTCATCATCGCTGCATTCGGCGCCAACACACACCCTCACTGCCCGTGCCTTGGGCGTGCCGCGTACGGTGAACGGGTCCGGCGAGGTGACGGCGATGTGCCGATGACGCAGGGCCCGCACCAGGCTGTCGACCTCCCAATGCGGCGGGATGCCGACCCAGGCATTCAAGGCATGCGGGTGCTGGCCCAGCACGAACTCGCCCAAATATTCGGTGACCATCGCCTGGCGCACCGAGAGCAACTGGCGCTGCAAACGCAGCAGCGTGTCGGCGCGACCATCGCGAATCCAGCGCGTGGCAATTTCCGAGACCATCGGTGTGCCCATCCAGCTGTTCACCCGCAGGATGCTCTCGGTGCGCAGCGCCAGGCGCTTGGGCATCACCAGATAACCCACGCGCAAACCGGTCAGCACCGACTTGGTCATGCTGGTGCAGTAGAAGGACAGCTCCGGCAGGTAATGACTGATCGGTGGCGCGTGACGTTCTTCGAGCAGCGGGCCGTACACATCGTCCTCGATAATGTGCACACCGAAGCGCCGGGCGATCTCAGCGATCTCCCGGCGGCGACTGTCCGGCATCAGCGTGGTGGTCGGGTTGTTCAGGTTCGGCGTGCACACCAGCGCGGTGATGCGCTCGTTGCTGCACATGTCTTCGAAGTGCTCGGGATCGATGCCGTAGCGGTCCATTTCCAGCCCCTTGAGGGTGAACCCCAGCACCTGGGAATTGCCGATGACACCGTGATCGGTGCTGCCTTCACACAACACCACATCGTCGGGCCCGGCCAGAGAGGCCAGGGCGAGAAAGATCGCGTGGGCCGCGCCGTTGGTGATCAGGATGTCGTCACGCTCGACCTTGAGGCCCTGGCGGCCGATCCAGTGCATCGCCGCTTCGCGGTGGGATTCGAACCCGGCGATGGGGCGAAAGGCGTGAATCCACGGCTGATCTTCTTCGGTGCTGAGCTCCCGGCAGGTGTCGCGCCAGAACTGGTCGTGCTCGCGGGTATGAAGGATGCGTGCGATGGAAAAATCCACCAGCGCCCGCTCGGGGCTGTCGAGTATGTAGGTGGCGACCCGGTCGCTCATGCGCCGCGAAACGAAACTGCCGCGCCCCACTTCGCAACGCACCAGGCCCTGACGTTCCAGCTCTTTGTAGGCATTGGTCACGGTCTGCACGCTGATGCCCATGGCATCGGCCACATTGCGTTGCGGCGGCAGACGCTGATCGTTGGCCAGCACGCCCTGCTCGATGTCGGCGGCGATGGCCTGCACCAGAATCTTGTATTTGGATTCGCCGCTGCGGGCGGCATCCAGTGCTGTTTTCCATTTGTTCATCAACGCTGGAACCCGCGTGGTTGGCCGTGCCGACAGCATCTCCCGAGAATCTGTGCAAAGCAATTGTCCTAGTGCAATGCAATGAGGCGCAGGGCTTTTGTATGCTCGGTCCAAGGTCGATGTCCGGACTTGCCAGCAGGTCCGAAAAATAAAACCAATCGATCTGTACGGGTGCGGTGTCCAATCTCAGATATCAGCTTTCGTACGCTTTGCTCTTGCCACACTGCCTCCTAACACAGAGCCGTCAACGACGGGTCCACAAGAAACAGGAGATTTTATCGATGAGCAATTCCTTTCCCCGCAAGTCCCATGCTTTACGCCACCTGTTCGTGGCCTGCGCGATGTTCGGCCTCGCCGCCGGTGCCCACGCCGCCACGACGCTGGAAACCATCACCGAAAACAGCAAGATCCGCATCGGCTACGCCAACGAAACCCCGTTTGCCTTCACCGAAACCGACGGTCGAGTGACCGGTGAATCGCCGGAAATCGCCAAAGTCATCTTCGCCAAAATGGGCATCAAGCAGGTCGACGGCGTGCTGACCGAATGGGGCTCGCTGATCCCTGGCCTGCGCGCCGGGCGTTTCGATGTGATTGCCGCTGGCATGTACATCACTCCCGAACGCTGCAAGCAGGTGATCTTCACCGACCCGCAATACCAGTTGCCCGATGCGCTGCTGACTGCCAAAGGCAACCCGAAGAACCTGCACAGCTATGAAGACATCGCCAAGAATCCGGACGTGAAGCTGGCGATCATGGCCGGCACGGTGAACCTGAAATATGCCCGGGATTCTGGCGTGAAAGACGCGCAGATCCTCCAGGTGCCGGACACCACCGCCCAGTTGCAGGCCGTTCGCGCCGGTCGCGCCGATGCCGCCGTGGGCACCCAGCTGACCATGAAAGGCCTGGCCGCCAAGGGCGGTGACAAGGTCGAGGCGGTCACCGAGTTCAAGGACGACCCGTCGCACACCGGCTATGGCGCCCTCGCCTTCCGGCCGGAAGACAAGGACCTGCGCGATGCCGTCAATGCCGAACTGAAAAAGTGGCTGGGCTCCGAAGAGCACCTCAAGACAGTCGCGCCATTCGGTTTCGACAAATCCAACGTGACAAGCAAAACGGCTGCCGAGCTCTGCGCTCAATAGTCGAAACAGGCATGGCGCTGCGGCGCGATGCCTATTTCTGCTTAATCGGGATGTTGAAACGCGCAGGTAAAAAATATGGGTGAGTTACTTCCGCTGTTGATACAAGGCGCCTGGGTCACGATCCAGGTGACCTTCTTCGGTTCGCTGCTGGCGATCGTCGCGGCCATTCTCGCGGCCCTCGGGCGCATGTCGCCGTGGCGGCTGGTGAGCTGGTTCTCGGTCACCTACATCGAAGTGTTTCGCGGCACGTCGTTGCTGGTGCAACTGTTCTGGCTGTTTTTCGTGCTGCCGCTGCCGCCGTTCAATCTGGAACTGAGCCCCTACAGCGTGGCGATTGTCGGCCTCGGCCTGCACATCGGCGCTTACGGTGCGGAGGTGATGCGCGGTGCGATCGGCTCCGTGGCCAAGGGTCAGTATGAAGCGGCGACCGCGCTGAACTTCAGCGCCTACAAGCGTTTTCGCCGGATCATTCTGCCCCAGGCGCTGCTGGCGGCGATTGCGCCCGGCACCAACCTGCTGATCGAGCTTTTGAAAAACACCTCGCTGGTGTCGCTGATTACCTTGTCCGACCTGAGCTTCCGCGCTCGGCAGCTGGATCAGGCCACCTTCCAGACCCTGGAAATTTTCACCCTGGCGCTGGTGATGTATTTCATCCTCGCCCAGGCGATCAACCTCGGCATGCGCGGCATTGAACGTCGCCTGGCACGCGGCCGGATGCGTGGAGGTCTGTCATGAATCTGTTCGACTGGACGTATGCCTGGCAGATCCTCCCCGATCTGTTGCGCGCCTCGCTCAATACCGTGGGCATTACCCTGATCGGCTTCCTGATCGCCATCGTGCTGGGGCTGTTTCTCGCCATCGGCCGGCGCAGCCGCCTGCACTGGCTGTCGTGGCCGATCGCCGGGACGATCGAGTTCATCCGCAGCACGCCGCTGCTGATCCAGGTGTATTTCCTCTACTACGTGCTGCCCAACTACGGGGTGAGCATGTCCGCCATGCAGGTGGGGATCATCGGGATCGGCGTGCATTACGCCTGCTACATCGCCGAGGTCTATCGCGGCGGGCTGGACGCGGTGCCACGGGCGCAATGGGAGGCCGTCACCGCGCTGAACATCGCGCCGTACAGCGCCTACCGCAACATCATCCTGCCCCAGGCCCTGCGGCCGATCCTGCCGCCGCTGGGCAACTACCTGGTGGCAATGCTCAAGGACACGCCGGTGCTGTCGGCCATTACCGTGGTGGAAATCATGCAGCAGGCCAAGAACATCGGCTCGGAGAATTTCCGCTACCTGGAACCGATCACCATGGTCGGCCTGTTTTTCCTCGCCCTGAGCATCGCCCTGGCTTATCTGGTACGGCGCCTCGAACTGCGCCTGGAGCTACGCTAATGACTTCTCCACTCTCGACTTCCCACGACCTTTCCCGGCGCGGCAACCTGACACCGCTGCATCCGCAGGAGGCCACGGCCATGCAACAACCGAAGGCGGTCAAGCCGATCGTCAGCTTCCAGGACGTCACCAAGAGTTATGGCAACTTCACGGTGCTCGATCACTTGAACCTGGATGTCACGCCGGGGGAGAAAGTCGCGATCATCGGCCCCAGCGGCTCGGGCAAATCCACGCTGTTGCGGGTGCTGATGACCCTGGAAGGCATCGATGACGGGGTGATCCGCATCGAAGACGATCTTTTGACCCACATGCCCAATCGTAACGGCGTGCTGGTGCCCGCCAACGACCGGCATATCCGCCGGGTCCGCGGCAAGATCGGCATGGTGTTCCAGAGCTTCAACCTGTTCCCGCACATGACCGCGTTGCAGAATGTGATCGAAGCGCCGGTGCAGGTGCTGGGCATGAAGCCGGCCGAGGCCCGCGAGCGGGCGGCGGAATTGCTGGAGCTGGTGGGCCTGGGCAGCAAGATGGGGCACTACCCTTCGCAGTTGTCCGGTGGGCAGCAGCAACGGGTGGCGATTGCCCGGGCGTTGGCGATGCGGCCGAAGGTCATGCTGTTCGACGAAGTGACCTCGGCGCTCGATCCTGAGTTGTGCGGTGAAGTGCTCAACGTGATCCGCAAGCTCGGCGCCGAACACAACCTGACGATGCTGATGGTCACGCACCAGATGGGCTTCGCCCGGGAGTTCGCTGATCGGGTGTGCTTCTTCTACAAGGGGCAGATCCACGAACAGGGCACACCGGCACAGATCTTCGAGCATCCGCAGCAGGAGCGCACTTGTGCGTTTCTGAGTGCGGTGAAAGAGGCCAATTAAGCGGTTGGCCGATCTGGCCCTATCGCGAGCAGGCTCGCGATAGGGCCGGGAAGGTTCATGCAAAAAAATGCCCGATCATCGAATCGGGCATTTTTCATTGGGCGGGTGTTACGGGTACTGCTGGACGGTGCCCTGCTGCTGGGCGCCGTACTCTTGGCCCGGGATGGCCTTGAGGTTGACCTCTACGCGGCGGTTCTGGGCGCGGCCGTTGACGTCGCCGTTGCTGGCAACCGGGTTGTCCGGGCCTGCGCCACGGGAGCTCAGGTTGGTGCCGCTCACGCCCTGGGAAGTCAGGTAGGTGGCGACGCTCTGGGCGCGGCGCTGGGACAGGTCCATGTTGTGCTGGCGGCTGCCGGTGCTGTCGGTGTATCCGACGATTTCGATCTGGTTCTGGTTAAACTCTTTGAGCGAGCCGGCCAGGTTGTTCAGCGGCTGGTAGAAGCTTGGCGCAATGTTCGCCGAGTCGGTGGCGAAGGTGATGTTACCCGGCATGATCAGCTTGATCTGATCGCCCTGGCGCTGCACTTCAACCCCGGTGTTGGCCATGCTGGCGCGCAGTTTCTTTTCCTGCTGGTCGGCGTAGTAGCCGTAACCGGCAGCGGACGCACCCACTACCGCTGCGCCGATCAGCGCGCCCTTGCCACGGTTGTTGTGGTCGATCGCGGCACCGGCCAGGGCACCGGCCAGAGCGCCCAGGCCGCCGTACTTGGCGGTCTTGCTCATGCCTTGGGAGCCGCCGTCGGCCTGCCCCTGATTGTCGTATGGGTTGGGCGATGCACAACCGGACAGGATCGCCACGGCAGTAGCAGCAATAATCAGACGACTTTTGGTGAACATGAAGGTGCTCCTGGTTTTTCATTCTGTGGTGCAGGGGACGTAAACATCACCTTGCGGGCGTTGGATCATTTCGCCGGGTGAAAATTCCGCTTGTTACAAATCAGGCCCGAACGAACGGGTTCTCGCGCATTTCATCCCCCAGACGCGTGTCTGGACCATGCCCCGCCACCACGGTCGCTTCCTCGTCGAGGGTGTACAGGCGCTGCTTGATCGAACGCACGATCGTCGCCTGGTCACCACCCCACAAATCCGTGCGCCCGACGCCACGACGGAACAGCGTGTCGCCGGCAATCAGCAGTTTAGCCTCCGAAAACCAGAAGCTCATGGAACCCGGGGTATGACCCGGCGTGTGCAGGGCAACACCACAGCCGCAGGCCAGCTCTTCATCGTCTGCCAGCCAGCGGTCCGGCGACGGCACCGGCGTGTAGGGCACGCCGAACATCTGGCATTGCATCTCCAGGTTGTCCCAGAGGAACTGGTCTTCCTTGTGCAGATGCAGGGTCGCGCCGGTTTTCTCCTTCAACTGGCCGGACGCCAGGAAGTGATCGAGGTGCGCATGGGTGTGGATGATGCTGACCAGTTTCAGGCCCAGCGCTTCGAGTCGGGCAAGGATCAGCTCATGATTGCCGCCCGGATCCACGACGATGGCCTTTTTCGTGACCGGATCGCCGATGATCGTGCAGTTGCACTGCAACGGACCGACAGGAAAGGTTTCGCGAATGAGAGAGGGTTGCTGAGACATCGGGGCCTGCTCGATAAACGGGACGGGCGATTTTCGCACACTTGAGTATCGAGGGATTCAGCGGGCGATGTAACGTGAAGATTCCTTAACCCAGGACGCCCAGCTCCTTCGCTCGCGCCACCGCCTGTGTGCGCCGCTCGACGCCCAACTTGCTGTTGATATGGCTGGCGTGGGTCTTGACCGTGTGCAGGGAAATGAACAACTGGTCGCTGATTTCCTGGTTCGAGCAGCCCTGGGCGATCAGGCGCAGAACGGCCATCTCCCGGGTACTCAGTTGCTCGGACACCGGTGCGGCCTCCAGCGCCGGGCGTCCGGCCTGCGCCGGAAGCTTTTCCACCAGATCCTGGGAAACAGTGGTCATTGCGCCACCCAACAGCTGCCCGCGAAGCCAGTCGGGATGCTCCGCCATCAGCTTGTCGAACGGTTGCAGAATGCCGCCGGCCGCGGCGTCCAGCGCTTGAGCCAGGGCCTTGCGAGCCTCGGGTTCGCGCCCGGTGCCGAGCAGCAGCGAGACTTTTTGCGTCAACGCCATCACGCTGAGCATCTGCCGACCGGTTTGCTGACCGTTCTCGTGCAGCGAATTCAAGCGCCCCTCGGCCAGCATTGGCTGACCCTGGATCATTTCCAGCAAGGCCTGCTGCAATTCGATGTGCAGCGGCAATTGCGGGTGGAATTCCGGCGGTGCCGCCGGGTGTTCGCCGTTATAGGTCTGCCCCAGTCGCGCCAGCCAGGCTTCGGCCAGATCGATACGACCCTGGGCCAGCCACAACTCGCATTTGACCAGGGTGATCATCGCCAGGTAGTAAATCGGCGGCACGTCCCAGATATGCATCAGCCGCTCGGCTTCGGCCAGTTCGGCGAAAGCCTTGGCGAACTCGCCGCTGTTGCCTTCGAGCCGGGCGATCACGCAATGGCCGATCAGCACGCTGATATCGCGACAGGCCCGTGCTTCGTTCAAGCCGACCTGCAGACGCTGACGCGCGGCATGCGGTTGTTGACGCAGCGCCAGCAGGAAACCTTCGTACAGCGTCAACCGTGCGCGAACAGCGTACAGGCGCTGCGGTGACAGCCCTTTCAAGCGCTGCAAACCCTGCCGGACCTCCTCCATGGCGCGCAGGATTTCCCCCCGCGCCTGAAGCACACGGGCGCGATCGTAATGGGTCAGCGCTTCGAACAACGGGTTGCCGACCCGCTGCGCCAGCTCCAGGGAATCACGGTTCAACTTGCGCGCACGCCACAGGTCGCCATCGGCAATCGCCAGGTTGGACAACGTGGACAGGCACATCAGGCGCTGGCCGTAACGCTTGGCGGGCAGGCTTTCCAGCGCTTCGCTGCAATAGCGCAACGTCAGCTCACGGTTGCCACGACCCCGGGCAATGATCCCGCTCAAGGCCAGCCATTGCGCCAGCATCGACTTTTGCGCGGTGGCCGATGGTGCCGGGAGGAAACGGCTCAGGTGCGCGGCCAGTTCCTCGGCGGCATCCAGCTGGCAAGCCAGGCCTAATGCCCAACTGTAAAGCACGATCAGCCGTGGCGTGCTGATCAGCAGGCTGTCGGGCAAGTCCATTTTCCAGCGCAGCAACATGCCGACATTCTGCTCGGCCAGCAGTTGCTCTTCCGACAGGTTTTGCACCAGGTTCGCCGCGACATCCAGGTGCCCGGCGCGCAATGCCTGCTCCACGGCTTCGTCGAGCAGGCCCTGGGCATTGAACCAGCGACAGGCGCGCAAATGCAGGCTGGCAGCCGGCACCATCGACTGGGCGGCAGGCCGCGAGCGCAGCAGGTCGGAAAACAGGTGGTGATAGCGATACCAGTGACCGTGTTCGTCCAGCGGCACCAGAAACACCTGGTGAGCCGCCAGGAAGCGCAGGATTTCGGCGCTGTCATGGGCATCGCGAACCGCGTCGCACAGTTCGCTGCAGAAACGTTCCTGGGGCGCGGTGTCGTAGAGGAAAGCCTGCACTTCGGCAGGCAGGCAATCGATGACTTCTTCAAGCAGGTAATCGCGGATCAACCCTTCGCCGCCATGCAGCGTCTGGGGCAGCTCGCCCTGGGTGCCGGCTTCCGACGCCGCCAGCAGCCAGAAACGCAGGCCGGCGACCCAGCCTTCACTGCGCTGGATCAACTTCTCCAGCGCTTCGCCGCGCAGCGAACTGCTGTGACGAGCGAGCAGGCTAAGGGCTTCGTCGTGGGTCAGGCGCAGGTCCTGCTCGTGCAGCTCCAGCAACTGCCGCGACAGGCGCAGGCGCGCCAGATGCCAGTCGGGACGCTGACGGCTGGTGACCATGACCAGCAGGCCATCGGGAAGGTGATTGAGGAAGAATTGCAGGCAACGGTCGAGTACCGGACCCTGGGCCAGATGATAGTCATCGAGCACCAGCAGCAAGGGCGTCGCCGTCGACAGGTGCACGGCCAGTTCGTCGAGCAGCCCGTCCAGCCATTCCTCGAAGGCGAAAGGTTGATGCCGCTGGCGCATTTTCAGCAGCCCCAGGGACTGCCTGCCCAGTTGCGGGTAATAGTCCTGCAGGCCTTCGAGCAGTCGCTCGAGAAAACGTCCGGGATCACTGTCCCGCGGGCTCAACCCCAGCCACAGACTTTGCCAGTGCCCCGGCAGCGCCTGGCAGAACTCCACCGCCAATGAACTCTTGCCGAACCCCGCCGGTGCGCTGACCAGCAGCAACCGCCCCTCCAGCCCCGCGCTCAGACGCTCGCAAAGCCGCGGACGCAGCACATGGCCGTCGGGCAATGGCGGCCTGTAGAAGCGCCCGTCCAACGCAGCGACAGCAACGCTTGCAGGACCTGGTGGTGGAGACAGATCAGTCATGGCCGGCTCTTGTGGAATTGCGGGTGGCGGCGTTGCAGATGTCCGCAGACTAGCGGTAAACGATGAGGGAATGAAGATAATTGCTACAAATGGCTACAAAAAGACTACAGGACATTCCGAACGCCCTTCTTCCCGCAGGAGCCGAGCTTGCTCGCAATGCACCCGAGAGCGCCACGGGGTGTCAGGCAGCCAGCGTCATCGTTGACGACCGCCTCCTGCAGGAGTCAGGTAGCGGCCGCAAAAAAAAACGCCCCGAACCAGTCGGGGCGTTTGAAGGGAAGGAGCTTCGATTTGATTGACGCTTAGCGGATACCGTCCTGACGCAGGGCGTTCGGGGTGAAGTCCGAAGTGGTCGCAGTGAAGCCGAAGTCATACGCCTGCTTCTCTTCGTTCTTCATGCCCAGCGCCAGATAGCGACCCGATTGCAGGTCGTACAGCGCTTCGAGGGTGTACCACGGCACCTGGACGTTGTAGTAGTCCTGGGCATGGGCTTCCGCCACGCGCCAGAGCTGGTTGCGACCGTCGTAGTGATCGATCACCGCCGCTTGCCAGGTGTCTTCGTCGATGTAGAAGTCACGCTTGGCGTAGATGTGGCGCTGGCCTTCCTTCAGGGTCGCCACGATGTGCCAGACGCGGCGCAGCTCGTAGCGAGCCAGGTCCTGGTTGATGTGGCCGGCCCTCAGGATGTCGGCGTACTTGAGCTTCGGATCGTCGAGCTTGTAGCTGTCGGACGCGATGTACATCTCTTTCTTGCCTTCCAGCTTCCAGTCGTAGCGATCCGGCGCACCGTTGAACATGTCCAGGTTGTCGGAGGTACGCAGGCCGTCGGCGGCGGTACCCGGGCCGTCATAGGACACTTGCGGCGCACGACGCACGCGGCGCTGACCGGCGTTGTAGACCCACGCCGAACGTGGTTCCTTCACCTGGTCGAGGGTCTCGTGAACCAGCAGAACGCCACCGGCCAGACGTGCCGGCGCGGTCACTTTCTGCTTGAAGTAGAACAGGATGTTGCCAGGGTTCTTCGGATCGTAATCCTTCATCCGGTCACGGAACACGAACTGGTCCTGGAAGTACACCAGGCTGTAGGAGCCGTTCGGCTGCGGCGTGGCCTGGGTCACCAGACGGGTCACGCTGCCACCGCGATAGCGGGTGATGTGGTTCCAGATCACTTCCACGCCGCTTTTCGGAATCGGGAACGGCACGGCGGTTTCAAAGTTTTCCAGACCGTTGCCGCCGGACACCAGCGTGGTGTTGGTGGCGTTTTTCTTGATGGCGGCGAACACTTCATCCGGCACGGTGGCGCCGCGATGAGATGGATAGACCGGCATCTTGTAGGTTTCCGGGTAGCGCTTGAACATCGCCACCTGGCCTGGCGCAAGCTTGTCCTTGTACTGGTCGACGTTCTGCGCCGTGATGGTGAACAGCGGCTTTTCGCTGGCGTACGGATCGGACAGGAAGCCCTTGCTGTCGACGGTGCCGGCATTCTTCGGCAGCGGTTTCCAGGCCGGGATCGAACCGTCGGCGTTGCCCGCCATTTCGGCGCCCATCGGGGTCAGGCTCTTGCCCAGTTTGTCCGCTTCGGCCGCCGGGACCGCAGCCATCACGCTGGTCGCCAGCAGCGACAGTCCCAGAACACCGGCGTGGAACAGACTCTTGGTCATTTTCATGTGTGTAGTCGTCCTGAAAAGAGTGCTTAGAAGTTCACGCCGAAGCTGAGCGCAACGAAGTCGCGGTCATCCACGGTGGTGTACTTGCCGTCGAAGAAGTTGGTGTAGGCCAGGCTCGCGGTGTAGGTGTTCTGGTATTCGGCGTCGACACCCAGGCTGACCGCTTTGCGACCTTCCTCGAAGTTGCCGCCAGGACCTGGGGAGTAACCTTCCACGTCGTGGGACCAGGCCACGTTCGGCTTGAGGTTCACACCGGCGAACACGTCGTTGTATTCCCAGATTGCACGAGCGCGGTAACCCCACGAGGTTGCAGTGGTGAAGCCTTCGTCGTTGCAATTGCGGCTGACGTTGTTGGTCGGCGTGCCCGGGCCTGCACCGTTGATGGTGCTGGTGTTGAGGGCGATACAGGTGTTCTGGCCGCCAGTGGCTGGCAACTCGCCTGGACCGTAGACCGGGTCACGGCCGTAACGCACGTCGGAGGTGCTTTCCAGGCCGCCGACGTGGGTCACGCCCACTTCGCCCACCAGGGTCAGACGGCTGGCGCCCATGACCTGATCGAAGAAGTGCGTCAGGGTGGTCTGGAACTGGGTGATTTCCTTG
Organism: Pseudomonas sp. C1C7; assembly: GCF_013359595.1. GTDB lineage: Bacteria > Pseudomonadota > Gammaproteobacteria > Pseudomonadales > Pseudomonadaceae > Aquipseudomonas. Next base: position 67,998 of record NZ_JABFMP010000016.1, on the reverse strand, counting down.
CGGCGGTAGCCGTGCAGGTCCTGACCCGGTACGCCGTTGAGCAGCGAAGCGTTGGTCAGCGCACCGCCCAGGGGACGGACACCGGCGAACAGAATGTCGGTGGTGTTGAGCTGTACCGGCGCGTTCGGACGGTAGCTGAGTTCACCGCTCCACGCCGTACCGGTAGGCAGGGTGGTGGAGAAGCTCAGGCCGTACAGGCGGATGTCTTCCGGATACTCGATGAAGTAGCTGGAGTTACCCGCGATGATCAGCGGCGCCAATGGGCGCAGGGCTGCCGGCAGGCCGCCGACGCGAGCGAAGGTCGCGGCGGATGCACCGGTGGCGCTGAAGATCGGCGCACGGCTGTGGTAGTTCATGAAGTAGGCACCGAACTCGGTGTCCAGCGGATCGAACATGTACTTGAGGGACGCACCCCATTGGCCGCTGTCCCGCGCATCGCGGTCCGGACCACGGCGTACCAGCACACCTTCGCTGTTGGCATCGACGCCCAGTGCGGTCAGGGTCGGCAGTGCTGCGGCCGGAATCGTCGAGCGGCTGTTCAGCACGCGCAGGTTGTTGGTGCAACCGTCGGCGACGATGTCAGGCTGGGAGAAGAAGGTGCCGCAGTTGTCGACGACGGTCTGGTCCCATTCGATCTGGTAGAAGGCGTCGGCCGACAGGTTGTCGGTCAGGCTCTGGGACACGTAGAACATGTTGACCGGGATCAGGCCTTCCTTGATCTCGGCGCCAGGACGGCGGAACGCGGACACGTCGATCGGGTTGATCGAGTTGATGCCGCCGCCGATGAAGGTACTTTCACCCCAGCTCACCACCTGCTTGCCCAGACGTACGGAGCCCGGCTGCTCGGCAATGGCGTAGTTGTGGTAGACGAAGGCATCGAGGATCTGACCGCCGGCGGACTTGGCGCCTTCCTTGCGGTTGCTGTCGCTGATGTCCTTGAACGGACGGCTTTCGTCTTTGAGTTCGAAGTCGTACCAGTATTTGCCACGGACGAAGGCGCCGGTGTCACCGTACTTCAATTCGAGGTCGTGGATGCCCTTGAAGATCTTCGAGAAGGTCTTGCCGCTCTCGAAGTTCAAGTGACCGTCATCGGAGGTCTGGGACAGGCCTTTGCCGCCGTTGTTGACGCCGATGAGGTTCTTGTTGGCGCTTTCAGTAGACCAACTGGCCCCGATGGACAGGGACGAGTCGAATTGACCTTCAATTTCTCCGATGTTGAAACTGACGCCGAATGCGGGTCCGGCGAGCGTAGAGGCAAGGCTGACAGCCAGGGGCAACTTGGCCCGGCGCCAGAACTGGTTTACTGATGTCATCGACGCTACTCCATGTGCATTTTATTTTTATGGCAGTGAGCACTTTTAAAAACGCTCTGGATGACAGGGAGCCAAGGCTTCCCAAAGTCCTTCCAAAGTTGCATCGCCCCGACTTGTGCGTTTGCCCCGTTCTTAAAAATCCTTGAGCGGACTATAGCCAGCAGGTAGTAGTGCTTGATCCCTCTAAAGTGTGATTTGCACCTGCCAGGCACTCTGGAACAGTCCTTTGCCAGGCCGACGACCGTCGGCACGGCAAGGATGGCTGAAATTTCGGATTTGACAAGCCAAGCGCTTGCTTGGTGGGGCTGGCGCGCCCTTTCGGGCACGCCAAAGGAGGGATTAAAGCGTCGAAAGGAAGGTGCTGTTGGTGGCCTGCCATTCGGTGATGTCGAGGCGGATTTTCTTCTTGTCGAGCTTGCCGACACTGGTCTTGGGAATTTCAGTAACAAGGGCTATCTGACTCGGGATCGCCCACTTGCTCAGGTGCCCCAGCTCCACGAATGGCTTGAGGTGTTCCTTGAGTTCCCTGGCCCCGACCACATGGCCTTCACGCAGCACCAGCAAGGCAAACGGGCGCTCGCCCCACTGCGGATCGGCAATCCCCACCACTGCTACTTCGCGTACCGCCACATGGCGACTGATCAGGTCTTCGAGGTCCAGGGAGGAGATCCATTCGCCCCCGGTCTTGATCACGTCCTTGATCCGGTCGCGAATGTCGATCACGCCCATGCTGTCCAGGGTGGCGACGTCACCGGTGTGCAGCCAGCCGCCGGCCCAGAGCTCGGCACCTTTCTGCGGTTCATTGAAATAACCCTCGGTGAGCCACGGCGCACGCAACACCAGCTCGCCCTGGGTCTCGCCGTCGGCGGGGAGGAAATTGCCGTCGCAGTCGACAATCGCCGCTTCCACCAATGGCCCCGGCACACCGGCCTTGATCCGGTAGGTGGTGCGCTCGTCTTCGGTGCCGGCCATCAATTCGTCATTGAGGTGCGCGCAGGATACCAGCGGCCCGGTTTCCGACATGCCGTAGGCGGCGGTCAATTGAATGCCCTTGGCCTTGGCCGCCTCGTACAGCGCACGATTGAGCGCGCTGCCGCCAATGACGATTTTCCAGCCGCCGAAATCGACGTTCTGCGCCGCCTTCGCGTTGAGGACCATTTGCAGGATAGTCGGCACGCAGTGAGAAAAGGTGACCTTTTCCTTGCGCCACAGCTCCACCAGGAACTCCGGATCGTAGCGGCCCGGATACACCTGCTTGAGCCCGAGCATCGTCGCCACGTACGGCAGGCCCCAGGCATGCACGTGGAACATCGGGGTGATCGGCATGTACACGTCATTGGTGCCCAACAGACGCACGCTGTCGATGGCGCCCATGATGGTCGACACGCCCATGGTGTGCAGGACCAGTTGCCGGTGTGTGAAGTACACGCCCTTGGGATTGCCGGTGGTACCGGTGGTGTAGAAGGTGGTCGCGACCGAGTTTTCGTCGAAGTCCTGGAAGTCGTACTGCGGGCTGGCCGCGGCCAGCAGTTGCTCGTACTCGCCGATCAGGTTCGGCAGGTCGGCGGTCTTTTCCGGCTGGTCGGTCAGCAGCAAGGTTTTCTCGACGGTAGTCAGGTGCCCGGCGATCGCGTTGTACAAGCCCACGAATTCGCTGTTGACCAGCACGTAGCGGTCCTCGGCGTGATTCATGGTGTACAGGATCTGCTCCGGCGACAGGCGCACGTTGATGGTGTGGATCACCGCGCCGATCATCGGAATGGCGAACATGCATTCCAGATAGCGATGGCTGTCCCAATCCATGACGGCGACGGTGTCACCGGGTTTGACCCCGGCGGCCGTCAGCACATTGGCCAGGCGCGCGACACGCTCGATCAGGGTCGGATAGCTGTAGCGCAACTGATCGCGATAAACGATTTCCCGGGTTTTCTCGTAACGAGCTCCGGACATCAGCAACCGCTTGATCAGCAGTGGATACTGGTAAGCGCCTTCGGCTGGGGGGATAACGCGAGTCTGCAACATGAGAACCCCTTTTTCTGACTGCACGGTCGTGGCTGAAAGTAAGCACTCTAGTGCGCCTTTTCGCCGGCCAAATCAGCCAAAGGAATGATTTGCAGAGCCGCACAAATGCTAGCTTTGAGCCATCACCCAGGGTTTATAACGGCCCCTGTAGGAGCAAGCTCGCTCCTACAGGGGGGGTGCTTAATGCATCTCGGTAAACGCAAGCTTCACGCCGATGGCGATCAACACCGCGCCCATGGTGCGGTCGAACCAGTGCCCCATGCGGGCGAAGCCGGCGCGTACGCGCTGCTGGCTGAACAGCATCGCCACCAGGCAGAACCAGGTCGCCGTCGCGGCCGCCAGGTAGATCCCGTAACCGGCTTGAACCGACAGCGGGGTGTGCGGGTTGATCACCACGGTGAACAGCGACAGGAAGAACAGCGTGGCCTTCGGATTGAGGCCGTTGGTCACGAAGCCCGAGGTGAACGCGCCACGGGCTGTGCGCTCCCCTGCTTCCTTATGCAGATCGTCCGCCACGGTCTTGGCCGGTTGCGCACGCAGCGCCTTGAAGCCGATGTACAGCAGGTAGGCCGCCGCCGCCCATTTCAGCGCATTGAACAGCACAATCGACTGGGACACGATCAGGCCGATACCCAGCAGCGAATAGCCCACATGCAGGAAAATCGCCGTGCCGACGCCCAGCGCCGTCCAGGTGCCGGCACGACGCCCGTGGGTCACGCTCTCGCGTACTACCACGGCGAAGTCCGGGCCCGGGCTGGCCACCGCCAGCAGGTGGATCAGGGCAACGGTCAAGAACTCGGTCCAGTACATGAGGACTCCTTTTAGCTAAGCGTAACTGTTTGTTTCATCTGTTAGGCTCGGCAGATTACGCCTTCAGTTCATTGCACAAAAGGTACAGTTGATGACGAACAACCGCCGCGCCGTTTTCCTCGATCACCCGTCCCTGGATCTCGGCGACCTCGACCTGAGCCCGCTGCGCCAGTGTTTCGGTGAACTGCAACTGTTCGCCCGGACCTTGCCCGACCAGGTGATCGACCACCTCAAGGGTGCCACCGTCGCCATCACCAACAAGATCATGATCGACGCGGCCGCCATGGCCGCCAGCCCGGATCTGAAGCTGATCCTGATCACCGCCACCGGCACCAACAACGTCGATCTGGCCGCAGCCCGTGCTCACGGGATCACCGTGTGCAACTGCCAGGGCTACGGCACACCGTCCGTGGCGCAGCACACCATCATGCTGCTGCTCAACCTGGCCACGCGTCTGACCGACTATCAGAAAGCCGTCGGTGAAGGGCGCTGGCAACAGGCCAAGCAGTTCTGCCTGCTGGACTACCCGATCGTCGAACTGGAAGGCAAAACCCTGGGCCTGCTCGGCCACGGAGAACTGGGTGGCGCCGTCGCGCGCCTGGCAGAAGCCTTTGGCATGCGCGTGCTGCTGGGCCAGATCCCGGGGCGCCCTGCCCGTCCCGACCGTTTGCCGCTGGATGAACTGCTGCCGCAAGTCGACGCACTGACCCTGCACTGCCCGCTCAACGAACATACCCGGCACTTCATCGGTGCCCGTGAACTGGCCTCGATGAAGCCGGGCGCGTTCGTCGTCAACACCGCCCGTGGCGGCCTGATCGATGAGCAGGCGCTGGCCGATGCCTTGCGCAATGGTCATCTGGGCGGTGCCGCCACCGACGTGCTGAGCGTGGAGCCGCCAGTCAACGGCAATCCGTTGCTGGCCGGCGATATCCCGCGCCTGATCGTCACCCCGCACAACGCCTGGGGCAGTCGCGAAGCACGGCAGCGGATCGTGGGTCAGGTCACTGAAAACGCCCTGGGCTACTTCAGCGGTAAGGCGCTGCGGGTCGTCAGTTGATAAACTGCCGGACTTTTTTTCACAGGAGCAGTTATGGATCCGCGCAGTGAAGTACTGCTTCGTCAGGCCGAATTATTTGAAGGTGCCGTGCTGCTGGCCGGCCTACCCGCCGACGATTTGCTCGGCCGCCTGCCCGCCGCCCACGGCTGGTGCTGGCATGCCGGCGATCAGGCGGCGCTGGATGCACGCTTTGCCGGGCGCAGCGCGTTCGGGGTGAATGTGCCCGACTTCGCGTTCGACAGCGCCGTGGTGTTTCTGCCCAAGGCCAAGGACCTGACCGACTACCTGCTCAACGCCGTGGCGTCGCGCCTGCAGGGTCGCGAGGTGTATCTGGTGGGGGAAAAGCGCAGCGGCATCGAAGGCGCGGCCAAGCAGTTGAACCCGTTTGGCAAACCGCGAAAGCTCGACAGCGCACGGCATTGCCAACTCTGGCAGGTCACCGTGGACAACGCTCCCCAGGCCAAATCGCTGGAAAGCCTGGCCCAGGAATACGAACTGCCCCTGGCCGAAGGCCCGCTCAAGGTCATCAGCCTGCCGGGCGTCTTCAGCCATGGCCGTCTGGATCGCGGCAGCGCCCTGCTGCTCGAACATCTGGACAAACTGCCGGGCGGTCATCTGCTGGACTTCGGTTGTGGCGCGGGGGTATTGGGAGCTGCGGTAAAACGTCGCTACCCGGACACTCAGGTCACGATGCTGGACGTCGACGCGTTCGCCGCCGCCAGCAGCCGCTTGACCCTGGCGGCCAATGGTCTGGAAGCCGAGGTGATTACCGGTGACGGAATCGATGCGGCTCCCACCGGGCTGAATGCGATTTTGACCAATCCGCCGTTCCATACCGGCGTTCACACCGACTATCAGGCGACGGAAAACTTGCTGCGAAAAGCAGCCAAACATCTGAAAAACGGTGGCGAACTTCGCTTGGTGGCCAACAGCTTCCTGAAGTACCAGCCGTTGATCGAAGAGCATCTCGGGGTGTGCGCAATCAAGGCCGAAGGACAGGGCTTTCGCATCTACCGGGCCAAACGCGGCTAGAAATTTGTGCTTGCACGATGGGTTTTGCCTAGGCAGAATCCGCTCCGTCCTAGGGGAGTAGTCTCCCACGAGCGCCATGCTCGTCCGGCGTGCGTCAACATACTTGGTCCTCAGACCATGGCGCATGCGACCCAAGCGACCGCATCAGACGGATCGCAGGGTTTGACAAGACCTATGACACGCACACCTTACCCGGGGCGGGAAGGCTGTACGTGTCATAGCCGTGTCGACCTGCCCCTTAGGAAAACCCCTGATGCTGGATTCATTACTGGTCCCCACCGCAATCGTTGCCTTGGCCGAAATCGGCGACAAGACGCAACTGCTCGCGCTCATTCTGGCTGCCCGCTTCCGCAAGCCCTGGCCGATCATCGCCGGTATCGTCGCCGCGACCCTGGCCAACCACGCGGCGGCTGGTGCAGTAGGCGCCTGGGTCGGCAGCTTCTTCTCCGACACGTTATTGCACTGGATCCTCGCAGTGAGCTTCGCAGCGACCGCCCTGTGGACCCTGGTGCCGGACAAGATGGATGACGACGAAGCCAGCACCGCCCGCAAGTTCGGGCCGTTCGTGACCACGCTGATTGCGTTCTTCCTGGCAGAAATCGGCGACAAGACCCAGATCGCCACCGTGATGCTCGCGGCGCAGTATCCGGAGTTGTGGCTGGTGATCATCGGCACCACCGCGGGCATGCTGATTGCCAACGTGCCGGTGGTACTGGCAGGTAACTTCGCGGCGGACAAACTGCCACTGACGCTGATTCGCCGACTGGCGGCTTCGGCGTTCTTCATTCTGGCGATTGTTGCGGTGTACAAGGCGATGCAGAGCAGCGGGTGGGTGTAAAGCAGCGGCAAGCTTCAAGCCATGAGCCGCAAGTTTGAAGCAGAGCAGATCTGCTTTGCTTCAAACTTGTAGCTTGCAGCTTACTTCTTGGCGCTGTTGTAAAGCGGCATCACCTTCGGAATCGCCGCCTGCAACGAGGCGATCCGGCTCGACGAGTTCGGGTGAGTGCTCATGAACTCCGGCGGCGAGCCTTCCGAAGCCTTGGTCATCTTGTTCCACAGGGTGATCGCGGCGTTCGGGTTGTAGCCGGCACGAGCGGCCAGTTCCAGGCCGATCAGGTCGGCTTCGTTCTCGTTGGCACGGCTGTTGGGCAAGGTCATGCCGTAGTTGGCGACCGCGTCCGCCAGCGCCAGGCTGTCCTGACCCAGACCCAGCAATGCGCCCGCGCCCTGCTTGGCCATTTCGATACCGTAAGCCTTGGACATCGCTTCACGACCGTGCTCGCGCAGGGCGTGGGCGATTTCATGGCCCATGACCGCGGCGATTTCATCGTCGGTCAGTTGCAGCTTGTCGATCAGCCCGGTGTAGAAAATGATCTTGCCGCCAGGCCCGCAGTTGGCGTTGAGCTCGTCGCTCTTGATCAGATTGACTTCCCATTTCCACTGGGCCGAATCCGGACGGAAATTCGGTGCCTGGGCGATCAGCCGGTCGGCAATCACCTGAACGCGCTTGGCGTCGCTGCTGGTCTTGTCCAGCACGCCCTGGGTGGTCGCCTCGCCCACCGTCTTTTGATAAGACTGGGCGTACATCTGGTTGACCTCCTGCTCGGACAACATGCTGAACATGTATTGCTTGCGCTCCACGCCCACGGCGCCGGCGCTGGTGGTATTGACCGACTGGCATCCGCCGAGCAGCAGACTTGCGCTCAGGCCACACAACACCAATGTCTTGTTCATCAAAGGACTCCCTGGAAAACCTGTCCGTATCCTAGGCGCGTAAATGTATCGGCGCCAGATACAACGAAACCTGCAACAAATCTAAGACGCAAATTTAAATCTAAGACGCAAATTTCGGACAAAGCACGCGTCAGCGCAGCAAAAAATTCACAAACCCGGCAAACCCGCGTCGTTTACGAACTGCTGCAATCCATTTGCGACATCTGCCTCGCGAAAAGCAGGAATTTGCACCAGACCCGCTCATGCCCTTGGAACCCCCTGCCGATATTGCTCCGCAGACGACCTTTTGCGTGCGGAGCACCCATGAAATTCAAGTCAATCCAGTTTTCCGTGGCGGCCCTGGCGGGCGCCATCGTTCTCAGCGTGGTGGCCGCGCTGGTGGTCTACGCGCTGTTTTCCGGCGCCCGGACCCAGGACATGGTCCAGGAGCGGACCCAGGCACAATTCGAACAGGTCATCGAGCAGCGCCTGACCTCCCTGGCGCAGACCCAGGTCAGCCAGATTCAGCGTGAATTGGAAGCGCCATTGCTGATCGCCGGTGGCCTGGTGCGGGTCAACACCCTGATCGGCACCAAGGGCGCCGACGGCCAGCCGGCGCTGAGCCTGAGCCGTGAGCAATTGATCGGTCTGATCAAGGAAAACGTGGCGAAAAACCCGAAAATCCTCGGCACTTATATCGGCTGGGAGAAGGATGCGCTGGATCACAACGATGCCGCCTATATCGGCACCCATGTCGTCGGTATCGACGCCAAGGACGGCCGTTTCCTGCCCTGGTGGTTCCGCAATGCCGACGGCAGCCTGGGCCAGGACAAGCTGGTGGACGTGGATGACCAGAAAACCCTGTCCACCGGCGTGCGCGCCAGCGAGTACTACCTGTGTTCCAAGGAAACCCAAAAGCCCTGCGTGATCGATCCGGCGCCCTACAAGGTCGGCGACAAGATCGTCATGCTCGCCTCCTTCATTGAACCGATCATGCTCAACGGCGCCTTCCAGGGCATCGTCGGCGCCGACCTGTCGGTGAACTTCATCCAGGAAATGCTCCTGACCGCCAACCAGAAACTCTACGGCGGCGCCGGGCAAATGGCCCTGATCGGCGGCAACGGCCGGATCGTGGCCTACACCAAGGACCCGAGCAAGTTCGGCGAGAAGGTCAGCGACATCCTCGACAGCCAGCAGATTGCCAACATGGCCAATCTCAAGCGCGGCGAAGTCACCTACAGCGTCGACAAGGCCCAGGGCCGCATCGAGTTGTACCTGCCGTTCGGCATCGGCCAGACCGACGCGCGCTGGACCATGATGCTGCAACTGCCGCTGAACGCGGTGATGGCCGACCTGCAATCGCTGCAGGCTGACCTCAATACCCAGCGCAAATCCGACACCTTCGGCATGGCCATGGTCGGCCTTTTGATTGCCGGTCTCGGCCTGCTGGTGATCTGGCTGGTGGGCCACGGTATCGCCCGTCCGCTGAAGCAGATGGTCGCCATGCTCGACGACATCGCTCAGGGCGAAGGCGACCTGACCCGCCGTTTGACCAGCGACCGCGCCGACGAACTGGGCTCGATCGCCAAGGGCTTCAACACCTTCCTGGCCAAGCTGCAGGCGATGATCAGCCAGGTCGTGACGTCGGTGCAGAGCGTCAGCGATTCGTCCGAGCACACCGCCGATATCGCGATTCGCACCAACACCGGCGTGCACAAGCAGATGGCCGAGATCGATCAGGTGGCCACCGCCGTGCAGGAAATGACCGCCACCGCCCAGGACGTGGCGCGCAACGCGACCCAGGCCGCACAGGCCGCCAGCCATGCCGATCAGGCGGCCAGCGAGGGCAAGCAGATCGTGCATGACACGTCGAATTCGATTGGCGCCCTGGCGGTGGAGATCGGTCGCGCGGTGGGCGTGGTGCAGACCCTGGCCAAGGACAGCGAGAACATCAACGCGATCCTCACCGCCATTCGCGGCATTGCCGAACAGACCAACCTGCTGGCCCTGAACGCGGCCATCGAGGCGGCGCGGGCCGGTGAACAGGGTCGCGGTTTTGCCGTGGTGGCCGACGAAGTGCGCAACCTGGCGCAGAAGACTCAGGGCGCCACCGAAGAAATCCAGACAATGATCCAACAGTTGCAGCAAGGCACGCGGGACGTGGTGCGGGTGATGGAGGACAGCCAGCAGCGCACGGACGAAAGCGTGCAGCACGCGGCGAAAGCGGCCCAAGCACTGGAAACCATCACCCAGGCGGTATCGGTGATCAACGACATGAACACCCAGATTGCCAGCGCCGCCGAAGAACAGAGCGCGGTGGCCGACGACATCAACCGCAACGTGATCAACATCGGCCAGGTGGCCAATGAAGTGGCAGGCGGCGCCGATGAATCCAGCGCGGCCAGTGCCGACCTGACCAAACTGGCCGAGCAACAGCGGCGGTTGATCAATCAGTTCAAGGTCTGACCATCAAGGAAGGTCCTGCGGACCTCATCGCGAGCAGGCTCGATCCCACAGTTTTTTGTGTTGTTTGGAGGATCCGGGTACGACACAAAACCTGTGGGAGCGGGCTTGCCCGCGAAGAGGCCGGCATATCCGACATCGATGTCAACTGCCCTGACGCCTTCGCGGGCAAGCCCGCTCCCACAGTGGCCGGTGGTATTGGCTGATTCTGTGATCGACACAAAACCCTGTGGGAGCGGGCTCGCCCGCGAAGAGGCCGGCACATCCGGCATCGATGTCGATTGCCCTGACGCCTTCGCGGGCAAGCCCGCTCCCACAGTGTCCGCTGGCGTTGGCCGATTCTGTGATCGGCGCAGAACCCTGCTCGCGATGCTTTCAGCCCGGCGTCAGGCACTCCGGCCCGTTGAGCTTCGGATCATTGACCATGTTCGCCAAAACCCGCTCGCGCAATGCAGCCGGTTCGCTGGCCAGCAAGGCTTGCAGGGTGTGCAATGGGGTTTCGTGGTTGAGCCAGGCTTCCTGCCCGGCCGCATCCAGAATCAACGGTCGCCGCTGACTGGCCGCCGGCTGGGTGATGACCGCCGTGCTCAGCCACACCTGCTCCTGCACCGGATACGCCTCCCAGATCGCCGCGAAAAACAGTGACGAGCCCTCCCCCGGCGTCAGCCAGTACGGGCGCTTGCGCGTGCCGCCGCGCCATTCGTAGAAACCGTTGGCCGGCAGCAGGCAACGGCGCAGGCGCAGGGCTTCGCGGAACATCGGCTGCTCGGCCACGGTTTCGGCCCGGGCGTGGGCCGGGGTGCGGGACATATCGGTCAGCCACGGCGGCGTCAGCCCCCAGCGCGCACGGGCCAGATTGCGCTGGCCGTCTTCGCCGGCACGCAGGATCAACACCGAATCATTGGGGGAAATGTTCCACTGGGCCTGCTGATCGGCGGGAAAGCCAGGCAGGGCGGCAAAAGCGGGATTCCAGCGAAACAGGGCATAACGTCCACACATGGCGCAGCACGACTCTTGATCAAACGAACGGCCAGCCTAACAGACCAGCGTGCCCGGAAAGCTCTCGGGTTCATCCCCCGCAAGCGGCAGCGCGGCATTGTACGCGCTGATCAGCTCGCGGGCGTAGGCAGCCTGGTCGTTTTCCACCGCCAGGCCCAGCAGCCCGAAAATCGGCAATTCGCCGCTGGCACCGACCAGGTCGCGCCCCACCAGATGCGCCTCGATGCCCTCGCTGGCGAGCATGCCTTGCAGCAACTCGCCCTCCATCAGGTTTTCCGGTTCGTAGATTCGCTGCATATAGGCCTTCAATCGTTCTCGCTGAACACTTCCAGGTGCCATTCCTCGCCGTGAACCTGCAGGACAAAGGTTATCGGCCGACAACACACCTGACAGTCTTCAATATAGGTCTGATCGCCTGCGGACAGGTCGATGGTGGTTTCGACTTCCTCGCCACAATACGGACATTCATAAACTGCGCTTTCCAGCATCGCGGTCTCCCGAGTGACTTGTGCGTATAATCGCCGGTCTATTTGCAGGGCTATTCGTGTCTGACTACTTTTTCAGACCGTGCCCTGCCGGTTTTCGATCAGAACCTTTACTTACCCTAGCCGTTTCTAACAAGAGAGCATGATGGGCGAATTCGATGCCATCCGACCTTATGACGACAGTGAAGTCCCGGCAGTGCTGGCACGACTGCTCGGCGACAAGGCGTTTCTAGATATCCTCACCCACTTCCGCTTTCCGCGTTTTGCCGGCGCTTTGGGCTGGGCGCTCAAACCTCTTATAGCTCATCGTCTGCGCCGTGAGTTCGCCGGCGTCACGTCGGTGGCCACCCTGCAGGACAAAGTCGAGCACTACGTCGACCACACCATCGAACGCGCCACCGATGGCGTGACCTACACCGGTGTCGAGCAGTTCAAGTCCGGCAGCGCCTACCTGTTCATCGCCAACCACCGCGATATCGTCATGGACCCGGCCTTCGTCAACTACGCCGTGTACCACGCCGGCCTGCCGACGCCGCGTATCGCCATCGGCGACAACCTGCTGCAGAAGCCTTTCGTCAGCGACCTGATGCGCCTGAACAAGAGCTTCATCGTGCACCGCTCGATCACCGGCCGTCGCGAGAAAATGGCGGCGTACCAATTGCTGTCCGCGTACATCAACCATTCGATCCGCAACGATTGCGCGTCGATCTGGATCGCCCAAGCCGAAGGCCGGGCCAAGGACGGCGACGACCGTACCGAGTCGGCGATCCTGAAGATGTTCCACATGAGCCGCAAGGACGAGCCGTTCGGCGAGGTCATTCGTTCGCTGAACCTGACGCCGGTGTCGATCAGCTATGAGTACGACCCGTGCGACCAGGCCAAGGCCCGCGAGCTGTACATCCGCGCCACCACCGGCAGCTACACCAAGGCGCCGGGCGAGGATGACGTGAGCATTGCCAAGGGCATCACCGGCTACAAGGGCCGGGTGCACGTGAACTTTGCCGCGCCGATCACCGAGCTGTTCGAGGACACCAAGCAATTGGCGGTCGAGATGGACAAGCAGATTCTGGGCGGTTACCGCCTGTTCCCCGTGCATTACCTGGCGTATGCACAGTGGAAAGACGCCGATCCGCAGTTGCAGGTGCCAAAAGCTGCCCAGATGTTCGCGGCGGACGAATTGGCCAAGGCTCAGGAGCAATGGCAGCAACGTCTGGATGCCTGCCCTGAGGAGCATCGTCCGTACCTGGTGCTGCAATATGCGACGCCGGTGCGTAATCAGTATCGGGTCAAGGCCGGGTTGCCGCTGTAAGCTTTTTTCAAGATCAAAAGATCGCAGCCTTCGGCAGCTCCTGCATGAAGCCGTGCAGGCGCTGCCGAAGGCTGCGATCTTTTGCTTTAGATCTGGGTACTGATCCAAGAAACCAGCAACGCCAATCCCATGCAGGCAAAGCCGAAGCGATAGAAAAAGCGGTTCATGCGCAGGGTCGCCCAATCCAGCGTGGGCTCTTCGCCGGCACTGTTCTGGCGCTGAGCCTGCAGATTGGCCATCGCGCGCTGCTCGCGGCGGCGGGTGGCGTGCAGCAGCCAGCTACCCGGGAAGGCGAGGAGCAAGGCCAGCAGATTGATTAATTTGGCGGGATGGGCGGTAAACAGCGTCATCAAGTGCAGCGACATCACAAGCCTCAGGCAAAACAGTCAGGACGGACGCCGAGCGACGACCGCGGCGAGGGATTCTACCGAAAGCCTGCCTGACTGCCCTCTCTTTCCGACAATTAACCAAAGGCTGCCTGCAATCCTGTAGGGGGAGAGTGATCAGGCACGAAAAAGCCCGATGCCATCGCTGGCACCGGGCTTTTGTACATCCGGCAGACGCTTACTCGCCGAGAATCTGACCCACAGTCGGATCCTTGAACAATCGAGTCAGCGCATCGCTCAACACATCGCTGACCAGCTTGGTGTTGGTTTCCTGGTTCGGCGCCATGCCGAAACGCTGGTCCAGGGAGGCGCCATAACGGCCGCTGTAGCGACGATTGGCGTTCTGCACGTCGGAGCGGAAGGTCGCGCCGATGGTTGCCTCGGTCACGTACATGCCTTCCTTGGGCGACTGATACTTCAGCTCGGCCAGGGTCACGGTCAGTTGCGGGGCGTTCATCGCATTGGCGGTCGGGGTGAAGCCCAGCAGGCGGACGGCGGCTTCAGCCTGAGCCTGCAGTTTTGGCAGGATCTGCTGACCCTGCACGGTGATCGCGCTGGTCTCAGGGTACAGGCCGCCACGGGTGCCCAGGGTTGGCGACGGACGACCGTCGACCACACGCACCACCACCGGCTGACCATGACCTACCGGGGCAAGTTGCGCCGTCAGCTTCGGTTCCGGGCTCAGTTGTTGCGGGCTGTGGGCGCAGCCGACCAGCGCCAGGCTGGTCACAGTGATCAAACCGAACAACAGGCGTTGCAACATGCTCTTCTCTCCATAATCAGGCACAAACAGGCCGGCAGTATAGCGGTGCCCGATTGCAGCGAACCAGCGCAACAATCAAGGATTAGTCTGACACGATATTCAGACTTCGAGCCTGTCACACAGATTTCACCCTCCGTACACTTTCACGTCACGCTTTTTTGACAACCTTCACAACAGCCCCCTCCAAGGTATCTGTCCATGCGCTACCTGATCTCTTTGTTCGCACCACGCCCACTTCATCGCTGCTTCGCCCTGCTCGATCGCAACGGTCATTGCCAGGCATTCAAGCAGTGCAGCCTGCAGCCCATGGGCGACGGATGGGTGGAAATCGAGGAAGTACGCCTCAATTGGCTGCACAAACCCCTGCCTGCCAGCGCCCGTGTCGAGCAGAAACAGCACCGCCCACGGGTACGACAACTGTTGACCACCTGACCGGATGCCTAATAAAAGTCATTCAACACGCCCATTTCCCTGCATTTCTTAGATACAATCTCCCCCCGATTATAAGGACGTCTCCTGATCGGGCCTCGCAACACCGTCAATGCCCCGGTATTGGCCACCCGCACCGCCCCACAGAGAGCCGCCCACACAGATCGAGTGAAGCTGGCGCGCTTGCTGTTCCTCTGGCAAAACCTCCACTTTTCGCGAATCTGCAGAGCTGTCATTACGCTCGGTCACTGAGCTGTTTGCCCGATTTGCCCGTCATGCATTCCCTGGCGGCCAACCCCGCGGGCACGGTGCCAGGCTGGGACAGCCCTTTTTTGAGGTTCACGTCTTCAAAAGAGCGTGAAAAAAACGGGTTTTCACAACTTCACAAGAGTGTGGCGAGCAAATGAATAGTTTTGCGTCTGGATATGCACCATTAGCGTCTACATCAGCCCGACGACACAGGACCGAGTACCTCACGAATACCGGAGCCTGAAGCCTGTCCGCTACGGATTTGGTTGCACGAACGGATGTATCGACCATAAGTCGAATTGCCAGTCGCCCGTCGAAATGAGTTCATGTGAACTCTGATTAGACCCGGCAGGCAGCGTCCGTCGAAGTTGCAAAAAATTGCGAAGATTCGGACATGGCGATCCTGCCATGAGTTCGAGGGGCATCACTGACTCGCCCCGGAACGCCTGGCAGCCATGCCGTCAATTTGGTGCTGCAGATTTTGGAGACGCGTTAAATGGCGCATAACGAAGCAGTCGACGTAGTACTGGTTGGGGCCGGCATCATGAGTGCCACCCTTGCAGTGCTGCTCAAAGAGCTCGACCCCGCGATCAAGCTGGAAGTCGTCGAGCTGATGGATTCCGGTGCCGCGGAGAGTTCCAACCCGTGGAACAACGCCGGCACCGGTCACGCCGGCCTGTGCGAGCTGAACTACACGCCGCAGTCTGCCGACGGCAAAGTCGACATCAAGAAAGCCGTGCACATCAACACCCAGTTCGAGGTGTCGAAGCAGTTCTGGTCCTACCTGACCAAAAAAGGCACCTTCGGTTCGTGCAAATCCTTCATCAGTCCGGTGCCGCACCTGAGCTTCGTTCAGGGCGACAAAGGCGTGTCGTTCCTCAAGGAACGCTTCAACGTGCTGAGCAAGCACCACGCTTTCAACGACATGGAATACACCGAAGACAAGGCCATCATGGCCGAATGGATGCCGCTGATGATGCCTGGACGCGACAAGGACGAAGTCCTCGCCGCCACCCGCGTGATCAATGGTACCGACGTCAACTTCGGCGCCCTGACCAACCAGTTGCTCAAGCACCTGACCAGCGCACCCGATGCCCAGGTCAAGTACTGCAAGCGCGTGACCGGTCTGAAACGCAACAAGGCCGGCGGCTGGACCGTCAGCATCAAGGACGTCAACAGCGGCAACAGCCGTGAAGTCGATGCCAGGTTCGTGTTCCTCGGCGCGGGTGGCGCGGCATTGCCGCTGCTGCAGGCTTCGGGCATCGAAGAGAGCAAAGGTTTCGGCGGCTTCCCGATCAGCGGCCAGTGGCTGCGTTGCGACAACCCGGAAGTGGTCAAGCACCACCAGGCCAAGGTCTACAGCCAGGCCGCCGTGGGTTCGCCACCGATGTCCGTGCCGCACCTGGACACCCGCGTGGTCGACGGCAAGAAATCCCTGCTGTTCGGACCGTATGCCGGTTTCACCACCAAGTTCCTCAAGCACGGCTCCTTCATGGACCTGCCGATGTCGGTTCGCGCCGGCAACATCGGCCCGATGCTGGCGGTGGCGAAAAACAACATGGACCTGACCAAGTACCTGGTCAGCGAAGTGATGCAATCGATGGAACAGCGCCTGGATTCCCTGCGCCGTTTCTACCCGGAGGCGAAAGCCGAAGACTGGCGCCTGGAAGTGGCCGGCCAACGGGTACAGATCATCAAGAAAGACCCGAAAAAAGGCGGCATCCTGCAATTCGGTACCGAACTGGTTGCAGCCAAGGACGGATCCCTTGCAGCACTGCTCGGCGCTTCCCCAGGCGCCTCGGTGACCGTTTCGATCATGCTGGAACTGATCGAAAAATGCTTCCCGAGCAAAGCCTCCGGCGAATGGGCTGCCAAACTGGCGGAAATCTTCCCGGCTCGCGAAAAAGTCCTGGAAACCGACGCTGCGCTGTATCGCAAGATCAACACGCAGAACAACGTCGCCCTGGAGCTGGTTGAAGCCAGCAGCGAGACCGAAAGCTACGCTTGATTCGGCGCCATGAAAAAACGCCCCGTCCTCATTGAGGGCGGGGCGTTTTTTTGTGCCCTTGTTTCCTGCAGGAGCCGAGCTTGCTCGCGATGGCGATCTCAAGGACGCCTTTGCCGGCAAGCCGTGCTCCTACGGAAATAGGGTCAGCCGCGAGCTTTCTGGATCAGCTCGATGTATTCAGGCGCATTGCGCTGATCCTGGATCAGGGCAACGAAGTCATTCCCCTGCTCGTCCTTGCCATTGAGATCAAAGCCGGCCTCGATGAAGAAGGTCAGGAAACGTTCGAAATCGTCGATGCGCAGGCCACGGTAGGCCTTGATCAGTTTGTGCAACGAAGGCGAAGTGGCGTCGACCGGTTCGAAATCGAGGAACAACTTGATCTGCTCATCGCCGATCTCGTCACCAATCACTTGTTTCTTATCTTTACGCATTGCCGACTCCAGCTCGCAGACATTTCACGGGGCGGGCAGTTTACCCCCGCGCGGGCCCGGCACTCAACGCGGACGAACGCTGCCGGTGTGCAGATCGGCCCAGATATGGCCATTGGCGTAGCTGAGGAACTGGCAATACACGGTGTCATTGCGCAACAAGTCCATGATCACCCGGTACTGCGCCAGCGGGTAATACAGCGTCAGGGTCTTGCTCTGCTCGTCGTAGACCGGCTTTTTCAGGCTTTTGCTCTCGCCATCGAAATTGACCAGCACCTGATTGATCGTCGCGCCCTTGTTCAGGGATTTGCCCTTGAGGCGGATCAGCAACGGCGAAGTGACCGGAATCGGCTGCTGGTTGGACTGACGCTGATTGCCGACCACCACCGAATACTCGGTGACTTGCAGCAATTGTTGCTGCTCGGGCTCGGCGTCACGCAGGGTCAGGTCGTCCGGAGGCAAAAATTGCGCATGCATCGGCGCCGGGGCGGCGGCCAGGGGCAGGCTGAGGGTGAGCAATAGAGCGGCGCAACAGCGAATCAAAGGGCTCATGACAGGCTCCGGGGGCGGGGCCGGGCACTTTAGCATGCGCTAGCACACACATTCCCTTGTGCGAGCGAGCCTGCTCGCGAAAATTATCCGCGCAACGCGGGCATTCAGGACGCCCGCGTTATCGTTGACGTTTATCGCGAGCAGGCTCGCTCCCACAGGATGGAAAGGCGGGTCAGTCGAACTGCGCGCGCATCCAGGCGTGATACTCGGCGACGCCCGGCTCGCCCTCGCGCGGCGCCCAATGGGCCAGTTCACCCTCACCCACCGGACGATATGGGCCGGCCTTGCACTCGAACATCAGGCTATCGGCCTCCAGTACCACCAGACCGTGAAACACGCCCGTCGGCAAATCCACACCGACACAGTCGCCCCCGGCCTGCAGAACCTGCTTTTTCACCACCGCGCCGGTCTCGTCGAAAATCAACAGACCCAAGCGTCCCTTGAGGACCAGCAAGGTTTCAGCCTTGTTTTCGCCCAGGTGACGATGAGGCGGGATATAGGTGTCCGGTTGCAAACCGACCGCCATGCGATGGCAGGCCTCTTCCATCTGGTGGAAGTTGTGGTGCTGACGCCCACGAGGATTGGCCCCGGCTTTCTCGGCCAATTCGGTGAACAGCGTTTGATCAAGAAAGCTCGGTGCGGTCATTGCTTACATTCCTTTAACGGCAAAAATCCCGTTGGCGTTGCGCCAGTAGCCTTTGTAGTCCATGCCGTAACCGAAGATGTAGCGGTCGATGCATGGCAAACCGACGAAATCGGCCTTCAGGTCCGGACGAGCCTTGCGGTCGTGGTCCTTGTCGATCAGCACGGCGGTGTGCACTTTGCGCGCGCCGGCATGTTTGCAGAAGTCGATGATCGCGCCCAGGGTGTGACCTTCGTCGAGGATGTCGTCGATGATCAGCACGTCACGGTCGATGAAGGAGATTTCCGGCTTGGCTTTCCAGAACAGCTCGCCGCCGCTGGTTTCGTTGCGATAGCGGGTGGCGTGCAGGTAGGACGATTCCAGCGGGAAATTCAGATGGGTCAGCAGTTTGCCGGAGAAGATCAGGCCGCCGTTCATCACGCAGAACACCACCGGGTTGCTGTCCGCCAGTTGGTCGTTGATTTGTGCACCGACACGGGCGATGGCCGCCTCGACTTCAGCTTCGGTGTACAGGCAGTCAGCCTCTCGCATGATTTGACGGATATGCTCGAGATCAGCGGACATGGCGCTCTCCAGGGGAATAAGGGGGGTACGGATTTGGAAAAGCGGGCAAAGGTACGCATCCCGCACGGCCAGATCAAGCGTTTGTGGACTAACGTACTCTAATGTCTATAGGACAACACCCTCGGATAGATTAATCTAGGCCGGTTTTTTTGCCCGCCGCCGGAGCCTTTCCCCATGCCTACTCTCGAGATCCGCCATCCGCTGATCCGTCACAAACTCGGCCTCATGCGCCGCGCAGACATCAGCACCAAGAATTTCCGTGAGCTCGCTCAGGAAGTCGGCGCCCTGCTCACCTACGAAGCCACCAAGGACCTGCCGCTGGAAACCTACGACATCGAAGGTTGGTGCGGCACTGTGTCGGTGGAAAAAATCGCCGGCAAGAAGATCACTGTAGTGCCGATCCTGCGTGCCGGTATCGGCATGCTCGACGGCGTACTCAGCCTGATTCCGGGCGCCAAGGTCAGCGCCGTGGGCGTGGCCCGCAACGAGGAAACCCTCGAAGCCCACACCTACCTGGAAAAACTGGTACCGGAAATCGACGAACGCCTGGCCATGATCATCGACCCGATGCTCGCCACCGGCGGTTCGATGGTCGCCACCATCGACCTGCTGAAGAAAGCCGGCTGCAAGGACATCCGCGCCATGGTGCTGGTCGCCGCGCCCGAAGGCATCGCCGTGGTCGAGAAAGCGCACCCGGACGTGACCATCTACACCGCCTCCATCGACCAGAAGCTCAATGAACACGGTTACATCATCCCGGGCCTGGGCGATGCCGGCGACAAGATCTTCGGCACCAAGCAGAAGGACGCGTAACCATGCAGGATGAGTTCAACGATCCGCTCTGGCGCACGGTGCTGTCCGGCGCGCAGATGCTGTTCGTGGCCTTCGGCGCCCTGGTACTGATGCCGCTGATCACCGGTCTTGACCCGAACGTGGCGCTGTTTACCGCAGGCCTGGGGACGATTCTGTTCCAGATCGTCACCGGGCGTCAGGTGCCGGTGTTCCTGGCGTCGAGCTTTGCCTTCATCACCCCGATCATCCTCGCCAAGGGCCAGTTCGGTCTGGCGGCGACCATGGGTGGCGTGATGGCGGCCGGTTTCGTCTACACCTTCCTGGGCCTGGCCGTGAAGATCAAAGGCACCGGCTTCATCGACCGCCTGCTGCCGCCGGTGGTCATTGGCCCGGTGATCATTTCCATCGGCCTGGCCATGGCGCCGATTGCCGCCAACATGGCGATGGGCAAGGCCGGGGACGGTTCCGAACTGATTCACTACCAGACCGCGATGCTGATCTCGATGCCGGCGCTGCTGACCACCTTGATCGTGGCGGTGTTCGGCAAGGGCATTTTCCGCCTTGTGCCGATCATTTCCGGCGTACTGGTGGGGTTTGCCCTGTCGTTCTACTTCGGCGTGGTCGACACCGCGAAGATCGCCGCGGCGCCCTGGTTCGCCCTGCCCGCCTTCACCGCTCCGGAATTCAACTGGCAGGCGATCCTGTTCATCGTTCCGGTGGCCCTGGCTCCGGCCATCGAGCACATCGGCGGCGTGATTGCGGTAGGCAGCGTGACCGGTCGCGATTACCTGAAGAAGCCGGGCCTGCATCGCACCCTGCTCGGTGACGGCATCGCCACCACCGCCGCCGGCCTGTTCGGCGGCCCGCCCAACACCACCTATGCCGAAGTGACTGGCGCGGTGATGCTGACCAAGAACTACAACCCGAAAATCATGACCTGGGCGGCGATCTTCGCCATCTGCCTGGCGTTCATCGGCAAGTTCGGCGCGCTGCTGCAAAGCATTCCGGTGCCGGTGATGGGCGGGATTCTCTGCCTGTTGTTCGGCTCGATCGCGGCGGTGGGCATGAACACCCTGATTCGCCACAAGATCGACCTGGGCGAAGCGCGCAATCTGGTGATCGTTTCGGTGACCCTGGTGTTCGGGATTGGCGGCGTGCTCGTCGGTACCGGTACCGGTCCGGACGATTTCGGCCTCAAAGGCATCGCGCTGTGCGCGGTGGTGGCGATTGCGCTGAACCTGATTCTGCCGGGCAATGACAGCTGGAAGCACAAGAAGGCGGAAGAACCGCTTCTCTAACAAACCATTCGCGGGCAAGCCTTGCTCCTACAGGCCTGTAGGAGCAAGGCTTGCCCGCGAAGCTTTTAAAGCGCCGTTGTAAATGAAATAGCTATCGCGAGCAGGCTCGCTCCCACAGGTTAAACACCTTATCTGTGGGAGCGAGCCTGCTCGCGATCTTTCAAAGCGCCAAAGGCGCTCGCTCACACAACGCACTCAACGCATGCGCCCAGCGCGGATCATCGTTGAGGCACGGCACCAGCACCAACTCCTCCCCTCCTGCCTCGCGGAACTGCTCCAGACCGCGATCGCCGATTTCCTCCAGCGTCTCGATGCAATCGGCCACGAAGGCCGGGCACATCACCAGCACCTTCTTCACGCCGTTTTTGGCCAGCTCATCAAGGCGTGCCTCGGTGTAGGGTTCGATCCATTTGGCGCGGCCCAGGCGCGACTGGAACGACACCGACCACTTGCCGTCCGGCAGCCCCATGCGCCTGGCAAACTCCCGCGCGGTGCGCAGGCACTGGCCGCGATAACAGGTGGCGACCACTTGCGGCGGTGCGCCGGCGCAGCAATCGCCGTCGCCGTCGAAGCGGTGCCCCGGGTTGAGCTTGGTCAGATGGCGTTCCGGCAGGCCGTGGAAGCTGAGCAGCAGGTGATCGTAATCCTGCTCCAGATACGGTTTGGCCGTGGCCACCAGGGCGTCGAGGTATTCCGGTTGATCGTAGAACGGCTGTAGCACCGACAGCTGCACATCGAGCTTCTTCTCGCGCACCACGCGCCTGGCTTCCTCGATCACCGTGGTCGTGGTGCTGTCGGCGAACTGTGGATAAAGCGGCGCCAGGGTGATGCGTTTTTGACCCTGGGCGACCAGACGCAACAGTGCCGATTCAATCGACGGCTCGCCGTAACGCATCGCCAACTCCACCGGGCCGTGATGCCATTGCGTGGTCATCGCCTGCTGCAGGCGCCGGCTGAGCACCACCAGCGGCGAGCCCTCCGCCCACCAGATCGAGGCATAGGCGTGGGCTGATTGCTCGGGTCGCTTGATCAGAATCAGCGACACCAGCAACCGCCGCACCGGCCATGGCAGGTCGATCACGTAAGGGTCCATCAGAAACTGATTGAGGTAGCTGCGCACGTCCGCCACCGAGGTGGAGGCCGGTGAGCCCAGGTTGACCAGGAGCAACGCGTGATCGGTCATGCAACGTCCTATTTCAGAGGCGGCTGGACAGATCGTCCAGGGCCGCGCGCAAATCAGTGAACTGGAAAGTGAAACCCGCCTCGAGCAGGCGAGCCGGCATGGCGCGCTGGCCACCCAACAGCAGCAACGACAATTCGCCCAACCCGACCTTCAACGCAAGCGCCGGCATCGGCATGAACGCCGGACGGTGCAACACGCTGCCCAAGGTCTTGGCGAACTCGCGATTGCGCACCGGCTTCGGCGCGCAGGCATTATAGGGACCCTGGGCTTCATTGCGATGCAGAAGAAAATCGATCAGGGCGATTTGATCCTTGATGTGGATCCACGGCATCCACTGCCGACCGTTGCCAATCGGCCCGCCCAGCCCCAGTTTGAACGGCAGCAACAGCCGCGACAAAAAGCCGCCCTCGGCGGACAGCACCAGCCCCGTGCGCACGAGTATGACGCGAATACCCAGGGTTTCGGCGCGCTGAGCGGTTTCCTCCCAGGCGATGCACAACTGACTGGCGAAATCATCGATGACCGGGGGCGATTCCTCCGTCAGCTCACGCTCGCCACCGTCGCCATACCAGCCCACCGCGGAACCGCAAATCAGCACCTGTGGTTTCTGCTCGCGACTTTCGAGCCACGCCAGCAGGGTTTCGGTCAGCGTGATGCGGCTGCTCCACAACAACGCTTTGCGCTTGTGCGTCCACGGGCGATCGGCGATCGGGGCGCCCGCCAGATTGACGATGGCATCGACAGGCTCCTGCCCCACCTCTTCCAGCCTCGCGATTCCACGCACTTGCGCACCACAGATTTTCGCCACTTTTGCAGGCGTGCGACTCCAGACAGTCAACCGATGCCCCTGGCTCGACCAGTGCCGACAGAGCTGACGTCCTATCAAACCAGTACCGCCGGTCAGCAATATGTGCATGACTTCTTCCTCGCGTGGCGTTTTACCCTGATCACTAGTCTATTTTTATAAGCAAGGGATCTTTGATATCGGGCAGTGTCTGTGTTTAACAATAGGCCAAGCTGTCAGAACGAGAACACACCAAGTTGTACCAAAAAACAAAATTGTACAGGTTTTAACCACGGCGTAGTCTGTACAGAAAGGTAAACGAGGCCCTTATGACTGTACCTATCGCAATCATCGGCACCGGCATTGCCGGGCTCTCAGCCGCCCAGGCCCTGACTGATACAGGGCATGTCGTGCAATTGTTCGATAAAAGCCGCGGCAGCGGCGGACGCATGTCGAGCAAGCGCAGCGATGCGGGCGCTCTGGACATGGGGGCGCAATATTTCACCGCTCGCGACCGCCGCTTCGTCACCGAAGTCCAGCGCTGGCAAGCCAAAGGCTGGGTCGCCGAATGGACGCCGCAGCTGTACACCTACCACGGTGGCCGGCTCGATCTGTCGCCGGACGAACAGACGCGTTGGGTAGGCACCCCGCGCATGAGCGCAATCACCCGCGCCCTGCTCGGCGATCTGGAAGTGCATTTCGCCTGTCGCATCACCGAGGTCTATCGCGGTGAAGAACACTGGCATTTGCAGGACGCCGAAGGTTACACCCACGGGCCGTTCAGCCACGTCGTGGTGGCCACGCCCGCCCCTCAGGCAACCGCCCTGCTGGCCTCCGCGCCGAAGCTCGCCGGTGCCGCCGCCGGGGTGAAAATGGACCCGACCTGGGCCGTCGCCCTGGCGTTCGAAACCCCGTTGGATACGCCCATGGAAGGCTGCTTCCTGCAGGACAGCCCGCTCGACTGGCTGGCACGTAACCGCAGCAAACCCGGACGCGACAACACCCTGGACACCTGGGTGCTGCATGCCACCAGTGCCTGGAGTCGCCAGCACATCGACCTGCCCAAGGAAGCGGTGATCGAGCAATTGCACGGCGCCTTCGCCGAGCTGCTGCACAGCGCCATGCCCGCCCCGACCTTCAGTCTCGCCCACCGCTGGCTCTACGCCCGCCCGGCGAGCAACCACGAATGGGGCACCCTGGCCGACGCCGATCTGGGCCTGTATGCGTGTGGCGACTGGTGCCTGTCCGGACGCGTGGAAGGTGCCTGGCTCAGTGGCCAGGAAGCGGCTCGAAGGCTGCATGAGCATTTGCAGACGCACTGAATTCCATAGGTAGGAGCTGCCGAAGGCTGCGATCTTTTGATCTTGATCTTCAAAAAAGCAAAATCAAAAGATCGCAGCCTTCGGCAGCTCCTACACAAAGCCGCATCACCGCAAGACCCTGTACAAACAATTTGACTTGCACACCTTTGAATCTATGATGAACCTCAGTTATACAGAAAAACCAATCTGTATAGGTTTTCATTCCGAGGTGCGCCCATGCCCCTGCCCGCCGCCAAACCGAAAATCGCCATCAGCGCCTGCCTGATGGGCGCCGAGGTGCGCTACAACGGCGGACACAAGGCATCACGACTCTGCAGCCAGACCCTCACCGACTACTTCGATTTCGTACCGGTCTGCCCGGAAGTCGCCATCGGCCTGGGCATTCCCCGCGAACCCATCCGGCTGGTGGGCGATGCTGATCAACCTGAGGCGATCGGCACCGTCAGCCCGGAACTCAACGTCACCCGACCATTGGCCGAATACGGCCAACACATGGCGATGGAGCTGGATGACATCTGCGGCTATATCTTCATGCAGAAATCGCCGTCCTGTGGCCTGGAGCGGGTCAAGGTCTACCACGCCAACGGTGCCCCGCACGGCAGTGGCCAGGGTATCTACGCCCAGGCCTTTTGCGCGCGGCACCCTGACTTGCCGGTGGAAGAAGACGGTCGACTGAACGATCCGGTCCTGCGGGAAAACTTTCTCACCCGGGTTTTCGCCTACCACGCCTGGCAGCAACTGCTGCAGGAAGGCCTGAGCCGTCGCGGCCTCACGGATTTTCATGCGCGCTACAAGTACCAGCTGATGGCGCACAACCCTGAGCAATACAAAGCCCTGGGCAAGCTGCTGGGCAGCATGGGCGACGCCGATCCGCAGACTTTGGGCCCGCGTTATTTCAGCGAGCTGATGACCGCCCTGAAACGCTGCGCCACCCGTGGCACCCACACCAATGTCCTGCAACACATAAGCGGTTATCTCAGAGAGGCGATAAGCGCCGAGGACAAACAGGAAGTGCAGCACGTGATCGGCCAATATCGCCACGGCATCGTGCCGCTGGTGGTGCCGCTGACCCTGCTCAAGCATCACTTTCGCCAACACCCGGATCCTTACATTGCGCAGCAGGTCTACCTGCAACCGCATCCGGAAAACCTCAGTTTGCGAAACGCCATTTAATGAAAGACCGTCCTGACAGCAGCGCCAGCGAAGATCTCGGCACCGACTTCAAGAAAGCCCTCGACGAAGGCTGGCTACCCATCAGGGAAGTGGCCCGCCAGACCGGCGTCAACGCCATCACCCTGCGCGCCTGGGAACGGCGTTATGGCCTGATCGTGCCGCAGCGCACGCCCAAGGGGCATCGGTTGTTCTCGGCCGAACATGTACAACGCATCCACAACATCCTCATCTGGCTCAACCGTGGCGTCGCCGTCAGCCAGGTCAAGCAGTTGCTCGACGCCCCGCAGGCGATCAGCGAGCCGGTGGAAAACGATTGGCAACGGCTGCGCCAGACACTGCTGCAAGCGGTGACGCGACTGGCCGAGCGCAGCCTGGACGACACCATCAATCAGGCCATGGCGCTGTACCCGCCGAGGACCTTGTGCGAACAGCTGCTGATGCCCTTGCTGGCGGACCTGGAGCAGCGCTGGCAGGGCCAGTTTGGTGCACAGATGGAGCGGGTATTTTTTTATTCCTGGCTACGTAGCAAATTCGGCGCGCGCATCTACCATAACAACCGCCAGTTACACACTTCGCCCCTGCTGTTGATCAATCAATCCGACCTGCCGCTGGAACCGCATCTGTGGCTCACCGCGTGGCTGATCAGCAGTGCCGATTGCCCGGTGGAAGTGTTCGACTGGCCGCTGCCTGCCGGCGAACTGGCGCTGGCGGTGGATCACCTGCAACCCCGGGGCTTACTGCTGTATTCCAGCAAAGCCATGAACCTTTCGCAGCTGAGGAAACTTTTGACTGGCGTCAGCTGCCCAAAAATGATCGCCGGACCAACGGTGTGCATTCACCACGCCGAGTTGTCCGAAAGAGTTTGCGAAACTGCCGAGCTGTACCTGGCTGAAGACCCATTGTTGGCTCACCAGGCACTGATTCAGCGTGGGCTCATTTAATGCGGGCGTGTACATGCAATTGATCTGGCTGCGCTGCGACTTGCGCGTAAACGACAACACCGCCCTCTCGGCCGCCGCCGCGGCCGGGCCTTGCGTGGCGGTGTATCTGCTGAGTCCCGGGCAATGGAAGGCGCACGACGATGCAGCCTGCAAAGTGGACTTCTGGCTGCGTAATCTGCAACAGCTGAGTTCGGCGCTGGGCAAGCTGAACATCCCGCTGTTGATCCGCACGGCTTCGCACTGGGATCAGGCGCCGAAGGTACTGCTCGAGCTGTGCCGGGAACTGAAGATCGACGCCGTGCATTTCAACGAGGAATACGGTGTCCATGAAAGCCGGCGCGATGCGGCGGTGAGCGAGAAGCTGCAAGACGAAGGCATCGCCGTGCACAGCTACCTCGACCAGTTGCTGTTCCAGCCCGGCAGCGTGCTGACCAAGACCGGCACCTACTTCCAAGTGTTCAGCCAGTTCCGCAAGGTCTGCTACGAACGCCTGCACCAATCGTTACCGCATCCGGTGAAGGCGCCCAAGGCGCAAAAGCCATTGAAGCTCGCCAGCGACGAAATTCCCGACCACATCAGGGGTTTTGCCTCTCCCGGCGATCAACTGCGCGAGTTGTGGCCGGCTGGCGAAGCTGAGGCGAAACGTCGGTTGGACAGCTTCACCGATGCTCAGATCGAACACTACCTGGACGAGCGGGACTTTCCGGCGAAACCCGGCACCAGCCAACTGTCGACCTATCTCGCCGCCGGGGTGATTTCCCCGCGACAGTGCCTGCATGCCGCGCTGCAATCCAATCAAGGGGAATTCGACAGCGGCAAAGCCGGCGTATCGACCTGGATCAATGAATTGCTCTGGCGCGAGTTCTAT
This sequence comes from Pseudomonas sp. C1C7, assembly GCF_013359595.1. Lineage (GTDB taxonomy): Bacteria > Pseudomonadota > Gammaproteobacteria > Pseudomonadales > Pseudomonadaceae > Aquipseudomonas. Next base: position 40,412 of record NZ_JABFMP010000016.1, on the reverse strand, counting down.
AAACACATTCTGGTGGGCTACCCCAGGGTCTCCCGCCACCGTGCCTTCCGCCCGGAAACCGAAGCCCTGGTCTGGCGCGACGCGCCCGACGACCTTGCCGCCTGGCAGGAAGCCCGTACCGGCTTGCCGATCATTGACGCGGCCATGCGCCAATTGCTGGAAACCGGCTGGATGCACAATCGGCTGCGCATGATCGTGGCCATGTTCCTGACCAAAAACCTGCTGATCGACTGGCGAGAAGGCGAGCGCTTTTTCATGCGTCACCTGATCGATGGCGACCTGGCCGCGAACAACGGCGGCTGGCAGTGGAGTTCATCGACCGGCACCGATTCGGCGCCCTACTTCCGCATTTTCAACCCGCTGAGCCAGTCGGAAAAATTCGACGCCCAAGGCCTGTTCATCAAACACTGGCTACCGGAACTCGCAGATCTCGACAAAAAAGAAGTGCACAACCCGGACGTCAACGGACTGTTCGGGGTCGCGGGCTACCCCTCGCCGATCGTCGACCTGCATGCCTCCCGCGCACGGGCCCTGGCCGCCTTCAAGAACCTGCCCCCGCGTCAAGGCGCTGGAGGCGATCATCAATAGCCACGATTTTCCTGGCCCTCGGCATCGTTTGAATGCCGAGCCACTGTTTTTTGATCTTTTATCGATTTGGGATCGGGGAACCCCTCGGTCAAGAAGGAGCACGGGATGAGTATTACGCCTCCACGACGATACTGGCTGACGGGAGCAGGCAACGGCCTGGGTGCCTCGCTGGCCGAGGAGATATTGAAAAGCGGTGCCCACCTGGCCGTCAGTTCACGCTCGCTGGCGCCATTGAAAGTCCTCTCGCAACGCTATCCGGGGCAAGTGCTGGTGCTCAAAGGCGATATGACCAACAGCCAGACCGTGCGCGAGACAGGCGAGCAGATTGCCGAGATCTGGGGTTCTCTCGACACGCTGATTCTCAATGCCGGCACCTGTGAATACGTGGATGCCAAACAGTTCGATGCCTCGATCGTCGAACACATCGTGCGCACCAACCTGCTTGCCAGCAGCTATTGCGTCGAAGCAGCACTGCCGCTGCTGCGTGCCGGCACCGCGCCGCACCTGGTGGGCCTGGCCAGCCCGGTGACCTACCTGCCACTGCCGCGTTCGGAAGCCTATGGCAATGCCAGGGCCGGCTTGCGTTCCCTGTTCGAATCCATGCGCCTGGACGTTGCATCGGAAGGCGTCGAAGTCACCGTGATCAGCCCCGGCGCCCTCGACTCTTCGCCAGTCGGCAAAAAAGATCCGTCGACGCCCTTCCTCTGGCCAGCCGCTAAAGCGGCACGCTACATCTTCGAAAAACTCAAAAGCCGCCCGCTGGAGATTCACTTTCCGGGCATGACCGTCGCAGAGCTGTGGCCGATGGCGAAACTGCCGGGCAAGACGCAATTGACCATCGGCAGGAGCATGGTGCGCAGCAGTCCGCCAATCCTGGATTTGCCGTAATCACCCGGCCCTGACGGAGGCGGCGCAGCGTCCGTCAGGGCTTTCACACGCAGTCGCTGTCCTGCCTTACACTGCGCGCCATGAAAACCATTCCCCACCTGCAAATCGCCGAATCGGCCGTGACCTGCTCGAGCTGTGCAGCCTGCTGCTGCCAGCTGGAAGTGATGCTGATCACCGACACCGGCGTGCCCGAGCGTTACATCGACACCGATGAATGGGGTGGGGAAGTCATGCTGCGTCTGGATGACGGCTGGTGTGCCGCGCTGGATCGCGACACGATGATGTGCACCATCTACGAAAAACGCCCGCTGATTTGCCGGGAGTTCGAGATGGGTGCGCCGGAATGCCTGGATGAGCGTGAGGGGATTGCGACGGCGTATCGCTGAGACTCCCAGCCCCCTTGCCCTCTGTAGGAGCCAAGCTCGCGATGGTCTGGAGAACGCCGCCGGGTGTCAGATTCCCAGCGTTATCGTTGACGACCATCGCGAGCAAGCTCGGCTCCTACAGGGGGTACAGGCGTTACAGCGGCATCGTGTAATGCAACGCGTAACTCTCTACCCCATCGTTCGGGCTGCTGATCCCGGCATTGGAATAGTGCGTCGCGCGAATGCCGACTTCATGTCCGCCGGCAAAGCGCAGGCCGACACCAAAGCGGTCTTCGAACTGAAAGGCACCGCCCAGTTCGTTGCCTTCCACTTCCGTGTTGGCGAACAACGCCACGCCTACCCCAAGTTCCACATAGGGTTTGACGTTCTGGCCGGAAAACTCGTAAACGAACACAGGCGAGAAAGACAGGCTGTGGTTGCTGGAGGACTCGTCACCTTCCCAGTAGGTATAGGCACCGCTCCAGTAACCGGTGAGTCGACCGACGTCGGTCTGCCACCAACTCTTGTCCCAATCGAATTGCATACCCAGACGATAAGTCATGGTCGAATCACTGGTCTGACCGACCCCGAACTCCACCCCCGCCGCCTGTGCCGTAAAACTTTGCCCCATCAACGCGGCCGCAATCGCGGCCAAACAGAATAGTCGCTTCATAGAAACATCCTTTTCCGAACGATTTCGTTTGGTTTTATTGTTGCTTGACGCTCACAGCTATAGAAGTCGACGGTTTATCAGAAGTTCACCCCAATTGCTGTTTCCCCCTAACTACCTTTCAAAGCTTTGCACAACACCGCGGTTATGCCACAGGATCGGCAATATATTTGTGAAATGCGCAGGGTCGGCGCTGCTCCAGAACTGCGCGGTTCGCGCAGGTCCTTCGGCGAGCAATTCGCGCTCGGCGAGCAGGCGTTGAAGCTGCCGCGCGACGGCGGCGCCGGTGTCGATCAGACTGATGTCATCGGGGATCATCTGCTTGAGCAGCGGCTTGAGAAAGGGGTAATGGGTGCAGCCGAGAATGATGGTGTCGGCGCCAGCGGTGAGCAGCGGCCGAACGTAGCTTTCCAGCAACTGGCGCAGGGCCGCGCTGTGCAGATCGCCACTTTCGATAAGCTCCACCAGCCCGGGGCAAGGCTGAGTGATCACGCGCACATCGCTGGCGAAGCGGTCGAGCAATGCGGCGAACTTGGCGCTCTGCAGAGTGCCCGTCGTCGCCAGCACGCCAACCACGCCGCTGCGGGTCGCGGCCGCCGCCGGCTTGACCGCCGGCTCCATGCCGACGATGGGCCACTCTGGGTAATCGCGCCGCAAATCCGCGACACCGGCAACGGTGGCGGTATTGCAGGCCAGCACCAGCGCCTTTGCGCCGTGCCCTTGAAAGAAATCGGCAATCACGCTGCAACGTTGCTGGATGAATGCCGGCGACTTTTCGCCGTAAGGAACATTGCCGCAATCGGCGACGTACAACAGCGATTCGTTGGGCAGCAAGCGCTGGATCTCGGCCAGCACCGACAGCCCGCCAACACCGGAGTCGAAAACGCCGATCGGCGCTTCACGCATGCGTTGACCCACAGACACTGCAGCCCGGATCGCGCTTGACCCGCAACTCGCGAAAGCGCGAGCCCAGCGCATCGATCAACAGCAGACGCCCCACCAGCGGCTCGCCGAAACCGGCCAGCAACTTGAGTGCTTCGAGCGCCTGCAAGCTGCCCACCAGCCCCACCAACGGACCGACCACGCCAGCTTCGCTGCAGGTCAGTTCGGCCTCGCTGCCGTGCCCGTACAGGCAGTGGTAGCACGGGCTCTCGGCGCGGCGCGGATCGAACACCGACAACTGCCCTTCCAGGCGAATCGCCGCACCACTGACCAGCGGCTTGATCGCCGCGACGCAAGCGGCATTGACCGCTTCGCGGGTGGAAAAGTTATCGGAGCAGTCGAGGACCAGATCCACCCCGGCCACCACTGCCGCGAGTGAGTCTTCATCCAGCGCGGCGCGATGGGCCACCAGCCGGACTTCGGGATTGATGGCCGTCAGACGCTTGATCGCCGAATCGACCTTGGTGGTGCCGACGCTGTCGGTGTCGTGAATGATCTGGCGCTGCAGGTTGGTCAGGTCGACCGTGTCGAAGTCCGCCAGATGCAGTTCACCGACACCTGCCGCCGCCAGGTACAGCGCCACCGGGGCGCCGAGACCACCGAGGCCGACGATCAGCACGCGACTGTCCTTGAGCTTCAGCTGACCGTCGATGTCGATGTGGGCCAACAGGATCTGTCGGCTGTAGCGCAGCAATTCCTGATCATTCAGCACGGCAGGCGTCCCAGACTGATGCGTTGATGGCCGCCCAGGTCGGTGCGGCTGTGGACTTCTTCGAAGCCGCGGGTCAGCAGCAGATCGCGCACGGCTTCGGCCTGATCGTAACCGTGTTCAAGCATCAACCAGCCACCGGCTTCCAGATGATCCGGTGCCTGGGCGACGATCAAGCGCAGATCGTCGAGCCCGTCGACACCGGCGACCAAGGCACTGGCCGGCTCGAAGCGCACATCACCCTCGACCAGGTGCGGGTCGGCGGCGGCGATGTACGGCGGGTTGCTGATGATCAACTGAAAACGCTGGCCTTGCAGCGCACTGAACCAGTGACTGCTGAGCACCGTGGCGTTGTTCAGATGCAGGCGCTGGCGATTGCGCTCGGCCAGGGCCACGGCTTCCAGCACGCGGTCCACGGCGGTGACTTTCCATGCCGGACGTTCGCTGGCCAACGCCAGTGCGATGGCGCCGCTGCCGGTGCCCAGATCCAGGACCTTGGCCGGTGTGGCGGGCAACAGTTCGAGGGCGGCTTCCACCAGCAACTCGGTGTCCGGACGCGGGATCAGGGTGTGCGGCGCCACTTCCAGGTCGAGCTTCCAGAAGCCCTGCTGACCAAGAATATAAGCCACCGGCTCACCGCCACGACGGCGTTGCAGATAATTGGAGAATGTCAGCGCTGCTTCACTGGGCACGATGCGCTCGGGCCACGTGTGCAGAAAGCTGCGGGACTTGCCCAGCGCCGCCGCCAGCAACAGTTCGGCGTCCAGGCGCGCAGTGGGCGAATCGGGCAAATCGGCGGCGCGCAACAGACTGGCGATGATCGTCATTTACTCACCTATCGCTGCCAGTTGATCGGCCTGATATTCGGCCAGCAGCGGCTCGATCACCGCCTCGACACCACCGGCGAGGATTTCGTCCAGGGAGTACAGCGTCAGGTTGACCCGGTGGTCGGTCACCCGGCCCTGGGCAAAGTTGTAGGTGCGGATGCGCTCGGAACGGTCACCGGAACCCACCAGCAACTTGCGCTCGCTGGCAATCGCGTTGGCGGCGGCACTGGTCTGCTGATCGTTGAGCTTGGCCGACAGCCAGGCCATCGCCCGCGCCCGGTTCTTGTGCTGCGAACGCTCTTCCTGGCACTCGACCACGATGCCGGACGGCAAGTGGGTGATGCGGATCGCCGAGTCGGTCTTGTTGACGTGCTGACCACCCGCACCGGAGGAACGGTAGGTATCGATGCGCAGGTCCGCCGGGTTGATCTCGATGGCTTCCTGCTCGTCAGGCTCGGGCAACACGGCCACGGTGCAGGCCGAGGTGTGGATCCGCCCCTGGGACTCGGTCGCCGGAACGCGCTGCACGCGGTGGGCGCCGGATTCGAATTTCAGTTTGCCGTAGACGTTCTCGCCCTCGACCCGGGCGATGACTTCCTTGTAGCCGCCGTGTTCGCCCTCGTTTTCCGAGAGGATTTCCACGCGCCAGCCACGACGCTCGGCGTAACGCGAATACATGCGGAACAGGTCGCCGGAGAAGATCGCCGCCTCGTCACCGCCGGTGCCGGCGCGGATTTCGAGGAACACGTTGCGTCCGTCGTTCGGGTCCTTGGGCAGCAACATGCGTTGCAGGCTGGCTTCCAGTTCGACCAGTTGTTCCTTGGCTTCGCGGACTTCTTCCACGGCCATTTCGCGCATGTCCGGGTCGCTGTCCTTGAGCAGGGCCTGGGCGCTTTCGAGGTCGCCCTGCACTTTGAGCAACTGTTGATAGGCGCTGATGATCGGTTCGACTTCCGCGTATTCCTTGGAATAGGTGCGGAATTTGGCCTGATCGGAAATGACCTCGCCGTCGCCCAGCAAGGCGGTCAATTCCTCGAAGCGGTCCTGGAGAATGTCCAGTTTTTTAAGCAGTGACGCTTTCATTGCGATTTCTTATCCGAAAAGCTTTCCGATGAGCCCTCATTGAGGGCAAAGAGTTCCTGGGCCATCGCCAGCGCATCGAGGCGCCCTTCGGCAGAGAGCTTTTTCAACTGCACGCTCGGGGCGTGCAACAGTTTGTTGGTCAGGCCACGGGCCAGTTGCACCAGCACCTCTTCGGCACTGCCGCCGTTGGCCAGCAGGCGCTGGGCCTTTTGCAGTTCTTCGTCGCGCAGGCGTTCGCTCTGTTGACGATAGGCCTTGAGCACGTCCACCGCCGCCAGTTCGCGCAGGCGGACCATGAAATCCTCGGCGCCGACCGAGACCATTTCTTCCGCGGCCTGCGCGGCGCCCTGACGACTCTTGAGGTTCTCGGCGACCACTTCGTGCAGATCGTCGACGCTGTAGAGGTAAACGTCGTCCAACTCGCCGACTTCAGGTTCGATATCCCGGGGAACGGCAATGTCCACCATGAAAATCGGCTTGTGCTTGCGCAGTTTCAGCGCACTTTCCACAGCGCCCTTGCCAAGGATCGGCAATTGGCTGGCGGTCGAACTGATGACGATATCGCTGCGCACCAGCTCTGCCGGAATGTCCGACAGCAGCACCGCATGGGCGCCGAACTGCTCGGCGAGGATGCTGGCACGCTCCAGCGTGCGGTTGGCCACGACGATGCGTTTTACGCCCAAGTCATGCAGATGGCGGGCGACCAGGGTGATGGTCTCGCCGGCGCCGATCAACAGGGCCTGGCTACGCTGCAGGTCGCTGAAAATCTGCTTGGCCAGGCTGACCGCGGCAAACGCCACGGAAACCGGGTTTTCGCCGATGGCGGTGTCGGTGCGCACCTGCTTGGCCGCGTTGAACGTGGCCTGAAACAGCCGACCGAGCAACGGACCGACGGTGCCGGCTTCGCGGGCCACGGCGTAGGCCGACTTCATCTGGCCGAGAATCTGCGGTTCGCCCAGCACCAGCGAGTCGAGCCCGGAGGCGACGCGCATCATGTGACGAACTGCCGCATCATCTTCATGCACATAAGCGCTTTCGCGCAGCTCTTCGAAGCTCAATTGATGGTATTCGGCCAGCCAGCGCAGCACGATTTCGGCCGACAGGTGATCCTGTTCTATATAGAGTTCACTGCGATTGCAGGTGGAGAGGATCGCAGCTTCGCGGCTGTCGGTGAGTCGGCAGAGCTGCTGCAGGGCCTCAACCAGCTGCTCAGGGGTAAAGGCCACGCGCTCGCGGACGTCTACTGAAGCAGTCTTGTGGTTAATACCGAGTGCGAGGAAGGCCATTCAAAGTCGCTGATGGTGACGTGAAGCCGGCAATTGTCCTACTTCGAAAGATTCAGGACAACTACCCGATATCTATCGCCCCGGTAGAGATCGCCGGCGATTGCGAGCCGTTCTCGTTTGAGCGGACGCCACTGCGGTGAAATCGGTAAATTGGCGGGCCGGTTATGTTTGACCGAAAGCTTGTGTCATGATGGCCCGACCGCAGGTTAGTCGCCCTCTTCCTATATGAATAGATCCTCCGCGTTGCTCCTCGCATTTGTCTTCCTCACCGGCTGCCAGGCCCTGGCCCCGGTATCGCCCGACAGCGCCTCGCCGGTCGAAGACAGCACCCCGGCACCTGAAAAACCCAAGGTTTACAGCTCGTTCAGCCAGGACACGATCTTCAGTCTGCTGAGCGCCGAACTGGCAGGCCAGCGCAATCGCTTCGACATTGCCCTGGACAATTACGTGACCCAGGCGATCAATACCCAGGACCCGGGCGTCTCCGAACGGGCATTTCGCATCGCCGAATACCTGGGCGCCGACCAGCCCGCTCTGGACACCGCCCTGATCTGGGCCAAAAACGCTCCGGACGACCTCGAGGCGCAACGTGCCGCTGCCGTGCAACTGGCGCGCGCCGGGCGTTATGACGACTCGATGGTCTATATGGAGAAAGTCCTGCAGGGCAAGGGCGATACCCATTTCGACTTTTTGGCCCTGTCCGCGGCGGATACCGACCAGGACACCCGCAACGGTCTGATGAAGAGTTTCGACCGTCTGCTGCAACGTCACCCGAACAACGGCCAGCTGATCTTCGGCAAGGCCTTGCTGCTGCAACAGGATGGCGACTCCCGCGCAGCGTTGACCCTGCTGGAGGACAATCCGCCGGAAGACGGCGAAATCGCCCCGATCCTGCTGCGCGCGCGCCTGCTGCAAACCCTGGGTCGCAGCGATGAAGCCCTGCCGCTTCTGCAAAAAAGCATCAAGAAATACCCGGACGACAAGCGCCTGCGCCTGACCTACGCGCGCATGCTGGTCGAACAGGACCGCATGGATGACGCCAAGGCCGAGTTCTCCAGCCTCGTTCAGCAATACCCGGAAGACGACGAACTGCGTTATTCCCTGGCGCTGGTCTGCCTGGAAGCCAAGGCATGGGATGAAGCCAAGGGCTATCTGGAAGACCTGATCGCCCGGGAAAGCCACGTCGATTCGGCGCACCTGAACCTGGGCCGGATCGCCGAAGAGCGCAACGATCCACAGGGCGCGCTGATCGAATACGGCCAGGTCGGACCGGGCAACGACTACCTGCCGGCCCAACTGCGTCAGGCCGATATCCTGATGAACAACGGCAAGACCGCCGAAGCCCAGAGCAAACTGGCCGCCCAGCGCGACGAACAACCGGATTACGCGATCCAGCTGTATCTGATCGAAGCCGAAACCCTGGCTGCCAACAAGCAGGGCGACAAGGCCTGGCAGGTTCTGCAAAAGGCCCTGCAACAATACCCGGATGATCCGAACCTGCTGTACACCCGGGCGATGCAGGCGGAAAAACGCAATGACCTGGCGCAAATGGAGAAAGACCTGCGCCTGATCATCAAGCGCGACCCGGACAATGCGATGGCACTGAACGCCCTCGGTTATACCCTGTCCGATCGTACGACCCGTTATGCCGAAGCCAAGGCCCTGATCGAGCAGGCACACCAGATCAATCCGGAAGATCCGGCGGTACTCGACAGCCTCGGCTGGGTGAATTTCCGCCTGGGCAACCTGGACGAAGCCGAACGCCTGCTGCGTCAGGCCCTGGAACGCTTCCCCGATCAGGAAGTCGCCGCACACCTGGGCGAAGTCCTGTGGGCCAGCGGCAAACAGCGTGAAGCCCGGCAAATCTGGGACAAGTTCCTCAAGGCACAACCCGACAGCCCTATCCTGCGCAGCACCATCAAGCGCCTGACCGGTTCAGAGACTCTTTAAGATCATGTTTTTGCGTCACATCATCGTTTTCAGCTTCATCGCCCTGCTCGCCGGTTGTGCGGGTTTCGGTGCCCGCGAATCGGTCGAGGGGCACGGCAACCCCGCGCAATGGCGCGAACACAAACAGCAACTGACCAACCTCGACGGCTGGCAGATCGACGGCAAGATCGGAATTCGCGCACCGAAAGACTCGGGCAGCGGCACGCTGTTCTGGTTGCAGCGCCAGGATTACTACGACATTCGCCTTTCCGGCCCACTGGGTCGCGGTGCCGCACGCCTGACCGGGCGGCCGGGCAAAGTGTCGCTGGAAGTTGCGAACCAGGGCCGCTATGAAGCGCCGAGCCCGGATGCGCTGCTCGAAGAACAGCTGGGCTGGAAACTGCCGGTCTCCAATCTGGCCTGGTGGGTCCGCGGGCTGCCGGCGCCGGACAGCAAGAGCCGCCTGACCCTGGACGGCGACAGTCGCCTGGCCAATCTGGAACAGGACGGCTGGCAGGTCGAATACACCGCCTACGCCGAGCAGAACGGCTACTGGCTGCCCGAGCGGATCAAGCTGCACGGCAGTGACCTCGACGTCACGCTGGTGATCAAGGCCTGGCAACCGCGCAAGCTGGGGCAATGACATGTCGACCGCTCGCCTGACCCTGCCCTCCCCGGCCAAGCTCAATCTGATGCTGCACATTCTTGGTCGCCGCGAAGACGGTTATCACGAATTGCAGACGCTGTTTCAGTTCCTCGATTACGGCGACGAAATCACCTTCGCCTTGCGCGAAGACGGCGTGATTCAACTGCACACCGAGTTCGAAGGCGTTCCTCACGACAGCAACCTGATCGTGAAGGCGGCGAAAAAACTGCAGGAACAATCGGGCTGCACCCTGGGCATCGATATCTGGATCGACAAGATCCTGCCCATGGGCGGCGGGATCGGCGGCGGCAGTTCGAATGCCGCGACCACCCTGCTGGGGCTCAACCATCTCTGGCAACTGGGCTGGGATGAAGACCGGCTGGCCGCGCTGGGCCTGACCCTGGGGGCCGACGTTCCGGTTTTCGTTCGCGGCCACGCGGCCTTTGCCGAAGGCGTGGGCGAGAAACTCACCCCCGTCGATCCGCAAGAACCCTGGTACGTCGTGCTGGTGCCGCAAGTCTCTGTAAGCACAGCGGAAATTTTTTCCGATCCGTTGTTGACACGTAACACGCCGCCCATTAAAGTGCGCCCCGTTCCTGAGGGAAACAGTCGAAATGACTGCTTGCCGGTGGTAGCAAGACGTTATCCAGAGGTTGGTAATGCCTTGAATTTGCTAGGTAAATTTACCGAAGCAAAACTCACCGGGACTGGAAGTTGTGTGTTTGGGGGCTTCCCAAGCAAAGCTGAAGCTGATAAAGTCTCGGCCCTTCTTACAGAGACCCTTACAGGTTTTGTAGCAAAAGGAAGCAACGTTTCGATGTTGCATCGCAAGCTGCAAACTCTGCTCTAAAGGAACCGAGTACCGGGTACTCGTTGCAACAGATACAGGGGCGTCGCCAAGCGGTAAGGCAGCAGGTTTTGATCCTGCCATGCGTTGGTTCGAATCCAGCCGCCCCTGCCATTTTCCTATACTCATCCAGGTATACCCTCAGCCTTCAGGTACTGCGCGTGTCCAAGATGATGGTCTTTACGGGGAACGCTAACCCCGATCTGGCTCGGCGTGTCGTACGTCAGCTGCATATCCCTCTCGGTGACATCTCTGTCGGCAAGTTTTCCGACGGCGAAATTACTGCCGAGATCAATGAAAACGTTCGCGGTAAAGACGTCTTCATTATTCAGCCGACTTGCGCTCCGACCAACGATAACCTGATGGAACTGGTAGTGATGGCTGATGCCTTCCGCCGCTCCTCGGCTACTCGTATCACTGCTGTTATTCCTTACTTTGGTTATGCCCGTCAGGATCGCCGTCCGCGTTCCGCACGTGTGGCCATCAGCGCGAAAGTCGTTGCTGACATGCTCACCGTAGTCGGCATCGACCGTGTTCTCACGGTTGATCTGCATGCTGACCAGATTCAGGGCTTCTTCGATATTCCGGTAGATAACATCTACGGCTCCCCGGTTCTGGTGGATGACATCGAAGATCAGCGCTTCGAAAACCTGATGATCGTGTCCCCGGACATTGGCGGCGTCGTGCGTGCACGTGCCGTTGCCAAATCCCTGGGCGTGGATCTCGGGATCATCGACAAACGCCGTGAGAAAGCCAATCACTCTGAAGTGATGCATATCATCGGTGATGTCGAAGGGCGTACCTGCATCCTGGTCGATGACATGGTCGATACCGCCGGCACCCTGTGCCACGCGGCCAAGGCCTTGAAAGAGCATGGCGCTGCCAAGGTTTTCGCCTACTGCACGCACCCTGTGCTGTCGGGTCGGGCGATCGAAAACATTGAAAATTCCGTGCTGGACGAGCTGGTGGTGACCAACACCATTCCGCTGTCCGCAGCCGCACAAGCCTGTGCGCGTATCCGTCAACTGGATATCGCACCGGTTGTTGCCGAAGCGGTCCGCCGCATCAGCAACGAAGAATCGATCAGCGCGATGTTCCGCTAAGGGCCCTGCCCTTTCAGAACATCCCGTTGACGAAAAGCGCCCCGCCCCGGCATTCCTGTCGGGGCGGGGCTTTTTTGCCCATACCGTGTCCGGCGCTGGTCGCAAACGCCAACCGGTGATGGCTATTTTGGAGATACAAAATGACTGACTTTACTCTGAACGCTCAAGCGCGTACTGACCTGGGGAAAGGTGCGAGCCGCCGCCTGCGTCACGCCGCCAACATCCCTGCCGTTGTTTACGGTGGTGACAAGCCTGCTCAATCCCTGACCATCGTGGCCAAGGAAATCACCAAGCTGTTCGAAAACGAAGCTGCTTTCAGCCACGTTATCGAGCTGAACGTCGACGGCACCAAGCAAAACGTCGTTGTCAAAGCGATGCAGCGTCACCCAGCCAAGCAATTCATCATGCACGCTGACTTCGTGCGTGTTGTTGCTGGCCAGAAACTGACTGCAAAAGTACCGGTTCACTTCATCAACGAAGAAGCTCCGGTCAAGAAAGGCGGCGAAATTTCTCACGTTCTGAACGAGATCGAAGTTTCCTGCGAAGCCAAGGACCTGCCTGAATTCATCGAAGTTGACCTGGCTGATGCCGAAGTCGGCGCGATCATTCACCTGTCCGACCTCAAGGCTCCTAAAGGCGTTGAGTTTGTTGCTCTGGCACACGGCGATGACAAGGCAGTTGCCAACGTCCACGCTCCACGTGTTGCTCCAGAAGCTGCAGAAGGCGCTGCAGAGTAATTTCACTCTGTACGCCGGAGTGACGGAAACATCGCGGACTGGAACGTAGCGAGAAAGCGGGCGGGAACGCGGAGTTTACATTCATGGTAAATGAGCATTTTTCGTCCACTTTCGCCGCTCGCACCTTTTGCGGCGATGTTATCCACCACTTCAAGGAAGGGCCCCTATCGTGACTGCCATCAAACTGATCGTTGGCCTGGGAAATCCAGGCGCCGAATACGAACAGACCCGGCATAACGCAGGGGCCCTTTTTGTTGAGCGCATCGCGAACGCACAAGGTGTGAATCTTGTGGCCGATCGCAAATATTTCGGCCTGACCGGGCGCTATTCGCATCAGGGTCAGGATGTTCGTCTACTGATTCCCACCACCTACATGAACCGCAGCGGCCAGGCCGTGGCGGCACTCGCCGGTTTCTTCCGCATCAAGCCCGAAGAAATCCTGGTGGCACACGACGAACTCGATCTGCCTCCGGGCGTCGCCAAGCTCAAGGTTGGCGGCGGCCATGGCGGTCACAACGGGTTGCGCGACATCATTGCGCAATTGGGCAATCAGAATACGTTCCATCGCCTGCGGCTTGGCATCGGTCACCCGGGCGTCGCCAGCATGGTTTCAAATTTCGTCCTGGGTCGTGCGCCACGCGCCGAACAGGAAAAACTCGATGCCAGCATCGACTTTGCCCTCGGCGTGCTGCCGGATATCCTCGCCGGTGAATGGAACCGTGCGATGAAAAACCTGCACAGCCAGAAGGCCTGACTCTACTCCGAGGGGAAACACCATGGGATTCAATTGCGGCATCGTCGGCCTGCCTAACGTCGGCAAGTCCACCCTGTTCAACGCCCTGACCAAATCCGGTATCGCGGCCGAGAACTTCCCCTTCTGCACCATCGAGCCCAACAGCGGTATCGTGCCGATGCCGGATTCGCGTCTGGATGCCCTGGCAGCCATCGTCAATCCAAAGCGCATCCTGCCGACCACCATGGAATTCGTCGACATCGCAGGCCTGGTAGCCGGCGCGTCGAAAGGTGAAGGCCTGGGCAACAAGTTCCTGGCCAACATCCGCGAAACCGATGCCATCGCCCACGTGGTCCGCTGCTTCGAAGACGAGAACGTGATTCACGTCTCCAACAGCGTCGACCCGAAACGCGACATCGAGATCATCGACCTGGAACTGATCTTCGCCGACCTCGAGAGCTGCGAGAAGCAACTGCAGAAAGTCGCGCGCAACGCCAAGGGCGGTGACAAGGATGCCGTCGCGCAGAAAGCCCTGCTCGAGCAACTGATCCCGCACTTCACCGAAGGCAAGCCGGCACGCAGCCTGATGAAGAACATGAGCGCCGAAGAAAAGGCGATCATCAAGGGCTTCCACCTGCTGACCACCAAGCCTGTGATGTACATCGCCAACGTGGCTGAAGACGGCTTCGAGAACAACCCGCACCTGGACGTGGTCATGGCCATCGCCGCCGAAGAAGGCGCCGTGGTCGTTCCGGTCTGCAACAAGATCGAAGCAGAAATCGCCGAACTGGATGATGGCGAAGAGAAAGACATGTTCCTCGAAGCCCTGGGCCTGGAAGAACCTGGCCTGAACCGCGTGATCCGCGCCGGCTACGAAATGCTGCACCTGCAGACCTACTTCACCGCCGGTGTCGAAGAAGTCCGCGCCTGGACCGTCCGCGTCGGTGCCACCGCACCACAAGCCGCCGGCGTGATCCACACCGACTTCGAAAAAGGCTTCATCCGCGCCGAAGTGATCGCCTACAACGACTTCATCCAGTTCAAGGGTGAGCCTGGTGCCAAGGAAGCCGGTAAGTGGCGCCTGGAAGGCAAGGACTACATCGTTAAAGACGGCGACGTGATGCACTTCCGCTTCAACGTGTAAGACTGAAGCTCAAGAAAAAGCCGCGCTCATGCGCGGCTTTTTTGTTCCCGCAAATCACTGTAGGAGCGAGGCTTGCCCTAATGCCAGTCACTTAAAAGGTTGAACTGGCGATGAGTACATTGTGGCGAGGGGACTTGTCGAAACGTCGCACCGCCCCTCGCCACAAGTGTGTGTTCGACCAACACATCGACTTCATCGGCGCAACGCTGATAGCTCATCGCCATGGTCTGAATCTTGCCTTGCTTATCCGCTTCAACGCGGCCTCCTTACAAAGGGGGCCGAGAATGGGAAGTTTCGCCACAGAGTCGGCCTACAGAGCTGACGAGGGTGAATTTTCGAGGCCTTTTTGCGGACACGGGTCGGGGACGTACGCACCTCGACGCACACCAATGGTGCGTGGTGTCCAGGGGAGTCGTGGGGCATGCAGGCTTTTTTATCACCGGGGATCGGACTGCTGGGGCGTTTTGGCTTCGCACGCAAATTCCAGCTGTTGTTTCTGTTGTTCATCCTGCCGCTGGCCGGCAGCTTGTGGATGATCGGCCAGGACTATCGCGACAAACTGAACCTGATCTCCGGCGAACGTGCCGGGGTTCGCCAACTGTTGGCCCTCGATGCACTGGATAACCTGCTGGCGGCACAACGCGATCGCGCAGCCCGTTGGCGCGCCACTGAAACCAACCGTCAACCGACGCCTGCCACCCTCGCCGCCATGGCCTCGTTCGATGCGGCTCAACCCGCCGTCGCCCAGGCCACTTCGGACTTGAGCAACACCCTGCAAAAGGAAGGCGCCGAGGGCGAAACCCTGGCTCGCTTTCAGGCGCTGCAAAAAGCCCTCGAAGGCCTGGACTCGAAAAGCCTGGGCAGTGTCGGCTGGTGGCCGGACGGCTACGATCGCTTCACCAGCGCCTTGAGCGCCCTGCAAGCCTTGCGCGAACAGATCGCCATGGACAATCGCCTGACATTGGCGCCATGGCTGGAAACCTATTTGCTGACGCAGATCTCCACTCAGCACGCCCCGGATTTGATCGAACGGGTTGGTCGTCTGGCGGCGGTTGGCCAGGCATCAGTGGTGTCCGGGCAGTTCACCCTGCAGAGCCGCCTGCAACTTCGCGACTTGCGCAGCCGTATCGGTGATGCCCGCGAGCAATTGGTGAAAACCGCGAGCCTGCTGGAAGCGCGGCTGCCCAGCGCCCTGCAAACCTGGGCCGGGCAGTACCAGGACAGCCTCAAGCGTCTGGACGGCGGCCTGAAAGTCCTCGATGACGGCGTTTTCGGCGGCAGCATCAACCTCAAGCCGGAAGACTTCGAGCGCAGCATGGACGCCCTGCTCGCCGACCTCGCGACTTTGCGCCAGCAATCGCTGGTGTCACTGGATCAACGCCTGGATTACTACCATGGTTCGGCGATTCGCCAGTTCATCGTGGTGGCGAGCGTGTTCGGCATCCTGCTGCTTGCAGCCTTGTACCTGTTCATCTGTCTGCAGGCATCGATTCGCCGCAGCGCCAGCGGCATCACCCTGCTCGCCGAAGGCCTGCGCGATGGCAATCTGAGCCTGCAGGCGCCGGTACAGGGTCGCGACGAACTGGCCGCCATCAGCACGGCCCTGAATGTCGCCGTCGTGCAATTGCGCAGCAGCCTGCTGGGTGTCGATCACGAAACCTCGCAATTGAGCCACGCGGTCCAAACCCTCAATCACCACTCCAGCGATGCCCTGGGCGAAGTCGAAGCCCAGCAGTTGCAGATCAGCCAGATCGCCGCAGCCGCCACGCAACTGGCCGCCACCTCCCAAGGGGTCGCCGAAAGCTGCGAACGGGCTTCCGGCAGTGCCCAGCAAACCCGGCGCATCGCCGCCGACAGCAGCCGTGACAGCCAACGCACCACCGCAAGCATCCAGCAGCTGAATCAGCGCCTGAATGACACCGCGGCCGCCCTTGGCCGGGTCAGCGAGCAGGGGCAGCAGATTCAGATGGTGGTCGACACCATTCGCGGTGTCGCCGAGCAGACCAACCTGCTGGCACTGAACGCCGCCATCGAGGCCGCTCGTGCCGGGGAGCAGGGTCGTGGTTTTGCGGTGGTGGCCGACGAGGTGCGCAGCCTCTCGCAACGCACCCAGTCCTCCACCGCGCAGATCGCCGGGACGGTCGACAGCTTGCGCAACACGGTGAACGAAGCGGTCGGCCTGATGGAAGCCGCCTGCGGCCAAGCGCAATCCGATGCGCAGGCCGTGACCGGGCTGGGTGAGCGCCTGGGAGAAATTGCCAGCGCCGTGCAGGGTGTCACCGACACCCTGGCGCAGATCGCCACGGCCGTCGATGAACAAGCGAGCACGGCCGACGAGGTCAGCGGCAACATCCAGCAAGTCGACCAGGCGGCGGTTCGCCTGCTGGAAGGTGCGCGGGCGGTGAACCTTGCAGCCGACACCTTGAGCCACGGCAGCAAGGCCCTGAGCGCGAATACCGGCAGGTTCCAGCTCAAATGATGACCTCCCCCGGGCCGTTTTTCCGGCTCGGGAGGATAAGCGGTTGAAAATGTAGAAAAATATTTTGGAATTACGCTTGACGCATCTGCATTACCGGTGAATAATGCGCGCCACTTGGCTACATAGCTCAGTTGGTTAGAGCATAGCATTCATAATGCTGGGGTCCGGGGTTCAAGTCCCTGTGTAGCCACCAAGTACTAAAAACGGCTTACCGCAAGGTAAGCCGTTTTTTTATGCCCCAAGAAAAGTCAGCTGCCATGCAGAGCGGCAGGACCGCTTTGCATGGCGCTTCGTCTCAGGTGCGAATCGTCGGCAGCGCCGACAGCGCCTTCTCCCAGATCTGCCAAGTTCGAAGCCAGACCATCGCCTGCCAGTCGCTGTCGGCGGGAAAGAATTGCTCCAGCAGGTTGAGCTTGATGTCGCGCCCCGTCGCATCGCTCGGATTGCCATGCAGGTGCAGCCAGTGATCATCGCGGAGATGGCGATGCACGTCCGGCCCGGGATAAGTCCCGCACTCGATGACGAACGGCATCAACCGCACCTGCGGCAAAGCATTGATCAGCGCCTGCGAGGTATAGCCGGTTGCGGTCGCCGCCACGCCGGTTTCGCTCACCGTGCCGGCACCGGTGTGCAAGGTGTAGAGCCACGGGCCATAAATTGCCTGGGCATCGGCCAGCGCCGGATAAGCGGATTCGGTGATGGTCAGCAGCATCGGATGACCGTATTCCCCGGCGCCGGTGTGCAGGTCGAAACACATCGCGACCTCGGCATGGCTCAGGTGCGCTTGCAGGATCCGGTGCAGCGTGCGGTTCGACCAGCTCGGCGCCAGCCCGCCGTAGAACAGGCCATCGGCATGCCCGTGCTGCCCGCCCTCGACAATCGACATGACCGCCGACCAACCGTGCTGGTGGATTTGCTCATTGAGCAGCGCATCGGCCTGATCACGTTCGGGACCTTGCAGCTGCGGGCACCCATAGATGCCGTGCAGCGCGTCATAGGCCCGGTTGTCCGGCAACGGCCCGTCGAAGTTCAGGTGATTGCGGTTCAGGTCGATGTTGTCTTCGTTGACCCGACGCAGCCACGCCATGCCCCACGGGTTGATCGCATGGATCATCACCACCGCGACATCGTCCGGCAACGTGCGTTTGCCGAGGTCTTGCAGCCATTTGATCTGACAACCCGAGCCATAGAAGCCTTCGACGCCGTGGGTGCCGCTGAGCGCGACCAGCAGGCGTTTGGCGCCGGGATCGCCGAGCACCGCCACATCCGTACTCAGATCCTCGCCAAACGGCCCCTTGAGCGGGTGTGGGTACTCGGTCAGCGTCGCTCCGGCTGCACTGACAGCCGCGAGGAATTGTTCGCGCTGGGATCGGTAGCTCGGCTGGGTCGGGAATTCGCTCTGCATGTCGGCCTCTTGTAGATTTTTCTGGCGGGCTATCGGCAATGACCCTACAGAAATTCCATCCATTGATGAAGGATAAAAGCACCGTTGCTGTAGGACGCGGTTTGCGCCCCTTCTCAACGGTGGATAAAGTCCCTGAACCTTTCCCAAGGACAGAGGCCTCCGCGCATGTTTTCAGCCCTCCACTTTCGTCTGCCAGCGCTGTCGCTGCTGGTCGCTGCGTTAACGCTGGCCGCCTGCAACGCACCGCCCTCCTCACCCTCGGTTTCGACCCTGCCCCAGGCCCCGGAAAACGCTTCCGGTTTCCGCACCGACCTGCAAACCCGTCACGCTTCCCGGCACATGGCCGCTGCCGCGAACCCGCTGGCCGCCGAAGCCGGGCGAGAGATGCTGCGTCGTGGCGGTTCGGCGATCGATGCGGCGATTGCGATGCAGGCGGTGCTGACCCTGGTCGAACCGCAATCTTCAGGCATTGGCGGTGGCGCGTTGATCATGCTGTGGGACGGCAAATCCGTGCGCACCTACGATGGCCGGGAAACGGCACCGGCTGGCGCCACGGAGAAACTTTTCCTGCAGGCCAACGGACAACCGATGGCATTTCCCGAGGCGCAGATCGGTGGTCGTTCAGTGGGAACGCCCGGGGTGCTGCGGGCCCTTGAGCTGGCCCATCGAAAACACGGTCGCCTGCCGTGGGCGCAATTGTTCGAACCGGCCATCGAACTTGCCGATCAAGGTTTTGCCATCTCGCCCCGCCTTCATCTGCTGATCGCCTCGGATTCGAAGCTGCGCACCTCGCCCGACATGGCGGCGTACTTCCTGAATGCCGACGGCAGCCCGAAAGCCGTCGGTACGCGCCTGAAGAACCCGGCACTGGCCAATGTCTTCCGGCGCATCGCCAGCGAAGGCGCAGACGCCCTCTACAAAGGCCCCATCGCCGAGGAGATCGTGGCCAAGGTCCAGGGTCACGCCAACCCGGGCAGCCTGTCGCTGAATGACCTCAAGGGCTACAGCGCCAAGGAACGCGCGCCACTGTGCACCGACTACAAGCGCTGGCAGGTCTGCGGCATGCCGCCGCCGTCATCCGGCGGGATTGCCGTGGCTCAGATTCTCGGCACGCTGCAAGCCCTTGAGGGGCAGGACAAGCGCCTTGCCCTGGCGCCGCTGAAGCCGGTCAAGACCAGCGCACCAGCGGGCATCGAGCCATCACCAGAGGCGGTGCACCTGATCTCCGAAGCCGAGCGCCTGGCCTACGCCGACCGCGCCCAGTACGTGGCCGATACCGACTTTGTGCCGGTGCCCGTCAAAGGTCTGGTGGACCCCGCCTATCTGGCCAGCCGCGCCGAACTGATCAGCAATCGCAGCATGGGCACGGCCAAACCCGGAACGCCGCCGGGCATCAAGGTGGCGTTCGCGACGGATCGTTCGCCACTGCGAATCTCCACCTCGCAAGTGGTGGCGGTGGATGATCAGGGTGGCGCGGTCTCCATGACCACCACCATCGAATCCGCCTTCGGCTCGCACCTGATGGTTCAGGGCTTCCTGCTCAACAACGAAATGACCGACTTTTCGTTCATCCCCGAAGAGTACGGAAAGAAAGTCGCCAACCGCGTCGAACCTGGCAAACGCCCGCGCTCGTCCATGGCCCCGACGCTGATCTTCGACCGCCAGAGCGGCGAATTCGTCGCCAGCGTCGGCTCCCCCGGCGGCTCGCAAATCATCGAATACGTCGCCAAGACCACCATCGGCCTGCTCGACTGGAACCTCGACGCACAGTCCGCCATCAACCTGCCCAACTTCGGCAGCCGCAACGGCCCGACCGAACTCGAGGAAGGTCAATTCAGCCCCGCGCTGATCCATGCACTGAAGGACAAAGGCCACAACGTCAGCGAAATAGACATGACCAGCGGCACCCAGGCGATCGTTCGGGTCAAGGACGCACAGGGCAAGGCCTCACTGACAGGAGGCGCCGACCCTCGGCGTGAGGGGGAAGCGTTGGGGGATTGAGTCTTACGTGAGTGTGGGAAAGGGCTTACCGGGAGGTAGGCCCTTTTTGTTGCGATCTGAAATCAGGTCACCGACTGATTTTCAACGCCCGCCGAGCCTGGTGCTTCTCCAGCGCCAACTCGATCAACCGCGTGACCAGCTCGCTATAGGTCATGCCCGCGGCCTGCCACAGTTTCGGGTACATGCTGATGCGGGTGAATCCTGGGAGGGAATTGATTTCGTTGATCAGCACCTCGCCGCTCTCGGTGAGGAATACATCGACCCGCGCCAGGCCGGAACAGCCCAGCACCTCGAACGCCTCGACCGCCATCGCGCGGATGCGCTCGCTGGCTTGCGTGCTGATGTTGGCCGGGACCACCACTTCGGCGGCCTTGTCGTCGATGTATTTGCTGTCGTAGGAGTAAAAGCCGCTGTGCACCACGATCTCGCCGCAACCGCTGGCGATGGCGCTTTCGTTACCCAGCACCGCGCATTCGATTTCACGGCCACTGACGGCGGACTCGACCAGCACCTTTTCATCGAACCCCAGCGCCAGCTCGATTGCCGCGTTGTATTCGGCTTCGTCGGCGGCCTTGCTCACGCCCACGGATGAGCCCTGGTTTGCCGGTTTGACGAACAGGGGCAGGCCCAACTTGGCGACCACCTCGGCAAAATTCGTGCGCCCTGCGGTCCGCCGAGTCAGGGTCACGAACGGCGTAACCGCCAGCCCCGCATCGCGCAGCAGGCGCTTGCTGATGTCCTTGTCCATGCACACCGCCGAACCCAGCACGTCGGAACCGACAAAGGGTAGATCCGCCATGCGCAGCAGGCCTTGCAGGCAACCGTCTTCGCCCAGGGTGCCGTGGACGATCGGGAAGATCACATCGACGTGCCCCAGCAACTCCTGGCTGGCGGTTTCCACCAATTGCTGATGGGGCTTGCCGGGGACGACCGCCAATTCACGATTGGATTGATTCAAGGCAATCAGGGCCGGATTTTCCTGGTTCAGCAGGAAATTCGAAGGATCGTTGAGATGCCAGTGCCCTTGTTTGTCGATGCCGATCAGGACCGGCTCGAAACGCGAACGATCCAGGGCATCGACGATGTTCTTCGCCGATTGCAGCGACACTTCATGCTCGGCCGAGCGGCCGCCAAAGATGATTCCTACACGCAATTTACTCATTGCCTGGCCTCGATGTGAGTGTGTTTAGGGCTGCAACGCTTTGCCGTCCACCGGCGCGCCAATGGTCAAAAAGTGTCCGCCGGCGACGTGATGCAAGGTACGCAGCGCGTCATGGCCCTCGAAGTGCCAGCGCCCGTCACTGAACACGCGCTCATCGGCCTGGGCGGCGATCACTTCGGCGACGAACAGGTCGTATTGCTGATGATTGCCGGGCTCGGGCAGCAACTTGCATTCGAGCCAGGCGACGCAGCCCTCGAGCATCGGCGCGTCGATCTTCTCGGCGTCGAAGGTGGGTAAGTCGTAGATCTGGAATTTGTCGCGCCCGTGTTCTCGGGTCAGTTCAAGGCCAGAGGTCGAGCCGACGGTTTGCGCGATATCGGCCTGTGCGGCGCAGGGAACGTTGAGGACGAAGGTGCCGGAGGCTTCCAGCAGTTGCCGGGTCCAGGTGGATTTATCCAGTACCACGGCGATTTTCGGCGGTTCGAAATCCAGCGGCATGGCCCAGGCCGCGGCCATGATGTTGCGTTCGCCGCCATGGGCCGCGCTGACTAGCACGGTCGGCCCGTGGTTGAGCAAACGATAGGCCTTGGACAAGGGAACCGGGCGGCGGTGGGAGACGCTCATGGATGTCTGCTCCTGGAGAAATGAGCCGATTGTAGCGACATCCCAAATGAAAAGATCGCAGCCTGCGGAGCATCCTGCAGGAGCTGCCGCAGGCTGCGATCCTTTACGAATCAGCTCGCCAGTTGATTGGCAAACTGCCCCACCGCATTGACCACTTTCTGTGCACCGTCCTGGATCTCGACGATCACAGTGCCCGCTTCCGCCGCCAGTGCCAGGCCCTGTTCCGCCTGGAGCTTGCCATCGGTCATCAGGGCCACTGCATTGCGCGCCATGTCCTGATTCTGTCGCACCACCAGCACGATCTCATCGGTGGCCTGGCTGGTGCGCGAGGCCAGTTGCCGGACTTCGTCGGCCACCACGGCAAACCCGCGCCCCTGCTCGCCGGCACGGGCCGCTTCGATGGCGGCGTTCAGCGCCAGCAGGTTAGTCTGTTCGGCAATACCGCTGATGGTTTTGACGATGGTGCCGATGACCAGCGACTGTTCGTTCAAGGCTTCGATGCCATCGCCAGCAGTCTGCATGTGCTTGGCCAAGTCACGCATCACATCCACCGCCTGGGTCACCACGGCGTTTCCGCGCTGGGCGCTCTGGTCGGTCTGCTGCGAGGTGCTGTAGGCGATGTTCGCCGCTTGCGAGACGGCCTGTTCCTGATTGACCTGATCGGTAATCACCGTGGCGAACTTCACCACTTTGTAGAGCTTGTTGTTGGCATCGGCCACAGGGTTGTAAGTTGCCTCCAGCCAGACAGTACGACCATGGCTGTCGACACGCTGGAAACGGTCAGCCACAAACTCGCCAGCGTTCAGGCGGCGCCAGAAACTCTGGTACTCGGCACTGTTGGCGTCTTCCGCCCGGCAGAACATGCGGTGATGTTTGCCCTTGATCTGCGCCAGGCTGTAACCCATGCCGGAGAGGAAACGGTCGTTGGCCGAAAGCACGTTGCCATTGAGGTCGAACTCGATCACCGCCGTCGAACGCACCAGCGCGCCGATCAGGTTTTCATGTTCGCGCGAGGCTTCGATGGTGCGGGTCAGGTCGCTGGAGAAGATCGAGAAATGCCGGATCCGGCCGTCGGATGAGCGTATCGGCTGCACGATCGAGCGCAGCCAGGCTTCTTCTCCCGTTCCGCGCAACAGGCGCACGGCACCGGCAAAGTGCTCGCCGCGGGTCAGTGCTGCCTTGAAACGGTGATGGAAGTCATCGGCCTTGACGTGATCGGGAACGATTTCCTCGATATGCCGACCGATCAGGTCGCTGCTCTTGTAGTGCATCTCGCCGAGGAAGTTCTGGTTGACCGATTGCACCCGCCAATCCGGGTCGAGCGTCAGCACCAGCATCTCGCTTTCCAGGCTTTCCTTCACTTGCTGAAGGCTGGAGAGTTCTTCGCGAAGAGCCTGCAGCTCCTGCTTCAAGCGTTTATTGAACATGGGAAAGCACCGATGGACAGGGATGGAAAACGGTATGCAGCCTAACCATCGGCCTGTCGGGTGTTTTCTGAAGTGCCTTAAGGGTTTGTCCTACAAAAATAATCAGGGGCCTGTGCAAGGCCCCTTTTCAATCACACCGCGCCGGCGACTGAACAACTGCCGACTTTCGGCATGCGCGCCCCGAAATACGCGGCGCTGCCCACGCCCACCGCGCCCATCACCGCGCAGAACATCACGCAGATCCATGGGCTCCACGGCATCAGACCGATCAACAGCAACGGTGTGAAACTCGCCCACGCGGCGTAGGCAATGTTGTAGGTGAAGGAAATGCCGGAAACGCGAATCCGCGCCGGGAACAGGCTGACCATCACCGAGGGCACCGCGCCGACGACGCCACAACTCAGGCCGGCCACCGAATAGGCCAGAGCGATCCAGTTGCCGCCATTGATCAGGCAGGCGTAGAGCACGCCAATGCCCAGCGGCAGCAGCAGGCTGTAAATCATGACCGTGCGCCAGGCACCGATACGATCGACCAGCAACCCGGCCAGCACGCAGCCGATGTTCAAAAAGACGATACCCAACGCGCTCAGGGCGAAGGTGTGGCTGGCGGTCATGCTGAAGGTTTTCTGCATCATGGTCGGGGTGATGACCACGAACACCACCACGGCCGAGGTCAGCACGCAGGTCAGGATCATCGCCGGCAGCATGGCCAGCCGATGTTCGCGCAGGACCGCCCGCAGCGGCAGTTCCATGTGCTCTTCGCGGCGCGCCTGCATGGCCATGAACACCGGGGTTTCACTGAGCCAGCGGCGTAACCACACACCGATCACGCCGAACACGCCGCCGAGCAGGAACGGATATCGCCAGGCGTAATCGAGGATCTCGGTCGGGGTGAAAAGCTGGGCCAGGAAGGTCGCCGTCAGGGCACCCAGCAGGTAACCAAAAGTCAGCCCCGCCTGCAAAAAGCCCAGGGCGTAGCCGCGATGGCCAACCGGCGCATGTTCGGCCACGAACACCCAGGCGCTGGGCACTTCCCCGCCCACCGCGGCACCTTGCAGGACGCGCAGCAACAACAGCAACAGCGGTGCGAAATAGCCGATTTGCGCGTAGGTCGGCATGACCCCGATCAGCAGGCAGGGCAGCGCCATCATCAGGATGCTCAGGCTGAACACCCGCTTGCGCCCCAGCCGGTCGGCGAAATGCGCCATCAGGATGCCGCCCAGGGGGCGTGCCAGGTAGCCGGTGACGAAAATCCCGAAGCTCTGCAACAGGCGCAGCCATTCGGGCATTTCCGGCGGGAAGAACAACTGGCTCAGGGTCAGCGCGAAAAACACGAAGATGATGAAATCGTAGATTTCCAGCGCCCCGCCGAGGGCAGCGAGCCCCAGGGTCTTGTAGTCCGAGCGGCGAAAAGGCGCCGGGCGCGAATCGGTAATGGCATTCATGTAAAAGAACTCTGGCACAGGCAAAAACCAAGGCGCCCATGGTCTACGCAAACGCCGCAAGGAACAACCCGCTAGACCAAAGTCGCATAGCCGTAAAACAGCGTCACAAAATATTTCGCCTTGATTTACTGTAACCGCCTGTCCAGACGGGCCGTCGAGCCCCGAAGACCACAACAAACATAAAAATTCGAGGTATTCCCGTGGCCGCTGATATCGAAGATAGCCGCTCAGCCCGCTTTGCCCTGCGCTGCTCAAGTTTTGCCGAACGCTGGTTTCCCGACTCCTGGGTATTCGCCGCCCTGGCGGTGATCATCGTCGCCGTGGCCACGATGTTCATGGGCGCCAAGCCGACCGATGCCGCGATGGCATTCGGTGATGGTTTCTGGAGCCTGATCCCCTTCACCATGCAGATGGCGTTCGTGGTGATCGGCGGTTATGTGGTGGCCAGCTCGCCGCCCGCGGTGAAGCTGATCGACCGGTTGGCCAGGATCCCGAAAAACGGCCGTTCCGCCGTGGCCTGGGTCGCCCTGATTTCCATGGTCGCTTCGCTGCTGAACTGGGGCCTGTCGCTGGTGTTCGGCGGCCTGCTGGTACGCGCCCTGGCCCGCAGAACCGATCTGAAAATGGATTACCGCGCCGCCGGTGCCGCCGCCTACCTCGGCCTTGGCGCCGTGTGGGCCCTGGGGCTGTCGTCGTCCGCAGCGCAATTGCAGGCCAACCCGGCAAGCCTGCCACCGTCGATTCTGTCGATCACCGGGGTGATTCCATTCACCCAGACGATCTTCCTCTGGCAGTCCGGCGTGATGCTGCTGGCGCTGATTGTCATCTCGGTGATCATCGCCTACGCCACCGCACCGGGTAAAAATTCGGCGCGCGACGCCGAGGCCTGCGGCGTCGACCCGAGCTTCAACCTGCCACCGCTACAACCGCGCACCCGTCCCGGCGAATGGCTGGAACACAGCCCGCTGCTGATCATCCTGCTGGTGCTGCTGGCCGCTGGCTGGCTGTTCCACGAGTTCTCGACCAAACCTGCGATCACCGCGATTTCCGGCCTGAACACCTACAACTTCCTGTTCATCATGCTCGGCGCCCTGCTGCACTGGCGCCCGCGCAGCTTCCTCGACGCCGTGGCCCGCGCAGTACCAACCACCACCGGCGTGCTGATCCAGTTCCCGCTGTATGGCTCGATCGCCGCGCTGATGACCACGGTAAAAGGCGCCGACGCCCAGACCCTGGCCCACCACATCTCGACCTTCTTCGTCAGCATCGCCTCCCATGACACCTACGCGCTGCTCATGGGCGTGTACTCGGCGATCCTCGGCTTCTTCATTCCATCCGGTGGCGGCAAGTGGATCATCGAAGCGCCGTACGTCATGCAAGTGGCCACCGACCTGAACTACCACCTGGGCTGGGCCGTGCAGATCTACAACGCCGCCGAAGCCCTGCCCAACCTGATCAACCCGTTCTACATGCTGCCGCTGCTGGGCGTGCTGGGCTTGAAGGCCCGGGACCTGATCGGGTTTTCGTTCGTGCAGCTGCTGGTGCACACACCGCTGGTGCTGGTGTTGCTGTGGGCACTGGGGACGACGCTGGCGTATATGCCGCCAGTGATGCCTTAAGGCAGAGGGAATTGCACCTGCTGCGAGGCAGGTGCAATCACGAATCGGAAGGCAGGACTTTCAATAATTCAGGTAGTGATCAGTCATACCGGACGCGCCTGATCGAGTACCTGCTGACGAAACTTCAATGGCAAATCCCCTGGCGTCAGCAGATCAACGCTGACCCCCAGCAAATCCTCCAGCTCGAGCTGGAGCCCTCCAAGATCGAACAAGGTAGCACCCGGCAGCGTATCCACCAGCAGGTCAAGATCGCTCCCTTCCTGATCCGTCCCGAACATCACCGAACCGAACACTCGGGGAATGGAAGTCCGAAAGCGGCTTACAACCTCGCGAACGGCTGCTCGTTGCAGATCAAGCGCGCCTGATGTTTCACCTTTTATCGAGGGCGGTATTGCGCCAGTCTAGCAGCGGTCCGGTGCGCCAGACACTGCACGAGCGGTAACGCGAGTGCTACATATAATGTATCCACCCTGTTCAAGGGATCACGCTGAAAGGATCTGAGCATGCAAAAACTCGCAGGACTTACCCTCGCGGCTCTCACCCTGAGTGCCGCTGCTCACGCCGATGTCGGCATGAAGCTGGGCAGCACCGAACGCGTTACCCGCCTGTTTGCCTATCCCAACAACTGCAACGTCATCTGCTTTCGCAACTGGACGCTTGAGCAGACTGTCGAGCATTACCTGACCCAGAGCCTGCAACGCGATGGCTACGGCGATGCGAAGGTGCTGGTCAAAAACGATAACAACCAGCTGCATGCCGAAATCACCGGCGTCCCCAAAAGCTATGAAAAACCGCTGACAGCGCTGCTGGACGCCGGTGATCTGGCGTACAACGGCGCGACCAAGCTCAATGCCGACGGCAAGTGGGCCTATAGCTGGTATTTCTTCCTACCGCTGGGCATGGCCCTGGAAAACCGCAGGAGTGTCGAGCTGCTGCACTTCCCGCCGGACTATTCGCTGACCCAGGCCCAGGATTACCTGAAATCCGCCACCACCGACCGCTGGGCCTCCCTGCTGACCGTGAACGGCATCCCCGCCGAGCAGACGCCGGCCTTCCAGACGATCATCGATATCGCGCCGATTGCAGCGCCTTCCAATGCCGGCAAGGACCTCGAAGGTGTCTACGACTACTTCAAGGATTATCAGACCGCCATGGTCAGGAACATGAGCGTGACGGCCAGCGGCGATCCTTTGCCGATGGTCGCCTTCGGTACGCCGGTGCGTAACTGGATCAAGCAACAGTACGGGCCGACCGTGAACGTACTGAGCCTGGTGAACATCAGCCCGAGCGACGGGACGAAAGTGCCTGTGCTGGGCGCCAATCACCCGAGCTACATCTGGTACGCGTCTGATCCGGACAACTACACAGGCAACGATGCCAAGGCCAAGGCCGATACGGCGGGCCTGAAAGTCATGGGTCAGGACCTGAGCGTCGCCTGCTGGCAGGCCGCCATGGGCCGTCAGCCGGACAGCAATCCCGACATCGAGCTCAAGAGCTGTACGCAAACCTGGCAAGTGGCCCAGAAAGAAAAGACCTGTGCGCTGTTCTACACCTCGATCCGCAACCTGACGCCTGCTCAGGCCGCCGGCAAGTGCGCGACGGCGACCATTGCACCGCAGCTCAAACAGCTCAAGGCGCCAGCCCCCGCTACCACGGTCCCCGCGCCAGGGCTGTAAAACGATGAACGGCAGTCCAACTGTCATTTGTGACAGTAGACCGCCGGTTCCATCTGCGAGAGGCTTGGGGCTGAACTCATGCGCTGCAGCGCTGACAGGATCGTCAGCTGATCGAGGTCGCAGCCCCCGCCGACAAGGATCGTTAGATGAAAGCCAGTGCCCTGCGCAAATCCCCCGCGCCGCCCCCTGCGGGCATTTATCCGTTTACCGAACTACCCACCGACCTCGGCTTCCCCTCCCTCACCGACTTCGAGATTCTCACCAATAGCGCCGGCAAACCGATCGCCGCAATGGTGTTGCGCGAATTTCCGCGAATCAGCCGAATCTGCCGCGTTTCCGGCCATCTGCTTCCCTATCGTAGCCGGCACACACGGCAGATGGCCCCCGGGGTGCATGTCTACGACCCACGGTTCTGCGGATTGCTGAGGCACTCGTGCGATCCCAATGTCTATCTCGACATGAGTGAGCTGTGGTTATGGGCGCTGAAGGACATCAGGAAGGGGGATTGGCTGGCGATGGACTATGCCGCCACCGAGGACAAGTTGCTGCGACAGTTTGCCTGTCTGTGTGGCTCGTACAACTGTCGGGGCTGGATTACCGGCTATGACGAGGCGCCAAATGCCGACGGCCAGCTGTTTTTACAACACTGGCGTCGGCAGAGTTTGTCCTGACGCGTACTACAGCGGTTCGAAAGGACGCAGGCGGTATTGCGGCGGCAACTGCTCAGGGCCGCTGATGGTGGTGTTCAGGCTCTTCCAGCGACCGTCCTTGATGCCGTAGATGCAGCCGTGGATCGACAGCTTCTGACCACGGTGCCAGGCGTTCTGCACGATGCTGGTGTGGCCGACGTTGGCCACTTGCTGGATCACGTTGAGTTCGCACATGCGGTCGACCCGCTCTTCTTCGGTCGGCAGTTTGGCGAGCTCTTCGCGCTTTTCGTAGTACAGGTCGCGAATGGTGCGCAGCCAGCCATCGATCAGGCCGAACTGACGATCCTGCATCGAGGCGCGCACACCGCCACAGCCATAGTGGCCGGTGACGAGGATGTGTTTGACCTTGAGCACGTCGACCGCGTACTGAATCACCGACAGGCAGTTCAGGTCAGTGTGCAGCACCACGTTGGCCACGTTGCGGTGAACGAACAGATCGCCCGGCAGCATGCCCACGATCTCGTTGGCCGGTACCCGCGCATCGGAACAGCCGATCCACAGATACTCCGGCGTCTGCTGGCGAGCCAGTTTGGCGAAGAAGTCCGGATCTTCCTTGGTGATCGCGTCAGCCCAACGCTCGTTGTTATCAATCAGGTCTTGTAAGTCGTGCATGCTGGGAAGCCTCAAGAATGATTTGCTGCTTTGACAGACGACCGCCCGTCGGGGTCACCAAAGGATGGCAAGTGTTTTCGTTGGAATTCTCGTGTGCCGGGTGAGTCCACCCTTGTAAGGCCCACAGTATGAGGATTTGCCATGAATGATTCACGACGCCCATACGATGCGATACAACCGCAACCCATCGATGATAACGAAGACCGCATGGGATCGGTGCACGAGCTGGATTTCGACGACGAACAGCCCAGCGCGAAAATCGGAGACGAACTGTCCGAGCGTGAACGCGAGCAATTGATGCCTCGGGAACGGGTGCGCGAAGCGGGCATGACCGGTGCCTCCACCGACGATCATCAACCGACGGACGACGATTTGAGCCCGGAAACCCTGATCCGCGAAGACGGCGCCCGGGATGCTCGCGAAATCGGCCGGGGCAATGAGTCGGGTTGGGATCTGAGCATCGTCGATGAAGACGAGATTGGCGGTGGTGACGGACTGGATGAGGCGGAGTTGGCGCGGCGCAAGCCGCTGGACGGAAAACGCTGATCCGCTGGCCTATGGAAACGCTGACCCGCTTTTCTGTAGGAGCTGCCGAAGGCTGCGATCTTTTGATCTTGCTTTTAAAAGACAAAATCAAAAGATCGCAGCCTTCGGCAGCCCCTATAGGTGATCAATCGACCAGAGTGCAGGCCATGACCACCGCATCTTCGCGCCCACCCACCGCCGGGTAGTAGTCCCGACGCCGGCCAATCTCATTGAATCCATAACGCTCATACAGCTTGAACGCCGCCGTATTGCTGTCACGCACCTCCAGGAAACACTCCCGGGCTTCGGCCTTGCAGGCAATCGACATCAGATGCTCCAGCAGCGTCAATCCCAGGCCACGGCCCTGATTTTCCGGTTTGACGGTGATGTTCAGCAGATGCGCTTCATCAAGAATGACCTGCACCACACCGTGCCCGACCTGCTGCTGCCCTTCGAACATCAGCCAGATCTGGTACTTGCCCAGGCCATCGAGAAAAATGCCGCGGGTCCAGGGATGGCTGTAGGCCGCGTATTCGATCTTCAGTACAGCGTCCAGATCCGCCTCGGTCATCGGGCGGAACGATACAGAGTCACTCATTCGATTCTTTCCAGCGCGCCATCAGCCGACGCATGGCTTGCCAGACATCCGCCTTGCGCCGTGGCTCTTCCATTAATAACTCCAGGCCCGGCAAGGCCCAGACCGAACCCAGGCCTTCGACCTGAAGTTCGCGGTTGTAGGATTCGGCATCCGCCTCGCCGGCAAAACGCACCGCGGGCAGGCCGATCAACCACAGGCAGGCGCATGGACCTTCCTCAAGCCGCGCGCCGAGGAAGCCCTGGACGAAGTCGCGAGCCGCTTCCGGCCCCTGATCCATGGAGCTGCGCACCAGCAGCGGCCAGCGCACCGGCTCGCCGACGATCTGCGGGCTGTCCGGCAGGCCGGCGGCACGCAGCATGTCCTTGAGCAGCAAGTAGGCAGGATCTCGAGACTGGAAGGCTTCGCCTGTGGGTAACTCCACCAGCAGCAGACAGCGCCCGGCACGCAGCAATTGCAGGGCGAATCGCGGAGGCGGCATGACGGGGGCCTTCGCGACAGGTGCTTCTTCGGCCTCTTCCACCGGCTTGGCCGCCGTGCGCGGGCTGGCGGTCGAAGGTCGAGGCACTTCGATTTTCACCCGCTCGGCCGGTTTGGCTACTGGAGCGGCAGCCGCTTCAGCCACGGGAGCCGGTGCCACAGGCTCGACCACAACCGGCTCGAGCGGCTCCAGCAATTCGGGCCGCGACGGCGCAGCAAAGGGCAATTCGGTGCGCGGCAGCCAATTGACCACCTGCATGGCGCTCAGATAGGCACGGCGACGGGACTCGATAAGCAAAGGTCGGCCACTTGTGGATAACTAAAGTGCACCGATTCTACAGCCCTTCGCTCAAGATCGCCCGCAGTTGATCGATAGACTTCACCAACAGAAAAGATGTTGTCCGTCCCGAGAGTGAATCGCATCGGCTGCGATGCAGTACAATCGCGGCTTTTATTCGCCAACCAGCCGGCCATTCCGATGATCGAACCCAAGCGCGTCTTGCGCGCCCTCGCTGAACACTGGGCCCTGCTAGAGCCACTGTGCGAGCACTTCGACCAAGGCACCCTGAGCCTCAACGAACTGCGTTCACAGTTGGCCGCCCAGCAAATCGACAGCACGCCGCAGGACATCACCAACCTGCTCGACGTGTGGATTCGCCTCGACATTCTGGTTCCCGTGGCGAAAAGCCCGAACCGTTTCGAGCTCAACGCGCAGATTCACGACTTCCTCGCCTACCTGCGCCGGGAACACCGGCTGGGCCTGTGCCTGGAGATCGAAGCCTACCTGCGCCATCTTGAGCGCCTGGCCGGTTATATCCAGGACGCTTTCGACATTCGCGACGGCAACGACCTGGCGCGTCAATTGCGCCTGCTGGACATGCGCGTTCGCGATGTATTGAAAAAGCTGGCCAACGACGAGCAGGCCCTGGTGGCCGTCGCCGAGCGGGCCAAGACCAGCGACCGGCAGATTCCGCTGCGTCAGCGTTATGCCGAAGTACTGGCGACCTGGGACGAATACGTCGAGCCGATGATCCAGTTGGTGAACGCCGACGGCGCCTTCGAACAGGGCGTGCGCAAGGTCGAAAACGTCTTGCTGAAGATGCTCACCGAACAGCAGCGCCTCGGCCATCTGGTCGACGACGACATGCTGCTGCGCACCCACGCGCGCATCCTCGAAATGCAGACCAGCGCGCAACTGACCCTGCGTCATGCCCGCGAGCTGCTGCTGCCGCTGCGTGAGGAAGCGCGCCGGCACAACGCCGTGACCCGTGGTGCGGCGCTGGCGCTGTCGATGATTCGCCGCAAGGGCATCGATGCCGTGCCGCAGGCAGCCATGCCGATGTTCACCCGGCCGCAAAGCACTTTTCTCGGCAGCGCCAGTCAGGTGGAAGCCTACGTTTACGCCCTGGCCCGTTTCGAACCGAAACCGGCACGCTTCCCCAAGGCCCACAAGATCCACAAGGGCGGCGATGCCCCGCGCGCGCCACGCACGGTCCGCGAGATGCTCGATCGCTGCGAAGACGCCCTGCCGATGCCGGACCTGATGACCTGGCTGCTGGAGCAGGAGCCGGACGGCGCCACCGACGAATTGCTGTACTGGTTCTCGCGCCTGTCCCGGGAAAAACGCTTCAAGCGCGAACGCCTGGAACGCCGCGACTACTTCACACAGGAGCACCAGGTCAGCCTGCGCTCCTTCGCCCTGCTCTCGGCCGGCACAGATACCGCCGAGAATTCTGCGAGCCCCCTCTCTGCAGGTACGCCCCATGCATCTTGATCTATCCGAACTGTCCCATCTGGCGCCGATCTTTCGCGAGCTGTTCAAGGGTTACCACGTCAGCCGCCGCGATCCGGAGCTGTACGCCCAACTGTCGAACTTTCAGGACCAGTACCGCACGCTGTTCAAGGCCCTGGGTTTCGAGTTGGTGTGCGATACCCGCGGCTTCTACTATTTCGTGCCGGAGCTCGCCGCTGCAGCGGTGAACAAGACCGCCCAGCGCCTGGCGCTGTTCACCTTCATTCTGGTCGAGCATCTGGCCGACCAGGGCCGCGACCCGATCTCCGTGCTCGACGGAGGCAGCCTCGGGCGCGATGAACTGCCATCGTTGCTGGAAAAATACCGCGACCTGTTTATCCAGGCCGAAGTGCAGACCCAGGATGAGCTGGAAGAAAAAATCATGCGCCGCATGACCCAGCTCGGTTTCGCCAGTGAAGACAACGGCGTCTACCGTTTCCTGCCGCCGATGCACCGCTTCCTCGATGTCTGCCTGTCGGTCCAGCAGGACCGCGACCTGGCGGCCAGTCTGCACAGCGTATTGCCGCTGCCGACGCCGGTGCTGATCGACGAAGACAGCGACGAAAAACTGCTGCAGACCGACGACCCGCTGGATCTGGCGGAGTTTGATGAAGAAGAAAGCGAAGAAGACGCTCTGGCCCGCGCCATCGCCGAAGAACAGGAGCTCGACGCATGAGCAAGGAACGCTACGGCATCCGCCGCTTTGCCCTATTGAACACCGCCGGTTACAGCCTCGGCCTGTTTCCGCTGGAGGAGCCGCTGTCGGTCTACGGCGCGAACAACCTCGGCAAATCCGCTTCGATCAACGCCCTGCAGTTCCCGATTCTGGCACGTATGTCGGACATGAGCTTCGGCAAGTACAGCCTGGAGCAGTCCCGGCGCTTCTACTTCGCCTCCGACACCAGCTACATCCTGGTGGAAGTCTCGCTGCCCCACGGCCCGCATGTGATCGGCGTGGTCGGTCGCGGCCCGGGTGGTGGTTTCGGTCACCAGTTCTTCGCCTATGCCGGCAAACTGGACCTGGCCCACTACCAGAAAAACGACACCTGCCTGCGTCAGAAAGAACTGTTCACCAACCTCGAGCGCGAAGGCCTGAAAGCCTATGAACTCAAGCCGGATGAACTGCGTCGCCTGCTGGTCGGCGGCCACACTTCGATTCCACTGGACCTGACGCTGATCCCGCTGCGCTCCACCAGCGAACAGAGCCTGAAGACCTTCCGCGCCCTGTTCATCAACCTGCTGCACATGCGGGAAATCACCGCGGCCAAGCTCAAGCAACTGTTCCTCGATGCCTTCGAGCACAGCCTGCGTTCCGGTAGCGTGGACTACATCGCCGCGTGCGAAGAAGCCTTCCGCGATGTAAGACGCATGGAGCAGGACTACAACTCGCTGGTCGCCGCCGGTCCCTTGGTCGAAGCACTGGCCAACGGCGTGAAACAGCGCGACGTGCTGCGTGGCAAGCTGCATCGCCTGTCGCCACTGCTCGACTCGCTGCTCGGCACCTGGTCTGACTACGCCAGCGCGCGCAAGGAAGAGCTGACCATCCAGGCCGAACACTACCGTCGCGAGCAGGACGACCTGCAAAACGACCAGCGTGGCGGCACTCAGGAGCTGATGCGTCTGGAGCGGGAAATCACCGGCATCCAGCGCTGGCTAGGCGAGCTGTCCGTGCTCAAGCACCGCTTTGCCCTGGTCGATGACGTCAAAGTGCTGGAGCAGCAACTGCTTGCAGCCAAGGACGCCCACGATGAGCTGGCCGGTGCTTTGGCCCAGTCTCGTCAGTTCAGCGCCGAAGATCTGGAAGAGCGTCTGCGCGACCTGGAAAAACGCCTGAAGTCGGTCAAGCAGCAACTCGATCACGCCGACAACAACAGCTATGCCCGTCTGCGCGAAGAGTTTTCCCAGCAGGACGTCGAACGCCTGATGCGCCTGTTCAACAGCGCGCTGTTCAGCCTGCCGCTGGGCGAGCATGGCATCGCGCTGGACGAAAACGGTGACTGGGTCAAATCCGTGGAGCTGATCCTCGATGGCTTCAAGGGCGAGCGCTTTGAAGTCCCGGGCCTGTCCATCGATCTGTCGCACATCGAACCGCCGGCGCTGCAAGCCCTGGCCGACCGTGCGGCACTTCGCGACCAGAAAGAACGCCTGGAAAAAGAGCTCAAGCAACTCAAGACCCAGCAAGCCGTGGCCGCCGACCGTGCCGCGAGCAAGACCCAGACCGAAGCGCTGTACCAGCAGGTTCTGGATGCGCAGAAGGCTCTGGAAGATTTCCGTCGCACGCAAACCCTGAGCGCCGAGGAAGGCGAGAAACTCGAGCAACTGGCACAGATGGAAGCCGCCCAGGAAGAGCTCAAGCGCTCCAGCGACGCCTTCACCGAACGCGTCCAGCAACTGTCGGCCAAGCTGCAATTGGTCGGCCGGCAGATCGCCGACATGGAAGCCAAGCAACGCACCCTCGACGACGCCCTGCGCCGTCGCCAGCTGCTGCCGGCGGACCTGCCGTTCGGCACACCGTTCATGGATCCGGTCGACGATTCCATGGACAACCTGCTGCCGCTGCTCAACGACTATCAGGACAGCTGGCAGGGCCTGTTGCGCGCCGATGGCCAGATCGAAGCGCTGTACGCTCAGGTGCGCCTCAAGGGCGTGGCCAAGTTCGACAGCGAAGACGATATGGAGCGTCGCCTGCAACTGCTGATCAACGCTTACGCGCACCGTACCGACGAAGCCCTGACCCTGGGCAAGGCCCGTCGTGCCGCCGTGACCGACATCGCGCGGACCCTGCGCAACATTCGCAGCGACTACGACAGCCTCGAACACCAACTGGCGCTGTTCAACCGCGAGATCAACAAGCGCCAGGTCTCCAACCTGCAGAGCTTCCGAATCGTGTTGGCGCCGAACAAGGAAGCGCTCAAGCACATCGACCAGATCATCCACAGCGCCGGCCAGTACGAAGAAGGCGAGACGCTGTCGGTGTTCGACCTGAGCCAGAGCGCGGAACAGGACAACAAGAACGAAGAGGCCAAGGAATACCTGGCGCGGCTGGTGGCGGCCAACCACAACCAGCTCGGTCTGAAGGACTTGTTCGAACTGGCGTTCGAGATCACCAAGGTCAATGGTCAGCCGGTTATCCACACCGACATCGACGGCGCCGCCTCCAACGGCACCACCATGACCATCAAGGCGCTGACCAACATGTACCTGTTGCTGCACCTGATGGACCGCGACCTGGCCGGCCGCGTACGCCTGCCGTACTACCTCGACGAGGCGGCGGACATCGACGAACGCAACCAGGCTGCGTTGCTGGAAACCAGTCTGCAACTGGGCTTCGTGCCGATCCTGGCGAGTGTGAAGCCGCAGGTCTGCGCCAGTGTCGCCATCGACCTGGAAGGCGGCAGCGGCCCGGCGGGTATCTACATCGACGAGGCGGACTGGAAGTACATTCGTCGTCGTGATCAGGTGAAGGCCACGGTCAACGTCGAAGCCGATGAGCCGGAGCTGGATGCGGTTTGATCGGTTTTAGCTGACGCAATCAGAAAGGCCGCGATCCTCATGAATCGCGGCCTTTTTTGTTTGAGGGCGACACAAAACCCTGTGGGAGCGAGCCTGCTCGCGATGGCGCCCATACAGACGCCATCACCTCCCGCTATTTACCCAGAGTAATCTTCGGCGCCCAGGTCAGCCATTCCTCTTCAAACTTGTCGAACAACGCAAACGTCTGCTCCGGCCGCGCCGCAGCGCCCATGCGATCGCCATCCGGTGTGGCAAACGCAACACCACCCTGAATCATGGTTTCCAGCGATTCGGTACGCACCGTCGCGCCCTTGAACAGCCCGACATCAAAGTCGAAACCGCTGGTGTTCCAGAAGCGGGTACCGCTGCGCACCAACGGCGCGTACTTCGGCTCGATCAGGATATGGATCAACACACGGTCCGCCGTCTGCCCCAGTTCGTAACCCGTTACCTTGCCCACGGTAATCTCGCGATAGGTCACCGGCACGCCAGGCTTCAACGAGCCGCGACGGGCAGCGCTCAACACCAGACTCAACCCGGCCTCCTGCTTGGCGGTTTCCGGAGCGGCGGAAAGGGCAACGAAGTTCTTCTGCGGGCCGAGGTTTTTCGCCGCCGGCTGTACTTCGATGTACTGCCCGGTGACCAAGGTTTCAAGGTTTGAGGTCTTGATCAGACCCAGCTCCGGCTTGACCACCCAGAACTCACTGCCAACCCGCGCAATGCGCTCAGGCACCTCAGTGATACGTGCGGTCAGCAGCACCGATTGCAGATCATCGCTGAGATCGACGTTCTCGATCTTGCCGACATCCAGCCCCTTGAAGCGAACCGGGGTCCCGGCGCGCAAGCCATCGGCGCGATCGACTTTGATCGTGATGAGCGCGCCTTTCTGGTTGGCCTCTTCACGGTTGGCGAACAGACGGAAGCGCGGGATCCGCTTTTTCAGCGGCACCTTGGCCTCGGGCGTTTCAAAGGCGATACCGCCGGCCATCAGGCTTTGCAACGACTCGCTTTTGACTTGAATTCCGCCAGTAAGGCCACCGGTGAGCGTCACACCGCTGGCATTCCAGAACCGGGTCGAGCCGTTGACCAGATCTTCGTATTCCTTTTCGATGTGAACACCGATCACCAGCTGATTTTTCTTGCGCGAAAACTGATAGCTCTGAACCGAGCCCACCTTGACCTGCTTGTAGAGGACCGGGCTGCCGACTTCCAGGGAGCCCAGGTTTTCGGTGAAC
Organism: Pseudomonas sp. C1C7; assembly: GCF_013359595.1. Lineage (GTDB taxonomy): Bacteria > Pseudomonadota > Gammaproteobacteria > Pseudomonadales > Pseudomonadaceae > Aquipseudomonas. Next base: position 2,615 of record NZ_JABFMP010000016.1, on the reverse strand, counting down.
AACACCAGATGCAATCCCGGCGAACGCAGGTCCAGCGGCGGCGCCTTGGGCCGCGCGACGAATTCCCGTTGCGGGGCGTTGCCTTTATCACCGGGACGTACGGCGATGTAGTTGCCTTTTACCAATGCTTCGAGCCCGGTGATGCCCGCCAGGGAAATCGACGGTTTGACGACCCAGAATTGAGTACCGTCCACCAGGTAATCCTCGGCGAGCGGATCAAGGGTCAACTCTGCGCTGGCGCCGGAGAGATCCGGGTCGACCTTGAGTGCCTTGAGCGTGCCCACCTGAATGCCCTTGTACATCACCGGTGTGCGCCCGGCCTGCAGACCTTCGAAATCGCTGAGTTTGACCTTGACCTTGATCCCGGCCGCAGCAGCGTCGAAGTCTTCATAAAGACGGAACGGCAGGCTTGGATCGGTAGGCGGGCTGTCCTTGCGATTGTCCGGCGTAGCGAAGGCGATGCCGCCGGCGACGATGCTGGCCAGGGACTCACTGCGGACTTTCACACCCGACAGGTTGGCGTCGATGCTGATACCGCTCGCGTTCCAGAACCGCGTATGTTTGCGCACCAGCTTGGCGTAGGTCGGTTCGATGAACACCTTGAGCTCGACGGTACTCTGGTCGTCGGACAGCAGGTAGCTTTTGACCTGACCAACCTTGATCTGCTTGTAGAACACGGGACTGCCGCGATTCAGCGAGCCCAGGCGATCGGCTTTGATCGTCAGGTGCAGACCGGGCTGGGCATCGGAAAGAGGTGGCTCTTCAGCCAGTGCCTTGAACTTGCGGGTGGGCTCGCCTTCGCCCGGGCTGATCGCAACATAGTTACCTGAAACCAGCGTTTCCAGCCCCGTGATGCCGGCCAGACTCACGCTTGGTTTGACCAGCCAGAAACGCGTGCTGGTACGCAGGTACGGCTCCACGTCCTTGTTCATCTCGACGGTAGCGATTACACCTTTGGTGCTGCCTTCATCATCGAGCTTGAGGGTCTTGACCTTGCCGACCGACATGCCTTTGTAGACCACTTCAGTCTTGTTGGCCTGAATGCCTTCACCGCTTTCGAAGCGCACCTGGATCTCGATGCCGGTCTCGTTATAGGCACGCCAGCCGAGCCAACCGCCGATGATCAAGGCGATCAGGGGCAATACCCAAATGGCGGACCAGTTCGAGGCTGGTCGGGTTTTAGCTACGGGCAAATCAGTCATGGTCGGCGTCCGACTCCGTGTTATCCCAAATCAGTCGGGGATCGAAAGTTACTGCAGCAAGCATTGTCAAAATCACCACGCTGGCGAAGGCGATGGCCCCCAGGTGGGCTTCGACACTGGCAAACCGTCCAAAATTCACGACCGCCACCAGAATGGCGATCACAAAGATATCGAGCATCGACCAGCGACCGATGAATTCGATGAAGCGGTACATCCAGATACGCTGCCTTGCCGAGAGCGGCTGGTGGCGTTGCACCGAGTACAACAACAGCGCGATGCCCACCAGTTTGAAGGTGGGTACCAGGATACTGGCGATGAAGACTACGGCAGCGATAGGAATCATGCCGTGCTGAACCAGTTGGATCACACCGGACATGATGGTACTGGGATCACCTTTGCCCAGTGAGCGAACGGTCATGATCGGCAGCACATTGGCCGGGATGTAGAGAATTGCCGCAGTAATCAGCAATGCCCAGGTGCGCGTGAGACTGTTAGGGCGTCGAGCGTGGACCTGCGCACCGCAGCGAGTGCAGAGTTGCTCGTCGGTATCAGCTTCCTGCCTGTTCAATTCGTGACATTCGGTACAGATCAGAATGCCTGCATCAATCGCCCGCATGGGCATCCTCTCCTGATAAAGCCTGCCAGATCTGGTGAGGCGACATCACAACCTCCAGCCAGACCTGAACCAGTAACAAACCGATGAAACATGCCAATCCGAGGCCTATGGTCATGGCTGCCATATCTGCCAGTTTCACGATCGCCACCAGCACGCCCATCAGGTAGACCTCAAGCATCCCCCAGTCTCGCAAATGGTGGTAAATGCGATAGAGCAGCAAGCCGTAACTGCGGCCGATGTTGAAACGGATGCTCAACAGGACAGCCAGCTGGCAGAGCAACTTGAGCAACGGGATTGCCATGCTGCACAGGAACACGACCACGGAAACGCCACGCATCTCCGAGTTGAAGAGGCCGACAACGCCGCTCCAGACCGTGTCTTGTGACGACTGTCCGAGTAGATTGAGCTGCATGATGGGTAAAAAGTTCGCGGGGATGTACAGCAGAAGCGCTGCAATCACCAGGGCGAGACTGCGCTGTACGACGTTGTATCGATGGGCGTAGAGCTCATAACCGCAACGCGGGCACAGGGCTTTCTCGCCATGAGCGAGCTTGGGCTTACGCATCAGCAAGTCGCACTCATGACACGCCACCAAATCGTCCAGCGGTAATTCTGACAGCCCGGAGGCGTCACCCGGATCTGGCATAAAGGCTCTGGCTCCGAAAAAGGTGGACCTATTCTAGTGTCCTGAACCAAAAATAACTGCGCAAATTTGCACTGGGGTGCATCGTGCTTTTTCACACGCAAAAACAAAACCCCAACTGCTTTCGCAATTGGGGTTTCGGAATTTAATCTTG
>NZ_JABFMP010000015.1:65726-141265 GCF_013359595.1 Pseudomonas sp. C1C7 | reverse complement strand
CATCCATGCCGGGTTGCCCACTGCGCAGAACCTGCGCTCGGCCTTCCGACGGGGCACCTCAAAAGCGAGGCGGCCTACCGGCCGGCCTGGCCGCGGTTCCGTGTAGGAGCTGCCGAAGGCTGCGATCTTTGATTTTGCTTTTGAAGATCAAAAGATCGCAGCCTTCGGCAGCTCCTACAGGTGTTATGTGTCGATCACAAAAATGGCGAACGACACAAATCCTGTAGGAGCCGAGCTTGCTCGCGAATGCGGAGTGTCATTCAACAGTGATGTCGGCTGACATGGCCTCTTCGCGAGCGAACCCGCTCCCACAGGAATTTCACTGTCTGGCTATTCGCGATTCAGAAATTCGCGGGGCGATTCGCCCATCGATCGCTTGAACATTGCACTGAAGGCGCTCTGGCTGCTGTAGCCCAGGTCGTGGGCGATGTGGCCGATGGGGTGTCCCTTGTCGAGTCGGTCGATCGCCATGGCCAGGCGTACTTGCTGCACCCAATGGCGGAAATTCAGGCCGGTTTCGTTCTGGAACAGCCGGATCAGCGTGCGGGAACTGGCGCCGACCCTGTCGGCCCAGTAATCCACCGAGTTGGCTTGTTCCGGATGGTCGAGGATGGCCGTGCAGACGCTGACCAGCCGCCGATCCCGGGGCCAGGGAATCTGCAAAGGCAGGGTTCGTGCGAATTCGAGTTCGCTGAGAATCAGCGCCACGACGTGGGCATTGCGCCCCTCCTGCGGATATTCGATCGATTGATCCGCCAGGGTCAGGATCAACTCGCGCAGCAAGGGCGAGATCTCCACCACCTTGCAGCTGTCACCGAAACGCTGTGCAGCCTCGTGCTCGATATACACCGAGCGCATTTTCACCGGGCTCAGCATCAGCTGGTCATGGACCACATGCGGTGGAATCCACAATGCCCGTTTCGGCGGCAGGATCCACAACCCGCTCGGCGTCGCCACCCGCATCACACCGCTGGAGGCGTACAGCAACTGCCCGTGCCGGTGGGTATGTGGCGCGTTGTATTCGCCGGTTTGCTGATCGCGCACCAGCACCGTCATCAGGCGAGGCACGTCCTGGTAATCCAGATAGTCTTCGCTGCGCGCCACAGGTAGCTCGCGGTCGGCAACGGTTCGGTCTGCTCGCTTCACTGGCTCGGTTTTCCACAATCGAGGTGGGCGGTGGTAGGAAGGCAATCAAAACACGTCGAACGGACGAATGTCACTTTCGCGACAATACATGGCATATGCACTTTTTGGCTCAGGCTTAGCCTTGTTCTCGTTCTTTCTGACGAGGCCGTACCCATGGCACCCCTTCAATCTTCAGGCAACAAACACAGCATCGCCGCAGTGATCGGCCTGCTGGTGCTGTCCATTGCATTGCGCCCGACGATCATCTCGATCGGTCCCATCCTGTTGCTGATCCAGCAACACTTTCACTTGAGCTACACCCAGGCCGCACTGCTGACCTCCATTCCCGATGTCTGCATGGGCGTCTTTGCCCTCATGGTGCCGAACCTGGCGCGACGCTTCGGCATCGACCGCTGCGTGGTGCTCGCCCTGCTGTTGCTCGGCGCTGCCACCCTGCTGCGGGCGCTGTCGCCCAATGGGTTTTTCCTGCTGTGCAGCACCTTTCTGGCCAGCGTCGGCATTGCGATCGCCGGCGCCATGATCGGCGGCTGGATCAAGTCGCACTTTCCCCATCGGGCCTCGTTGTTCATGGGCATCTACGCCGCCGGCCTCAGTCTCGGCGCCACCCTCGCCGCGCTGGCGAGTGCGCCGATTGCCGAATTCACACAGAGCTGGCGATTCAGCGCCGGAGTCTGGAGTCTGCTGTGCCTGACCGCCGTGGCGAGCTGGATCTGGATGACCCGCACCTTCACCGCCCTGCCCGTCTCGCCTGCCGCACCATCACGCAGCCGCCCGTCCGCTGGCTTGCCGTGGCGCAACCCGCAAGCCTGGTGGGTGGCGCTGAACTTCGGTGCCGGTCAGTTCGTGGTCTATGCGTTGTTTGCCTGGCTGGCCCCGGCGTCACTGGAAACGGCTGTGTCGACGTGGCCGCCGGGCATTCTGCTGGCCCTCTTCACCGCGGTATTTGCCGTCGCCAGCGTCTGCGCCGGCATCCTTCCGGGCAAGGCGCATGATCGTCGGGGTCTGCTGGGTGGCTCGACATTGCTGGCGGCGCTGGGCATCGCCGGGATGGCCTTCTTCCCCACCGCGTTGCCGATTCTGTATGTCGTACTGGCGGCCATCGGCCTGGGCATGGGCTTTACCCTCGCCATGACCTTGCCACTGGATAACGCCGGCAACGCCGAACAGGCGGGCCTGTGGACCGTGTTCATGCTGTTCATCGGTTACCTGATCGCAGCACTCGGCCCACTGCTGTTCGGTGCCTTGCGTGACCACACCGGCCATTTCGGCCCGGCCTACACAATGCTGTTCGCGGTGACGGTGCTGATGCTGTGCCTCACCCCGCTGCTCAAGCCGGCTGTTGAACGCATACCCCAGATGTCAGTCACGTCCCTGTAGCAGCTGGCGCAGCCTGCTGCTACAGGGGTGCGAAGTACTTCTTAAAGGGACGCGGACTGTGTCGCGGCCTTTTCAATCAGCCGCGCCACCGGCTCAGGGTTGGAAACCATCACCACATGCGAGGCCCCATGGACGACTTCAACCGAACGGGCTTCGGCGCGCTGGGCCATGAAGGCCATCGCCTGGGGCGGAATGTTCTTGTCCTGATCGCCATAGATGAACCAGGACGCCACACGCTTCCAGGCCGGCTCGCCCGACGGCTCATTCAGCGCCGCTTCGGTGACCGGACGCTGGGTCGCCGCCATCAAGGCAGCCTGGGGTGCGGGCACGTCCGCGGCGAACTGGTCGTGGAACTTGTCCTGACGGATGTACAGGTCCTTGCCGCCATCGGCCAGCGAAACAGGGCTGGCCAGGGTTGGGCCGAGGGTGCTGCCGGGGAACTTTCCGGCCAGCCCCGCGACGGTTTCACCCGCCTCGGGCGCGAAGGCACTGACATAGACCAGCGCCTTCACCGTCGGATGGCCGTTGGCCGCTTCGCTGATGACGTTGCCGCCATAGGAATGACCGACCAGCACCACCGGCGTCTTGATGCTCGACAGCAAGGCAGACACCGCCGCGCCATCGCCCTTGACGCTGCGCAACGGGTTGGCGGCGGCCACGACGGTATAGCCATCCTTTTCGAGGATTTGCGCCACGCCGTTCCAGCTCGACGCATCGGCGAAGGCGCCGTGCACGAGGACGACCGTGGGCTTTTCAGCCTGGGCCAGGGCATTTGCAGCGACCATCAGGCCGACGGCGATCGCCAGTGCATTGATTACTTTTTTCATGGTGTATCCCTCTATGAGTGATTCAGGGCGCAAATCGCGTGAAGACAAAGTCATGGTTCTGCACGCGAGCCTGATGGCAGGCGAAGCAGGTCTGGTGCTGCGCTTCATCGGCGGGCTTGCCGTTGATGAATCGACCGAAGCCCCAGCCCCCGGTCGATGCGTACTTCTTCGAGTCCTTGACCATCACCTGAACGGTGGTCGCCGCTCCCGGGATGGACGCCGGCTCGAACTCCGGGGACTGCACATGTTTCCAGGCCAGCTTGACCAGCACCGTGCCGTCGGGAAACGGCAGCGTGGACGCCTGATAAGCCTTGATCGCCCGGTCGTTGCCCAACACCGCGCGCAGCTCGTCCAGAGGCGCGGCTTCCTGCGCCGGGGCAATCAGCTGCCAGGTGCGGTAGCCCTCGGGCAGCCGGACCCCGTAAATGGGCGAAACCGCGCCGCTATCGGCCAGCACGACGCTGCCAGCCGTCAATGCAGCCACTGCGATGGCGGTGCCGAACACCGCCAGACTGGTGAGTTTCATCATGGTTCTCCCTTGCGGCGCCGATCAGAGATGATCGGCATCCATCACGGCCTGGGCGAAGGCTTGCGGGGCCTCCTGCGGCAGGTTGTGGCCGATGCCGCCGTCGATCAGCCGATGCTGATACTTGCCGGTGAAGCGCTTGGCATAGGCTTCGGCGGGCGGATGGGGTGCGCCGTTGGCGTCGCCTTCCATGGTGATGGTCGGTACGCCGATGGACGGGAACTGCGCCAGCTTTTTCTCCAGCGCGTCGTATCGGGCCTCGCCCTTGATCAGGTTCAGGCGCCAGCGATAGTTGAAGATGGAGACGGCGACGTGATCGGGGTTCTGCAGGGCCGCGGCACTGCGGTCATAGGTCGCGTCGTCGAAATTCCACTGCGGCGAGGCCAGCTTCCAGATCAGCTTGGCGAAGTCGTGGGTGTTCTTTTCGTAGCCCAGGCGGCCACGCTCGGTGGCGAAGTAGAACTGATACCACCACTGCAATTCGGCGGCCGGTGGCAGCGGGGTCTTGCCGGCTTCCTGGCTGCCGATCAGGTAACCGCTGACCGCCACCAGCGCCTTGACCCGTTCCGGCCACAGGGCGGCGACGATGTCCGCGGTGCGGGCGCCCCAGTCATAGCCTGCGAACACCGCCTGCTTGATGTGCAGGGCGTCCATGAAGTCGATCACGTCCTGGGCCAGCGCGGCGGGCTGGCCGTTGCGCACGGTTTTGGCAGACAGGAATCGCGTATCGCCATAACCGCGGGCATAGGGGACCAGCACCCGATAGCCCTTCTCAGCCAAGGCCGGCGCGACATCGGCGTAGCTGTGGATATCGTAGGGCCAGCCATGCAGCAGAATCACCACCGGCCCGTCGGCGGGGCCGAGTTCGGCATAGGCGACGTCCAGCAACCCCGCCTTCACATGTTTCATCGGGCCGAGGGACGCATGACTGCCGGGGGTCAGGGTCGCGATGGTACTGGCGGGGACATCGCCGGCATTGGCCTGCGACGAGGCCATGCCCAGGGCCCCGATCTGCAGCAGGGCCGCGGTCAGGGCAGAACAGGCAAAGAAACGCAGGTGACGCGGTACGGCCGGGTGATTGAACAGTGTTTTCATCGTAGGTCTCCGTGCGACAGCCATCGACCGTCGCGTAGTGGATCGGTGATCAATGGCTTATGGGGCGCTCTGCCCGCTGGTTTTGTTCGCCGCCGCACGCAGCGGACGGAACGCGGCCCGCAGTTCTTCACTGAACAATTGAGGTTGTTCCCAGGACGCGAAATGGCCGCCCTTGCTGACCTCGTTGAAGTAGTACAGCGTCGGGTAGGCGTGCTGCGCCCAGCTTCTGGGGGCGCGGTAGATCTCGTGCGGGAACACGCTGATCGCCACCGGCACCTTGATGTCGGCGGTCTTCTGCGCCGTGGCGCTGAAGTTATTGTTGTTGTTCTCCCAGTAGAAACGGGAGGACGACGCGCCGGCGTTGGTCAGCCAGTACAGGCTGATGTCGTCGAGCATTTCATCGCGGCTGAGCACGCGCTCGGGGTGGCCGTCACTGTCGGTCCAGGCGGCGAACTTCTCGTACATCCACGCCGCCGTGCCGGCCGGAGAGTCGGCCAGCAGGTAGCCGATGGTCTGCGGTCGGGTGACCATCATCGCGCCATAGGCGGCGTTGCGGCCGAAGAAGGTGCTCAACGAATCAAAGGCCGTGCGCTCCGGATCAGTGAGCCCTGCGGGCGCCGGCTCACCACTGAAAATCGGCTTCACCAGCTCAGGCGGAACAGTGGCCGGCATGTTCAGGTGAATGCCCAGCAACCCTGGCGGGGCCAGGCGACCCAGCGCGTCGGAAATCACCGAGCCGTGGTCGCCGCCCTGGGACACGTAATGGCTGTAGCCCAGGCGCTTCATCAGCACATCCCAGGCCTTCGCCACGCGGTCCGGGCCCCAGCCGAGTTCGGTCGGCTTGCCGGAAAAGCCGTGGCCGGGAATCGACGGGATCACCAGGTCGAAAGAATCTTCCGCACGCCCGCCGTAAGCGGTCGGATCGGTCAGCGGGCCGATGGTCTTGAGGAATTCGAATTGCGATCCCGGCCAGCCGTGTGTGAGGATCAGCGGCATCGCGTTGGGGTTGCGCGAACGCACATGGATGAACTGAATGTCGACGCCATCGATCGTGGTAATGAACTCGGGCAAGGCATTGAGCCTGGCCTCGGCCTTGCGCCAGTCGTAATCGCTGCCCCAGTACTTCACCAGTTCCTGAACCCTGGCCAGTTGCACACCCTGGCTGGTGTCGTTGACGGTTTCCTTGTCGGGCCAGCGGGTGTTGGCGATGCGTTTGCGCAGGTCGGTCAGTTTCCCTTGATCGACGTGGATCCGGTACGGGCGAATGGCCTCCGATTGGGCCGACGCGGTGCTGGCGGACGGGTTGGCGGCGGCGCTGGCAGCCCATGCACCACTGGTGCCTGCAAGCAGCGCGAGACCGAGCACGCAATACCTGGCGCGGGACGCCAGATATCGGTGCCATGTGAAAGCGGGCGGAACGGCAAGCATGGTCAATCTCCCTGAGTAAGTGGCTGACAGGCGCAGCGCTGTTTGCCGGATCGCTCGGGGCCGCAGGGCCCTGTCGTTGCGTCAATCCGGCTCACGCGGGCTTGATGGAACCACCCCGGCATTTCGGGGACGATTGCACGTTGGTGTCGGTCGATACCTAAGTATCACTTGCCAGCCAATACCCTGGATGTTGTCGTCGACAACGGCGCACGACACCGAAAAAGACGCTTGGAAAGCTACGCGGTACAAGGACCGGAAATGAGTGTGAGCACGCTACAAGCGAGCATGAAAAACACGCCGATGGCGCCCGCCCAATGGGTGATCATCGGCCTGTGCATGCTCTTCAACGTGGTCGATGGCCTGGACGCCATGGTCATGGCCTTCACCGGCGCCGCAGTTTCGGCGCAATGGGGGTTGAACGGGGTGCAGCTCGGCATGCTGCTCAGCGCCAGCCTGCTCGGCATGGCCGGCGGTTCCATGTTTGCCGCGCCGGCAGCGGACCGTTACGGACGCCGGCCCTTGTTGCTGGCAGGCCTGTCACTGAGCGGCCTGTGCATGCTGCTGACGTTCTGGAGCCAGGGCCCGGGCTCGCTGATGCTGCTGCGCACCCTGACCGGCGTCGGCCTGGGCGTGGTACTGGTGGGGGCCAACGTGCTCACCCATGAATACGCCAGTGCGCATCGACGCGGCCTGGCCATCGCGCTGCAATCCCTGGCCTTCGCACTGGGCGTGAGCCTGGGAGGGATGCTGTCTCACCTGTTCAATGAAACCCTCGACTGGCGATACGTCTTTCTCGCCGGCGGCGTCATCACCTTCGCCGCGATGCTGGCGGGTGTTTTCTGGCTGCACGAATCGCAGGCATTTCTGGCGATGCGGCTTGAACGTCTCACCTCTGAGTCGGCCCCCGTACAGCCCCGGCGCCGACTGCAATACCGTCAGTTGTTTTCAACCGGACAGTGGCAGAAGACCCTTTCCCTGGCCCTGGCCTTCTTCCTGATCATGTTCTGCTTCTACTTCGTGATGAGCTGGACCCCGGCGCTGATGATCCGCAACGGGTTTTCGGCCACGCAAAGCGCTGCTGCCGGTGTGTTGCTGAGCGTGGGCGGGATGCTCGGCGCCCTGTTGATGGGCCTGGGGGCGCATCGTTTCGGATCGCGCCGGCTGCTGCTCGGGTTTCTGCTGGTCAATGCCGCCTTGATGACGGTCATGGTGCCGGCCATCGGCGTGTGGAGCCTGGCCATTGTCATCGGCTTCAGCACCGGGCTGCTGCTCAATGGAGCCGTCGCCGCCCTGTACACCCTGGCGCCCCAGGCATTCGTCACGTCCATCCGCACCAGTGGCGTGGGCCTGGTGCTGGGTTTGGGGCGCCTGGGTGCGATTCTTTCGCCAGCCGTCGCCGGCCTGCTGCTCGATGCCCGCTGGAGCGCGCAGGGCCTGTTTACCTTCTTCGCCGGCAGTCAGTTGCTGGCAGCGCTGCTGGTCTGGCGGGGTGGCAGATCGATCTGAGCCAGCGCCTGAAAACAAAAAAGGCCGTATCGAAATACGGCCTTTTTTTGTGTTGCGACTGCCAGCAGTTTTCAGAACACCAGCTTGTACCCGATCAGCACCAGCATTGTCGCCAGGCAAGGACGCAACAGCTCATCGGAGATACGCCCGGTGAGGTGGCTGCCCAGGTAAATCCCCGGCAACGAACCCACCAGCAGGTAACCCAGTACATGCCAGTCCATGTTGCCCATGCTCGCGTGGCCCAGGCCTGCGACCAGGGTCAGGGGGACGGCGTGGGCGATTTCGGTGCCGACCAGACGGCGGGTTGGCAGCAGCGGATAGAGGATGAACAGGGCCACGGTGCCCAGGGCGCCGGCGCCGATGGAGGTCAGGGCGACCATGGTGCCGAGTACCAGGCCGGTGATGACGGTGAGGATGTTCAGGCGCGTGCCGCTGGGGTTGTAGTTGCCGCCGGCGCGTTTGTGGGCGAAGTCGAGCAGGCGTTTCTTGAACAGGATCGCCAGGGCGGTGGCGAACAATACGATACCCAGTGCCTGTTTGATGATGGCGTTCATCGCATCCGGCGCCGAGTGCAGGGTGCTCAGGAACCACAGGGTCAACAGCACCGCCGGGACACTGCCAGCGGTCAGCCAGCCGGTGATTTTCCAGTCGATGTTGTTGTTTTTTCGGTGGACGAGTACGCCACTGGACTTGGTGATGGCCGCGTACAAAAGATCGGTGCCGACCGCCGTGGCCGGGTTGATGCCGAATGCCAGCAGGATCGGGGTCATCAACGACCCGCCACCCACGCCGGTCATGCCGACGATGAAGCCGACAACCAGTCCGGCCACGACCAACCCGATGTTCAGTAAATCCATTGATACGTCCACAAAGATCGCAGGGGAAATCTGGCCCGCAGCATAGCGATTTTTCTTATAACCAGTTAGACCGATGCGATCTATCTTTATGCCTTGAGCACATCCCCTGTGAGCGGGCTTGCTCGCCAAAGCGGTGTTTGAGTGGACATATCCGTTTGCTGACCCACCGCCTTCGCGAGCAAGCCCGCTCCCACAAGGGATTGACGGTGTGCTTACTGGACAGGCAGGAAATTGAGGAACAGCAGGCTCTGCGCGTAATTGAGGCCGATCCGCCGGTAGCGCTCGTCGAGCATCTGGGTCAGCAGGTCGAGCCGGGCGACGATCTTGCCGAACTCCACGGCGAAGCTCAGGTTGCTGCCCTCCTCCGAGATTTCGTTGGAAAACAGCATCGGCTGACCATCCTTGTTCTGCCGCTGGCTGAGGATCCAGGTGGCGATTTCGATGTTGCGCGCGGCGTTGCTGACGAAGGTCGGGTTGATCGCGTCCGTCATGTAGAACTCCAGGCGGTTGCCGTGAGCGGTGACCAGCATGCTGCCGATGGCATAGATGAACGCCCCGACCCGGTCGCCGAGGAATTCCGGACTCATGGCGAAGCGCAGCGCCGCCAGGTCCTTCTTGCCACCCAGGGTCGGTAGCGGCTGCTGCTGTTCGATCGCCATGCGCACCTGCTTGCCGGCGGTGCGGGCATCGAGGAAGCCGGACTTTTTCAATTCGTCGGGATTGCGCAGGTAAAGCTTGTTCATCAACAGATAAAGGCTGTCGAGGTTGTCGCGCATGGCCAGGGTTGCCATGCGATCGACGCTTGTTTGCAGAAATTCCTGGGGTTTTCCGTCACGTATCTGGCTGAACAAGTCATTGCCGGGCTGGTGGCTGCAACCGCTCATGCACAGCAGCAACAGCCCGGCCAACAGGCGAACTGGGGTAAAAACACAGGGCAACACTCGAACCATAAGCAATAGGGCGGACACATTCCTGTGCGACGGGATTCGCCGCAGCGGCAATGGATAGAGCCGGTCAATTGGAAAAAGTGCAGTGTTGGCGGGGATCAATCGATCATCGGCTTACAGGGTTCCCTGTAGGAGCGGCCGAAGGCTGCGATCTTTTGATCTTGTTTTTGAAAAGCAAAATCAAAAGATCGCAGCCTTCGGCAGCTCCTACACTGTTGCCCAACGCAATGACCAGCAGAAGGAATCAACCATGCGCACCGAACAACTGGCCGGCACCCAGGTCTCTGTCATCGGCCAGGGCACCTGGCAGATGGGTGAGGACCGTTCCCGTCACAAGGAGGAAGTCGCCGCCCTGCGCCTGGGCATCGACCTGGGCATGACCTTGATCGACACCGCCGAGATGTACGCCGAAGGCGGAGCCGAGCAGGTGGTGGCCGATGCCATCGGCGGTCAGCGCGACAAGGTGTTCCTGGTCAGCAAGGTCTACCCGCACAACGCCAGCCGCAAGGGCATTCCCCAGGCCTGCGAGCGCAGCCTGAACCGGCTCAAGACCGATCACATCGACCTGTACTTGCTGCACTGGCGCGGCCAGTACCCGCTGGAAGAAACCGTCGAAGCCTTCGAGCGCCTGCGCCAGGACGGCAAGATCGGCCGCTGGGGCGTGTCCAATTTCGATGTCGATGACCTGCTCGAACTGGACAATCCGGCCTGCGCCACCAATCAGGTGCTCTACAACCTGGAGTCACGAGGGATAGAATTTGATCTGCTGCCCTGGTGCCAGCAGCGCAACATGCCCGTCATGGCCTACTGCCCGATCGGCCAGGGCGGACAGATGCTGGGCAACGCTACACTCAAACAGGTGGCCGACCGGCATGGCGCGACGCCTGCGCAGATCGCGCTGGCCTGGCTGCTGCGGCAAAAAGGCGTGATCGCCATCCCCAAGGCGACCCGCCCCGAGCATGTGCGACTCAACGCCCAGGCTTATTCACTGCAACTTCAAGCCGGGGATCTGGAGGCGCTGGACCAAGCGTTTCACGCGCCCAAACGCAAGCAGCGGTTGGCCATGGTCTGAACCAATCGCCCCTACACATGCGTGTCAGAGGGCTTCGCCATGAGAAGCACCGATCATCCGGACGCTTTCAATCTGCAACGCTTTGTCATGGCCCAGGACCCGGTGTTCGACCGGGTCCAGGCCGAACTGGACGCCGGCCACAAGCGCAGTCACTGGATGTGGTTCGTCTTTCCGCAATTCGCAGGGCTGGGTGGCAGCGACATGTCCCGCCGCTATGCGATCCGTTCTCTGGAAGAAGCCCAGGCCTACCTCGACCACCCGCTGCTGGGTCCCCGATTGCGCATCTGCACCCAGGAAGTGCTGAACGTCCAGCAGCGTTCGGTGGCGGAGATTTTCGGCCACCCGGACGACCTGAAGTTTCACTCCTCGATGACCCTGTTCTCCCAGGTCGCAGCTGAAGACAGCCCGTTCCATCAGGCCCTGAACCAGTACTTCCATGGCATCCCGGACGACTGGACCCTGTCGCTGCTGGACTCAAAACAGGCCCAGTTGCCCCCCAATCAACGTTGAGAAGTCATCGTCGACAAACGGCAGGATCGCGTCCGCCACCGGTTGCAGCTGCCGGGTGATGTAGTGGTCGTAGTCGATGGGCGCGCTGCGGATCTCCAGCGGTTCGGGGCCGGCGACGCTGATCACGTAGCTGATCCAGCCACCGTTCTGGTACTGCAGCGGCCGGCCCTGGCGGTCGTTGTATTCGTCGGCGATCCGCGCCGCTCGCACGTGGGGCGGGACGTTGCGCTGGTAGTCGTCGAGGGTGCGGCGCAGGCGCTTGCGGTAGATCAGGCGCTCGTCGAACTCGCCGGCCAGGGTCTTGCGCACGTACTCGCGCACGTAGTCCTGATACGGCTTGCGATGAAAAATCAGCGAATACAGCTCCTGCTGGAATTGCCGTGCCAGCAGTGACCAGTCGGTGCGCACGGTTTCCAGGCCCTTGTAGACCATCTCGTCGCTGCCGTCGGCCCGGGTGACCAGCCCCGCGTAACGTTTCTTGCTGCCCTCCTCCGCGCCGCGAATGGTCGGCATCAGAAAGCGCTTGTAGTGGGTTTCGTACTGCAGTTCCAGCGCGCTTTCCAGGCCATATTCCTGGCGCACATGCTCACGCCACCACTGGTTGACATGGTCCACCAGGGCCCGTCCGATCCGAGCCGCCTCCTGCTGGCCGTGGGCGCGGTGCAGCCAGACGAAGGTCGAGTCGGTGTCGCCGTAGATCACCGTGTGCCCCTGGTCCTCGATCAGCTTGCGGGTGCGCAGCATGATTTCGTGGCCGCGCAGGGTGATGGAAGAGGCCAGGCGCGTATCGAAGAAGCGGCAGCCGCTGGAACCGAGCACGCCGTAGAAGGCGTTCATGATGATCTTCAAGGCCTGGGACAGCGGCGCGTTGTGCTCGCGCTTGGCGACTTCCCGGCCTTCAGCGACCCGGGCGACGATGGAGGGCAGGCAATGTCGGGTGCGGGAAAACCGCGCACCGCGAAAGCCCGGCACCGAGTCCGCATCATCCGGATGCTCAAGTCCTTCGATCAGTCCTACCGGGTCAATGAGGAAGGTGCGGATGATCGACGGATAGAGGCTCTTGTAGTCGAACACCAGCACCGATTCGTACAGGCCCGGTTGCGAGTCCATGACAAAACCGCCGGGGCTGGCCTGCGGTGGTTTGTTGCCAAGGTTAGGGGCGACGAAGCCCTGGCGGTGCATCAGCGGCATGTACAGGTGGGTGAAAGCCGCCACCGAGCCGCCCATGCGGTCCACCGGCAAGCCGGTGACGCTGGCCCGTTCCAGCAGGAACTTGAGCAGTTCGGTTTTGGCGAAGATCCGCGTGACCAGCTCACAGTCCTTGAGGTTGTATTTGGCCAGCGCCGGTTTGTCCTCGGCGAACATGCGGTTGATCTCGTCCATGCGCTGGTAGGGGTTGTCGATGGACTTGCCCTCCCCCAGCAGGGTCTGCGCGACGTTTTCCAGGCTGAAGGACGGGAAACTCCAGGTCGCCGAGCGCAGGGCCTCGATGCCGTCGATGATCAGCCGGCCGGCGGCGGAGGCGAAGTAGTGGTTGCCGTTGCCGTGCTCGCGCCACTGCATTTCCTCGCCGCCGCGTCCCAGTTTCAGTGGCACGGCCAGGCGCCGGGCGTGTTCGTGCAGCACCCGCAGATCGAACTGCACGAGGTTCCAGCCGATGATCGCGTCGGGATCGAAGCGGGCGAACCAGTCGTTGAGTTTCTTCAGCAGCACGGTGCGCGACTCGCAATATTCGAGCTGGAAATCCACCTCACTGTCGTCGCCATTGGCCGGGCCGAGCATGTACACCTGACGCTCGCCGCAGCCTTCCAGGGCGATGGAATACAGGTCGGCCTGTTCGGTGGTCTCGATGTCCAGGGACACCAGTTTCAGGTCGGGCCGGTAATGGGGGTCGGGTTTGAGCTGGGCGTCGAGCAGCAGGTCGTCACTGCCGGCAGTGCCGCTGAACCGGACCGGCGCGGTGATGAAACGCTCCATCAGGTAGCGTTCCGGCGGGCGCACGTCGGCTTCGTACACCTCGACCTCGGCGCGGCGCAGGGTGGTTTCCAGGCGCATCAACTGGCCGTGCTGGCGGCAATAGAGCCCGAGCACCGGGCGATGTTCGAAGTCCTTGAGGGCCAGGGGTTTGAGCTCGACGTGCTTTTCGTCCTGCAACAAAGCCTCGGCCCGCTCGCGCTGGCTGGCCGGGATGAACGCCACCGATGGCTGGTGAGGCAGGCGCAGACGCCGGGGACCGCTGTCGGTCGCCAGCCAGAACTCGACCTCCGTCCCCGCCGGGGTATCGCGCCAATGCCGGGTCAGGACAAAGCCCTGGGGTAAATCCACTGCTGCAAACCTCGGTGTTTATTCAGGGGAGTGATTCTACGCGTCCAGCCCCTGAAAAGATCGCAGCCTTCGGCAGCTCCTACATAGGAATGCATACTCCTGTAGGAGCTGCCGAAGGCTGCGATCTTTTAGAAATCCCGCCGAATGACGTTTTTTGTGCGTTATCTGCCGCTTTCGCCCTTGCCCTCGGCGCCTGTGTCTACGATTCTTCAAGGACAACGACAACCCTCCCGGGAAACCGCCATGAAAACCGTCGCGCAACTGCTGAAGTTGAAAGACCAGAAAAACCAGACAGTGCACCAGATCGATCCCGATCATATGGTGCTCGAAGCGCTGATGAAGATGGCCGAGAAGAACGTCGGCGCCTTGCTGGTTGTGAAAGATGACAAGGTGATGGGCATCATCAGTGAGCGGGACTACGCGCGCAAACTGGTGCTGCACGGGCGCTCGTCGGTGGGCACGCCAGTGCGGGACATCATGGTCGCCGATGTGATCACCGTGGACACCCACCAGACCGTCGATACTTGCTTGAGCATCATGTCCGAAAGGCGCCTGCGGCACCTGCCGGTGGTGGAAAACGGCAAGTTGATCGGCCTGCTGTCCATTGGCGACCTGGTCAAGGAAGCGCTGGCTGAGCAGGCTGCGCTGATTCAGCAGTTGGAGCAGTACATTCGCGGAGAGTAAATCGCCCCCTGTGGGAGCGGGCTTGCTCGCTCCCACATTGGCCATGTGGTGTTCAAGAAGGCCAATGCCGATCGAAGACCGGCGCCAGCGTCGGATGCCGGTCGATGCGTTCCAGCCAGGCGAAAAACCCCGGCCGGGTCCGGCGCAGATGCTCCCGGCTCCCCGACCATCGCGACACCACCGCCGCCAGCACATCCAGCCCGCCCGGCGTGTCGTCATCCAGATACAGTTGCGCGGAAAACTCGTCGGCAAACACCTCCCAACTGCGGTGCAAGCGCGCGCGGCTGCCGGCGATCAGGTTTTGCCGCGAGGCTTCGTCCGCGTTCGCCAGCCAGCGTTCCGGGTAGTCGATGACGCCGATGGCGGCATAGGCATTGGTCACGATGTAGACCATGCCGCGGATGGCCTGGTCGCGGTCCACCGGGTTGTCCGGCAGCAGCCTCGATGCAGGAAACGTCAGCCCCAGGTGAATCAGGATCGCCGCGCTCTCGGTCAGGATGCTGCCGTCGGGCAGGCGCAGCGTCGGGATCTGCTTGAGCGGATTGAGCTGGCTCAGTTCCTGGGCTGCCTCGGTGGACGACTCGACATCGATGAAGCGAAAGGCGACCTTGCACAGCACCAGCGCCGCCTCGATCGCCGCCGCGCCGGAGTTTGGATAACCGTAGAGCTGATACATACACATCTCCTTGCGATGGCCCGCGCCAGCTTTCCCAGTGTAGAAGCCGCCACCGATAACGCCGGGGCCGTCCGACGATTGCCAGATTCCACTTCGATGAGGCAGGTCGCCTTATTTCTTGTCATTTCCCACGCGCCATACACCGCTGATACCGCTCATCAACCCGCTTGGCAAACCACGCCGTGGTGAGTTTGCGGGTGATTTTCGGGCTTTGCAGGACGATGCCCGGCAGCACCGCGCGGGGCAGTGTGCGGCCTTCGGCCTTGTCGGCCAGGGCGAAGACCCGCTGGTAGAGGTCGCTGTCCTCGAACGCCAGGCTGTTGCCCTCTTCCAGTTCAGCCCTGATGGTCGTGTTGCGCATGTCCAGTTGCCGGCCGAGGGTGCGTACGGCTTTTTCCGTGGCGCCGGGCATGATCGAGCCGTAATTCACCAGATCGCCGTCCAGCGCCAGGGGTATCCCCGAAGCGCGGCTCACGGCGTTCTGGAACGCGGCATTGCGGCTGGCGTACCAGCCGGCGTTGAAATCAGCGAAGCGATACAGCGGCTGCGGGTAGCTCACCGGGTAGCCGAGCAAATGGGCGATGCCGAAATACATGCCGCCCCGGCGGGTGAAGACTTCGCGGCGAATCGAGCCGTCCACCGGGTAGGGATAATCCTTGGCCTGCTTTTCGGCAAAATCGATGCTGACCTGCATCGGCCCTCCGGTGTGCACCGGGTTGAAGCCGCCGAACAGGGTCTGGCCCATGGGCACCATGCCGATGAAATCATCGAAAATCCCGCTCAGCTCCTTTTCGCTGCGCGCCGCGTTGAGCCGGTCGCTGTAGCTTTTGCCATTGGGCGAACGCACCTGCAGCGCGCCGCTGACCAACAGGCCCGGAATGTGCGCCTTGGCGGCACGGCGGTCGATCTCGTCGCGGGCGATCTTGCCCAGGCCCGGCACGCTCGGATCGGCCTGAAAGGTCGACTCCTGCTCGGTCACGGCCAGCACTGCACAAATGTTCTGGGTGGTCGGCGCGATATTCTGCGCGGTGAAGGCAACCTGGATATCCGTGGCCCAGCCCTGGCGATCCGTGGCCTTGGCGGGCAGCAGGCGCAGAATGTCCGCCTGGATCTGGGCGGGGCTGCGCACCACAGGTTCCTGGGTGCGCTGACTGCCGCAACCGGCCAGCACCAGCATCGCGGCGATGCTCAGGGTCAATCGATGGGCTTGCATGGGGCTCCTTGTCGTTCGATGCGCCGAATCAAGCCTGAGGCTGATGGCATGACACTGGCTATGACCGTGGCGCGGACCCGCTGTTCCTCACCTCGCTCCCACAGAAGACTCTGCCCGCGCCATCGTTCACGTCCATCCGATTAGAAGAGCGGCGGCGGTGTCATGACAAATTGCTTGCATTGCATTTGAGAAATACTACTATTCGTGCCTGGATTCTGATTTGCGCAAGGAGACGTAGCGCCGCCACCACTCATTCTCGACGGCACGCCGCCCCAGGAACGGACCATGACTGCTCCAGCCCGCCCCAGCTTTTCCTTCCAGCCCACCCTGCTCGCCCTGTTCTGCTCCTTGTCTGTCACCGTCCACGCCGCCGATCCCGCGCCTGGCGACGCAAAGCCGTTGATGCTGGGCGACGTCAACGTCAACGCCGAAGCGCCGGTCCCGCCGGATCTGCCACCGGTCTACGCCGGGGGCCAGGTCGCGCGCGGCGGGCAACTGGGGATTCTGGGCAACCAGGACATCATGGACGTGCCGTTCAGCGTGACCTCCTACACCGAAGAACTGATTCGCGATCAGCAGGCCGAAAACGTCGGCGATGTGCTGCTCAATGATTCTTCTGTACGGCAGGCTTCCGGCTTTTCCAACCAGGCCCAGACCTTCATGATTCGCGGCCTGCCGCTCAACGGCGACGATATTTCCTTCAACGGCCTGTATGGCATCCTGCCGCGGCAGATCATTTCCACCGACGCCCTGGAACGGGTCGAAGTGTTCAAGGGCCCGAACGCCTTCATCAACGGCGTGACCCCGAGCGGCTCCGGCATTGGCGGCGGCGTCAATGTGCAACCCAAGCGTGCGGCGGACGCCCCGTTGCGCCGCTTCACCACCGATATCAGCGATGAAGGCCGCATCGGCGAGCATCTGGACATCGGCCAGCGCTTCGGCGAAGACAACCGCTTCGGCGCGCGGGTCAACCTGTCCCAGCGCGAAGGCGACACCGGGATCGACGATGAAAACCAGCGCTCCAAGCTGTTCGCCATCGGCCTGGATTACCGTGGCGATGCCCTGCGCATCTCCGGCGACTTCATCTACTCCAAGGAACGCATCAACGGCGGCCGCAGTTCGGTGAACCTGGGCAACACCACACACATCCCGGATGCGCCGTCGGCCGACACCAACTACGCGCAAAAATGGGGCTTCAGCCAGATCGAGGACACCTTCGGCATGCTGCGCGCCGAGTACGACCTCAACGACAACTGGACCGCCTACGTCGCCGGTGGCGCCAAGCACACCCGGGAAGTCGGGCGCTATGACGGCACCACCCTGGTCGGCAACGATGGCAGCTCCACCACCTCCGGCTCGTTCATTCCCCACGACGAGGACAACACCAGCGCCATGGGCGGCCTGCGGGGCAAATTCGCCACCGGCCCGGTCAGCCATCAGCTGAACTTCGGCCTGGCCGGCGTGTGGACGCAACAGCGCAACGCCTTCGATTTCGACCTGACCCAGTACCCGAACAACATCTACCACCCGATCGATACGCCGGCGCCACAGCCGGGCTTCTCCGGCGGCGACCTGCATGATCCGGGTATTACCGCCAAGACCTTCGCCCGCAGCGGCGCGTTCTCCGACACCCTGGGTTTCATGGATGACCGTCTGTTGCTCACCGTCGGCCTGCGTCGCCAGCAGCTGGTGGTGCAGAACTACGCCTACGGTTCCGGCCCGCGCACCTCCAACTACGACAAGTCGATCACCACGCCGGTCTACGGCATCGTGTTCAAGCCGTGGGAACATGTGTCGTTCTACGCCAACCGCATCGAAGGGCTGGCTGAAGGGCCGATCGCCCCGACCACCGCCGGCTCGCGAGTGGTGGTCAACGGCAATCAGGCGTTCTCGCCGGCGCGCTCGAAACAGATCGAGGCCGGGGTCAAGGTCGACATGGGCAACTATGGCGCGACCCTCGGTGTCTACCGCATCGAGCAGCCGGCCGACGGCTACACCCAGGCCATCGACGCCACCACCGCGGTGTTCGTCCACGATGGCGAGCAGGTCAACAAGGGCGTCGAGCTCAACGTGTTCGGCGAGCCCATCGACGGCCTTCGCCTGCTCAGCGGCGTGACGGTGATGGACACTGAACTGAAGAAAACCCAGGACGGGCTCAACGACGGCAACCACGCCATCGGCGTGCCGACCTTCCAGTTCAACGCCAGCGTCGACTGGGACGTGCCAGGCATTCCGGGCGCGGCGCTGAACGGGCGCATGTTGCGCACCGGCGGCCAATACGCCGATGCCGCGAACAACCTCAGCCTGCCGACCTGGAACCGCTTCGACGCCGGCGCGCGGTATGCCTTCAAGGTTCAGGAGAAAGACGTAACCCTGCGCTTCTCGGTGGAGAACGTGGCCAACAAGGCCTACTGGGAATCGGCCCAGGGCGGTTTCCTGACCCAGGGCGAGCCGCGGACGGCGAAGTTGTCGGGGACGATCGACTTTTAATAGCCCGCTCCGACTGCCTGAACCGAAACTGCCCCTGTGGGATAAGGGGGCAGGCTCAATTGGATCCGTCCGGCGGCCCGTCTGGCTGGCCTGCGCGTCTGGACCATACTTGCTGCACACGGTATGGAGGACAGGTTCATGCACCGTAGCGACGTGTTGATCGTCGGCGCCGGCCCGACCGGGCTGGTGCTGGCGTTGTGGCTGAGCAAGCTGGGCATTCGCGTGCGGATCGTCGACAAGACCTCGACCCCCGGTACCACCTCCCGGGCGCTGGCCGTACAGGCGCGGACCCTGGAGCTGTATCGCCAGCTCGACCTCGCCGACGCCATCGTCGAACAGGGTCATCGAGTGGCAGCCGCCAATTTCTGGGTCAAGGGCGAGGCCGTGGCGCGCATGCCGCTGTCCCGCATCGGCGAGGGCCTGACGCCCTACGCATTCCTTCAAGTCTTCCCCCAGGACGCACACGAACGGCTGCTGATCGAGCGCCTGGAAACCTTCGGCATCACGGTGGAGCGCAATACCGAGCTGCTGGGGTTCGAGGAGATCGGCGACGGCATCACCGCGACCCTGCTGCTGCCCGACGGCCAACAGGAAACCTGCCAGGCCTGTTACCTGGCCGGGTGCGACGGCGCCCGCTCCATCGTGCGCAAAACCCTGGACACCGGGTTCCCGGGTGGTACTTACCAGCAGATCTTCTATGTCGCCGACGTGCGCACCAGTGGGCCCGTCGCCAACGGCGAACTGCACCTGGACCTCGACGAAGCGGATTTCCTCGCCGTATTCCCCATGGATGGCCAGGGTCGGGTACGTTTGATCGGCACGGTGCGCGACGAGCGGGCCGGGCAAACTGAAACACTGAAGTTCGAAGACGTCAGCGACCGGGCAATCAAAAACATGCAGGTGAAGATCGAGCAACTGAACTGGTTCTCGACCTACCGCGTACATCATCGGGTGGCGGATCACTTTCGCACCGGGCGCACTTTTCTATTGGGCGACGCCGCCCATGTCCACAGCCCCGCGGGCGGCCAGGGCATGAACACCGGGATTGGCGATGCGATCAACCTGGCCTGGAAACTCGCCGCCGTGTTGAGCGGCGGCGCCAAACCGGGTTTGCTCGCCAGCTACGAAACCGAGCGCATCGCCTTCGCTCGCAAACTGGTAGCCACCACCGACCGCGTCTTCACCTTCGCCACCGCGGAAGGGCGCATGGCGGATCTGCTGCGCACGCGCTTGGCGCCGTTGCTGATTCCGAAAATGGCATCGTTCGAAACCACGCGCGAATTCCTCTTTCGCACCGTGTCGCAGATCACCCTCAACTACCGAGGCATGCCCTTGAGTGCGGGCGTTGCCGGGCATGTACACGGTGGCGACCGCCTGCCCTGGGCGCACGATGGCGAGGGCGACAATTTCGAATCGCTGAAGTGTCCGACCTGGAAAGTGCACGTGTACGGCGACACCAGCGACGAGATGATCGCCTGGTGCAACGAGCATCATCTGCTGCTGCACGTATTCGACTGGCGTCCGGCGTTCGAGGCGGCGGGGCTGGGACGTAACGGGTTTTACCTGTTGCGGCCGGATACCTATGTGGCGATTGCCGATAACAGTTCCGATCCGAAGGTGATTGAGCGGTATTTCAACCAGCAAGGCATTCGGCCGTTTTTCGGCCGTCCCTGATGCCAGTCAGTCAAGAAATTGGGCAAACAATGAGGACATTGTGGCGAGGGGGCAAGCCCCCTCGCCGCAGGTCTTTTTTCGGTTTGACTGACTGAGTCAGATCCCGGCCAGCGCCAGATCCATCGCAAAGTAGGTAAAGATCAGATCCGCCCCCGCCCGCTTGATCGCCCCGAGGCTTTCGCGTACCACGCGGCCCTCGTCGATGGCGCCAGCCTGGGCGGCAAACTTGATCATCGCGTACTCGCCGCTCACCTGATACGCCGACAGCGGCAGGTTCGAGGCTTCACGGATGTCGCGGATGATGTCCAGGTAGGCACCGGCCGGCTTGACCATCAGCGCATCGGCGCCTTCCTGTTCGTCCAGCAGCGATTCACGCAGCGCTTCGCGGCGGTTCATCGGGTTCATCTGGTAGCTCTTGCGGTCGCCCTTGAGCGCGCTGCCGCCGGCTTCGCGGAATGGGCCGTAGAGCGCCGAGGCGAATTTGGTCGAATAGGCCATGATCGCGGTCTGGGTGAAACCGGCCTGATCAAGCGCCCGGCGAATGGCCTGGACCTGTCCGTCCATGGCCGCCGACGGCGCGATCACATCGGCGCCGGCACGGGCAGCCGCCACCGCCTGCTTGCCGAGGTTGATCAGGGTCTGGTCGTTATCCACTTCATGGTTGTGCAGCACGCCGCAGTGGCCGTGGTCGGTGTACTCGCAGAAGCAGGTGTCGGACATCACGATCATCTCCGGCACCGCGTCCTTGGCAATGCGCGACATGCGCGAGACCAGGCCGTTCTCCCGCCAGGTATCGCTGCCGTTGCCGTCCAGGTGGTGGGACACGCCAAAGGTCATCACCGACTTGATCCCGGCCTTGGCATATCGCTCGATCTCGCCGGCCAGTTTCGACTCGGGAATGCGCATCACCCCGGGCATGCTCTTGATCGGCACGAAATCGTCGATTTCTTCCTCGACGAAAATCGGCAGGACCAGGTCGTTCAGGGTGAACTCGGTTTCCTGGAACAGACTGCGCAGGCTCGCATTGCGGCGCAGACGGCGTGGGCGTGCTTCGGGGAACTGGCTGGACATGGGCATTCCTGAGAATCTGGGGAGAAACAAAAATACCTATGGGAGCGGGCTTGCTCGCTCCCACAGGGGTTCAGCGGTTAATTGGAGATCGGCTTCGGAATTTCCAGCCCACGCTTGACCGCCGGACGCGCCAGGAAGCGCTCCAGCACGCGGGTGACGTTCGGGAAATTCTGGATGCCTACCAGGTCACCGGCCTCGTAGAAGCCGATCAGGTTGCGCACCCACGGGAAGATGGCGATGTCGGCGATGGTGTAGTGCTCGCCCATGACCCAGTCGCGGCCTTCCAGGCGCTTGTTCAGCACGCCCAGCAGGCGCTTGCTCTCTTCGACGTAGCGATCGCGAGGGCGCTTGTCTTCATAGTCCTTGCCGGCGAATTTGTTGAAGAAGCCGAGCTGGCCGAACATCGGGCCGATCCCGCCCATCTGGAACATCAGCCACTGAATGGTCTCGTAGCGCAAGGTGGCGTCCTGAGGCAGCAGTTGGCCGCTCTTGTCGGCCAGGTACATCAGGATCGCGCCGGACTCGAACAGCGGCAGCGGCTTGTCGCCCGGGCCGTGGGGATCGAGGATCGCCGGGATCTTGTTGTTGACGCTCAACGACATGAACTCCGGGGTCAGCTGATCGTTGCTGGCGAAATCCACGCGGTGCGGCTCATAGGGCAGGCCGATCTCTTCGAGCATGATCGAGACCTTGACGCCGTTGGGGGTCGGCAGGGAATACAGCTGAATCCACTCCGGATTGTTGGCCGGCCATTTCCGGGTGATGGGGAATGCAGACAAATCGGTCATGGGCAAATCCACGGAAAAATGAGAGTGAGGATCATAAGGCAGATCGGCACCTGTGCGACGCATCAAACCATCATTCTCGCTGATGGTGGAGATCGAAAGAGATGACTGGCCTTGGGCGGCGATCGCTGTACCTTGTCCATAAATTCGCAACATGCTGTCGATAACCTTCGCGACATCCCGTTCAAGGTGACCGACAAATGGCTGCATTCATCGGCCGGAATCGAACCAATGGGTTTCAGAGGACTCTGAGCACTAACCCTTTGAAAACGGACCGGTTTCACGACATGGAAAACACCCGATACAGGACATTTGCGGTGTAGAGGTTTGTCAGCCTTAACCAACTTGCTGAAGAACACTTTTTCCATGATGAATTTTCTGAAACGCGCCAACCGCTTCAAACATCGCGCCTACATTTTCCTGCCCGCCCTGCTGGCGGCCAGCGCGTTGTTCGTGTTGCTGGAGTCTCGCGTCAACGCCGCCCAGCACGCCGATGGCACGCAAACGCTGGTGTTCCTGCGCCATGCGGAAAAACCGGCCGGCGGCCTGGGTCAACTCAATTGCCAGGGCCTGAACCGCGCCATTGATCTGGCGACTTTGCTTCCGGAAAAATTCGGCAAGGCCGATTACGTGTTCGCCGCCAACCCGACCCGCAATGTCGAGGAAGGCGAGCTGGACAACTCCTACAGCTACATCCGCCCGCTGATGACCATCAGCCCCAGCGCGATCAAGCTCGGTCTGCCGGTGAACATCGACTACTCGGCCAACGACACCAGCGACCTGGCCGATGAACTGCTGCACGACAAGTACCACAACGCGGTGATCTACACCGCCTGGTCCCACGGCTATCTGCCTGAGCTGATCAACAAAGTGGCCGGCGAAGCGGTGGGCAAGAAGCAGAAGATTACCGAAGACTGGGAATCCAGCGACTACGATTCGCTGTATGTCCTCACCCTGACCTGGCACAACGGCAAGGCCAGCCTGCAGAGCCAGAGCTACAAGCAGGGGCTGGATAATGGGCGGGAGACTTGCCCGACTTAAGATTTGAGGTGTCTGGTCTGGCCTCTTCGCGAGCAAGCCCGCTCCCACAATGGATCTTCAGTGAACACAAATTTTGTGAACGACGCTGAACAACTGTGGGAGCGGGCTTGCCCGCGAAGAGGCCGGCAAATCCACCCTCAACCTTTCTGATTCAACCTCTCACGCAAATACTCAATCACCGCCCCCCGCTCCCCCGCAAACTCGATCCGCGCGCCTTTCTTCTCGCGCTGGAACACATACATCGGGTCGTAATACTCAACCAGCAGCCCCTCGATCCAGCCCCGGTGCAGGTCCACCGCGCCGCTGCGCCCCTGCTCCGCCAGCGCATCTTCCATCAGCAACAGCATCCGCCGATGGCGCTCGCCACCCAGGCGTTTGTAGACGTTGTTCAGGCTCGCCAGCATGCGCTCGGAAAACAGCGCGAAACCTTCGTCGCCATGCACCCGGATGAACTCGGCGCACAGGTCCACCACGTAGTCGCGCAGAATCCGCTCGACGCGCCCTTGCAGGCTGTCTTCGAGCCAGACCATCGGGAACTGCTGCATGCCCTGGTACAGCGGCAACGGCAATGCGCAGCTGCCGATGGCGCGGCTTTCGTCTTCGAGCACGAACTGTTCGATGCCCTGGTTACGCTTCTTCAGCAGGTCCACCGCCAGGCGGTTTTCGAAGTCGATGTTGGAGGGTTGGCCGGTGGCCCGCTTGCCGAAGCTGGAACCCCGGTGATTGGCGTGACCCTCAAGGTCCACGCCATTGCTCAACTGGGTCAGCACGTCGGTCTTGCCGGTGCCGGTCATGCCGCCCAGCAGCACGAAATCGCACTGGTCGACCGCCTGATCCAGGGTGTCGAGCAGGAAGGTGCGCATGGCCTTGTAGCCACCGCCGACCCGCGGATAGTCGATGCCGGCCTCGGTCTTGAGCCACTGCTGGACGATCTGCGAGCGCAGGCCGCCGCGAAAGCAGTACAGATAACCGTCGGGATGGGCCCGGGCGAAATCCGCCCAGGCCTGCACGCGCTCAGCCTTGATCGCGCCGGACACCAGCTGATGCCCCAGCTCGATGGCCGCCTGCTGGCCCTGCTGCTTGTAGCAGGTGCCGACGCGCTGGCGCTCGTGATCGTTCATCAGCGGCAGGTTGACCACGCCGGGGAACGCGCCCTTGAGGAATTCGATGGGCGCGCGGGCGTCCATCATCGGTCGGTCGTTGAGGAAGATGTCGCGGTAATCGGTGCAGTCGACAGACATCAAGCCACCTCGACCGCGTGGCTCTGTCGCTCCACCAGCTCGCCGATCGGCGCAAGCGTCAGCCCCAGGTCCCGCGCCACGGCCAGGAACTCGTCGTTGCCTTCGGGAGTGACGGCGATCAGCAGGCCGCCACTGGTCTGTGGGTCGCACAACACGCGCTTGTGCAGTTCCTGCAGGCGTCCGAGCTTGCTCGCGTAGCTGTCGAAATTGCGCAGGGTGCCGCCGGGGATGCAGCCCTGTTCGAGGTAGTACTCGACACTCGGCAGACGCGGCACCTGGTCGTAGCGGATGCGCGCGGTGAGCTGGCTGCCGTCGGCCATTTCCACCAGGTGGCCCAGCAGGCCGAAACCGGTGACGTCAGTCATCGCGGTGACGCCGGCGAGTTTGCCGAAGCGACTGCCGGGCTTGTTCAGGGTGCACATCCAGTCGCGAGCCAGTCCCACGTCGGCGTTGCGCAATTTGCCCTTCTTCTCGGCGGTGGTGAGGATGCCGATGCCCAGCGGCTTGGTCAGGTACAGCAGGCAACCGGCAGTGGCGGTGTCGTTGCGCTTCATGTAGCGCTTTTCCACAAGCCCGGTCACGGCCAGGCCGAAGATCGGCTCCGGGGCATCGATGGAGTGGCCGCCGGCCAGGGGAATGCCCGCCTCGTCGCACACCGAACGGCCGCCGCGAATCACTTCGCGAGCGATCTCCGGGGCCAGCACATTGACCGGCCAGCCGAGGATCGCAATCGCCATCAGCGGATCGCCGCCCATGGCGTAGATGTCGCTGATGGCGTTGGTGGCGGCGATACGGCCGAAATCGAAGGGATCGTCGACGATCGGCATGAAAAAGTCGGTGGTGGAGACCACGCCGCGCTCTTCATCGATCGAATAGACCGCCGCGTCGTCACGGGAGGTGTTGCCGACCCAGAGTTTCGGGTCCAGGTTCTGCGCCCCGCTGCCGGCGAGGATCACTTCCAGCACCTGAGGGGAAATCTTGCAGCCGCAGCCAGCGCCGTGGCTGTACTGGGTCAGACGAATCGGTTCGCTCATGAGGGGCACCTTGGAGGGGTCAATGGTGCCGATTCTAACAGAGGGTGTTTGGGGGATTCACAAACGCAAAATCAAAAGATCGCAGCCTTCGGCAGCTCCTACAGGGTCAGCAGGTGTACGCAACATCTGTGGCCAACCCCAATCACTGTGGGAGCGGGCTTGCCCGCGAAGAGGCCGGCACACCCAACATCCATGGCGACTGACACGCCGCCATCGCGAGCAAGCTCGCTCCTACAGTTGTGGGGTCAGAACCCCATGCTGAAACTGATGGTCATCGCATGATCCTCGCTCTCGCTCGCGATCTGCCCCGAATACCCGATGCCCAGTTTCGCCGCCGGGCTGATCTGGAAGTCCACACCCACTTCCACCAAAGCACTGTCCTCGGCAATCGGCACGCCCTGGGTGCTAAAGGAAGCACCGCCGTCGATGAAGGTCAGGTCGGCGTCGGGCTTGGTGTCGCCGAAAGCATGCCGCCAACCAATCGCCGCCCGCGGGGTGAATTGCCCGCCGTTGTCCAGGGTGATGACCTTGCCGGCCCGCACGCCGAGGGTGGAGAAGGTGATGTCCTGATCGGCATCGGCTTCGAGCCGCCCTACCCCGCCTTTCTCCTTGGCGGTGTCGCTGTCGTAGTTGACGTAGGCCAGCCCGGCGAAAGGCTCCAGCGCCACGCCCGCCGCTTCCAGGGTGTAACCGACTTCCCCGAACACCTGGGCGGTGCGGGCATCGTAGTGAGCTTTCAGGCGGTCGTTGTAGGAGCCGACGCTGACGTTGCGCTTGCTCTCGATGTCATGCCAGCTGTACCCCGCACCGAGGCGCACGGCCAGGGCGTCGAACTGCGAGTTGAGGTAGGCCGCCAGGTGATAGCTCTCCACCGTGGCATCCGAGCGCCGGTCATGGGCGTCGATGTCGCTGCGGGTGTAGCCGGCCGCCATGCCCGCACGCCATTGGTCGTCGAGCTGCTTGTCGGTGCCGAGCATGAAGCCGCTGAGGTTGCGATCCAGGCTGGCGCTGTTGCTGTCGCCATCGGATTCGCCCCATGCACCCAAGGCTCGTGCCCAGCCGACCATCTCGCCGTGGCAACCGTTGCTGCTCAGCTGATTGTCGCTGGGTGCCAGGGCCCGACGTGGATCATCCGGACCACTGCACGAAGGCTGACGCATCCGGTCGTTGACCGCGTCGCGGATGTAGCGCGAATCCTCGAGGATCGCGCTGGCGGTGCTGGCGTGAATTTCCCCGGACAGGCTGTCGAAGGCCGCGCGCGCATCAGCGGTGCTCAGGTTGAAAATCTCACCGCGCAAAGTATCGCCCGCCGGACCGTTTCGCATCAGCGCCGACGCCGTGGCCCGCTGATTGCCGGTGGCGGCGACATCGACGAAGGAATTGCCATTGCGGCTCACCGCCAGGGACACCTGATTGGCGCCATACAGCAGCGACGTGTCGTAGAACGCATAGCTTGGCAGATCGGTCGCGCTGAAGGTGCCATTGACGCCACCGCCCGCAGTGATCAGCGAATACACCGCGTTGCCGGTCAACGGTGCCAGGCTCCGCACTTGCAGGCCGCCGCCGAGGGTGGCGCTGCCGCCGACTGCCAGTGGTGTGGCATCTGGCGAGCTGACGGTCAGTGCCAGCAGACCGTCGGCTGCGTTGGTCAGGTTACCGGTCACGCTCAAGATCCCGGCCTGCGCGCCGGAACTCACCAGCCCGTGGTTGACCAGCGAACCGACGCTGCCGTTACCGGACAGGCCAGCGCCGTTGGCCACGGTCACCTGTCCGGCAAGCGAGGCCCGGGCGGCGAGACTGCCGACCTGCAACAGGCCCTGGTCTACCGATACGGCACCGCTGAACGGCTGGTTGCCCGTCAACAGCAGCGTCCCGTTACCGCGCTTGGCCAGCGTTCCGGTGCCGCTGAGGGTGCCGTTGAACTGGCCATCGGCGTTTTGCTGGAACACCAGCAAGGCGTTGTCGAGGATGTTGCCCTGCAGGCTGGTGGTATTACCGATCAGCGTACCGCCACTGACCGTGGTGCCACCGCTGTAGGTATTGGCGCCGCCGAGCACCAGAGTGCCGGAGTCGAGTTTCTCGATGCCGCCGCTGCCCACCAGCGGTGCGGCGATCTCGGTCGATACGCCGGCATTCACCCGCACCGGTGCCAGCGTGCCGCCCGGGCCGTTGACCGGGGTCAGGCTGCCGCCCGCGCCCGGCACCAGGCTGTAACCGCTGTCGAGAAATTGCAGGCCGGTGAAGTTCTGGTTGCCCAGCACCGTCACCGTACCGCCCTGCCCGCCGAACACCGCGAACTGACCGTTCGAAGCGAGCGCCTGGTTGCCGGTCGGATCGGTCCAGTTGGTGTCCGGGCCCCAGACGCCGCTGCCACCGCTGATGGTGCCGTCAGGATTGGTCTTGCCGCCGTTCCAGAACTGCACCTCGCCCGGGGTGTTTTGCACCAGCAGGTTGACCTGGTTGGCCAGCGCGGTCTGCAGGGTCAGGTTCGCTGCCGATACCGGCAGGCTGCCGTAGACCAGACCGTTGTCGGTCAGGCTGCCGCCGTAGCGGAACAGTTGGTAGACCCCGGTGCCGAAGCCACCGGCGTTGCTGATGTTCAGTGTGCCGTCGAGGGTCAGGTTGCCGGCGACATCGACCACGGTGGTGGAACTGGTCGCCGAGCCGAGGCTGAAGTCCAGGCGGGTGCCCGAGGACAACGCCAGGGAACCGACCGCCAGCGGTGACGCACTGCCGCCACCGAACAGGGTCGCACCGCTGGCCAGTTGCACGGCGCCGCCGAGTTGACCGCTGCCGCCGATCCTCGCCCCACTGGCGACATTGACGCTGGCGCTGTTGAGTACACCGTTGACGGTCAGCGTGCCGGCCTGCACCGCGGTGTTGCCGGTGAAGGTGTTGTTGCCGGTCAGCAGCAACGCGCCGGTGCCGGTTTTGTTCAAGACGCCGGTGCCGGTCAGGTTGCCGGTGTAGCTGCCATCGCTGTTCTGCTCGAAGGTCAGGGCCGCGTTGTTGACGATTGCCCCTTGCAGGCTGCTGGTGTCGCCGCGCGTACTGCCGCCATTCAACGTGGTACCGCCGCTGTAGGTGTTGGCGCCGCTGAGCAACAGGTCGCCGCTGCCGTTTTTCACCAGGCTGCCGGAACCGCTGATGGCGCCGATCAGGGTGGTGTCCTGGTTGCCGGCGAGGGTCAGTTGCGCTCCCAGATTGATGGCGTTGGCCAGTTGCAGCGCAGAGCTGCTGTCGAGGGTGCCATTGCCGAGCACGCTGAGAACGCCACTGCTGATCGCGCTGTTGTTGCCCAGCGTCAGAGTGCCGCCGGCGAGTTGAGTACCGCCGCTGTAGCTGTTGTTGCCATCGAGGGTCAGGTTGGCCGCGCCGGTCTTGATCAGGCTGCCGCTGCCACTGATGTCGCCGCCCAGGGTCAACGCGTTGGAGCCGGCGACGGTGAGTGCGCCATTGAGCAGCACATCGTTGGCCAGGTTGACGGCAGTGTTGCTGTCCAGCGCCGTGCCGTTGGCGGCGGTCAGTACACCGCTGCCCAGTGCCGCATTGTTGCCGAGCACAATCTTGCCGCCGTTGAGCGCAGTACCGCCGGTGTAGCCATTGGCCGCGTTGAGCACCAGGGTGCCGGTGTCGTATTTGCCCAGCGTGCCGCTGCCGTTGAGCGCAACGCCAATGGTCGCGGTGGCATTCGGGTCGACCCGCACGCTCGCGTTACCCAGCGAACCGTTGACCAGATTCAAAGACCCGCCAGTGCCGTTTTGCAGTTGGTAGCCATCGGTGACGAACTGCATGCCGCTGAGGGTTTGTGCACCGTTGACGGTGACGGTGCCGGCCGCCCCCTGGAACACTGCAAAACTGTTGCTCCAACCCTGATTGGTCGTGCCGTTGACGTCGGTCCAGTTGGTGGTGCCGGTGCCCCAGGTGCCGCTGCCGCCATCGACCGAACCGTTGGCGACCAGTTGGTTGCCGTCCCAGAACTGCACGGTGACGCCCGCAGCGGTGACCAGCAGGTTGATCTGGTTGGCCAGCGCGGTTTGCAGGGTCAGGTCGCCCGCAGTGACGCTGCCCGGCACGGTGCCGATCAGCATGCCGTTGTCGGTCAGGCCACCGGTGTAGTCGATCAACCGATACACGCCGCTGCCGAAGCCGCCGATGTCGCTGACGTTGAGCGTGCCGTCGAGGGTCAGGTTGCCGCCGACGTCGACCAGTGCATTGCCGCCGCCGGAGACCGGCGCGCCGAGGCCGACATCAAAGTTTGAGTTGGCGTTGAACACTAGCGAATTCACCGACAGGGTGCTGCCGGTGGCGCCGGCCAGATGACCGCCATCCGCCACCGTCACCGCCCCGCCGAGCGTGCCGCCGCCGGTCAGGGTGGCGCCGCTGTTGACCAGCACGCTGGCGCTGTCCAGCGAACCGTCGACGCTCAGGGTGCCGGCGTTGACGGTGGTATTGCCGGTCAGGCTGTTGAGACCGTTCAGGGTCAGGGTGCCGGTGCCGAGTTTGTTCAGCTCGCCCGTTCCGGTGAGCACACCGTCGAAAATGCTGCTGGCGTTGTTGCCACCGATGCTCAGGGTATTGCCGCCACCGATCAGCGCCGTACCGCTGCCGGTCAGGCTGGCGAGGCTGCCCGAACCGCCGAGATTGAGGGTCGCGGCATTGCCGAGGTTGACCCCGGCGTTGTTGCCCAGTGCCGAGTTGCCCAGGGTGGTGAGGCTGCCGGACTGCACGTCGAAAGTACCGCTGAAGGTGTTGTTGCCGCTCAGCGTCAGGTCGGCCAGGCCGTTCTTGGTCAGGGTGCCGGCCCCGGCGATCACGCCGCCCAAAGTCAGGTTGTTGTTGCCGGCCACGCTCAGGTTGTCATTGATGTTGAGGTTGTTGGCCAGTACCAGCGGCGCGCTGGTGTCGAGGGTCGACGCACCCGCCACGGTGACCGCGCCGGAGCCCATGCCCGACGAGGTGCCAAGGGTCACGGTGCCGCCGTTCAGCGTGGTGCCGCCGCTATAGGTATTGATGCCATTGAGGGTCAGGTTGGACGCGCCGTCCTTGATCAGCCCGCCCGTGCCGCTGAGCACACCCGCCAGGGTCAGGTCGCTGCTGCCGGTGTTGGTCAGGTTGGCGTTGAGCACCAGGTTGTTGCCGAGCGACACGGACGTGTTGCTGTCCAGCGACGCGGCACCGGCCACGGTCAGGTTGCCCAGGCCGAGGGCGCCGTTGCTGCCGGCGGTCAGGCTGCCGGCATTGAGGGTAATGCCACCGAGGAAGTTATTGGCACCGCTCAGGGTCAGGTCGGCCGCGCCGTTCTTGGTCAGGCTGCCGGCGCCGTTGATCGCACCGCTCAAGGTCAGGTCGTTGCTGCCGACGATGCCGAGGTTGCCCGCCAGGTTGATGGCATTGCTCGCACTGACGGCACTGCTGGCATCCAGGGTGGTGCCATTCGCGGCGTTCAGGGTGGCCGAGCCCAGCGCGCTGTTCGACGCCAGGATCAGCCCGCCCGCGTTCAATGCCACCGGCCCGAGGAAGGCGTTGTTGCCGCCGAGGGTCAGGCTGGCCGCGCCGTTCTTGATCAGCCCACCGGTACCACCGATCACCCCGTTGAGGGTCAGGGCATTGCTGCCGAGCACAGTGAGGTTGCCATTGAGCGTGGCATCATTATCCAGAGTGACGGCCGTGTTGCTGTCCAGTTGCGTGCCGGCATTGGCGATCAGCTCGCCGGTGCCCAGCGCGGTGTTGCTGCCGACCACCAGGGTGCCGCCATCGAGTTGAGTGCCGCCGGTGTAGCTGTTGGCGCCGTTGAGTACCAGTGTGCCGCTGTCGAGTTTGTTGAGGGTGCCGCTGCCGTCGATGTTCACGCCGACCGTGGCGGTCACGCCCGGATCGACCCGCATCGCCGTGGTGCCGCCGGTGCCGTTCACGGCGGTCAATAGCCCCGATGTGCCGTTCACCACGTTGTAGCCATCCGTGAGGAACTGCATCCCGGTGAACAGCTGCGTGCCATTGACCGATACCGTGCCCGCCGTGCCCTGGAACACCGCGAAGTCGCCGGCCCAGGTCTGGTTCAACGTGCCGTTGGAATTGGTCCAGTTGGTGCCGCCGGCATTCCACGTGCCGCTGCCGCCATCCACAGTGCCGTTAGGGATTGTCTGGCTGCCGTCCCAGAAACGCAGGTTAGTGTTCGGCGCCGACACCACCAGGTTGATCTGATTGCCAAGGGTCTGCACGAGGATATCGCCGAGGCCGTAACCGACCGGCACACCGGCCACGGTCAGGCCGTTGTCGGTCAGCGCACCGACGTAATTGAACAGGCGGTAGACCCCGACGCCGAAGCCGCCGGCATCGGTGACGTTGAGATTGCCGTCGAGGGTCAGGTTGCCGCCGATGTTCATCAGCGAGGAGGTCGATGGCGTGGCGAGATCTGCATCGATATTGCTGTTGGCAGCCAGGGTCAGCGACGCAGCGGACAAGGTGGTGCCAGAGGACAACGCGAGGTGGCCGCCGTTGTTGATGTTCAGACCACCGAGCATCGAACCACTGCCGGTCACCGTCGCGCCCGTATTGACGTTGACCTGCGTGCTGGCCAACGAACCGCTGAGATTCAGGGTGCCGCCGTTGACGGTGGTGTTGCCGACGATGCCGTTGATCCCGGTCAGGTTCAGGGTGCCGGTGCCGACCTTGGTCAGGCCGCCGTTGCCGCTGAGGTCGCCGTCGAAGGTGCTGGTATTGCTTGCCCCGCCCACGGTCAGGGTATTGCCGCCGGCGATCTGCACACTGCCGCTGCCACTCAAGCCGCTGAGGCTGGCATTGCTGCCCAGATTGAGACTGGCGCCGGCGCTGATGTTGGCACCGGAGGTATTGCCCAGCGCCCCGCTGCTCAGGGTGGTCACGCTGCCGGAGACAATGTTCAGTGCGCCGGTGAAGGTGTTGCTGCCGCTGAGAGCCAGGTCATCCAGGCCGTTTTTGGTCAGGTTGCCGGCGCCGTCGATCACCCCGCTGAGGGTCAGGCCGTTGTTGCCGGCCACCGTCAGCCCGGCATTGAGGGTGATGTTGTTGCCCAGGGTGAACGCGCTGCTGTTGTCCAGCGTCGCCGCGCCGCCGACAGTCAAGTCGCCACTGCCAAGCGCGCCGGGCGCGCCCACGGTCAGGGTGCCGGCGTTGAGGGTGGTGCCACCGCTGAAGGTGTTGGTGCCGTTGAGGGTCAGGTTGGCTGCGCCGTTCTTGACCAGTTGACCGGCGCCACTGACCACGCCACCGAGTGTCAGATTCTGTGTGCCGCCGACGCTCAGCGCCGCATTGAGCACGACTGCATTCGCCAGGCTGGCCAACGGCGAGCTGCTGTCCAGGGTTGCCGCGCCGCCAACGGTCAAGGCACCGGTGCCCAGTGCCGAGCTGTTGCCGACGGTCACCGTACCAGCGTTCAGGGTGGTGCCGCCGGCGTAGGTGTTGGTGCCATTGAGATTCAGATTGGCCGCGCCGTTTTTCACCAGGCTGCCCGCCCCGGCGACGGTACCGTTGAGGGTCAGGTCGGCGCTGCCGCCGATGTTGAGCGCGCCGGCGAGGTTGACCTGATTGCCCAGGCTCACGGCGGTGTTGGTATCCAGCGTGGTGCCCGCCGCTGCGTTCAATGCGCCGCTGCCCAGCGCGGTGTTGCTGCCGACCACCAGTTTGCCGACGTTGAGTGCGGTGTTGCCGAAGTAGGTGTTGGCGCCGTTGAGGATCAGGTCCGCCGGGCCACTCTTGATCAGGCCGCCGACGCCGGCGACCACGCCCGCGAGGGTCAGTGCGTTGCTGCCGCCGATGGTCAGGTTACCGCCGAGGTTGACGTTGTTGGCCAGACTGGTCGCGGTGTTGGCGTCCAGCGTGGTGCCGTTGCCTGCGTTGAGCACGCCGCTGCCAAGGGCGGTGTTGGAGCCGACGACCAGCGTCCCGGCATTCAGCGACGTAGCGCCGGTGTAGGTGTTGTTGCCGGTCAGGGTCAGGGTCGAGGAACCCGTCTTGATCAGGTTGCTGGCGCCGCTGATCACGCCGCCGAGGGTCAGCGGGTTGGCACCGCCGGCGGTGAGGTTGGCGTTCAGTGCAATCGCATTGTTCAACGTCAGGTTGGCGCTGCTGTTGAGCGTGCCGCCCGCGCCGCCCACGGTCAGCGTGCCGGTGCCGAGTGCCGCGCCGTTGCCGACGGTCAGGCTGCCGGCGTTGAGCGCGGTGCCGCCGGTGAAGGTGTTGACGCCGTTGAGGGTCAGGTTGGCGGTGCCGTTCTTGATCAACTGACTGGCGCCGCTGAGCACGCCGCCCAGGGTCAGACCGTTGCTGCCGCCAATGCTCAGGTTGCCGTTGAGGGCGACGTTGTTGTTCAGATTGACCGAAGTGTTGCTGTCGAGGGTCGCGGCACCGCCGACACTCAGATTGCCGCTGCCCAGGGCCGTGGCATTGCCCACGGTCAGGGTCCCGGCGTTCAGGGTGGTACCGGCGAGGAAGGTGTTGGCACCGTTGAGGATCAGGTTGGCTGCCCCGTTCTTGGTCAGCCCGCCGCTGCCGCTGACCACGCCGCCCAGGGTCAGGTTGGCGTTGCCGGCGACGTTCAAATTGCCGCCGAGGGCGACCGCGTTACTCAGCGCCACGCTGGTGCTGGCGTCGAGGGTGGTGCCCGCCGCCGTGGTCAGCGCACCGGTACCGAGCGCGGTGTTGGCGCCGACGATCAGCGTCCCGGCATTCAGCGCGGTGCCACCGGCGAAGGTGTTGTTGCCGCTGAGGGTCAGGTTCGCGGTGCCGCTCTTGATCAGGTTGCCGGCACCGCTGATGACGCCGCTCAGGCCCAGCGCCTGGGTGCCGCCAATGGTCAGCCCTCCCGCCAGCGCGACGGCGTTGGCCAGTGTCACCGCCGTGGTCGCATCCAGCGTGGTGCCGGCCGCAGCATTCAGCGCGCCGGTGCCGAGCGCGGTGTTGCTGCCGACAAACAAGCTGCCGGCGTTGAGCGCGGTAGTGCCGCTGTTGGTGTTGCTGCCGGTCAGGGTCAGGCTGGCGCTACCGCTCTTGGTGATCGCGCCGGTGCCGGACACGACGCCGGCCAGGGTCAGGGCATTGCTGCCGAGCACGTTCAACGCACCGGTGATGCCGACGTTGTTGGCCAGGGTCACATTGGCGGTGCTGTCCAGGCTGGTGCCGTTGCTGGTGTTGAGTACACCGGTGCCCAGGGCGTTGTTGTTGCCCACGCGCAGCGTGCCGGCGCTGAGGCTGGTGATCCCGGTGTAGGTGTTGATGCCGTTGAGGGTCAGGCTGCCGCTGCCGGTTTTGGTCAGGTTGGCGGCGCCGCTGATCACCCCGCCCAGGGTCAACGCACCCGTGCCGGTCGCGGTCAGGGTGCTGTTGAGGGTGATCGCGTTGCCCAGAGAAATCGGCCCCGTCGCCGAGATGCTCGATGAGCCGCCAACGGTGATGCCGCCGGTGCTGAACGCCTGGTTGTTGCCGACCTGCACCACGCCGCCGTTGAGCACGGTGTTGCCTGTGTAGGTGTTGATGCCGTTGAGGTTGATCTGGCCGCTGCCGATCTTGGTCAGGCCGCCGCTGCCGGAAATCACCCCGTTGAGGGTCATGCCATTGATGCCCTGCAGGGTCAGGCCGCTCGCGCCCAGGTTGATCTGGTTGGCCAGCAACAACCCGGCGTTGCTGGCCTGGAGAATCCCGCCGTTGGATGTCAGCACACCGCTGCCGAATGCCACGTTGTCGTTGAACTGCGCGACACCGCCATTGAGCGTGGTCGAACCGCTGACCAAGGGTCCCTGCAAGGTCCAGGTGCCGCTGTTGAGGGTCAGGTTGTTGAAGTTGACGTAGGTCGCGCTGGAAGCCGTGCCGGTCCCGGTGGTGCCACCGCCGAGGCCGAGCGGGTTTTGCAGGATCAGCGTGTTGTTACCGGCCGCACCGCCATCGATGGTCCCGGTCGGTGCGAAGGTCAGGTTGATGCCGATCAGGCCACCGAGGCCGACGGAGACTTGCACGCCGTCACCGAGGTTAACGCTGGAACCTGTGATCGCGTAGAAGGTGTTGGTGCTGCCCGCCCCCATCGACACGCCGCCGGTGATGTTGCCGGCGTTGGTGAAGGTGTTACCCGCCGCCGACGTCTCGAACGCGATCCGGCCATTGATGGTACCGGTGGCGCTGTTGGTCATGTTGACTCGCGAACCGCCATACACCCCGACCACTGGCGTATCGGCCAGGGTGATGCCGCCCACCGACAGCCCGGTGGAAGTGATGGTGCCGTCGTTGGTGATAGTGGTGGTGCCCGCCGCCGCATTGTTCACGCCAATCGCCAGACCATCGATGCTGGTCAGGTTGAGGCCGAGCAACATGCCGGTGCCGCGGATGATGCCGGTGGCGTTGTTGACCAGGCTGACCGTACTGGCGGCGCCGGTGCCGATGAATGCACCGCCGCTGAGTATCGAGACCAGCCCCAGCAACGCCGGGTCGAGGGTGCCGGAGTTGTTTACGTTGATGTTGACCCCGGTCAGGTTCAGTACCCTGCCGCCAAGCGCCGCGTTCATCTGCGCGCCCGAATTGACGTTGACCGTCAGGCCACTGGTGGCGCTGCTGTAATCATTGAGGAACAGCGGCAGGGTCGGTACGCCGGAGCAGGTGATGGTCGAGCCGGCGGCGGAACAGGTGGCGAGTGCCTGTGGACTGAGCGCACCGAGAGCAAGCCCGAGACTCAATTGCACAGCGAGGGACAGTGGGGAAAAACGCGAAATCAGGGCAATACCGAATCTTGCGTCCACAGGAGCTCCTTTCGTGGCAAAACCACTTCAATCCATGAAGGGTGTGCAGCAATTACGGTGGCTTGGTGCGGCTGGACTCGAGACTGCTACTACACGGATACCGTTTCATTCCTGACACACGGTAGTAGAGGGTTTGTGATGGGGCACACATTAAATGGTGCTAATACTTTCGTGAGGGAGGACTCTGGGCCGAGCATTTACGGGGGGATACCGCAAGAAAAGGGCAGTGAAATCAAGTGCAATCACTACAGACCCTGCAGGAGCTGTCGCGAGTGTAACGAGGCTGCGATCTTTTAAAGGCAAAATCAAAAGATCGCAGCCTGCGGCAGCTCCTGCAGGGCCCGGTGATGCCGGGAGATCAGGGCACCAGAATGACCTTCTCGCCACTGCCCTGATTCACCTCGGCATAGCGCTCCAGCCCTTCGGCCAGGGGCGATTCGAACAAGCCTTGCGGCAACGGCAACAAGTCCCGATCGAAGAATTTGCCGAACTGATCGAGCATCGCCGCACAAGCCTGCACCCCGTACAGCAACGAATTGATCCCCACCACCGAACCGCCCTTGCGATACAGCCCCAGGGCCGGCAGCTGCACCATGCCGTCCACCGGCGCGGCGATGATGGCAATGCGACCGAAGGTGGCCAGTGCCGCGACGGACGCTGGCAGCCAGAAGCCAGTGGTATCGAAAATCACATCGGCACCGCCGCTGAACACCGCATTCACCTGTGCGCCGAGGTCCTCGGGCTTGTCCAGTTGCAGGGTCTGATAACCCTGATCCTGCAAAGCCTTGACCTGCTCCGGCCGGCGCGCGGCTGCCAGTATCTGCGCGCCCCGCACCTTCGCCAGCGCCAGTGCCGCCGTGGCCACGGCCCCGCCGCCGATCACCAGCAAATGGGTTTGCGCCGTCACCAGACTGCGCTCCAACGCATCCCAGGCCGTGGTGTAAGGCACGCCGAGGCTGGCGGCCTGGGCAAAACTCAGGTGCGTGGGTTTGAGCGCCACGCCATTGGCTGGCAGTTTGACGAATTGCGCGTGGGCGCCATCGGCGAAAAAGCCCAGTTCACGGCCGGTGGCCCAGACTTCCTGACCGATCAGCGCCTGCGGGCCTTCGACGACGACGCCAGCAAAGTCGCGCCCCGGAATCCGTGGCAGCGTGGTGTAGGGAAAACGCCCGAGGACGTTCTTCACGTCGCTGGGGTTCAGGCCCGCAGCCTTGATCTGCACCAGCACCTCATCGGCGCCGGCAACCGGGGTGGGTACATCGACGTAGCGCAGGGCCGAAAGACCGCCGGTTTTATCGAACTGCAGTGCTTTCATCAGGTGTTGCTCCAAACGACAAAGGGAATTCAGGAGATCCAGCCAGCCACCAGCTGCCGGCCCATGGGCCACAGCTTCTCGCCGGCCAGCATGCCGAGCAGACCGATCAGCGCGACGGCCGGTGGTGCGGGGGAACGAAAGTCCAGGGCGCCGTACAACAGACCGACACCCAGGCCGATGACCAGCGAAATGAAGTAGCTCATGGCAGACTCCGTGGGGCAGATGAGAG
This sequence comes from Pseudomonas sp. C1C7, assembly GCF_013359595.1. GTDB lineage: Bacteria > Pseudomonadota > Gammaproteobacteria > Pseudomonadales > Pseudomonadaceae > Aquipseudomonas. Next base: position 103,433 of record NZ_JABFMP010000015.1, on the reverse strand, counting down.
ATGCCGCCAGTCTAGGGAGCCGTGAATCCGGGCACCGGCCAAACACTTCTGAATTTGCGCCAAATAGCCTGGACACCTGCTTTCACAGGCTCACTGCCCACCGCGAAACTGGCTAACAACACAAATCACTGTGGGAGCGGGCTTGCCCGCGAAGGCGTCAGTTCAGTCAACATCGTGGTCGGATGTGCCGGCCTCTTCGCGGGCAAGCCCGCTCCCACAGGTACAGCGTTCGGGTTCAGGGAGCGGTATGGAATTGGGAGGGGGCGACACCCAGTTCCCGCCGGAACATGTCACTGAAACTGCTGGGCGAATAACCCAATTCCCGCGCAATGACACTCACCGGCACGCCCTGGATCAACTCCGCCGCAGCCGTCGCCAATTGCACCTGCCGCCGCCAATGGGCAAACCCCATCCCCAGCCCATCCTTGAACAACCGCGCCAGGGTCCGCACGCTGGCGCCAGCATTTTGCGCATGCTGTTCAAAAGGAATATCCAGCGACGGCTGGGCCATGACCGCCTGGCACAGGTTCATCAAACGCCGGTCGGAATGATCCGGCAGCGGGATCTTCATCCGCGAGCGCCGTGCGCGCTTGAGCTCCAGCAAGGCCAACCCGACCAGCGCCTCGTAATACTCCGGCGCCCCGTCATCGCCCTGCTCCACCAGGCTGACGATCAACTCGCGCAGCAATCCGCCCACCTCGATCACCTGCACGCTGCTGTCCAGGGTCGCGGCCAGTGCGGGCCGCAGGTAGATATTGCGCATCTGCAAATCCGAGACCACTCGAATCCCGTGGGGCACGCCGGGCGGCAGCCACACCGCCCGTTGCGGCGGCACCACCAGCGCCTCAAAGGGCGTCTCGACCCACATCACCCCGCTCATCGCATACAGCAATTGCCCCCAGACATGCTCGTGCGGCTCGATGAACAACCCGCGCGGATAGGTCCGCGCCAGCGGTTGCACGGGCACATCGGTATCACTCAGGTCAGGCGGGACGGCGAGGGCCATGGTCAATGATCATTGGGTTTGCTGGACACACATGGTAACGAGGCGCCGAAAAGCCCGCCAGCCAGTGCATCCAACGGAATTTTCCACAACTGCAGCGATCCCTCTAAGTACAACAGGGAGGAATTCGGGCCATATGATCAACGCAAAACTTTTCGTCATCGAGTACACCCTTCATGGCGCACCCAAGTCGTTCATTATCCGTTCGGAAAAAATGGACAACGCCGAGGCCTGGCACTGGGCAAGCTGCGACGCGGGCGTGGGCCGGATCCCGCGTTTCGGCCGCGAGAAGGTGCAGAAAACCAGCAAACCGATGGCGGAGAAGTTCGGCGTGGAAAACGTCAAATGGCGGCCTGCGAACTGACGCCGCGATGCGTCATGAACACCTTGCAGGAGCTGTCGAGTGCAACGAGGCTGCGATCTTTTGACTTTCAAAAAGCAAGATCAAAAGATCGCAGCCTTCGGCAGCGCCTGCACAGGGATCGCGTGGGGTCAGTGGGCGCACTTGCAGCCCTGATGCGCGCATTCCTCACCACCCTCGTGATGCTTGGCGCAGGCCTCACAGCAATAATGCTTGCCGTGCCGCACCACCGGATGCTCACCGAGCTTGCAGTTGCATTTTGGACAATCGCACTTACGGTCATCGGCCATGAAATCGACTCCTTCTGCAGTGGTCGTCGGGGTTGGATCGACCCGTCCTACAGAAGACCGCGTGGGGGTTTGAAAATTCGTTTGGCCGACAGAATGCCTTCGCGGGCAAGCCTCGCTCCTACAGGAGGACGCGGTCATCTGTAGGAGCCAGGCTTGCCAGCGAAGAGGCCCTGAAGGCTACCCCTCAGCCTTCCCCGCCGCCCCAACAGGCCGCCGCTCCAGCACCTTCACCACATCATCAATCAACGCCTTGCCCATCGCCGTCAGGTAATGCGCAGCCCATGCATGGCGGTCGGTATCGCGGGTATAGGCAGCATCCACGGTCAGGGACTTGACGAGAAACAGCAGATTCGAGGCTTGTGTCAGGGCCTCAGCGACCGGAATGTCGCGACAGACGTGGAACATCGGTTGGTCGGACACATACAGGAAGGGGGTGAAGCCGACGGTTTTCAGTTCTGAAGCGCAGGACGTATCTGTTTTAGCCATGGTCTTGCTCCTGGTACTAGATTGAGGAGCCGTCAGATTCGTTCCAAGCGAATGGGTGACGGCCGTACGCAGGTTGGAAACCGGGAACCTAGCAAAACCGGCACGCCCGAAGGCGTCCCGCGCACAGCCGTCATGACTCGATATCACAAACAATGCGATCGAGCAGATGACGCCTTTGAAACTAGTGTTCGATGGGTTTCCAAGCCCGCTCGCCGATTGCTCAGCGAGCGCCGAGACTAGCCCGTCGAAGAAAAACGCAACAAGGCGGCAAAGTGCCCAAACGCAAGATTCGGAGTTTGCCTACAACGTCCTTCGGCGTCATCCGATATAACGAGTTCTTGTGTGAACAATTCCTACAGCCGCATCGGAAAAAGACCGGGTCAGGCCGGACGATTACTGCTGCGATACATGAACACATACGAGCCGCAGCAGATCAGCGTGCTCTGGCCGGGCAGCCGGCGGCTGTCGGTGAAGGTGCGCAGGGTGATTGATTTCTTTGTGGAGTGCTTCGGTGAAGTGCCGTATTGGGATAGACCCTGACACACACCTTACCCTGTGGGAGCAAGCCCGCTCCCACAGGTCAGGCAGTGCTAGATGCGGAACTGGCCCACCAGGCCGCCCAGGCGCTGGCCCAGGTCGGCCAGGCTGCGGGAGGTTTGGGCACCCTGTTGGGTTTCGTCGGCGACGTTGTCCACGGCGACGGCGATCTGGTGCACGCTGCGGTTGATCTCTTCGGCCACGGCGGTCTGTTCTTCGGCGGCGCTGGCGATCTGGGCGTTCATCGAGTTGATGGTGGCGATCAACTGCGCCATGGTGTCCAGAGACGCGCCGGCTTCGTTGGCCTGGGCCGAGGTGCCGTCGCCGGCTTCGCTGGAGCGGCGCATGGCTTCGACCGCCGACTGGGTGCCGGCCTGCAGGCGATCGATCATGCCCTGGATTTCCTGGGTGCTGATCTGCGTGCGGCTGGCCAGCGCGCGCACTTCATCGGCCACCACCGCAAAACCACGCCCGGCCTCGCCGGCACGGGCCGCTTCGATGGCGGCGTTGAGCGCCAGCAGGTTGGTCTGTTCGGCAATCGAACGAATCACCCCGAGCACGCTGACAATCGAGGACACGTCCTTTTGCAGGCTGTCGAGGGACACGCCGCTGCTGCGAATGTCATCCACCAACGCATGAATCTTCTCGATGCTGCCGGCCACCACGCGCTTGGCAGCCTGGCCTTCTTCGTCGGTCTGCTGCGCCGCGACCGCGGCGTTTTGCGCGCTCTTGGCCACTTCCTGGGCGGCGGCGGACATTTCGTTGATGGCCGTCGCCACCTGATCGGTCTCGTGACGCTGACGCTCCATGGCCTGGTCCGAACGCTGGGCCTGATCGGACACCTGATGCACAAGAGCGGTCAGTTGGCTGGTCATTTCGGTGATCTGGCGGACAAGTCCGTGGATCTTGTCGACAAAACGGTTGAAGGAACCGGCCAGCTCACCCAGTTCGTCGTGGCTGGTGATGCTCAGGCGACGGGTCAGGTCGCCCTCGCCCGCCGCGATGTCGTCGAGGTTGGCTTTCATCAGGTTCAGCGGACGCAGGATGGTGTTGGCCAGCAGCATCCCGGCGGCGGCGATCAGCAACAGCACCACCACCGCGACACCGACGATGCTCAGCACCACGCCCTGCATGCGCTCCTGCACTTTGGCTTCGACCACGGCCACTTGCGCCTCGATGCCGTCAAGGTTGACCGAGGTACCTACCGCCATGTCCCACTTGGCCAGGTATTCGGTGTAACCGAGCTTGGGCACCAGCACCTGGCTGTTGCCCGGCAACGGCGAGCTGTATTGCAGGTAGTGGGTGCCGTCCTTGGCGACCTTCACCAGGTCGCGGTTGACGTAGACACCGTTGGGATCGCGGTTGTCCTTGAAGCTCTGACCCACGCCCTCGGGGCTGTTGGCCTTGAACAGGCGCACGGTGTTCGAGTCGTAGCCGAAGAAGTAGCCTTCCTTGCCGTATGCGATGTTCGACAGCAGCTTGATAGCCTGGGCCCGCGCGGCGTCATCGCCAGGGGCGGCGGCGTCGTACAGGGGTTTGATGGTGGTCATGGCCACGGCGACGTAGCTTTGCAGGGTGGCCTTGGCGTCGGTGAGCAGGCGTTCGCGGGTCTGTTCGACTTCGTGACGGGCCTGGCCTTGCAGGATGAACAATGTGGTCAGGCTGATGACCAGCGCAAAGAGCAGCACCGGGAGTACGGCAAGGGACAGGACTTTGGCCTTCAGGCTCATGCGCATGGCGTTCACTCTTTTGGTTTTATTGGCGTGGGTAAAGGCTTTAACGGCACGCCGAAACAAAAGTTGAACACCCTGAAAAGATCGCAGCCTTCGGCAGCTCCTACAGGGTCGGTGTAGGAGCTGCCGAAGGCTGCGATCTTTTGATCTTTAAATCAAAGCACCATCGCCGCCAGCCACCCGAACGCCAGCAATGGCAAGTTGTAATGCAGGAACGTCGGCACCACGGTGTCCCAGATGTGGTGATGCTGTCCATCGATGTTCAGGCCGGAGGTCGGGCCCAGGGTCGAGTCCGAGGCTGGCGAACCGGCGTCGCCCAGGGCGCCTGCAGTGCCGACGATGCACACGATGGCGATCGGGCTGAAGCCCAGCTGCACACACAGCGGCACGAAAATCACCGCCAGGATCGGCACCGTGGAAAACGACGAGCCGATGCCCATGGTCACCAGCAATCCCACCAGCAGCATCAACAGCGCGCCGACGGCCTTGCTGTGGCCGATCCACGCCGCCGAGGCTTCCACCAGCGTCTGCACCTCACCCGTGGCCTTGATCACCTCACCGAAACCGGAGGCGGCGATCATGATGAAGCCGATCATCGCCATCATCTTCATGCCTTCGGTGAACAGGTCATCGGTGTCGCGCCATTTGACGATGCCCGACAGGGAGAAGATCAGGAAGCCCGCCAGCGCGCCGATGATCATCGAGTCCAGCAGCAGTTGCACGATGAACGCCGCGGCGATGGCCAGCAGCGCCACCATCAGGCTCAACGGGTTGTATTGCACCGCCACCTGTTCGACCTGCTCGATCTTCGCCAGGTCGTACACACGCTTTTTGCGGTAGCTGATAAACGCCACCCCAAGCCCGATCAGCATGCCCAGCGCCGGAATGCCCATGGCGTGGGTCACATTGATGCCAGCGATGTCCACGCCGCTACGGGCCACGTTGGCCAGCAGGATTTCATTGAGGAAGATGTTGCCGAAACCCACCGGCAGGAACATGTAGGGGGTGATCAGGCCGAAGGTGATGACGCAGGCGATCAGCCGGCGGTCCAGTTGCAGTTTGGTCAGCACGTATAAAAGCGGCGGCACCAGCAGCGGAATAAAGGCGATATGTATCGGCAGAATGTTCTGCGAGGCGATGGCCACCACCCACAGCAGGCCGATCAGCAGCCATTTGACCTGACCGCCGCCCGTGGTGTGCTGGCGATCGACCAGCGCCAGCGCCTTGTCGGCCAGGGCGTGGGCCAGGCCGGACTTGGCGATGGCCACGGCGAAGGCGCCGAGCAAGGCATAGGACAACGCCACCGTCGCGCCACCGCCCAGGCCGCTGTTGAAGGCCTTGAGCGTCGCCTCGATGCCCAGCCCCCCGGTCAACCCGCCCACCAGCGCACCGACGATCAACGCGATGACCACGTGCACGCGCGACAGGCTGAGAACCAGCATGATGCCGACCGCGGCAATCACTGCATTCATTTCATTACCTCAAGACAAACGAAAAGACTCCATCCGGCAGTCTGCGATGAGCCGCCGGCGGATTCAGGGATGGGTTTTATTAGAGGGCGCGCACTGTGAAGGAAGCAGCGGCAAGCTGCAAGCCTCAAGCGGCAAGTTGTCGCTGAAGCGGCATATGTAACTGCATGTGATCCCAGCCAGTTCAGGCGAAACGCGATCCCTGTAGCAGCCGGACGCAGGCTTCGCCAGCTGCTACATGGACCTTGTTCCTCAATAAGCTGTATTCCACAGGTGAATCCATTCACCAACAAAAGACCGCGCCGCGCCCGATAGACGGAATAAAGAAAGCCAAAATCCTGCCGCTAACCTGCAAAGTCTCAGATATTTATCGAATAAGGACGTCTCCATGTCGCTCAGACAACTTTCCATCCAATGGAAAATCACCCTGCTGGCCGGGCTTTGCCTGGCGGGGGTCGTGACCTTGCTGGTCGGGCTTTCGCTGTATCGCATGGAGCACAGCTCCCAGCTGGTGAAAGCCTCGAGCATGGAGATGCTGAACGAAGCAGCGCAGGCGCGGATCGAGTCCCAGGGCGAGAACCAGTCGCTGAACATTCGCCAGCAGTTCATGGATGCCTATCAGTACGGCCACGGCTTCTCGCGGCAGGTGCTGTTCCTGCGCGATCAGGCCGAGAAGCGCTTTCTCGATGCCTTCGACTTGCGCGAAGACCTGACGCGCCAGGTCAAATCCGCGTTACAAGCCAACCCGGAACTGCTCGGCCTGTCCCTGGTGTTCGAACCCAACGCACTGGACGGCAAGGACGAGTTGTTCGCTGACCAAGGCGAGATCGGCAGCAATGAAAAGGGCCGTTTCGCCCTGTACTGGTCGCAACCGACCCCGGGCAAGCTGACCTCCATGCCGCTGCCGGAAAAGGACATCGCCGACACCAGCACCGGCCCCAGCGGCGAGGCGGCCAACGCCTGGTTCACCTGCCCGCGCGCAACCCTCAAGCCCTGCGTGATCGAGCCCTACTTCTATGTGATCGACGGCCAGAACGTGCTGATGACCAGCATCGTTTTCCCGCTGATGCTCAATGGCAAGGTCATCGCGTCGCTGTCGGTGGACATTAACCTCAACAGTCTGCAGGCCCTCAGCCAGAGCGCGAGCAAGAAGCTCTACGACGGCCAGACCAGCGTCAGCATCATCAGCCCCGCCGGCCTGCTCGCCGGCTACAGCCCGGACGTCGGCAAGCTCAGCCAGCGCCTGGAAGCAGTGGACCCGCGCAACGGCGGCGAACTGATGCGCATGCTCGCCGGCATCAGCAACACCACCAGCCTGCACAGCGAGGAAAAGCTCAAGGTGCTGGCGCCGTTCCAGCCGATTCCGGGTGGCAAGACCTGGGGCGTGTTGCTCGATGTGCCGGAAAAAGTCCTGGTCGGCCCCGCCGAAGCGCTGAAAAAACAACTGGATGACAGCAATACCGCCGGGACCCTGACCGAACTCGGCCTGGGCGTGCTGGCCGCGTTGATCGGCCTGCTGCTGGTGTGGCTGATGGCGCGCAGCGTCACCAAGCCGATCCTCGGCGTGGCGCACATGCTCGAAGACATCGCCAGCGGCGAAGGCGACCTGACCCGCCGCCTGGCCTACGACAAGCAGGACGAACTGGGCCAGCTGGCCGGCTGGTTCAACCGTTTCCTCGACAAGCTGCAACCGATCATTGCCGAGGTGAAGCGTTCGGTGCAGGACGCCCGCGGCACCGCCGATCAGTCCTCGGCCATCGCCACCCAGACCAGCGCCGGCATGGAGCAGCAATATCGTCAGGTGGATCAGGTCGCCACGGCGTCCCACGAAATGAGCGCCACCGCCCAGGACGTGGCCCGCAGCGCGGCGCAAGCGGCCCAGGCCGCGCGGGATGCCGATCAGGCGACCCGCCAGGGCCTGACCGTGATCGACCGCACCACCGCGAGCATCGATCATCTGGCCGCCGACATGAGCGCGGCGATGGCGCAGGTCGAAGGCCTGGCCGCCAACAGCGAGAAGATCGGTTCGGTGCTGGAAGTGATCCGCGCCATTGCCGAGCAGACCAACCTGCTGGCGCTCAACGCGGCGATCGAAGCCGCCCGTGCCGGTGAGGCCGGACGCGGTTTTGCGGTGGTGGCCGACGAGGTGCGCAACCTGGCCCAGCGCACTCAGCAGTCGGTGGAGGAAACCCGGCTGGTGATCGAGCAGTTGCAGAGCGGCACTCAGGAAGTGGTGGGTTCGATGGGCAACAGCCATCGTCAGGCCCAGGGCAGCGTCGAACAGGTCAGCCAGGCCGTGACCGCGTTGCGCCAGATCGGCGAGGCGGTGACGGTGATCAGCGACATGAACCTGCAGATCGCCAGCGCCGCGGAGGAACAGAGCGCGGTGGCCGAGGAGATCAACAACAACGTGGCGACCATTCGCGACGTGACCGAATCGCTGTCGGGCCAGGCCAATGAATCGGCGCGGGTGAGCCAGTCGCTCAACTGCCTGGCCAACCATCAGCAGAGCCTGATGGATCAGTTCCGGGTCTGATCCCCGCAACACCCGCCCCCTGTAGGAGCGAGCTTGCTCGCTCCTACCGTTAAGGTCTCCCGGCCAGCCGAATGATGGCGAGTGGATATCTGCGCAATCACGATTATGCTTCTAGAGACCTTGCAGCAATGCGAGGCCGTCTGTTCGTGTCCACGTTTCGCGCAGTTCCCATGGCCCGGGTACGGCAACAATTGAGAGGTGCTCCGGCCTACAACAAGAAAAACGGAGAAAACTCATGGCGACAATCAGCGGCACCACCATGGGCAGCGCGCCCAACCACGGGGTCACCCGGGAGGAGCGAAAGGTCATTTTCGCGTCCTCGTTGGGCACTGTGTTCGAATGGTACGACTTCTATCTGTACGGCTCCCTGGCCGCGATCATCGCCAAGCACTTCTTTGCCGGCGTCAATGAAACCACCTCCTTCATCTTCGCCCTGCTCGCCTTTGCCGCCGGTTTCGCGGTGCGCCCATTCGGCGCGATCGTGTTCGGCCGGCTGGGCGACATGATCGGGCGCAAGCACACCTTCCTCATCACCATCGTGATCATGGGCGTGTCGACGGCGATCGTGGGTTTCCTGCCCGGGTACGCGACCATTGGCGTCGCGGCGCCGATCATCCTGATCACCCTGCGGCTACTGCAAGGTTTGGCCCTCGGTGGTGAGTACGGCGGTGCGGCGACCTACGTGGCCGAACATGCGCCGAAGGGCAAACGCGGTTACTTCACCTCGTGGATTCAGACCACCGCGACCCTCGGCCTGTTTCTGTCGCTGCTGGTGATCCTCGCCTGCCGCACCGCGCTGGGCACCGAGGCCTTCGAAGCCTGGGGCTGGCGGATTCCGTTCCTGCTGTCGATCCTGCTGCTGGCGATCTCGGTCTACATTCGTCTGCAGCTGAACGAGTCGCCGGTGTTCATGAAAATGAAGGCCGAAGGCAAGGCCTCCAAGGCGCCGCTGACCGAATCCTTCGCCCGCTGGGACAACCTGAAAATCGTCATCATGGCGCTGCTCGGCGGCACCGCGGGCCAGGCGGTGGTCTGGTACACCGGGCAGTTCTACGCGCTGTTCTTCCTGTTGCAGACCCTGAAGATCGACCCGCAGACCGCCAACCTGCTGATCGCCGGCTCGCTGCTGATCGGCACACCGTTCTTCGTGATCTTCGGCAGCCTGTCCGACCGCATCGGCCGCAAGGGCATCATCATGGCCGGCTGCATCCTGGCGGCGGTCACCTACTTCCCGATCTTCCACGCGCTGACTCAGTACGGTAACCCCGATGTGTTCGTCGCCCAGGAGAAGAACCCGGTCACGGTGATTGCCGATCCCGGCCAGTGCTCGTTCCAGTTCGACCCGGTGGGCAAGGCCAAATTCACCAGTTCCTGCGATCTGGCCAAAACTGTATTGGCCAAGCGGGCCATCCCTTATGAGAACGTGAAGGCCGAGCCCGGGACCGTGGCGCAGGTGCGGATCGGCGACCGGGTGGTCGAGAGTTTCGAGGGCACCGGCATGCCGGCGGCCGACTTCAAGACCCGCAACGATGCCTTCACCGCTTCCCTGGCCACCAACCTGAAAGAAGCCGGTTACCCCGAGAAGGCGGACCCGGCCAAGACCAACTACCCGATGGTGCTGTTGCTGCTGACGATCCTGGTGATCTACGTGACCATGGTCTACGGCCCGATCGCCGCCTGGCTGGTGGAACTGTTCCCGGCGCGCATCCGCTACACCTCGATGTCCCTGCCCTACCACATCGGCAACGGCTGGTTCGGCGGCTTCCTGCCGACCGTGGCCTTCGCCATGGTCGCGGCGACCGGGGATATCTACTACGGGCTGTGGTACCCGATCGTGATTGCGGTGATGACGGCGGTGCTGGGGATCTTCTTCATGCCGGAGACCAAGGATAGGGAGATTCATCACACCTGAGGGCCAGAAGGCTGCCCACTCCCTCAAGGAACACCCAATCCTTGTGGGAGCGGGCTTGTCGAATCGTCGCACCGCCGCGATGGCGGCGGTACATTCAACATCGCGGTGACTGTCAGATCGCAATCGCGGGCAAGCCCGCTCCCACAGGTTATGTGGTTACAAGGTCTTTGCGATCGGCTTCAGATGCGCTTGGGCAGTTCGATCACCACCTTCAACCCACCCCACTCACTCTCGCGCAAACCCAACACCCCACCCCAGCTATCGACAATATCCCGCACGATCCCCAACCCCAGTCCATGCCCATCGGTCTGCTCATCCAAGCGGGTCCCCCGGCTGAGCACCAGATCCCGGCGATCCTCGGGAATCCCCGGCCCGTCGTCCTCGACACTCAGCTCGAACCCCTGCTCGCTCTCCACCACACTCAACCGCACTTCGGCATCCGCCCACTTGCAGGCGTTGTCCAGCAGGTTGCCGAGCAGTTCCAGCAGGTCCTCGCGATCCCAGGGCAACTGCAGGCCCGCCGGGCAGCGGTAGCTCAGGTCCAGGTGGTCGCCGTGGATCATGTTCAGGGTCGCCAGCAGGCCCGGCAGTTCGGCATCGCAGTCGAACAGCGCCCCCGGCAGCGCGTCGCCGGACAAGCGCGCGCGGTTGAGCTCGCGGTTGAGGCGCTGCTGGACCTGCTCAAGCTGGGTCTTGAGGATCTTGCGCAGTTGCGGATGCCCGTCCAGCTGCTCGCTGGAGGCCAGGCTCAACAGCACCGCCAGCGGGGTTTTCAGGGCGTGCCCGAGGTTGCCCAGGGCATTGCGCGAGCGCTTGAGGCTGTCTTCGGTGTGGGCCAGCAAATGGTTGATCTGCGCCACCAGCGGTTCCAGTTCCACCGGCACCTGGTCATCGAGTTGCGAGCGCTGCCCCTGCTGCAACTGGGCGATCTGTTCCCGGGCTTTCTCCAGCGGGCGCAAGGCGCGGCGCACGGTGAGCCTTTGCAGCAGCAGGATCAGCAACAGACCCGCCAGCCCCAGGCCGATGCCGACCTGGCGCATGCGCCGGAAGCTTTCGCTGACGGGGGTGTAGTCCTGGGCGACGCTGATGGAAATCGACTGGCCCAAGCGCCGGTAATCGGAACGCAGTACCAGCAGCTGCTGGCCTTCCGGGCCCAGTTGCAGGTTGCTGTGCAGCCCCGGCCGTTCCAGTCGCGGCAGTTCCTGGTCCCAGAGCGAGCGGGAGCGCCAGTGGCTGTCGGCGAAATCGATGCGGAAGTAATGGCCGGAAAACGGTCGCTGATAGGCCGGCGACAGCAGACGCTCATCCAGTTGCAGACCCTCGGGACCGCGTACCAACGCCACCAGCAGGTTCTCGCTGTCGTTGCGCAATCCGGATTCGAGATAGCGTTGCAGACCCATTTCGAACAGCCACAGGCTGGTCTGCGCCAGGATCAGGCCGACCACCACCATCACGCTGATCAGGCCCAGGCTCAAGCGGCGCTGGATCGACCTCACCGGGCTTGCCCGCCGAACAGGTAACCCTGGCCACGTCGGGTCTCGATCACGCTGCGCCCCAGTTTGCGCCGCAGGTGATTGACGTGGACTTCCAGCACGTTGGAATCGCGCTCGGTCTCGCCGTCGTAAAGGTGTTCGGCGAGGTGGGTCTTGGACAGGATCTGCTCGGGGTGGAGCATGAAATAACGCAACAGGCGGAACTCGGCGGCGGTCAGCTGGATCTCCGCGCCGTCGCGAATCACGCACTGGCGACCTTCATCCAGATGCAGGCCGGCCGCCTGGAGCGTGGGCTGGTTGACCTGGCCATGGGCGCGGCGCAACAGGCCCTGGATGCGCAGGTGCAGTTCTTCGGGGTGAAACGGCTTGGCCAGGTAATCGTCGGCGCCGGCCTTGAGGCCTTCGATGCGCTCGGCCCAGGAGTCGCGAGCGGTGAGGATCAGCACCGGCGTCGTCAGCCCGCCCGCACGCCACTGGGCCAGCACTTCGAGCCCCGGCAGGCCGGGCAGGCCCAGGTCGAGGATGATCAGGTCGTAGGGCTCGCTGCTGCCCTGATACACCGCGTCGCGACCGTCAGCCAGCCAGTCCACGGCGTAGCCTTGGCGATTGAGGCCCGCCAGCAATTCATCGGCCAGGGGCACATGGTCTTCCACCAGGAGCAAACGCATCGGTCAATCTTCCTTGTCTTTGAGCAGCCGGCCGGTGGCGGCCTCGACATCGATCTCGCGGACCACACCTTCGGTGGTCAGCAGTTCGACTTCATAAATGTAGACGTGGTGTTTCTCCTCAAGCTCGACTTCCAGCAGCTTGGCCCCCGGATAACGCTCCAGCGCCTGATGCAGCACCTGCTCCAGCGGCAGGATCACGCCTTGCTGACGCAGGCGCAGGGCCTCGTCCTGATCGAGATCGCGGGCCATCGCCACGGAGCAAACCGCCAGAAGCACAAGCGCCAGCCGAGTGCTGGCGCGTCGATGAGAAACAGAAAGCAGCGTCATTACGAAACCTGATGATCCTTGAGAACCTGGCCGGGGGCGGCGTCTAATGAGGTGTTGCTTGAAAGGCACCTTAACAATGAGAACTTAATTGAAACTGAATTGCCATCATTGCTCGAAACACCACCATCCCCTGTAGGAGCTGGCGAAGGCTGCGATCTTTTGATCTTGCATTTCAAGAGCAGGATCAAAAGATCGCAGCTTTCGACAGCTCCTGCATCGACAGTGCAGACCACAGAATCGTGACAGGCGTTTACAATTGCGCGCTTGCCAGACATTGAGACCGGTATGACCGCCATCCACATCAAATTCCCCTCCCTGACCCTCAAGGCCGGCCCCCGCGCCTTTGCGCGCATTCGGGACAACGGCCTGAACGCCGCCGATGTCGGCACCTTGCCCGGTGCCGCCGGTGGGCCGAAGGCGCTGGGGATTCAGGGGCTGGACCTGGCGTTGTTCGGCGACTGGCTGCCGGCGGCGCCCCGGGAACGCTCGCTGATCGGCGCTTCGGTGGGTTCCTGGCGCTTCGCCAGCGCGTGCCTGCCGGATGCCGCCGAGGGCATTCGCCGACTCGGCCATCTGTACACCGAGCAGAATTTCGACAAGGGCGTGACCATGGCGCAGATCAGCCAGAGCTCGCGGCGCATGCTCGAGGACCTGCTTGATGGCCGCGACGCCGCCCTGCTCGACAATGCCCATTACCGCCTGAACATCATGGTGGTCAAAAGCCACGGCCTGCTCGCCGACGATCATCGCGGCCGCCTGGGGCTGGGCCTGTCCTCGGTGATCGCCGACAACCTGCGCGGTCGTGCGCGGCTGTCGCGGCACTTCGAGCGGCTGATCATCCATGACCCGCGCCTGGCGCCGCCGGTCGATCCGCTCAATGACTTCCCGTCGCGCTTCGTCGCCCTCGATACCGGCAACCTGCGCCAGGCCCTGCTGGCCTCGGGCTCGATCCCCATGGTGATGGAGGGCGTGCGCGATCTGCCGGGCGCCGGCGCCGGCACCTTCCGCGACGGCGGCCTGCTGGACTATCACCTCGACCTGCCCTACAGCGGCGACGACATCGTGCTCTACCCGCATTTCACCGACCGGGTGATCCCCGGCTGGTTCGACAAGACCCTGCCGTGGCGCCGCGCCTGCCCTGCGCGTTTGCAGAATGTGTTGCTGCTGGCGCCGTCGAAGGAATATCTGGCGCGCCTGCCCTATGGCAAGCTGCCGGACCGCAACGACTTCAAGCGCTTCATGGGCGACGCCCCGAGCCGGCAGAAATACTGGCGCGCGGCGATGGATGAAAGCCGCCGGATGGGGGATGAGTTTCTGGATCTGGCCGCCAACGGTCGCTTGGGTGAGCGCTTGCTGACCCTTTAGTCAGGACAAGCTGTTAAACTCGCCGCCAGTCCCCATTGCCCCGGCGTCGCCCCGTCGATCGCCACCTCAACAGAGCTGAAAACACCTGTGGAAATCTTCAAGGAATTTACGTTCGAATCCGCCCACCGCCTGCCCCACGTCCCGGACGGCCACAAGTGCGGACGCCTGCACGGTCACTCGTTCAAGGTGGCGATTCACCTCAGCGGCGAGATCGATGCGCACACCGGCTGGATCCGCGACTTCTCCGAGATCAAGGCGATCTTCAAGCCGCTGTACGAGCGTCTGGACCACAACTACCTGAACGACATTCCCGGCCTTGAAAACCCGACCAGCGAAGTGCTGGCCAAATTCATCTGGGCCGAACTCAAGCCCCTGCTGCCGGAACTGAGCGCAATCCGTATTCACGAGACCTGCACCAGCGGCTGCATCTATCGCGGCGAGTAAGCCGACTTCTGAAATACCCTCCCCTGTGGGAGCGAGCCTGCTCGCGATGGTGTATCAGCGCCATCGGTGTCGCCTGACACTCCATCGCGAGCAGGCTCGCTCCCACAAAAGAACGGGCTATCCTTTTTGGCCTCTACCGCCAAAAGGACATGCGCCATGACTGATTGGCCCCTGCCCCAGACCTACCGCTTCAACGGTCACTCCGTCCGCTACGCCGTGCGCGGCGACGGCCCGCCCCTGGTGTTCGTGCACGGCACGCCCTTTTCCTCCTATGTCTGGCACCGCATCGCACCACATTTCATCACCACCCACCGGGTGTATTACTTCGATCTGCTGGGCTACGGCCAATCGGAAAAGGTCGATGGCGATGTGTCGCTTGGCGTACAGAACGAATTGCTCGCGCAGTTGCTGCAACACTGGGGCCTGGACTGCCCCGACGTGGTGGCCCACGACTTCGGCGGCGCCACCGTGTTGCGCGCGCATCTGCTCAATGCTCGCAATTACCGCACCCTCACCCTGATCGACCCGGTCGCGCTGACGCCCTGGGGTTCGCCGTTCGTGCAGCATGTGCGTCAGCACGAAGCAGCGTTCAGCGGGCTGCCCGACTACATCCAGCGCGCCATCGTGCCAACCTACATTCGCGGCGCGATCCACCGGCAGATTCCCGACGACGAACTCGCCCCCTACGTGCAACCGTGGCTGGGGGATCCGGGGCAAGCGGCGTTCTATCGGCAGATCGCGCAGATGGACGAGCGCTATACCGGCGAGGTCGAAGCGCTGTACCCCACCCTTCGCTGCCCGGTACAAATCCTTTGGGGCGAGGACGATCAATGGATCCCCATCGAACGCGGCCGCACGCTGCACAAGATGATTCCCGGCTCACAGTTCCATGCCGTCCCCAATGCCGGGCATCTGGTCCAGGAAGATGCGCCTGAAGCCGTAGTCGCCGCGTTGCTCCGCTTCCTGCCCTCAGCCAATACCCCCTGAAGAAACCCGATCCCACATTTGAACTGGCGCAGGTCGCCGACACCGAGCTAACTTAGTCAGACCGCCTCCAAGCATGACTAAAAGGACCCGCCCGATGCTCATCATCAACGCCCGGCTGCGCAATCAGGAAGGTCTTTACGAGTTGCACCTGGAAAACGGCCTGATCCGCAACATCGCCCGGCAGACCGAAGCCCCGACCCTGGGCCCGGACGATCTGGATGCCGGTGGCAACCTGGTGGTGCCGCCCTTTGTCGAGCCGCACATTCACCTCGACGCCACCCTCACCGCCGGCGAGCCGCGCTGGAACATGAGCGGCACGCTGTTCGAGGGCATCGAATGCTGGGGCGAGCGCAAGGCGACCATCACCCCGGAAGACACCAAAACCCGGGCGAAAAAAACCATTCATAGCCTCGCCGCCCACGGCATCCAGCATGTGCGCACCCACGTCGACGTCACCGACCCGCAACTGACCGCGCTGAAGGCGATGCTCGAAGTGCGCGAGGAAAGCCGGCATCTGGTGGACATGCAGATCGTCGCGTTTCCCCAGGAAGGCATCGAGTCCTATCGCAATGGCCGCGACCTGATGGAGGAAGCGATCCGCATGGGCGCGGACGTGGTCGGCGGCATTCCGCATTTCGAATACACCCGCGATCAGGGCGTCAGTTCCGTGAAGTTTTTGATGGACCTGGCCGAGCGCACCGGTTGCCTGGTGGATGTGCACTGCGATGAAACCGACGACCCGCACTCGCGCTTTCTCGAAGTGCTGGCCGAAGAGGCGCGCAGCCGCGACATGGGCTCGCGGGTCACCGCCAGCCACACCACGGCCATGGGCTCCTACGACAACGCCTACTGCGCCAAACTGTTCCGCCTGCTCGGGCATTCGGGCATCAGTTTCGTCTCCTGCCCCACCGAAAGCATTCACCTGCAGGGGCGTTTCGACACCTTCCCGAAACGCCGGGGCGTGACCCGGGTCAACGAACTGCTCGAAGCCGGGATGAACGTGTGTTTCGGCCAGGACTCGATCGTCGACCCTTGGTATCCCCTGGGCAACGGCAACATCCTGCGGGTGCTCGAGGCGGGCCTGCATATCTGCCACATGCTGGGCTATCGCAACTTGCAAAGCGCGCTGGATCTGGTCACCGACAACAGCGCCAAGGCGATGGCCCTGGGTGATCGGTATGGCCTGGAAGCGGGACGGCCGGCGAACCTGCTGATCCTCTCGGCGCCCAATGATTACGAGGTGATCCGCAGTCAGGGGTTGCCGTTGTATTCGGTTCGTGGGGGGAAGGTGTTGATGAAGCGGACGATGCCGGTGGTGGAGTTCAGCTCCATGTAGGAGCTGCCGAAGGCTGCGACCTTTTGATTTTGTTTTTTAAGATCAAGATCAAAAGATCGCAGCCTGCGGCAGCTCCTACAGAGGGTTCATGTCGCCCACAAAACCTGTGGGAGCGGGCTTGCTCGCGAAAGCTGTTTCAAATTCAACTCACCAACTTCGCCGTACCAAACAGGCTGACCCGACTCAAAGCCCCCTGCTCTTCCTCCAGCAAAATAGGCGCCGTCCCACCCGGCATCACAACCTTCACCTCCCCGGCCTTCACCCAACCCACCCGCCACGCGGAGCAGGCGACCGCCGTCGCGCTGGTCCCCGAAGACGCCGTCGGCCCCTCGCCGCGCTCGAACACCCGCGCAATCACCCGCTGCCCACCGTCGTAGGTGGCCCATTGCAGGTTGATCCCCGCCGGACACGGCCGCCCGGCGCCCGTCGGCATGGCATAGGCGATACGCGTCAGGCCTTCACCCAACACCGGCTCGCGCATCTGCTCATTGCTCGGCAGATCCTCGACGCGATCCACCAGCGTCACACAATGCGGATTGCCCACCCGCGCCAACTGACTGCGCGACCAGGCGCCATTAAGCGCCGCCAAGGACTGCACATGACTGAGCTCGCGCCCGTTCATCACCACTGTTTCAACGCCCACGGCACTGACCGCCGCCGGTCCGAAGCCCGGCTGGCCCAGATCAAGCCAGAACCCCTGCACACCCTCGACCTGCGCCGCCTTCACCGACGTCTCCCCCGGCGACACCACATCGGCCTTGTCGTGATGCACCCGCAGCACACAGGCCTCGTCCGTCGGCAAAAGCCCCAGGTCACTCAGCGCCTGGGAGAAGATCGTCAGCCCGTTGCCGCTGCGCTCGGCCAGGGTGCCGTCGGTGTTGACGATCAGCAGATCAAAAGGCGGCGATGCCTGGAACGGCCCCACCAGCAGGCCGTCGCTGCGATGTTCCTTCGCCCCGGGCGGTTGCGTGCCGGGCGCCCAGGCGCAGCAGGCTTCGATGGCGGCCAGTGCCCAGGCTTCACGGTTTTGCGCCGCATCACGGGCCTGATCGGGCAAGGCAATGCCCTGAAGGCGCAACTCTTCGGGCGCCGCCACCCTGTAGATATTGCCCCGCGCATCGTACATCCGCGCCATAACGCCCCCCGTTGGAATGATCGAAAGCCCTCAACATATCGCGAAACACTCGCCTGCTGTGCAACGATGTACAGCTTCTGCATCGCCACACCGCACGGACGCTGGTCGAACCCTCACCGGTCGATCACTGTCCCTGGGGGACGCGAAGTTTTACGCCAAGGATCGATATGACCAATCTCAACAACCAGAGCTCTTTCGTACCGGGGCGCCTGGAGCAGATGTCCACGCGCATCGCCTTTTTCATCGCAGGCGCAGGCATCGCCGCGTGGGCGCCACTGGTGCCCTACGCCAAGGCCCGTGCCGGGCTGGACGAAGGCACCCTCGGCCTGTTGCTGCTGTGCCTGGGGGTGGGTTCGATCCTGGCCATGCCCTTGGCCGGCATCCTCGCCGGCCGCTTCGGCTGCCGCAAGATCGCGACCGGCGGCACGCTGCTGATCTGCATCGCCTTGCCGTTGCTGGCAACGGTGTCGTCGATCCCGGCGCTGATCGCGGCCTTGTTCATTTTCGGCGCGGGCCTGGGCACGGTGGATTCGACGGTGAACCTGCAGGCGGTGATCGTCGAGCGGGCCAGCGGCCGGAACATGATGTCGGGCTTCCATGGCCTGTTCAGCCTTGGCGGAATCGTCGGCGCGGCCGGGGTCAGCGGGTTGCTGGGCCTGGGGCTGTCGCCGCTGGCCGCCATGCTGGTGGTGATCGTGCTGTTGCTGGTCGCGCTGGCCAGGGCGGCGCCGCACCTGCTGCCCTACGGCAGCGAGAGTTCGGGCCCGGCGTTCGCGGTGCCCCACGGCATCGTGCTGTTCATCGGCGGGATGTGCTTCATCGTGTTCCTCGCCGAAGGCGCGGCACTGGACTGGAGCGCGGTGTTCCTGGCGCAGGAACGCGGGATCGACACGGCCTATGCCGGGCTTGGGTACGCGGCCTTTGCGCTGACCATGACCGCGGGCAGGTTGACCGGTGATTCGATCGTGCGCCGGCTGGGTGCGACGCGGGTGATGGTGTTTGGGGGTGCGTTAGCCGCGTTCGGGCTGTTGCTGGCGACCTTCGTGCCGAGCTGGCAAGCGGCGCTGGTGGGTTATGCCTTGCTGGGCGCGGGCTGCTCGAACATCGTGCCGGTGCTGTATACGGCGGTGGGCAAGCAGACGTTGATGCCGCAAAGCATTGCCGTGCCGGCCATTACCACCTTGGGGTATGCGGGGATTCTTGCGGGGCCTGCGGTGATTGGTTTCATCGCCCACGCCGCGAGTTTGAGCTTTGCCTTTGCGCTGATGGCGGTGCTGCTGATCGCGGTGGCGATTGGCGGGAAAGTCCTGAAAGTCTAGCTGTAAAAGATGTCAGTCAAACCGCCGCGGTCCCTGTAGCAGCTGGCGAAGCCTGCGTCCGGCTGCTACAGGGGACCGAGTGATGGCTTGGCTGATCGGTGCTGGAGCAAGCTCCATTTTCACAAATCAGTTAGAACCCTACACTGGCCTGCACAAAGAACGTCCGCGGCGCCCCCACGTACATCCCCGCATTGTTATCGCTGGAGCGAGTGAAGTACTGCTTGTCGAAGACGTTCTTCACCCCCGCTCCCAGCTTCAGGTTCGACACCGAAGGCCCGAAGTCATAGCCGCCACGCACATTCCAGGTCACGTAACCCGGAATGTCGCCGTACTGCCCGTCGGCGGTGCCTTCGGTGATGTAGTTGTTGGTGAAGCTGCCGTCGGCGTTGATCGCCACGCCCGGCGAGCGCTGTTTGGACTGGGCGAACGCATCGACGTTGTAAGTCCAGCGGTTGATGTCGTAGCGCAGGCCGGCGGTGGCCACCTGACGCGAGTAGAACGGCAGGTCGCGGCCCTTGAAGTCCGGAATGTCCCCTTCGTACACCGCGCGGGTGTAGGTGTAGCCGGCGTTGGCGGTCAGGCCTTCGAGGCGTGGGTCCAGCGCGGCCAGGTCGTAGTGCACCGACGCCTCGATACCACGGTGGGTGGTCGCGCCGAGGTTGGTCCAGCCGGCGTCGTTGCTGATGTACTGCAGTTCTTTATCGAAGTCGATGTAGAACAGCGTCACTTCACCGCCCCACACCTCATCGTTGTAGCGCGTACCGATCTCGTAGGTCTTGGCCTTTTCCGGCTCCAGGCCGTTGGCGGTGTTGTCACCCGCGCCGCCCTGGCCGAGCTGGAAGTACTGCAACGCGCCGAACGAGGTCTCGTAGTTGGCGAACAGTTTCCACGCATCGGACATGTGATACATCACGCTCAGCGCCGGCAGCGGTTCGTTGCTCTCGATGCTGCGGTTCTTCTCCGGCACCGGCTTGCCGGCGGTGTCGAGCACCGGGCGGTCATGCCAGTCAGTGCTGATGTGTTCGAAGCGGATACCCGGGGTGATGGTCCAGTTGCCGACGTCGATCTTGTTGTCGACGTACACCGAGTTGGCCTCGGTGCCACCGGTACGGTCCTGATAGACGTGGCCGTCCGAGCCCGGACGCACCACCGGCTCGTTGTTGACCAGCGCCAGACGGCTGGCCTCTTCGTGCATGCCTTCTTTGAGGTAGCGATAACCGACGCTGACTTCCTGGGTGGTCGGGCCGACGTCGAACACATGGGACACCCGCGGTTCGATGCCGAAGGTGTAGTAGGTGCGCGGGAACGAGCCGAGGGTCTTCTGGTCGCGGGCGGCGATGTTGCTGCCACGGAAGCTGTCGGTGTAGTAGGTCAGCACTTCGGCCTGGGTGCGGTCGTCGATCTGCCGGGCCCACTTGAACGACACGTCCTTGCGGCGGCCGCTGAAGTTGTCGTTGTTGCGGTCGGACTGGAACGGGTCGGCGTCGTACTGGGCCTGGGTCAGGCCGCCGGGCATGTCGGCACTGCCGTCGTAGTAGTGAAAGTTCAGGCTGAAATCATCGTAATCGGTCGGTGCCCAATGAGTCTTGAGGATCACGTCGTCGATGTCGTTGCCATTGTTGCGCTCGCGGTAGCCGTTGCCGTTCACGCCCGAGTACAACAGCGCCACGCCGATGCCGTTGTCGGCGGTGCCGCCCATGAAGGCGGTGTCGATGTGCTTCCAGCCACCGTGCTGGGAAGTTTCCAGGGTGGTGCCGATTTCAGCGGTCGGTTTTTCCGGAATGGCGCGGGTCACGAAGTTGATCACGCCGCCCACGTTCTGCGGCCCGTAACGCACGGAACCGGCGCCGCGCACCACGTCGATGCTGTCCAGGTTCCCGGAGGAAATCGGTGCCATGGACAGTTGTGGTTGGCCGTAGGGGGCGAAGGCCGCCGGCACGCCGTCGATCAGCACGGTGGAGCGTGGCGACAGACGCGATGTCAGGCCGCGCACGCCGACGTTGAGGGAAATGTCGCTGCCGCCGGTGCCGTTGGCGTCCTGCACCTGCACGCCGGGTACGCGTTTGAGCACGTCACCGACGTTCATCGCGCCCTGCTCGATCATGGCTTCGCGGCGGATCACCGTCCGCGCGCCCGGGTGGTTCTGCACCACGGCGGCATCGGCATCGCCCAGCCAGTCACCGACCACCTTGATGTCGGTCGCGGCCAGTTCCAGCGGGCCGTTTGACGCCTGGCTCGGCGCCGGCATCAGGGTCACCGAACCTTCATCGATGGAATACTGCAGGCCGCTGCCTTG
Source organism: Pseudomonas sp. C1C7 (assembly GCF_013359595.1). Lineage (GTDB taxonomy): Bacteria > Pseudomonadota > Gammaproteobacteria > Pseudomonadales > Pseudomonadaceae > Aquipseudomonas. Next base: position 81,736 of record NZ_JABFMP010000015.1, on the reverse strand, counting down.
CAGCAACTGGCGCAGCGCTTCTTCCGGCGAAAGGTTGCCGTCCACCGCCGGGGCTTGCTTGCCGGCGACCAGGTCAGGGCTGAAGAAAACCTGCAACGAGGTTTGCTGACCCAGCTGAGTCAGGGCCTGACCCAATGGTTGTGCCTGGATATGGATGGCATCGGCGGCGAATGCCTGAGGCATCGCAACGTTGACCGCCAGCGCGAGCGCCAGCGGCAACCAAGGGAAGGTCGGGGTTTGAGCGGTGGATTTTTTCACGTCGAACGTATTCCTGTGGATCGCAAGAGTGTGCGCTTGTTAATGCAAACCAGTTGCAGTTGAACAGGAAGACGATGAACTCGAAAAAAACCTGAATTTTATTTTGAAATTATTTCCTGGCTGCCGTCGTCGAGGGTGCGAACGGCCACCGGAAGGATGCTCGGCAAGGCCTTGAGCAGCGCATCGGTGTTGTCGGACTTGAACACGCTGGTCAGGCGCAGATTGCCCACGGCCGGGCTTGCGACCTTGAGCGGCTTGGCCCGATAACGCGACACCTGCTCGGCGACATCGCTCAAGCTTGCGTTGTTGAACACCAGCTTGCCGCTGCGCCAGGCGGTCATTTCCGCCGGGTTGACCGCATAGGCGGCCGCGACCTTGTCCTGCGCATCGACATGGGTGCCCAGGCCTGCGGTGAGGCTGACGAAATCGTTGTCGGCGGCCGAACGCCCCTGGACTTTGACCGTGCCCTGCTCCACCACCACCCGCGTGTCGGCGCTGCCACGGCGCACATCGAAGCGGGTGCCGGTGACCGTGACCTTGCCGTGTCCGGTCTCGACCACGAACGGCCGGCTGCTGTCGTGCTGGACGCTGAACATCGCCTCGCCTTCAGTGAGCTCGATGCCACGGCGGTTCTTTTCAAAGTGCACCTGGATCTTGCTGCGGCTGTCCAGGTCCACGGTCGAGCCATCGGGCAACGCCACTTGCCGGCGTTCGCCCAGGGCTGTGGAAAACTCCGCCGTATAGGGCGATGGGTGATTCAAGCCGCTGAACAGTCCCAGGCCGAGCGCCACCGCGACCACACTGGCGGCCACCGCATAACGCAGGATCGGCCGGCGCTTGATCGGCTTCGGCGCCTCTTCGCACAGCGCCAGAAGACGCGCCGACGGCACCAGATCGGCGGCTTTCCACACGCCCTGCAGGCATTCGAATTCGGTTCGGTGTTGAGGGTGTTCGTTGAGCCAGGTTTCAAATTGGCGATACACCTCGACATCAACGGCTGCTTCCTGCAAACGCACAAACCACCGCGCCGCGTCATCGCGAACTGTTGTTTGCCCGCACGCGCAATCACGAGTATCCATCATGGAAGTTCCTGTTTGGCCGGGGATAAAAATAGACGCCCTACACAATCTCTTCTGTAGGAGCTGCCGAAGGCTGTGATCTTTTGATCTTGCTTTGAAAAAACAAAATCAAAAGATCGCAGCCTTCGGCAGCGCCTGCGTACAGCGGCGGCGCGGATCATGATTGCAGTCCGTCAAGGCGGTCGCGCAGATGCCGCAGCGTGCGGATCATATACTTTTCCACCATGTTCTTGGACAGTCCCAGGCGTTCGGCGATTTCCGCCTGGGTCAGGCCTTCGATCTTCTGCCAGACGAACACCTTGCGGCAGTTGATCGGCAGCTCCGTGAGCGCCCGCTCGATGGAATCAGCCAATTGGATCGCATGCATGTAATGCTCCGGGTCGCCGGCTGACGACACACTGAGATCGATCGCCTCAGACTCCATGGCCCCCCGTTGCTCCTCACGCCGATCCTCTCGCCGATAGGCATCCACCGCGATATTGCGCGCGGTCTGGTGCAAATACGCCCGTGGCTGCTGCACCGCCGCCGAATCGGACTCGAGCACGCGCACGAAGGTGTCGTGAGCCAGATCCTCGGCCTGCTGACGATTTCTCAGGCGACGAGTCCAGGTCCCGACCAACTCTTCGTAATGCTCGAAAAAGCCGTGTCTGCGGGGCAACTTGAGGGTCATTGCGGTGTGCTGTATGAACGGGGCGTGAATAGTAATGCTTCGTATTAACCCGAAGCAATGGCTTCCCGTCCGGACTCTAACCCTCCCTGTAGGAGCTCAGCTGACGCGTGAATAGCCTCCCATCACCCCTTTCTTCGACAACACCCACTGCCACAACTGAATGTCCCGCGCGCGAAACGCGCCGGCGCAGGACAGCAGGTAGTACTTCCACATCTTGTAGAAGCGCTCGCCCAGTTCCGCAGAGAACAGCGGCCAGTGTTGTTCGAAGTTGTCGAACCACGCCATCAGGGTCTTGTCGTAATCGGCGCCGAAGTTGTGCAGGTCTTCGGCGACGAACAGGCCTTCGATCGAAGTGGCGATTTGTGCGATGGAGGGCAGGTCGCCGTTGGGGAAAATGTATTTGTCGATCCATGGATCGGGTGCAGTTTTGCTGATGTTCTTGCCGATGGTGTGCAGCAGAAAAAGTCCGTCGTCCTTGAGACAACGATTGGCGGTTTCCATATAAACGCGATGGTTCTTGCGCCCTACATGTTCGAACATGCCGACGCTGACGATGTGGTCGAACTGTTCGTTCAGATCCCGGTAATCCTGCAATCTGAACTCAATCGGCAAGTGCGAATAACGGTTTTTCGCCCATTCACTCTGTTCTTTCGAGATGGTGACGCCAACACATTCAACGCCATAGTGTTCGGCCGCATACGACATGAAACTGCCCCAGCCGCAGCCAATGTCGAGCACCTTCATGCCGGGTTTCAGATCAAGCTTTCGGCAAATCAGATCGAGTTTGGCGTTTTGCGCTTCTTCAAGGGTGCTGGCGTCTTTCCAGTAACCGCAGGTGTAGGTCATGCGGCCGTCGAGCATGCTGGCGTAAAAGTCGTTGCCCAGGTCGTAATGCCGCTGGCCGACTTCCCAGGCTTTATCCTGGGTCTGGCGATTGGTGAATTTCGCCGATAGCGCATGGAGAATGATGGCGAACGGGTTGACCGTGTCGGTGACCCCGGAGCGCATCAGCCGGGAGAAAAACTCGTCCAGCTCCTGGGAATCCCACAACCCCGCCATGTAGGCCTCGCCCAGGCCCAGGTTGCCTCTGGACAATGCCGCCTCGGGCACGCCATCGCCCAGCAGGGTCATGTCGAACGGCGCGCAGCCGTTCATGGACAAACCCGCAGACTTCAACAATCCCTGCACAAACCGATGGGCCTTGGTCTGGTTTGCTTGCGTATCGGTACAGCCAGTCAATTCAGTCCGCATAAACAACCCTTACACATCACGTATATTTAAGATTGAACGCATCACTATTGAGCACATGAATCTTCAGAACGTTTTCCAGTTCCTTTCGAACAAACTTCTCGGGAATAAGCGCGAGGTTGGAGTTGAGTTTCTTGATGACCCAACGCTGTCCTCTGTCGATAAAGAACAATCGGTCGACGATGTCTTCAATGGCCATGGCCTTGTTATAAAACTCGCCGACGCTGGCACTGGGTATGCCACCCAGGTACTTGATGCAGTCCCGTATGCGCCGGCAACTTTCCGCCTCGCCTTTCTGAATTTTGTTCAACAGTTCCTGCTGCTGTTCTTCGGTCGCTTCCTTGAGTGTTTCCGTTGCCAGCCGCGCGCCGGCGCGTTCCGCTTCGAGCAATTCCTGAAGCAGGCTGATGGTTTCGTGCTTGACTAATTCGCTCACGATAATCGACTCCTGAAACGTCGTTCACGAGCATATCCCCGGCCATTTACACAGCCGTAATGAATATTGATGAGCCTTTAAAGCAAAAATATTGATGGAAAACCGGCGAGCGCAACCGATCAATGGCGCCAATGTTCAGTGCAAAAAAAATGCAGACAGCCAGCAATAACTTGAAGCTGTAACGATTAAACGAAAAACAGTAAATAGTTGAATCCATACGACTAATTCACTATTTACTTTCAACACTGACACCCAAATACAGTTCCACCGAGCCAAACCGTTCAGCGGAAATGTTGCCTCAGGCACAAATCCGAAGGATTCTGGCAGCGATTCCAATGCAGCCGTTCACCGGCTGCTGCAAAGTGCTGGCATGCCTGACCCGGTATCCCCGAAGGAACCCTGAATGTTCACCTCCCTGAAAACAAAAAACAGAAAACAACTGGCCCCGCTGGCCCTGGCCATCGCCCTGGGCACCCTCGGCCTGCCTTTCCTTGCCAGCGACGCACTGGCCCACGGCGGCCACGCGGAAATGGTGCCGCTGCAAGCGGGCCTCGAGGAATTCGGCGCCTCGGTGAAGTGGGACGACTACGCCGATGTCTTCACCATCGCCAAAGACGGCGTCTTCCTGAAGGTCAAGCCGAACAGCAAAGTGGCCATGCTCAACGGCAAGCGCATGGAGCTGACGGTGCCGGTGGTGTTCAAGGGCCAGACCGCCTACATGTCCAAGGACTTCATCAACCAGGTCTTCCAGTCGGGTCTGGACACCACCTTCGTCGTCGAAACCCGCCCCAACCCGCTCAACCCCTTGAGCGCGGACGAAATCACCACGGCGGTGGACATCGTCAAGAAATCCGAGAACTACAAGCCGGGCTTTCGCTTCACCGAAGTGTCGGTCAAGGAGCCGCCGAAGGATCAGGTGTGGAATTTCGCCTTCACCGGGCAGAACGTCACTCAGCCGCGCCAGGCCTCCATCGTGGTGCTGGACGGCAAGCATGTGATCGAAGCGCTGGTGGATCTGGACAGCAAGCAGCTCAAGTCCTGGAAGCCAATCGAAGGCGCCCACGGCATGGTGCTGCTGGATGATTTCGCCACCGTGCAATCGGCGGTCGAGACCAGCCCGGAATACGCCCAGGCCCTGGCCAAGCGCGGCATCAATGATGTGAAAAAAGTGGTCGCCACGCCGTTGACCGTCGGCTACTTCGACGGCAAGGACGGCCTGGCCCAGGACAAACGCCTGCTGAAGATCGTCAGCTACCTGGATGTCGGCGACGGCAACTACTGGGCGCACCCGATCGAAGGCCTGGTGGCGATTGTCGATCTGGAGCAGAAGAAGCTGATCAAGATCGAGGACGAAGCGCTGATCCCGGTGCCGATGAAACCCACGCCCTATGACGGTCGCGGGCGCAAGGGCGTGGCGGTCAAGCCGCTGGAAATCACCGAGCCCGAGGGCAAGAACTACACCATCAGCGGCAACAGCATTCACTGGCAGAACTGGGACTTCCACGTGCGCCTGGATTCGCGGGTCGGGCCGATCCTGTCCACCGTCACCTACGACGACAAGGGCAAGAAGCGCAAGATCATGTACGAGGGCTCGCTGGGCGGCATGATCGTGCCTTACGGCGACCCGGATGTGGGTTGGTACTTCAAGGCGTACCTGGATTCCGGCGACTACGGCATGGGCACCCTGACCTCGCCGATCGCCCGTGGCAAGGATGCGCCGCAAAACGCCGTGCTGCTGGACGCGACCATCGCCGACTACACCGGCGCGCCGACCACCATTCCACGGGCCATGGCGATTTTCGAACGCTATGCAGGGCCCGAGTACAAGCACCAGGAAATGGGCCAGCCGAACCTGAGCACCGAGCGGCGTGAACTGGTGGTGCGCTGGATCAGCACCGTGGGCAACTACGACTACATCTTCGACTGGGTCTTCCAGCAAAACGGCACCATCGGCATCGACGCCGGCGCCACCGGCATCGAAGCGGTCAAGGGCGTGAAGTCCAGAACCATGCATGAAGAGACCGCCAAGGAAGACACCCGCTACGGCACCCTGCTCGACCACAACATCGTCGGCACCACGCACCAGCACATCTATAACTTCCGCCTGGACCTGGACGTGGACGGTGAAAGCAACTCGCTGGTGGAAGTCAATCCGGTGGTGCTGCCCAACGACCGTGGCGGCCCGCGCACCAGCACCATGCAGACCGAAACCAAGGTGGTCAGCACCGAGCAGCAGGCCGCGCAGAAATTCGACCCGTCGACCGTGCGCCTGCTGACCAACTTCAGCAAGGAAAACAAGGTCGGTAACCCGGTCTCCTACCAGTTGATCCCCTATGCCGGCGGCACGCATCCGGTGGCCAAGGGCGCCAACTTCGGCAAGGACGAATGGCTGTACCACCGCCTGAGCTTCATGGACAAGCAACTGTGGGTGACCCAGTACAACCCTGAAGAGAAATACCCGGAAGGCAAATACCCGAACCGCTCGGACAAGGACTCGGGCCTGGGCCAGTTCACTCAGGACAACCACTCCATCGAAAACACCGATGACGTGGTCTGGCTCACCACCGGCACCACCCACATCGCCCGCGCCGAAGAGTGGCCGATCATGCCGACCGAGTGGGTGCACGTACTGCTCAAACCGTGGAACTTCTTCGACGAAACCCCGACCTTGAACCTCAACGCGCCGAAATAACCGTCAAAAGATCGCAGCCTTCGGCAGCTCCTACAGGATCGGGTTAACAACCGACCACTGTAGGAGCTGCCGCAGGCTGCGGGGTGAAGCGGCAGGATTGAGGTTGGCTGTCAGGGCCTCATCGCGGGCAAGCCCGCTCCCACAGTTTTATGAGGCCGCCGCATTCCCTGTAGGAGCTTTATGCATGCTGCTTACGATACTCCCCCGGCGCAATGCCGAAGCGCGATTTGAAGGCTGTGGAGAAGTAGCTCGAATCCGAGAACCCCCAGGAATACCCCAGCACCGACAGCTTCTGCTCCTTGCCCGACTGGCGCAGTGACTCGGCGCACAGGTCCAGGCGGCGGTTCTTGATGTAGCGCGCCACCACCAGGCCTTTCTTGGCGAACATCCGGTACAGGCCGCGGGTCGACATGCCGACTTCCCGCGCCAGCCATTCCGGGCACAGTTCTTCGGAGCGGATGTGCTGATCGATGAAGCTCAGGGTCTTGCGGAAGGTGCGTTCGTGCAGGTCGGTGCAGTCGTCGCTCTGGCTGATTGCCGGACGCAACAGGCTGACAATCGCCTCCAGGGTCGCCTCGCTTTCCTGCCGGCTCATGTCCGGCTGGCGCGTGGCTTCGAGGATCAGCCGGTGCGAGAGCATGGCGATGGGCGAGGTCCCGGCAATCCGGTGGCCGCACTTGACCTGATTGAAGCGCAGGGTCTGCTCCACCAACTGATAGGGCAGGATCAGCGACAACTGCCGTGAGTTTTCGCTGTAGGTGAAATCGCTGGGCCGCGAAGCGTCGATCAGGGTGATGTCGCCGGCCGACAGCAGCACCTTGTCGTCACCCTGGGCCATGCCCGCGGTGCCGTCGAGCTGGAACACCGCGAAGTACTTGCCGCCCTCGCCCGCCGCGACTTCCTGCGGGGTGCGGTACAGCCGCGCCTGGCAGACATCGACGAAACTGAGCTTCAAGGCATCGCTGCGGTATTCCCGGATCTGTCCGGAAAATTCGCTGCCCAGGGGTTTGGCATTGAAGGCGCCACAGATCTGGTTGATCTGATGGATCCATTGATCGAAACCATCCTGGCGCTGTGCGGTTGTTGAAATCATGGCAGGCCTCTCACGCAGGCTTTGTTTTTATTGTCTACGTCAAAACACGGGTTCTCCTGAACAGCGACTCTCCCTCAACGACGACGGGTTATTTCAACCCGCCAAAACGTCGGTAAAAACTCTCGCCCACGTCCGGCAACGGGCCGTCGGCGGTTTCCAGTGCGCTGTTCAGCCATTCCTCGGCCTTGGCGTAAATCAACCGGTAAATATTGCGGCACAACTGCCGCGCCGCCCGACCTTCCCAGTCGCCGGGCAACAGTTCATCGGGCAACTGCGGGTCACGCAGCAGCAGTTTGCGGTACTCGTGAATCAGCAGAATCCGTGCCAGGAAGCAGTCCGCCGGTTGCAGGTTTTCCTGCTCGCGAAGCGCTTGCCAGAGCGGTCGGAACAGCTGGATGAACTCGCTGTAATGGGTCGCCAGCTCTTCGATGTTCCAGCTCTCGCGCACCTGCAGGCGCAGGGCCTTGGAGGCCATGACGTCTTGGGCGGTGGTTTCGAAGACGATGGTGTCTTCCTGGGCGCCGAGGTCGAGCAAGGTGGCGTTGACATCGTTGCGATCGCTGCGCGGGCAGGCCAGCACCACCGGCGAAATTGCACCAAAACCTTGCCATTCCAGTTCTTCGCGCACTTGCTTGCGCTTGTCCTGGGTCAACTGCGACAGCATCACCAGGCACCAGGAACCGTCCCAGGCCGGCATGCTGGTGCTGTACACCCGCTTGAATGCCTTGTCGAAACGCCGGCGACCGGTGCCGGTCAGGCTGTAGTAACTGCGGCGCCCGACTTTCTCGGCGGTCAGCCAGCCTTCCTTGGTCAGGCGAAAGATCGAGGTGCGGATCAACCGCTCGTTGATGCCGATCGGTTCGAGCAATTGAATCAGGCTGCCCAACCAGACGGTCCCGCCATGGGGCTCGATGGCATCACCGTACAGGGTGATGATCAGGGAACTGGCGCGGATTGGCGTCTGCTCCTGGAAGCGCGTAATCAGTTGGTTCAAAGGTGTCAGGGACGACATGGGCGTACCGAGCTGGAAAAAAGGATGAAATATACCGCTTTAACTGAACGCTGACTCATCTGTAGCAGCTGCCGAAGGCTGCATCCGGCTGCGCAGCAGTCGTAAAACCTGAATATGCGATTTTGCGGGAGGAATGCGTTGCCTGAAGGCGAGCGCTTCGTGCTCGGACGCAGCCTTCGGCAGTTGCTACAGGGATCGCGTTCACACCGTGCTGCCCTTCGGACGCAGGCCGCTGTCGCTGATCCGCGGGCGATCCGCCTCCGGCGCGCTCAGCGGCTCGCACTCGCGCATCTGCTCCAGGCACCGCTGCGCCAACTGCTGATACTCCCGTGTCCCCGCCTGCTTCCACGCCACTTCCTGATCGCTCAAGGTGCGCTTGATGCCGGCCGGCGCGCCCATGACCAGCGACTGCTCCGGACACTCGAAACCCGCCTTGACGAACGCCGCCGCCGAAACGAAGGAACGCGGGCCGATGCGTGCGTTATCCATCACCACCGCATTCATGCCCACCAGCGCATCGGCGCCGATCCGGCAGCCGTGCAACACCGCGCCGTGGCCGATATGGCCATTGCGCTCAACCACCGTGTCGCTGTCGGGGAAACCATGCATCACGCAGGTGTCCTGCAGGTTGGCGCCCTCCTCCAGCACGATCCGCCCGAAGTCGCCGCGCAGGCTCGCCAACGGCCCCACGTAGCAATGCGGGCCGATGATCACGTCACCGATCAGCACCGCCGTCGGGTGCACATAAGCAGTGGGGTCGATCACCGGGGTCAGGCCATCGAGGCTGTAGCAGGTCATGGCAGCTTCCTTCACAAAGCGATGCAGATATTGACTCATTTTGTATCACATCGCTTTTGCCAGCACAAAGACAAAAAAGCGTATCACTTGAAAAGCGCCTTTCGGACGAACGTACTTGACCCGCATAAACCGGCACTTAAGCCAATGAATTCGGGCATTTTATTGGGAGTGACCGACACCGAAAGCTGCCTTTATAAAAGCAGCGCACGACCAATAAGACACATTAAATCAATTTCAGTATTGCATTTGCGTATCACATTGCAGGTATACTCCGGCAAAACCGGCCCCTGCGGCCGATCCAATAACAAGCCGGCCTCAGCGCCGAGCGTGCTCCGTGAGGGCAGTCTTCAATGCCGCTAACTCTTGCCGTCGAATCCATCGAATCCGGCGTGCGCCTGATTACCCTGCAGCGCCCGCAAGCCTTGAACGCCCTGAACACTCAGTTGCTGGGCGAACTGGCGGACGAACTGAGCATCGCCCAGGCCGATCCCGAGACCCGCGCCGTGGTCATCACCGGTAGCCGCAAGGCCTTCGCCGCCGGTGCCGACATCAAGGAAATGGCCGAACGCGACCTCGTCGGCATCCTCGACGACCCGCGCCAGGCCTCGTGGCAGGCCATCACCCGTTTCAACAAACCGCTGATCGCCGCCGTCAACGGCTTCGCCCTGGGCGGTGGCTGCGAACTGGCCATGCACGCCGACATCATCATTGCCGGTGAAGATGCCCGCTTCGGCCAGCCGGAAATCAACCTGGGGATCATGCCCGGTGCCGGTGGCACCCAGCGCCTGCTGCGCGCCGTTGGCAAATCCATGGCCATGCAGATGGTGTTGACCGGCGAGCCGATCGACGCCCGCCAGGCCCAGCGCGCCGGGCTGGTCAGCGAAGTCACGCAACCGGAATTTACCGTCGAACGCGCCCTGCAGGTCGCCCGTCAGATCGCCGCCAAGGCGCCATTGGCGGTACGTCTGGCCAAGGAAGCGCTGCTCAAGGCCATGGACACGGACCTGGCCAGCGGCCTGCGCTTCGAGCGCCACGCCTTCACCGTGCTGGCCGGCACCCGCGACCGTAATGAAGGCATCGCGGCGTTCCAGGAAAAGCGCACACCGACTTTCACTGGCCAGTAATCCAGTCACCACGCATTCGAACGACCTCCAAGAGAGCGCCAAGACCATGAATTTCGAACACATCCTGTTTTCCATCGACGCTGGCGTCGCCCTGCTGAGCCTCAATCGCCCCGACCAGCTCAACAGCTTCAACACCCAGATGCATGGCGAAGTGAAGGAAGCGCTGAAACGGGTGCGCCAGAATCCGGATGTGCGCGTGCTGCTGCTGACCGGTGAAGGCCGTGGCTTCTGCGCCGGGCAGGATCTGAGCGACCGCAACGTCGCGCCGGGCGCCGCCGTACCGGACCTGGGCGAGTCCATCGAGAAGTTCTACAACCCGATGATCCGTCAGCTGCGCGACCTGCCGATGCCGGTGATCTGCGCGGTCAACGGCGTGGCCGCCGGTGCCGGCGCCAACATTCCGCTGGCCTGCGATCTGGTGCTCGCCGCCCGTTCGGCCAGCTTCATCCAGGCCTTCTGCAAGATCGGCCTGATCCCGGATTCCGGTGGCACCTGGACCCTGCCGCGCCTGGTCGGCATGGCCCGCGCCAAGGCCCTGGCTCTGCTGGGCAACCGCCTGACCGCTGAACAGGCCGAGCAATGGGGCCTGATCTACCGCTGCGTGGACGACGCCGAACTGCGCGCCGAAGCGCTGAAACTCGCGCAACACCTGGCCACCCAGCCGACCTACGGTCTGGCCCTGATCAAACGCAGTTTGAACGCCAGCATGAGCAACAGCTTCGACGAACAGCTGGAGCTGGAGCGCGACCTGCAACGCCTGGCCGGGCGCAGCGAGGATTACCGCGAAGGCGTCAGCGCCTTCATGGAAAAACGCACCCCAAGCTTCAAGGGGCGCTGAGTCATGACCGCATTGAACAAAACTCAACGGGTTGCCGTGATCGGCGCCGGCGCCATGGGTGCCGGTATCGCCCAGGTCGCAGCGCAAGCCGGGCACCCGGTGTTGCTGCTGGACAACCGCCCGGGCGCTGCCGCCCAGGCCATTGAAGGCATCGACCGGCAACTGGGCAAGCGCGTCGAAAGCGGCAAGCTGTCCGCCGAATCGCGCAGCGCCACCGTGGCCCGCCTGCAAGCGGTGGAAGCCATCGAAGCCCTGGCCGATTGCGACCTGATCATCGAAGCCATCGTCGAGAACCTCGAGGTCAAGCGCGCGCTGTTCCGCCAGCTGGAAGACATCTGCGGCGATCACTGCATCCTCGCCAGCAACACCTCGTCGCTGTCGATCACCAGCATCGCCGCGCAATTGAAGCGCCCGCAACGCCTGCTCGGCCTGCACTTCTTCAACCCGGCGCCGGTGATGGCGCTGGTGGAAATCGTCTCGGGCCTGGCCAGCGATCCGGCACTTGCGCAATGTCTGTATGACACCGCCAAGGCCTGGGGCAAGAAACCGGTACACACCCGCTCCACCCCGGGTTTCATCGTCAACCGCGTGGCCCGGCCGTTCTACGCCGAAAGCCTGCGCCTGCTGCAGGAAGGCGCCGCCGACTGCCCGACCCTCGATGCGCTGATGCGCGAGGCCGGCGGTTTCGCCATGGGTGCCTTCGAGCTGACCGACCTGATCGGCCACGACGTCAACTACGCCGTGACCTGCTCGGTGTTCGACGCCTATTACCAGGACACCCGCTTCCAGCCTTCGCTGATTCAGAAGGAACTGGTGGACGGTGGCCGTTTCGGGCGCAAGAGCGGTCAGGGTTTCTATTCCTATGCCCAGGGTGCCGAGCGTCCGCCTGCACGCGAAATCACCAGCAGCGCCAGCGTGGAATGCTGTGTAGTGGAAGGCGATCTGGGCGCTGCCCGGGACCTTCTGCCGCGTCTGCGCGAACAAGGCGTCAACGTCATCCAGCGCGATGGTCGCGGTGTGCTGCGGGTCGGTGACGCGGTGCTGGCCCTGAGCGACGGGCGCATGGCCTGTCAGCGCGCGAAAGAAGATGGCCTGCGCAACCTGATCCTGCTGGACCTGACCCTGGATTACGGCACTGCCAAACGCATCGCCATCAGCCACGCGGCCGGCATCGATCCACTGGCCCTTGAGCAAGGCGTTGCCCTGCTGCAACAGGCCGGCCTCAAGGTCAGCCTGCTCAGCGACAGCCCGGCCCTGGCCGTGCTGCGCACCGTGGCCATGCTCGCCAACGAGGCTGCCGATGCCCTGCACCAAGGCGTGGCTTCGGCCGCCGACATCGATCTGGCCATGCGCGCCGGGGTCAACTACCCGCAAGGCCCGCTGGCCTGGGCCGATGCCGTTGGCCTGGCGCACATCCTCGCCACGTTGGACAACCTGCAAGCCGCTTACGGCGAAGAACGCTACCGGCCATCGCTGCTGTTGCGTCGCCTGGTCGCCGAAGGGAGAAACTTCCATGACTAACCATGAAGCGATGAACTTGGCCAGCGACTGTGCGCAGTCGCTGTTCCAGCGCGACGCCGCCAGCCAGGCAATGGGCATGCGCCTGCTGTCCGCCGGCCCCGGCACCGCTCGCGTGGGCATGACCGTGCGCGCCGACATGGTCCAGGGCCACGGCACCTGCCACGGCGGCTACCTGTTCGCCCTCGCCGACTCGGCGTTCGCCTTTGCCTGCAACAGCTATAACGAAGCCACGGTGGCCATCGGCTGCAGCATCGACTACGTCGCCCCGGCCCGCCTGAACGACACGCTCACCGCCGATTGCATCGAGCAGAGCCGCTCGGGCCGCACCGGCAACTACGACGTACGCATTGAAAACCAGCAGGGCCAGTTGATCGCCCTGTTCCACGGCAAATCCTACAAAGTGCGCGGCCCGGTGCTGACGCAGGAGACCCCGAATGAATGACGCCCTGATTATCGACGCCGTACGCACCCCGATCGGCCGCTACGCCGGCGTATTGAGCGGCGTGCGCGCCGACGACCTCGGCGCGGTGCCGCTGCGCGAACTGCAGCGCCGTCACCCGCAAGTGGACTGGAGCAGCGTCGACGATGTGATCTACGGCTGCGCCAACCAGGCCGGCGAAGACAACCGCAACGTGGCGCGCATGTCGGCGCTGCTGGCCGGGCTGCCGGTCAGCGTACCGGGCACCACCCTCAACCGCCTGTGCGGTTCGGGCCTGGATGCCGTCGGCACCGCGGCCCGGGCGATTCGCAGTGGCGAAGCCGGCCTGATGCTGGTGGGGGGCGTGGAATCGATGTCCCGCGCACCGCTGGTGATGGGCAAGGCCGAGCAGGCGTTTTCCCGCCAGGCGGAAATCTTCGACACCACCATCGGCTGGCGCTTCGTCAATCCGCTGATGAAAAAGCAGTTCGGCATTGATTCGATGCCGGAAACCGCGGAAAACGTCGCCGCACAGTTCAACATCTCCCGTGCCGACCAAGACGCCTTCGCCCTGCGCAGCCAGCAACGCGCCGCAGCCGCCCAGGCCAATGGCCGCCTGGCCAAGGAAATCGTTGCGGTGGAAATTCCCCAGCGCAAAGGCCCGGCCAAGATCGTCGAGCAGGATGAACATCCGCGCGGCGACACCACCCTGGAACAGCTGGCCAAACTCGGCACGCCGTTCCGCGAAGGCGGCAGCATCACCGCCGGCAACGCTTCGGGCGTCAACGACGGTGCCTGCGCCCTGCTGCTGGCAAGCCCGGAAGTCGCCAAGCGTCACGGCCTGACCGCCCGTGGCCGCGTGGTGGCGATGGCCACTGCCGGTGTCGAACCACGAATCATGGGCATCGGCCCGGTCCCGGCGACCCGCAAGGTGCTGGAACTGGCCAACCTGAGCCTTGAAGACATGGACGTGATCGAGCTCAACGAAGCCTTCGCCGCGCAGGGTCTGGCGGTGTTGCGCGAGCTGGGCCTGGGCGACAACGATCCGCGGGTCAACCCCAACGGCGGCGCCATTGCCCTGGGCCATCCGCTGGGCATGAGCGGCGCACGCCTGGTGACCACTGCCCTGCACGAGCTGGAAGAACGTCAAGGCCGCTACGCCCTGTGCACCATGTGCATCGGCGTGGGCCAGGGGATCGCGCTGGTCATCGAGCGTCTATCCCACTAAAGAACCGCGATTCCCAGGGAGCCGAGAGGTATCCTTGGGTCATGCACTCAAGCCCTTGTGCAAAAGGGCTGGAACACAAAAACAATTCGAGTGAAACCATGAACATGCCAATCTCCCAATCCGTGCTTGATCCTGTGCTGGACCCGCTGGAAACGGCCAGCGTCGACGAGTTGCGCCAGCATCAGCTGGACCGCATGCGCTGGAGCCTGAACCACGCCTACAACAACGTGCCGATGTACCGTCAGCGCTTCGATGAGGCGGGTGTGCACCCGGACGACATCAAGTCCCTGGAGGACCTGGCGAAGTTCCCGTTCACCACCAAGTCGGACCTGCGCGACAACTACCCCTACGGCATGTTCGCCGTGCCGATGAACGAGATCGTGCGCCTGCACGCCTCCAGCGGCACCACCGGCAAACCGACCGTGGTCGGCTACACCCAGAACGACATCGACACCTGGGCCAATGTGGTGGCCCGTTCGATTCGTGCGGCAGGCGGTCGTCGTGGCGACAAGGTGCATATTTCCTATGGCTACGGCCTGTTCACCGGCGGCCTGGGCGCGCACTACGGCGCCGAGCGCCTGGGTTGCACCGTGATCCCGATGTCCGGGGGACAGACGGAAAAGCAAGTGCAGCTGATCAAGGATTTCCAGCCGGACATCATCATGGTCACGCCGTCCTACATGCTCAACATCGCCGATGAAATCGAGCGTCAGGGCATCGACCCGCACAAACTGGCCCTGCGCCTGGGCATCTTCGGTGCCGAACCGTGGACCGCCGAACTGCGCAGCGCCATCGAGGCGCGCATGGGCATCACCGCCCTGGACATCTACGGTCTGTCGGAAATCATGGGCCCGGGTGTCGCCATGGAGTGCGCCGAGACCAAGGACGGCCCGACCATCTGGGAAGACCACTTCTACCCGGAAATCATCGACCCGGTGACCGGCGAAGTGCTGCCGGACGGCCAGATGGGTGAACTGGTGTTCACCTCCCTGAGCAAAGAAGCCCTGCCGATGATCCGCTACCGCACCCGCGACCTGACCCGCCTGCTGCCGGGCACCGCGCGGCCGATGCGCCGTATCGACAAGATCACCGGACGCAGCGACGACATGCTGATCATCCGCGGCGTCAACGTCTTCCCGACGCAGATCGAAGAACAGGTCCTGAAGATCAAGCAACTGGCCGAATGCTACGAAATCCACCTGCATCGCAACGGCAACCTCGACACCGTCGATGTGCATGTGGAGCTCAAAGCCGAACACCAGCACCTGACCGACGACCAGCAGAAAGCCGTGTGCGGCGAGCTGAGCAAGCACATCAAGACCTACATCGGCATCAGCACCCGCATCGTCCTGCAGCCGTTCCACTCGATCAAACGATCCGAGGGCAAAGCCTGCCACGTAGTGGACAACCGCCCGAAAGCATGACTGCTGCACCTTTACGGCCCCGCTGATGCGGGGTTTTTTTTTGCCTGCTCCCAGAAGGTCCCGTGCCTGTCACAACATCTGCGAACACCACCATCCACTGTGGGAGCGGGCTTGCCCGCGAAGAGGCCGGCACATTCAACATCAGTGTCGGCTGGCCTGACGCCTTCGCGG
>NZ_JABFMP010000015.1:0-65632 GCF_013359595.1 Pseudomonas sp. C1C7 | reverse complement strand
CGGCTGGCCTGACGCCTTCGCGGGCAAGCCTCGCTCCTACAAGGTCATGCGGCGGTCACAACATCTGTAAACACCACCATCCACTGTGGGAGTGGGCTTGCTCGCGAAGAGGCCGGCACATTCAACCTCAATGCCGGCTGGCCTGACGCCTTCGCGGGCAAGCCTCGCTCCTACAGAGGTGATGGGGTGGGCAGGTGCAATCAGGACTTGCGCGACAGCGCTCTTTGCACCGCGTTGCTGTCCAGCACAGGGCTTGGCGCTTCGGCCGGGGCTTGTTGTACCGCAGCTGAAACCTGCACCTCGACCGGCAATTCAAACTGCAACGAAATCGACTGAACCTGGGTATCGGACAACTCAATCCCCGAAGCCTGAAGCATGCTTTCAAACGGATTGGCCTGCGCTTGCACGCGGCTGGCTTTCTGGGTGCCCAGCTTTTCGAGAAAGGCATTCAAGTCGCTGAACAACAACCTCTTACGCTTCGAGGTCTGGTAGCACTGATAGAAGATGAAGACGACAAACGCGATGAAACCCAATCCAGGGGAAGCAATGCCCACACCGATCAACAGCGCAAAGGCAATCCACAACGAACTCCACTTGAAGTCCACCAGCCCCAGTTCCATGTTCAACGCCGCAGCGTCACGCACCAGCCAGCGCTTGGCCGCCGAGTGGTTCTGCAGCAAGACGGGAACCGGCGCTTTGCCGTCCTTGCGCTGAGCACTGACCAACGAAACCTGATGCCCCTCGCGCAACGGCACATCCACCCCGCGCAGTTTCACATCGTGCTCGATCCCGTCCGCCGTCCGAATCCAGAACTCATGGTTGATGATCGACTCCGAGCTGACCCTGACCGGCCGCGCATCGCCGTCGGCGCTCCTGCCCCCGCCCGTCGTGGTGATCCGCGTTTCGCTCATCTTTTCGCTGCCCACCACCTCACCACTCAACACAGTGAACGCGACCTTCATGCCGCCATGGGTGAATTCGTACATTTCGATTCCTTGAGAGGGCCGCCGGCTGGCGCTTTGGAGGGAAAAATCCGTTAGTCACGGATGCTACTAAGGTGCCATCACCCTGTCCACAAACCCCAATTGCCCCCTTCCGTACGTCCGAAGCGATACAAAAACATATACGACACGATATTTTCTGTTTGATATTAATTTCTGTATCGCTTATAAAGTTCTCCATGCCCTCGAAATGCCCCTGAACAAAAAAGAGGCCGGAGACCGAAATGTACGCACAGCTTGTAGAAACCGGAGTCAAGCGCATCAAGGAACTGTCGGAGATGTCCGAACAGGAACGCGCCTTCCAGGAAAAAATCGATTCAGAAATCAAGATCGAAGCCAAGAACTGGATGCCAGATGCCTACCGTCAGACCCTGATTCGGCAGATTTCCCAGCACGCTCACTCCGAGATCGTCGGCATGCTGCCCGAAGGTAACTGGGTAACCCGCGCGCCGACCCTCAAGCGCAAGCTGCAACTGATGGCCAAGATCCAGGACGAAGCCGGTCACGGCCTGTACCTGTACAGCGCCATGGAAACCCTGGGCGCCGATCGCGATACAGAAATCGACAAATTGCACACCGGCAAAGCCAAGTATTCGAGCATCTTCAACTACCCGACGCTGAACTGGGCCGACATGGGCGCGGTGGGCTGGCTGGTGGATGGGGCGGCGATCGTCAACCAGGTGGTGCTGCAGCGCACCTCCTACGGTCCGTACTCGCGGGCGATGATCCGTATCTGCAAGGAAGAGAGCTTCCACCAGCGCCAGGGCTACGAAATCCTCCTGACGATGATGCGTCACGGTACCCAGGCGCAGAAGGACATGGTCCAGGACGCGATCAACCGTCTGTGGTGGCCGTCGCTGATGATGTTCGGCCCGAGCGACGAACACTCGCCGAACAGCGCGCAATCCATGGCCTGGAAGATCAAGCGCCAGAGCAACGACGAACTGCGCCAGCGCTTCATCGACCAGACCATCCCGCAGCTGGAACTGCTGGGCTGCACCTGCCCTGACCCGGACCTGAAGTGGAACGCCGAGCGCGGCCACTACGACTTCGGCGAAATCCAGTGGGACGAATTCTACGAAGTGCTCAAGGGCAACGGCCCGTGCAACACCGAACGCGTCGCCACCCGCCGCAAGGCGATTGAAGACGGTGCCTGGGTACGCGAAGCCGCTGTCGCCCACGCCCGCAAAAAACAAAACAAGAACGCCGCCTGATCCGGCCAACAAAACCGTGTAGGAGCTGCCGAAGGCTGCGATCTGTTGATCTTGCTTTTACAAAGTCAAAAGATCGCAGCCTCGTTGCACTCGACAGCTCCTACAGAGCAACCGATGTGGAGTGAATGTCATGTCCGAGTGGACCCTCTTCGAAGTCTTTGTGCGCAGCAAGCACGGCCTCAACCACAAGCACGTGGGCAGCGTGCATGCCGCCGACACCACCATGGCCATCGAAAACGCGCGCGAGCTCTACACCCGTCGCAGCGAAGGCGTGAGCCTGTGGGTCGTGCCGTCGGCGCTGATCACCGCGTCCTCGCCGGATGAAAAAGACCCGCTGTTCGACCCGTCGGACGACAAGGTCTACCGCCACGCCAGCTTCTACGAGCTGCCGGCCGAAGTCGGGCACATGTGAGGTCGACCATGAATAACAAGACCGATCTGATCGAATACCTGCTGTGCCTGGGCGACAGCGCCCTGATCCAGGGCCAGCGCCTGTGCCAGTGGTGCGGCAAGGCCCCGGCCCTGGAAGAAGAACTGGCGCTGATGAACGTCGGCCTCGACCTCGTCGGCCAGGCCCGCAACTGGCTCGATTACGCCGCCGAACTGCTGGACGATGGTCGCGACGCCGATCACCTGGCGTTCCGCCGCGACGAGCGCGCCTATCGCAACCTGCTGCTGGTGGAACAACCCAACGGCGACTACGCGGTGACCATCCTCAAGCAGTTCCTCTACGACGCCTGGCACCTGCAAGTGCTCACCGGCCTGACCCAGTCGAGCGATGAGCGCATCGCCGGGATCGCCGCCAAGGCCGTGAAGGAAGTCACCTATCACCTGCGCCGCTCCAGCGAATGGGTCGAGCGCCTGGGCGACGGCACCGAAGAAAGCCACAAGCGCATGCTCGCGGCCATCCCGCAAGTCTGGCGTTTCACCGTGGAACTGCTCGCCGCCGATGACAGCGAACAGCGCCTGTGCGCCGCCGGCATCACTCCGGATATCGCCACTGTCGGTGCTGCATGGCAGGCCAAGGTCGAAGCGATTTTCGCCAGCGCCACCCTGCCCGTTCCGGCGGCGGCGAGCTACTTCTACCTGAACGCACGCAAGGGCCTGCACACCGAACACCTGGGCATCCTGCTGGCCGAAATGCAGTTCCTGCCACGAGCGTACCCCGATGCAACCTGGTGATCTGATCGCCAGCGACCTCGGCGCCCGGCCGGTCCAACCGACCGACCTGGCGGCCGCCTGGGCGATCCTGTGCGAAGTCATGGACCCGGAAGTGCCGGTGGTCAGCGTCGTCGACCTTGGGATCGTCCGCGATCTGGACTGGCAGGCCGGTCACTTGCACGTGGTGGTCACGCCGACCTACTCGGGCTGCCCGGCCACCGAAGTGATCGAGGGCGATATCCGCCAGGCGCTGGAACAGGCCGGTTTCCAGGCACCCAACCTGGAGCGCCGCCTGACGCCGGCCTGGACCACCGACTGGATCAGCGACAGCGGCCGTGAGCGCCTGCGCGCCTACGGCATCGCGCCGCCGCAAGGCAGCACCAGCAAACGCAGCCTGCTCGGTGAGAGCCCGGTGGTGGTCTGCCCGCAATGCGGCAGCGCCCACACCGAGGTGCTCAGCGAGTTCGGTTCCACCGCGTGCAAGGCGCTGTATCGCTGCGTCGATTGCCGGGAACCGTTCGACTATTTCAAGTGCATCTGAGCGGCGATCGGCCGTCCCAGCTGGAGAACAAGAATGAGTAAATTTCACAGCCTGACCATCAAGGACGTGCGCACCGAGACCCGTGACGCGGTGTCCATCGCCTTCGACATCCCGCAGGAACTGCAGGACAGCTTCCACTTCACCCAGGGCCAGCACCTGGTGATGCGCACCCAGATGGACGGCGAAGAAGTGCGTCGTTCGTACTCGATCTGCACCGGCGTCAACGACGGTGAACTGCGTATCGCCGTGAAACGCGTGGCCGGCGGGCGTTTCTCCGCCTTCGCCAACGAACAACTGAAAGCCGGGCACACCCTGGAAGTGATGCCGCCTGCCGGGCATTTCAGCGTCGAACTGGACCCGGCTCGCCACGGCAACTACCTGGCCGTCGCGGCCGGCAGCGGCATCACGCCGATCCTGTCGATCATCAAGACCACCCTGGAAACCGAGCCCCACAGCCGCGTCACCCTGCTGTACGGCAACCGCTCCAGCTCCGGCGCCCTGTTTCGCGAACAGCTGGAAGACCTGAAAAACCGCTACCTGCAACGCCTGAACCTGATCTTCGTGTTCAGCCGCGAGCAGCAGGACGTGGACCTGTACAACGGCCGGATCAACGCCGAGAAATGCGAGCAGCTGTTCACTCGCTGGCTCGACGTGAAAGCCCTCGATGCCGCGTTCATCTGCGGTCCGCAGGAAATGACCGAGACCGTGCGTGACAGCCTCAAGGCCAAGGGCATGGCGCCCGAGCGCATTCATTTCGAGCTGTTCGCCGTCGCCGGTAGCCAGCAGAAACGCGAAGCCCGCGAGGCCGCCCGCCAGCTGGATTCGGCGGTCAGCCAGATCACCGTGATCAGCGACGGCCGCGCCCTGGCCTTCGACCTGCCGCGCAACAGCCAGAGCATCCTCGACGCCGGCAACGCCCAGGGCGCCGAACTGCCCTACTCGTGCAAGGCCGGGGTGTGCTCGACCTGCAAGTGCAAGGTCATCGAAGGCGAAGTGGAAATGGACAGCAACCACGCCCTGGAAGACTACGAAGTCGCCGCCGGCTACGTCCTGTCGTGCCAGGCCTTCCCGATCAGCGACAAAGTGGTGCTGGATTTCGATCAGCTCTAAGAAACAGGCATCACCCGAAAGCCTGTGGGAGCGGCGGTGCGACGATTCGACTTGCTCGCTCCCACATCGGTCCGGTGCATAACCACAAAGATTGTTCCCACCAAAACAAAAACAAGAGAACACCTCCATGACCCCACAAGACATAGAACTCATCCACCAGCACCCCGACTTCATCCAGCTGGTGCGCCGCAAGCAGAAGCTCTACTGGTCGCTGTCGCTGATCATGCTGGTGATCTATTTCGGTTTTGTCCTGTTGGTGGCGTTCGCACCAAACACCCTCGGCCAGTCCCTGAGCGGTGGCGTGACCACCGTGGGCATGCTGGTGGGTGTGGTGATGGTGGTGCTGGCTTTTGCACTGACCGGTTTCTATGTCTATCGCGCCAACAACGTGATCGACCCGCTGAACGACAAACTCAAGCAGGAGTGCGCCCGATGAGCCGCCTTCTTGCACTGTTTCTGCTGCCGCTGGCCGTGGTCACCGACCTTGCGGTTGCCGCCGAGGGCGCCGCGCGCCCGCTGAACTGGAACGCCATCGGCATGTTCCTGGTGTTCGTCCTGTTCACCCTGGGCGTGACCCGCTGGGCCGCCATGCGCACCCGTTCAGCCAGCGACTTCTATACCGCCGGCGGCGGCATGACCGGCTTCCAGAACGGCCTGGCGATTGCCGGCGACATGATCTCCGCGGCCTCGTTCCTCGGCATTTCCGCGATGATGTTCCTCAACGGCTACGACGGCCTGCTCTACGCCCTGGGCGTACTGGCCGGCTGGCCGATCATCCTGTTCCTGATCGCCGAGCGCCTGCGCAACCTGGGCAAATACACCTTCGCCGACGTGGTGTCCTATCGCCTGGAACAGACGCCGGTGCGCCTGACCTCGGCCTTCGGCACCCTGACCGTGGCGCTGATGTACCTGGTGGCGCAGATGGTCGGCGCCGGCAAGCTGATCGAATTGCTGTTCGGCATCGATTACCTCTACGCGGTGATGCTGGTCGGCGTATTGATGGTGTTCTACGTGACTTTCGGCGGCATGCTCGCCACCACCTGGGTACAGATCATCAAGGCGGTGATGCTGCTGTTCGGCACCAGCTTCATGGCGTTCATGGTGCTCAAGCATTTCGGTTTCAGCACCGAAGCGATGTTCGCCGGCGCTACCGCCGTGCACGCCAAGGGCACGGCGATCATGGCGCCGGGCGGCCTGCTGTCCAATCCGATCGACGCGATTTCCCTCGGTCTGGGCATGATGTTCGGCACCGCCGGCCTGCCGCACATCCTGATGCGCTTCTTCACCGTCAGCGACGCCAAGGAAGCGCGTAAAAGCGTGTTCTACGCCACCGGTTTCATCGGCTACTTCTACCTGCTGCTGATCGTCGTCGGCTTCGGCGCCATCGTCATGGTCGGCACCGAGCCTGCGTACCGCGACGCCAGCGGCGCGATCATCGGCGGCGGCAACATGGTCGCCGTGCACCTGGCCCAGGCGGTGGGCGGCAACCTGTTCCTCGGCTTCATTTCGGCGGTGGCCTTCGCCACCATCCTGGCGGTGGTCGCAGGCCTTGCGCTGTCCGGCGCCTCGGCGGTGTCCCACGACCTGTATGCCTGCGTGATCCGCAAGGGCCAGGCCAGCGAGCAACAGGAAATGCGCATGTCGCGCATCGCCACCCTGTGCATCGGCGTGCTGGCGATCATCCTCGGCCTGCTGTTCGAATCGCAGAACATCGCGTTCCTGTCCGGCCTGGTGCTGGCCATCGCCGCCTCGGTGAATTTCCCGGTGCTGTTCCTCTCGATGTACTGGAAAGGCCTGACCACCCGCGGCGCGGTGCTGGGCAGCGTCACCGGCCTGGTCTCGGCGATCGTGCTGCTGGTGCTGAGCCCGGCGGTGTGGGTCAACGTCATGCACCACGACAACGCGCTGTTCCCCTATTCCAACCCGGCGCTGTTTTCCATGAGCCTGGCGTTCTTCAGCGCCTGGCTGTTCTCGGTCACCGACCGTTCGCCACGGGCCGCCCTCGAGCGCGGTCGTTACCTGGCGCAGTTCATCCGTTCCATGACCGGCATCGGCGCCTCGGGCGCCAGCCAGCACTAACCCACTATTTTGCTAACCCGGAGCAATCCTGATGTCTCAAGCCCCAACCTTGCAGAGCTTCATCGCCGGCCGCTGGATCGGCCAACAAGGCGCGCAAATCCTGCGCAGCGCCATCGACGGCCATGAAATCGCCCGCACCCACGAAGAGCGTCCGGACTTCGCCGAAGCCATCGAACACGGCCGGCGCCAGGGCGTCAGTGGCCTGATGGCCCTGGACTTCCAGCAACGCGCCCAGCGCCTCAAGGCCCTGGCCCTGTACCTGGCCGAGCGCAAGGAACAGCTCTACGCGATCTCTCACCACAGCGGCGCAACCCGTGCCGACAGCTGGATCGATATCGAAGGCGGCAACAGCACCCTGTTCACCTACGCCAGCCTGGGTTCGCGCGAGCTGCCGTCGGGCAACGTGGTCCACGAAGGCCCGGCACTGCAACTGAGCAAGATGGGTACCTTCGCCGGCACCCACATCCTGGTGCCGCGCGGTGGCGTGGCGGTGCACATCAACGCTTTCAACTTCCCGATCTGGGGCATGCTGGAAAAGTTCGCACCGACCTTCCTCGCCGGCATGCCGTGCATCGTCAAGCCCGCCAGCGCCACCAGCTACCTGACCGAAGCCGTGGTGCGCCTGATGGACGAATCCGGCCTGTTGCCGGCCGGCAGCCTGCAACTGGTCATCGGCAGCACCGGTGACCTGCTCGACCGCCTGGAAGGCCAGGACCTGGTGACCTTCACCGGTTCCGCCGACACCGCCGCCAAGTTGCGCGTCAACCCGAACCTGATTCGCAACTCGGTGCCGTTCACCGCCGAAGCCGACTCGCTGAACTGCGCGATCCTCGCCCCGGACGTCACCCCGGACGACGAAGAATTCGAGCTGTTCATCAAGGAAGTGGCCAAGGAAATGACCACCAAGGCCGGGCAGAAATGCACCGCCATCCGCCGCGCCATCGTCCCGGCCAGGCACATCGACGCCGTCGCCACGCGCCTGCGCGATCGCCTGGCCAAGGTGGTGGTCGGTGACCCGTCGGTGGAAGGCGTGCGCATGGGCGCTCTGGCTTCCCACGACCAGCAGAAAGACGTGGCCGAGCGCCTGGAAGCGCTGTTGCAGAGCAGCGACATGCTGTTCGGCGCCCGTGACGGTTTCGAACCGCGCGGCGAGAACGTCGACAAGGGTGCGTTCTTCGCCCCGACCCTGCTGCAGGCCCGCGACCCGCACGCCGCCAGTGGCGCGCACGACATCGAGGCGTTCGGCCCGGTCAGCACCCTGATGGCTTACGACGATCTGGACGAAGCCCTGGCACTGGCCGCGCGCGGCAAGGGCAGCCTGGTGGCGAGCCTTGTGACCAAGGATCCCGCGATTGCAGCCAAGGCCGTTCCGGTCGCCGCGGCCCTGCACGGCCGTCTGCTGGTGCTGGACCGCAACTGCGCCGGCGAATCCACCGGCCACGGCTCGCCGCTGCCGCAACTCAAGCACGGCGGTCCGGGTCGTGCCGGCGGTGGTGAGGAACTGGGCGGTCTGCGCGCGGTGAAACACTACCTGCAACGCGCCGCGGTACAGGGCTCGCCAACCATGCTGGCGGCGGTCACCGGTGAATACGTGCGTGGCGCCAAGGTCATCGAAACCGAAGTGCACCCGTTCCGTCGCTACTTCCAGGACCTGCAGATCGGCGAATCGCTGCTGACCCACCGTCGCACCGTCACCGAAGCAGACCTGGTGAACTTCGGCTGCCTGTCGGGCGACCACTTCTACATGCACTTCGACGACATCGCGGCCAAGGAATCGCAATTCGGCAAGCGCATCGCCCACGGCTACTTCGTCCTGTCGGCCGCAGCAGGCCTGTTCGTCTCCCCGGCCCCAGGCCCGGTCCTGGCCAACTACGGCCTCGACACCCTGCGCTTCATCAACCCGGTCGGCATCGGCGACACCATCCAGGCCCGCCTGACCTGCAAACGCAAAATCGACCAGGGCAAAAAGAGCCCGCAAGGCATCCCGCAAGGCGTCGTGGCCTGGGACGTGGAAGTCACCAACCAGCTGGGCGAGCTGGTGGCCAGCTATGACATTCTGACGCTGGTGGTCAAGCGCGAGGACTGATCACAGGTTCCTGATCACCCTCCATCCCCTGTGGGAGCGAGCCTGCTCGCGATGAGGTCTGCACATTCAATGAAGATGTTGAATGTCCGGCCGCCATCGCGGGCAAGCCCGCTCCCACAGTTTTTTATATCGATCACAATGTTTGTACCCGACTCAGTATCCTGTGGGAGCGGGCTTGCTCGCACAATTCATTCTCTGTCTAACTTCAGTTTAGTTTTCACTGGTTCCCAGCGAATTTCCTCGCAGCACCAGACAGTCCCACTCATTTCGCGGAAAATCCTTAAGTAGTCAAAGAAATGTCTGACTTCTCATCCGTATCCATTTGGATACAGTCGCGCAATGAATTATCTTGTCCAGCAAACAGCGACTTTCACCGCATGGCACACCTCGATCCGGGATCTGCGGGCAAGGATTGCCATCGCTCGTCGCAAATGGCAAAGGAGGTCTAGCCATGAGCCAGACTTTGACGACCTTCGATATGGCGACACTGCTCGACAGCGATGAGGCCATCAGCGAATACCTGTCCCAGGTACTGGCCGATGGTGACAATGAAGAATTTCTTCGTGCCATCGGCTATGTGGTGAAGGCCCGCGGCATGACACAGGTAGCCAAGGATTCCGGAATGGGTCGCGAAAGCCTGTACAAGGCCTTCGCTCCGGGGGCAAAGCCCAGGTTCCAAACGGTTCTGAAAGTGATTCACGCGCTGGGTATCGATCTCTATGCGCAACCGGGTCACGTCATCCATCACTCGAATTCTTGAGTGAACCAACACGGCCATCGCGAGCAGGCTCGCTCCCACAGAAGAGGTCGGTTGTGTCAGGCGATCAGTGCCCGCGCAACCACTCGATAAACAGCGCAAACAACTCCGACTGCGAACCCACTTCCAGCTTCAGGTACAGATTCTTGCGGTGCATGCGCACGGTTTCCGGGGAGATGTTCATCTGGCTGGCGGTGGATTTGACGGAGTGGCCGCGCAGGACCATGTGCGCCACTTCCCGCTCGCGCTCGGTCAGCAGGTCACTGCCGAACTGCTCGAACGCCGATTGCACCCGATGCTTGAGGTCGTCGCGCAGGTTGTGTTCGCTGTCGCACTGGATCGCGCTGTTGCGCAGCATGCCGCGGCGGCTGAATTCGCTGACGAATTCGCGCACCAGCGGTTCCACGGCGCGCAGCAGGTTCAGGTGTTCGACTCGCAGGCATTCACCGCCGAACCCCTGGTACAGGCTGACGGAGATTTTGGTGTCGTTGCCGGTGTCGACGATGTAGTAGCTGTCTTCCGAACAGCCCGCGTTGAGGTAGTAGGTCTTGTAGTAGTCGCTGTCGAAGAAGTTGTCCGGGGCGATTTCTTCCAGGTGGTAGAAGCCTTGCGCCAGGCCCTGCTCCACCGCCAGGCAGAACGGGTCAAGCAGATAACCGCCGGAAAAATAGCGCTCCAGGATCGACACCTGATACTCCTGGGCGATCCCGCGCTGATGCAGCAACTGCGGCGGGCGGTCCTTGCGTTCCAGGCTGATCATCATCGATTCGATGGACACCAGCTGCGCCAGCGCCGACGCCAGGTATTGCAGGGCGTCGGGCTCGTCGATATGGGCGAATGCCTCGCGCATTCCCCCATGCCATTTGTGCAATGCCCCGAAGGGCATCGCGATCAGCGTTTCGTCGTCTGGTTTGCTCATGCCCCGCAGCATAGCGGGAGAACGGGCCCTTGGTAACAGCCTGACCGATGAAGTCATTGGCCGGCGTACTGGCCGCTCGCGGCAAGCTCGGCCGCCACTTCCAGGATGCACTCGCGCAGGATCTCGACGATCTCGTCCACCTGTGCATACGTCAGGATCAGCGGCGGCGACATCACGTTCAGGTGCATGATCGGCCGCACCAACAAGCCCCGGGCCTGGGCGCGGGAGTGGATCTTCTCGCCGATGTTGATCGCGTCGTCGAACAGCGCCTTGGTGCGCTTGTCGGCCACGAACTCCACGCAGGCCATCAACTTCAGGCAGCGCACGTCGCCCACCAGTGGCAGATCGCACAAGGTCGCCAGGCGCTGTTCCAGATAGCCGCCGACATCGTCGACATGGGCCAGCAGGTTTTCCCGTTCGATGATCTCGATGTTCTTCAGCGCCGCGGTGCAGCACACCGGATGGCCACTGTAGGTGAAGCCGTGGGTGAAACAGCGCCCGGTGCCCGGCTCGGCGATGACCTTCCAGATGCGGTCGGAAAAGATGCACGCGCCCAGCGGCAGATAGGCCGAGGTCAGGCCCTTGGCGGTGGTGATGATGTCCGGTTGCACGTCGAACACGTCCTTGGAAGCGAAGAACTTGCCCAGGCGCCCGAACGAGGTCACCACTTCGTCGGCGACGAACAGGATGTCGTAGCGCTGGCAGACTTCCCACATGCGCTTGAGGTAGCCCTTGGGCGGAATGATCACCCCGCCCGAGCCCATCACCGGTTCGGCGAAGAAGCCGGCGACCTTGTCCGCGCCAATCGAGAGGATCTTGTCTTCGAATTCCTTGACCAGAAACTCGAGGAACTGCGCCTCGTCCATGCCCTCCGGCGCCCGGTACGGGTTGGGGTTGGAGACGTGGTGGATCAGCGGGTTGGCGTAGTCGAACTCCGGCACCCGGTCGGCGGCCTTGTTGCCGATGGACATGGTCAGGGTGGTGGAGCCGTGATAGGCGTTGAAGCGCGCGATGATGTGCTTCTTCTCGGTCTTGCCGCGGCAGTTCTGGTAGTACTGGATCAGGCGATAGGCGGTGTCGACCGCCGTGGAGCCGCCAGTGGTCAGGAACACATGGTCGAGATCGCCCGGGGCGAGGCTGGCGAGTTTTTCGCAGAGCTGGATCGCCACGTTGTTCGACATGTCGGAAAACGGGTTCGAATAGGCCAGCTGCCGCACCTGATCGGCGATGGCTTCGGCCATTTCCTCACGGCCCAGGCCGATGTTGGTGCACCACATGCCGCCCACGGCATCGAGGAAACGGTTGCCCTCGGTGTCGGTAATGTACGCGCCGTCGCCGGCAACGATGTTCAGCGAACCCTGTTCGGCGTGCTCGTCGAACACGTGGTAGCCGTGCATGTGGTGGGCCTTGTCGGCCTTGACCAGGGCGGCTGCTTCAGCCTTGGAGAACACTTTACTGACGGGCGTAGCCTTGATTGGAGTAGCCATACAAAAACCTCGAACTGAAAAATGTGACGATCAGATCCCGCTCTTCACCGTGCTCCAGACCCGGGTGATGGCGCGCATGTCTTTGGCGTCCTGGGTCTTCTGCGGGAACAGTCGCTGACGAACGTCTTCGTCGGGATAAATCGCCGGGTTATCGCGCACGCTGGCATTGAGCAGCGGTGTGGCGGCCGCGTTGCTGTTGGCGTAGTTGATGAAATCGCTGACGTCGGCCATCACCTGCGGCTGCATCAGGTACTCGAGAAACTTGTGGGCGTTGGCCACGTGGGGCGCATCGGCCGGGATGTACATGTTGTCGAACCAGATCAGCGAGCCTTCCTTGGGAATGAAGTAGGCCAGGTTGATCTGCTTCTTCGCTTCCTCGGCGCGGGCCATGGCGGTGGCGTAGTCGCCGGACCAGGTCATGGCCATGCAGACGTCACCGTTGGGCAGGCTGGTGAGGTAGTTGACCGAGTCGAATTTGCGGATGTAAGGCCGCACCGACAGCAGCACGTCCTGGGCGGCCTTGAGGTCTTCCGGCTTGGCGCTGCGCGGGTCGCGGCCCAGGTATTTCAGGGCCAGCGGGATCACCTCGGTCGGCGCATCCAGCAGGGTCACGCCGCAGTCGGCGAAGCGCGAGACGATCTTCGGATCGAAAATCATCGCCAGCGAGCCGATTGGCGCGTCGGGCATGCGTTCCTTGATCTTGTCGACGTTGTATGTCACGCCGTTGCTGCCCCAGGTGTAGGGCGCCGAATAGGTGGTGCCCGGGTCGAAGCCCTGCAGGTCGTTGATGACTTTCGGGTCGAGGTTGCTCCAGCTCGGCAGCAGTTTCTTGTCCAGTGGCTGGAACACCTTGGCCTTGATCAGCGGCGGCGCAAGCGAGGCGTTCAGAACGATAAGGTCGTAGCCGGAGTGACCGGTGAGCAGTTTGGCCTGTACCGTTTCGTAGGCGTCGAAGGTGTCATAAATGACTTTGATGCCCGTCTCTTTTTCAAAGTTGGCGAGGGTCTTTTCGCCGATGTAGTCCGCCCAGTTGTACAACCTGAGGGTATTGCTGTCGTTCACTTCGGCGGCGTAAGCGTTCAGGGTCAGCGGTACGACGAACAGACTGGAAATCACCTTAAGCAGTGTCTTGCCCATAGCAAATGCACCTTATTCAGCGAGTTCGGCTCTGGATGAGCGGATGAGCCTACTATTGGGCGATTCAGGCAAACGGACCATACCCCGAATGGGTGTGTCCCCACCGTGCAGGCCATGTGGGCGTGTAAGGCAATATGGCAAAAAACATCAACCCGGTTGACCCGTTTTGTCATAGCGGCGGGGTTTGCGTGGCGCTTAAAGTGGCCGCCAAACCGACTCTGCAGGCGCCTTCGATGACCGACCTGATCAAACGACAACTGAGCGATGGCGTGCTGACGCTGACCATCGACCGTCCGGACAAGCTCAACGCCCTGACCAACGCGATGTACACGCGCCTGGCCGACGAGCTGTTTGCCGCTGACGAGAACGCCGAGGTGCGGGTGATCATCCTCACCGGCGGTCCGAACTGCTTTACCAGCGGAAACGACCTGGTGGACTTTCTGCAAGAGCCGCCGACCCACCTGGACAGCCCGGCCTTCCGCCTGATGCGCGCCGTGACCCACCTGCAAAAACCGCTGATCGCCGCGGTGTGCGGTGCGGCCATTGGCATCGGCACCACCGTGCTGCTGCATTGCGATCAGGTGCTGGTGACCCACAACGCCAAGCTGCGCATGCCGTTCGTCAACCTCGGCCTGTGCCCGGAATTCGGCGCCAGCCTGATTCTGCCGCGCCTGCTCGGTCAGGCCCGTGCCGCGCGCCTGTTGCTGCTGGGCGACGGTTTCAGCGGCGCCGATGCGCTGGACTGGGGCCTGGCCAACGAAGCCTTCGATGATGGCGAGCAATGCCTGGCGGGTGCGAAGAAAGTCGCCCAGCGCTTCCTGGCCATGCCCCAGGAATCCCTGCGCCAGTCCCGGCAATTGATGAAGCAGCCCGGCATGGCCGAACTGCAAGCCACTCTGCGCGAAGAAAACCAATTGTTCATTCAGCGCCTGAACAGCGCCGAAGCCAAAACCGCCTTGAACGCACTGCTCAATCGCAGTACAGATAAGTAAATCCCGAAAGGAAACCTGCCATGAACACCCCGGAAATCTACGTCGTCAGCGCCGCCCGTACCGCCATCGGTTCCTTCGGCGGTTCGCTCAAGGATGTGCCGCCAGTGGATCTGGCGACCACCGCGATCAAGACCGCCCTGCAAAAGGCTGCCGTGGACCCGGCGCTCGTCGGCCATCTGGTGATGGGCAACGTGATCCCGACCGAAACCCGCGATGCCTACCTGTCCCGTGTTGCCGCGATGAACGCCGGCATCCCGAAGGAAACCCCGGCCTATAACGTCAACCGCCTGTGCGGATCGGGCCTGCAGGCGATCGTCAGCGCGGCGCAGACCCTGCTGCTGGGCGACGCCGAAATCGCCATCGGTGCCGGTGCCGAGTCCATGAGCCGTGGCCCGTACCTGATGCCGGCCGCCCGTTGGGGTGCGCGCATGGGCAACATCCAGGCCATCGACTACATGCTGGGCATCCTGCATGACCCGTTCCAGAGCATCCACATGGGCATCACCGCCGAGAACGTCGCCGAGCGCAACGGCATCACTCGCGAAATGCAGGACGCCCTGGCCCTGGAAGACCAGAAACGCGCCGCCCATGCGATTGCCAACGGCTACTTCGTTGATCAGATCGCCACGGTGGAAATCCAGGATCGCAAAGGCACCAAGCTGTTCAACGTCGACGAACACCCGCGTGCCACCTCGCTTGAACAACTGGCGGCGATGAAGCCTGCGTTCAAGAAGGACGGTTCGGTCACCGCCGGCAACGCCTCGGGCCTGAACGACGGCGCCGCCGCGATCGTCATGGCCACCGCCAGCGCGGTGCAGGTCAACAACCTCAAGCCGATGGCCCGTCTGGTCAGCTACGCCCACGCCGGTGTCGAGCCGGAACTGATGGGCCTGGGCCCGATCCCGGCCACCCGCCTGGCCCTCAAGCGCGCCGGCCTGACCGTCGCCGACCTTGACGTGATCGAAGCCAACATCGCCTTCGCAGCGCAAGCCTGCGCGGTCAGCCAGGAACTGGATCTGGACCCGGCCAAGGTCAACCCGAACGGCTCCGGTATTGCATTGGGTCACCCGGTGGGTGCGACCGGCACCATCATCGCTACCAAGGCGATTCATGAGTTGCACCGCACTGGCGGGCGCTATGCGCTGGTGACCATGTGCATTGGTGGTGGTCAGGGGATTGCGGCGATTTTTGAACGGGCCTAAAAAACGCTGATGCCCTGTAACTAATCTGTAGGAGCTGTCGAGTGAAACGAGGCTGCGATCTTTTGATCTTGTCTTTAAAAAGCAAAGCCAAAAGATCGCAGCCTGCGGCAGCTCCTACAGGGTTCGCGCCTCGCCCGGATTTGTATGAAAAAAACGGGCAAACGAGGTGCGGCTCGTCTGCCCGTGAAAGGGAAAATCGTTCGACAGCCATCAGCGACTCAACTGCCTTGAGGCACCAGTCGCAGCCCCTGGCGAGTCACCTGCTGACCCGGCTCGAAATGGGCATTGGGTGAGCGAACCGTGCTGACTTCACCCTGCGCGTCCTTCACTTCGTAAGCGGTCTGCGAGAGGCCCGCCGCTTGCTGCACCGAGCCACCGGCGAAAAACCCGGCACCGGCTCCCACCAAAGCTCCCACCGGACCGCCGACTGCACCGACCATCAGACCGGTCAGGGCTCCGTAGCCTTTGCCGGCAGTGGTATCCGGCACCTCGCGCACGACCTGATCGGCCATGCACAGCGGGGAAAGCAAAAAACACAATGTGAAGCCAAGAGAAATGGAACGAGTCATGGGGAGTCTCCTGCTTCGGGTTAATTGCTTTCCGTATTTCATGAACCATGCCAGTTTATAAGTTGTTAAATATCAATCAGTTATGTTTTCGATAGTCAAATAGACAGCGAGTCATTCTGACAAAAATGATGTCATACTGACCTGCACTCTTTTCAGCAAACAAACGACACAAACTGAAATCGGTGACACGCTTTTCCGAAACGTCCCACAGCCAAAATCCGCACTTCCCTATAGGGTCAATGCCCATTCCCTGCATTACGCCGGGATCTCCCAAGGACGAAAAAGCATGACCAAAAAGGCAGTTATCGTATTCAGCGGCGGCCAGGACTCCACCACCTGCTTGATCCATGCACTGGCGCACTACGACGAAGTTCACTGCGTCACCTTCGACTACGGCCAACGACATCGGGCGGAAATTGAAGTGGCACAGCAACTCGCCACACAGATCGGTGTTAGCGCACACAAGGTGCTGGACGCTTCACTGCTGAATGAACTGGCGATCAGCAGCCTGACCCGCGACAACATTCCGGTCCCCACCACCAATAGTTCTGGAGAGAAACTGCCAAGCACCTTTGTACCCGGCAGGAACATTCTGTTTTTAACCTTGGCGTCCATTTATGCCTACCAAGTGCAAGCGCAGACCGTCATCACCGGCGTCTGTGAAACCGACTTCTCCGGCTACCCCGATTGCCGGGATCAATTCGTCAAAGCGCTGAACACGGCCATTGAGTCCGGAATGGACTACACACTGCGATTTGAAACGCCGCTGATGTGGCTGAACAAGGCTGAAATCTGGGCCTTGGCCGACCATTACGACAAGCTGGAATTTGTGCGCGATCACACGCTGACTTGCTACAACGGGATAAAGGGAAATGGCTGTGGAAGCTGCGACGCATGCCACCTGCGGGCAAAGGGGTTGAGCGAGTTCCTCGCTGACAAAGTGGGAATCAGGGAAAGCCTCAATCGGAAAATGAATCTGAGCTAATTAGAGGTTTGTTGAGCATGAATCAATATCGATTGATTCATGCTCGGCCTTATGCGGGCTGGTTAACGGTGACGTATCGCTTGAACAATGATCTTGCACCATAGGCTGGAAATACATTGAACACCGCGAAGCACATCTTGATCGCTATCTGAACATAAACCATTTGAAGAATAACGCTATTCTCCATTGCCCCATAAAACGCAATGAAGCAAAAAATAAAGCTGTCGATTATCACGGCAAAAAACGTACTGAAGAACACCCGCAAGAATAAATATCGAGAGCTAGTGAGTTCTTTGATCCTGCACAGCAAGTATGAATTTACATACTCAGAAAAAAGAAAGGAAACCGACGAGGCGACCAACACGGAAGCGACGTGATTCACAACTACACCATAAGGTTCATCAAGACTCCAATCAGGCAGGCCCGGTAGATGGCTGGCAGCAGCCAGCAAAATCAGAATAAAAGCATTACTTGCGAAGGCAAAATATATAGCTCTCCTTGCAAGCCGGAGTCCGAAGGATTCATTCAACAGATCAACCACCAGGAATGTCAGTGGATAAAGAAAAACGCCAGGCGTAACGACAACATCAAAATATTCAATATAAACAAGTTTGACCGCTGCAATATTGGTAAAAACATACAGGACAAACAACATCAAATTGAGCACAACATAGGTCATCCAGGACCTCTCATGGCGATCGCTGACTTCATATGCTGTTATTGCAGTTCCACCTGAGTAAAACTTCCTGTAAACGTCCTTTATCTCCATCTTGCTTAGATCATCCAGAAGCTCACTTCTCAACAAATCACCGAGCTTGATTCTGACAATCTTTCCCGTAGAAACAACCATGATGACAGCGAGACTTTTGGAGTTTTCAAATCCTAGTAACTTGAACCGACTATTTTCATGCTCAACGGACATTGAACCTCTCCTCAATGATTTCCCCTACAACATGAAAAGTATCCAAATCAGGAGCAGGATCACGGGTTATAAGCAACTTGCCTGTCGTTTTATTGCACACCAGTCTTTCTTTATCGCTCGCAAACGATCCTTTTTTCACTATCAATAAATCACCAGCCTCATTGACGCCATTTAATTCATTCTCCAACAGCACCGCAATCAAATTGCAAGCTGCTCCAAAGTAATAGGTGAGAGGATGGATGGTCGCCAACTCCCCTATTCGCTTATCGAGGCTTTGAACAAGAAAACGCTCGCTGATGACAGGTACTGCGGCTGGATTCGTATTTCCCTGCAACGAAATACTGCTTTCTATTATTTCTTTCTTTTCAATATCTACAGTCTCTATTTCCTTGTACGACACACCAAAAAAATCCGAAATCTTGCGTATGGTCGATTGCTGCGCATTAACGACCTTTCCCTCCAGAATATTGTAGATCGTCGTTCGAGTGAGACCACTGGAGTTGCACAATGACAATCGCGTTTCGCCGCGACTCTTTATCAGATATTTGATGTTGTTTTTAAGCTTTTCGGTTTTTTCTTTTTTATACATCAGTCAATAACCACATGATTGCTGGACAAAAACGATGCAGGCGAGGTTTTGAGATCCATCTTTGGACACTGACCTCATTACAAAAAAGCAATACTGCAATCATTGGATACAACCGTCAAACAATCATTTACGGCCCCGACTAAAACTTGATTCCTACAGATCCGCCCTACTCTCAAAGGTGATATTTCCTTCAGAAAACAAAACGTTCACTAAAGAAATATCCGACAGACAAATACAACTAAAAAAACATGAATCATTTAATTACATAGATGTTCATTTTTTTGATTAAATATCTTGAATCTTCTGGTAATAAATTGCCGGCCAGCCAACTTACTCACTGCCACCCATCCATCCTGATTGATGGTAGGAACTGGCACATCTCAACTGTGCAAGGAGCACTGACATGAAAAAGACCACCTCAAACACCCAAAAATCCCCCGATCCTTCCGCCAGCGAAACAACCGATACAACCGATACAACCAAGCGCTCCGACATCACCGAGCCTCTCGTCAGCGCGCGCCTGCGCAACCCGAACCGCCCGGACCCGGTCAGCCATGTCTTCACCATCATTCCAGACATCGACACCGAGTCCTTGCTTTGCCACGCCTGTGAAACCCTCGCCTCCCTGAATGTCATGGCCACGGACCTGGCGTGCGAGCTGGAAGGTTCGCGCCGCAATGTCATGCTGGCGATTCAGCAACTGGCGGTTTTGGGCGAGCTACTGGTCAATCGAGCGCTGGATAACATCGACCCGCCAACTGGTCTGTCGAAGGCATAGCCGCGCAACAGATTTCAGGATCAAAAGATCGCAGCCTCAGGCAGCGCCACTCCACATGCAGGAACTGGCGCAGGCCGCGATCTTTTCGCACCAATGTCCCTTGATCTTTTCACCCCGCAACTGGTCGCTTTCCATCAATCCACCCTCCTCCCCGCCCCCTAGATTAGGACCCACAACAGCAAGCCGTACCGTGCGGCACCAGGCACCGAGGAGATCGTCCCATGCAAAATAACAATACCCTCAAGGCTCACAGCTCGATCGACGGCTGGGACCATCAGGATCCGGAAGAAGCCTTCACCCTGCCCTCGCGCTACTTCTACGACGAGACCCTGTTCAAGGCCGAGCGCGACAACATTTTCATGCATGCCTGGCATGTGGCCGGGCACGTCAGTGAGTTTGCCGAGCCGGGGCAGTACGTGGTGACGGATCTGTTCGACCAGAGCGTGGTAGTGGCGAAAAACCGGCAGGGGCAGATCCACGCGTTCCATAACGTCTGCCAGCATCGCGGCAATCGCCTGCTCGAAGAGCGGCGCGGCACCACCGGCGGCGTGGTGCGTTGCGCCTATCACTCCTGGTGCTACGAAATGGACGGCAGCCTGCGCAGTGCGCCGCGCTGCGAGAAGATGAAAAACTTCGAGCTGCAGCAGTTCAACATCCCGAAGATCCGCACCGAGGAAATGGGCGGCTTCATCTACTTCAACCTCGACCCGAAAGCCCCGTCGTTGCGCGATCTGTTCCCCGGTGCCGACGAGGAAATGCGCCGGGTGTTTCCGGACCTGGCCAACATGCGCCTGATCGAGGAGCAGGACGTGATCGTGCCGGCCAACTGGAAGGTGATCATGGACAACTCCATCGAGGGCTATCACTTCAAGCTGTCCGGCCCCTGCCATATCGACCTGGCCAAGCTGATCGACTTCAAAGGCTACCAGTTGACCAAACGCGACAACTGGTGGACCTACATCGCCCCGGCCAACCTCTCGGTGACCGAAGCCTACGGCGTGCCACTGCGCAAGGACCTGAACCCGGACGAGTGCTTCTTCAACATCGGCATGTGGCCGAACAACACCTTCTACACCTTCCCGTTCTCGGAGTTCCTGGGCTCGTTCATCATGATTCCGCTGGACGCCGAGCGCTCGCTGCTGCGCTTCGGCTACTACTCCAGCAATGCCGAGACCGCCAAGGTCAGCGAGCAATGCATGAAGTGGATGAACGAGGACCTGGGCCCGGAAGACATCGCCCTGAACATTTCGGTGCAGAAAGGCCTGCGCTCGCTGGGGTATGACCAGGGGCGGTACATGATCGATGCGCAGCGCAGCAATGAAAGCGAGCATCTGGTGCATCACTTTCATCGGTTGGTGTTCAACGGGATTCATGGCGAGTCTTCGATCTGACCGCGCCGCCGTACCTGTGGGAGCGGGCTTGCCCGCGATGAGGGCGTGTCAGTCGACATTGTTTTGTCTGATACACCGCTATCGCGGGCAAGCCCGCTCCCACAGGGTTCCGAGTTGTCAGTAAAAGATCCGTTTCTTCATTTATGGAGCAAAACGAACCATGGCCAACCATGAGTTTGATTACCTGATCGTGGGCGCAGGGTCCGCTGGCTGTGTGTTGGCCAATCGCCTCGGCGAGGACCCGGCCACGCAAATCCTGTTGCTCGAAGCCGGGCCTGCGGACAAGAGCTGGACCATCGACATGCCGTCCGCAGTGGGACTGGTGGTCGGTGGCACGCGTTACAACTGGAGCTACAGCTCGGAGCCCGAACCCTATCTGGACGGCCGCCGCATCGGCACGCCGCGCGGCCGGACCCTGGGCGGTTCATCGTCGATCAACGGCATGGTCTACATCCGTGGCCACGCCCGGGACTATGACGCCTGGGCCGAACAGGGCTGCACCGGCTGGGGTTATCAGGACGTGCTGCCGTACTTCAAGCGGGCCCAGACCCACGCCGACGGAGAAGACGACTACCGTGGCGCCGCCGGGCATCTGCACGTCACCCCAGGCGATGTGCAAACACCCTTGTGCGCGGCGTTCCTCAAGGCCGGCGCCGAGGCCGGCTATGGCCTGAGCGACGACCTCAACGGTTATCGCCAGGAGGCCTTCGGCCCGGTGGATCGCACCACCCGCAACGGCCGGCGCTGGAGCACCTCGCGAGGTTATCTGAGCGAAGCCCTGGGCCGCGGCAACGTGCAGGTCAACACCGATGCGCTGGCGTTGCGCATCCTGTTCGACGGCGCGCGCGCCATCGGCATCGAGTACGAACAGAGCGGCGAAACTCATCAGGCCTTTGCCCGACGCGAAGTGCTGCTGACCGCCGGGGCGATCAATTCGCCGCAATTGCTGTTGCTCTCGGGAGTGGGTCCGGCAGCGGAATTGCGCGACCTGGGGATCACGGTCAAACAGGATCTGCCCGGCGTAGGCCGGCGCCTCAACGATCACCCCGACACCGTGGTGCAGTACCTGTGCAAAAAGCCGGTATCGCTCTACCCCTGGACCACTGCGCCGGGCAAATGGTGGATCGGCGCCCGCTGGTTCGCCACCCACGACGGCCCGGCGGCGAGCAACCATTTTGAAGCCGGAGCGTTCATCCGTTCCCGGGCCGGGGTCGAACATCCGGACCTGCAACTGACCTTCATGCCACTGGCGGTGAAACCCGGCAGCGTCGATCTGGTGCCCGATCACGCGTTCCAGATCCACATCGACCTGATGCGCCCCACCAGCCTGGGCAGCGTCACGCTGAGCAGCGCTGACCCGAGGCAACCGCCGCGCATCCTGTTCAATTACCTGAAAACCGAGCAGGATCGAGCCGACATGCGCGCCGGTGCCCGGTTGGTGCGCGAGATCATCGGGCAACCGGCCATGGCCGCGTTCCGCGGCGAAGAACTGGTGCCCGGTGCCCAGGCGCAAAGTGACGAAGCGCTGGATGCCTGGGCCAGGCAAGTGACGGAAACCGGCTACCATGCCAGCGGCACCTGCAAAATGGGCCCGGCGGGCGATGTCGAAGCGGTGGTCGATGCGCAATTGCGCGTGCACGGCCTGGACAGCCTGCGGGTGGTGGACGCCTCGATCATGCCGGTGATTGTCAGCGGCAACACCAATGCGCCAACGGTGATGATCGCGGAAAAGGCCAGCGATATGATTCGTGGCAGGCCACCGCTGCCGGGCAGCCAGGCAGCGGTCTGGACTCACCCGCAATGGCGGACACGGCAACGATAGAGATCAGTCATGAGCAATCAGTCGTGCAGTAATACAGAAAGCCGATTCACCTGGCGGCGCGACGATGTCGCGCCGCTGCGCGTGGCGGTGTTGCTGTTGCCGTCGTTTTCCAACTTCGGCCTGGCCGCGGTGCTGGAACCGCTGGCCATCGCCAACTGGTTGACCCAGCGCCAGCTGTTCCAGTGGTCGCTGCTGTCGCTGGACGGCGAGCCGGTGCAGGCCAGCAACGGCCTGATCACCGTCGCCAATGACGGTTTGAAGGCCGATCAGGGGTTCGATGCCTGTCTGGTGATCGCCAGTTTCGATGTGCACAAACACAGCCGCAACCTGGCGCTCAAGAGCTGGCTGCGCAAGCAGGCGCTGTTCGGCGCGGTGTTGATGGGCGTGGAAACCGGCACCGAGCTGCTGGCGGCCGCCGGTGTGCTCGATGGCTACGAAGCCGCCGTGCACTGGGACAACCTGCAGGGTTTTCAGGAAAGTTATCCACGGGTCAACGCCAAGCCGCAGCTCTACACCCTGGAACGCCAGCGCCTGACCTGCGCCGGCGCGACCACCACCCTGGACATGCTGCTGGGCTGGATCGGCCAGAGCATCGACAGCGAACTGGCCCGGGAGATCGGCATGCATATGTTGATGGGCCAAGTTCGCGCGCCGGCGGACAACCAGCTCGACGGCGGCCTGACCAACACCGGGCTGTACGGCAACAAGATTCGTCGGGCGGTGCAGTTGATGGAACAGGCGCTGGAAGAACCGCTCGATTGCGAGGCGATTGCCGGGCAGGTCGGGCTGTCGCGGCGCCAGCTGGAGCGCCAGTTCAAGCACCAGACCGGCCTGTCGCCGCTCAAGTATTACCTCACCCTGCGCCTGGCCCGGGCCCACAGCCTGCTGCAACAGACCCGCCTGAGCGTGGCCCAGGTCGCGGCCTGTTCAGGCTTCGGCTCGCTGGAACACTTCTCCCGCACCTACCGCGCCCGCTTCGGCTGCCCACCCAGCGAAGACCGCAGTCAGGTCTGGACCGCCCCGGTGATGCGCCAGCCATTGCGCAAGGAGCAACGCCCCACCAGCGCCGAATAACCCGCATTTATGTAACACCTGTCGAAGCCTGCGTCCGGCCCTGTAGCAGCTGTCGAGCTTGCGAGGCTGCGTCCGGCTTCGCAGCAGTCGTGAAATCAGTGCACGCGGTGTGTCAGGCATACCGAGCGAGCAGGTTTTACGACTGTTTCGCAGCCGGACGCTGCGCCAGCTGCTACAGGGGTCAGTGAACGGCGTCAATGGCGGTAGTTGGGTTCTTCTTCGTCGAGAATCCCCAGCAGCGCATTGAAATGCTTGTCGGCAAAGCCCGGATAGTCGAGCCATTGCCGGCAGGTCTTGCGGGCGATGGCGTCGCTGGCGATGCGCAATTCGCGGCCAGTGGAGAGCGCGGTGATGTAGGTCTCGCACGCGCGCTCGAAGTAATACAGGTCATCGAACGCCTGGGCGATACTCGGTGCCGCCACCAGCACGCCGTGACTGCCCATCAGCAGGATCGGCTTGTCCCCCAGCAGGCGGCTGACCCGCTCGGCCTCGTCTCCAAGACCCATGCCGTCGAAGCCTTCATCGATCACCACCCGCTCGAAAAAGCGCATGCAGTTCTGCTCGATCGGCGGCAGGCGCGAATCCGCCAGACACGCCAGGGCCGTCGCGTATTTCGAATGGGTGTGCAGGATGCAGCGGGCGTGGGGCTGATTGCGGTGCAAGGCGCTGTGCAAGGCCCAGGCGGTGATGTCCGGGGCGTCCGGACGGTCGAGGCTGGCGGGGTCGTCGGCGTTGACCAGCAACAGGTCGCTGGCCCTGATCCGCGAGAAGTGCCTGCCATAGGGGTTGATCAGGAACTCGCGGCCATCCCCCGAGACCGCCACGCTGAAGTGATTGGCGATGGACTCGTGCAGGTTCAACCGCGCGGCCCAGCGAAACGCGCAGGCCAGGCGGATTCTCAGTTGCTCCACAGATTGACTCATCCCGTGCTCCACAGAGGTTGATCGGATGCCTGGCAGTGTAGAGAGACGCCTCGCGCGCGCTTGACGGGAAGCGACACAGACTGCCGCTATTTCGCAGCGCCCTGGCCGTGAGAAAACGGCGCGCTTATGCCGCGTTTGATCAAGAGCCACCCCTTGCGCCCCGCCATAGTGACGGCCACGACCACTTGGCGGGAGACGCCCATGCTGCAGATTCGTTTGTTCATCGCGGGGAATTGGCAAGCGCCGCAGGTGCCGCAGTACCGCGATGTGATCAACCCCGCCACCGAAGAAGTGCTGGCCCAGGTGGCCGTCGCCGATCCCGGTGACGCGCAACTGGCGATCAGCGCCGCGCGGCGGGCGTTCGATGAGGGTCCCTGGCCGACAATGCCGGTGACCGAGCGCGCGCAACTGCTGCAGAAAATCGCCGGGCTGATCGAACAGGACGCCGAACACCTGGCGCGCCTGGAAACCCTCAACGCCGGCAAGACCCTGGGCGAAAGCCTGGGGGATATCGGCAATGTGGTGGCGACCTTGCGCTACTACGCCGCCGTGCTGGAAAGCGAAAGCGCCAGCGTCAACAGCCACGCCCCGGCCCATGCGATCAGTTTCAACCAGCGCGAACCGGTGGGCGTGTGCGCCTTGATCGCGCCGTGGAATTACCCGCTGCTGCAGGCGGCATGGAAAATCGCCCCGGCCCTGGCCGCCGGCAATACCGTGGTGTTCAAGCCCAGCAGCCTGACGCCGATGACGGCCCATCGCCTGACCACCCTGC
Source organism: Pseudomonas sp. C1C7 (assembly GCF_013359595.1). Lineage (GTDB taxonomy): Bacteria > Pseudomonadota > Gammaproteobacteria > Pseudomonadales > Pseudomonadaceae > Aquipseudomonas. The sequence continues at coordinate 40,121 of NZ_JABFMP010000015.1, read as the reverse complement.
TGGCGCAGGCCGGGTTGCCCGACGGGGTGTTCAATCTGTTGTGCGGCGAGGGGGATGTCGGCGAAGCGCTCGCCGCCAGCCATGAGGTGGACCTGGTGTCGCTGACCGGCGGCGCCGTGGCTGGCGGCAAGGTGATGCGCGCCGCCAGCGGCAACTTCAAGCGCGTGGCCCTGGAACTGGGCGGGAAGAATCCGAACATCGTGTTTGCCGATGCCGATTTCGAAGTGGCGCTGGATCAGGCGCTGAACGCGGTGTTTTTCAATGCCGGGCAAATCTGCTCGGCGGGCTCGCGGTTGTTGGTCGAGGACAGCCTGCATGACCGCTTCGTCGAGGCCTTGCAGCAGCGAGTCCTGAAGATTCGCCTGGGCAATGGGCTGGATCAGTCGACGCAGATGGGGCCGGTGATCTCTGCCGGTCATCGCGATCAGGTCCTGACCATGATTGCCGGGGCTGTGGAACAGGGCGCGACATTGCTAGCGGGTGGGACGATCCCCGAGCAGTTCGATCGCGGGTTCTGGCTGGCGCCGACTTTGCTGGGCAACGTCACTGCCGACATGCGCATTGCCCAAGAGGAAATCTTCGGGCCGGTGATCACCGTCGAGCGCTTCGGTGATGAGGCCGAGGCGCTGCGACTGGCCAATGACACACCCTTCGGTCTGGCAGCTGGGGTGTGGACCAAAGACATCGGCAAGGCCCATCGCATGGCCCGGCGGTTGCGGGTCGGGACCTTGTGGATCAATGACTACAACGCCGCTTTCCCCCAGGCGCCGTGGGGCGGCTACAAATCCAGCGGCATCGGCCGCGAACTGTCCCGGGCCGGGCTCGATGAGTTCACCGAACTCAAGCACATCTACCTCAACACTGAACCTGCGGCGCTGAACTGGTTTGGACTAGAGGAGCCTGCCAAATAACAAGCACTCAATCTGTGGCGAGCCATTGATTCTTTTGCATGACCCATAACAACAAGACCGTGACACCCCAAAACCGCTGCCGACGTTTACCTTGAGGAGTCGACCCATGAAAGCCTTGCTCTTGCTTGCATCCCTCAGTATCCCGTTGCTCACCCACGCCACCGAGCCGCAATCCTGCGCCACGGTGCGCTTCTCCGACGTCGGCTGGACCGACATCACCGTCACCACCGCCATCGCCAGCGAAGTGCTGGAATCGCTGGGCTACAAAACCAAGACCACCTTGCTGTCGATCCCGGTGACCTACCGCGCGCTGTCGTCGGGCAAGGAACTGGACGTGTTCCTCGGCAACTGGATGCCCACCACCGAAAACGACATCAAACCCTACCGCGACGCCGGCACCGTGGAAACCGTGCGCGCCAACCTGCATGGCGCCAAATACACCCTGGCAGTGCCCGACTACGTCTACGACGCCGGGCTGCACGATTTCGCCGACATCGCCAAATTCAAGGACAAACTCAACGGCCAGCTCTACGGCATCGAGCCTGGCAACGACGGCAACCGGCTGATCCAGACCATGATCGACAAGGACGCCTTCGGCCTGAAGGACTTCAAGATCGTCGAGTCCAGCGAAGCGGCGATGCTCTCGCAACTCAAGCGCACCACGCGCAAGAACGGCTGGATGGTGTTCCTGGCCTGGGAACCGCATCCGATGAACACCCGCAACAAGATGAAGTACCTCAGCGGAGGCGACGACTACTTCGGCCCCAACTACGGCCAGGCCACGGTCTACACCAACGTGCGCAAGGGCTATCTGCAGGAATGCAGCAACGTCGGCAAGCTGTTGCAGAACATGGAATTCAGTTTGGCCATGGAGAACCAGCTGATGGACGCGGTGCTGAACCAGAACCAGAAACCACGGGCCGCGGCCAAGGCGTGGCTCAAGGCTAATCCTGCGGTGCTGGAGGCCTGGCTTTCTGGCGTTAACACCCGCGATGGCAAGGATGGGCTGGCGATGGTGAGCACGCGGTTGGCCAGTCAATAACCCAGGCATTTTGTCGTTTTCACATACGCCTTCGCGGGCAAGCCTCGCTCCTACAGGTTGTAGGAACGAGGCTTGCCCGCGAAGGCGTCATTTCAATCAACCGAGGATCACCTGACGACCGGCATCCAATTTCAATTGCCACAAAATATTACATACGTAATATTATATGCGTAATGTATTTTCCATTTCCCACAGGAAATCCCCATGACCAGCATGCCCTCTGTTGAGCCCGACCTGGCCGTTCCCGTGACCACTCCCAAGCCTCCCCTGCTCAAACGCCTGCTCCTGCCGACCGCCGGCATCGCTGCCCTGGTGCTGGCCGGTGTGTATGGCGCCCATTGGTGGACCGCTGGCCGTTTCATCGAGGAAACCGACGACGCCTACATCGGCGGCGACGTGACGGTGATCGGGCCGAAGGTCGCCGGCTACATCGAAGAAGTGCTGGTGACCGACAACCAGCAGGTCAAGGCCGGCGATGTGCTGATTCGCCTCGACTCCCGTGACTACCGCGCCAACCTGGCCAAGGCCGAAGGCGCGGTGGCCGCCGAGGAGGCCCTGCTCGCCAACCTCGACGCCACCGAACAGCTGCAACAGGCGGTGATCGGTCAGGCCCGCGCCGGCATCGATGCCGCCGGTGCGGAAACCGCCCGCTCCCGGGATGACGATGCGCGCTACAAGAAACTGGTCAGCACCAATGCGGTATCGGTGGAAAGCGCGCAACGGGCCAACGCCACGTTCAAGACGGCTTCAGCATTAAGCGCCCGCGCCCAGGCGGAACTTGTGGCGGCGCAACGCCAACTGAACGTGATCGCCACACAGAAACAACAGGCCCGCGCCGCGTTGATTCAGGCCCGCGCCGAGCGCGATCTGGCGCAGTTGAACGTCGGCTACACCGAACTGCGCGCCCCGATTGACGGCGTGATCGGCAACCGTCGCGCACGGGTCGGCGCCTACGCCCAGGCCGGTTCGCAACAGTTGTCAGTGGTGCCAAGCAGCGGCCTGTGGGTCGATGCCAACTTCAAGGAAGACCAGCTGGCGCGCATGGTGCCGGGGCAGCGGGTGGTGATTCACGCCGACGTGCTCTCGGGCCAGGAATTCCACGGTCACCTCGACAGCCTGGCGCCGGCCAGCGGCTCGCAGTTCAGCGTGTTGCCACCGGAAAACGCCACCGGCAACTTCACCAAGATCGTCCAGCGGGTGCCGGTGCGCATTCACCTGGACCCGGCCGACAGCGTGCTCGGTCACCTGCGTCCCGGCCTGTCGGTCACCGCTGAAGTGGACACCCGTAAAGCGCCGGATGCGCCTGCCGTGGCCAGCGCGCCATGAGCCGCGCCCTCGCCGCCCCGGCGCAACCGTTCGATGCCGCGAGCATGGCCACGGCGACCAAGGTCTTCGCCTTCGCCACCCTGTGCATCGGCATGTTCATTGCGCTGCTGGATATCCAGATCGTCTCGGCTTCATTGCGTGACATCGGCGGTGGACTGTCCGCCGGCACCGACGAAACCGCCTGGGTACAGACCAGCTACCTGATTGCCGAAATCATCGTGATCCCGCTGTCCGGCTGGCTCTCGCGGGTGTTTTCCACCCGTTGGCTGTTCTGCGCATCGGCGGTGGGCTTCACCCTGACCAGCCTGCTCTGCGGCCTGGCCTGGAACATCCAGAGCATGATCGCCTTCCGCGCCCTGCAGGGTTTTCTCGGCGGCTCGATGATCCCGATGGTGTTCACCACGGCGTTCGTGTTTTTCAGCGGCAAGCAACGGGTGATCGCCGCCGCGACCATCGGCGCGGTGGCCTCGCTGGCTCCGACCCTGGGGCCGGTCATCGGTGGCTGGATCACCGACATTTCGTCCTGGCACTGGCTGTTCTACATCAACCTGGTGCCGGGTATTTTCGTCGCAGTGGCGGTGCCGATGCTGGTGAAAATCGACCAGCCGGAACTGTCGCTGCTCAAAGGCGCCGACTACCTGAGCATGGTGTTTCTGGCGCTTTTCCTCGGCTGCCTGGAATACACCCTCGAAGAAGGCCCGCGCTGGAACTGGTTCAGCGACAGCACGATTCTGACCACCGCGTGGATCAGCGGCCTGGCAGGCCTTGCCTTCATCGGCCGGACCCTTTACGTGGCCAACCCGATCGTCGACCTGCGCGCCCTGAAAGACCGCAACTTCGCCCTCGGCTGTTTCTTCTCGTTCGTCACCGGCATCGGCCTGTTCGCGACGATTTACCTGACGCCGCTGTTTCTCGGCCGGGTGCGTGGCTATGGGGCGCTGGACATTGGTCTGGCGATTTTCTCCACCGGCGTGTTCCAGCTGATGGCGATTCCGCTGTACGCCTTTCTGGCCAACCGCCTCGACCTGCGCTGGATCATGATGACCGGCCTTGGCCTGTTCGCCCTGTCGATGTGGGATTTCAGCCCGATCACCCATGACTGGGGGGCCAATGAGTTGCTGCTGCCGCAAGCCTTGCGCGGCATTGCCCAGCAACTGGCGGTGCCGCCCACCGTGACCCTGACCCTGGGCGGGCTGGCGCCGGCGCGGCTCAAACATGCCTCGGGCTTGTTCAACCTGATGCGCAACCTGGGCGGCGCCATCGGCATCGCCGCCTGCGCGACAATCCTCAACGACCGCACCAACCTGCACTTCACCCGCCTGGCGGAAAACCTCAACAGCAGCAACGAGGCCCTCAACCAGTGGCTGTCCCAGGTCGGCAACAACTTCGCCACCCTGGGCCAGAGCGGCGACGCCGGCGTCACCGCCAGCCTGCATCAGCTATGGCAACTGACCTTTCGCGAGGCGCAGACGCAAACCTACGGCGACGCGTTCCTGATGATCATGGCCTGCTTCATCGTCGCCACGGCGATGGTGCCCTTGATGCGCAAGGTGCAACCGCCGACGGCGCCGAGCGCGGATGCGCATTGATGGATTGATCGTTCCCACGCAGGCGCGTGGGAACGATCAGGGTGCGGGGATGAAAATCAGGCCTGCGGGGTCTTGCGGAAACCGACAGCCAGGCGGTTCCAGCTGTTGATGGTGCTGATGGCCACGCTCAGGTCGACCATTTCCTTGTCCGAGAACTGGGCCTTGACCACTTCATAGTCCTCGTCCGGGGCTTTGGTCAGGCTGAGTTGGGTCAGTGATTCGGTCCACAGCAGTGCCGCGCGTTCGCGGTCGGTGAAGAACGGGGCTTCACGCCAGGCGCTGACGGCGAACAGGCGACGAGTAGTTTCGCCGGCCTTGAGGGCGTCGGTGGTGTGCAGGTCGATGCAGAAGGCGCAGCCGTTGATTTGCGAGGCGCGCAGCTTGACCAGTTCGATCAGGCTCTTCTCCAGCGGCAGCTTGGAGACGGCGGTTTCCAGGGCAATCATGGCTTTGAGGGCGTCAGGGGAAGCGGTGTAGAAATCGATGCGCGGTTGCATTTACGTGCTCCGGTGAATAAGTGGGTGTGTGGATACGTTAGACCCGCTGGCGGCTTGCACAAATATCCAATCTTCGGGAAGACGAGTAGGCCACTCACACAACCGCGCTTATGTAACAGCTGGCGTAGCCTGCGTCCGGCCCTGTAGCAGCTGTCGAGCTTGCGAGGCTGCGTCCGGCTGCGCAGCAGTCGTAAAACCTGCTTGCTCGTTACGTCTGACACTCCGCGTGCACTGATTTCACGACGGCTTCGCAGCCGGACGCAGGCTTCGCCAGTGGCTACAGGGATGGCGTTTGAAAGAAAGTTCCAAATGAGAATTGCAAGCAATCACTGATGGCCACTAGAATGCGATCAATTCTTAATTACACTCACGCAGGATGCACGAGTCGAGTATCTGCCCGCCATGTCGTCCGCCGATCAGCCTCTGAACCAGCAAGTCCATAACCTCTACAGCGAACACCACGGGTGGCTGCAGGGTTGGTTGCACCGCAAACTGGGTAACCGCTGCGATGCGGCCGACCTGGCCCACGATACCTTCCTTCGCCTGCTGACCCGCCAGGTGGTCAAACCGCTGGGCAGCGAACCCCGGGCGCTGCTGACGCACATTGCCAAAGGGCTGGTGATCGACCGCTGGCGCCGCCAGGACATCGAGCGCGCCTATCTGGAAACCATCGCTCACCTGCCGGTGGCCGAAGTGCCGTCGCCGGAAACCCGCCTGCTGATCCTCGAAACCCTGTGGCGCATCGAAGCGCTGTTGCGGGAGTTGCCCAAGGCGACCCGCGATACCTTTTTGCTGTCGCAGATCGAAGGCCTGACCTACGCGCAGATCGCCATCCGCCTGAATGTCTCGCTGATCACCGTAAAGCGCCATATGCGCGCGGCGTTCATTGCCTGCCTGAGTGTCGCCTGATGAAGAGCGTCGCCTGATGAATTCGTCGATGATCAACCCGCAGATTCTCGGTGAAGCCGCCGACTGGCTCGTGCAACTGCACTCCGGCACCGCCACCGCCGCCGACCATCAGGCCATCGCCCAATGGCGCAGTCGCAGCCTGGAACACGCCCAGGCCTGGCAGCGGGCCGAAGTGTTGCTGGGTGAGTTTCGCAGCGTGCCGGCCAACCTCGCGATCCAGACTTTGCAACGGGCTGCGCGCAAGGACGGCCTCACTCGTCGCCAGACCCTCACCCGCCTGGGCCTGCTGCTAATGGCCGGTCCCCTGGGCTTTGCTTCGCAGCATCTGCCGTGGGAGCAATGGACCGCCGATCAGCGCACCGCCGTGGGCGAGCAGAAAAACCTGCAATTGCCCGATGGCAGCCAGCTGCTGCTCAACACCGACAGCGCGGTGAACATTGCCTTTAATGCCACCGAACGACGTGTCCGGCTGCTCGATGGCGAGGTGCTGATCCGCACCGCGCAAGACCTCAGCGCCCGCCCCTTCATCGTCGAAACGCCCCAGGGCATCGCCCGCGCCGTGGACACTCGTTTCTGCGTGCGCACCGAAGGCGCTCGCAGCCACGTGTCCGTTCTCGAAGGCCAGGCGGTGATCACCCCGCAATTGCTTCAGCAGAGTTCGACCCTCAACGCCGGCCAGCGCCAGAGCTTCACCCAGAGCCGCTTCGATGCCGCCGAAACCTTCGACGCCGCAGCCGTGGCCTGGGACAAAGGCATGCTGCTGGCCAACAACATGCGCCTGGACCAGTTGCTCGGCGAACTGAGCCGTTATCGACCGGGCGTGCTGCGCTGCCATCCGGATGTCGCAGGGCTGCGGGTCTCCGGGGCGTTTTCCCTGCGCGACACCGACGCCAGCCTGCGCCTGCTCAGCGATACTCTGCCGTTGAACATCAGCCGCATGACCCGCTACTGGCTGTCGGTCGAACCGAGGGTCTGACGCGGTCAGTCTGTGATGTTCAGTTCCTCTTTCCTGCGCATTGTCCTGGCTTGCGCGGCGTTGTTGCCGCTGCACGGTCAGGCGGTCGAAAGCCTCGCCACCAGCCGCAACATCGTCATCGCTCCCGGTTTGCTGAGCCAGGTGCTGGCGCAGTTTGCGGTGAGCATGGGCGTGCCGCTGTCGTTCGATCCGGCGTTGCTGGGCAATCGCCAGAGCCCCGGGCTGAACGGGGCCTACAGCGCGCAAAGTGGCTTCGCGCAATTGCTGGAAGGCAGCGGGTTTGCGCTGGTCAGCACCGGCGATACCGGCTACACCCTCAAAGCCCCGACCGCCCTGGAACTGGAGGAAACCAACGTCAACGCCCTGGCCAATGCCGCCGACACCTATGGCGGCGGGCAAGTGGCCCGTGACGCGCAAATCGGCCTGCTCGGCCAGCAGGCCGTGAACGACCTGCCCTTCAGCGTCACCAGCTACACCGCCAAAACCATCGCCGACCAGCAAGCGCGAACCGTTGGCGACGTGCTGCTCAATGACGCGTCGGTGCGCCAGTCCGCCGGGTTCGGCAATTTCTCTCAGGTGTTCATCATTCGCGGATTGCCACTGGCCACCGATGACATTTCCTGGGGTGGCCTGTATGGCGTGCTGCCGCGCCAGATCATCGCCACCGAGGCCATGGAGCGAGTCGAGTTGTTCAAGGGCCCGAGCGCCTTCATCAACGGAGTGACACCCAGCGGCAGCGGCATCGGTGGCGCAGTCAATGTGCAACCCAAACGCGCCGGCGACACGCCAACCAGGCGTATCAGCCTGGATTACAGCAGCGACTCACGCACCGGCGGGCACCTGGACCTGGGCCAGCGCTTCGGTGAGGACAACCGTTTCGGCGCGCGGCTCAACCTGTTGCAGCGCGAGGGCGATACCGCTGTCGACGACGAGGACCAGCGCACTTCGCTGGTCAGTTTGGGCCTGGATTATCGCGCTGAGCGCCTGCGTCTTTCGGCGGATCTGGGTTATCAGAAGCAGGTGATCAATCAAGGCCGCGCCGTGGTCTACGTCGACTCGTCCCTGAACAAGGTGCCCAAGGCGCCGGATGCCAACAAAGGTTATGCGCAGAGCTGGAGTTACTCACAGCTGGAGGACACTTTCGGCATGGCCCGCGCCGAGTATGACCTGAGCGACAACTGGACCGGCTACGTCGCGGGCGGCGCCAAGCACACCCGGGAAAACGGCGTGTATTCATCGCTGACCGTCACCGATCTGGACGGCAGCGCGCTGGGCGGCATGCTGTATCCGCCCCACGACGAAGACAATCGCAGCCTGATGGCGGGCCTCAATGGTCGTCTGCAAACCGGCGCGATCAGCCATCAACTGAACGTCGGAGTGGCCGGCATCTGGGGTGAACAGCGTTCGGCCTTCGAAACCATCGGCAGCGCCGGGCGCTACAGCACCAACCTGTATGACGCCGGCCAGCAGCCGCGGCCGGCGGCTACATCGTTCGGCAGCGACATTCATGACCCTCGGATCGTCGGCAAGAATCAGCTGCGCAGCGTCGCCATTGCCGACACCCTCGGTTTTGTCGACGACCGGGTTTTGCTGACGTTGGGTGCGCGTCGCCAGTCGTTGAAGGTCGATGGCTGGAGCACCACCACCGGCGCCCGGACGTCCAGCCATGACGCGTCGATCACCACGCCGGTGTTCGGCCTGGTGGTCAAGCCCTGGGACCACCTGTCGTTCTACGCCAACCGCATCGAAGGCCTGGCCAAAGGCCCGACGCCCCCGACCACATCACTGAACCGCGACGAGACCTTCGCCCCGGTGCGCAGCAAGCAGGTCGAAGTCGGCGTGCGCCTGGACATGGGCAGCTATGGCGCGAGTCTTGGGGCGTATCGCATCGAGCAGCCGTCGAGCTACACCCAGGATGGCGTGTTTCGCGTCGATGGCCGGCAGTTGAACAAAGGCGTGGAATTGAACCTGTACGGCGAACCCCTCGATGGCCTGCGTCTGCTCAGCGGGGCGACCTTCATGAAGACGGAGATCGAGGGCAGTGCCAATGGCATCAATGACGGCAACCGTGCGGTTGGCGTGCCGCGATTTCAGTTCAACCTCGGGGCGGATTGGGATGTGCCGGGGATCGAAGGCGCGGCGCTCAGCGCGCGGATGTTGCGCACCGGCGGGCAGTATCTGAATGCGGCCAACACCCAGAGCATTCCGGCATGGAACCGGTTCGATCTGGGGGCGCGGTATGGGTTCAGGATTGATGAGCGGGAGGTTACGTTGCGGGCGAATCTGGAGAATGTGGCGAATGAGGCGTATTGGGCTTCGGCCAATGGTGGGTATTTGACCCAGGGTACGCCGCGGACATTGAAGGTGTCGGCAACAGTGGATTTCTGATCTTCACCCCGCCCCCTGTAGGAGCGAGCATGCTCGCTCCTACAGGATGTGCATCACGCCCGCTTGAGCAGCCACTGGAAAAACCCTTTCTTGCGCTCCACCACCGGCGCCTGATGGCTCATCTGCTGGACCTTGTTCAAACGGAAATCCAACAACGTCTTCATCGCATCATTGATGTCATGACGGGCGGCCAGACAAGGCAGCAGATAGCCTTTTTCGATACGGAACAGCGTGCAGGCAGTTTTCGCCGCGAACTCGGCCGGCAGCGCGCTATCGGTCAGGATGCCGGCTTCGCCGATGACTTCTCCCGGCCCCATGCGCCCGGTTTCCATCACTGTACCGTTGACGTTCAGCGAGACCGTGACCACCCCGGACTCGACGATGAACAGATGATCGCTCACCTCCCCCGCCGCCAAAATCGTTTCCCCGGCGCGGAAGTCCTGCTGGGTCATGTTCTGGCTGAAGGTTTCCTTTTCTTCCTGGCGCAAGGTGGAGAAGATCGGCGAACTGTCGATCAGTGCCCGTTGCCGTGACAGGTCGCTGGCGGGGCTGGTTTCCACGCTCGACAGCAGGTTCACCCCGGCCGCCCGCAGGTGTCGGTAGGCCAGATCGAACAGCTGGTTACGCACCGTGCGCTTTTCACTCATCGCGGCGACAAAACCGCTGATCTCGTATTCAACACCATTGGGAGTCGAGCTTTTGAGCGCCACTTTCGGCCCCGGCTGACTCAATAGAATGCGGCAACCCTGCATCGCCCGCTCCAGCGCGTCGATCACGGTCTGTGGCCGCACATGAGGGCTGACCTGCAAACTGACCGACAGGCCGAACATGTCGCTGGGCCGGCTGAAGTTGGTGATCTTGGCCTTGGCCGCCAGGGAGTTGGGGATCACGATCATGCTGCCCTGGGACGTCTGCAGCCGCGTGGCGCGCCAGTCGATGTCGATGACCCGACCCTCTGTATTGTCGATGGCGATCCAGTCATCGATCTGATAGGGCTTGGTGGTATTGAGGACAATCCCGGAAAACACGTCGCTGAGGGTACTTTGCAGCGCCAGACCGACGATGATCGCCAGGGCGCCGGAGGTCGCCAGCACGCCCTTGACCGGCAGGTTGAGTACATAAGCCAGAGCCGCGATCACCGCCACCAGGAAAATCACCGCACCCAGCAAATCCTGCAGCAATCGCCCGGTATGCCCCACCCGTTGCATCATCACCGCACCGATCATTACCGTCAGTGTGCGCGCTGCAAACAGCCACCAGCCGATCTGCAACCCCGTGGCCGCCAGATGCAACGGCACGTTGTCCGCCCAGGGTGCCGGCTCCAGCGGGTTCATGCCCTCGTTGAACAGCAGCACGCTGAACAACGAGAAAATCACCAGCCTGGCCAGCAATTTCCAGTTGTGATGATTGACACCTATAAAGCGCCACAACACCAGATCGATCAGGATGAGGATCAGTGCGCAGATCAGGGGGTGGTCGACGAGCAACGACAGCATCAAACAGCTCCAGCACAGGACGATGGCAAAAGATCTCACAGATTGGGCACAGTGTAGGAGCAATTGATTTGGCTGAAACCGGCTGACAACACAAATAAATGCGGGAGCACAAGCCCGCTCCCATAGGGGATGTGGTGCGCTGGAGGATCAGGCCTGCATTCGACCGAAGCGGCCGGACTGGAAGTCGGCGAAGGCCTGGTGGATTTCCTGCTCGGTGTTCATCACGAACGGACCATGGCCGACGATGGGTTCGTCGATCGGCTCGCCACTGAGCAACAGCACCACCGCGTCTTCGCTGGCTTCAAGCGTCAATCGGTCGCCCTTGCGCTCGAACAATGCCAACTGCCCCTGACTGGCCGACTCCAGACCATTGATCTGCACCGTACCGCGCAGGACCACCAGCGCGGTATTGCGGCCTTCGTGCAGATCCAGATTGAGCAACTTGCCGGCGTTCAAGCGCATGTCCCAGACGTCCACCGGCGTAAAGGTGCGCGCCGCGCCTTTGTGACCGTCGAACTCACCGGCGATCAGGCGCAGGCTGCCGGCATTGTCCTTGAGCGCGATGCTCGGGATATCGCCATCGAGAAGGGTCTGGTAACCGGGATCGGCCATTTTGTCCTTCGCTGGCAGGTTGACCCACAGCTGGACCATTTCCAGGGTGCCGCCGCTCCTGGCGAAACCTTCGGAGTGAAACTCTTCATGGAGAATCCCCGAAGCGGCAGTCATCCATTGCACGTCGCCCGGGCCGATCTTGCCACCGCTGCCGGTGGAGTCCCGGTGTTCCAGTTCACCTTCATAAACGATGGTCACGGTTTCGAAACCACGGTGCGGGTGCTGGCCCACCCCCCGACGCTCGGTGGTCGGCGAGAATTGCGCGGGCCCTGCGTGATCGAGCAGCAGGAACGGGCTGATGTGCTGGCCCATCTGGTCATAGGAAAACAGCGTGCGAACCGGAAAACCGTCGCCGACCCAATGTCCGCGGGGGCTGGTGTAGATACCGATGATGTTCTTCATGGGGTCTCCTGAAAAATGAGTGAAACCATGAACACAGCTTATAACCGGGACTAATTACGCACTAGCCGGTGAAAATCGGCTTGATTGTCCCACCAATGGAACGGCGGACCCTTTGTAGCAGCTGGCGAAGCCTGCGTCCGGCTGCGCAGCAGTCGTAAAACCTGTGCACCGGATTTACCTGATTCACCGCAGCGCCTGATTTTGCGCCTGCTTCGCAGCCGGACGCAGGCTTCGCCAGCTGCTACAGGGAACCGTGGGGTGGCGGGAGTTTTATTTCGCGCATAATATCGAGCGACATTATCTTCGTAATATCTTCACACACGCGAGGCCACTGAACATGCAAAGCCCCAACCGCGACACCACGCTCGCCCAATGGATCGCCCAGGAAGAGGCCATGCGCGCCCGCCTCGCCGGGCCTGGCAGTCTGTCGCTGGCCGAAGTCAGCCAGCTGACCCCCACTGAGTTTTTCAATGGCATCGGTAACGGTGAACTGCCCTCGCCGCCGATCGGCACGTTGATGGATTTCATCCCGATCGAATGGTCCGAAGGCTTGTTCATTTTTCAGGGCACGCCGGACTCGCGGCACTACAACCCGTTGGGCACCGTGCATGGCGGTTATGCCGCGACCCTGCTGGATTCGTGCATGGGTTGCGCGATTCACACCCTGCTGAAAAAGGGCCAGGGCTACACCACGCTGGATCTGCGCATCAGTTATGTGCGGGCCCTGAACAGCGCCAGCGGACCGGTGCGGGCCGAGGGCAAGATCGTGCATCTGGGGCGTTCGACGGCGTTGGCCGAGGGGCGGATTTATGATGTGGATGGGCGGTTGTATGCGACCGGGACGACCACTTGCATGATTCTTGAGCCTCGGGGGTAAGCCAAAAAGATCGCAGCCTTCGGCAGCTCCTGCATTTGGAACGCGTCCCCCGTAGGAGCTGCCGAAGGCTGCGATCTTTTGATCTTGATCTTTGCCTTGCGGTAAACATTGCTTTGCCGCTCCAGCGGTTTTTCTCACGGATGCAGATGCGGATACTGCCGCCCATTCCCACTGCAACCACTGGAGTCATCAATGTCTATTCCCGCCTTCGGCCTGGGTACTTTCCGCTTGCAGGGCCAGGTGGTGATCGATTCGGTCCGCACCGGCCTGGAGCTGGGCTACCGCACCGTCGACACCGCGCAGATCTACGAGAATGAAGCCGAGGTCGGCGAGGCCATCGCCGCCAGCGGCATCCCCCGCGAAGAGCTGTTCATCACCAGCAAGATCTGGGTCGCCAACTTCGCAGGCGGCCGCCTGATCGAGAGCCTGAAGGAAAGCCTGCAAAAACTGCGCACCGATTACCTGGACCTGACCCTGATCCACTGGCCGTCGCCGGAAGACCAGGTGCCGGTCGCCGAATTCATGGGCGCCCTGCTCGAAGCCAAGCGCCTGGGTCTGACCCGGCAGATCGGTGTCTCGAACTTCACTGTCGACCTGATGAAACAGGCCATCGCCGCCGTCGGTGCCGAGAACATCGCCACCAACCAGATCGAACTGCATCCGTACCTGCAAAATCGCAAGGTGGTCGAGTTCGCGCAGAGCCAGGGCATCCACATCACCTCGTACATGACCCTGGCCTACGGCGAAGTGCTCAAGGACCCGGTCATCGCGCAGATCGCCGATCGCCTGCAAGCCACCCCGGCCCAGGTGACTCTGGCCTGGGCCATGCAGTCGGGTTATGCGGTGATTCCGTCTTCGACCAAGCGCGCCAACCTGGCCGGCAACCTCAAGGCCTGCGAGCTGAAGCTGAGCGAAGCCGACATGGCGCTGATCGCCGGCCTCGACCGCGGTCATCGCCTGACCAGCCCGGAAGGCCTGGCGCCACTCTGGGATTAACCGGCAAGGCTGTGATCCAGACGGGTCATGGCCTGCTGCAACTGATCGACGGCCGCGTCGATCAGTGCGGCCTCACCTTCACGGCAGGCCTGCTCCAGCCGCTCGCAACAGTCCACCAGATTCTGCGCCTGAACCATCTGCGCCCCGCCCTTGATCCGGTGCGCCAGGTCCTTCAGGTCGTGAAGATCGCCACTGGCGTGAACCTGCAGCAAGCGTTCACGGTCCTCGCGATTGGTCACCGCCAGATCGTGTAACAGCTGGGTGATGAGCTCATCGTCGGCCCCGGTGAAGTGACGAAGCCCGCTCAGATCAAACTCCGCGTTAGCCGGCAGCTCGCTCGCCTCCCCCGGGAATTTCGACGCCAGCCAGGCGCTCAGGTCGACCAGGCGAATCGGCTTGAACAGGCAATCGTCCATCCCCGCGTCAAGACAACGCTTTTTATCCTCGGGCTGCGCGTTGGCAGTGAAGCCCAGAATCATCGTCGGCCGCTTACCGTCAAAGCCTTCCTCCTTGCGGATCGCCGTCGCCAGCTCGTAGCCGCTGACCACCGGCATGTTGCAGTCGGTGATGAGCAGGTCGAAGGTCTGTTCGCGCCACAACTCGAAGCCCTGCTGCCCATCCTCCGCGACCTCGACCTGATGCCCCAGGTAACCCAGCTGGCGTGACATCAACAGGCGATTGGCCGGGTAATCGTCGACCACCAGAATCTTCAACTGACGGGGTTTTACTGGCGATTCATCTGTCGTCGGCTCGACACCGGCAACCGCCGGCAGCGCCACCAGATTCAAGTCGATCTGCACCCGCGTCCCGCGCCCCAGCGCGCTGTCGAGCTTGAGCGAACCACCCATCATGTCGCACAGGGTACGGCTGATCGCCAGGCCAAGCCCCGAGCCCTGTCGGCTCGACTGCGGGTTGTTGCCGGCCTGCACGAAGGGGCTGAACAGCCGTTGCTGGTCAAAGGCGCTGATGCCGATGCCGCTGTCCTCGATGCACAGGCTGACCGCGACCCGATCCAGCGGCGCGGGCGTTACCTGCAATTTCAGGCTGATGTCGCCCTGCTCGGTGAACTTGATCGCATTGTTCAGCAGGTTGGAGAGAATCTGCTTGAAGCGTGTGGGGTCGATCAGCACGTCGCAGTCGCTGTGCTCGCCCACCTCGACCCGCCATTGCAGGTTCTTCTGCCGGGCCAGTCCCTCGAAGACCCGGCACACCGACAGCACCAGCGCCTGCAGATTGGCCCGCTCCGGCGCCAGCGACAGATGCCCGGATTCGATCCGCGCAATGTCGAGAATGTCGCCGATCAGGCCGAGCAATTGCTGTCCGGCATTGGACGCCACCTCGATGGCCGCGCGGTCGGTGACGCCCTCGTCGGCTCGCTTGAGCGCCAGTTCCAGCATGCCGATCAGCGCGTTCATCGGCGTGCGGATCTCGTGGCTCATGGTCGCCAGAAAAGTGGTCTTGGCCCGGTTGGCATCGTCGGCGGCGTCCTTGGATTCCTGCAATTGCCGCAGCCATTGCTGGCGCTGGCGGATCTGCCGACGCTGCCAGGCCATCGCGCTCAGGGCCAGTGTCAGCAGGACACCGGCGGCGACGAAGCCCTGGAAAATGGTCTGCCGATGACGCAGCCAGTAGCTCTGCTCCACCATCAGGTCGTTGCGCCAGGGCAGGGTCAATTCTTCGATTTCTTCGGGAGGGATGCTCAACAGCGCCTTGTCGAGGATCGAGTGCAGCTCGGTCGCCTGGCGACTGGTGGCCAGGGTGCTGCGGGCCGGGTCGGTACCCACGGTGCTGCTCACTTGCAGGCGATCGCGGTACTGCCGGGAAATCAGGTAACGGGCGCTGATCAGCGAGTTGATGCTGGCGTCGGCCTTGCCCTGGGCGACCAGCTCCATGGCATCGGCCGACAGCGGCGCATCCATGCAGCGGATCAGCGGGAAGTGTTGGCGCACGAATTCCCCGGCGATATTGCCCTGGGTCAGGGCCAGGGTTTTTCCGACCATCTGATCGAGGACCTTGGGGCTGTCCGGCGCCACGCGGGTCACCAGCACCGAAGGGCTGGTCAGAAAGGCGCGAGTAAACAGCAGGTCTTCCTCACGCTGCGAACTCAGGCCGATCCCGGCCAGTACGTCGATCTCGCCGCTCTTGATCGCCTTGACCATCTCGGCCACCGACGGCATGGCGCGGATGTCGAATTGCAGGCCGGTGCGCAGGCTGATTTTCGCCAGCACATCGACGCCAATGCCGCGAAATTTGCCATCGCCGTCGATGAAGGTGATCGGCGCAATGTTTTCGTTGATCGCCACCCGTACCCGCGGGTGCTGATCGAGCCAGCGTTGCTCAGCCACGCTCAATTGCAGCGATTGCGTGCCGGGCATCGACACATCGCTCGCGCCCCAGCGCCGCAGGATGTTCATCTGCTCATTGGCCGGAATCACCGCCAACGCCTGGTTGACGATGCGCAGCAGCTGGTTGTTGTCGCCGCTCATGGCAAAGGCGAAACGCCCCGACTCCATGAGCGAAAAGTCGGCCAGTTGCACGTTGTTGAGGTAGTTTTTGCGGATCAGGTAGTGGGCGCTGATCGCATCGCCCAGGTAGACATCGGCCTGACCGAACGCCACCGCCCCCACCGCCGCCAGGGTCGAGGGAAACAGCTGGACCTGAGCCTGGGAATAGAACTGCTGCACGTTCCGTTCGGGCAGGTAGTGGTAGAGCATCGCCAGGCGCTTGCCGGCCAGCGCCGGGTCCGGCAACCAGGAGGAATCGGTGCGGGTCACCAGCACCGGCTGGTCCACCGCGTAGGCGCTGGACGTCTGCAGTTGCGGGTCCTGGGTTTCATAGCTGTTGGCCGTGCCCAGCAGGTCCACGTCGCCCTGCTTGAGCGCGCGGACGGCTTCTTCTCGCGAGGCATAGCGTTGAATGTCGATTTCGATGCGCAACAGTTGCTGGAGCAGGCCGATGTAATCGGCGGTTATCCCTTCCAGGGTGTTGCCGGTGGCAGTGATGTCGAACGGTGGGTAGTCCGGGGCGGAGACGGCCAGGGTCAGGCGGCCCTTTTGCTGCAGCCAGCGCCAGTCGCCCGCAGGCAGCCTGACGCTGTAACCGTCCACGCTCGAACGTCCCAGCAAATTCAAGGTTTGTGGCTGTGCGCTGGCGTTCAATGTCCATAGATAAAGAATGGGCAGCAGCAGGATCAGGCAACGCAAGTGTCGAAGAGCGTTCATTCAGATCAGATGATTGCGCAAAGCGAGATCGCGCAGATGGACTGACGAATCCACGTTGAGCTTTTCGATCAAGCGGGTTTTGTAGGTGCTGACGGTCTTGTGGCTCAGATGCAGGACGGCGGCGATTTCCTTGTTGCTGATACCCCGGGCCAGATGCTGGAAGATGGTCAGCTCGCGGTCCGACAGCTGATCGATCATTTCTTTTTCACTGCGCTGCAGTGTAGTCACCTGACTCGTCGGCAGCTGGGTGAAATAGGTGTAGCCGCCCATCACCGCACGGACGGCTTTTTGCAGATGTTCCAGATTATTGGTCTTGGGGACGTAGGCCGACGCGCCGGCCCGCATGCATCGATCCTGATAGAACAACGGCTCCTGGGAGGTGAAGACCACCACGCGACAGCCCATGTCGCCCGCTTTGATCCGCGTCAGCACTTCCAATCCGTCAAGGTATGGGATGTTCAGATCCAGTATCACAATGTCGGGTTTGTGCTCCCGGATCATCGGCAGTACTTCGTTGCCACTGTGGGCTTCATGAATACGCTGGAATCCCTCCTGCTTGAGTACGATTTTGACGGCGCCGAGAATCACCGGATGATCGTCCACAACGAGCCCTTTTCTCATGGCAACTCCCTGAGCAAAAACACGACGAGTGGGCAATGCCCGGATTAGACGCAGCGGCTGCGCATAGACTTTTGCACGGATCAGTGCGCCGGGCTACCTGACAGAAATGACAGTCCCGACGAACGGTCGACCTAGATCGGGGCGGCCATCAGCCCGTGGATCATCCCCGGATCCGGCAGCACGGCGTGGCTCACCTGAACCTTTCGCGGCTTTTGCGTGGGGATGGCGGGCAATTGCGCTTGCTGGCCGTCGTAGATCAACACGCGATCGAGCTGGCCGTGGTCGAGGCAGAAATCCAGCAGGTCCAGTTTGCCGCCCGCCATGGCTGCGTTGACCAGCAGCAGGTCGAAGGGCTCGCTGGCGTACTCGACCAGGATCAGCAGTTCTTCCAGGCTCTGCACCGGCGCCACTGCGAAGTAGCCGAGCTGATTGAAGTGACGCTCGATCCGCAGCCGATTGAAGTGCTGTTCGTCCGCGATCAGGATGCGTGATGATTTTGGCAATATGACCTCCGCAGCGGGTCCGATTGATGAGGCGCGCAAGGCTACGGAAGAGGCTTGGGGGTTTCTGTAGGACTTTTCCTAAATACAGGGCCTCTTAGTTGGACGGGGTGGATTGGTTTGGTGCTGTCCACTGTCTGGCCCACCCCTTGTGGGAGCGGGCTTGCTCGCGAATGCGGTGTGTCATTCAAAGGTGATGTCGCCTGACACGGCCTCTTCGCGAGCAGGCTCGCTCCCGCAGGGAGAACATGCCCCACAACGCAAACACGCCCCCACTTCACTGCCACCCAAACCGCCGAATGTAGAACCCCTTCACCGCCTGCGTCAGCCCCATGTACGCCAGCAAAATCACCGGCAAGAACACAAAATACAACCCCGGCAACGCCTGCAGTTTGAAGTAATGCGCCAACGGCCCCATCGGCAAAAAGATCCCCACGGCCATGATAATCCCGGTCATCACCATCAACGGCGTCGCCGCGCGGCTCTGCAGGAATGGCACCTTCGGTGTGCGGATCATGTGCACGATCAACGTCTGGGTCAGCAGCCCCACCATGAACCAGCCAGACTGAAACAGCGTCTGGTGCTCCGGCGAATTGGCACCAAACACGTACCACATCAACGCATAGGTGGTGATGTCGAACACCGAGCTGATCGGCCCGAAAAACAGCATGAACCGCCCCACATCCGCCGGCTGCCAGCGTTGCGGTGCTGCCAGCATCTCGGCATCGACGTTATCGAACGCAATGGCGGTCTGCGAAATGTCGTACAGCAGGTTCTGCACCAGCAGGTGCATCGGCAGCATCGGCAGGAACGGAATGAACGCACTGGCCACCAGCACCGAGAACACGTTGCCGAAGTTGGAGCTGGCGGTCACCTTGATGTACTTGAGCATGTTGGCGAAGGTGCGCCGCCCTTCGAGCACGCCCTCTTCCAGCACCATCAGGCTCTTTTCCAGGAGGATGATGTCCGCCGCTTCCTTGGCGATGTCCACGGCGCTGTCCACCGAAATGCCGATGTCGGCGGTGCGCAGGGCCGGGGCGTCGTTGATGCCGTCGCCCATGAAGCCGACCACGTGGCCGGTGCCCTTGAGCAGGCGCACGATGCGTTCCTTGTGGGACGGCGTCAGTTTGGCGAAGACGTTGGTGTGTTCCACCGCCACCGCCAGTTCCGCGTCGCTCATGCGCTCGACGTCGTTGCCCAGCAGCAGGCCCTGTTGTTCCAGCCCGACTTCGCGGCAGATCTTCGCCGTCACCAGTTCGTTGTCGCCGGTCAGCACTTTCACCGCCACGCCATGCTCGGCCAGGGCCTTGAGCGCCGGTGCGGTGCTTTCCTTGGGCGGATCGAGAAACGCCACGTAGCCGATCAGCGTCAGTTGCTGCTCATCCGCCAGGCTGTAGGTATCGCGCCCTTCAATCATCGGCCGCGCGGCCACCGCCACCACCCGCAGACCTTCGGCGTTGAAGGTAGCGGTGACCTGGCGAATCCGCGCCAGCAGGTCTTCGCTTAAAACCTCATCCACCGTGCCGTGACGCACCCGGCTGCACACCGCCAGCACTTCCTCCACCGCCCCCTTGCAGATCAGCAGGTGCGGCTGATCACGCTCGGCGACCACCACCGACATGCGCCGGCGGGTGAAGTCGAAGGGAATCTCGTCGACCTTGCGAAACGCCGTGCCGACCTTCAATTCGCGGTGGATTTCCACGTGCTCGAGCACCGCCACATCCAGCAGGTTTTTCAGGCCGGTCTGGTAGTAGCTGTTCAGATAGGCCATTTCCAGCACGTCATCGGAGTCGTTGCCCCAGACGTCGACGTTGCGCGCCAGGAAGATCCTGTCCTGGGTCAGGGTGCCGGTCTTGTCGGTGCACAGCACGTCCATGGCGCCGAAGTTCTGGATCGCGTCCAGGCGTTTGACGATGACCTTTTTGCGCGACAGGAACACCGCGCCCTTGGCCAGGGTCGAGGTGACGATCATCGGCAGCATTTCCGGGGTCAGGCCCACGGCAATCGACAGCGCGAACAGCAGCGCTTCGGTCCAGTCGCCCTTGGTGAAGCCGTTGATGAACAGCACCAGCGGCGCCATGACGAACATGAAGCGGATCAGCAGCCAGCTGACTTTGTTGACTCCGGTCTGGAACGAGGTCGGTGCGCGATCGGTGGCGCCGACCCGCTGCGCCAGCGCGCCGAAATAGGTGTCGTTGCCGGTGGTGAGAATCAGCGCCATGGCCGTGCCAGACACCACGTTGGTGCCCATGAACAGAATGTTGTCCAGGTCCAGCGGGTTGAGGGTGTCGCGGTCCTGCTGACGGGGGAATTTCTCCACCGGCATCGATTCGCCGGTCATCGCTGCCTGGCTGACGAACAGGTCCTTGGCGCTGAGCACCCGGCAGTCGGCGGGAATCATGTCGCCGGCAGACAGCACGATCAGATCACCCGGCACCAGTTGCTTGATCGGCAGTTCCAGGCGCTGAGCGCCCTGCCCTTGCATGTCCCGGCGCAGCACGGTCGCGGTGTTGCTGACCATCGCCTTGAGCGCGTCGGCGGCCTGGTTGGACTTGGCTTCCTGCCAGAAGCGCAGCAGGGTCGAGAGCACCACCATGGAGAAAATCACCACGGCGGCTTTCAGGTCTTCGGTCAGCCAGGAGATCACCGCCAGCAAGGTCAGCAACAGGTTGAACGGGTTCTTGTAGCAATGCCAGAGATGAGTCCACCAGGGCAGCGGCTGTTCGTGCTCGACCTCGTTGAGGCCGAACTGCTCGCGCAGCACGTCGGCCTCTTCATCGCTCAAGCCATCGGTGTGGCTACCCAGGCGGGCGAGCAGCGGACCGGTATCGCTGTCGGCGGCGCTGACCAGGGTTTGTGCCAGGGTCGCAGGCACCTCGCGGCTGACCGTGGTGTCGGTGAAGTTTTCCAGCAGCGCCAGGCGACGGAAGTGCCGGGCGATGTGGCGGGTACGCAGGAATCCGGCGAAGAATTCCTTGAGCAGGGTCAGGTTCATGGCAGTTCCCCCAGGATCAGCCGGGAGACCGTCGAGCAGGCGTGTCGGTGCGCCGCGATGACGACAACAAGTCGAACATCACGCACGGTTCAGCGTCGATGAGAGGACGTCGGGAAGCCGACCGGGACCGGCCAGGCATCGGGAAGCCGCTGCTCGCTTTTACGGCGAGACAACGGCACGGAAAATCAGCGCGTTATCTTGCCGGGAAGGTGCCGGTTATCGAAACCGGCCGACTACTGTCACTCGAACAAGTACCCACTGTGGGTCTCCGCTATTGATGAAAACGCGCGAAGCTTACGCCCCGGTATTTGGAGAGTAAACCTGTTGCAGGATCTTGCACGGGGAATTGCGGGGTTCTTCAGGGCGGGTTCAGGAATGGCTGTTAAAAGCAAAAGATCGCAGCCTGCGGCAGCTCCAACAGGGGTACACATTCCAATGCAGGAGCTGCCGCAGGCTGCGATCTTTTAAAGGATCAACCCGGTATCAGCTGGCAGTCGCCAACAACAAATCCACCACCGACCGACTGTGCCCACGCTTCTTGCCATGGTCATACAGAGACCCGGCAATCTCATCCGCGCGAATCGGCAGGATCGACAGCAAGGTGTCGCTCAAGCCATGGCTGGCCTGGCAGAAGCCCTGCATATAGATGCCGGCCTTGCAGCGCTCGTCGGTGATCAGCTTGTAGTTGCGGTCGACCTCGAAATCCCCCAGGTACTGCTCCAGCGGCGCCAGGAGTTTGCGGTGCATCTGGCGTTCGTAACCGGTGGCCAGGACCACCGCGTCGTAGTGATGAACCGTGATTTCGCCGGTCGCCGTGTTGCGCACCGCCAGTTCGATGCCGCGCTCGTTGGCGGTGGCTTTCTCGATGGTGGTCAGGGTGCGGAACACATGGCGGTCGATGCCCGAGACTTTCTGCCGGTAGAAGATGCCGTAGATGCGCTCGATGAGGTCCAGGTCCACCACCGAGTAGTTGGTGTTGTGGTACTCGTTGACCAGCCGCTCACGCTCGCTGCTTTCCTGATTGAAGATCAGGTCGGTGAACTCCGGCGAGAACACCTCGTTGACGAACGGGCTGTCGTCCGCAGGCTTCAACGCCGAGCCGCGCAGGATCATGTCGACCTGCACTGACGGGAAGCTGTCGTTCAGATCGATGAAGGCTTCGGCAGCACTCTGCCCGCCGCCGACGATCGCGATGCTCATCGGCTGGTTGTTCACGCAAGGCTGCTTGGCCATCTGCGCCAGGTACTGCGAGTGGTGGAACACCCGGGCATCGCCCTTGAGCGCCTTGAACGCCTCGGGAATGCGCGGGGTGCCGCCAGTGCTGACCACCACCGAACGGGTGGTGCGCACATGCTGGTGCCCGGTCGAATCCCGGGAAATCACCCGCAGCGCCTCGACCTGCTCCTTGTGCAGCACCGGTTCGATGGTCAGCACTTCCTCGCCGTAGCGGCTCTGGTCTTCGAACTGCGCGGCGACCCAGCGCAAGTAGTCGTTGTACTCCATGCGGCACGGGTAAAAGGTGCCCAGGTTGATGAAGTCCACCAGGCGGCCGTGGGCCTTGAGGTAGTTGACGAAGGAGTAAGGGCTGGTCGGGTTGCGCAGGGTCACCAGGTCCTTGAGGAAGGAAATCTGCAACTCGCTCTGGGTCGACAGGGTGTTGCCGTGCCAGCTGTATTGGGCCTGCTTGTCGAGAAACAGCACATCCAGCTCGCCGTGGGTCGGGCCGCGTTCCTGCAGCGCGATGGCCAGTGCCAGGTTCGAAGGGCCGAAACCGACGCCGATCAGGTCGTGAACGAGGGGCGATGCAATTGCCTGTGTCATTTCCAGTGTCCTCTGGATGAACCCCGACGGAGGGGATAAGCCGAAGTGACCTGACCGGCCTTTGAGCAGGACAGCAAGTCGTTGATGAAGGGAACGAGGACAGTGAAATAAAATTTAACGTTTCGACGATTCAGCGCGAATCAATGGTTATCCCATTGGCGCATCCGCACCCGGCAATGCTTCATCGCATTGACGATGTGCTTCTCCACCAGCGCCTTGGAAATCCCCAGGCGTTCGGCGATTTCCGGATGCGACAGGCCATCGAGTTTGCGCAGCATGAAACTCTCGCGGCACAGGGCCGGCAGTTCCGCCAGGGCGCGCTGGAGCATGTCCAGGCGCTGGCCGTGGTCGAGATTGCTCAAAGGAGAGGGAGTGAAATAGCGCTCTTCGGTGTCGAGCACGTCCAGCGGCTCGGCCTGGCGCAGGGCGTTGCGCCGGTGATCGTCGATCACCAGATTCAGCGCGGTGCGATAGAGGAATGCCCGGGGCTGCTCGATCGGCGTGTCGCTGGAGCGCTCCAGCACGCGCAGATAAGCGTCATGCACCACATCTTCGGCGACCTCGCGGCTACCTAGCTTGGCGTTCAGGAAACACACCAGCTCCCGATAGTAGTTTTCCAACATGACTCCCGTCCGCACGGGTGCGGTTTGTGTCCTTGAGCCGAGCGATCGACCCGAAAACAGGCAATGGCGCGATAGTGGCAATTTGAAGTGCGTAATTTATAGTAATTCTCATATAGATTTAAAGCGTTGCTTTGTATTGCCCGACAAATTGTCGAATTACGCTCCTGCAGGGGGAGCAGGTGTTACGTGATGTTTCGGGGCTAAATTCGCCGGCCCTCACCTCGTCTACAGGTCAGCTCCCCGTCTCTGAACCCCTTGGCCGGAACCCTGCATGAAACGTCCCCGTCAGACCCGACGCGCCCTGCTTGTCGCCCTCAGCCTGATCCCCGTTGTCGCCGTCGCCGCCTGGCAGATTCTCCCGCCGGGGCGCGACAGTTTCGCCACCGTGCAGGTCAGCCGTGGCGATATCGAAAGCAGCGTCACCGCCCTTGGCACCCTGCAACCGCGGCGCTACGTCGATGTCGGTGCCCAGGCGTCGGGGCAGATTCACAAGATTCATGTGGAGGTCGGCGACCGGGTCAAGGAAGGCCAGCTGCTGGTGGAAATCGATCCGTCCACGCAGCAGGCCAAGCTCGACGCCGGGCGTTTTTCCATCGAGAACCTCAAGGCCCAGCTCGAAGAACAGCGCGCGCAGCACGAGCTGGCACGGCAGAAATTCCAGCGCCAGCAGAATCTCAAGGCAGGCGGCGCCACCCGCGAAGAAGACGTGCAGACCGCCCAGGCCGAACTGCGCGCGACCCAGGCGCGGATCGACATGTTCCAGGCGCAGATCCGCCAGGCCCAGGCCAGCCTGCGCAGCGATCAGGCCGAACTGGGCTACACGCGGATCTACGCGCCGATGTCCGGCACCGTGGTCGCCCTCGACGCCCGCGAAGGCCAGACCCTCAACGCCCAGCAGCAGACCCCGCTGATCCTGCGCATCGCCAACCTGTCGCCGATGACCGTGTGGGCCGAGGTTTCCGAAGCCGACATCGACCACGTCAAACCCGGCATGAACGCCTGGTTCACCACCTTGAGCGGCGGCACCCGGCGCTGGAAAAGCACGGTGCGGCAGATCCTGCCGGTGCCGCCCAAGCCGCTGGACCAGACCAGCCAGGGCGGCGGCAGCCCCGCCAGCTCCAGCAAAAGCGGCAGCGCCCGGGTGGTGCTGTACACCGTGCTGCTGGACGTGGACAACGCCGACAACGCGCTGATGGCGGAGATGACCACCCAGGTCTTTTTCGTCGCCGATCAGGCGCAGAACGTATTGACCGCCCCCATCGCCGCATTGCAAGCCGGCAGCCAGGCCGATCAACAGACGGCCCAGGTGGTGGCGCAGAACGGCAACATCGAACAACGCACGGTGCGCACCGGCATCAGCGACCGGCTGCGGGTGCAGATCCTCGACGGCCTGCAGGAAGGCGATCACCTGCTGATCGGCCCGGCCGACGGGAGTGGCGGTTGAATGCAGACGCCCCTGATCGAACTGCAGGACATCCGCAAGGCCTACGGCGGTGGCGACGCCCCTGAAGTGCATGTGTTGCGCGGCATCGACCTGTCGATCCATGCCGGTGAATTCGTGGCGATCGTCGGCGCCTCCGGGTCCGGCAAATCGACGCTGATGAACATCCTCGGCTGCCTCGACCGCCCGACTTCGGGCGAGTACCGCTTCGCCGGGGAAAACGTCGCCGCGCTGGACACCGACGAGCTGGCCTGGCTGCGCCGCGAAGCCTTCGGTTTCGTGTTTCAGGGCTATCACCTGATCCCGTCCGGCTCGGCCCAGGAAAACGTCGAGATGCCGGCGATCTACGCAGGCACCCCGGCCGCCGAACGCCACGCCCGCGCCGCCGCCCTGCTCGAACGCCTGGGGCTTGCCACGCGCACCGGCAACCGTCCGCATCAACTGTCCGGCGGTCAGCAACAGCGGGTGTCCATCGCCCGCGCGTTGATGAACGGCGGCCACATCATCCTCGCCGACGAACCCACCGGCGCCCTCGACAGCCACAGCGGCAAAGAGGTCATGGCGCTGCTGGACGAACTGGCGAGCCAGGGTCATGTGGTGATCCTGATCACCCACGACCGCGAAGTGGCGGCGCGGGCCAAGCGCATCATCGAAATTCGCGACGGCCTGATCATCAGCGACAGCGCCCGGGACAACCCCGAAGTCCAGCACTCGGCCAACGCCGGCGCCCTGCAGGCGGTGGATTTGCGCCAGCGCCTGAACGAAGGCGCCCAGGCCAACGGCGCCTGGAAAGGCGAGCTGGTCGATGCGGTGCAAGCGGCCTGGCGGGTGATGTGGATCAACAAGTTCCGCACCGCCCTGACCCTGCTCGGGATCATCATCGGCGTGGCGTCGGTGGTGGTGATGCTCGCCGTCGGCGAAGGCAGCAAGCGCCAGGTCATGGCGCAGATGGGCGCCTTCGGCTCGAACATCATTTATCTGAGCGGTTCGGCGCCCAATCCGCGAACGCCGTTGGGCATCATCACCCTGGACGAAGTTCGCGCCGTGGCCAGCCTGCCTCAGGTGATGCGGATCATGCCGGTCAACGGCCAGGAAGCCGGGGTGCGTTTCGGCAACCTCGATTACCTGAGCTACGTCGGCGGCAACGACACCAACTTCCCGGCGATCTTCAACTGGCCGGTGGTCGAAGGCAGCTATTTCACCGAGGCCGACGAACAGAACGCCGCGGCGGTGGCGGTGATCGGTCACAAGGTGCGCACCAAGCTGCTCAAGGACGTGGCCAACCCCATCGGCCAATACATCCTGATCGAGAACGTGCCGTTCCAGGTGGTCGGCGTGCTGGCGGAAAAAGGCGCCAGCTCCGGCGACTCCGACAGCGACGACCGCATCGCCATCCCCTACTCCGCCGCCAGCGTGCGCCTGTTCGGCACTCACAACCCGGAGTACATCGCGATTGCCGCCGCCGATGCGCGCAAGGTCAAGGAGACCGAGCACGCCATCGAACAGCTGATGCTGCGCCTGCACAACGGCAAGAAGGATTTCGAGCTGACCAACAACGCGGCGATGATCCAGGCCGAAGCGCGCACGCAGAACACCCTGTCGTTGATGCTCGGTTCGATCGCGGCGATTTCGCTGCTGGTGGGCGGCATCGGGGTGATGAACATCATGCTCATGACCGTGCGCGAACGGACCCGCGAAATCGGCATTCGCATGGCCACCGGCGCCCGTCAGCGCGACATCCTG
Source organism: Pseudomonas sp. C1C7 (assembly GCF_013359595.1). Lineage (GTDB taxonomy): Bacteria > Pseudomonadota > Gammaproteobacteria > Pseudomonadales > Pseudomonadaceae > Aquipseudomonas. Next base: position 13,135 of record NZ_JABFMP010000015.1, on the reverse strand, counting down.
CGCCAGTTCCTCACCGAGGCGGTGATGCTTTCGGTGGTCGGCGGGCTGACCGGCATCGCCCTGGCGCTGATCGTCGGCGGCGTGCTCGTACTCAGCGAAGTCGCTGTCGCGTTTTCCCTGATAGCGGTGCTGGGCGCCTTCGGCTGCGCGCTGGTCACCGGTGTCGTCTTCGGCTTCATGCCGGCCCGCAAGGCTGCCCGACTCGACCCGGTCACAGCCCTTACCAGTGAATGATTTCTCGATGAAGCCGTCCCTCAGTCTGTTGACCCTGTGTTTGATGCTCGCCGGCTGTGGCAGCCCCGCCCCGCGCCCGGACAGCGGCATCGCCCCGCCTTCCTCCTGGCAATCGCCCCATGACCAGGCGGCCGTGCGCAGCAACGCGCAATGGTGGAACCGCTTCGGCAGCCCGCAACTGGAACGCCTGGTCGAACAGGCGCGGGTCGGCAGTTATGACCTGGCGGCCGCCATCGCCCGGGTGCGCCAGGCCCAGGCCGAAACAGTGGTTGCCGGCGGTTCGCAGTTGCCGGAGGTCAAGTTCGCGGCAAACGCCAACCGCCAGAAACTGCTGCGCGGCAACGGCTACAGCCAGCTGGACGCCGACAGCAGCAACAAGGCTGTGGATTATTTCGATGCCAATCTGAGCGCCAGTTACGAGATCGATTTCTGGGGCGGCAAGCAGGCTTCGCGTGACAGTGCGCAGTTTGCGTTGCAGGCCAGTGAGTTCGATCAGGCGACAGTGGAACTGACTTTGCTCAGTGGTGTGGCCAATGGGTATGCGCAGACGTTGTCGTTGCAGGAGCAGAGCCGGATTGCCGAGCTGAATCTGGCCAATGCCCGCAGTGTGCTGCAGCTGGTGCAGACGCGCTTCGATTCAGGCTCGGCGACGGCCCTGGAGCTGGCGCAACAGAAGAGCCTGGTGGCGGCGCAGCAACGGCAATTGCCGCTGGTGCAGCAACAGGCGCAGGAAACGAAGATCAGCCTCGCCGCCCTGCTCGGCCGTCCGGTACAGACACTGGCGTTGGGCCGGGAAGGTTTCGATCAACTGACCTGGCCGGCCATCGATGCCGGCGTGCCCAGCCAGTTGCTCAGCCGCCGCCCGGACATCGCCAAGGCCGAAGCGGAACTGGCCGCCGCCCAGGCCGACGTCACCGTCGCCCGCGCCGCCATGTTGCCGACTGTGACCCTGAGTGCGGAAATCGGCTCCGGCGCCGACCGCGCCAATGACATCCTGCGCAGCCCCTTCTACAACCTCACCGCCGGGCTGCTGGCGCCGGTGTTCAACAACGGCCGCCTCGGCGCCGAACGCGACAAGGCCGCGGCCCGGCAGCAGGAACTGCTGGAGGACTATCGCGCGAGCATCATCAACGGCTTTGCCGATGTGGAAAAAGCGCTGAACAGCATTCGCGGACTGGACCAGCAGCGGCAGTGGCAAACCGAGGAATTGAGTCAGGCGCAGACGGCGTTTGATATTGCGCAGAGCCGGTATCAGGCGGGGGCTGAAGATTTGCTGACGGTGCTGGAGACGCAGCGCACGTTGTATGCGGCGCAGGATCTGAATGTGCAGCTGAGGTTGGCGCGGTTGCAGGCGAGTGTTGCGTTGTACAAGGCGTTGGGTGGGGGGTGGGAGCAGGCTCAGGATGGGGTGTTCCGATCAACGGGGGTGCCTGTAGGAGCTGTCGAGTGAAACGAGGCTGCGATCTTTTGAACAATCAAAATCAAAAGATCGCAGCCTGCGGCAGCTCCTACAGGGATTTGTGTCAGTCGCAGATGTTGCGTACACCCACAGATCAAGCCTGGCTCTGTCTGGCCTTCAAATGCCGGGCATACCAGGGCCTTTGCGGCACTTTGCGGAACAGGTCCTTGAGCTTCTTTTCATCCTCGCCAAAGGTAATGCGCAGCGCCAGTTTCATGGTTTCCGGGTCCATTTCCACCGACCGGCCCGCCTGCAATCCCGGCGTCGTGCTGCAACCGTGGGTGTCCGGGCCGAGCCAAGGGTCGTCGACCTCGACCCAGCGCCCCGGCGCAAACCACGGCACGCCGTTGACCTGCTGGCGCGTGACCTCACCCGGATGAAAGCGCTCATGGGCGCGGAACCAGTCTTCCAGGCGGTCGTCGATCCAGCCGTGGAAATGCCAGAACACCGGGCTCACATGGGAGGAAAACGGATCGCCGAGAAAGTCGTTCTCCGCCGCGAACCAGCGCGCGGAAAAGTCCGACGGATCCCGGGCGAACGGCACCGGCTGGCCGTTGGACGGATCCCGAGGCACCGAGGCCCAGCGCATGTGCAGCCAGTCGTGCAGCCCCAGCTCCACCTCGGAACCGAACTGCCCCAACGTCAGCTTCGACAGATAACGCGGGTCGCGGTACTGCGATTCCCAGACCTGGAAATTGCTGTGATAGGTCTCGGCGGTCTTGATGTCGCTGACCCACTGCGAGTACTCGTCATCGTCCTCGGCCAGCCAGGTCGGCGGCAGCGCGGTGCCGTCGTGGTTGTCGAAGTAATTGGCGAAGCCGATACGATCCCGGGCCAGCTCCGGTTGCGGTAGCGGAAACTGCGTCCACGATGGCAGATCCTGAATCGAACGCGCCGTGCCGAGCATGTGCCGGTGCATGAAGAAAAAATCCACGCCGGAACCATTGCGATCCTTGCGCGTGCCACGGGCATCTCGTTCTTTGTCACGAGGGCCAGGCTGCCAGCCGATGCCGCGCAGGGCCTCGCGCTTGTCTTCGGGCAAGGTGTGCCATTTGTCCCGGGAGGCATGCCAGAGCTGATGGAACAGGCGATGTTCGGGCGACGTCAGCCAAGCCAATAGCGGCGCGCTCAGGCCGGTGCGTTCCCGGGCTTCGGGGAACACACGCTTGACGGCGATGAAGCGGTTGTCCTGGGCGGTCAGCATCAACGGCCGATCCAGATCCAGCACCCGCCCGCTCAACGAACCGCTGCCGGCATTACCGAACGCGGCCCAGACTTCGTCCAGCGCCATGCTGAATTCGTAATCGCAGCTGCCATTGGCGCTGAGCAGTCGCCAGCTCAATTGCGCTGGCTTGCCTGCGGCCAGATCGCCGAGCACCCGATAACGCGGCGCCTCACTGGAGCGCAATCGCTCGGCGGTATCGAGAAAGCCGATCAGCCCGCGGCCCTTGTGGCCGATGTCGAGAAACACTTCCAGGCCATGAGCGGGCAGGCCTTCAAGCCCGGCGTCGCGGCCTTCGAAACGGATCTGCCAGACACCGCGCAGCGAGTCGGCCAGACGCTGGCCGGCCACGTCCGCGACATCGAACGAGGCCTCGCCGGGGGTGATCGTCGGGTCCGGCTTCGTCCATTGGCGATGCCCATAAAAAACCGCAGGCACGGCCGCGCCGGTCAGCGCCAGGCCCGCCATGAACCATCGTCGAGAAATCGTCATTGCCCTACCTGTGTCAGCCATGGAGCAGGCTTTATCCCAGCTAGAACGTTTGTTGCGCTCTTAAATTTATGGTGACGTCAAAAGATCGCAGCCTTCGGCAGCTCCTGCATTTGGAATGCGTACCCCTGTAGGAGCTGCCGAAGGCTGCGATCTTTTCAAAGACCACCTAAATTCCCCGCCCGACCACTCGTTCTCCCCAGATAGCAAAGGCCCCCGCGCCTGCACCCCGACGGCGAACTGACTGAGACGGCAATGACTACACCACGCTCGAAAAAGGCTCTTTTCATCGGCCTGCCGCTGGCCCTGGCGATCGGCGCCGGGGCAGGCTTCGCGGCCTGGGATTACTGGTTCAGGGGCAACCCCGGTTACCCGGCCAAGGTGATGAAACAGGCCGATGAACTGCACGAGCGCCTGCTCTCGTTCGACAGCCACATCACCGTGCCGATGGATTTCGGCACCGCCGGCAACGAGGCGGACAAAGATGGCAGTGGCCAGTTCGATCTGGTCAAGAGCGGGCGCGGGCGATTGTCCGGCGCGGCGCTGACGATCTTCGGCTGGCCGGAAATCTGGAACGGCCCCAACGCGCCGCACCGCCCGACCGCAGGCTTCATCGAAGAGGCGCGCTTCGAGCAGGAGACCCGCTACAAGATCATCAGCGCCATGGTCCGCGACTACCCCAATCAGGTCGCCATCGCCTACACCCCCGAGGATTTCCGGCGCCTGCACGGCGAAGGCAAGTTCGCGATCTTCATGAGCATGCTCAACGCCTACCCGCTGGGCAACGACCTCAACGCCCTGGACAAATGGGCGGCCCGGGGCATGCGCATGTTCGGCTTCAGCTACGTGGGCAACAACGCCTGGGCCGACTCGTCGCGGCCGCTGCCGTTCTTCAACGATTCCCGCGATGCCCTCGGTGGCCTGTCGGAGATCGGCAAGCAGGCGGTGCATCGCCTCAACGACCTCGGGGTGATCATCGATGTGTCGCAGATGTCGACCAAGGCCCTGGAACAGGTGGCGCATCTGAGCCGCACACCGATGGTGGCCTCGCACTCCGCGCCCCGAGGCCTGGTGGACATCCCGCGCAACCTGAGCGACCACGAAATGCAACTGATCAAGGACAGCGGCGGCGTGGTGCAGATCGTCGGCTTCCCCACCTACATCCGCCCGCTGAGCCAGGCCACCCAGGACAAGCTCAACGCCCTGCGCGCGCGCTTCGATCTGCAACCGCTGCAAGGCCTGGAAATGGCGTTGATGCCGGGCGATCCGATCATCACCGTCTGGCCCGAGCAGCGTTTCGGCGAATACGCCAGCCAGCTCTACGCCATCGTCGACGAGGAGCCCAAGGCCACCCTCAAGGACTACGGCGACGCGATTGACTATGCGGTGAAAAAGATCGGCATCGACCATGTCGGAATCAGCTCCGACTTCAACGACGGCGGCGGCCTCGATGGCTGGAAGGACGTCAGCGAAGTGCGCAACGTGACCGCCGAGCTGATCAGCCGCGGCTACAGCGAAGCGGACATCGCCAAGCTCTGGGGCGGCAACTTCCTGCGGGTCTGGGATCAGGTCGAGAAATCCGCGCGACCGGTCGCCAAAAACTGAAGCCACTTTTGCCTAGCGAATTCCAAGCCATGACCAACCGACGTTCCTTCCTCAAACAGGCCGGCATTCTCGCCGCCGGCCTGCCCCTGACTGCCGGGGTGAACCTGCCGGCGCTGGCCGCCAGTTCGCCGCCCGTGGTCAAGGGCAAATGGATGCAGTTGCGCCAACTGTTCAATCAGGACCCGGACTATCTGCACTTCGCCAACTTTCTGGTGACGTCGCACCCGACACCGGTGCGCAACGCCATCGACCTGCACCGCGCCAGCATCGACCGCAACCCCGGTCGCGCCATGGACTGGGATCTGCAGGAGACCGAGAAACGCGAGCACAACGTACGGGTCTGGGCCGGGCGCTATTTGAACGCCAAGCCCGAGCAGATCGCCCTCACCGGCAGCACCACCGAAGGCCTGGCGATGATCTACGGTGGCATCCATGTGCGCCCGGATCAGGAAATTCTGGTCAGCGAGCACGAGCACTACTCGACCAACTACACCCTGGAATTCCGTCAGCAACGCCAGGGCACCCAGGTGCGCAAGCTCAAGCTGTTCGAGAACAGTCGCGATGTATCAGTGGATGAAGTGCTGGGCTCGATCGCCAGCGGTATCCGCCCGGAAACTCGGGTGCTGGGCATGACCTGGGTGCAATCGGGCAGTGGTGTGAAGTTGCCGATCGGCGAGATCGGCAAGCTGGTGGATGAGTTGAATCGCAAGCGCGACGAGAAGGATCGCATTCTTTATGTGGTCGACGGGGTGCACGGGTTTGGCGTCGAGGATCTGGATTTTCCCGACATGCACTGCGATTTTTTTATCGCCGGCACCCACAAATGGATGTTCGGACCGCGTGGCACCGGGATCATCTGTGCGCGCTCGGCCGAGGTGAAGGACGTCACGCCGATCATTCCGACCTTCTCCGAAGCGACCACCTTCTCGACCATCATGACTCCCGGCGGTTACCACAGTTTCGAGCATCGCTGGGCGGCGGATGAGGCGTTCAAGTTGCATCTGGATCTGGGGAAGGCGTCCGTACAGTCGCGGATTCATGAGCTCAACAGCTATGCCAAGAATCGCCTGCTGGAACAGCCGCGGATTGAGTTGGTGACGCCGCAGAGCCCGCAGTTGTCCGCCGGGTTTACGTTCTTCCGGGTCAAGGCGCAGAGCTGTGAAAAAGTCGCCTCCGAGCTGATGCAGAACCGCGTGGTGTGCGACGCGGTGGAACGCGACGCCGGGCCGGTGGTGCGCATTGCACCTGGCTTGCTCAACAGCGAAAACGAGATCGACCGGTTCATGGCGCTGCTCAACAAAACCGCCTGACCGGAAAAACCTTCCCTGAAATGCGTTCCCTTGTGGTGAGGGGGCTTGTCGAAACGTCGCAGGTCACCTTCCACAGGCTCATCACCGCAGGTAGCCCGTCCCCGCGTTTTGACTAATCGAGATGACTCATGACCCTCAATTTATTAGCTCTGTCAGCCCTGACAGCCCTCCTCTCCACCACCACCCAGGCCGCCACCCCACCGCAACCCGGCAAAGTCTTCAAGGACTGCCGCAACTGCCCCGAAATGGTCGTCCTCCCCGCCGGCACCTTCACCATGGGCACCCCGGACGACGAGGTCGGCCGCGAACCCGATGAAGGCCCGATGCACGACGTCACCTTCGCCAGACCCTTCGCCATGAGCCGTTTCCAGATCACCGCCGGCGAGTGGGACAGTTATGTGAAGGAGAGTGGCGTGACCATCGCCAACGGCGACACCCGCCCGGGCCGCGAGTGCATCGCCAGCAAACCGCGCTATCCGCAGAGCCCGCGCCAGCCGGCGGTGTGCATGAATTTTTACGACGTGAAGAACTACGTCGCCTGGCTGTCGAAAAAGACCGGACAGAAATACAGCATGGTCAGCGAAGCCCAGCGCGAATACGCCGCCCGAGGCGGCACCAAGGGCCCGTTCCCCTTCCCGTTCGACGAAGGCAAGGAATACAGCATCGCGAAACACGCCAACACCTACGGCCCGGCGGACGGCTACAGCTACAGCTCGCCGGTGGGCAGCTACCCGCCCAACGCCTTCGGCATGTACGACATGCACGGCAACGTCTACGAATGGGTCGAGGACTGCGAACACCCCAACTACGTCGGCGCCCCCACCGACGGCAGCGCCTGGCTGGAAGCCAACTGCGAAGCCGTACGCATCCGCGGCAACGACTGGGGCGAAGCACCGGTCTTCTCCCGCTCCGGCAACCGCAACAGCCAGTACCCGCAGGAACGTGGCGACTGGATGGGCTTTCGCGTAGTACGCGAACTCTGACCCACACCCCGTCCCTTGTAGCAACTGGCCAAGCCTGCGTTCGGCTGCGCAGCAGACGTGAAATCAGGCACCGCGGTCTTGCAGATAGAACCGGTGCACAGGTTTCGCGACTGCCGCGCAGCCGAACGCAGGCTTCGTCAGTTGCTACAGGTCCGTGTTGCGACGCCCCCCATCCCTCCCCTCTAAATTCCCTCCCGCACCACACGTTCTACTGGGTATCTGCCTTCCGACCCAAGGAACTGTCTTCCATGACCCAGCCCACCCGAGGCGCCATCGGCGAATTGTTCGCCCTGCTCAAACCCTTTCGACTCATCGTCACCGCTTCCATCATCCTGGGCATGGTCGGTGGCCTGAGCGTCACGGTGCTGCTGGCGACCATCAACAACGCATTGCATTCGGACAGCGGCCTGACCCAGGGCGTGGTCGCGCTGTTTGCCGGGCTGTGCCTGTTGGCGCTGGCCAGTTCGATCTGTTCGGACATCGGCACCAACTACGTCGGCCAGCACATCATCGCCAAGCTGCGCAAACAGCTGGGCGAGAAGGTGCTGTCGGCGCCGATCGAACAGATCGAACGCTACCGCAGCCACCGCCTGATCCCGGTGCTGACCCACGACGTCGACACCATCAGCGACTTCGCCTTCGCCTTCGCGCCGCTGGCGATTTCCGTCACCGTGACCCTGGGCTGCATGGGCTACCTGGCGATCCTGTCGTGGCCGATGTTCCTGATCATGGTCGCCGCGATCCTCATCGGCACCGCCATCCAGGCCTACGCCCAGAGCAAGGGCGTACAGGGTTTCATGGCCGCCCGGGAAGCCGAGGACGAATTGCAGAAGCACTACAACGCCATCGCCGAGGGCGCCAAGGAACTGCGCATTCACCGCCCGCGTCGCCAGCGCATGTTCAGCTCGGGGATCAAGGGCACCGCCGAGTTCATCTGCAACACCCAAGTGCGTTCGATCAACACCTTCGTGATCGCCAAGACCTTCGGCTCGATGCTGTTCTTCGTGGTGATCGGCCTGGCCCTGGCCCTGCAAACCTTCTGGCCGAGCGCCGACAAAACCGTGATGAGCGGTTTCGTGCTGGTGCTGCTGTACATGAAAGGCCCGCTGGAACACCTGATCAGCACCCTGCCGATCGTGAGCCGCGCGCAGATCGCCTTCCGCCGCATCGCCGAGTTGTCCGAGCAATTCTCCACCCCGGAACCGCACCTGCTGCTCAGCGACAAGACCGACGCCAAACCTGCCGTGCAGGAACTGCAACTGGCGGACGTACGCTACGCCTTCCCTTCCGTGGACGGTACCGCGCCGTTCCAGCTGGGGCCGGTCAACCTGTCGATCAAACAGGGCGACATCACCTTCATCGTCGGCGAGAACGGTTGCGGCAAGACCACGCTGATCAAGCTGCTGCTGGGTCTGTACACGCCGCAACAGGGGCAGATCCGGGTCAACGGCGAGGCCATCGACGCGCACAACCGCGATGACTATCGCCAGCTGTTCACCACGGTCTTCGCCGATTACTACCTGTTCGACGACGTGGTCCAGGGCGACACGCACATTCCCGAAGACGCCAACAAATACCTGGAACGCCTGGAGATCGCGCACAAGGTCAGGGTCAAGGACGGCAGCTTCACCACCACCGACCTCTCCACCGGCCAGCGCAAACGCCTGGCGCTGGTCAACGCCTGGCTGGAAGAGCGCCCGGTGCTGGTGTTCGACGAATGGGCCGCCGACCAGGACCCGACCTTCCGCCGGATTTTCTACACCGAGCTGCTGCCGGATCTGAAACGCCTGGGCAAGACCATCATCGTGATCTCCCACGACGACCGCTATTTCGATGTGGCCGACCAGCTGGTGCGCATGGAGCGCGGGCGGGTGGTGACCGAGTTGATGCCGGCCTGACCGCTGATTTCAAACTTCATGACGGCCCCATGCAGGCGCTGCCGAAGGCTGCGATCTTTTGATCTTGCTCTTTAAAAGATCGCAGCCTCGTTGCACTCGACAGCTCCTGCACAGGGGATCGGAGTCCATCTCGAAAATTTTTTTGCAGGTTTCTTTCCGGTTTTCCAACGACGTCCCGTCTTAATAATCATTCCTATTAACAAAAACTCTGCACGACACTTTCTCAGGAGCACTGGTAAGTAATGCGATCTCTTCCACGCCGCACACCTCTCGCGCTGGCCGTACAGCGCCCGTCCTTGCACAAGACCCTGTTGACCAGCGTACTGCTGACCGCCACGTTGCTGGGGAGCACGATGGCCAACGCAGCACCGGTAAAAGTGAGCATCGCCGTGCAGCCGCTGTCCAGCGCACTGACCGAACTGGGCATGCAGACCAACCTGCAGATCCTCTACAGCCCGGATCAGGTCGCCGGCATCAAGTCCCGTGCGGTGTCCGGTTCGCTGGAGCCTTCCGCGGCGCTGGCCGAGATGCTCAAGGGCACCGGCATTTCGTTCCAGATCAACGGCAACAGCGTGACCCTGATCTCCGGCGGTTCCTCGAGCCTGCAACTGGGCGCGACCACCATTTCCGGCCAGGCCCTGGGCCTGGTCACCGAAGACACCGGTTCCTACACCACCGGCGCCACCACCACCGCCACCAAGCTGCCGCTGACCATTCGCGAAACCCCGCAAACGGTGACCGTGGTGACCCGTCAGCAAATGGACGACCAGGGCTCAAAGAGCGTGGGTGATGTCCTGCGCAACACGCCGGGCGTCACCATGCAGAAATACGACAGCGACCGTACCGAGTTTTCCGCGCGCGGTTTCGCCATCACCAACTTCCAATACGATGGCGTGAACATTCCCTACGACGGCGTTTACGGCGAAAACCCGAACAACTCCGACGACGCCGCCAGCCTGGACCGCGTTGAAGTGATCAAGGGCGCGACCGGCCTGATGACCGGCGCCGGCGATCCGGCCGCCACCGTCAACCTGGTGCGCAAGAAGCCGACCAAGGAATTCAAGGCCTCGGTCAGCGGCACCGTCGGTTCCTGGGACAACTACCGCACCGAAGGCGACATCTCCGGTTCGCTCAACGATAGCGGCAGCGTGCGCGGTCGTTTCGTCGGCGCCTACCAGGACAAGGATTCGTACATCGATCACTACAGCCAGAAGAAAGACCTGTACTACGGGATCCTCGAGGCCGACCTGACCGACGACACCCTGCTGACCCTGGGCGTCGACAAATCCAGCGCCACCCCGCGCGGCAGTTCCTGGACCGGCAACTCGCCGTTCTTCACCGACGGTGGCCGCACCGATTTCTCCCGCAGCTTCAACCCGGGCGCCGACTGGAGCCGTCGTGATTTCGACAGCACCACCTACTTCGCCTCCCTGGAACAGGCCTTGGCCAACGACTGGAAGCTCAAGCTCAGCCTGGACCAGAAAACCACCGACCACGACACCCAACTGGCCTCGGCCAGCGGCGGCAACCCGGATCGCGCCACCGGCGAAGGCATGTTCTTCTACTGGGGTCGCTGGGAAGGCCATCGCGTACAGAACACCGCCGACATCAACGTCTCCGGCCCGTTCTCCCTGGGCGGCCGCGAGCATGAACTGGTGGCGGGTTTCATGACCTCTCACTCGCGTCAGACCGGCGCCACCTACGACACCAGTGCCTTCGAGCTGGTGCCGGGCAACATCTTCGACTGGGAAGGTCACCTGGCCAAACAGGAGTTCCCGAAGAACGGCAAGTACGAGCGCACCCAGAGCCAGAACGGTCTCTACCTGGCCACCCGCCTGCGCCCGACCGACGATCTGTCGTTCATCCTCGGTGGTCGTCTGAGTACCTTCAAGTACAACGAGGACTACACCTACTACCCGGGCGCAGGCCTGGCTGATACCCACGCCAGCTACAAGGAACACGGTGTGGTCACGCCTTACGCCGGTGTGGTCTACGACCTGAACAACACCTACTCGGTGTACGCCAGCTACACCAACATCTACCAGCCGCAGATCTACAAGGACGCCAGCGGCAAGACCCTGGAGCCGGTAGAAGGCAATGCCTACGAGACCGGTATCAAGGCCGCCTACTTCGAAGGCAAGCTCAACGCCAGCCTGGCGCTGTTCCGCATCGAGCAGGACAACGTCGCGCAGTATGTGACCACCAACACCGATACCGGCCAGGACGTCTACAAGCCGATCGCCGGTGCCACCACCGAAGGTCTGGAACTGGAAATGGCCGGCGAACTGGCCGAAGGCTGGAACGTGTCGGCCGGCTATACCTACGCCCGTACCCGTGACGATGACGAGCAGCGCATCTTCGGCTTCCCGCTGGCCACCACCAAGCCGGAACACGTGATCCGCACCTTCACCACCTACCGCCTGCCCGGCGCGCTGGACCAGTTCACCGTCGGCGGCGGGGTCAGCTGGCAGAGCTCGTTCTACGGCCAGACCTTCAACCCGAGCGTGGATGGCAGCGGCGAAGGCGCCACCGTCAACCTCAAGCAAGGCGGCTACACCCTCGTCGACCTGATGACCCGCTTTCAGTACGACGAACACCTGAGCTTCACCGCCAACGCCAACAACGTCTTCGACAAGAAGTACCTGACGGGCCTGGGCAACTTCGGCACCACCTTCTACGGCGAGCCGCGCAACTTCCAGCTGACGGCCAAGTACGACTTCTGAGCCTGAGCTGAAAACCAAAATGCCCGCGTTGAGAGATGCGGGCATTTTTTTTGGGTTGGGATTTGTGTTGCATTTAAGGCCACCTTCGGCAGCGCCTACACCGATTCCCTGCAGGAGCTGCCGAAGGCTGCGATCTTTTGATCTTCAGCTCAGATTTTCGAACGCACCCACCTCGCCGCTTCGTCATGAATCCCCGCCACCTCCCCCAACAACCCCGCCATGCGCAAAAAGTCATGGGTCATGCCCGGCTGTTCGAGCAAGGTCATGTCATTGCCGGCAGCGCGCAAACGCTCGGCGTAGGCCAGGCCTTCGTCGTGCAGTGGATCATGGCCGGCGAGGTAGACCAGGGCCGGGGACAGGCCGGAGAGGTCTTCGGCCAGCAATGGCGAGCAGCGCCAGTCGGCGAGATCCGCCGGGGTGCGGGCGTAGTGGGCGTAGAACCAGTCCAGCGTCGGGGTTTCCAGCAGGTAGCCTTCGGCGAAGTCCCGGTGGGAGGCGCGGTGGGTGGTGGCGTCGGTGACAGGGTAGACCAGCAGTTGGGCCTTGGGGTTGAGGCGCAGATCTTCGGGTTGGCGTACGGCGATCAGCGACAGGACGGTGGCCAGGGTGGCGCCGACGCTGTCGCCGGCCAGGGCCGTGCGGTTGGCGTCCAGGCCGTGGGCGGCGCCTTCGCGGACGAGCCAGTTGCCCGCGTCGCAAGCGTCATGCACCGGGGTCGGAAATTTCCATTCCGGGGCGAGGCGGTAATCGACGGTCAGCAGGGCGAAACCGCCCTGGGCGGCGAGGCGACGGCAGAGGGCATCGTGGGAGTCGAGGCTGCCGACGACGTAGCCGCCGCCGTGGAAATACAGCATCACCGGTTGCAGGCCGTCGACCGCCTGGCCGTTGCGGTACAGGCGCGCGGCCAGGCTGTGGCCGTCGCGGGCGGGAATGGTGAAGTTTTCGCAGGTAATGGTGGTCAGCGGCACGTCGAGAAAGCCCGAGGCGGCCTCGAAGTCCAGGCGTGCCTGTTGTGGGGTTTGTTCGTGCATGGGGCGGCTTTTGCCGGTGAGGCGGCCGAATTCGGCGAGTTCGAGGAAGGCTTCAAGTTCTGGCAGTACGGGCATTGGAGAGTCCTATGAAAATACAGGTAAAAATCGGACCTGTAGGAGCGAGGCTTGCCCGCGAAGGCGATCTCAGGTACGCCATCGCGGGCCAACCCCCCCCCCACAA
>NZ_JABFMP010000014.1 GCF_013359595.1 Pseudomonas sp. C1C7 | reverse complement strand
CGGTGGTGCTGCTGTGCTTGTTCATGATTTATCTCGATCGAAATGCTGAAAAGCTTTTGAGTACGGTCATCATGTCGTTGGTGCTGGTCGGCTTCCCGATACTGATCCTTTTGCACAGTCTGACTCAACCTGTGCCTCTTCCCGTGCGCTTCAACCGTCAACGCCGTGAAGTTTGTGTGCCATTCGAAGATGGTCGTTACTGGATCGTGCCTTGGGAGCAGGTCACAGCCCAAGCGGTGGCGATGGACTCTGTCGGCCAGCACGGCAAGATCACTCAAGGTCTGTTGGTGGTGGGCTTTCGAAATCCCGACCCCGATGCGCCCGAAAAGGAACGTGACTTCAGCCTGGGGTTCAGTTGTGGCGGTGGTGAAACGGCGATGTGCCTCTGGGAGTGTATGCGCAGCTATATGGAGGTTGGGGCAGACGCGATACCACTCGGAAACGATCTGGAGGGCATTCGTGGGAAACTGGGAAGCAAGGGCATTTTCTGGGGTGTCTGGTACGGTTTTTTTGTCGACCTCCGTGATCACCTTATGGCCAAGGAGTTTGGTCAGGCACTTTCGTTCTTCGCCTCCATTTTTCTTTTGGGTACGCCTCTGGTCATGATGCTTCAGGTTTGGAAGCTCGCACCTCCACCTGATCTGACGAATCCCGCCATTATCGAATGGTCCAAACCCTTGCCTCCCGAACAATGGGCTCAACGCTCCCCCGAATTGGAACAGGCCATACGCTTGCGACAGGTTGAGGTGGAACAAATCGCATGACTGTCGGCGCTTTAACACCATCACCGGAACTGGATCGTGCGCCAGCCTACGCTCGGCAAAGACGAGCGCGGGGCCTTACCTGTAACTCAAGGACACGCCATGAGCACACATTGCTCTGGTGCTGGATTACCACGCTCCTGAAACGAAAGCTGAACCAACGCTGTCACCCTGCCAGGTTTCACAATCCCCACCCGTTCCCCAATCTAGGATGAAGACACCATCCCAATCACCACGCCTCCAGCCTCAGGAGCAATAAAAATGACTTCAAACCTCCTCAAAGCCGCCCTGATCACCGGTGCCGTGCTGTTGAGCGCGTGCTCCAGTGTCAGCACCCATCACGGCTATTCGGCTGACTCGGTAGTGCCCAGTGGATTCGGCCCGGGGCCCACCAACAGCAATCCCAACAAGATGAACTTCCGTGGCAGTGCGCTCGGCAGCAGTTATGGCGAGTACGGTTCAGCGCTGTTGCATGACGATTGATCGATGACGCAGACGGTGGAGTGATTTCCACCGTTTGCGTTTCAGGAGGGGAGACTGCTTCGCAGTCGGACGCAGGCTTCGCCAGCTGCTACAGGGGGCGAGTTATTTCGGGGTGGCGATCCACTCGCCCAGTACCTTTTGATAGGTACCTGTGACCTTGGCCAGATGCAGCCACTGATCCACATACAACTTCCACGTCATGTCATCCCGCGGCAGAAGGTAGGCCTTCTCGCCGTACTGCATGTATTGCGTCGGGTTGACCGCACACAGTCCCGGTTTCAGCTTCTGTTGATACAGCGCCTCGGAAGCGTCGGTGATCATCACGTCCGCCTTTTTCTCCAGCAGCTGCTCGAAGATGGTGACGTTGTCGTGCAGCTGCAATTGCGCCTTGGGCAGGAAGGCGTGGACGAAGGCTTCGTTGGTGCCGCCGGCCGGTTCCACCAGGCGCACGGAGGGTTGGTTGATCTGTTCAATGCTCTGGTATTTGGACTGGTCTTCGCAGCGCACCAGCGGGATTTTGCCGTCGACATCGAGGGTGGTGCTGAAGAAGGCTTTTTTCTGTCGTTCGAGGGTGACGGAGATGCCGCCCATGGCGATGTCGCATTTGCCGGCGAGCATGTCGGGCATCAGGGTTTTCCAGGTGGTGGGCACCCATTCGACTTTGACGCCAAGGCTGTCGGCCAGCGAGCGGGCCATGGCGATGTCGATGCCGGAGTATTCGCCGTTTTCGGCCTTGAAGGTGTAGGGCTTGTAGTCGCCGGTGGTGCAGACGCGGAGTTGGCCTTGTTGCACGACCTTGTCCAGATGGGGAGCGCTGTCCTGTGCCTGGGTGCTCATCGAAAGGGCGAAGAGGCCGCTGAGCATCATGCTGCTGTAGATTTTCTTCATTGTTATTCGGCTTTGGTGAGAGGGGGGCTGTAGTGAAACACATCCCCATCATCATCACGCAAGCCGGATTCTGGAAGCGCCTTACTGGCGCTTTGTAGTCTTCTCCGACGACGCCACGGTGCCGCTCCCACAGTTAATGTAGGAAGAGGTCTTCAGCCAGCGCTGGTCAGGGTAGTAGGAGAACAGCAGTTGCCCATCCTTCATCGAGTCGATCAGCTTGTGCGCGATGGCCGGGCGCACGGCCGGGCAGCCCAGGCTTCTGCCGATGCGGCCGTTGGCGCGGGCCAGGACCGGGCTGACGTACGGTGCGCCGTGAATGACGATTGCCCGATCGAAGGCGTTATCGTTGAAGCCCGGTTCCAGGCCTTCCATGCGCAGGGAGTAGCCGTTGGAGCCGCGATAGCTTTCCTGGGTGCGGAACAGACCGATGCTGGTGGCGAAGCTTTCGTTCTGGTTGGAGAACAGGGTGGCCATGTTTTCGCCGCTGTTGCGGCCATGGGCGACGAGTTCGTGGAACAGCAGTTTGCGTTTCTTCAGATCGAACACCCACAGGCGTTGCTCGGTCGAAGGCAGGGAGTAGTCGATGACTGCTAATCTTTGTGCCGGAACAGTGCTCTGAGCGCGGGAGCATTGTGTTGCGCGAACGGCCAGGGCGATGACCTTGGCATTTGCATTTGGGGCGGCTTTGGCGAGCGCGGCCTCAAGCGTTTCGGCGTAGGCTGTAGTGATGAAGGCCGACGTCAACAGCAGCGCTGTGAGTTGCAAGCCGAAGCGATGTAGCGCCATATGTATATCTCATCAGGAATATGTCGAGTCTAGCAGCGGTTTGAACGCTAGCTTTTTGATTTGCGGGAGATTAGGGATTATCAATGGGGCAATTAACAAGGTTATTCGTCATAAGCCGCGGTTTGTTTATGGTCTTTCTGATCAGCGGCACTGCACTCGGCGAAACTTCGCCGATCGTGCCGGTATCTCCGCAAACCTCCGAAAGGTCCGCCGCGCCTGACGATGTGATCGGGCAGGGCATTCAAGCGATGCTCGAACCGCTGCAATCGGCCTTTCCACCCCTGATCACTTCGCGCAAACATCAACGAGCGGACATCAATCGCGTCGTTCTGGACTTTTACGCTCACCGTAATTATCGCGCCGCCTGGGCCGATGGGCGTGATATAGCGCAGCTACTCAAGGGTTTGAACGGCACTGAGGCCGACGGTTTGAATCCTGCGGATTTCCGCGGAGCCGAGCTGGCCGAGGCGCAAATGCTGCTGCAGGCCAATGCGCCCACTCCGGCGCAATCGGCGGCGTTCGATATCGCCCTGACCCGCACCTACATCACCGCGCTGCTGCAATTGCGGCGCGGCAAGGTCGATCCGGCCCGGCTGGATTTCCATTGGAACTTCGACCCGGTCGGTGTCGATCCCCGTGAGGATGTGAACAGTTTCTTTGTTGCCCTCGACGAGCACGATGTCGATCGCGCCTTCGCTCAGGCGCCGCCCCAGGAGGCGGTGTACGGCAGCATGCGCGAGGCGTTGGCGAAGTTGCGGCAGGTCCGCGATGCCGGTGGCTGGCCGAAGGTCACCGAGGGGCAGTCGCTCAAACCGGGGATGGACGGTGCGTCGGTTGCACAGTTGCGTGCGCGCCTGGTGGCCGGTGGATATCTGGAGCCCCATGCGAGTAAACGCAATATTTACGATGACAAGGTCATTGCGGCGGTGAAGAAATATCAGGCCGAGCAATACCTGGGCGCCGATGGCGTGGCGGGGGCGGCGACATTGGCGGCGCTGAACGTGCCTGTCGAGGCGCGGATCGATCAGGTCCGGGTCAACCTGGAGCGCGCGCGTTGGTTGCTGTACAAGCTGCAGGGCACCTTTGTCGTGGTGGATATCGCCGGCTACAAGGTGGCGTTCTACCGCGACGGCCAGCCGATCTGGCGCGCCCGGGTGCAGGTGGGCAAACCGTTCCGCAGCACGCCGGTGTTTCAGTCCGAGATCACCTACATCACGTTTAACCCGACCTGGACCGTGCCACCGACGATTCTGACCAAGGACATGTTGCCCAAGGTTCAGCAGAACCCGGATTACCTGGCGGCCAACCGGATCAGGGTGCTCGACAAGGCGGGCAATGTGCTCGATCCGTCCACCGTCGACTGGTCCAACGCCCGCGGCCTGACCCTGCGCCAGGATGCCGGCCCGGAAAATTCCCTGGGCCGGGTGGTCATCCGTTTCCCCAACGACTATGCGATTTACTTGCACGACACGCCGCACCGCGAGCTGTTTGCCAAGTCCATGCGCGCCACCAGCTCCGGCTGCATCCGCGTGGAGAATCCGCTGGAGCTGGTCGAGTTGCTGTTCAACGATCCGGTGCGCTGGAACAGTGAAGGGATTGCCAGGCAGCTAGCCAACGGCCGCACCGAAAACATCAAGTTGCCGGTCAGGGTGCCGGTGTTGCTGGCGTACTGGACGGTGGATATGAGTAACGAGGGGCGGGTGGCGTTTAAACCGGATGTTTACGGTTACGACACGCCGGTCTTGCAGCAGTTGAACAAACCGTCGAATTTGCCTGCCCTGCAACTGCCCGGAGGCGAAGCAACGATGGTGGTCACCGGGCAGCGTCAGCCGTAGCCGACGGGCATCCATCAGCGGGGTGTTTCTGGCGTGAAACACCCCCGGCGAGCCGGCTGTCCGCCTGTCAAAACGGATCCAAGCGATCGTCTAGAGTTCTGTTAGCTCTGCCGAACCCGGCAGATCTCCCCTACGTACGGACGATCGCCAATATGTTGATTACTCAAGCATTGACAGCCGTTGCTCTGACCGTTGCCGCTTCAGCCATGCTTCCGCTCGCCGCCCAGGCTCAATCGAAACTCACAGCCGAACAGGCCCATGCCATTGGCGTGGATGCCTATGTGTATTTCTATCCGTTGCTGACCATGGACATCACCCGCAAACAGTTCACCAACATCGAACCGGGCAAGGAATTCGGCAAGGGGCCGATGAACATGTTCGTGAGTGTGCCGGAATATCCGCCGGCGAGTTTCAAGGGTGTGGTGCGCTCGAACTTCGACACGTTGTATTCCATTGCCTGGCTCGATTTGACCAAGGAGCCGCTGGTCATTGCCGCACCGGACACCGCCGGGCGTTTTTATCTGTTGCCGATGCTGGATATGTGGAGCGACGTATTCGCCTCGCCGGGTTGGCGCACTACGGGCACCGAGGCTGCGCAGTTTCTGGTGACTCCGCCGGCCTGGACGGGCACTGTGCCTGCAGGTTTGCAGCATCTTCCGGCGCCGACGTCTTATGTCTGGATCATCGGCCGTACCAAGACCGATGGCGCGGCCGATTATGCGGCGGTGCACAAGATCCAGGCCGGCTACACCGTGACGCCGCTGTCGCGGCTGGGCAAGGCGGCTGAGCCGGTGAGTGTCAAGATCGATCCGGCGGTGGACATGAAGACGCCGCCGAAGATTCAGGTCGATACCATGTCGGCGGCCAACTACTTCGCCTATGCCGCGGAGTTGCTCAGGATGCATCCGGCCCACAGCACCGATCAGCCGATGCTGGCGCAGATCAAGCGGATCGGCATCGAGCCTGGCAAGTCGTTCGACATGAACGCGCTGGATCCGGAGATCAAAGCTGCGCTGGAAAGCGTGCCGAAAGATGCGCAGGCGCTGATGAACTGGAAAGTGGAGACCCTGGCGCGGGTGGTCAACGGCTGGTCGATGAACACCGACACCATGGGCGTCTACGGCAATTACTACCTCAAGCGCGCGATCGTGGCTCAGATGGGGCTCGGCGCCAACTTGCCGGAAGACGCGATTTATCCGCTGAACTTGGGCGACTCCAACGGCAAGCCCCTGGATGGCGCGAACAAATACGTGCTGCATTTCGACAAGGGCGAAGCGCCGCCGGTGAACGCGTTCTGGTCGATCACGCTGTACGACCCGGAGGGTTTCCAGGTGGCCAACGGGCTCAATCGTTTTGCGGTCAGCAGCTGGATGCCGTTCAAGAACAATGCCGATGGTTCGCTGGACATTTACTTCCAGAACGAAAGCCCCGGCAAGGATCTCGAGGCCAACTGGCTGCCGGCGCCCAAGGGGCCGTTCAACCTGACCATGCGCCTATACGGACCTAAGGCCGATGCCTTGAACGGCAAGTGGAACCCGCCACCGGTCATGCAGAAACAGTGATTGGCTGATCGAGGTGGCCGACGGTGACTCACCATCGGCCGCCTTTGCGCGTTCAGCTGCCTGTCCCGCCGCCTGCGCCACCGCTGCCACCACCCGCAGAGCCCGTGCCGCCGCCTGCACCGGAACCCGAACCCGTGCCCGAACCCGTGGTGCCGCTGGCACTGCCGGATGAAGACCCGGTGGCACCACCGTCACCGGCGTTGCCGCCTGAGGGCGCGGCGGGGGTGTTGTCAGGTGGCATGACCGGACCACCGGTGGCGCCGGACTTGGTGCCGGTTGCATCGGAGCCGTCGTTGGAGGCGGCGAAGGTGGCCAGGGATGTAGCGGATAACAATCCGGCGAGTAACAGCGAAGTGAGTTTGATGTTCATGAGAGAGCCTCTCCAGAAAATGAGTGGTTACCTGAGGTTGGTGTGGAGGGCAGGATGGTTGGTGCCGGTTGGATGACGAGTGGTGCAGGAGGGGGCATCGGTTCTTGCACCACCGCATAACCTGAGGGAAGACACAATTACCTGTGTGAGCGGGCTTGCTCGCGAAGGCGTCGGGTCAGGCGGCATCAATATTGAAGGGACTACCGCTATCGTGAGCAGGCTCGCTGCCACAAAGGATCTGCGTCGTACACAGAGTATGTGATCAACCTCAATCCACCTGTGGGAGAGAGGGATGGGCGTTCATAACGCCGCACCTGTGTTCACCGACGCAACCCCCCGCCAGCAAAACGGTCACAACTGGACACCCAGCCAAACGGATCGGGGCCATGAAAAAGCTGAAGATCGCGACCTTCAACGTCAACGGCATGCGCGCCCGGTTGCCGAACCTGCTGGCGTGGCTCGAACGCGAGAAACCGGATATCGCCTGTTTGCAGGAGCTCAAGTCGGTCGACACCGCGTTCCCCGCCGCAGAACTCGAGGCCATCGGCTACGGCGCGATCTGGCAGGGGCAGGCGTCGTGGAACGGCGTGGCGATCCTGGCCCGTGACGCGCAGCCGCTGGAGAGCCGGCGAGGTCTGCCGGGCGATGACAGCGACAGCCACAGTCGCTACCTGGAAGCGGCGGTGCACGGTGTGCTCGTCGGCTGCCTGTACTTGCCCAACGGCAACCCGCAGCCCGGGCCGAAATTCGATTACAAGCTAGCGTGGTTCGAACGGCTGATCCGCCACGCGCAAACACTGCAAGGCAGCGAGCACCCGGTGATTCTGGCCGGTGACTACAACGTGGTGCCCACCGACCTGGATATCTACAACCCGCGTTCCTGGCTCAAGGATGCCTTGCTGCAACCGGAGAGCCGCGAGTGCTACCAGCGCCTGCTCGACCAGGGCTGGACCGACGCCTTGCGTCACCTCTACCCGGAGGAACGGATCTACACCTTCTGGGATTACTTCCGTCAGCACTGGCAAAAGAACTCCGGGCTGCGTATCGATCACCTGCTGCTCAACCCGGCGTCGAGCCCTTACCTGCAGAACGCGGGCGTCGATGCCTGGGTGCGCAACGAAGAGCACGCCAGCGATCATGCGCCGACCTGGATCGAGTTGGGCTCGCGCAAGCGCCGCTGAAGCGACACCCCGGGCGATTGGCTAAATCAATTGTCAGCGGCAGCGGTTCATCCTTTATACATAGCGCCCATTGGCGGAACGATCCGCGACTTGCGTGCAAAAGGACTGAACGATGAGCGAGCCACGCCTGAGCAACCCGGCGCTGTACCTGCAACGCCTGGGCTTCGACGCGCCCCCGGCGCCGACCCTGGAAACCCTGCGCCTGCTGCAACTGCGCCACACCGGCGCTTTCCCGTTTGAAAACCTCACCACGTTGTCCGGCGAACCGGTGCTGATCGACTTGCCTTCGATCGAACGCAAAGTCCTGCACGGCGGGCGCGGCGGCTACTGCTACGAACTCAACAATCTGTACCTGACGCTGCTTCAGGAGCTGGGCTTCGACGCCCGGGGCATCAGCGGCCGCGTGGTCATCGGCCAGCCCGAAGGCGCCTGGCCCGCGCGCACCCATCGCTTGAACCTGGTGACCCTGGACGGTGTGCGCTACATCAGCGATGTCGGTTTCGGCGGCATGGTGCCCACCGCGCCGTTGCTGCTCGATAGCCGCGAAGAACAACCCACGCCCCATGAACCCTATCGCATCGAGCAACATGCCGATGGCTACACCCTGCGCGCCAAGGTCGGGGACGAGTGGCGGCAGATGTACATCTTCGACCTGCAACGCCAGGAAGCCATCGATTACACCGTCGGCAACTGGTACGTCTCGACCCATCCCGACTCATCCTTCACCCGGCAACTCATGGTGGCGCGCACCGGGGAAGGCTGGCGCCGCACACTGAACAACGGCAGTTTCGCGATCCATCGCATGGGCCAGGACAGCGAGCGCCGGGAGGTGGCCGATGTGCAGACATTGATCGATCTGCTGGAGAGCGAATTCGGCATCCGGGTGCCCAACCACCCAACGCTGATCCAGACTCTCGAACGCTTGATTCAGTCGCAGTAACGCCTGATCGTGGATACAAAAAAGGGGCAGATTGAATCAATCTGCCCCTTTTTCGTGCCCGCCTAGGGTTGCGCTTCAGGCTCCATCAGGCGATGGATTTCCCGCAGCACTTGCGAAAGTTTTTTCTCCAGGGCCTTCAACTCGGAAGTGGTGATGCCCTTCTTCAAGTGCTCGGCAGCATCCGGCTCTGCCGACTTGCGCGGATCGGTCAGCAGCGCCCGGCGCAGGGTGTTGTTGATTGCCGTCTGATAGCCATATCCCTCGCTTTCCGCCAGCGCTCGCGCGGCTTCGATGACGACATCGTCGAGCATGATGGTGATTCGGGTTTTGCCTTTGCTTGAAGCGACGGCTCCGCGCTTGGCGTGGCTGAAGTCGTACTCGTCTTTCATGGTTCAAGCCTCCTGATACTGGCGGCGCTCATTTTTACTGGCGCGACGCGCGGAAATAATTCGTACGAAATTCGGATCACGCCAGGTGTAGGCAACCACCAGCAAACGCCCCTTGCCATCAAGCCCCATGGTGATCCAGCGCGGCTTATCATGATCATCGTCCTGGAAGGTGAGGGCGCGTTCGTCATGGAACACGGGTTCCGTCTCGGCCAGGCTGATCCCGTGATGCTTGAGTTTGTTGGCCGCGTTCTTCGCCTTGTGAAACTGAATCTCGAATGACTTAATTATGCATACTTTATATGTATATGAAAGAGAGCGACCACAACCGATGGTCGTCGCGAACTCAAAAGCCTAGCGGGCAGAGGAAAATGGGCCGGATGGATGTATTTCGAGGTTTGAAGGTAATGGCACACAGTCTGCATGACTGACCGTTCATAACTTGACGGGCAAGTTGTATACAACTCTATAGACTTTTGTCCCGGATCTTGAATACAGTGTGCGCATAACAAAAACCAGGGAACCCCCTAACATGAAAACGCCCCATGTTTCACACCAACGGCCCGAAGACGAAAATCTTGGGATCGGCGCGAATATGGCTTACGGCCTGCAACATGTTCTGACCATGTACGGTGGCATCGTCGCGGTGCCTTTGATCATTGGTCAGGCTGCCGGGCTGTCGCCGGCGGACATTGGTTTGTTGATTGCTGCTTCATTGTTTGCGGGGGGGCTGGCCACGTTGCTGCAAACCCTGGGTCTACCGTTTTTCGGCTGTCAGTTGCCGCTGGTACAGGGCGTTTCGTTCTCTGGCGTCGCGACCATGGTGGCGATTGTCAGCACGGGCGGGGAGGGCGGCTTCCAGGCGATTCTGGGGGCGGTGATAGCGGCGTCGCTGATCGGCCTGCTGATCACGCCGGTGTTCTCAAGGATCACCAAATTCTTTCCTCCGCTGGTCACGGGTATCGTGATCACCACCATCGGCCTGACCTTGATGCCGGTGGCGGCGCGCTGGGCCATGGGTGGCAATAGCCACTCCCCGGAATTCGGCAGCATGGCCAACATCGGCCTGGCGGCGATGACCCTGGTGCTGGTGCTGTTCCTGAGCAAGATCGGCAGCGCGACCATCTCCCGCCTGTCGATCCTGCTGGCCATGGTGATCGGCACCATCGTCGCGGTGTTCCTCGGCATGGCGGACTTCTCGGCTGTCGCCCAGGGCCCGATGTTCGGTTTCCCCACGCCGTTCCACTTCGGCATGCCGACCTTCCATTTCGCGGCGATCCTGTCGATGTGCATCGTGGTCATGGTGACCCTGGTGGAAACCTCGGCGGACATTCTGGCGGTCGGTGAAATCATCGAGACCAAGGTCGACTCCAAGCGTCTGGGTAACGGCCTGCGTGCGGACATGCTGTCGAGCATGATCGCGCCGATCTTCGGCTCCTTCACCCAGAGCGCCTTCGCCCAGAACGTCGGCCTGGTGGCGGTGACCGGCATCAAGAGCCGTTACGTGGTCGCCACCGGCGGTCTGTTCCTGGTGATTCTCGGCCTGCTGCCTTTCATGGGCCGGGTCATCGCCGCCGTACCGACCTCCGTGCTCGGCGGTGCCGGCATCGTGCTGTTCGGCACCGTGGCCGCCAGCGGCATTCGCACGCTGTCCAAGGTCGACTACCGCAACAACGTCAACCTGATCATCGTCGCCACGTCCATCGGCTTCGGCATGATCCCGATCGCCGCGCCGAACTTCTACGAGCATTTCCCAAGCTGGTTCGCGACGATTTTCCACTCGGGCATCAGCTCCTCGGCCATCATGGCGATCGTGTTGAACCTGGCCTTCAACCACATGACCGCTGGTAACTCCGATCAGCAGTCGGTGTTCGCGGCAGGCACCGAGCGGGTCATTCGTTATCAGGACCTGGCGGCGTTGCGCGAAGGGGATTACTTCCGCGAAGGCAAACTGCATGACTGCGACGGCAAGGAAGTGCAGGTGATCGAGGTGGAAGACCACGGTCACGGTGAGCCGCGCGCGCACCATGCGAAAAGCAGTGAACACGTCTGACGTTTGAGACGAATGAAAAAAGGCCGATCCGTCGAGAGACAGATCGGCCTTTTTCTTTTGCGCCGTTATTCCCCGCTTTGCGCCCAGCGCCCCATCAAGGTGTTGGAGGGCAGCTGTTCGTCCAGCAGCTTTCTCGCGGTTTCCACTCCGGCCACCGGCAAGCCCTCGGGGTTCAGCAAGCCGATCTGCACCAGCACGCTGGCCTGGTCCCAGTAAATGTGCTCGTGGTAGAGCTTGTCGCCGCGGAACTTGATCACCCCCAGCATCGGAATTTCCACGTATTTGCCGGTCGGCGCGACGTTGGGCAGCATCCAGTCGATCTCGGTGCTGTGGGTGAAACACATGATGAATTCATCGACGATCTGCAGGGCGCCGATGGTGCGCGAGATCGGGATGAGCTTCATGTCCGGCGGGTTGCCGTGGACGAAATGGTGTTGGTAGAAGCGGCTCAGTTCCTTGGCGCCGACGCCGCCGGTCATGGTCGGAATGTGGTTGACGTAGGGTTCGGCAACCATGGTTGCCATGGTCGCGGGCACATCGCGAGTGTCGAACTCGTGGCGGATGTGTTCTTCCCACAGGGCCGACAGGTTGAAGTGCGGGCCGATCTCGCGCTTGAGGGCAGCGATGCTGCGTTCGTGGGCCATCAGCGAGGCCGGCTTGTCGTAATGCATGCCACCGGCCCGGGCAAAGGCGTGGTCGACGCCCGGATAGACATAGATTTCGGCCTTGTCGTGACCGGCCAGATGCGTGCTGATCTGGCTGCGGGCAGCGGCGTCGCAGTACACATCGTTTTCGGCGAAGTGCAGGACCAGGCGCCCCTTGAGGTTTTCCGATTCGTGCAGCAGCTGTTCGATGCCCATGCCGTAGTAGCCGACCGAACAGGCCACATCGGTGCGGGTCGCGGTCAGCCAGGCCAGCTTGCCGCCCATGCAGAAACCGACGTAGCCAAGGCCCGCACCCTCGACCTCGGGCAGCGCGCGCAGGGCCTTGAGGCTGGCGTCGATGTCGGTGACGGCCTTGTCCACGTCCAGGCGCTGGAACAGGTCGATGGCCACGGCAAAATCCGCTTCGCTATAGCCCAGATCGATGTCCGGTTGCAGGCGCCAGAACAGGTCCGGCACCAGCGCCACATAGCCTTCCTCGGCGTAGAAATCGGCCACCGCGCGCATGTTGGCATTAACCCCGAAAATCTCCTGGCCGATCACCACGCCGGGGCCCTTGCCGCTGGCCGGCAGGGCCAGGTAACCGCTGAACGTGGCATTGCTGTCCGTTGCCCGGATTTCAATCATCTTGCCCATGTCATCTACCTCATTCGGTTATCAGGTTTTATTGGCTGTCACGGTATTGCTGAAACCAGATCCGCGGCGACACGCCACGGTCCGGGCCGAGAATCGAAAAGCCGCCGTCCACCGGCACGTCGACACCGGTCATCCAGCCGGCGCCGGGGCTGCAGAGGAAGGCCACGACGTTGCCGATCTCATGGCCGCGGCCGATGCGTCCGAGGGGATGGAAGGGCGCGCCGACGCGGTCGGCCAGTTGCGGGTCGTTGTCACTGAAGTCGGCGACGCTGGGCGACCAGGTCCAGGCCGGGGAGACGCTGAGCACGCGGATCTGCTCCGGGGCCAGGGTCATGGCCAGGTTTTTCGTCAGTTGCAGGATGCCGGCCTTGGAGGCGGGGTAGAGCGCTCGCCCGGCCGCACCGAATTTGCCGCCGGTGCTGCCGATGTTGATCACCACGCCGCCGCTGGGCAGATGCACGGCGACCTTCTGGGTAAAGATCGCCGCGGACACCAGATTGACGTTGAGGGTTTTCAACCATTGTTCGCGACTCGATGCCAGCCCCTGGTCGGCGTACAGGCACGCGTTGTTGACCAGAATGTCGAGCCTGCCGAAGCGATCCAGGGTTGCGGCGATGCAGGCGTCGATGTCTTCGTCGCACTCCACGTCGCAAGCCGAAAAACCGCAACCCAACGTCTGCGCCAGCGCCTCACCGCTGTCGGCGTTGCGCCCGACCAGCATCACCTGCGCACCTTCGGCCAGCAGTTGCCGGGCGATGTCCAGGCCCAGTCCCTGGGTGCTGCCGGTGACAATCGCCACCTTGCCTTCGAGCATCATGCCGATTCCTCCAATGCTTGCCTGACGTCAGTGATCCGCGCGATCAACGCCATGCTCGCCAGCGAGGCCGAATGGACGCCGCTGTCGGCACTGGCGCAGGCGTCGGCCGCTACCGTCACTTCGAAACCGCAATCCACCGCATGGCGCACCGTGCTCTCCACCACCGAGTGGGTCGCCACGCCGGCGATCACCAGCTGTGTGGGGTTGAACCGGCGCACCAGGGTCTCCAGCGGCGAGCCGTAGAAAGCATTGATGCGGTTGTGGGTGACGACGAACTCCAGGCTGCTGCCCAGCGGAGCCAGGTCGCTGAAAAACTCCGCGCCCCAACTGCCTTCCCGAGCCGCGCCGATGGCCGCGACATTGCGCAGGATCGGCGCGTTCCGGATCAGATCGGCATAGTCCGGGCGAAAGGCCACGCGCACATGGACGATCGGCCAACCCTTGCTCCGCGCACCGGCCAACAGCCGGCCGGCGGCATCGAGCAAAGCAGCACGCGCGCCGTCTTCAGCCCCCAGCCCGACACGAATCTTTCCCTGCGGATGCAACACGTCGTTCTGATAGTGCAGGGCGATCACCACCGGCGCGCCCATCACACGAACACCTCGAGGTTGGCGAACACGTCGTTGCAGTTGATCAGGTCCACGCGCTTGAGCTGGATCTTCCAGCCGCCCGCTTCCTGGGCCACCAGCTTGTAGGTGTAGCGACCGGCGAGCTGGCGTTGCTCCAGGCGCCATTCGCTGTACTGGAAGCTGGCGCTGACCACCAGCAGGCCCTGGGCGTCCAGTCCTTCGACCATCACGTTGCCGACCAGGTGTGCGGTCTGGGTCTGCGGTTGCTGGGACCAGTTGCGCGCGTTTTCCACCCGGCGAATGCGCACCTCGCGCAGCATGCGGTTTTCCCAGAACAGCGAGATGTGGTCGAACGGGTTGGCCTGCTCGTGCTTGTGCGGCACCCAGTACATGCCGGTGTCGGTGAACAGCCTGTCCCACTCCCAGAAGCGTCGCTCGTCCAGCAGGCGCGCCTCCTGGTACAGGAACTGTTCGATCTGGCGCAGGGTCTCCACCGGAACCTGGGCGGGAGTCAGCTGGCGGGTGTCGACGTCGATTCGGCGGTCAAGCAGCATGGGTGCTCTCCTTTGCGATCAGGGTGGCGGTCATGAACTGTTTCCAGGCGGCGAACTGGTTGCGCATCGGCAGTTCGCTGGTGCCGTTGGTGGACACCGCGCCGTCCTCCAGCGGCTTATCGGTGCCGACGTAGCGGTGCATGCTGATCCACTCGCCACCGCGGGTCATGTTGCCTTCCTGGCAACGAGCATAGACCTCGACATCGTCGGGCATGACGTTGGAGGAGGGTGAGTTGATGACGTTGGCGTAGGTCAGCGCACGGTCGAACACCGCATCTGGCGCGCCCTTGCAGCGGAAGGTCTGGATCTCGACCATGGTCTGGTCCACGGCGATGGGGCGGATCACCCGGAACTGCATGAACACCGTGTGCGGCGAACCGCTGCCGTAGATCACCGTGTTATGGCGGTTCATCCCCAGGATCTCCTTGGCGCGTTGTTCGCCGTAGGCCTGGCTCAGGCATTCGAAGTGGGCGCGGGAAACCTCGTCGCGCTCGGCCGCCGCCGGGTCGAAGATCGCTTCCATGTAGCCGTGGCCGTTGTGGTAGGCGCGCAGTTCGAGCTTTTCCCAGAAGTCGTAGGGCTCGCCGTTGCCGTCCATGATCAGCAGTTCGAAAGGCATTTCACCGATGGCTTCGGCTTCGCCACGGGCGGCGTCCACCGAGGATTCGTGGGTCACGCGGGCGTGCATGGTGTCGTGCAGGTTCTCGTAGAACACCTTCCAGTTCGAGCGCTGCTGGACGCGGAAGATGCCGCCCGCCACCTCGACTTCGCCGACTGGCGAGCGGTCGCAGAGGTTGTCGATGGAAGTGATGACGCCACCGAGGAAGGTCTTCAGGTCCGGACCGAACGCGGCCTGGCTGGCGAACACGAAGCCGCGATAGCTCTCGACGCGGGCGACGCTGACCATGGAAAAGTCCGGGTGTTTGGGGTCGTAGCAGGTGCCCTCGAAACCGCTCTTGAGTGGCGCCGACAGGTGCTGGCCGTCGAGCTTGAACGTCCAGGCGTGATACGGGCAGCGGAAGAACTTGCCGACACTGCCGTCGCCGTCCGCCACCAGCTTGGCACCTTTGTGCGGGCAGCGGTTGTACAGCACGCTGACCTGCTGGTTGGCGCCGCGCACCATGATCACGTCCTGATCGCCGATGCGCGTGGTGTGGTAGTCGCCGGGGGTCTTCACCTGGCTTTCGTGGCCGACATAGATCCAGGCATTGCCGTAGATGCGTTCCATCTCCAGCTTGAACAGGGTCGGGTCGGTGTAGACGCTCTTGTGCACGCTGTCCTCGCGGATCAAGGCAGCGATTTGATCGTTGGTCGGTATCACGGGATGTCCTCGGCTTGTCACAGATCGAGCACCAGCAGCGCGCTGCTGGCACGGGAGACGCAGGTACAGAAACTGCCGCCGGCGCGGTCGCGCTCCGACAGGCAGATGTCGCGGTGGTCAGGCTGGCCGTCGATGACCTGGGCGACGCACACCCCGCAGTCACCCCGGCGGCAATCGAACATCGGGTCCAGGCCGGCCTCGAGCATGGCGTCCAGCACGCTTTGCCCGGCGGCCACTTGCAGGCTCACGCCGGTTTCGCGCAGATGCACTTCGAAGCCCTGGTCGCCGGCCATTTCCAGGGCGCCGCTGAACAGTTCGTAATGCAGGTGATCTTCTGGCCAACCCAGCTCGCGGGCGCAGCTCAGCACGCTGTTGAGCATGGCGCCCGGGCCGCAGATGTAGAGGTGCAGGCCGGGCCTTGGCGCGGCCAGAATCGTGGCCGCCGGGAAGCGTTTTTGCGGGTCGCCGCCGCTGATCCAGCAGTGGTTGTCCTGGCAGGCGCGGGCCTCTTGCAGATAGGCCATCTGCGCTTCATCGCGACCGGCGTAATGCAGGGTGAAGGGCTTGCCCGCCGCCTGCAGCGCGCGGGCCATGCCGAGCATCGGCGTGATGCCGATACCGCCGGCGATCAGCAGTGCATGCTCGGTGTTTTCGTTCAGGGGAAAGTGGTTGCGCGGCGCATCGGCCAGCAGCTCATCGCCCTCCTTGAGTGAGTGCACCCAACGCGATCCGCCGGTACTTGCGTCTTCGAGCTGCACGGCGATTTCGTAGTGCTCGCCGTCGGGCAGGTTGACCAGCGAATAGGCCCGGCGTTGGACGCGACTGCCAGGCACATGCAGTTCGAGATGCGCGCCGGCGGTGAAGCCCGGCAGTGGCGCGGCGTTGCTGGAGACCAGCAGCACGCGGCGGATTCTGGGGGTCAGAAGCTCGGTCCGTCGGACCCTGAGCGAGAGGCTGGACATACGCAATTCCTGTCTGGATACGCAGTCACTGTATGAAGGCGGGGAGGGGCAAAAAAGCCGCAAACGGCAAAGTGGTAGCCAGATCTGGCGAGAGTGATTTCACTTTTGTTAAACACCGTTCCCTGTAGGAGCGAGCTTGCTCGCGATGGACATCAACGATAACGCGGGAAACCTGATACCCCGCGGTGTCCCAGCGTCCATCGCGAGCAAGCTCGCTCCTACAGGGAGATGTGTTTCAGCAGTGCGCGCAGGTGCTCGCCATCGGATTTGGCCAGATCATCCAGCACCGCAAAATGATGACACCCCGCAACCTCGATCAAACTCACCGCCTGCCCAGCCTCGCGACAGGCAGCGGCGTACTCACGCGAATGCCGGATCAACTCCGGCAACTCATCCCCGCCCACCGTCACCAGCAACGGCGCGCCATCGCCGATCAGCCGTTGCGGGCTGTAGCGGCGGATCTCTTCTGCGCTCAGCTGCAACTTGTCGTTCAGCCAGCAGCGGCTGATGGGTTCGAGCTCCATCAGGCCGCTGATCGGCATGGCCAGGGACACCAGCGGATGCCGGCGATGCAGCGCGGTCAGATGGCCGCCCGCCGAGTGCCCGCAGAGCACCACCTGTGGGCCGATGTTGAAGGCTTCGCGGTGCGCCAATAAATAGTCCAGCGCCTTGCCGATCTGGCCGACGATGGTGCTCATGCTTGCCTCAGGCGCCAGGGTGTACTCCAGCAGGCCGACATTGAAGCCGGCCCCGATCAGGCCCTCGGCGATGAAGGCGTAGTCGTCCTTGTCCGAGGCCTGCCAGTAACCACCGTGGATGAACAGCAGGGTCGGCGCGCCGGCAGTCTCCTGGGCGTACCAGTCGAAGCGTTCGCGCAGGGCGTTGCCGTAGGCCACGTCTCGCTGCCAGGCGTGGCGGGCATAGGTCTCGGCGCTGCGCTGGCGAAAGCCCTGCATGATCTGCGGGAAATTGCCCACCGCCGCCACGTTGTTGTAAGCCTGATTCAGGTCCATGGCGGCTCACACTCCCAGGTAGCGTTGCGACAGTTCCGGCTGCGCCGCCAGCTCTTGCGGCGTGCCGTCCCAGACCTGCCGACCCTTCTCGATGATGTGGTGACGGTCGACCACCCGCGCCATTTCCTTGAGGTTCTTGTCGATCACCAGAATCGTCTCGCCCTCGGCCTTGAGGGTCGCCAGGCAACTCCAGATTTGCTCGCGAATGATCGGCGCCAGGCCTTCGGTGGCCTCGTCGAGAATCAACAGGCTGGGATTGGTCAGCAACGCGCGACCGACCACCAGCATCTGTTGTTCGCCGCCGGACAGGGTGCGCGACAGCTGGTCCTGACGCTCGAGCAAACGCGGGAACAGGTCATAGACGCGTTCCAGATTCCACTTGCCCTTGGTGGCGGTGGCCAGCAGGTTTTCCCGCACGCTCAGGGTGCCGAAGGCCCGGCGACCTTCCGGCACTAATCCCAGGCCCGCCTTGGCGATGCGATAGGGCGCCGCGCCGCGCATTTCCGTGCCGTTGATGCGGATGCTGCCGGCGCTGGGCTTGAGCAGACCCATGATCGACTTGACCGTGGTGGTCTTGCCCATGCCGTTGCGGCCGATCAGCGACACCACCTGGCCCTGTTCGATGCTCAGGTGCATGTCGAACAACACCTGGCTCAAGCCATAGCCCGCTTTCAAACCCTGAACTTCAAGCATGTTCTTCTCCCAGGTAAGCGGCCCGCACCTGCGGGTCGTTGCGCACATGTTCGACGCTGCCGGTCAGTACGGTCTGGCCGTAGACCAGCACGGTGATGCGGTCGGCGAGGGCGAACACCGCGTCCATGTCGTGCTCCACCAAAAGGATCGCGTAGCGGCCCTTGAGGCTGTGCAGCAGTTCGGTCATGCGCGCCGACTCGTCGGCCCCCATCCCGGCCATCGGCTCATCGAGCAGCAGCACCGAGGCCTCCTGCGCCAGTGCCAGGGCGATTTCCAGCTGGCGCCGTTCGCCGTGGGACAGCTCGTGCACCGGGTCTTGCGCGCGCGGGCCCAGGCCCACTTGCTGCAAGTAACCCAGGGCCGGCTCCAGCAGGCGGGTGTCGCGGCTCAACGGGCGCCACATGCCGAACGCCTTGCCTTCGCGGGCGGCGATGGCCAGGGCGACGTTCTCCCGCAGGGTGAATTCGGTGTACAGCTGGCTGACCTGAAACGCCCGCGCCAGGCCCAGGCGAGGGCGCTGCCAGGCCGGCACGCGGGTGATGTCCTGGCCGTCGAAGTGAATCTGGCCGCGGTCGGGAAAAATCTCCCCGGCGATCTGCGCGATCAGCGTGGACTTGCCGGCGCCGTTCGGGCCGATGATGGCGTGCAGTTCGCCCTTGGCCAGTTCGAGGCTGGCGCCGTTGGTGGCCTTCACCGCGCCGAAGGCCTTGTGCAGATCGCGAATCGACAGTTGTGCGCTCATGGGCGGGCCTCCACGGCGGCGTTCGACGGGATGGCGACGATCTTCGGTTTGCGCTGCAACAGGCTCAGCAGCAAGCCGTAGACGCCTTTCTTGCCGAACAGCACCACCAGCAACAGCAGTGGTCCGAAGATCAGCATCCAGTGTTCGGTCCACTGGCTCAGCACCTGCTCCAGGCCCAGGTAGGTGGCCGCGCCGAGCAATGGGCCGAGCAGGGTGCCGACGCCGCCAAGGATCACCATCGCCATCAATTCGCCGGACTTGTGCCAGGCGCCCATGTCGGGGCTGACGAACAGCGCGTAGTTGGCCCACAGAATCCCCGCCAGGCCACCGCCGGTGCCGGCGATCACGAAGGCTGTCAGGCGATAGCGCAAGGGTTTGAGGCCCAGGCTGACACTGCGCCGCTCGCTCTGCTTGAGCCCGCGCAACACGAAGCCGAACCGCGAATTGACCAGCCGCCGGCACAGCAGCAGCCAGCCGGCCAACAAGGCCACGCACAGGTAGTAGAAGTGGTTGGCGTCCCCCAGGTTCAGGGCGCCCAAGGTATTGCGCTCGTTGAGCAGGATACCGTCGTCGCCACCGTACAGCGACAGCGAGCCGAGCACGAAGTAAAGCATCTGGCCGAAGGCGAGGGTGATCATGATGAACTGCACGCCACTGGTGCGCAGCGACAGGTAACCCACCAGCAGCGAGAACAGCGCGCACACCAGCAGGGCCAGCGGCCACACCACCAGCGCGCTGTTGCTGCCGTCCCAACCCCACAGTGGCATGCCTTGCGAGGTGTGGAAGGCGACGACGCCGACGATGTAGCCGCCCAGGCCGAAGAACGCGGCATGGCCGAAGCTGACCATGGCGCCGTAGCCGATCAGCAGGTCCAGGCTGATGGCTGCCATGCCGTAGATGGCAAGGCGGGTGAAGAAGCTGACCAGATAGGGCTCGTGAAGCCAATGGGCCAATAGCGGCATGCAGGCGAAAGTCGCCAGGCACGCGAGGTCGATGATGAGGCGTGGTGACATGACGTTCTCCTCAGGCACGGGCCGGCAGCAGGCCGCGCGGACGCACCAGCAGCACCAGGGCCATGACGATGTAGGCGCTGGCGGAAATCAGCCCGGCGCTCAGAGTGCCGCTGGTTTCGCTGGGCAGCAGTTGATCCAGCAGCGGCGGAATGTAGGCGCGGCCCAGGCTGTCGACCATGCCGATCAGCAAGGCCCCCACCAGCGCGCCGCGCACCGAGCCGACACCGCCGACGACGATGACCACGAAGGTGGTGATCAGGATCTTCTCGCCCATGCCGATCTCCACCGACAGCAGCGGCGCCGCCATGAACCCGGCCAGACCGCACAGCACGCAACCGAAGACGAACACCAGGGTGTACAGGCGAGCGATGTTGACGCCCAGCGCGCCGACCATCTCATGGTCATCGGCACCGGCACGGATCAGCATGCCCAGGCGCGTGTGATTGATCAGCAGCCACATGCCCACCGCCACCAGCAATCCGGTACCGATGAACAGCAAGCGGCTGACCGGGTACATCAGCCCCGGCAGCACTTCGACAAAGCTTGAGTACCACTCGGGGGTGGGCATCGCCGGCGGGCTGCGACCGAAGATCAGGGTCAGCAGTTCGTTGCTGAAAAACACCACGGCCAGGGTCGCCAGCACCTGGTCCAGATGATCGCGTTTGTAGAGGCGTCGCATGATCGAGGTTTCGATCAGCGCGCCGTAACAGGCCGAGCCGATCAGCGCAGCCAAGCCACCGAGCCAGAACGAACCGGTGGACATGGCGGTGTAGGCGGCGCAGAACGCACCGACCATGTAAAAGGCACCGTGGGCGAGGTTGATCACGCCCATGATGCCGAAAATCAGGGTCAGGCCTGAGGCCAGCAGAAACAGCAGGGCGCTGTATTGCAGGCCATTGAGAATCTGTTCGAGCAATAGCATTTCAGCGTTCCTCATCCATTCAAGACCCCTGTAGGAGCGAGGCTTGCCCGCGAAAGGGCCGGCACATCCAACATCGATGTCGCCTGAAACTCCCTCTTCGCGGGCAAGCCTGAATTCCACTCAGTCAAGCCAAACCACGGTCCCTGTAGCAGCTGGCGAAGCCTGCTACAGGTTCTGTGGCGGCCGACCGGTCCGCTCCTACAGTCAGGTATCGGTCAAATCGAGCATTGAGCCGCGTAGCTGTCGACGTGACGGGTCGCCAGGGTCTTGATCGGCACTTCCACCAGCTTGCCGTCGGCGCCGGCCTGCACTTGCAGCAGGTACCAGTCGATCACCGGGTGCTGGTTTTGCGCGAAGCTGAAGTCGCCACGGATGGAGTCGAACTTGACGTTCTTCATCGCGTCGCGGAACGCCGCCTGGTCTTTCAGGTTGCCTTGCGAAGTTTTCAAGGCCGCTCCAATCAGCCGTGCCGTGTCGTAGGTCTGGGCGGCATACACCGTCGGGGTGCGCTTGTACTTCTCGGTGAAGGCTTTGACGAAGGCCTGGTTGGCCGGGTTGTCCGATTGCGGGTTCCACAGAGTGACCACGTTGGTGCCTTTGGCCACATCGCCGGTGGCGGCGAGCATGCGTTCATCCATGGAGAACACCGGCACCACCATCGGGATCTGCGCCGACAGGCCCGAACCGCCGTACTGCTTGGCGAAGTTGATGCCGCCACCGCCCGGGTGGAACTGGAAGATCGCATCCGGCGCCAGCGCCCGCACGCGGGCCAGTTCCACCGAGAAGTCCAGCTGGTTGAGCTTGGTGTAGATCTCGGTCACTTCGCCCTTGAAGGTGCGCTTGAAGCCGGCCAGTGCATCGCGGCCACCCTGATAGTTGGGCGCCAGGATCACCATCTTTTTGTAGCCCAGCTCGTTGGCGGCGACACCGGCCATCTCGTGCGGGGTGTCGTTCTGGTAGGAACCGACGAAGTAGTTGGCCATGCATTTCTCACCGGCCAGGGTCGAAGGCGCGGTGTTGTTGCTGACGTAGAAACCGTCCTTGGTGGCGGTGTTGATCACCGCCGCCAGCACGTTGGAAAAGATCACCCCGGTGTACAGCGAGACGCCGTCCAGGCTCATGCGGTCGGCGATCTGCTTGGCCTTGGCCGGTTGCAGGCCGTCGTCCTCGACGATCAGTTGCACTGGCACGCCACCCAGCTTGCCGCCTTCCTGGTCGATCGCCAGCTGGAAGCCGTCGCGCGAGTCTTCGCCCAGGTAGCCGGCGGGCGTGGAAAGGGTGGTGATGAAGCCGATTCGGACAGGCTCCGCAGCCTGGGCAGCGATCGCTGCACAGAGGGAGGTTGCCAGACATGCACGCAATACCAGGTTTTTCATGAGGCGGCCTATGAAGTAGGTCGTGCCAGAGCACGGTGGATATCGATGAGGGCAGTGTTCTGTGTTCGGACGGGCCGATTGATTGTTGTTATGGGGTGCTGCATCAGCTGTTGCTTTCGGTGAATTTCTCCAGGTACAGGCGGCTTTGCTCCAGGCCATGTTGCTGGCGCCAGTCCTTGATCGACTCGACCATCGGCGGCGGACCGCACAGGTACAGGTCGACGGGCTGGTCACGCAGTTCGGCCAGTTCCAGGTGTTCGGCGATGTAGCCGGTCTTGCCCGGCCAGTCGGGGTCGGGGTTGCTGACCACGGGGGTGAATCGGAAGCCCGGGATGCGTGCGGCGTAGGCCTCGATGCGCGCGACCTCGCACAGGTCCGCGGCTTCGCGCACGCCGTAATACAGATGCACCGGATGACCGCAGCCGCCGCGTTCGGCGATCTGGTCGAGCATGCCCAGGAACGCCGACAGCCCGGTGCCGCCGGCGACCATCACCAGCGGGCGGTCGATGTGGCGCAGGTAGAAGGCCCCCAGCGGCGCCTCCATGTGGATCACGTCGCCGACCTGACAGCGATCGCGCACGTAGTCGGTCATCACGCCGCTGGGCAGCAGGCGAATCAGGAACTGCAGGTTGCTGCTGCCCGGCGCGCAGGCGAAGGAATACGAACGCCGATGCTCGGTGCCCGGAACCTGCAGGCGCGCGTACTGGCCCGGCAGGTAGTCCAGCGCCGCACCCGCATCACCCACTTCGACATGGACGATGGCGGTGGTCGGCGAGACCTGGCGCACCTCGCTCACGGTGCCTTGCAGGCTGCTCGGACCGTTACTGCCGCAGAGGCTGGAATCGAAGTCGAAGTAGAAGGCGGCATCCGACTGCACGCGGGTCTGGCAGGTCAGCACCTTGCGCTCGGCCAGATCGCTGGCCGACAGCGCTTCATCGTCCACGTAGTCCTGGGTGTACTGCCCGGATTCACAGCGGCCCTGGCAGGTCGCGCAAACCCCTTCGCGGCAATCCAGCGGAATCTTGATCCCGCTGCGCAGGGCCGCATCGAGCAGGATTTCGTTGTTCTGCACATTGCAGAAGCGTGTTTTGCCGTCGGCGAAACTGAAGGCGACCTTGTACGTCATGAGCGTTAATCCGCAGGGTTCAGAGATGGTAAAAATCGAGCACGGAATTGATCGTGTCGTTGAGCAGGACCACGTGCTTGCGGGCGATCTTCCAGCTCTCGCCGTCGGGGCGCAGGCGGTAGGTGGCGCGGCCGAAGAACTGCTCGGCGGTCTGCATGCGGTAGTACTGGGTGCTCCAGTTGACCCGCACTTCCAGCTCATCGTCCGCCAGCGGCGCGATACGCACATTGCTGATCAGGTGCAGGGTGCGCGGCATCGGGATGGTCGAGGCGGCCTTGCCGGTGCGGATGCGGAACACCCGGTCTTCCAGGCCGCCACGGTTGGGGTAGTAGATCAGCGACATGCCTTTTTTCGGGTCGGTGGTGTAGACGTGCTCCGAATCCCACTGCGGCAGGTGGAACTCGCTGTCGTCGCTGAACATGTCCAGGTAGCTGTCCCAGTCCTGGGCATCGCAGGCCTCGGCGTTGCGGTAGAGAAATTGCTCGACGCGGTATTGCAGTTGCGGATTCATGTTCACACCTCACGCAGTTTCAACGGTTGTTCTTCGGCCGCCTTGCGCGCCAGGCCTTCGAGCAGGAAGCGTTGCCAGTTGGCGTGCTGGTTGACGTACAGGCCTTCATGGGTGAACTCGGTGCCGGTCAGGGCCGGAGAAATGCCGATGGTTTCGCTGTTGCGGGTAGGGCCTTCGACCCACTTGCCTTCGCCGCGGGAGATGTCGCTCCAGCGTTCCAGGCGGGCCTGGAAACCGCGCTGGGCTTCACGGAATTCCACCAGGTCATCGGGGGTGCCCATGCCGGACACGTTGAAGAAATCTTCGAACTGGCGAATACGGTTTTCCCGATCGGCATCCGACTCGCCGACCACGCCCAGGCAGAAGCTGTTGATCTCGGTCTTGTTCCAGGCCAGCGGGCGGATGATCCGCAGCTGCGAGCTGATCTGGTCGAGGAAAAACATGCTCGGGTAGACGTTGAGGTTGCGCAGGCGGTGCATCATCCATTCGGCCTTGCCCTGGCCGTGCTCTTCGACCAGACGCGGCATGATGCTGGCGTAGCCCGGGCGCACGGCCGGGTTGGGCATGTCGCTGAACAGCACGCTGTGACCGTTGTGGAAGGCGAACCAGCCGTCGTCGGTTTCCTTGTCGCCGGCGCCGAGCTTGCTGTAGTCCAGGGTGTCGCTGGCAGTCAGGCCTTTCTCGGCGTTGACCTGCTGGCGGTGCTGCACGGTGGCCACGTAGTTGTAGTGCACGGTGCTGACGTGATAACCGTCCAGGCCGTTCTCGTTCTGCAACTTCCAGTTGCCGTCATAGGTGTAGGCCGACTTGCCCGGCAGCACTTCGAGCTGACCGGTCGGCGACTGCGCCACCATCATGTCGAAGAACACTTTGGCGTCGCCCAGGAAGTCTTCCAGGGTGTCGGTGCCGTCCACATTGAGGCTGACGAAAACGAAGCCGTTGTAGCTTTCGATGCGGGCCTTTTTCAGGCCGCGGGTGGCCTTGTCGAAGCCTTCGGGGTATTCACCCGGCGCCTTGACCTTCACCAGGCGGCCGTCGCTCTTGTAGCACCAGGCATGGAAGGGACAGGTGAA
Organism: Pseudomonas sp. C1C7; assembly: GCF_013359595.1. GTDB lineage: Bacteria > Pseudomonadota > Gammaproteobacteria > Pseudomonadales > Pseudomonadaceae > Aquipseudomonas. The sequence goes on along the minus strand of NZ_JABFMP010000014.1, from coordinate 125,569 downwards.
GGTCGACTGGTTGCCCTTGCCGACGCGGGTGAGGGTGGTGCCACGGTGCTGGCAGGCGTTGATCAGGGCGTTGAGGCGGCCTTCGCCGTCGCGGGTGATGATCAGCGGCTGGCGGCCGGCACGCAGGGTCATGAAGTCGTGATTATTGGCGATCTCGCTTTCGTGGCAGGCGTAGATCCAGTTCTTCTCGAAAATCAGTTCCATTTCCAGATCGAACAGTTCCGGGTCGGTGAACATATCGCGGGCAATGCGATAAACACCGTCCTGCGGGCGAAAGTCCAGGCAACTTTCAATATAACTTTTCCACTGTTCGACACTTCGTGCAGTTGTCATTTCCCAGTCCTCGGCCAATGGGCTAATTCACGTCTTCATTTAATGACGGGGTGGCCGACAGGGTCTATCCGATTAGTAGTGGAAACCCATCCGGAAAATAAGCCCCGATATCCGGCTGGGGGCAATGAAAGGCCCGTAAATACTGGCTTGTGCGCAATCCTGTGGCTGAGCAAACGGCTATTTGTCCTTCAGTAACGGGATAGCCGATGACGAACTTGTTACGGCTTAATTTCAACCGAAGCACCGTCAGAGTGTCTCGCTGCAGGTCACTGAAAACTGCCATGAGTGATGGTTCTGGTTCTGTACCGAAAGTGCCTTCTATTTATGTGTTGCCATATACGCGACAGGGGAAAGAAATAATATGTTGCATAAAGCGTGGTTAGTTCGGGGAGTTCAAACAGTAGGTCTTTTGACGCCATTGTTGGCCCAGGCCGATGTAGTCAGCGACAGCAAGCTGACACTGGGGCTGCGCAACTTTTACATCGATCGGGATTACAAAGAGGACAACCCGCCGCAATCGCGAGTGGGCAGCTGGACCCAGGGCTTCGACCTGCGTTTCGCCTCCGGCTATACCGAAGGCACGTTGCAGTTCGGCCTCGATGCGGAGGCGCAGTACGCCTTTCGACTGGACGGCGGTGGCGGGCGTGGTGATGACACCATCATTCCGTACAGCAAAAGCCGTCAGGAGCAGGCCGACGAATACGGCCGTGGCGGCGTGACGCTGAAAATGCGCTATTCGAAAACCGAGTTGAAAGTCGGCGAGCTACGGCCGTTGCTGCCGGTGGTGATCATGGACGACTCGCGGCAACTGGTGACGACCTATCGCGGTGCCTTGCTCGAATCCAAGGACATCGATCGCCTGACCCTGACGGCGGGACGTCTGACCGAGATCGGCGCGCGTAACTCTTCGAACTACGAAAAACTCTACCTGCAGACCGGCTCCGGCGTGCGTCGCGGCAGTGACGGCATGAACCTCGCCGGTGCCAGCTATGCCTTCACGCCCTCGCTGACCGGCAGCTACTTCTACGCGCAACTGGAAGACATCTACCAGCAACACTATCTGGGCATCACCCATCTGGCGGATTTGGGCGACGGCTACGGGCTCAAGACCGATCTGCGTTACTTCAACAACAGCGAGGACGGCGAGGCGCTGTACGGCGACATCGACAACCGTTCCTGGGGCGCCATGACCACGCTTAAAAAGGGCGGGCACCGGTTCGGCGTCGGCTATCAGCGCATGCTCGGCGACAGCAACTTCCCGACCTTGGGCGGTTACGTGCCGCAGCCGTTCCTGGTGAACTGGTCGCGGGTGGGGTTCATCAAGCCCAACGAAAAATCCTGGCAGGTCCGTTACGACTATGACTTCGCTGCCCTCGGCATGCCGGGTCTGAACTTCATGACCCGTTACTTCAAGGGCACCTCGATCGATCGCGGCGACAACCTGAGCCAGGCAGCGGAGCAGGAGCGCGACGTGGTGTTGTCTTACGTGGTGCAAAGCGGCCCGCTCAAGGGTGTGGGCGTGGAGGCCGGCAACGTCGTCTCCAAGTTCAGCCACGGCAATGACTGGGTCGAGAACCGCCTGATCACCACCTACACTTGGAAATTTTGGTAACGCCCCGCCCTTGAGTTGAGCGCGTTTGTGCGCTGAAGTGACGTCCCGGGTAGCGTTTTTCCCGGGGATAGGCCACTTTTGGCACCGTTGTTGTGCGCCGTGGTGCCGCACAACGCGCTCGATATCCAAATAGTTTGCGATTCGTAGCCGAAAAATGCGGATATCGCCTGTTCGCGCCGGCTGGGCATAGCCCTTGCTAACTCCAATGAAAATACGCGCCGAAGAGCGTGTCGATGTCCCTTGCCGTGGGTGTACTGATATGACCGATCCAAACCTTGTCCAATTTCGAGATATCCGTATAGATCGCTACGACCTGGCCGGTGCCCGTGCATGGATGGCCGGCATTTGCGGACCGCACGTACTGCAGACCCGCCAGCCGAACCGGATCCAGTTTCACCACAAGGCCAATGTGTTCAAGTCCATGTCCACGACCCTGGGCCGGATGGAATACGGCACGGACGTGACCATCGGCGTCGAGGATGCCGAACACCTCAATTGCTACAGCTTGAGCCTGCCGATTCGCGGCGAGCAGGAACTGCTCAAGGACGGTCGCCGGTTGTACTCCAACCAGGATCAGGGGCTGATCATCACCCCCCACGAAACGCAGTCGCTGAGCATGGCCGGTGACTGTCACAAGATCTCCGTGGTGATCACCCGCATGGCCATGCGTCAGACCCTGGAAGGCATGCTGCAACGGCCGCTGGAAATGCCGCTGAAGTTCGAACCGGTGATGGATGCGGTCAACGGCGCCTCGGCCTCCTGGTGGCGGATGGCCCGTTACTACATCGACGAACTGGAACGCGGCCAGGAGCTGTTCAATCAGGTGTTCTTCACCCGCGATATCGAAAGCGCGCTGATCAAAGGCCTGATCCTTTCCCAGCCCAACAACTACAGCGCCGAACTGCGCGACCAGCTGGGCGCCAAGCTGCCGTATTACCTGGTGCGCGCCAAGGACTTCATCGAAAGCAACGCCCGCGAAGACATTCACCTGGAAGACATCGAGGCGGCGGCCGGTGTGTCGCGCTTCAAGCTGTTCGAAGGCTTTCGCAAGCACTTCGGCGTCTCGCCCATGGCCTATCTGAAGAAATTTCGCCTGAGCGCCGTGCGCCAGGAAATCCTCGAAGATGCGTCGGTGCGCAACATCTCGGTGATCGCCATGTGCTGGGGCTTCTCGCACCTGGGCCGGTTCGCCAGCGAGTACCGCAAGCTGTTCAACGAAACCCCCAGCGCGACCTTGCAACGCAGCGAAGCCCGTCGCAACCGGTCGTTGTGAGATGACGACCTTACACGCGGCCACCGCCAACAGCGTGGGCCTGAACCTGTCGCTGATGTGCCGCGAGCCGGTGTTCACCAGCCGCTCGGCCCAGGAAACCCAGCGGTTGATGGGGCAGGCGCTGGTGGAACATGAGCTGGACTGGCCTCGGGGCGGCGTCGATACCGCGTTCTATCGCGGCCAGGTCGCGAGCTGCGAGCTGTATGCACTGCGCTATGGCGGCCAGGTGGAAATCCGCCCGCAGCCGTTCGAGGATTTCGTCCTGGTGCAGATGCCGCTGCGCGGCAGCGCTACCCTGGAGTCGGGCGGCATGGGCTATGGCGTCAGCCCCGGGGAAGTGGCGATCCTGTCGCCGCGTGAGCAGGCCCGGGTGGTGTGGGAGGAGGGCTGCGAGCAGTTGATCCTCAAACTGCCGCGGACATTGCTCGACGCCGGGCAGAGGGCGCTGGGTGATGATTTGCCGGAGGGCTTTGATTTGGCGCCGGTCAGCCGCCTGCAACGGCCGCTGGCGATGCGCTGGTTTCGTCTGGTCAGCGAGTTGCTCGAGCATTTGCCCGAGGGCGAGGCGGGCGCTGCGCCTTCACGCTGGTTGCAGCACCTGGAGCAAAGCCTGCCGCTGTTTCTGCTCAGTCACTGTGGTGTTGCGCAGGAGTCATCGCCGGCGCCGCGTCAGCCTGCGCGGCAGCTGCAAAAAATCGATGCCTGCATGCGCGAGCATCTTGCCCAGGGCATCAGCCTTTCTGAACTGGCGGTTGCCGCCGGCGTGAGCATTCGCAGCCTGAACACCCTGTGTCAGCGCGAATACGGCCAGAGCCCGATGGATCGCTTGCGTGGATTGCGCCTTGAGGCCGCCCGGGAATACTTGCTGGCACGCCCGCACTGCAGCGTGACGGAGGTGGCGCTGGAGTTCGGCTTCGGTCATGTGGGGCGGTTTGCCAATTACTATCGGCAGCGATTCGGGGAGTTGCCGAAGCAGACGGTGAAGTCTCAGGCATGAGCGGAAGCCGAAAACGAAAAACCCGCCATCGCAGACTGTGTGAAAACGCACTGAAGGCCAGTTCAACAAACGCCCGAACCACCATCGCGAGTAAACTCGCTCCTAAAGTTGGGCCGGGCAACCCGTACCGATGATTCCCCGGTTCATTCCACCGAAGTCTGCAACACCTCGATCCACAACGCCCCTTTGCCCGATACCGCTTCACCCACACGTTTCAGCGCGCCCTTGGCGCCGATGGCATAGGTGCCGACCTTGTCGCTTTTCTCTCCCGTGACCAGCAACCATTTGCCGTTCGGCGAGAACGCGATGTTGCGGGGCTGCTGCTCCTGTACCGGGTAGTTGTCCAGATAACGCACGCCACCTGTCGCCGCATCCACCGCGAACGCCGACACCGAGCTGCTGGTGCGTTCGGTCATGAACAGCAGCTTGCCGTCGGGCGAGAGCCGCAGGTCTGCCGCCCAGATGCGGGGAGTGGGGTCGTCCTTGAGGTCATTGTTGCGCGCATCGCGCACTTCGCCGTGGGCCAGATTCAAGCGTTCGGGAATGCCGTTGGCCACGCCGATCTGCGTCAGTGCGCCGGTGTTGTTATCGATGGCAAACGCGGTGACCGTGCCGCTCATTTCACCGACCACATACAGGTATTTGCCGTCCTTGGAAAACGCCAGGTGCCGTGGGCCGGTATTCTCGGGGACGCTGACGTAGCCGCTGCCAATGGGCGTGAGTGCGCCGGTCTTGCTGTCCAGGCGATATTGCAGCACCCGGTCGGCGCCCAGGTTGCCGGTGTAGGCGAAGCGGTTGCTCGGGTCGGTACGCACCGAGTGGGCGTGCGGGCCGGTGGCGTAGCTCTGGATGGTGTCGGAAGGCTGGTAGGCCTTGTCGATGGCTTGCACGGTGACGGCGTCGGCACCGTAGGAGGCGCCCAGCAGATAGTGCCCAGCGCGGTCGGTAGACAGGTAAGCCATACTTTGCGCCAGCGGTGCCTTGGTCGCGGGTGTCAGGTGCCCACTCTTCGGATCGATGTGGTAGCCAACGACCTGGAAGGGTTTGACCCGCAGCGCGGCGAACAAAACCTTGCCGTCGGGCGTGATGGCCATGGGGTTGACCTGATCACCGGCGCTGACCTGATCGATCAGTTTCAGCGAGCCGTTGCTCTGGTCGAGGCGGTACTGGGAAATCAGGCCATCACCCGGACTGGAGATGTAGGCGTAGGTAGTGGCATGGACGGGAAGGCTGAGACCGCCGACAACGACCGCCGCGAGGAGGAGGGATTTACTCACAGTGGATCCTTTTATTGTTATTGGTGTGATCAGTCATCCTATGACTTAAGCATTCAGGCATCAATGGCTGTTTTCAAGACAACGAAGCAATCATCCAGTCGATGACGAAAGGCCATGCGCTTAGAGCGCCTAAGGAACTGAAATATTTTTAAATAATCTCGTTTCAACAATTGTTGTACGACATCGTACGTACTGTGTTCGACTTCGCGGACTCTCACAAAAAAAACAATGGAGATACCCTCTATGACCAGCATTCCCACCGTGGAAGGCCAGGCTGCGGCGCCCGCGCAAAGTCGATTTCTACGAATATTCAAACTCCTGGGCCCAGGCATCATCGCCGTACTGTCCTGGCTGGGCGCGGGTGATCTGATCACGTCGTCCGTGGCTGGCGCCAACTACGGTTACGCGATGATGTGGGTGCTGGCGGTTTCGCTGCTGCTCCGATACCTCATCGTCAACATCATCGCCCGCTTCCAGCTTTGTAATAACCAGGGCATGACCATCCTGCAGGGCTACGCCCAACTCAATCCTTTCTTCGCCTGGTTCATGCTGGTTTACGCCCTGCTGATGGGGCACCTGATGAACGCCTACATGATCAAGGGCGCCGGGGAGTCGCTGGCGATGCTGTTCAAGATCGACCAGCCCTTGCTGTGCTCGGTGGCTGTGGTCCTGGCGGTGTGGATGCTGGTCGGTCGCAACATCTACTCGATGATCGAGGGCGTGATGAAGTTGCTGCTGGCGATCATGACGCTGGCGTTCATTGCCCTGGCCGTGATGTCCGGCCCCGACGTGGGTGGCATCATCAAAGGCACCATCGGTTTCAGCATTCCGAAGGACGAAGGCGTACATGGCGCGTTGCTCGTGGCAGTGTCGGTGATCGGCGCGGTCGCCGGTTCCATCGCCAACTTCGTGCATCCCTATGTCATGCGCCAAAAGGGCTGGATCGGTCCGCAACACAAACGCATTCAACGCAACGACCTGCTGTTTGCGGTGTTCGTCGGGATCATCATCAACCTGGCCATCTGGATCGTTGGCGCGGAAATCCTGCGGCCCAACGGTATCGAAGTGAAAACCCTGGGTGACCTGGGCAAGGCGCTGGAAATCTACTTCGGCCCGATCGGCTGGTACGTGTTCTTCGTCGGGGTATTCGCCACGCTGTTCGCCAGTATTTCCGGCAAGACCACGGCGTTCCCGATGCTGATCACCGATGCCTTCCAGCACGTGTTCCCCAAGCGTCGCGACAAGTACGGTAAGGAGTTTCACCATGATCCGATGCACAAATGGTTCATGCTGTTCATCCTGGTCACGCCACTGATCTGGTCGATGCCGGGCATGCCGGACTTCGTGACGCTGACCATTGGCGTCAGCGCGCTGAACATCATTGGTTTGCCGATCATTTCCCTGGGTCTGCTGATCATGTCCAACCAGAAGAAGCTGCTGGACAAGCAATACCGCAACAACCTGTTCGAGAACATCGCACTGGCGTTCGCCACTGGCCTCGCCCTGTGGGTCGCCTTCCAGTTGGGCGTCGATCTGTTCGCCTGATACCAGACCATCGAGGGGGCGCAGTGTCCCCTCGATGGCCAGGGTTCAATCGGTTACCGAGCCCTGCGGTATGCGTCCGGCGAAACTGTCCACCAGGCTCGCCACCACCATTTCGCCCATCCGCGTGCGGGTCTGCACGGTCGCACTGGCGCGATGGGGTTGCAGCACCACCTGTTCATTACCGAACAGGGCCTCTGGTACCTGCGGCTCGTCGACAAACACATCCAGTGCCGCGCCGGCGATCTCGCCCGCCTTCAAAGCCGCCACAAGATCGACTTCGTTGACCAGCTTGCCCCGGGCCACGTTGATCAAGTAACCACCTTGGCCGAGCGCCTTGAGCACGTCGGCGTCGATGATGGCTTCGGCCTTGTCGGCAGCGGCGGCCAGAATCAGCGCATCACTCTGGCTGGCCAGTTGCTTCAGATCGGCGACGAAGGTGTGGTTCACGTCGCTCATCGGCCGCAGGTCGGTGTAGCTGATCGGGCAGCCGAACGCGGCGGCGCGGGTTGCCACGGCGCGGCCGACCCGGCCCATGCCGACGATCCCGATGCGCATGCCCGACACCTGGCGCGCCAGCGGCAACGGTGCCAGGGGAGTCGGGCTTTGCGGCCATTGACCGGAGCGCACGTAACGATCACTGGTGCACAACCCCCGGCACACGGCAATCAACAGGCCGATGGCGAGGTCGGCGACATCTTCGGTCAGGGCGCCGATGGTGGCCGTCACGCGAATCCCGCGGTCCCTGGCATAAGCCAGATCCACCGCGTCGGTGCCCACGCCGTTGACCGCCACCACTTCCAGCTTGGGCAATTGCGCCATCAGGGCCTGGGTAATGCCGGTGTGTCCACCTGTGATGACGCCGCGAATGTTGGCGCCATGCTCTTTTATGAAGGCGGCTTTGTCGGTCTGTTCGAAATAGCGCCTGATGGTGAACAACTCACCCAGGCGGGTGTTGATTTCAGGGATCAGGATCGGGCTGAGCTGCAAGACTTCTGGCTTCATGTGAACCTCGTGTAGCGCAATAAAAAGGCCGGTCAACCGCGACCGGCAAATGGCATAGCAGTGGCCATGACGGTCATGTTCAGGACATTCGCCGACAACGGCAGGGCGGCGATATAGCGCACGGCATCGGCCACGTGCTGCACATCCACCATCGGCTCCACGGCGATGCTGCCGTTGGCCTGGCGCACGCCCTTGGTCATGCGCACCGACATTTCGGTCAGGGCGTTGCCGATGTCGATCTGGCTGCAGGCAATGTTGAATTCGCGCCCGTCCAGGGCCAGGGATTTGGTCAACCCCAGTACCGCATGTTTGCTGGCGGTGTAGGCACTGCTGAAGGGGCGAGGGGTGTGGGCCGAGATCGAACCGTTGTTGATGATTCGGCCACCCATCGGCTGTTGCCGGCGCATCAGGCCGAAGGCACCTCGGGCGCAGAGGTAAACGCCGTTGAGGTTGGTGTCGATCACGTTTCGCCACTGCTCGAACGTCAGTTCATCCAGGGGCACGGCAGGGGCGTTGACCCCGGCATTGTTGAACACCACGTCCAGGCGCCCGTATTTCACGGTGATTTCGGCGAACAGCGCATCGACGCTGGCCGGATCCCGGACATCGGTGGGCACCGCCAGTGCCTGGTGGCCGTCGACAGCCGCCAGCTCCGCCAACTCCAGCAAGGGCTCTGGCCGGCGTCCGGCGAGCACCACGGTGAATCCGTCGGCCATCAGGCCAAGGGCCACGGCGCGGCCGATTCCGCTGCCGGCACCGGTTACCAGGGCGACTTTCAAAGGATGGGTCATGTTGTTATTTCCTTTATTCAATTCACTGGGGCGTGTGGTGGTTCAGGTGCGCGGGCCGACGCGCATTTCGATCTGGCCGATGCCGTCGATGCCAGCGTTGACGATGTCGCCGGGTTGCAGTACATCGACGCCGGCCGGGCTACCGGTCATGATCAGGTCGCCGGCCCGCAGGGCCACGGACTGGGAGATGCGGCTGATGATTTCGGCGACTGACCAGATCTGGCTGTCGAGGCTGTCGCGCTGGCGTTCCTGGCCGTTGACGTTCAGCCACAACTCGCCGTCGGGGTGGCCTGCACGCGAGACCGGTACGATGGCGGTGATGGGGGCGGCGCCGTCGAATACCTTGGCGCCTTCCCACGGCATGCCACTGCTTTTGGCCGTGCGCTGGACGTCTCGACGCGTCAGGTCCAGACCCGCGCCATAACCCCAGACGTACGCCAGTGCCTGATCCTCGGGAATATTGGCGCCACCCTCGCCAATGGCGACCACCAGTTCGATCTCGTGGGCGAACTCTTCGGTCAAGGGCGGAAAGGCGATTTCACCCTGCGCGTCCACCACATTGCTCGCCGGTTTCATGAAAAACACCGGTGGCAGGCGGGACTGGCCCTGGGTGTCAGGCCAGGGGTAGTTGCGACCGACGCAAAAGACCCGGCCCACGGGGAAACGCTGCTGGCTGCCGGCGACCGGCAGGGTCACGGGAAGATCGGGGGTAAAAACGTACTCGGTCATGTTCATCCTGGTGTCGGTCCTGTAGGAAGCATCAGCGTACGGCGGCAATCGCGGGTGAAGTTGGACGAATGCCGCCTCGTCTTGGAGAAAAACGCTTTTCTTGAATCAGCGGGCCTTGAGTTCGATGCGATACAGCTGGCCGAGCAGCAGCGAATAGGACAAGGTACCGATCAGTGCCACGCCGCCGATGAACCAGAACGCGTAAGCGAAGGAGCCTGTGGCGTGGACAATCGCGCCGATCACGATCGGGGTGACGATCCCGCCGATATTCGCGGCCAGGCTGGTGATACCGCCGGTCAGGCCGATCAGTTCCTTGGGGGCGACCTCCGACACCGCCGCCCATGATGACGAGGCGATGCCCTGGGCGAAGAAGGCGATGGTCAGGATGGCAATGCAGATCGCGTTCGAGTCGGTGAAATTCACCAGGACGATCGACATCCCCAGCATCGAGCCGACCACCAGCGGCAATTTGCGTGCGAAGGACATGGAGTAGCCGCGGCGTATCAGCAGGTCGGAAATGATCCCGGCGAGCAAAATGCCTACGGTCGCGCCGACAAAGGGCAGCACGGCAAAGATCCCTGCCTTGATGGTGGTCAGGTGCCGTTCTTCAATCAGATAGGTTGGGAACCAGGTGAGGAAGAAGTACAGCGCCGAGGTGCTGGCGAACTTGCCGATGCAAATCGCCCAGACCTGCCGATAGCTGAACAGTTCGGCGACTTGCCGCCAGTTGAAGCGGGTACGCTCCTGGCTGCTCTTGACCAGGCCGCCACCGCTTTCGATGTATTTCAGTTCTTCCTTGCTGACTTTCTTGCAGCTCAGCGGGTCGCGGTAAAGGAACAACCAGATCACCCCGAAGACGATGCCCAGCAACCCGGTGCTGTAGAACACGTGGCGCCAGTCAAAGGTGGTCGCCAGCCAGAGCAATGCGCCGGTGAACAGGGCGGTGCCCAGATACTGGCCGCACACGTAAATGCTGCTGGCCATCCCGCGTTCGCGCGCCGGGAACCACACGGTCACTGCGCGGCTGTTGGCCGGAAATGCCGGCGCCTCCATCGCACCGACGGCCAGGCGCAGGCCGAACAAGGATGCAAATCCTGTGGCGAAGCCCTGCAGCACAGTGACGGTCGACCAGCTGATCAGCGACACCCCATAGGTCAACCTGGAGCCGAAGCGGTCGGCGATGAACCCGGCAGGCACCAGTGCGAGGGCGTAGGTCCAGGCGAACGCGGAAAAGATCAGGCCCATTTCGATCTTGTCCAGGCCCAGGTCCTTGGCCATGAACGGCGCCGCGATCGAGATGTTCACCCGGTCGATGTAGTTAATGATGGTGGCGACCAGCAGCAGTGACAGCATGAACCAGCGCCGACGTGTCGGCAGTCGCTGGGTGGGGGCGGCATCGCGGACGCCAGCCGTCGCCGTGGAAGTGGTGGAGTTGGACATGGGTAGACCTCGTTATTGTTAGAAGAATCGAGATTTCTGCGCGCAGCCGAGCCCGTTGCTCCCGGTTGGGGAACAGCGTGTTTTGCAAAAGCGGCGCGGAGAGCCGGTGTCAGACGTCCGGGGACATGTTCCGGCAAGGCGGATTCAAGGAGAGGTCGGGCGGGTCGGCGAGGGGAAAAAGCAGGTTCATGATGTGCGCACCTAATGATTGTTTTTGGGTGGGTGGGGCTGCATTGCCTGCCACAGTGGTCGTACAACCTTCAAAAATCAACGGAGGCGTTAGATCGTTTTTTCGCATGAAAACCGTGATCAATATGCCTGTCCAAGAAAGTGTGCCAACGCTTTCAGTCTTGGATTGTTTCTAACTTATTGTTTTTATTGAAATAAAAAATGATGATCGAGATCGGTTTTTTGGACAGGAAAAGTTGCACTCACGGATACAAATTATCCGTCGATGCCTGTGTCATCCTATGAGTTGTTGAAACGTGGCCGGGTTCACCGTCACAATCCCTCCGTCGTCGTCTCCATTGCGGTGTGGCGACAAGCTGTCCATGTACCTGTCGAGGATCCTCAGCCGATGTCGTTACCGAGTCGAGTACCTACCTACGTCATGCAGCAACGCAGCGAGCTGACGGACTTCTACATCCGCGACAAAAAGGGGCGGCGTGCCGAAACCAGCCCCCATCGTCATGAGTACTTCCAGATTCAGATCAACCTCGGCGGCGACACCGTGCAGCACATCGGCAATGTCGAGCGTCCGTTTCCGCGCAATACCCTGGCCTTCATCCTGCCGCATCGGGTGCACGTGATTCCGCATCCGGCCGATAGCAATTTCATGGTGATCAATTTTTCCCAGACCTTCCTGCTGCCGCACTTGCAGTGCGACCCGATGGACCTGGAGGAAGTGTCGATTCTCCTAGCGCCCGAACTGTCGCCATTTCGCTTCCAGGAGCACCTGGACTTCGTACTCGGCGATGAGGATTTCAGCAAAGTCTGCGGTTTGATCGAGCAAATGCGCGTGCTCGACGAGAACCGACAGTTTGGCACCCGCGAGATGCTCAAGGGTTTGCTGCTGCAACTGGTGGGAAGCGTGTGTGCCTTGTATGCCGAACCGCTCAAGCGCCTGGCCGAAGAGAACGCCGCCGAAGTCAGCCGGCGTGATGCGCTGAGCCGGATGTCCGAATATTTGCGCAAGAACATCGCCGATCCAGACCTCAACCTGATCAAGGTCGCCGCCGCGACCTACCTGTCACCGACGTACCTGACGCACTGGTTGCGCAAGGAAGTCGGCAAGACCTTTACCGAGCTGGTGCTGGAGCGCCGGATGCACGCGGCCCGCAACTACTTGCTCAACGGCACGCGGCCGGTAGGGGAAGTGGCGCGATTGTGCGGTTTCGCCGACGAAGCTTACTTTTCGCGGCGCTTTCGTCAGATCCATGGCCAGCCTCCGGGGCAATTTCGCCGTCAGCAACTCAACCCGGACACACCGCAGTCGCCGTTGAATACCTGAAGCGCGACGCGAAAACGAAAAAACCCGCCATAAGGCGGGTTTTTTGATCTGGCTCCACGACCTGGACTCGAACCAGGGACCCAGTGATTAACAGTCACTTGCTCTACCAACTGAGCTATCGCGGAATGCCGGCTATGTTACTGATTCAAAAAGAGAAGTCAAGCGTCAGATAGCAATCGGACGGATTTCACGGGACAGGCGGTGGTTTATCGGCGATTGACGGCCGCACAACCGGCCTAACCGCCGAAGGTAATGGTGGCCATCATCAGTTTCGCGTAAAGCGCCGTGGCGCCCAGTTGCACCAGCCACAGCGCCAGGCCGCCGAGAAACACGCCGGTCGCCACTTGCATGACCAGGTTGCCGCCGCGTTTGGTCGGGGTGCGGGGGGTGAAGTCGTCCAGATCGTCCAGATCATCGCGGTCGGCGCGCAGGTTGTCGTTTTTCATAGGGGTTCTCGCAAGAATTTCGGGGTGTACACAAACTTGTGGGAGCGGCGGTGCGACATTGAATTGCTGTGGAGTTTAGTGGGCGCAGGCGCTGTCTTGAGATTTATCTGCCACAAATAAAAACGGGAAGCCGGCTGGCTTCCCGTTTTTCGTCTCAAGCTGCGGTTCAGATCACCTGAACGATCGCATCCGTCACGACTTTGATGTTGCTCTGGTTCAGCGCGGCCACGCAGATGCGGCCGGTGTCCAGGGCGTAGATGCCGAACTCGTTGCGCAGGCGGTGAACCTGTTCAACGGACAGGCCGGAGTAGGAGAACATGCCGCGCTGGCGACCGACGAAGCTGAAATCGCGCTGCGGCGCGTTTTTCGCCAGCAGGTCGACCATCTGGGTACGCATGCCCTTGATGCGCAGGCGCATTTCAGCCAGTTCGGCTTCCCACTGGGCGCGCAGTTCCGGGCTGTTCAGCACGGCCGCGACGATGCTTGCACCATGGGTCGGCGGGTTGGAGTAGTTGGTGCGGATCACACGCTTGACCTGCGACAGCACGCGCGCGCTTTCTTCTTTCGATTCGCTGACGATCGACAGGGCGCCAACGCGCTCGCCGTACAGCGAGAAGGATTTGGAGAACGAGCTGGACACGAAGAAGGTCAGGCCCGACTCGGCGAACAGGCGCACGGCGGCGGCGTCTTCGTCGATGCCATCGCCAAAGCCCTGGTAGGCCATGTCGAGGAACGGCACGTGACCCTTGGCTTTCACGGCTTCCAGAACGTTTTTCCAGTCCGCCGGGCTCAGGTCGACGCCGGTCGGGTTGTGGCAGCAGGCGTGCAGCACGATGATCGAGCCGTTCGGCAGCGCGTTCAGGTCTTCCAGCAGGCCGGCGCGGTTCACGTCGTGGGTCGCGGCGTCGTAGTAGCGGTAGTTCTGCACCGGGAAGCCGGCGGTTTCGAACAGCGCGCGGTGGTTTTCCCAGCTCGGGTCGCTGATGGCCACGACGGCGTTCGGCAGCAGTTGCTTGAGGAAGTCGGCACCGATTTTCAGTGCGCCGGTACCGCCGACGGCCTGGGTGGTGACCACGCGGCCAGCAGCGATCAGTGGCGAATCATTGCCGAACAGCAGCTTTTGCACGGCCTGGTCGTAGGCAGCGATACCGTCGATTGGCAGGTAGCCACGCGAAGCGTGTTGAGCGACGCGAATCGTCTCGGCTTCGACAACGGCGCGCAAAAGTGGAATTCGCCCCTCCTCGTTGCAGTAAACACCTACCCCCAGATTGACCTTGTCGGTACGGGTATCGGCGTTGAATGCTTCGTTGAGGCCCAGGATTGGATCGCGGGGTGCCATTTCGACAGCGGAGAACAGGCTCATTTTTGCGGCGGCTCTGAATGGAGAGTGGAGGGACGTGTGGCGCTCCAGCCGAATGCACTAGAGCGGTGCACAAACGGGGAGCTAGTATAGAGGTCATCTTCCATCGATGGCGACAGACTATTCGGTTTTTAACCCAAGTTTTTCCGATTATTTTTCGACCGTTAGTCGATTGGTGTAATCAAAGACTTCAAGGGACGTAGGACGTTTGCCTTGAAAGCGATGGCAATCGGCTCCACATTGAGCACAATCCAGCTTTTTCCTGCGGCGACGCGCGTCGTTTGCGGCCTTCCCGTTCCTGCCGGTTGCGCCGAGAACAGAGAGATCATTGATGTCCGAATTTGAGCTAGTCACCCGTTTCGCGCCCGCCGGCGATCAGCCGGAAGCCATTCGCCTGATGGTCGAGGGCATCGAGGCGGGGCTGGCCCACCAGACGCTGCTCGGTGTGACCGGTTCGGGCAAGACCTTCAGCATCGCCAACGTGATCGCCCAGGTGCAGCGTCCGACCCTGGTGCTGGCGCCGAACAAGACCCTGGCGGCGCAGTTGTACGGCGAGTTCAAGTCGTTTTTCCCGAACAACGCCGTCGAGTACTTCGTGTCCTACTACGACTACTACCAGCCGGAAGCGTATGTGCCGTCCTCGGACACCTTCATCGAGAAGGACGCCTCGATCAACGACCACATCGAGCAGATGCGTCTGTCCGCGACCAAGGCCCTGCTGGAGCGCAAGGACGCCATCATCGTCACCACGGTGTCCTGCATCTACGGTCTGGGCAGTCCGGAAACCTACCTGAAGATGGTGTTGCACGTGGATCGCGGCGACAAGCTCGATCAGCGCGCGCTGCTGCGACGCCTCGCCGACCTGCAATACACCCGCAACGACATGGATTTCGCTCGCGCGACGTTCCGCGTGCGCGGCGACGTGATCGATATCCACCCGGCGGAATCGGACTTCGAAGCGATCCGCATCGAACTGTTCGATGACGAGGTGGAAAGCATTTCCGCGTTCGATCCGTTGACCGGCGAAGTCCTGCGCAAACTGCCGCGCTTCACCTTCTATCCGAAAAGCCACTACGTGACCCCACGGGAAACCCTGCTCGATGCGGTGGAGGGCATCAAAGTCGAGTTGCAGGAGCGCCTGGAATACCTGCGTTCCAACAACAAACTGGTGGAAGCCCAGCGCTTGGAGCAGCGCACCCGTTTCGACCTGGAGATGATCCTCGAACTGGGTTACTGCAACGGCATCGAAAACTACTCGCGCTACCTGTCCGGACGTCCGGCTGGGGCGGCGCCGCCGACGCTCTACGACTACCTGCCGGCTGACGCCTTGCTGGTGATCGACGAATCCCACGTCAGCGTGCCGCAGGTCGGCGCCATGTATAAAGGCGACCGCTCGCGTAAGGAGACCCTGGTGGAATACGGCTTCCGCCTGCCTTCGGCGCTGGACAACCGGCCCATGCGCTTCGACGAATGGGAAGGGGTGAGCCCGCAGACCATTTTCGTCTCGGCGACCCCGGGCAACTATGAAGCCGAGCACGCCGGGCGCGTCATCGACATGGTGGTGCGTCCGACCGGCCTGGTGGACCCGCAGGTGGAGATTCGCCCGGCACTGACCCAGGTCGACGATTTGCTGTCGGAAATCACCAAGCGCGTGGCGGTCGAGGAGCGGGTGCTGGTCACCACGCTGACCAAGCGCATGGCCGAAGACCTGACCGATTACCTGGCCGATCACGGTGTGCGCGTGCGCTACCTGCACTCGGATATCGATACCGTGGAGCGGGTCGAGATCATCCGCGACCTGCGCCTGGGCACCTTCGATGTGCTGGTGGGGATCAACCTGCTGCGCGAAGGCCTGGACATGCCGGAAGTGTCGCTGGTGGCGATCCTCGACGCGGACAAGGAAGGCTTCCTGCGCTCCGAGCGCTCGCTGATCCAGACCATCGGCCGCGCCGCCCGTAACCTCAACGGCCGGGCGATTCTGTATGCCGACAACATGACCGGTTCCATGGAACGGGCCATCGGCGAAACCGAACGCCGACGCGAGAAGCAGATTGCCTTCAACGAGGCCCATGGCATCGTTCCCAAAGGGGTGAAAAAGGACGTCGCCGACATCATGGAAGGCGCCACCGTGCCGGGCTCGCGCAGCAAGAAGCGCAAGGGCATGGCCAAGGCCGCCGAGGAAAACGCCAAATACGAAGCGCAATTGCGCTCGCCGGGTGAGATCACCAAGCGGATCAAGGCGCTGGAAGAGAAGATGTATCAGCTGGCGCGGGATCTGGAGTTCGAAGCGGCGGCGCAGATGCGCGATGAGATTGCCAAGTTGCGGGAGCGGTTGATCACAGCCTGATTTTTGTGCTGTTCCTGCTGGCCTCTTCGCGGGCAAGCCCGCTCCCACAGGGTCTGATGGTGTACACAAAATAGATGAACACCTTCAAACCTTGTGGGAGCGGGCTTGCCCGCGAAGAGGCCATTGAAGGCGGCACAAAACTCAGTGAGCCTCCCCAGCCTTCAGCCCCGCCGGCAATGTCCTGGTCAACAACACCGCCACCATGCTGATCCCCAGCGCAATCCCGACAAAATGAAACGCATCGTTGTAGGCCATGATCGACGCCTGCTGATGGGCAATCTCACTGAGCTTGGCCAACGCCGCATTCTCATTGCCCAGCTTGTCGGTCAATGACGCCAGGCGCTCGGCCACCTGCGGATTGCTGGGCACGATGGACTCGCGCAAGTAATCGAAGTAAGTCTTGGTCCGCGCATCCAGCAAGGTGGCGAGGAGGGCGATGCCGATGGCGCCGCCCAGGTTGCGCAGGATGTTGAACAGGCTCGACGCCGAGCCCGCATCCTGGGGCAGGATGTAGGCCGTGGCGATCAGTGAGATGGTGACCATGATCAGCGGCTGGCCCAGGGCCCGGATGATCTGGATCTGATTGAACTGCGGCCCGGCGAAATCCGGGTTCAGCACCCCGGAAGAGAAACTCGCCAGGCCGAACAGGCCGAAACCCACCGTGCACAGCCATTTCGGCGAGATGTACTTCATCAGCTTCGGCACCAGCGGAATCAGAAACAGCTGGGGCACGCCCATCCACATGATCACTTCGCCGATCTGCAGGGCGTTGTAGTTCTGGATCTGCGCCAGGTACAGCGGCAGCAGATAGATCGAACCGTACAGCCCGACCCCCATCCCGATACTGGAAATACTCGACAGCCCGAAGTTGCGATTGCCCAGGATGCCCAGGTTGATCAGCGGATTGGGCTTGGAAAACTGCACGATCACAAAGGTGATCAGGCTGATCAGAGCGATGCTGCCGAGGGTGACGATCAGGTCCGATTCGAGCCAGTCCTTGCGATGGCCTTCCTCCAGAAACACCTGCAGGCAGCCCAGGCCGACGCCGAGGGTGACAATGCCGGCGTAGTCGGTGCTTTTCAGCAATTCCCAGTGCGCTTCCTTCTTCTCCAGACCGTACATCAGGCCGGCGATCATGATCAGACCGGGCGGAATGTTGATGTAGAAGATGTATTCCCAGCCCCAGTTTTCAGTCAGCCAGCCGCCGAGGGTCGGGCCGATGGAAGGGGCGAAAGTGGCGGTCATGGCGAACATCGCCATGCCCTTGGCGCGGTGATGCTCGGGCAGTTTGATCAGGGTCAGGGTAAACGCCAGCGGGATCAGCGCGCCGCCGGTAAAGCCCTGGAGCGCACGGAAGACGATCATGCTTTCCAGGCTCCAGGCCATGGAACACAGCAGCGAGGCGACCAGAAACCCCAATGACACCCAGACAGCCAGCCGCCGCGCCGACAGCAGCTGCACCAGCCAGGCGGTGAGTGGGATCATGATGATTTCCGCCACCAAATAAGAGGTGGAGATCCACGAGCCTTCTTCCAGGGTGGCCGACAACGCACCCTGGATGTCCTTGAGCGAGGAATTGGTGATCTGGATATCGAGCACGGCCATGAAGGCGCCGAGCATCACGCTCATTACCGCGATCCAGTCCCGCCGGGTCGGTTCCCCGACCGGGCGGATCAGCTGGTCACCGGCCATCGTCAGCGCTGTCTTTGCTGCTTACCTTGGGCGCGACGGTTTCAGGGGCGTCCTTGATATTGACGGTGGCGGTCACCGACATGCCCGGGCGGATCTTGCCGCGCAGCGGATTGTCGGCGGCGAAGGTCAGCTTGACCGGAATCCTTTGCACGACCTTGGTGAAGTTGCCGGTGGCATTGTCCGGCGGCAACAGGCTGAACTGCGCGCCCGAGGCGGCGAACAGGCTGTCGACCCGGGCTTCGATCGGCGTGTCGCCATAGGCGTCGAAGACCAGTTCGGCTTTCTGTCCGGGCTGCATGTGGCCGATCTGGGTTTCCTTGAAGTTGGCCTGAATCCAGATGTCTTCATCGGGCACGATCGACAGCAGGTAGGCGCCGGCCTGCACGTACTGGCCTTCGCGGGCCGCACGCTGGCCGATCAGCCCGCTGATCGGTGCATGGATTTCGCTGCGGGTCAGGTTCAGCTCGGCCTGGGCCAGATCGGCCTTGGCGTTGGCGATCTGCGCGTCCAGGCGCTTGATGTCGGCGGTCAGCGCATTGACCTGCTGGCGCTGGCCCTGGGCATCGGCCTGGGCCTTGCTCAACTGCGACTGGGCAATGTGGTTGTCGGCGGAGAGGGTGGTCACCCGTTCTTCCGAGACGTAGCCGGGTTTGCGCAGGGTTTGCGCGCGGGCGAGGTCAATCTGCGAACGGCCGAGGCTGGCCTGGGTGGAGGCGACCTGGGCATCGCTGGCGGCGATCAGGCTGGACTGCTGCGTCAGTTTACTCTGGGCTTGCAGGCGTTCGGCCTGGCGGGTGGCGAGGGCGGCGTTGGCGCGGTCGACGGCGAGGCGGAAATCATCGCCTTCGAGCCGGATCAACAGTTGGCCTTTCTCGACGTGCTGGTTGTCCTGCACCAGCACCTGATCGATGCGCGCCCCCAGTTGGCTGGATACGCGGGTGATCTCGCCCTGGACATACGCGTTGTCGGTGCTTTCATAAAAACGCCCCTTGAAGAACCAATGGGCGAAGAAGCCCCCGGCGATCAGCAGGACGAGCAGCAGGAAAACGGACAGGCGACGCTTGAGTTGGGCAGGCATGGGGCAAACTGTAGTCGAGAATATGTAAGGAAAGTTATCAGCAGGTGAATCTGGCATGAAGCCGACAAGCGGTAAATGCCATCCCTTGATATTCGGTCATTCACCGCGTGATACGGGCGTTCCAGACGCAACCTTGGCTTAAATGCCCTGTTCGCTGGAGCGGGGCGGGTGTCGCCTGTTACCATTCGCGGCTTGATTGTTTCTTTGCTTTTCATTCTTTTCGAGACATGCCATGACCACCGTCCGCACTCGCATCGCGCCATCGCCTACCGGGGATCCCCACGTAGGTACCGCTTACATCGCATTGTTCAACTACTGCTTTGCCAAGCAGCACGGCGGTGAGTTCATTCTGCGGATCGAAGACACCGACCAGTTGCGTTCGACCCGCGAGTCCGAACAGCAGATCTTCGACGCACTGCGCTGGCTGGGCATCGACTGGAGCGAAGGCCCGGACGTCGGCGGCCCGCACGGTCCATACCGTCAGAGCGAGCGTGGCGACATTTATCAGAAGTACTGCCAGCAACTGGTCGACCTGGGCCATGCCTTCCCGTGCTTCTGCACCGCCGAAGAGCTGGACCAGATGCGCGCCGAGCAGATGGCCCGCGGTGAAACCCCGCGTTACGACGGCCGCGCCTTGCTGCTGTCCAAGGAAGAAGTGGCCCGTCGCCTGGCTGCCGGCGAGCCTCACGTGATCCGCATGAAGGTGCCGACCGAAGGCGTCTGCGTGGTGCCGGACATGCTGCGCGGCGACGTTGAAATCCCGTGGGATCGCATGGACATGCAAGTCCTGATGAAGACCGACGGCCTGCCGACCTACTTCCTGGCCAACGTGGTCGACGACCACCTGATGGGCATCACCCACGTCCTGCGCGGCGAAGAGTGGCTGCCATCGGCACCGAAACTGATCCTTTTGTACGAGTACTTCGGCTGGGAACAGCCAGAGCTGTGCTACATGCCGCTGCTGCGTAACCCGGACAAGAGCAAGCTGTCCAAGCGCAAGAACCCGACGTCGGTGACCTTTTACGAGCGCATGGGCTTCATGCCCGAGGCCATGCTCAACTACCTGGGCCGCATGGGCTGGTCGATGCCGGACGAGCGCGAGAAGTTCTCGCTGCAGGAAATGGTCGACAACTTCGACCTCAAGCGCGTGTCCCTGGGTGGGCCGATTTTCGACATCGAGAAGCTGTCCTGGCTCAACGGCCAGTGGCTGCGCGACCTGCCGGTGGAAGAGTTCGCCGCACGGGTGCAGAAGTGGGCATTCAATTGCGAATACATGATGAAGATCGCGCCGCACGTGCAGGGTCGGGTTGAAACCTTCAGCCAGGTCGCACCGCTGGCCGGCTTCTTCTTCGCCGGTGGCGTGAACCCGGATGCCAGCCTGTTCGAATCCAAGAAGCTCTCGGGCGATCAGGTGCGTCAGCTGATGCAGCTGATCCTCTGGAAGCTCGAAAGCCTGCGTCAGTGGGAAAAGGACAGCATCACCGCGACGATTCAGGCGGTGGTCGAGTCCCTGCAACTGAAGCTGCGCGATGCCATGCCGCTGATGTTCGCCGCGATCACCGGGCAGGCCAGCTCGGTATCGGTGCTCGATGCGATGGAAATCCTTGGCCCGGACCTGACCCGTTTCCGCTTGCGCCAGGCGATCGACCTGCTGGGCGGCGTGTCGAAGAAAGAAAACAAAGAGTGGGAAAAGCTGCTGGGCGCTATCGCCTGATTCCCTGTAGCAGCTGCCGAGGTACGAGGCTGCGTCGGGCTGCGCAGCAGCCCCTTTATGGACAACATGAAGGGGCAGGGCGAGCGCTTCGCACTCGAACGCAGCCTGCGGCAGCTGCTACAGAGACGGTTTTACCCCCGGATTTACGGGGGGAGGGCGGTAAGTGATTGTTATGCCGACAAAAAATTTTAAATTTTTTGAAAAATAAGTTTGACAGGCTTTCGATACGCCCTTAAGATTCGCCCCGTCCTCAGCGATGACATCAACGATGAGGGGCTATAGCTCAGCTGGGAGAGCGCTTGCATGGCATGCAAGAGGTCGACGGTTCGATCCCGTCTAGCTCCACCAAATTTACACTTCGAGGTCTGGCCACACCGGCCTTGAAGCGATCAACACTCA
This sequence comes from Pseudomonas sp. C1C7, assembly GCF_013359595.1. Taxonomy (GTDB): domain Bacteria; phylum Pseudomonadota; class Gammaproteobacteria; order Pseudomonadales; family Pseudomonadaceae; genus Aquipseudomonas. The sequence goes on along the minus strand of NZ_JABFMP010000014.1, from coordinate 104,024 downwards.
GCGTTGATCAGTTGTATAGAAGGGTTTGCGTCCCCTTCGTCTAGTGGCCTAGGACACCGCCCTTTCACGGCGGTAACAGGGGTTCGAGTCCCCTAGGGGACGCCAGTTTTACAGAAGCGATGTTGCAAGAGATCGCTCCGCCGAGAGGCGAAAAATCCGGGGCTATAGCTCAGCTGGGAGAGCGCCTGCATGGCATGCAGGAGGTCAGCGGTTCGATCCCGCTTAGCTCCACCAATTTACAGTTCAAGGTCTGGCCACACCGGCCTTGAATCGATCAGCACTCAGCACTGATCAGTTGTATAGAAGGTTTGTGTCCCCTTCGTCTAGTGGCCTAGGACACCGCCCTTTCACGGCGGTAACAGGGGTTCGAGTCCCCTAGGGGACGCCACGATTACCCGCTCTGCGGGATTTTATAAGGGTCATTCAATTATTGAATGGCCCTTTTGTTTGTCTGGCGTTTGGCCAAATCTCCCTACCTCTCTCAAACTGTTCTTCAGACCAGCGGTCACATCCACGACTTGCAGAATATTATTATGAGAATAATATTCTAGTCGTAATATTTGGAGGCAACGATGAACGATAAAAAAGCTCAAACCCGAGAACGCATTCTCAAGGCCGCCAGCGCAGCGCTGATCCAGCGTGGCCCGGCGGAACCGAGCGTGGGCGAAGTGATGGGCGCGGCCGGCCTGACTGTCGGTGGCTTTTATGCACACTTCGAAAGCAAGGACGCGATGATGCTGGAGGCGTTCAAGCATTTGCTGGCGCGCCGTCGTGACTCGATTGCCGACATGGATGCCGAGTTGACCGGTGAAGAGCGTCGCGCCCTGGTCGCTGCGTTCTATCTGTCGCGCAAGCACCGCGATTCCAGCGAGTCTGCCTGCCCGATTCCGGCCTCCATCGGCGAGCTCGGACGCCTGCCCGATACCTTCCGTGTGGCCCTCAACGAGCACATGGAAATGATGGTCGCGCAGCTGGCGGACAGCCCTGAAGACATCGAAAAAGCCCTGGCCGACATGGCCTTGATGGTGGGCGGCCTGGCGCTGGCACGGGCGTTGGGGCCTGGTGATTTATCCGATCGATTGTTGCGCGCTGCCAAATCGGCGGTGCGTTGACCTGAAGGCAAGGCCTTGGGAGAGAGCGATGAGCACGTTGAAGTGGGTTCGTGGCGTTAATGGCACCTTGGGCTGGTTCGCTCCAAAACTGGTCGCAAGCAAAATGCGGCTGGCGTTCATGACGCCGCGGGATTTTCCACCCAGCGACTGGGAATTGCCGCTGCTGGCCAAATCCGAACGAATCACTTTGCGTTTCGGCCTCTCTGCGTTGCGCTGGGGGCAAGGCCCGACGGTGTTGCTGATGCACGGCTGGGAAGGTCGGCCAACGCAATTCGCCACCCTGATCACCGTCCTGGTCGATGCCGGCTACACCGTGGTCGCCCTCGATGGCCCGGCACACGGTCGTTCACCGGGCACCGAAGCGAATGTCGTGCTGTTCGCCCGTGCCATGCTCGAAGCCGCTGCCGAATTGCCGCCGTTGCAAGCGGTCATCGGCCATTCCATGGGAGGCGCCAGTGCCATGCTGGCGGTGCAATTGGGTCTGCGCACCGAAACCCTGGTCACCATTGGCGCTCCGGCGCGCATTCTTGGGGTGTTGCGCGGTTTTGCCCGTTACGTGCGACTGCCGCCGAAAGCCCGTTCGGCTTTCATCCGTCAGGTCGAGAAAGACGTCGGCATGCGCGCCGCCACGCTGGACGTAGCGCACTATCAGCTCGACATGCCCGGCCTGATCGTTCATGCCGAGGACGACAAGTATGTCCCGGCCAAGGAAGCGCAGTTGATCCACGAAGCCTGGTTCGACAGCCGCCTGCTGCGCCTGGAGGAGGGTGGTCATCACCGGGTGCTCGCCGACCCTCGGGTGATTGATGGCGTGTTATCACTGCTGGCCGGTCGCAGCCTGCAATCGCGCCAATCGGCCTGAGCATCCGTTACACTGCGCCGGTCGACAATATCTGACCGGGAGTGGGGCATGGGCTGGGATCGGGCAACGCCGTTCATCATTGATCTGCAAGTGGCCGCCGAAGATATCGATGGGCTGGGGCACGCCAATAACGCGGTGTATGTGACCTGGCTCGAGCGTTGCGCCTGGCGGCACTCGCAGCGCCTTGGCCTGGATCTGGCCGAATATCGCCGGTTGGACCGGGCGATGGCGGTGGTGCGGCATGAGATTGACTATCTGGCGGCGGCCTATGAAGGTGATGAGTTGCAGATGGCGACCTGGATTGTCGATTGGGACCAGCGCCTGAAGATGACTCGTCATTTTCAGTTAAAGCGGCCTGGTGACAATGCGACTTTGTTGCGGGCGCAGACCACATTTGTCTGTATTGAGCTGTCCACCGGCAGGCCCAAGCGTATGCCCACAGAGTTCATTGAAGGGTACGGCCCGGCGCTTCAACTCCCGACCTGACTTCATGGATGTACGCAGAACCCCTGTGGGAGCGGGCTTGCCCGCGAAGGCGGCCTGACATTCAACCTGATTTTTGCGGGTGCATGCAGTCCCAATGCAGGCGCTGCCGAAGGCTGAGATCTTTTGATCTTTGAAGATCGCAGCTTCGTTTCACTCGTCAGCTCCTACACGTTCCGCCCTGAAAACCAGTAAACTGCCCGCCGTTTTTCGTTGAGTGTGTTTTCCATGCAAATTGCTCTGGCACCCATGGAGGGGTTGGTCGATAACATCTTGCGCGATGTGCTGACCCGGGTGGGTGGGATTGATTGGTGTGTGACCGAGTTCATTCGGGTCAACGATCAGTTGCTTACGCCTGCCTATTTCCACAAGTTCGGTCCCGAACTGCTGAACGGTGCCCGCACCGCTTCCGGCGTGCCGCTACGTGTGCAGTTGCTCGGTTCGGATCCGGTGTGTCTGGCGGAAAACGCTGCGCTGGCCTGTGAGCTGGGGTCGGAGGTGATTGACCTGAACTTCGGCTGCCCGGCCAAGACGGTGAACAAGTCCCGGGGCGGTGCGGTGCTGCTCAAGGAGCCGGAGTTGTTGAACCAGATCGTCGAGCACGTTCGGCGTGCGGTGCCGGCGCATATTCCGGTGACGGCCAAGATGCGCCTGGGCTTCGACAGCCCGGATGGTTCGCTGGTCTGCGCCACGGCGCTGGCTGAGGGCGGCGCGGAGCATATTGTGGTTCATGCGCGGACCAAGACCGACGGTTACAAGCCGCCGGCGCATTGGGAATGGATTCCACGGGTGCAGGACGTGGTCAAGGTGCCGGTGTTCGCCAATGGCGATATCTGGAGCGTCGAGGACTGGCGTCGTTGCCGTGAGATCAGTGGCGTGGAAGACATCATGCTCGGTCGCGGTCTGGTGTCGCGGCCGGATCTGGCCCGGCAAATCGCCGCGGCGCGGGCCGGTGAAGAGGTGGTCGAGATGACCTGGGCCGAGCTGCTGCCACTGCTCCAGGACTTCTGGCTGCAGGCCGTGGCGCAGATGACCCCGCGTCAGGCGCCGGGCCGTCTGAAGCAGTGGCTGGCGATGCTGACCCGCAATTATCCAGAGGCCGTTGAGCTGTTCAACGTCCTGCGTCGCGAGACCGAGCTGGATCAGGTTTCGCGCCTGCTCGGCTTGCCGGTGGCGCAAGCGGCCTGAAAAAAATCTGCAAAAAATCTCTTGAAATGCAATCAGCGGTCCCTATCTAAGGGTTACGCGATGCCGAATTCGGGTCGCGGAGACAAAAAACCTTGCTGATTGTTTTCAGGAGATTTGAACCATGACTACTGCATTTTCCCTGGCGCCTCTGTTCCGTTCCTCGGTGGGCTTCGACCGTTTCAACGACCTGTTCGAAACCGCCCTGCGCAACGAGCCTGGCAGCACTTACCCTCCCTACAACGTCGAAAAACACGGTGACGATCAATACCGCATCGTCGTGGCGGCAGCCGGTTTCCAGGAAGAAGACCTGGAGCTGCAAGTGGAGAAGGGCGTGCTGACCATCAGTGGCGGCAAGCGTGATGCGAGCGAAGGCGTGACCTTCCTGCATCAAGGCATCGCCCAGCGAGCCTTCAAGCTGTCCTTCCGTCTGGCGGATCACATCGAAATCAAGGCCGCGGGCCTGAGCAACGGTCTGTTGAGCATCGACCTGTTGCGTGTGATCCCGGAAGAAGCGAAAGCCAAGCGCATCCCGATCAACGGGGCGCAGAAACCGGCGCTGCAACACTAAGCCGGACAGTAAAAAAGGGCGCCAGTGGCGCCCTTTTTTGTGTCTGCGATTTAGCGTTGTCCGCCGATGTCCAGCGCATCTACCGTACGCGGATGACGGGACGAAAACAGCAGGCCGCCGGCGATTTGCCAGATCACCGCAAACGCGCCGACCAGAAACACGATGTCGCCGAAGGTGCGCACCCAGCGCAGGGTCTGCAGCAGATCCTGTTGCATGAACTCTTCGCCGCGGGCGTACCACAGGCCCTGGCTGGCGCTGGCGTAGAACTGCAGGATGCCGATCGGCAGCAGGCTGGTGACGATCATCAGCATCAGGCCGCCGTTGAGCCACCAGAAGCCGGTGCTCATCAGGCGATCGTTGAACTGCAGGTTCGGCCGCAGGTAACGCAGGATCAGCAGGCTGAAACCCAGTGCCAGCGAGCCATACACCCCGAACAGCGCGGCGTGAGCGTGCAGCGGCGTGGTGTTCAGGCCCTGGATGTAATACAGCGAAATCGGCGGGTTGATCAGGAAGCCGAACACCCCGGCGCCGAGCATGTTCCAGAACGCGGTGGCGATGAAGAACTGCAATGGCCAGCGAATCTGCGCCATCCATGCCGCACGTTCCTTGAGCCGCCAGTTTTCCCAGGCTTCATGGCCCAGCAGGATCAGCGGCACCACTTCCAGGGCGCTGAAGGTGGCGCCCACCGCCATCACCGGTGTGGTGGTGCCGGAGAAATAGATGTGGTGGAACGTGCCGGGTACACCGCCGAGCATGAACAGTGAAGCCGAACCCAGGGTCGCGGTGGTGGCCAGGCGCTTGGACACCAGGCCCATGCTGGTGAAGATGAACGCCAGCGCCGTGGTGGCGAACACCTCGAAGAAACCTTCGACCCACAGATGCACCACCCACCAGCGCCAGTACTCCATCACCGACAGGTTGGTGCGCTCGCCATAGAACAGGCCGGCACCGTAGAACAGACCGATGGCAATCACCGAGCAGGCCAGCAGCGCCAGCAGGTTTTTGTCGCCGGGCTGGCGCAGGGCGGGCAGCATCGCGCGCAGCATCAGGACCAGCCAGAACACGATCCCGGCGAATTTGGCGATCTGCCAAAGACGGCCCAGGTCCACGTACTCATAACCCTGATGACCGAGCCAGAAGCTCCACTCGTGGGGCATCAGTTGCGCGATGGCGAGGAAGTTGCCGGCATAGGAGCCGACGACCACCAGCACCAGGGCCCAGAACAGAATATCGACACCCAGCTTCTGCCATTTCGGGTCCTTGCCGCCGTTGATGAACGGTGCGAGAAACAACCCCGCCGCGAGGAAGCCGGTGGCGATCCAGAACATCGCGCTTTGCAGATGCCAGGTGCGGGTCAGCGAGTAGGGGAACCACTTCGACAGGGGCAGGCCGTAGAAATCCTGGCCTTCGACCGTGTAATGCGCGGTCACGCCGCCCATCAGTACCTGGAAGCCGAACAGCGCGCCGACCAGCAGCAGGTATTTGCCCAGGGCTTTTTGCGAGGGGGTGAGTTTGATCAGGCTCAGGGGATCCTGGGCCGGCACCTTGGGCTCGCCTTCTTCGTGATTGCGCAGGAAGGCCCAGCCCCAGACCAGGAAACCGATCCCCGCCAGCAACACGACAATGCTGATAATCGACCAGACCATGTTTTCGGCGGTCGGGTGGTTGTCGATCAGCGGTTCGTGGGGCCAATTGTTGGTGAAGGTTGCGGCCTGGCCGTCACGCTCGGTGGCGGCCGCCCAGGCGGTCCAGAAGAAAAACTGTGTCAGCTGCTGGCGCCGGGTGGCGTCGGGCAGGGTGTTTTCCTTCATGGCGAAGCTCTCGCGGCTATGGTGCAGCGAAGCGTCGTTGCCGAACAGGGCATGGTAATAGGCGGCGGTTTGCGCGATGGCCTGGATGCGGCGCTCGCTGAGGATCAGTGTGCCGTTGACCAGGCGGTTGCCACGGTATTCGCGCTTGAGTTGATGGCGCAGCTGGGCTTGCTGGTCGTCATCGATGTGCTCGAAGGTCTTGCCGTAGGCCTGCTGTGCGGCCAGGTCGAGCCAGGCGAGCAGTTCGCGGTGCAGCCAGTCGGCCGTCCAGTCCGGTGCCTGGTAGGCGCCGTGCCCCCAGATCGAGCCCAACTGCATGCCGCCGATACTCTGCCAGGCGGTTTGCCCGTCGAGGATGTCGCCGGCGCGGAACAGGGTGGTGCCGTCGACGCTTTGCACCTGCTCGGGGATCGGCGGGGCCTGTCGGTAGATTTCGTGACCGAACCAGCCCAGCAGGCAGAACGTCACGCCGAGGACGCCAATCAGCGACCACCATAACTTGCGGTATTCCCCCATGGATCACCTCATTATCAAAAAAAAAGCGCCCGCATAACGAGTATGCGGGCGCAGAAAACCCGGCCCTGTGATCGGGAAGAGGAGCCGGGGCGTTGCACAGGAGAATGATCGGCTGCCGGCGATCATTCTTCGGTGGGTGGAGTGCAAGGCCACCTGCCGAATGCGTGGCGCCAATGTACGGCGCGGCTGACGTGGCGTCACTTGTACAGAGGGTCAGCAAGTTCATACACAGGTATGAACACCGGGCTCTCTGTAGGAGCGAGCTTGCTCGCGATGGTCGTCAACGATGACGCGGGGAGTCTGATTCCCCGCGGTGTTCTGTAGTGCATCGCGAGTGAACTCGCTCCTAAAGGGGGAGGGGTGGGGCGGGGTTACTGCAACAGCTTCTGGAATTCCTCGACCGGCAACGGTTGGCTATGCAGATACCCCTGATAAAAATGACACCCCAGCCCCTGCAGGAACTCCAGTTGCTCAGGCGTTTCCACGCCTTCGGCAATCACCTTCAATTCCAGGCTGCGGGCCATGGCGACGATGGCGCGGATGATTTCGGCGTCGTTGGGATCGGTGGTGGCGTCGCGGATGAACGATTGGTCGATCTTCAGCGTGTCGACCGGCAAGCGCTTGAGATAGGTCAGCGAGGAATACCCGGTCCCAAAGTCATCCATCGCAAAGCTCACCCCGAGCTTCTTCAGGCGGCGCATTTTGCTGATGGTGTCTTCAAGATTCTGAATGACAATGCCTTCAGTGATTTCCAGCTTCAGCATCGAACTGGGCAGGCCGTAATGGGCCAGGCTTTCCTCAATGTGCTCGACGAAATCGTTCTGGCGGAACTGCCGCGGGCTGATGTTCACGCACAGGCTGAAATCTTGCGGATCCACCAGGCCGTTGGCGATCAGATGCCTGAACGCCTGGCAGGCCTCATCGACGATCCAGGTGCCGACTTCCAGGATCAAGCCGCTGTCTTCCAGCACCTTGATGAACTCGGTGGGCGATTGTGCGCCGAGTTCCGGATGGGTCCAGCGCACCAGTGCCTCGGCCCCGACGATACGGTTCTCCCGGGCATCGAGTTGAGGTTGGTAATGCACGCGAAACTCGCCCCGCGACAGCGCCAGGCGCAGGTCGGTCTCCATGCGCAGCCGCTCGCTCGCGGCCTTCTGCATGGTGTTGTGGTACATCTGCGCGGTGTTGCGCCCCGAGTCCTTGGCCCGATACAGCGCAATGTCCGCACGCTTGAGCAGGTCGGTCGGCGTGGAGCCGTGGTCGGGAATCAGCGCGATGCCAATACTCGGCGTTACCTGCAGGCGTTGGCCGTCGAGGAACATCGGCTCTGACAGCAATTCGCGCAAGGTGTCGGCCAACTCTGAAACCTGCAGGCTGACGTCGTTGCGCGAACCTTCCAGACCACTGAGCAGCACCACGAACTCGTCACCACCCAGCCGCGCGACGGTGTCTTCCATGCGCACGCTGGCTTCCAGGCGCGCCGTGATGATCTTCAGCACCGTATCGCCCACCGGATGGCCGAGGGAATCGTTGATGTGCTTGAAGTGGTCCAGGTCGAGGAACATCAGCGCGCCGCGCAAATTGTGGCGCTTGAGCAGAGCGATCTGCTGGCTCAGGCGATCCATCAGCAGCGCGCGGTTGGGCAGGTTGGTCAGCGGGTCGTGGTAGGCCAGATGGCGAATCTGCGCCTCGGCATTCTTCAGCAGGCTGACATCCCGGGCAGTCAGCAGCAGGCACGCGGTTTCATTGAGGGTGATCGGCTCCACCGAGACTTCCACCGTCAGCAACTCGCCGCGCTTGTTGCGCCCTAGCATTTCCAGGTGATGCACCCGGCCCTTGATCTGCAATTCCGCCAGCAACGCCGAACGCTGTTTCTCTTCGGCCCAGATCCCCACCTGATACACCGTGCGCCCGATCACCTCGTCGGCGCGGTATCCGGTCAGGCGGCAGAAACCGTCGTTGACCTCCAGATAGCGCCCGGTGTCGCGTTCGGTGATGGTGATGGCGTCGGGGCTGGAGTGGAATGCCTTGGCGAACTTCTCTTCACTGGCCTTGAGCGCCGCTTCCGACCGTTGCTGCTGGGTGATGTCGCGCAGGGTCGTGACCACGCACGGCTGATCGCCGACGCTGATCTGCCGGCTGGAGATCACGCAGGTCAGCAAATGCCCGTCCTTGTGCTGGACGATGATCGCCACGTTGTTCAGCGCCTGCTCGCGGATCACCTGTTCGATGCGCTGCAGGCTTTTCGCCGAGGCGTCCCACAGGCCTATTTCGTCGGCGCTGCGGCCGATCACGTCGTAGGTGGTCCAGCCGAAAGTCTGGGTGAAGCTGGAGTTGATCTCGATGAACTGGCCGGTGTCCTGGCGCGTGACGCAGATCGGGTCCGGGCTGACCTGGAACAGGGTGGCGAACTTCTCTTCGGACGCCACCAGGCGCTGCTCGCGCTCCACCTGTTCGGTGATGTCGAGCAGGGTGCCGGCCATGCGCAGCGGCAGGCCGTTTTCATCGCGGTACAGCCGGGCGCGGCTTTCCAGGTAGCGGATGCTGCCATCGGGCAGTTGCACGCGATAGGTCAGCTGGTAGTTGCCCGCCGGGCCTTCGCGCAGGCTGCGGTAGGCGTCGCGCATGGTGTCGCGTTCGTTGCCGGGGACGCCTTCGAAAAACTCCTCGAAGGATTCATGGAAGGGTTTGGCTTCCAGGCCGTGCAATTGCGCCGCGCGAGCCGAGCCGTAGAGCATGCCGCTGGGGATGTGCCAGTCCCAGGTGCCCAGTTGCGCCGAATCCAGGGCCAGGTCGAGGCGTTCCTGGCTGTCTTTGAGTGCCTGATCGGCGGCTTTGCGTTCGGTGGTGTCGAGAAAGGTACTCAGCAGATAAGGCTGGCCTTCGAGTTCGACCTTCTGCGCGCTGAGGATGCCGTCGTGGATTTGCCCATTGCTGGCGCGGAACTGCACTTCCATGCTGATCAGGTCGCCCTTGGCCTTGGTGGCCCTGACCAGTTCCGCCCGTTGCTCGGGGTGCACCCACAGGCCCAGTTCCAGGGTGGTGCGACCGATGGCTTCCTGCACCGGCCAGCCGAACAGGCTTTCGAAGTACTGGTTGGCTTCGGTGATCAGCCCGTCGTCCTGGCGGGTCAGCAGGACCATGTTCGGGCACAGATGAAACAGCGTGGCGAAACGCTTTTCCGAGCTGCTCAGCGCCTGTTCGCGCTGGCGTTGGTGGGTGATTTCGCGAATCACCCCGATCATTCGGGGCCGGCCGTTCTTGTCCGGCAACAGACTGCCGTTGATTTCCAGCCAGTGCAGGCTGCCGTCGGGCCAGCGTATGCGGTGATGCATCGCCTGTTCCAGCGGTGCGCCGGCGATCACCGCGTGGAAGGCGCGAACGGTTTTGGCCCGGTCTTCGGGGGGCAGCAGGTCGAGGTATTCCAGATCCGCCGGCAGCGGCTGGCGTGGGTCGAAACCGAACAGTGCCTGCGTACCCCGGGACCAACTGATCTGACCGCGCTCGATATCCCAATACCACGCGCCCAAACGTGCGCCGTTCAGGGCAGCCAGCAGTTGCGGGGCACTTTCCCAGCTCTGCTCGGAGCGTTTGGGATCCAGTGCCTGGATGCGTGGCATGGGCGGAATTCGGTCAACAGATTTCGGCATTGGCAAGCCTTGTACTGAAGTGGGCGTTTGTACAGGGTTTCGCGGCTCTATAGGAGTAGCACAAGTTAGCCTTGAGTCCCTGGCAGATCGATCTGAGCATCCAGCAAGGCCATGAAGGCCCGTGCAGCGTTCGACAGCGTCCGTTCCGTGTGCAGGATATAGCCTAGCTGGCGCGAGAGCTGTATGCCCGGCAAAGGTACGCGCGCCACCTGATCGTCGAGCATGGTCCGCGGCAGGACACTCCAGGCCAGGCCGATGGACACCATCATCTTGATGGTTTCCAGGTAGTTGGTGCTCATGGCGATGTTCGGCGTCAGGCCCTGGGCCTCGAACAGGCGCTGGACGATGTGGTGGGTAAAAGTGTTGCCGCCGGGAAACACCGCCGGATGCCCGGCGATGTCCGACAGGCTGATCGCGCCGTTATTGAGCAGCGAATGCTCCGGGGCGACCACGAAATCCAGCGGGTCGTCCCACACCGGCGTGGCCGCCACCAGCGCGTGAGGCTCCGGCGCCAGGGTGATCACCGCCAATTCTGCGCGGCCGTGCAGGATCTCTTCGTAGGCCACTTCCGAATCGAGGAACTGGATATCCAGGGCGACATCGGGGTAACGGCGGGTGAACGCCCTTAATAAAGGAGGCAGCCGATGCAGGCCGATGTGGTGACTGGTGGCCAGGGTCAGACGACCGGTCACCTCGCCGGTGAGGTTGGTGAGCGCACGGCGCGTATCATCAAGGACGTTGAGGATCTGGTAGGCCCGGGGCAGCAGGGCGCGGCCGGCCTCGGTCAGGCCCACTTCACGGCCCAGCCTGTCGAACAGGCGCACCTTCAATTGCTGCTCCAGCCCGGCGATGCGCTTGCTGATCGCCGGTTGGGTCAGGTGCAGGCGTTCACCGGCGCCGGAGAAGCTTCCCGTCTCGGCGATGGCAATAAAGGCATTGAGGTTGGCCAGGTCCATATCGCATTCCAGTTGGTTATCCAAAGCATAAAAAATATGAATTTGAGTTATTTAATCTAACCCCATAGGATCAGCCTCACAAGCCAAAGGGTTATTGAATTTCTCAAGACCCAGGGCATAGAAACAAGCTGATGAGGAAACCGTCTGATGGCCGGCAAAACGCTCTACGACAAGCTCTGGGATTCGCATTTGGTCAAGCAGCGCGACGATGGCTCTGCTCTGATCTACATCGATCGTCACATCATTCATGAAGTGACTTCGCCGCAAGCCTTCGAAGGTCTGCGTCTGGCCGGGCGTCGCCCATGGCGCATCGATGCCAACATCGCGACCCCGGACCACAACGTACCGACCACCCCGGAGCGCAAGGGCGGCATCGAAGCCATTGCCGACCAGGTCTCGCGCCTGCAGGTCCAGACCCTCGACGACAACTGCGATGAATACGGCATCGTCGAGTTCAAGATGAACGACGTCCGCCAGGGCATCGTCCATGTGATCGGCCCGGAGCAGGGCGCGACCTTGCCGGGCATGACCGTGGTCTGCGGCGACTCCCACACCTCGACCCACGGCGCATTCGGTGCCCTGGCTCACGGTATCGGCACTTCCGAGGTCGAGCACGTGCTCGCCACCCAGTGCCTGGTCGCCAAGAAAATGAAGAACATGCTGGTCTCCGTCGAAGGCAAATTGCCGTTCGGCGTGACTGCCAAGGACATAGTCCTGGCCGTGATCGGCAAGATCGGCACCGCCGGTGGTAACGGCCATGCCATCGAGTTCGCTGGCAGCGCGATTCGCGACCTGTCCGTCGAAGGCCGCATGACCATCTGCAACATGTCCATCGAGGCCGGCGCTCGCGTAGGTCTGGTGGCGGCTGACGAAAAAACCGTCGAATACGTGAAAGGCCGTCCGTTCGCGCCGAAAGGTGCGGAGTGGGATCTGGCGGTTGAAGCCTGGAAAGACCTGGTTTCCGACGCCGATGCGGTGTTCGACACCGTGGTCGAGCTCGACGCGACCCAGATCAAGCCGCAAGTCAGCTGGGGCACTTCGCCCGAGATGGTGTTGGCTGTGGACCAGAACGTGCCGGACCCTGCCAGGGAAACCGACCTGGTCAAGCGCGGTTCCATCGAGCGCGCCTTGAAGTACATGGGTTTGAGCGCCAATCAGGCGATCACTGACATCCAGCTGGACCGCGTATTCATCGGTTCCTGCACCAACTCGCGGATCGAAGACCTGCGCGCTGCTGCCGTGATCGCCAAGGGCCGCAAAGTGGCCTCGACCATCAAGCAGGCCATCGTGGTGCCGGGCTCGGGTCTGGTGAAGGCTCAGGCGGAATCCGAAGGTCTGGACAAGATTTTCCTCGAAGCCGGTTTTGAATGGCGTGAGCCGGGTTGCTCGATGTGCCTGGCGATGAACCCGGACCGTTTGGAGTCCGGCGAGCATTGCGCCTCGACCTCCAACCGTAACTTCGAAGGCCGTCAGGGCGCCGGTGGTCGTACCCACCTGGTGAGCCCGGCCATGGCCGCGGCGGCAGCGGTAAACGGTCGTTTCATCGACGTCCGTGAATTGATCTAAGGAGCGCAGCATGAAAGCTTTTACCCAGCACACTGGACTTGTCGCGCCTCTGGATCGTGCCAACGTCGACACCGACCAGATCATCCCGAAGCAGTTCCTGAAGTCGATCAAACGCACCGGTTTCGGCCCGAACCTGTTCGACGAATGGCGTTACCTGGACGTGGGCCAGCCTTACCAGGACAACTCCAAGCGCCCGCTGAACAAGGACTTCGTCCTCAATGCCGAGCGTTATCAGGGCGCCAGCGTATTGCTGGCCCGTGAGAACTTCGGTTGCGGCTCCAGCCGTGAGCACGCGCCGTGGGCTTTGGAAGAATACGGTTTCCGCAGCATCATCGCGCCGAGCTACGCCGACATCTTCTTCAACAACAGCTTCAAGAACGGCTTGCTGCCGATCATCTTGAGCGACGAGGAAGTCGATGAGCTGTTCAAGCAGGTCGAGGCGGACCCGGGCTATCAGTTGCAGATCGATCTGCAGGCCCAGACCGTGACCCGTCCGGATGGCAAGGTCCTGACGTTCGAGATCGACGATTTCCGCAAGCATTGCCTGTTGAACGGTCTGGACGACATCGGCCTGACCCTGCAGGACGGTGATGCGATTGCGGCGTTCGAGGCCAAGCACCGGGCCAGCCAGCCTTGGTTGTTTCGCAACGCGTGATTGATCCGAAATTGATGTAGTCAGGGTCGGCCCCATCGCGGGCAAGCCCGCTCCCACAGGTTTTGTGAACGACTCAAATCACTGTGGGAGCTGGCTTGCCAGCGATGAGGCCCGAATGAACAACACAAGATTCACTCCCAAAAGGAAATCCCCATGACCAGCACCGCCCAGCACAGTCAGGTAGTCCAGAAGCAATTTGGTGAACAGGCCGCGGCCTACCTGAGCAGCGCCGTCCACGCTCAAGGCACCGAATTCGCTCTGCTACAGGCTGAAGTGGCAGGCAAGGGCGATGCCCGGGTGCTGGACCTGGGCTGTGGCGCCGGTCACGTGAGTTTTCAGGTGGCTTCGCTGGTGAAGGAAGTGGTGGCCTACGACCTGTCGCAGCAGATGCTCGACGTGGTGGCCGCCGCGGCCGTCGATCGTGGCCTGGGCAACGTATCCACGGTCAATGGCGCGGCCGAGCGCCTGCCGTTCGCCGACGGCGAGTTCGACTTCGTGTTCAGCCGTTATTCGGCCCATCACTGGAGCGATCTCGGTTTGGCCCTGCGGGAAGTGCGCCGGGTGTTGAAGCCTGGCGGCGTGGCGGCATTCATTGACGTGTTGTCACCGGGTAGCCCTCTGTTCGACACTTACCTGCAAAGCGTCGAAGTGCTGCGCGACACCAGTCACGTGCGCGATTATTCCGCCGGCGAGTGGTTGCGTCAGGTCAGCGAAGCGGGGCTTCATACCCGCAGCACCAGCCGTCAACGCCTGCGCCTGGAGTACAACTCCTGGGTCGAGCGCATGCGCACACCGCAGGTGATGCGCGCGGCGATCCGCGAATTGCAGCAGTCAATGGGCAACGAAGTACGCGATTATTTTGAGATTGAGGCCGATGGTTCGTTCAGTACCGATGTACTGGTGCTGATGGCCGAGCGATAAGCGACAAGAGCCAGCGATAGAATTTTTCCGGGCGCGCCTGCGGGCGCACCGACTGATGACATGAGGAAAGCATGAGCAAGCAGATTCTGATTCTCCCAGGCGACGGCATTGGTCCGGAAATCATGGCCGAAGCGGTCAAGGTGCTGGAAGTGGCCAACGACAAGTTCGCCCTGGGCTTCGAGCTGAGCCACGACGTGATCGGTGGCGCCGCCATCGACAAGCACGGCGTGCCGCTGGCCGATGAAACCCTGGAGCGCGCCCGCGCTGCCGATGCCGTGCTGCTGGGCGCCGTTGGCGGCCCGAAATGGGACACCATCGAGCGTGACATCCGCCCTGAGCGCGGTCTGCTGAAAATCCGTGCGCAACTGGGCCTGTTCGGCAACCTGCGTCCGGCGATCCTGTACCCGCAACTGGCCGAGGCTTCCAGCCTGAAGCCGGAAATCGTCTCCGGCCTGGACATCCTGATCGTTCGCGAACTGACCGGCGGTATCTACTTCGGTTCGCCGCGCGGCACCCGTACCCTGGAAAACGGCGAGCGCCAGTCCTACGACACCCTGCCGTACAGCGAAAGCGAAATCCGTCGCATCGCCCGTGTCGGTTTCGACATGGCCATGGTGCGCAACAAGAAGCTGTGCTCGGTGGACAAGGCCAACGTCCTGGCGTCCAGCCAGCTGTGGCGTGAAATCGTCGAGCAAGTGGCCAAGGACTACCCGGAAGTCGAACTGAGCCACATGTACGTCGACAACGCCGCCATGCAACTGGTGCGCGCGCCGAAGCAGTTCGACGTGATCGTCACCGACAACATGTTCGGCGACATCCTGTCCGACCAGGCCTCGATGCTCACCGGTTCCATCGGCATGCTGCCGTCGGCGTCCCTGGACACCCACAACAAGGGCATGTACGAGCCTTGCCACGGTTCCGCGCCGGACATCGCAGGCCAGGGCATCGCCAACCCGCTGGCGACCATTTTGTCGGTGTCGATGATGCTGCGTTACAGCTTCAGCCAGTCGGCTGCGGCCGATGCCATCGAGCAAGCCGTCAGCCTGGTGCTGGACCAGGGCTTGCGCACGGGCGACATCTGGTCGACCGGTTGTACCAAAGTCGGTACGCAGCAAATGGGTGACGCAGTAGTCGCCGCGCTGCGGAATCTGTAATCTCTCGGGCCCGCTGCGATTTTCACCCCCGAAAGCAGCGGCCCACTTTTCAAGAAGGTGTAGTTGCGATGAAACGTGTAGGTCTGATCGGTTGGCGCGGTATGGTCGGTTCCGTGCTCATGCAGCGGATGCTGGAAGAGCAGGATTTCGATCTTATCGAGCCGGTGTTTTTCACCACTTCCAATGTCGGTGGCCAAGGCCCGTCCGTGGGCAAGGATATTGCTCCGCTCAAGGACGCTTACAGCATTGAAGAGCTGAAAACCCTTGACGTGATTCTGACCTGCCAGGGTGGCGACTACACCAGCGAAGTGTTCCCCAAGCTGCGCGAAGCCGGCTGGCAGGGTTACTGGATCGACGCCGCTTCCAGCCTGCGCATGCAGGATGACGCGGTCATCGTTCTGGATCCGGTCAACCGCAAGGTCATCGACCAGCAGCTGGACGCCGGTACCAAGAACTACATCGGCGGCAACTGCACCGTCAGCCTGATGCTGATGGGCCTGGGCGGTCTGTTCGAAGCCGGTCTGGTGGAGTGGATGAGCGCCATGACCTATCAGGCGGCCTCCGGTGCCGGCGCGCAGAACATGCGTGAACTGATCAAGCAGATGGGTGCTACCCACGCGTCCGTCGCCGATCAACTGGCCGATCCTGCCAGCGCGATCCTCGACATCGACCGTCGTGTGGCCGAAACCATGCGCAGCGACGCGTACCCGACCGAAAACTTCGGCGTACCGCTGGCCGGCAGCCTGATCCCGTGGATCGACAAGGAACTGCCGAACGGCCAGAGCCGCGAAGAGTGGAAAGCCCAGGCCGAGACCAACAAGATCCTCGGTCGCTTCAAGAGCCCGATCCCGGTGGACGGCATCTGCGTGCGTATCGGCGCCATGCGCTGCCACAGCCAGGCGCTGACCATCAAGCTGAACAAAGACGTGCCGATGGCCGATATCGAAGGTCTGATCAGCCAGCACAACCCTTGGGTCAAGCTGGTGCCGAACAACCGCGATGTCAGCATCCAGGAGCTGAGCCCGAACAAGGTCACCGGCACCCTGAACATTCCGGTTGGCCGTCTGCGCAAGCTGAACATGGGTTCGCAGTTCCTCGGCGCCTTCACCGTCGGCGACCAGCTGCTGTGGGGCGCGGCCGAACCGCTGCGTCGCATGCTGCGGATTCTGCTCGAGCGTTGATCGACTGAAGCCATGAAAGAGCCCGCGCCTTGAGAGAGGTGCGGGTTTTTTTATGCCTGGCAGTCGGAGGTTGTCGGGTTGTCTGGTCTGGCCTCTTCGCGGGCAAGCCTCGCTCCTACAAGATTTTCGGGTGCTGCAGGAGCGAAGCTTGCCCGCGAAGAGGCCGGTATGATCAACACAAATCCCCGGCGGAAATTGCCTGCATCCCACCCACCCGGTAAAGTGCCGCTCCCCCCGTTTCGCCAGAGGTAGAACCATGACCCAGTCCTTTGATATTGCCGTGATCGGCGCCACCGGTACTGTCGGCGAAACGCTGGTACAGATTCTCGACGAGCGCGACTTTCCCGTCGGCAACCTGCACCTGCTGGCCAGCAGCGAATCGGCTGGCAGCTCGGTGCTGTTTCGCGGCAAGAACGTGCGGGTGCGGGAAGTCGACGAGTTCGATTTCAGCAAGGTGCAGCTGGTGTTCTTCGCCGCCGGTCCGGCGGTGACCCTGAGTTTCGCCTCGCGCGCCACGGCGGCTGGCTGCTCGGTCATCGACCTGTCCGGCGCCTTGCCGGCCGATCAAGCGCCGCAGGTGGTGCCGGAAGCCAATGTCCAGGTGCTCGACGGCCTGAAAAAGCCGTTCCTGCTCAGCAGCCCCAGCCCGTCGGCCACCACCCTGGCAGTGGTCCTCGCGCCGTTGCTGGATTTGCTCGACCTGCAACGCATCCACCTGACCGCGAGCCTCGCCGTCTCCACCCAGGGCCGTGAAGCCGTGGCCGAACTGGCGCGGCAGACCGCCGAACTGCTCAACATGCGTCCGCTGGAGCCGAAGTTCTTCGATCGGCAGATGGCGTTCAACTTGCTGGCCGAGGTCGGCAAGCCGGACGAACAAGGCCACACGCTGCTGGAAAAACGCCTGGTGCGTGAGCTGCGTCAGGTCATGGCGCTGCCTTCCTTGAAGATTTCTGTCACTTGCATTCAAGCCCCGGTGTTTTTTGGCGATAGCTTTAGCGTGACTTTGCAATCGGCCGGCGAAATAGACCTGGCGAAAGTCAACGCTGCGCTGGAAGACGCACCCGGTATCGAACTGGTCGAAGCCGGCGATTACCCGACCCCTGTCGGGGATGCGGTAGGGCAGGATGTGGTCTACGTTGGTCGGGTGCGTCATGGTATCGACGACCTGTCGGAACTAAACCTGTGGCTGACGTCAGATAACGTACGCAAAGGCGCTGCGCTCAACGCTGTGCAGCTGGCCGAATTATTGATAAAAGACAGGCTGTAAAAGATACTTGGCAACAATTTTTCGAATGGTTCCGGGGGGCGCATCTGCCTTGCGGCAGCGGCAATCAATACCTTCTCGCTGGCCGAGGAATGTTCAAACTAAGGATGAGCTATGGTTCAAGTTCGCAAACTGGTGTTAGCAATAGCGGCCGCCTCGGCGCTGTCCTCCGGTATGGCGCATGCCCTCGGGCTCGGGGAACTGACCCTGAAGTCTGCGCAGAACCAGCCGCTGGTGGCGGAGATCGAGTTGCTCGACGTCAAGGAACTCACCGCTGCCGAAGTGGTGCCGAGCCTGGCTTCGCCTGAAGATTTCGCCAAGGCGGGCGTCGACCGCCAGGCGTTTCTCAATGACCTGACGTTCACCCCGGTGCTCAATCCCGGTGGCAAAAGCGTCCTGCGTGTCACCTCCAGCAAACCGCTCTCCGAACCGATGGTGAAGTTCCTGGTTCAGGTGATGTGGCCCAACGGTCGTCTGCTGCGCGATTACAGCGTGCTGCTCGATCCGTCCAAATTCTCCCCGCAGACCGCTGAAGCGGCTGCGCAGCCGACGCCTCAGACCGGCACCACGCCGGTCACCGGTGCGACCAAACCGACCCAGTACACCACCACGCCGCGCGATACCCTGTGGGAAATCGCGGCCAAGGCGCGTAATGGCGGTTCGATCCAGCAAACCATGCTGGCCATCCAGGCGCTGAACCCGGATGCGTTCATCGACGGCAACATCAACCGCATGAAAACCGGTCAGGTCCTGCGCCTGCCGGATCAGACGCAAAGCACCAGCCTGCCGCAACCCAAGGCGATCGCCGAAGTGGCCGCGCAGAACACCGCGTGGCGCCAGGGCCGTCGTTATGTGGCCAAGCCGGGCACGGGACAGCAGCAACTCGACGCCACCAACCGTGGCCGCGGTGATGCGCCGTCGACCCAGGCCGCTCGGGATAACCTCAGCCTGGTTTCCGCCCAGGCCGGCGCCCGTGGCAAGGGACCGGCAGGCGATGCCAAGGCCTTGAGCAACAAGCTGGCGGTCACTCAGGAAAGCCTCGACACGACCCGTCGTGACAACGAGGAACTGAAGAGCCGCATGGCCGATCTGCAAAGCCAGCTGGACAAGCTGCAGCGCCTGATCGAGCTGAAGAACAATCAATTGGCCAAGTTGCAGGCCGAAGGCGCCGCGGGTGCGCCGGCCGCCACGCCAGCCCTTGCTGCGGCGTCGGCCCCGGCGATCTCCGCTGAACTGGCCGCCGCACCTGCGACAACGCCTGCCGAGCCTGCGCCTGCAACTCCGGCGCCAGCTGCGGCCGCGCCTGAGACTGCACCGGCTCCGGCCGAACAACCGGTGGAACCGACACCGGCCGCCAATGACGAGCAGTCTTTCAACGAATTGCTGACCAATCCGTGGCTGTTGGGTCTGGCCGGTGGCGGGGTCGTGGTGGCGGCGCTGTTGTTGCTGTTGCTGGCTCGTCGTCGCAAAGCCCAGCAGGAAGCCGAGAAACACCTGCGCATGGCCCGTGCCCTGGCCGAAGAGCAGGCGTTTTCCGCGGATCTCGATCTGCCGCAAAGCAGCTTCGAAGGCCTGGAAGTGCCGCCGCCAAGCGTGAAACTCGCTACCGCACCGGCTCCAGTAGCTGCTCCAGCGCCGGCACCCGCGCCGGTGGTTGCCCCGGTCGTGATGACTGCGCCTATCGCCGCACCGTTGGTGGCACCTGCCGCCGAACGTTCCAGCGATGTACTGGGCCAGGCTCAGTCGCACATCGACGCCGGTCGTCTGAACCAGGCCGCCGCGCTGCTGGAAGAGGGCGTCAAGCTGGAGCCACAGCGCAGTGACGTGCGCCTGAAGTTGATGGAGGTTTACGGACAGCAGGGCGACCGCGACGCATTCGTCACCCAGGAGCGTCAGTTGGTGGCCAACGGTGATAACTACGCCCAGGTCGAAAAACTGAAGAGCCGCTTCCCGGCCATGGCCCTGGTCGCCGCCGGTGGTATCGCTGCTGCGGCCGCCGCTGCCGAGCTGGATGCGCAGTACGTCAAGGACCTGCTGCTGGACGAGCCGGAAGCGCCGCAGGAACAGCAAGAACCGCAGGAGCCGGCACCGCTCGATGACGATTTCGACAGCGCCTTCGATCTGAGCCTGGATGATCTGGACAACATCACTCCGGTTACCGCGGAGCCTGAAGTTTCGGAAGCCGTTGCTCCCGAGGCCGTTGCACCCGCTCCGGAGCCGGAAGCGGCGACGTTGGACGAACTGGAAGATTTCCCGCTGGATGACGATTTGAGCTTTGATTCGGTCCTGCAGCAGCAGACTGAAATCCGCGAAAATCTCGACGACCTGTCGGAATTCGATCTGGACATGGACCTTGGTGCCGAGCCTTCGCCGGCAATCCTGGCCGAAGACGATTTCCTGCTGAGCCTGGATGACGACGTCAAGGACCTGCCTGCTGTCGATGCCCCGGCTGCTTCGGCGGCTCCGGAAGTGACCCTGGATGACCTGGACCTGCCGGCCGATTTCGACCTGTCCCTGGCGGACGAGATGGAGACTCCAGCGGAACCGGACGCGTTTGCCGCCGAGCTGGACGACGTCAACGCCGAGCTGGATCGCCTGTCCCAGAGCATCAGCGAGCCGACCTTTACCGTCGACGACGCCCTGGCGACCGTGAACGACGAACCGGAGTTCGACTTCCTGTCCGGCACCGATGAAGTCGCCACCAAGCTCGATCTGGCCCAGGCCTACATCGACATGGGCGACAACGACGGCGCCCGGGACATCCTCAATGAAGTGGTGAACGAGGGTGACGCGGGTCAGAAGAGTGAGGCCAAGGAAATGCTTTCGCGTCTGGCTTGAGTGGGTTGATGCAAGCAAAACGGCAGCCGGTGAGGCTGCCGTTTTTGTTTGTGCGGGAGGGAAGGGGTGTTTGTTGGGAAAAGATCGTAGCCTTTGGCGGCTCCTACAGGGAAATGCAATCCAATTGCAGGAGCTGCCGAAGGCTGCGATCTTTTGATCTTGATCCACCCACCGCTGGCATCCCCGCCCCACAGCCTTATAATGCCCGCCTTTGCGTACATCAGCAGGCTGTCACTCCTTGGCAAATATAGATAACCCGGAAGCCGAAATGGCCGCCGAGGGCTTTTACCGGATCGCGCTGGGCGTTGAATACAAGGGCTCGCGCTACCGCGGCTGGCAGCGCCAGGCATCCGGTGTGCTCACCGTGCAGGAAACCCTCGAAAACGCCCTGTCCAAAGTCGCCGACTCGCCGGTGTCGCTTTTGTGCGCCGGGCGTACCGATGCCGGCGTGCATGCCTGCGGACAAGTGGTGCACTTCGATACCCAGGTCGAACGCTCGATGAAGGCCTGGGTGATGGGCGCCAACATCAACTTGCCCCACGACGTCAGCGTCAGCTGGGCCAAGGTCATGCCGGCGCATTTTCATGCCCGCTTCAAGGCCATCGCCCGGCGCTACCGCTATGTGATCTACAACGATCAGATCCGCCCGGCGCACCTGAACGAAGAAATCACCTGGAACCACCGCCCGCTGGACGTCGAGCGCATGGCCGAGGCCGCGCAATACCTGGTGGGCACCCATGATTTCAGTGCCTTTCGCGCCGGCCAGTGCCAGGCCAAGTCGCCGATCAAGGAACTGCACCATCTGCGTGTCACGCGTCACGGCAAGATGATCGTGCTGGATATTCGTGCCAGCGCCTTCCTGCACCACATGGTGCGTAACATTGCTGGTGTACTCATGACCATCGGGTCGGGCGAGCGTCCGGTGGCGTGGATGAAAGAGGTGCTGGACAGCCGTATCCGTCGTTCCGGCGGGGTCACGGCACATCCATTCGGCCTGTATCTGGTGCAGGTCGAGTACCGCGATGAGTTCGAGTTGCCCGAGCGTTTTATCGGGCCGCACTTCCTCACCGGTTTCTCCGAACTTGACGGCTGACGCCCTCCAGCGCTTTTGTTACCATCCGGGACTTTCTCGGATTTGCCGTGAGGTTTTCTCGACATGTCAGCCGTTCGCAGCAAAATTTGCGGGATTACCCGCATGGAAGATGCGTTGGCGGCCGTCGAAGCCGGGGCCGATGCAATCGGGTTTGTGTTCTACGCCAAGAGCCCACGGGCTGTGACGTTCCAGCAGGCGCGCGCGATCATCAAGGCGTTGCCGCCGTTCGTCACCACCGTGGGTTTGTTCGTCAACGCCAGTCGGAGTGAATTGGGGGAAATCCTCGACGCCGTACCGCTGGACCTGTTGCAGTTCCACGGTGATGAAAGCCAGGCAGAGTGCGAAAGCTGGGATCGTCCGTACATCAAGGCAGTGCGGGTCAAGGCCGGTGATGACATCGCCGCGGCCTGCGAGGCTTACCCGAGTGCCAGCGGGATCCTGCTCGATGCGTATGTCGAAGGCGTTCCCGGTGGAACCGGCGAAGCGTTCGACTGGTCTCTGATACCTCAGGGCTTGAGCAAGCCGATCATCCTGGCCGGTGGCCTGACTGCGCAGAACGTCGCCGAGGCGGTGGCGCGGGTCAAGCCTTACGCAGTGGATGTCAGTGGCGGGGTAGAGGCAAGCAAAGGCATCAAGGATCCCGAAAAGATTCGGGCATTCATCAAAGCGGTACATGGTTGATGTGACGGCTGGCAGTCTGCCGCCGTCCATAACAGCACTTGCACAAAGCAGGCATGGCTGACAGTTTTTTGGGTTGTACGCAGGTCACGTTCCCTGATCCGGCAACCCATCGATCATCGCCGCACACATGAATTTAGCTAAGGGCATACGCGGGGCTGCGAACCAAGAGCGTTCGAGCCGCCGGTACTGGAGAAAGAAAGCATGAGCAACTGGTTAGTAGACAAACTGATCCCTTCGATCATGCGTTCCGAGGTCAAGAAGAGCTCGGTGCCTGAAGGTCTTTGGCACAAATGCCCGTCCTGCGAGGCTGTGCTGTATCGTCCGGAGCTGGAAAAGACCCTGGACGTTTGCCCCAAGTGCAACCACCACATGCGTATCGGCGCCCGCGCCCGTATCGACATTTTCCTCGACGCCGAAGGCCGTGCCGAACTGGGTGCGGACCTGGAGCCGGTTGACCGTCTGAAATTCCGTGACGGCAAGAAGTACAAGGATCGCCTGACCGCTGCACAGAAGCAGACCGGCGAGAAAGACGCCCTGGTTTCCATGAGCGGTACTTTGCTGGGCATGCCGATCGTGGTTTCGGCCTTCGAATTCTCCTTCATGGGCGGTTCCATGGGCGCCATCGTCGGCGAGCGCTTCGTGCGCGCTGCCAACTACGCCCTGGAAAAGCGCTGCCCGATGGTCTGCTTCTCCGCCTCCGGTGGTGCGCGGATGCAGGAAGCGCTGATCTCCCTGATGCAAATGGCCAAGACCTCCGCGGTGCTGGCGCGTCTGCGTGAGGAAGGCATTCCGTTCATCTCGGTGCTGACCGACCCGGTCTACGGCGGTGTTTCCGCCAGTCTGGCGATGCTGGGCGACGTGATCGTCGGCGAGCCGAAAGCCCTGATCGGCTTTGCCGGCCCGCGCGTAATCGAGCAGACCGTGCGCGAAAAACTGCCGGAAGGCTTCCAGCGCAGCGAGTTCCTGCTGGAGCACGGCGCCATCGACATGATCATCGACCGTCAGGAACTGCGTCCGCGCCTGGGCAACCTGCTGGCACAAATGATGGGCCTGCCGACGCCGAAGTTCGTCGCCGCGCCAGTCGAGAAAATCGTCGTTCCACCGGTGCCTGCCAACCTATGACCCAGCGTACCCTTGGCGAGTGGCTCGCCTACCTTGAGCAGTTGCACCCTTCGGCCATCGACATGGGCCTTGAGCGCTCGCAACAGGTAGCGTCCCGCATGGGACTGGGCAAGCCGGCGCCAAGGGTGATCACGGTCACCGGCACCAATGGCAAAGGCTCTACCTGTGCGTTCGTGGCATCCCTGCTGCGCGCACAGGGCCTGAAAGTGGGTGTCTACAACTCTCCGCACCTGCTGCGCTACAACGAGCGGGTGCAGGTCAACGGCGTCGAAGCTTCCGACGCCGAGCTGTGCCAGGCCTTCGCTGCGGTGGAGGCGGGGCGCGGCGACACTTCCCTGACTTATTTCGAAATGGGCACCCTGGCGGCGTTCTGGCTGTTTCAGCAGTCCGGACTCGATGCCGTGGTGCTGGAAGTCGGCCTGGGCGGGCGTCTGGATACCGTCAACGTGGTCGACGCCGACATGGCGCTGGTCACCAGCATTGGCGTCGATCATGCGGATTACCTGGGCAATACCCGTGAATCCGTGGCCTTCGAGAAAGCCGGCATCTTCCGCCAGGGCGCGCCTGCGCTCTGTGGCGACCTGAACCCTCCGCAACCCCTGCTGGATAAAGCGCGCGAGCTCAATTGCCCGTTTTTCCTGCGTGGGCGCGATTTCGATCTCGGTATCACTGATCACAACTGGCAATGGCGCGGTGTCGACGCCCAGGGCCAGGTGGTCGAGTTGCGCGATCTGCCGTTGCTCGATCTGCCGATGGAAAACGCCGCGCTGGCGTTGCAGGCTTACCGTCTGCTCGGGCTGCCTTGGGTCCAAGCGCAGATCATCCAGGCCTTGCAGGCGACGAAGGTGGTCGGTCGTCTCGATCGCCGTCAGTTCGACTGGCAGGGCAAGCGCCTGAATCTGCTGCTGGACGTGGGCCATAACCCCCATGCGGCGGAGTATCTGGCCCGGCGTCTGGCCAGCCGTCCACCGGCAGGCAAGCGCCTGGCGGTGTTCGGATTGCTGGCGGACAAGGATCTGGATGGTGTAATCGATGAATTGAGTGCTAGTGTCGAGCACTGGGCCGTTGCACCGCTGGATTCGCCACGGGCGCGACCGGTGGTCGAGTTGCACGAGGCGCTGGACAAGCGTGGTGCTTCGGTAACGTCCTACGACAGCGTGGCCGCCGCCCTGGAAGGGCAGTGCGCACAGGCGACGAGCGACGACGAGATTCTGTTGTTCGGATCATTTTATTGTGTCGCCGAGGCCCTGGATTGGCTGGCCCGGCGCTCCACGGAGGAAGCGGCAAATGGCATTGCTGGATAAAGCCTACAAACAGCGCATGGTCGGCGCCCTGGTTCTGGTGGCGCTGGCGGTGATTTTCCTGCCGATGCTGTTTTCCCGTCAGGATGAGCAGCGTCAGGTCACGGTCGAAGCGCCGGCGGCGCCCCAAGCGTCTGCCTTGCCGCAGGTGCAGGTTCAGCCCGTGGTGGTGCCTGAGCCGCAAGCCCTGCCTCAGGAACCGGTTCCGAGTGATGAAGACATCGCCCAGGACGCTCCGGCTGCGCCATCTGCTCCGGTCGTGCCTACGACCCCGGTTCCCACACCGGCCCCGGCACCTGTCGCCAAACCGGTCACGCCACCGCCCGCTCCGGCACCTGTCCCTGCACTGGCTGCCAAGCCTGCGACAGCACCTTCCCAGCCCATCACCGCAGCGCCGGGCAGACCGGACACCACGCAAAGCCGCGTCGACGCCAATGGCCTGTCGGTCAGTTGGTCGGTGCAACTGGCCAGCCTGTCCAGCCGCGAAAGTGCGGAAAAGCTGCAGAAAACCCTGCGCAGCCAGGGCTACAACGCTTATATCCGCTCTGCCGACGGCAAGAACCGGGTGTTCGTGGGGCCGCTGATCGAGCGTGCCGAGGCTGATCGTCTGCGTGACTTGCTCAACCGCCAGCAGAATCTCAAGGGTTTTGTGGTGCGCTTTCAGCCAGAGCGTGGCTAAATCTATCGCAACGATTTGAAATGCACTGACAATCGCAGCTTACCGATCAGCATGGGCTCTGCTAAAATGCGCCGCCTTATCCGTCTGTAGGCTGCACTGTGCCATTTACCTGGGTTGACTGGGCGATCGTTGCAATCGTCGCCATCTCCGCATTGATCAGTCTGAGCCGCGGCTTCGTCAAAGAAGCACTGTCGCTGGTGACCTGGATCATCGCAGGAGTCGTAGCCTGGATGTTCGGTGGCTCATTGTCCGAGTACCTCGGCGGTTATATCCAGACACCTTCGGCTCGCGTGATCGCGGGCTGTGCCATCATGTTTGTCGCCACCCTCGTGGTAGGCGCAATGATCAATTATCTGATCGGCGAATTGGTACGCGTCACCGGGCTTTCCGGGACCGATCGATTCCTCGGCATGGCCTTCGGCGCCGCACGTGGCGGCTTGCTGGTGGTCGTGGCGGTCGGGCTCTTGAGCCTGGGGCCGGTCCAGCATGACGAGTGGTGGATTCAGTCCCAGCTCGTTCCAAAGTTTCTATTGGTCGCAGACTGGTCCAAAAACCTGATTCTCGGGTGGAGCAGTCAGTGGCTTGCCAGCGGAATCAGCGTACCCGCTGATATTCCGTTCAAGGAGCAACTCTTGCCGTCGGCCAAAACGCCTCAGTGAGTGTTGTTCAGTTCAGATCCATTAAGTAGGGGTTGCGTCGCATGTGTGGCATCGTCGGTATCGTCGGTAAGTCGAACGTCAATCAGGCGCTGTATGACGCGCTAACGGTCCTCCAACACCGCGGCCAGGACGCTGCCGGTATCGTGACCAGCCATGATGGCCGGTTATTCCTGCGCAAGGACAACGGCCTGGTGCGTGACGTGTTCCAGCAGCGTCACATGCAGCGCCTGGTCGGCCACATGGGCATCGGCCATGTGCGCTACCCGACCGCGGGCAGCTCGACGTCGGCCGAAGCTCAACCGTTTTACGTCAACTCGCCTTACGGCATCACCCTGGCGCACAACGGCAACCTGACCAACGTTGAACAGTTGGCCAAGGAGATTTACGAATCCGACCTGCGCCACGTCAACACCAGTTCCGACTCGGAAGTGCTGCTCAACGTGTTCGCCCACGAACTGGCCCAGCGCGGCAAGTTGCAGCCAACCGAAGAAGACGTGTTCGCCGCCGTGACCGACGTGCACAACCGCTGCGTCGGTGGTTATGCGGTCGTAGCGATGATCACCGGCTACGGCATCGTCGGTTTCCGCGACCCGCACGGCATCCGCCCGATCGTGTTCGGCCAGCGTCACACCGACGAAGGCGTCGAGTACATGATCGCGTCCGAAAGCGTTTCCCTGGACGTGCTCGGCTTCACCCTGATTCGCGACCTGGCTCCGGGCGAAGCGGTCTACATCACTGAAGACGGCAAGCTGCACACCCGTCAGTGCGCGACCAACCCGTCCCTGACCCCATGCATCTTCGAACACGTCTACCTGGCGCGTCCGGACTCGATCATCGACGGCGTGTCGGTGTACAAGGCCCGTCTGCGCATGGGCGAGAAACTCGCCGAGAAGATCCAGCGCGAGCGTCCGGATCACGATATCGACGTGGTCATCCCGATCCCGGACACCAGCCGCACCGCGGCCCTGGAGCTGGCGAACCACCTGGGCGTGAAATTCCGCGAAGGCTTCGTGAAGAACCGCTACATCGGCCGTACCTTCATCATGCCGGGCCAGGCCGCACGGAAAAAATCCGTACGCCAGAAGCTCAACGCGATCGAGCTGGAATTCCGCGGCAAGAACGTGATGCTGGTGGACGACTCCATCGTTCGCGGCACCACCTGCAAGCAGATCATCCAGATGGCCCGTGAAGCTGGCGCGAAGAACGTTTACTTCTGCTCCGCGGCACCTGCCGTGCGCTTCCCGAACGTCTACGGCATCGACATGCCGAGCGCCCACGAACTGATCGCGCACAACCGTTCGACCCAGGACGTGGCCGACCTGATCGGCGCCGACTGGCTGGTCTATCAGGATCTGCCTGACTTGATCGAAGCGGTCGGCGGCGGCAAGATCAAAATCGACAAGTTCGATTGCGCGGTGTTCGACGGCCAGTACGTGACCGGCGACGTCGACGAGGCTTACCTGAACAAGATCGAGCAGGCGCGTAACGATGCCTCGAAGGTCAAGACCCAGGCGGTCAGCGCGATCATCGATCTGTACAACAACTGAGTGAATACCGGCCCTGAGGGGCCGGTTTTGTATCTATCTCCAAAGAACAAGGCAAGGAGTCACAGCATGAGTCAGGAATGGGATGCGGGTCGGTTGGACAGCGACCTCGAAGGTGTAGCGTTCGATACCCTGGCCGTACGTGCCGGTCAGCACCGTACGCCGGAAGGCGAACACGGTGATCCGATGTTCTTCACCTCCAGTTATGTATTCCGCACCGCTGGCGACGCGGCCGCGCGTTTTGCCGGCGAAGTGCCAGGCAACGTTTACTCGCGCTACACCAACCCGACCGTGCGCGCGTTCGAAGAACGTATCGCCGCCCTGGAAGGTGCCGAGCAAGCGGTGGCCACGGCCACCGGCATGGCGGCGATCATGGCGGTGGTGATGAGTCTGTGCAGCGCCGGCGACCACGTATTGGTCTCGCGCAGTGTGTTCGGCTCGACCATCAGCCTGTTCGAAAAGTACTTCAAGCGTTTTGGCGTGGAAGTCGATTACGTGGCTCTGGCGGATTTGTCCGGCTGGGACGCGGCGATCAAGCCCAACACCAAACTGCTGTTCGTCGAATCGCCCTCCAACCCGCTGGCCGAGCTGGTGGACATCGCCGAGCTTTCGAAAATCGCCCACGCCAAGGGCGCGATTCTGGTGGTCGACAACTGCTTCTGCACCCCGGCGCTGCAACAGCCGCTGAAGCTGGGCGCGGACATTGTCGTGCACTCGGCCACCAAGTTCATCGACGGCCAGGGTCGTTGCATGGGCGGTGTGGTGGCCGGTCGCAGCGAGCAAATGAAAGAAGTGGTCGGCTTCCTGCGGACCGCCGGTCCGACCTTGAGCCCGTTCAACGCCTGGATCTTCCTCAAGGGCCTGGAAACCCTGAACCTGCGGATGAAGGCCCACTGCGCCAACGCCCAGGCGCTGGCCGAGTGGCTGGAGCAGCAGGACGGCATCGAGAAGGTCCACTACGCCGGTCTCAAGAGCCATCCGCAGCACGAACTGGCCCTGCGTCAGCAGAAAGGTTTCGGCGCGGTGGTGAGTTTCGAGGTCAAGGGCGGCAAAGAGGGCGCTTGGCGCTTCATCGATGCAACCCGACTGATTTCGATCACCGCCAACCTGGGCGAC
The DNA here is from genome assembly GCF_013359595.1 of Pseudomonas sp. C1C7. GTDB lineage: Bacteria > Pseudomonadota > Gammaproteobacteria > Pseudomonadales > Pseudomonadaceae > Aquipseudomonas. The sequence goes on along the minus strand of NZ_JABFMP010000014.1, from coordinate 75,104 downwards.
AGCAAGACCACCATCACCCACCCGAGCACCACCTCCCACGGCCGTCTCGCGCCGCAAGAGCGTGAAGCGGCGGGCATTCGCGACAGCCTGATCCGTATCGCGGTCGGTCTGGAAGACGTGGCGGATCTGCAAGCCGACCTGTCGCGCGGCCTGGCGGCATTGTGATCGAACTGTCTGCGTCGAGCGGCACCAATGGACGCGTAGCGCTGGTCACCGGCGCTGCGCGGGGCATCGGTCTGGGCATCGCCGCATGGCTGATCAGCGAAGGCTGGCAGGTCGTGTTGACGGACCTGGATCGGGCACGGGGTTCGAAAGTGGCGAAGGTGCTGGGCGAAAACGCCTGGTTCATCGCCATGGACGTCGCGAACGAAGGGCAGGTGGCGTTGGGTGTCGCCGAAGTGCTCGGGCAGTTTGGGCGCCTGGATGCGCTGGTGTGCAACGCGGCCGTGGCTGATCCGCACAACATCACCCTGGAAAGCCTCGATCTGGATTACTGGAATCGGGTGCTGGCGGTCAATCTCAGCGGGCCGATGCTGTTGGCCAAGCACTGTGCGCCGTACCTGCGCGCCCACAGTGGGGCGATCGTAAACCTGGCCTCGACCCGCGCGATGCAGTCGGAGCCTGACACCGAGGCGTACGCAGCGAGCAAGGGCGGCCTGTTGGCCCTGACTCACGCGCTGGCCATCAGCCTGGGGCCGGAGATTCGCGTGAATGCCGTGAGCCCGGGCTGGATCGATACTCGCGATCCTTCCGTGCGTCGTGCCGAGCCGCTGACCGATGCCGACCACGCCCAGCATCCGGCGGGCAGGGTAGGGACGGTGGAGGATGTTGCGTCGATGGTGGCGTGGCTGCTGTCGAAGAATGCCGGGTTCGTCACGGGGCAGGAGTTCGTGGTGGACGGTGGCATGACCAAGAAGATGATCTATGAGCAGTGAGGAGCAGCTTCAAGCTTCAAGCTTCAAGTAAAAACACGATTTCGTAACATCTGATTCACACGTATCCGCTTTTACTTGCAGCTTGTAGCTTGCCGCTCGAAGCTGCTTTTGAAAAAAACTTCAATCCTGCTATTGACTTAGGTTCGCTACCTGCGTAAATTTCGCGGCCTCGGAGATGCAAACGGGTGATTAGCTCAGCTGGGAGAGCGTCTGCCTTACAAGCAGAATGTCGGCGGTTCGATCCCGTCATCACCCACCACTCCCGAGAATCCTGCGAAAGCAGGACCGAAGCTGAAAAGCTTCAACCGACGCGCAGCGGTAGTTCAGTCGGTTAGAATACCGGCCTGTCACGCCGGGGGTCGCGGGTTCGAGTCCCGTCCGCTGCGCCATATTTTACGAATCGGTTAGGTCCGGTTCGCGGTCGAAAAGTACCGAAGCTTTCGATCAAACGAGTTACCTGGACGCAAGTCCACAGCGATACGCAGCGGTAGTTCAGTCGGTTAGAATACCGGCCTGTCACGCCGGGGGTCGCGGGTTCGAGTCCCGTCCGCTGCGCCATATCTGCCTCAAGGACCACTGAACGCCTTGAAGCTACGAAGAAAGCCATCAGCGCTTGATTCGGATCGATAGCAAAGACCCTGGTCGAAAGACCGGGGTTTTTTGTTTCTGCAATTCGGATTTTCCCGCCTGCCTCGCCCAACCAAAAATCTTTCTTCGCGTCCGCCACACAAAGCGCTTGGTTCGTTGCTGCGATATTAATTAGAATCACTCTCATTTACAGCTCCTGGCACAGGGTTAAAAGAGATGAGTGATGCAGCGATGCCGAAGGAGCAAACCCTCCACGATCTGTACCGCGATCACCGTGGCTGGCTGGAAAACTGGCTGCGTCGACGCATGGGCAACGCATGCGATGCGGCGGACCTCAGCCAGGACACCTTCCTGCGCTTGCTCGCCAGTTCCCAACGCATCGCTGATCTGCATGAGCCCCGCGCCTATCTGCTGACCGTAGGCAAACGCCTGCTGAGCAATTTCTACAAACGCCGCAGCCTGGAACAGGCCTATCTCGAGGCCCTGGCCTCGCTTCCCGAGGACTGCGTGCCGTCACCCGAGCAGCGCTGGGTACTGCTGGAAACCCTGCAGGCCCTGGATGAACTGCTCGACGGATTACCGAGAGCAGTGCGCCGGGCCTTTCTCTGGAGCCAGCTCGAAGGCCTGAGCTATCAGCAGATCGCCGAACGCTTGCAGGTGTCCGAACGCACGATCAAGCGCTACATGGCGCAAGCCTACGAGCATTGCCTGCTGGTGGATCTGTGAGCAGTCCGGCGCCTGACGCCCGTCAGGCCGTTCGCGCCGCCGCGCAATGGCTGGCGCTGCTGGAATCCGGTGGTGCCACCGAGCAGGATCGCGCCAACCTGCAACGCTGGCGCGAAACCCATCCCGGTCATGAGCAGGCCTGGCAGAAGGCGCAGGCTTTGCGTCAGCGTTTTTCCGATCTTCCTTGCGCGTTGGCCCTGAGCACCCTCGACCGTCCTGATCCGTCGCGGCGTGTGGTACTCAAGCGCGCGCTCGGCGCGGTGGCCCTGGTGCCGGCAGCCTGGCTGATCAGCCGGCAATTGCCGCTGGACGTCTGGCGTGCCGATCTGCATACCGCGACAGGTGAACGCAAAACGGTGCAACTGGCCGACGGCAGTTCGCTGCAGCTCAATACCGGCAGCGCCGTCGATGTGGATCTGCCGAACCACCGGCTGAAGCTTGTTGAGGGCGAAATCTCGCTCAAGGTGCCGGGTGCCTCAGCGCTGACCATCCAGACCCGCTTCGGCCAGGTGATCGTCAGCCAGGGCGAAGTCTGTGTCCGCCAGGATGCTCACAGCTGCCGGGTTTCGGTGTTCGAGGGTGTCGTGCAGTTGCAGCCGTTGCAGGGCGGGGCATTCACGCTCAAGGCAGGTCAGCGGATTGGCCTGCAGGCAAAGGGCGCGTCAACCGTGGAAGCTTTCGACGTATCGCAACCGGGTTGGCGCGAGGGCGTGTTGATGGCCAGCAACCAGCCTCTGGGGGATTTCCTGCGCGAACTCGATACGTACCGACCGGGCGTCCTGCGCTGGTCGCCGGAGCTCGAGACGCTGCGGGTCACCGGCAGTTTCCGCGTGGATGACACCGACCGCGTCCTCGCATTGCTCGCGGCCAGCCTGCCGCTGGAGGTGCAAATGCGCACCCGCTATTGGGTGACGCTGGTACCGCGCGAAAATAATGTCTGAAGCCTGTCCCCTTTTTTCAGCTCGCTTGTCATTCAAGGTAACCGAACGAACAAGAGAGCTTTTTCAATGCCCGCAGTAAAGCCTTCATCTCCGCGCCTGGCGTCGTCCGCTGTGCGTCCTCTGTTACGCCTGAGCCTGCTGTTGAGCCTCAGCGCCAGTCCGCTTTTCATGGGCAATGCCTGGGCCGAGGACGCCGCTCGCCGCAGCTATCAGGTGCCCGCTGGCAGCCTGAGCGATGCGCTGACCCGATTCGCCGGCCTGGCCGGGGTCAATCTGTCGGTCGACCCGGCGCTGGTCAGCGGTCGCAGCAGTGCCGGCCTCTCCGGTGACTTTGGCGTGGAGGAGGGCTTTGCCCGCCTGTTGCACAATTCCGGCCTGCAATTGCAGGCGGTGGGCGAGCAGGCGTACATCCTGATTCCGGCGCCGATGGGCAGCAGCCTGCAATTGGGGGCGACCTCGATTCTCGGCGCGATCGATACCGAGCACGGCGATCCCTATGTCGGCGGCCAGGTCGCGCGCCGCGGTTCCCAGGGTTTGCTGGGCTCGCAGGACTTCATGGAAACGCCGTTCAGCATGACCACCTACACCAGCGAGGCCATTGAAAACCTGCAAGCGCGGACCTTGGGTGACCTGATCGCCAGCGATCCTTCGGTTCGCGCGACCAATCCGGCGGGCGGGCGTTATGAGCAGTTCACCATTCGCGGGCTCAGCCTGTTCAACAGCGATGTTTCCTACAACGGTCTGTACGGCGTCCTGCCGACTTATACGATCGACATGGAAATGGCCGACCGTGTCGACATCCTCAAAGGCCCCAGTCAGCTGATCAACGGCATCTCGCCCCGGGGCAGCGTGGGCGGCGGAATCAACGTGGTGGCCAAGCGTGCGACCGATGCGCCGATCACTTCGTTTACCGGTGATTACGCCTCCAACAATCAGCTGGGCGGTGCGGTGGATGTCGGCCGGCGTTTCGGCGAGGACAACCAGTTCGGTCTGCGTTTCAACGGCGTGAAACAGTCAGGCGATACCGAATGGGACCACCAGAGCGTCGACCGCGAGATGGCCGTGCTGGGTCTGGATTTTCGCGGTGATCGCCTGCGCCTCTCGACCGATATCGGCCACACCGAGCGCGATACCGATGCACCGCAGGAAAGGGTGCAGGTCGGTGCCAATGCGCAGGTGCCCCATGCCAGCGATGTGCGCCACAACTACGCGCAGCCCTGGAGCAAGGCGCGGACCGAAGATACGTTCGGCACGGTGAATGGCGAGTTTGATGTCACCGATTCGGTAATGCTCTATGGCGGTGTCGGCGCGCGCAAAAGCAATCATGACTTCCTCCGGCACGCGGTTTCCGTCACGAACGATGCCGGCGATTTCAGCGTCCTGCCCCGGGATTTCACCCGCGACGAAAATGTTCGCACGGCCACGGCCGGGGTGCGCAACTGGTTTCATACCGGCCCTGTGAGCCATCAGGTCAATCTGGCTGCCAGCTATTTCTACATGGACTTCGAAAACGGCGGCGCCCGATATGCCGCAGCGCCCAGTAACCTCTACAACCCCGTGGAAACGCCGACACCGGTACGAGCCACGCGCCAGGACGCGAAGGTCTACACCGAGAACCGCTTCAGCAGTGTGGCGCTCTCCGACACCCTGGGTTTGTTCGATGATCGCGTGCTGCTGACCCTCGGTGGTCGCTGGCAGCGAGTGAAGGTCGACGACTGGTCGGACGGTGTGAAAGGTGACACCGCTTACGACGAGGAAAAATTCTCGCCATCGGGCGGCATCCTGTTCAAGGCCACCGACAAGCTGTCGCTGTACGCCAACTACATGGAAGGCTTGAGCCAGGGCAAGATCGCGCCGTCGACCTCGGTGAACGAAGACGAGATTTTCCCGCCGTTCATCAGCCGCCAGGTGGAGGTCGGCGCCAAATACGACGCCGGTCCGTTCGCGGTGACGGCCGCGGTGTTTCGCATCAAGCAGCCCGCCTACGAAACCAACGCGACCACGCGGGTCTTCGGTCCCAATGGCAAGCGTCAGAACGATGGGGTGGAGCTGACAGTTTTCGGTGAACCGCTCAAGGGTGTGCGTCTGCTCGGCGGTGTGATGTACATCGACAGCGAACTGACCAACACCACCAACGGCACCTTCGACGGCAACCGCGCGCCGGCGACGCCCAAGTACAACGTCAACCTGGGCGCGGAGTGGGATGTGCCGAACGTGGAGGGGCTGACGCTGACCAGCCGCGGCATGTATTCCAGCTCGCAGTATCTGGACCAGTCCAACGACAAGGAAATCGATTCGTGGGAGCGTTTCGACGTGGGCGCGCGCTATGCATTCCGGGTCGATGAAAAGACCATCACCGTGCGCGCCAATGTCGAGAACGTGGCGGACAAGCGCTACTGGAGTTCGGCGGGGGCGTCCGATGACAGTGAGCCAGGGTTGACGCTGGCGACGCCGCGGACGTATCTGCTGTCGGCGACGGTGGATTTCTGATGGTCTTCGTTGACTGATCCGACGCCTTCGCGGGCAAGCCCGCTCCCACAGTGATTGATGTCGTTCACACGATATCTGTAGGCGCTGCCGCAGGCTGCGATCTTTTGATCTTGCTCTTGAAAGATCGCAGCCTCGTTCCACTCGACAGCTCCTACAGTGGCCGTAGATCCTGTTGGAGCGGGCTTGCCCGCGAAGGCGTCATCAGCATCACCACCCTCTTCAGCCCTGCAAATAAACCGCATGGGTATGGGTGTACTCATACAACCCATGCTTGCCATCCGCGCCGCCGATACCGGATTTACGCACCCCCGCATGGAAGCCCTGCATGGCTTCGAAGTTTTCGCGATTGACGTAGGTTTCGCCAAAATCCAGCTCGCGCATCGCGTGCAGGGTCTTGCTCAGGTCGCGGGTGTAGATCGATGAGGTCAGGCCGTACTCGCAGTCGTTGGCCAGGGCGATGGCTTCGTCCAGATCGTCGATGATCTGGATCGGCAGCACCGGGCCGAAGATTTCTTCGCGCATGATCTGCATGTCGGCGCGGCAGCCGGTCAATACCGTGGGCTGGAAGTGGAAGCCGTTCGGCAGGTCGGCGATCTGCCCGCCACTGACCAGGCTCGCGCCCTGGCTCAACGCGGTGCGAACCTTCTGGTTGACGCTGTCCAGCCCCTGGCGATTGATCAGCGGCCCCATCTCCACATCCGGCTGGGCAATCGGGTCGCCATAGCGCGTGGCACTCATCGCCGCCGCGATGCGCTCGATGAACTGATCCGCCACCTTGCGCTCGACGTACACCCGCTCGGCGCAATTGCACACCTGGCCGCTGTTGATGATCCGCGAATCACGGATGGCCTTCACCGCCAGATCCAGGTCGGCATCCGCCAGCACGATCGCCGGCGCCTTGCCGCCCAGTTCCAGGTTGAGCTTGGTGATGTTCGGCGCCGCGGCGGCCATGATCCGCGAGCCGGTGTCGACGCTGCCGGTGAAGCTGATCATGTCCACGCCCTTGTTCGCGCTGAGCGCCGCGCCCACCTGGCCGTCACCACAAACCACGTTGAACACGCCGGGCGGCAGGTCGGTTTCGGCCACCAGTCGGGCGAATTCGAAACAGTTGTTCGGCGTCTCTTCGCTGGGTTTGATCACGATGGTGTTGCCGGTCAGCAGCGCCGGGGCCATCTTGCGGGCGATCAAAAAGAACGGGAAGTTCCACGGCAGGATCCCGGCGACCACGCCCAGGGGTTTGCGGAACAGGAAGATGTTCTCGTTCTGGCGATCACTGGTGATGATTTCGCCTTCCAGGCGCCGTGCCCATTCGGCCATGTAGTCGAGGTAGTCGGCGGTGAAATTCACTTCGACCTCCGCCAGGCCGCTGATCTTGCCCTGCTCCAGAGTGATGGTGCGCGCCAGGTGCGGCACGTTTTCCCGCAGTTTGGCAGCGATCCGCCGCAAGTAGCCGGCGCGGTCGTTGGCCGGTTTGCGCGACCAGTCCTTTTGCGCGGCGCGGGCGGCGGCCAGGGCGCGGTCGACGTCTTCGGCGGTGGAGGCCGGGACTTTCGCCAGCAGCGCGCCCGTGGCCGGGTTGAGCACGTCGAGATGGGTAGCGCTGGCCACAAACTGGCCGTTGATGAAGTTTTCGTAGACAGGCACGGACGACATGAGGCGACTCCTTGGCAGATCAGTAAGTGCGTGACGGTGCTTGCGTGTCAGCGGGTTCGCGGTAGCGGGCGAGGGCGGCCATGGCGCTCTGGCGCAACAGGCTGATGTCGATGGCGACCGCGATGAACTGACAGCCCCAGCCCTGATAGCGGCGCGCGTCTTCTTCATTCGGCGCGAGGATGCCGCAGGCCTTGCCGGCCGCCAGCGTGGCGTCCACCGCATGGCGAATGTGTTCCTGAACTTCGGGATGCCCGGGATTGCCGGCATGGCCGAGGCCGATGGACAGGTCCGCCGGGCCGATGAACACTGCATCCACGCCTTCCACGGCAGCGATTTCTTCGACGTTTTCCACACCCAGGCGCGACTCCACCTGGACGATCAGGCACAGCTGTTCATGGGCGGTATTGAGGTAATCGGGCACTCCATCCCAACGCGTCGCGCGAGTCAGGCCGCCACCGACACCGCGAATGCCGTGGGGTGGATAACGCATGGCTCGCACCAGAGCCCGGGCCTGCTCGGCGGTTTCGACCATGGGGATCATCAGGGTCTGGGCGCCGATATCCAGCAATTGTTTGATCAGGTTGGCGTCGCCCGTCACCGCGCGCACCACGGGAGCGGTGGTGTAGGGGGCGACCGCCTGCAACTGGGTGAGCACGCCGGGCACGGTGTTGGGCGCGTGTTCACCGTCGATCAGCATCCAGTCGTAACCGGTGGTGGCAACGATCTCGGCAGCGTAGCCGGTGGCGAAGCCGGCCCAGATGCCGTATTGGGTGGCCGGCTTTTTCAAAGCGGCCTTGAAAGCGTTTTGCGGCATGTTCATCACAGGGCTCCTGTCTCAGCGGCTGTACGGCCGATGCAATTGGCATTCGGGGTTGAGCGTCACGCCAAAGCCGGGCTGATCGAGGGCCGACAGGCGCATGCGACCGTTCACCGGCACCGGTTCGCCGAGCAGTTGCGGATGGAACATCGGCACCACTTCGTCCGCCTTGGGCGCCATCATCAGGAACTCGGCGAACGGGCTGTTATGCCGGGTGGCGACGAAGTGATAGCTGTACACCGACGAGCCATGAGGGATGACCAGGGCGTTGTGGGCGTCGGCCAGCGCCGAGATCTTCACCAGTTCAGTCAGGCCGCCGCACCAGCCGACGTCCGGCTGGATAATGTCGCAGCAACCCATCTCCAGCAGCATGCGAAAGCCCCAGCGGGTCGCTTCGTGTTCGCCGGTGGTCACCAGCATGCCTTTGGGGACGTTGTTGCGCAGGGCGGCGTAGCCCCAGTAATCGTCCGGCGGCAGGGCTTCCTCGATCCATTTCAAGCCGTGCTCGTGGGCGCCGACCGCCAGCTTGGTGGCGTAGTTGAGGTCCAGGCTCATCCAGCAGTCGAGCATCAGCCAGAAATCCGGGCCGACCCGTTCGCGCATGGTGGCCAGTTCCTCGAGGTTTTTGCGCAGGCCTTCCTCGCCTTCGGCCGGGCCGTGGTGCAACGGCATCTTGCCGCCGATGAAACCCATCTTCTGCGCCAGGTCCGGGCGGGCGCCGGTGGCGTAGAACTGCAATTCATCACGCACCGCACCGCCGAGCAGTTGGTGCACCGGTTCCTGACGGATCTTGCCGAGCAAGTCCCACAGCGCCAGGTCGACCCCGGAGATGGTGTTGATCACGATGCCCTTGCGCCCGTAATACAGGGTCGACTGGTACATCTGGTCCCAGATTTTTTCGATGTCGGTGACCTTTGCGCCTTCCAGGAAACGCGCCAGGTGCTTCTCGACGATGTAGGCGGCGGGCTCGCCACCGGTGGTCACGGCGAAACCGACGGTGCCGTCGCTGGCCTCGATCTCCACCACCAGGGTGCCGAGCACGTTGATGCCGAAGGTGCGGCGGCTCTGGCGGTACTCCGGGTATTTGCTCATCGGGGTGGCGATGTGATCGTCGATCCAGTGGCCGTCCGCCTGATCGTGGTAATCCGCGCCGCCGCCTCGCAGGGTGAAGGCGCGGACGTGCTTGATGGTTGGAATGCCCATGGTGTGACTCCTCAGGTTTAAACGGTGGCCGGTTTGTTCGAGGCTTTGGCGGCGGGTGAGCGCACGCCCAGCACCAGCAACGCGGCGATGACAGTGGTGGCGGACAGCAGGTAGAGACCGGCGGCCGGAGAATGGAAGGCGCCTTCGGCCCAGTTTTTCAGCACCGGGGCGATGAAGCCGCCCAGGGCGCCGAACGAGTTGATCAGGGCAATACCGGCCGCTGCGGCGCTACCGGCGAGGTAGCTGGACGGGAAGGTCCAGAACACCGGTTGCACGGCGATGAAACCGGAGGCGGCGAAGCACAGCGAGATGATCCCCAGCAGCGGGTTGCTGAAGGTCACCGAGCAGGCGATACCGGCGGCGGCCATCAACAAGGTCAGGCTCGCGGTGCGGCGACGTTCGCCGGTGCGGTCGCTGTAGCCGGGAATCAGGTAAGCGGCCAGCAGTGCGCAGATCCACGGGATCGCCGTGACCAGTCCGACCATCAGCCCGACTTTGGTGCCCAGCAGCCCGCCCACCTGGCTCGGCAGGTAGAACACCACGCCGTAAACGCTGGCCTGGATCAGCAGGTAGATCAGGCACAGGTAGAGCACCGACGGCTGGCACAGCACGTTAAGCAGACTGCGGCCGTGGCTCTGTTTGTGGCTGTCTTCCTGGTCGAGCAGGGTTTGGATCTGCGTGCGTTCTTCCACGGTCAGCCACTTGGCATCGGCCGGACGATTGTCCAGGTACCAGTAGGCCCAGATGCCCACCGCCGAAGCCATCAGGCCTTCAACGGCAAACAGCCACTGCCAGCCGTGGAAGCCGGCAAAGCCGTCCAGCTCCAGCAACAGGCCGGAGAGCGGGCTGCCGAAGATGAACGCCAGCGGCGCACCGAAGTAGAAGAAGCCCATGGCCTTGCCGCGCACGGCGCTGGGGAACCAGTAGGTGAGGTAGAGGATGACGCCGGGGAAGAAGCCGGCCTCGGCGACACCGAGCAAGAAGCGCAGGACGTAGAAGGTGGTTTCGTTGTGGGCAAAGACCATGGCCGCGGAGACCAGGCCCCAGGTGACCATGATCCGGCACATCCACAGGCGGGCGCCGACGCGGTGCAGGATCAGGTTGCTCGGCACTTCGAGCAGCGCGTAACCGACGAAGAACACCCCGGCGCCGAAGGCGAAAGCGGCGTCGCTGATGTGGGTGTCGGCTTGAAAGGCTTGCTTGGCGAACCCGACGTTGGCGCGGTCGAGGAAGGCCATGATGTACATCAGCAGGAGAAACGGGAGCAGCCGCCAGGAAATTTTGGCGAGCAGAGGCGCGGGTAGAGTCTTCATCGCAGTTTCCTTTGGTAGGGCATTTGTTCTTATGGGAAAGACTGTACGGCCCTTGATCGATGCGTTACAAATCGAATCTAGCTCACAACCGATACCTTGAAGTTATCGATAAAAAGGCCCGACATGACCACGCCGATCCTCTCCCGCAGCCTGTTCAATCGCTTGCGCTACAAGCACCTGCACATGCTGGTGGCGCTCAGCACCAGCCAGAACCTGCACCGCGCCTCGCAAAACCTGAACATGTCGCAACCGGCGGCCACCCGCATGCTCCATGAAATTGAAGACATGTTTGGCTGCGATCTGTTCGAGCGCCTGCCAAGGGGCATGCGCCCGACGGCGTTGGGGCAGGAATTGATTCGCTTTGCCGAGTCTGCCCTGAGCGGCCTGGATCGCTGCGCCGAGGATCTGATGGCGCGGCAGCAGGGCGGCTATGGCTATCTGTCGATCGGCACCATCATGGGCGCGGCGCCGGATCTGGTGATGGATTCGATTGCCGAAATCAAGGCGCTCAACCCGCAGCTGCGGATTCGTATCATGGGCGACACCAGCGATCAGGTGATCCAGTTGCTGGAGCAGGGCCGTATCGATCTGGCCATCGCCCGGCGCAATGCCGCCACCGACAGCCAGCATTACGAATTCGAGCAACTGGGCAACGAGCGCCTGCTGGTGGTGGTGCACGCCGGCCATCCGCTGGCCAAGCGCGAGAAGGTGGAACTGGCGGAACTGGTCAGCGCCTGGCCGTGGATCCTGCAACCGGAAACCAGTCCGGCGCGCATCGGTCTGGATCAGGCCCTGCAGCGCCAGGCGCTTGCGTTGCCGGCAGACATCATCGAATGCAGTTCGGTGTATTCGATGCAGCAACTGATTCAGCTGACCGACGCGATCATGGTGCTGTCGGAAACCGCGCTGCGCGACTACCTGAAGATGGGGCTGGTGGTGGCGTTGCCGGTGGAGCTGGATGTGCAACTGGCGCCGTTCGGGCTGTTGTTGCGCAAGGGCGAGCACATCAGTCGGGAATTGGGCCTGTTCATCGATCTGCTACGAAGCAAAGCGACGAAATTCTGATCTTTTGGTCAGTTTTTTTGTGTCTGGATATTTGCCGCAACGACATAAGCCTATAAACTTAACCCTTCAGTCAGCTTTACGCTGCCATTTCAGCCCTTCGCCACATCGGAAGGGCTCCTGCAACACCCCCGATTTCCAGTAGATAACCAAAAGGGCGGACCCCATAACCGCCCAGAGGATGATCCATGTCCAACCGTGATATATCCCGGCGTTCGTTCCTTCAGGGCGGGCTGGTAGCGGGCGTGAGCGTGACGCTCACGCCGCTGAGCAGCAAGGCGCTGGCGGCCCTGATGGAAAACAGCGTGACCGTGCCGTCCGAGCAGTGGCTTGGCAACAACGGCAAGGCGCGCGCCCGTAACGACGCACTGTCCAAGGTCTGCGGCAGCAAAGTGTTCGCCCGCGACATCCGCGCCAAGGACATGCCGGGCTGGCCGCAGCAGCAGGGCCACGCCATGTTGCTCAAGACCATCAAGGCCGACCGCATCTACGATGGTTACGACCTGTCGTGGCTCGGCGCCGAGTTGCAGCCGGACCGCATCGTCACCGCCGAGGACCTGGTCAAGGACGGTATCGTTTTCCCCGAAGAACACGCCCCCGACCCACTGTTGCCGGCCGGCAAGGTGCCGATGTTCATCGGTCACCCGGTGGCGATCCTGATCTGGAACGACTTCGAGCGCTTCCGTCAGGCCAAGGCCAAACTCAAGTTCAACGACAAGGCGATTCGTTACGGCGCCCAGGTGCCATTCTACGAAGGCGATCCGTACGGCAGCTTCCGCTACGTGCGTGTGGGCGGTGCGACTTCGGCCGATGAAGACGAATTCGCCAGCCTCAAGGATTCGATCCTGTTCCCGATGCTGCGCAACCGTCGTCCGGTGTGGAACTCGCAACCGAACCTGCACGGCAACCTGACCGAACGCGGGCTGTTTTACGCCGAGCGCATGAAGCAGCAGATCGACACGCCGCCGGACAACTGGCTGGTGTTCGATGAGCGCTACAAGACCCCGTCGATCGAGCCTGCAGCCATGGAACCGGACAACGGCAATGGCTGGTACGACCCGGCGACCAAGACCCTGCATTTCGTCGTCGCCACCCAGTGCCCGCTGGAAACCGCGACCGAGACCGCGAAGATGATCGCGCCGTCGCGCTTCGGCCTGGCCAACCTGAACATGCACCCTGGCTACACCGTGGGTTACGGCTCCAAGGACCACAACATCTTCGTCTACTACGCGGCCCTCGCTGCGCTGTACGGCGCCGGTGTGCCGGTGCGCCTGGCCAACGACCGCTACGAGCAGTTCCAGAGCGGCATCAAGCGTCACCCGTTCGATATCCGTTACCAGCTGGCGGTGGACAAGAACGACTACAGTTTCAAGATTTTCCGCGCCGAGATGAGCGTCGACGGCGGCGGCCGGGTCAACTACAGCCCGTCGGTGGCCGCGGTTGGCGCCACGGCAGCGCAGTCGATCTACTACATGCCGCAGAACGATCTGCAGGTGACCGCCTACCATTCCCGCGCCGTCGAGGCCGGGTCGATGCGTGGCTACGGCACCCTGCAGAGCATGGCTTCCACCGAGATGATGGTCGATGAAATCGCCAATCGCCTCGGCATCGACGCCATCGAACTGCGCCGCAAGAACGCCCTGCGTTCGGGCATGAAAAACACCCAGGGCGCGGTGCCTGCCGGTGCCTTGCGCCTGCACGAGATTCTCGACAAGGCCGCAGCGCACGACGTCTGGAAAAACCGCGACGCGATCAAAAAGCAGCGTGAAGCCGCCGACCCGGACAGCTTGTACGGGGTGGGTTTCGCCATCTGCCAGAAAGACTTCGGCACCGGTTCCGAAGCGCCGATGGCCAGCATCGAATTCACCGCTGAAGGGCGCATCAGCCTGCGCCATATCGGCATCGAGATCGGTACCGGCATGTCCACTTCGCAGGCAATGGTCGTGGCCGATTTCCTCGGCAACCCGGCCCACGAAGTGAAGACCGGCGAAACCGACTGGAAGGAAATGCAGCTGATCACCGGCGGCAACCCTTACATCATGAGCCAGGCCGAACAGGACGGTTTCCTGCGCAATCCGCGCTGGGTCGGCAAGGTCGCTTCGGCCTCGTCGGCAACCAACTCCGCCTACTACTTCAGCCACGCCACCCGTGAAGCGGCGCGCGTGCTGTTCAACCACGGCCTGTGGCCGGCGGCACTGGAGATCTGGCGGCAAGGTCCTTACGGCGGCCAGGCCAACCCTTACGTCGTGCGCCGCGAAGACGCCCATTGGGTCGACGGCAAGCTCACCGCCAACGGCATGGAACCCCTGCCATTCGCGATGCTGGCCAAGCGTGCCCACGAGCGCGGTCTGGTGACCGGCGCCACGGTGCACGGTTTCAACCGCTGGAGCTGGGCCGAGGCCGAGTTCAGCATCGACGGCGTGCGTGAGCGTCTGCCCCTCGACGGCCTGGCGGTCAAGTACGGCGACGGCGCACCGAAGGCAAAACTGGCGCAAATGACCAGCGCCGGTTTCCATCTGCTGGATCGGCAGAACATCGCCTATCCGCCAACCCAGTTGAACAACGCGGCGGTGACTTACTACAGCCCGGTGGCAACCTTGGTGGAACTGAAAGTGAACAAGGGCTCGGCGGACGTCGAAGTGCTCAACCATCACTCGTGGGTCGAGTGCGGTCGGGTGCTGGTGCCGGAACTGGTCAAGGGCCAGATCGAAGGCGGCACGGCCATGGGTATCGGCCATGCGCTGATGGAAGACATGCCGCTGTACGAAGGCGGACCGGGGGAGGGGGACTGGAACTTCAACCGTTATCGCCTGCCGATGGCACGCCACGTCGCCGTCTGGAAGCAGACCTCGGAAATCCTTGCGCCGCTGTCGCCGAGTGACCCGTCCAAGGGCATCGCCGAGGTGGTGATGATCCCGGTGGTCGGCGCCATCGGTAACGCCGTGGCTCATGCCATCGGCAAACGTGTCCGCGACCTGCCTATCACTTCTGCACGCATCAAGGAGGCCCTCAATGGCTAACCGTCCGCTTCAACTGACCCTCAACGGTCAATCCGTCGGCCCGGTGGACATCCCTGATGACCTGCCGATGATCGATTACCTGCACGAATACAAGAACCTCACCGGCTCGCGCCTGGGCTGCGGCCAGGGCATCTGCCATGCCTGCGTGGTGATCGTCGACAACCCGGACGGCACCAGCGAAGAAGTGCGCACCTGCATCACCGGCGCGCACTATTTCGAAGGCAAGAAAGTGCGGACCATCGAAGGCCACGCGACCCGCGACGAGCAGGGCAAGGTCACCGAGCTGAACCCGATTCAACAGCGCTTCGTCGACGAATTCGCCTTCCAGTGCAGCTACTGCGCACCAGGTTTCGTCAACGCCGCGACCGTGCTGGTGGAAAAGCTGCAGCGCCAGCCGATCGTCAAGAGCCAGATGGAAAAAGTCATCGAGGACAGCCTCGGTCATCACATCTGCCGTTGCACCGGCTACGTGCGTTATTACAACGCGACGCGCAGCGTGCTGACCGATCTCGGCCTGGTCAAGGAGGGCTGAACATGAAGCATTTAGTGACCCGCCTGGCACTGGCGGCAGGTCTGGCTGCGCCTGTATTGCTGGCGCAGGCCGATGATCAGGTCAAGCGCGGCGAATACCTCGCCCGCGCCGCCGACTGCATGGCCTGCCACACCGCGCCAGGTGGCGCGCCGTTCGCGGGCGGTCTGCCGATCGTCTCGCCATTCGGCACGATTTACGGCACCAACATCACCCCGAGCAAAGAGCACGGCATCGGCCTGTACAACGATGACGAGTTCTTCGCTGCGCTGACCGAGGGCAAGCGCCGTGATGGCGCCAACCTGTATCCGGCGATGCCGTACACCTCGTACCACCTGATGCCCCGTGAAGATTCCGATGCGATTCATGCGTATTTGAAGACTTTCGAGCCCATTGAGCGCGCGGCACCGGTGACCAGCCTGAGCTTCCCGTTCAACGTGCGCCCGGGCCTGATCGCCTGGAACATGATGTACGGCAAGGATGTGAAGCTGGCGTCGACCGAGGGCAAGAGCGAAGCCTTCAAGCGCGGCCAGTACATGGTCGACGTGCTCGGGCACTGCGGCGAATGCCACACGCCACGGGGCCAGACCGGAGCGATGCAGCAGGACAAGCGCCTGACCGGCGGGATTCTCAACGGCTATCTGGCACCGAGCTTGCTGGCCACGGATCTCGCCGCCCGAGGCTGGAATCACCAGGACCTGAGCGCGTTCCTCAAGCACGGCATGAGCGCCCAGGGCACGATGTTCAACGAGATGTTCCCGGTGTTCCACAACAGCACCCAGGACCTGAACGATGCGGACCTGGCGGCCATGGCCACCTTCCTGCTCGGCGATCAGCCGCCGGTGGCGAAAGTGCTTACCGATGTGCCGGTGGACAAGCTCACTGCCAGTGCCCAGCGCGGCCGTCAGGAATATTTGAATGTCTGCGCCGGTTGCCACGCGCCTGAAGGTGAAGGCAAGCCGCATATCGCCGTGGCCATGCGTGGCAATACCACGCTGCGCCTGGAAGATCCGCGCAACCTGGTGCGGGTGATCGACGACGGTATCGGCGAGCAGAAATTCGCCGGCTTCGAGCACATGCAACCGATGCCGGGCTTCGCCGAGAAGCTCAGCCACGAGCAACTGACCGACCTGTTGAACTACCTGCGTCAGGGCTGGGGCGGTCAACCGGGTGATCTGGCAGTCAATGCCGTGCAGACGCTGCGCGCCGATGCGCCGCCGCTCGAGCACAAGGCCCACTGACATGCAGCATCTGGATCTGCAAGTGGTGCGACGGGCGCTGGAGTGGTCGGCGGCGGGGCAGCGCATCTGGCTCTGCACGGTGCTCGCCACCTACGGCTCGGCGCCGCGCGCGCCGGGTTCGTTGCTGGCGGTGAACGTCGCCGGACAGTGGATCGGTTCGCTGTCCGGTGGTTGCGTCGAGGAAGACTTCCTTGAGCGCGTCGCCGAAGGCGCCTTCGAGCAGGCGGTCAGCGTCGTGCGCTACGGCGAAGGTGATGATCCGCGCTCGCGGGTCAGCCTGCCCTGTGGCGGCGTGCTGGATGTGCTGGTCGAGAAGCTCGAGCCTGATTGCGAGGTGCAGGCGCATTTGCGTGAGCTGGAGTCGGCGCTGTTGGGTCGGCGACGGTTGATCCGCGAGGTGGATCTGGCCAGTGGCGCCCGCAGCCTGTTCGATGATCGCGAGCAGGGTGTGCGCGTCGAGCGCGAGATCGACCGGGTTCGCCTGCGCATCGGTGCGGCTCAGCGCCTGTTGCTGGCCGGATACTCCAGCGTGGCGCAGGCCTGCGCGGAGTTTGCCGTGGGGTTGGGGTTTGAGGTGATTCTCTGCGATCCCCGGGACGAGGTGCTTGAAGGTGTCGTGCTGGACAGCGTGGAGATCCGGCGCCAACTGCCGTCGGTGTTCATCGCCGATGGCGGCTGCCACCGCGACACGGCGGTGGTCGCCCTGACCCACGATCCGCGCATCGACGATCTGGCGATGATGGAAGCGGTGCGCACCGAGGCGTTTTATATCGGTGTGATGGGGTCGATGCAGACTTCGCAGAAGCGCTTTGAGCGTCTGCGGCGGATTGGCGGGTTGGGGGAGGCGGATTTGGCGCGGGTTCATGCTCCGATCGGCTTGAACCTGGGCAGCAAGACGCCGGCGGAGATTGCTCTGGCGGTGCTGGCCGATATCCTGCGGATCCGAAGCGGTATCCCACGAGATCGCCTCTGACACATCCCCCCTGATCTTTCCCCTGCAGGAGCGAGCATGCTCGCTCCTGCAGGGGATTGCGGTGATGCTAGTAGCCGAACTTGTCCCGCAACCCGTAATACCACGCCCCCAGCGCCGCAAACGGCGTGCGCAACAATTGCCCTCCCGGGAACGGGTAGTGCGGCAAGTCCGCAAACGCATCAAAACGCTCCGCTTGACCGCGCAACGCCTCCGCCAGCACCTTGCCCGCCAGATGCGTGTAGGTCACGCCGTGGCCGCTGCAGCCCTGTGAGTAATAGATGTTGTCACCCAGCCGCCCAACCTGCGGCAGACGCGACAGGGTCAGCAGGAAATTGCCGGTCCAGGCGTAATCGATCTTCACGTCCTTGAGCTGTGGGAAGGCCTTGAGCATCTTCGGCCGGATAATCGCCTCGATGTTCGCCGGATCCCGCGCGCCATAGACCACGCCACCGCCGAAAATCAGACGCTTGTCGCCCGTCAGGCGGTAATAGTCGAGCAGGTAGTTGCAGTCCTCGACGCAGTAGTCCTGAGGCAGCAGGCTCTTGGCCAATGCATCGCCCAGAGGTTCGGTGGTGATCACCTGAGTGCCGCACGGCATCGACTTGGCCGCCAGTTCCGGCACCAGATTGCCCAGGTACGCATTGCCGGCCACGATGATGAACTTCGCCCGGACCTTGCCCTGTGGCGTATGCACCACCGGATTGGCGCCGCGTTCGATACGCATCGCCGGGGATTGCTCATAGATGGTGCCGCCCAGCGACTCCACAGCCGCCGCTTCGCCCAGCGCCAGGTTGAGCGGGTGAATATGTCCGCCGCTCATGTCGAGCATGCCGCCAACGTATTGATCACAAGCCACCACTTCGCGGATGCGGCGCTCGTCCAGCAGCTCGAGCTGCGTATGGCCGAAACGCTCCCACAGGCGCTTCTGCGACTCCAGATGCCCCATCTGCTTGCCCGTGAGCGCGGCGAACACGCCACCGTTCTTCAGGTCGCACTGAATGTTGTACTTCGCGACCCGCTCACGAATGATCCGGCCACCCTCGAACGCCATCTGCCCCAGCAACTGCGCCTGCTTGGGGCCGACACTGCGTTCGATCACATCGATATCGCGGCTGTAGCTGTTGACGATCTGCCCGCCATTGCGCCCCGACGCGCCGAAACCGACCTTCGCGGCTTCCAGCACCGTGACCTTGAAACCGCTCTCCAGCAAAAACAGGGCAGAGGACAAGCCGGTGTAGCCGGCACCGATCACACAGACATCAGTCTCAACGTCGTCCTGCAAAGCCGGGCGCGGCGGCACAGCATTGGCCGATGCGGCGTAGTAGGACTCTGGGTAGGGGGTGTTCGCCATCCTGCTGCCTCTGTTTAATATATTTTACGAGTGCGTCGATCCTACCCGAGTTAAAAAACCTCCGCCAGCCACCGCAAAATCTTCTTTGCAGCGCCGAAATTAAATATTTTGCATATTCATAGGGTTAGCGCGAAAAAAGGTGTTGACACCCCTACGCAATTCCGTAGAATGCCGCCTCACAGCAGGCACGTAGCTCAGTTGGTTAGAGCACCACCTTGACATGGTGGGGGTCGTTGGTTCGAGTCCAATCGCGCCTACCAAACAAAATCCGCTCTGCTGGGCGGTCTAGAGGGGTCACCGGAAACGGTGACCCCTTTTTGCTTTTGTGCGCTGCAAACCTTTGCAGCTCCCGCCTCAAGAACGCCAGGTTCCGCCAGTCTGGCGATGCTCGATCAAGCACACTTCCGGGCGCGTATCTTCGAATGAAAACCAGTTCTATTTAAATTGAACTGTCAGCGCTGAATCGAATCCAACCAGAACATGTCCAGGTGTTTCGCTGATTTTTTAGCGGGGAGCTTCGAATGGGGAGGCGAGCGATGATCAAGTTCTTTGCGGCTTACCTGACCGTTTGCCTCTTGCTTCAGTGGACGGTGGTGGAGGCTTCCTCGTGGATTGCATCTCACGTGCTGCTCAGGTTGATCCTGTAGCCGAACATCGAGCGCTGTTGCGCGGCTGTCACGCCGCCAATCAGGCGTAGAATGGAACGTGCTATCTCATCCAGAGGAGTCGACCATGATCTCCGACCCGGCAAACAAGCCATCGTCCGGCACCCAGACCGTTTGGGATCAATTTTTCTGCGCCGCGCTGATTGCCGAAAGCAATCTGACCGCCCCTGTTGTCGGTGGGGCTACCCATGAAGACCGACAGAATCTGTTGATCGAGAGGGCCAAGGCCCTTGCCGACAAGATGATGGAAAACAGAAGGTAACCAGAGCCCAGCCATTGCGCTGGGCTCTGTGTATCTGGCTCCGGTGCCGATGCTTCAGGCAATCAGTTCGACCTTGCCTGTCGCCAGACGATAAATGCCGCCCACTATTTTCAACTTGCCGCTGCCGAGGGCGTCGGTCAGCAGGGGCGTGGCTTTTTTGAGGCGCTCTACCGAGTTCCTGACGTTTTGCGCGGTTGCGTTTGCCACCAGGTCTCCGGGTTGTTTGATCACCTGCTCGATCGAGGGCTTGAGTGCGTCCGTCAGTTTCGGGATTTGTCCGGGGAAGACGGTGTGATCCTTGACGGCTTTTATGCCGGCCTCGATGGCGCCGCAGCTTTCGTGTCCCAACACCAGAATCAACGGTGCGCCTAGCACGGCGACGCCGTATTCCAGGCTTGCCAGGCCTTCATCCGTGACGAAGTTGCCGGCGACGCGGATGGCGAAAAGGTCGCCTCGTGCGGTGTCGAAGGCGTATTCGGGAGCGATGCGCGAGTCGGAGCAGCTCAGCACTGCCACGAACGGGTTCTGGCCGGAGACCAGCGCTTCGCGTTCGTCCTTGAAGTCGTGGGTTTCGGAGTTGCCGCTGACATAGCGTTCATTGCCTGCCATCAGTCTCTTCAGTGCCTCATCCGGGCTGATGACGTTTTTCGGTTTGGGTGGCGTGGAGGTTTTCTCGGCTGCCTGAAGGAGCCGATCGGGGAGGGCGCCAGCAAGGAGCAGTGCGCCGGCTCCTAATCCGGCAAGACGGAGAAAACGTCGACGTTCATTGTTGTTGGAGGCAGGGTTGGAAGCAGAGTTTGAATCACATGATTTACACATGATTTTGTTCACTCGAGTCAATGCGGTGGGAGTTACTGCGATTGGGGGCAGCGCGGACGGGAGAACATGTCGCACTGGCGTATTGGAGTCTAGTTGCTCTGTGTAACGCGATGTCTTGTGCGACCTGTGGCGCCAGTTCGTACGTATTTGTTAATCATTGCCTGAATGCAAGCCGGCGATTGATGAGCTACTACTGACAGGCTTGATCAACTTGGTCCTGACAGGAGTTACCCAATGCTGGCTCACTGGCTTCTTGCGGCGCTTCACCT
Source organism: Pseudomonas sp. C1C7 (assembly GCF_013359595.1). GTDB lineage: Bacteria > Pseudomonadota > Gammaproteobacteria > Pseudomonadales > Pseudomonadaceae > Aquipseudomonas. Next base: position 54,247 of record NZ_JABFMP010000014.1, on the reverse strand, counting down.
GTTGGCATTCGGCCTGGGGTTCTGGGCGGTGCTGACCCGAGGTACGAATTTCCGGCGTCTGGCGACGGGCGCCGGGGAAGCCCGCAGCGTTTTGACCGCTGACAATCTCTGGGGCATTTGCGCGCTGATCCTGTTGGTCACTGGTGGGATGCGCGCTTTCGGCGGGTACGAAAAGGGTACGGATTATTACCTGCACCAGCCGTTGTTCCACCTGAAGATGACCCTTTTCATTTTGATTTTGCTGCTCGAAGTGGCGCCGATGCTGACGCTGATCAAATGGCGGGTGGCGCTGGCTCGCGGCGCGGCAATCGACACCGGGCGCGCGACGCTGTTCGCACGAATCAGCCATGTGGAAGGTTTGTTGATGTTTTTGATGGTGATCGCGGCCACTGGCATGGCGCGTGGCTTCACGTTCGGTTAGCCGGATGACCTTGAGCGGGAGAGGGTGTTGCGGCACATGAATCTTTAGCCAGCCGTCGTTGCAGGGCGAACGGGCTGGCTACTGACTGCATCAGGATTCAAGGAGTCGGTGGTTTCGCCGGAGCGGTCAGGCCAGCCTGAATGCGCTGATAGATTTCTTCACGATGCACCGCAACGTCTTTTGGAGCGTTGATGCCAATCCTGACTTGCTGACCGCTTACGCCGAGGATGGTGATCGTAATGTCATCACCAATATTTATGCTTTCACCGACTTTGCGGGTGAGTATCAGCATGGTCTTCTCCTTAATTGCTTCGTGGGGCACCTGATTCGGACAGTGCAGAAGTCGGTGGTATGTATAGATTAGTGCGAACTCTCACGGTTTGGGTGCCTCTTTCTGACGCGCAGATACAGCATTAATTCCCAAGGCGTAACTATACAGAGGCCGCATCCATCATTCTCGTTGTTTTGCGCCCATTTTGCGGCACTCGGGAAGTATTCATGAGTGCTAAAATCCGCGCTTTTAGCCTTCAGAGGAAAACGCTGTGCGCAAAATGGTCTTGGTAATGGCGGTATTGGCACTGGCGGGCTGTGGTGATGACAAGCGTACCGAAGCGCCCAAGCCCGCGCCGGCCACGCAAGTCGCACCGGCTCAGGCGTCGGCACCGCAATGGGATCTGGAAGTGCGCGGAGCAACGCCCCAGGCTGTGAGCGACCTGAGCGGCTGGATGATCGAGCACCAGTTCATGGCCAATGTCATCCGCGAAGCCGATGGCAAGACCCGAATCCTGATGGGCCCTTACGCCTCGAAAGCTGAAGCCGAAGCCAAGCAGGCAGAAGTGAACGCAGCGATTGTGCGGGCAAAGAAACAGAACATCGAAGTGCTGGTTCTGGAGCGTCCTGCGGCTCAGTAGGGCATCGACCGCAGCGTACAGGCAGTAAAAAAACAAAGGCCTCGGGGATGAATCCGAGGCCTTTGTGCTTTGCGGTGGCGTTCAGCCGCAGGTTTTCATGTCGACGGGACCGACAAACTCGTTGCCGCGTCCCATGACGCACGCCACACGCTGATTGCGTTGGCGTTCCCAAGCCTGGGCCGGATAGGTCTTGTCCCAGGCTTCATACAGTTGCCGATCCTGTTTCGACAGGCGCAACCCGTACTGCTTGCTCATGTAGAAATAAGTCCGCGCGATCATCCCGCGGATGGACGGGCGCGGCATGACCTTCTTCGCCTTGAAGTCGATTTGAGTCAGGCACGAACCATACTGACCCGATTGCTCCGGCAGCCAGCCAAAGCTGAAATTACTGCGATCACCGTTCACCTCACCGATGCTCGGCACCAGGTTGTGCAGGTCGGCCTCGGCCTTCTGATAGACCGAATCGTAGCGTGTGCAGTTCTTGCGTCCGCCTTCCTGCCAGCACTGGCGCTGATGACCGATCTGCCAGGCCGGGACAATGTGTTCCCACTCGATGCGGGCCGCGCGCTTGGCATTCTTGCGCGGCACATAACCGCAGGCCGCCAGGTTCACCTTGTTGCCCGTGTACTTGCAGCCGCAATAGAACTCGGTGGACTGAGGCGCATACAGTTTCCAGGCGACTTTCTTGGCTTCGGTGAACGTGCGCGGCGCCTCGGCCTGGGCGCCCACGGTGAACAGCAAAAACAGCAAACCCAAACAGCGGACACTCTTCAACTCAATCTTCCTTCGGCACAACCCAGAAAACCTGCACACCGCCATCGTCGCGATAGGCGAGGGTGACGTTGTCGTTTTCATCGATCTCTTCGAGCAGACGCTCCCATTCATCCATCGGCTCGTCCGGCAGGCGAAAAATCAGCGCGGCCTTGGCTTTTTGAGCGGTGGGGGAGTTGATGATTTTCTGAACGCGCAGGCCCATGCGGACATAGGCATCAGCGGAAGCGGAAGTGGAGTCCATCGAATTATCCTTGTTAAGCTGTACGTGCATACAGTATTTAACTGTCGGCATTTTCGCAACCGCTTAAAATTCAAGAGAATCCTCTGACAGCGACTTTTCCCATTCGATGTAGGACAAAGAGAATTTTTTTGCAGGAAGGAGCCACTCGCCAAGGTCGGCGAGTGGCGAAACCGGTGCCCGAGCGGAATCGCTCGGGCGAGGGCGAATCAGTATTCCCAGAACATCCGCTGCAGCTCTTTGCTGTCGTTGGTCTTGGTCAGGGCGACCATCGCCAGGATGCGGGCCTTCTGCGGGTTCAGGTCATGGGCCACGACCCAGTCGTATTTGTCGTCAGGCTGCTCGGCGTTGCGCAGTACGAAACCGCCGGCGTTGACGTGGGAAGAGCGGATGATTTGCACGCCATCCTTGCGCAGTGCCTGCAGGGCAGGGACGACGCGCGAGGAGACCGAGCCGTTGCCGGTGCCGGCGTGGATGATGGCCTTGGCGCCCGATTGAGCCAGGGCCTTGTAGGCGGTGTCGCTGACGTTGCCGTAACCGTAGGCGATTTCCACGTCGGGCAGGCTCTTGATGGACTTGATGTCGAACTCGGAATCCATGGTGTGACGCTTGGCCGGCAGGCGGAACCAGTAGGATTTGCCTTCAACCACCATCCCCAGCGGACCCCAGGCGCTTTTGAAGGCTTCGGTCTTGATGTTGACCATCTTGCTCACATCGCGACCCGACTGGATTTCATCGTTCATGGTCACCAGCACGCCTTTGCCGCGCGCCTCTTTACTGCTGGCCACGGCCACGGCGTTGTACAGGTTGAGCATGCCGTCAGCTGACATGGCCGTACCCGGGCGCATGGAGCCGACCACGATGATCGGCTTGTCGGTTTTTTCCACCAGGTTCAGGAAGTAGGCAGTTTCTTCCAGGGTGTCGGTGCCGTGGGTTATCACGATGCCATCGACGTCGTTGCTGTCGGCCAGCTCCGCTACGCGACGGCCCAGTTGCAGCAGGTTGTCGTTGGTGATGCTCTCGGAGGCGATCTGCATCACCTGTTCGCCGCGAACGTTGGCCAGTTGACCGAGTTCGGGCAAGCCGGCGATCAGTTTGTCGACGCCGACTTTCGCCGCTTGATAGGTCGCGCTGTTGGCGCTGCTCGCCCCTGCGCCGGCAATGGTGCCGCCAGTGGCGAGAATCACCACGTTGGCCAGTTTCTGTTGGGTTTCGGCTTCTTTTGCCTGGGAGGCAGTTGGCAGTAGCAGCAGGAGGGCGAGGGCGCCCGGAAGGATGGTCTTGAAAGCAGATGTCATTATTTTTCTCTCTAGGGGTGACGGTGCGGATGCAGGTTCATCTAGATGCGTCCAAGCGAATCTGAGCGTTTGGAGGCATTGTTGAAGAGCAGGATCTGTACCAGTCACATTCTGTGTAGAGAAAAGCGTTTAAATGGCTGATTTGTTTATATTTTTAAACAAATTGAAAGAAGCGCTGCGAGTCCGCTTCGTCCGGGTTTCCGACTGTGCGCCGTGATTTCGTTCGGCTCCCCGAAAACATCTTCATGAATCCCTGCTAAAGAAACCGCTGCCTTGGCCGATGCTGCTGTAAAGGATCTTTTTATCAGGGAGTTCACATGTCACTGACTATCGGCTTTCCACAAGCATCGGTCATCAATATCGGCGGCAAGCCTCCTTCGACGACCGACAGCTTGAGTGAATCGACCTCGGACACCGCCGCGCAAAGGTTGGGGGTGGAGGGGGAGAAATCCACCATTCTGGGCAAGGACATCAACCGCACCGAGAAAGTCGAAAGCGCCGACAGCAACCAGAGCCCGACCGTGCAGGAACTGCTCAAGCGCATGCGCGAATTGCAGGAGCAATTGCGCGAGCAACAGCAGCAACTGGCCGCGACTCAGGCCGCGTCGTTCCCGACGCCGGAAGCGAAAACCACAGCGATCATGGCGATCCAGGCACAGATCATGTCGACGACGGCGGCACTCATGCAGGTGGTGGCCAGTCTGGCGAAGGAATTGGCGGGTTCGGGAAACGTCGTCAACACTACGGCATGATTTCCATTCATTTCCCCAGCACGGCAATCCCGACTTCGACAGGAGCAATTCCTGTCGTTGACAAATTTCGACAAGATTCGCATAGTTCGGTCTACGCAAACGTTTGCGAGATGTTTCCGGTGGACAAAACCAGCCGGTGAACACCAAGCAGTTTACGTCAGCAAGCGTTGCTCACAATAATCATAAGACCGGAGTGAAAACATGAAGCTGCCATTCGCTGGACGTCTTCTCGCTGTCGCTATGCTGGCTGCCGCCTCCGCCGCGCTGCCAGTCTCTTCCGCATTCGCCCAATCCCCGGAAAAACCCAAAGTCGCGCTGGTCATGAAATCCCTGGCCAACGAATTCTTCCTGACCATGGAAGACGGCGCCAAGGCCTACCAGAAAGACCACTCCGGCGAATTCGAGCTGATTTCCAACGGCATCAAGGACGAGACGGACACAACCAACCAGATCCGTATCGTCGAGCAGATGATCGTCTCCAAAGTCGATGCGCTGGTCATCGCCCCTGCTGATTCCAAGGCCATGGTGCCAGTGATCAAGAAAGCGGTGGATGCCGGTATCACCGTGATCAACATCGACAACCAGTTGGACCCTGCGGTACTCAAGAGCAAGAACATCAACGTTCCTTTCGTAGGCCCGGATAACCGCAAGGGCGCGCGCCTGGTCGGTGACTATCTGGCCAAGCAGCTCAAGGCCGGTGACGAAGTCGGCATCATCGAAGGCGTTTCCACCACCACCAACGCCCAGGCCCGCACCGCAGGCTTCAAGGATGCGATGGAGGCGGCGCAGATCAAGGTGGTTTCCGTGCAGTCCGGTGACTGGGAAATCGACAAGGGCAACAAGGTTGCCGCCGCGATGCTCAGCGAGTACCCGCAAATCAAGGCCCTGCTGGCCGGTAACGACAGCATGGCGGTCGGCGTGGTGTCGGCCGTGCGCGCCGCAGGCAAGGCCGGCAAGGTGCAAGTGGTCGGCTACGACAACATCAATGCCATCAAGCCAATGCTCAATGACGGTCGCGTGCTCGCCACGGCCGACCAGTTCGCTGCCAAGCAGGCGGTATTCGGCATCGAAACGGCGCTGAAGATCATCAAGGGCGAAAAGGTCGACAGCGCCAATGGCGTGATCGAGACGCCGGTAGAGCTGGTTACCAAGTAGTCCTCTGGCGACACACTGGCGCTCGTCCGTCCGGGCGAGCGCATGGAGAGTTTTATGTCCGTTCATGCCCCGAACGCTGTCCTGTCGGTCAGCGGTATCGGCAAGACCTATGCCCAACCGGTTCTGACCGGCATCGACCTGACGCTGATGCGCGGTGAAGTGCTGGCGCTGACCGGTGAGAACGGCGCCGGCAAAAGTACATTGTCGAAAATCATTGGCGGACTGGTCACGCCGACCACCGGCCAGATGCAGTTTCAGGGGCAGGACTACCGCCCCGGCAGCCGTACCCAGGCTGAAGACCTGGGCATCCGCATGGTCATGCAGGAACTCAATCTGTTGCCGACGCTCTCGGTGGCGGAAAACCTGTTTCTCGACAACCTGCCCAGCAACGGCGGCTGGATCAGTCGCAAGCAATTGCGCGAGGCGGCAATCGAAGCCATGGCCCAGGTCGGGCTCGATGCCATCGACCCGGACACCCTGGTCGGAGACCTGGGCATCGGTCACCAGCAAATGGTCGAGATCGCCCGCAACCTGATCGGCGATTGCCACGTGCTGATCCTCGACGAACCCACCGCGATGCTCACCGCCCGCGAAGTCGAGATGCTGTTCGAACAGATCACCCGCCTGCAGGCCCGTGGTGTGTCGATCATTTATATCTCCCATCGCCTCGAGGAACTGGCCCGGGTCGCCCAGCGCATTGCGGTGTTGCGCGACGGCAATCTGGTGTGTGTCGAGCCGATGGCCAATTACAACAGCGAGCAGTTGGTCACGCTGATGGTCGGTCGTGAGCTCGGCGAGCACATCGACATGGGCGCGCGCAACATCGGCGCCCCGGCGTTGACGGTCAAGGGCCTGAGCCGCGCCGACAAGGTGCGCGACGTGTCCTTCGAAGTGCGGGCTGGCGAGATCTTCGGCATTTCCGGCCTGATCGGGGCAGGGCGTACCGAGTTGCTGCGCCTGATCTTCGGCGCCGATTCCGCAGACAGCGGCACGGTGGCGCTGGGTTCGCCCGCGCAGGTGGTCAGCATCCGCTCGCCGGTGGATGCGGTGGCTCATGGCATTGCCCTGATCACCGAGGACCGCAAGGGCGAAGGCCTGCTGCTGACGCAATCGATCAGCGCCAACATCGCGCTGGGCAACATGCCCGGCATTTCCAGCGGCGGCTTCGTCAACCAGGGCGATGAAACGTCCCTGGCCCAGCGCCAGATCGATGCCATGCGCATCCGCAGCTCCGGCCCGGCGCAGTTGGTGTCGGAACTGTCCGGCGGCAACCAGCAGAAAGTGGTGATCGGCCGCTGGCTGGAGCGCGACTGTTCGGTGTTGCTGTTCGACGAGCCGACCCGAGGCATCGACGTCGGCGCCAAGTTCGACATTTATGCACTGCTCGGCGAGTTGACCCGCCAGGGCAAGGCATTGGTCGTGGTGTCCAGCGACCTGCGCGAATTGATGCTGATCTGCGACCGCATCGGCGTGTTGTCCGCTGGGCGCCTGATCGACACCTTCGAGCGTGACAGCTGGAATCAGGATGACTTGCTTGCCGCCGCATTCGCCGGCTACCAAAAACGTGATGCGCTGCTCAACGAAGCAGCGCCTGGGGACCTTCGATGAATACCGCATCTTCAGCCGGCAAACGTAGCGGCAACTTTTACGGCCTGGGGACTTACCTCGGCCTGGCCGGTGCCTTGCTGGCGATGGTCGTGCTGTTCTCCATCCTGAGCAGCCATTTCCTGTCCTATGACACCTTCAGCACCCTGGCCAACCAGATTCCCGACCTGATGGTGCTGGCGGTTGGCATGACCTTCGTGTTGATCATCGGCGGCATCGACCTGTCGGTGGGTTCGGTGCTGGCGCTTGCCGCGTCGACCGTCAGCGTGGCAATTCTCGGCTGGGGCTGGAGCGTTCTGCCGGCGGCTCTGCTGGGCATGGCGGCGGCAGCGCTGGCCGGCACCATCACCGGTTCGATCACCGTGGCCTGGCGCATTCCGTCGTTCATCGTGTCCTTGGGCGTTCTGGAAATGGCCCGTGGCGTGGCCTATCAGATGACCGGCTCGCGCACGGCCTACATCGGTGATGCCTTTGCCTGGTTGTCCAACCCGATCGCCTTCGGCATTTCGCCGTCGTTCATCATTGCCTTGTTGATCATTTTCATCGCCCAGGCCGTCTTGACCCGCACCGTGTTCGGTCGTTACCTGATCGGCATCGGTACCAACGAAGAGGCGGTACGTCTGGCGGGTATCAATCCCAAGCCCTACAAAATTCTGGTGTTCAGCCTGATGGGCCTGCTGGCCGGGATCGCGGCGCTGTTCCAGATTTCCCGCCTGGAAGCGGCGGACCCGAACGCCGGCTCCGGCCTGGAGCTGCAAGTGATCGCTGCGGTGGTGATCGGTGGCACCAGCCTGATGGGTGGTCGCGGTTCGGTGATCAGTACTTTCTTTGGCGTGTTGATCATTTCGGTGCTGGCGGCGGGGCTGGCGCAGATCGGCGCCACCGAGCCGACCAAGCGCATCATTACTGGCGCGGTGATCGTGGTCGCGGTGGTGCTCGATACTTATCGCAGTCAACGCGCAAGCCGGCGGAGCTGAGTCATGGCAACAATCAAAGATGTGGCGGCACTGGCGGGGATTTCCTACACCACGGTTTCCCATGTGGTGAACAAGACCCGGCCGGTCAGCGAAGAGGTGCGGATCAAGGTCGAGGCCGCGATCAAGACCCTCGATTACGTGCCCAGCGCCGTGGCCCGGTCGCTCAAGGCCAAAACCACGGCCACCATCGGTTTGCTGGTGCCCAACAGCCTCAACCCGTACTTCGCCGAACTGGCCCGGGGTATCGAGGACTACTGCGAGCGCAACGGCTATTGCGTGATCCTCTGCAACTCCGACGACGACCCGGACAAGCAGCGCAGCTATCTGCGCGTGCTGCTGGAAAAACGCATCGACGGGCTGATCGTTGCATCGGCCGGCGGCGATAGCGGATTGGCCGAAGGCCTGGCGGGTGTGCGTACGCCGATGGTGATCGTCGACCGTGGACTGGAAGGCGTCGATGCCGATCTGGTGCGGATCGATCACGAGTACGGTGCCTACCTGGCGACCCGGCACCTGCTGGAGCTGGGTCATCGCGACATCGCCACCATCAGCGGGCCGACAGCCACCAGCGTGGCGCAGATGCGTCTGGCCGGTTTTTGCCGGGCGCTGAAAGATGCAGGGCTCGAAGTGCACGCCGAGCGCATGGTGGAAAGCGATTTCACTAGCACCGGCGGCTACAACGCCGCTGCGACGTTGCTGGAGCGCAAGCCGCCCAGTGCGATCTTCGCCGCCAACGACATGATCGGCATCGGTGTGTTGCGGGCTGCCGCCGAACGCAACATCCGCGTCCCGACGGAGCTGTCGGTGATCGGCTTCGACGATATCCAGATGAGCCGTTACGTCTATCCGGCATTGACCACCGTCGGGCAGTCGATCCTGCAACTCGGCGAGATGGCCGCCGGCGTGCTGCTGCGCCGGATCGCCACGCCGGACCTGGCCGTCGAGCAACGCATCGTGACGCCCAGCATCGTGATGCGCGAATCGACTGCGCCACTGGCCAGTGTGTTCACCGAATACCGCTAAAACCGAATGAATGAGTAGTGAGAAATGTCAGCAAAAGTAGTGGTGATAGGCAGCCTGAACATGGACCTGGTGACCCGGGCGCCACGGCTGCCGCGAGGCGGTGAAACGCTGATCGGCCAGTCGTTCGCCACGGTATCGGGTGGCAAGGGGGCGAATCAGGCCGTGGCCGCCGCGCGACTGGGGGCGCAGGTGTCGATGGTCGGCTGTGTGGGCAGCGATGCCTACGGTGCCGAGCTGCGCGCGGCCCTGGTGGCCGAGCAGATCGATTGTCAGGCGGTCAGCACCGTGGCCGGTTCCACCGGCGTGGCGCTGATTGTGGTCGACGACAACAGCCAGAACGCGATCGTGATCGTGGCCGGCGCCAACGGTGAGCTGACGCCTGCGCTGATCGGCTGCTTCGATTCGGTCCTTCAGGCTGCCGATGTGATCATCTGCCAGCTGGAAGTCCCGGATGCCACGGTGGGTCACGCACTCAAGCGCGGTCGGGAGCTGGGCAAGACCGTGATCCTCAATCCGGCGCCGGCCAGCGATCCGTTGCCGGCGCACTGGTACGCCAACATCGATTACCTGATTCCCAATGAGAGTGAAGCGTCGGCCCTCAGCGGCTTGCCGGTGGATTCCCGGGCGACGGCTGAAACCGCCGCGACGCGCCTGATCGACATGGGCGCCGGCAAAGTGATCATCACCCTCGGCGCCCAAGGCGCGTTGTTCGCCGATGGTCAGCGCTTCGAGCATTCTCCGGCGCCGACGGTGAAGGCGGTCGATACCACCGCCGCAGGCGATACCTTCGTCGGCGGATTCGCCGCCGCGTTGGCCAACGGCAAAAGCGAAGCCGAGGCGATCCGTTTCGGGCAGGTCGCTGCCGCGTTGTCGGTCACCCGTGCCGGCGCGCAGCCGTCGATTCCTACCCTGTCCGAAGTCCAGGCGTTCAATACACCATGAAAAAGACTCCCTTGCTCAACGTCGCGCTGTCGCGACTGATCGCCTCCCTCGGCCACGGCGACAAAATAGTGATCGGCGACGCGGGGCTGCCCGTGCCGCCCGGCGTCGAACTGATCGACCTGGCCCTGACCCATGGCGTTCCGGATTTCATCGGCACCCTGAAGGTCGTACTCAGCGAAATGCAGGTCGAGAGTCATGTTCTGGCCGAGGAAATCCTGCAGAAGAAGCCGACGGCCCTGGCGACCCTGGACGAGTTGAATGCCGAAGGTTCGCTGGGTCGGCGCGAGTTGCTCAGCCATGAGCAGTTCAAGGTACTCAGTCGACAGGCAAGGGCGGTTGTGCGCACCGGTGAATGCCAGCCGTACTGCAACATCGTGCTGGTCGCCGGAGTGACGTTCTGACGAATTGCTGTTTTCCATTCTGCGCAAGGAGTGCGCCATGTATCGTTGTGCCCGCAAACTGCATCACCTGTTTCGGAGTCTGCTGCTTTTGTCCCTGATGACCGCCACTGGCGCCCATGCGGCGGAAAAAATCGATCTGATCATCGACACCGATCCCGGTGCCGACGATGTGGTGGCCTTGCTGTTTGCGCTGGCCTCGCCGCAGGAGCTGAATATCCGCGCATTGACCACCGTTGCCGGCAACGTGCGCCTGGACAAGACATCGCGCAATGCGCGGCTGGCGCGCGAGTGGGCTGGGCGCGAGGACGTGCCGGTCTATGCCGGGGCGAAAAAACCGATGATGCGCACTCCCATCTACGCCGAGAACATTCATGGCGTGGAAGGGCTGTCGGGCGTTGCTGTCCACGAACCGAAAAAAGGCCTGGCGGAAGGCAACGCCATCGATTATCTGATCGATACGCTGATGGCGGCCAAGCCTCACAGCATCACCATCGCCATGCTCGGACCGCAGACCAACCTGGCGCTCGCACTGATCCAGGAGCCGGGCATCGTTCAGGGCATAAAGGAAGTGGTGATCATGGGTGGTGCGCACTTCAACGGCGGGAATATCACGCCAGTGGCCGAGTTCAACCTGTTCGCCGATCCGCAGGCGGCCGAGGTGGTGCTCAAGAGTGGCGTGAAGCTGACCTATCTGTCGCTGGACGTGACCCACAAGATCCTCACCAGCGACGCCCGCCTGAACAAGATCGCCGCGCTGAACAATCACGCCAGCAAGCTGGTGGTCGATATTCTCAATGACTACATCAAGGCCGACATGGCGCACTACGGCATCCCGGGTGGTCCGGTGCATGACGCGACGGTGATCGCCTATCTGCTCAAGCCCCAGCTGTTCAGTGGGCGCGAGGTGAACGTGGTGGTCGATAGTAGCGAGGGCCCGGCGTTCGGACAGACCATCGTCGACTGGCACGACGGCCTCAGGGCGCCGAAAAATGCGTTTTGGGTCGAGGGCGGCGATGCCGATGGTTTCTTCGATCTGCTGGTGGAGCGTCTGGCGCGTCTGAAGTAGCAGGTTTTTATGCCGGGTTTGCTATGCGACACTGGGGCTTTGAGGACTTTCAAGGACTGCGCTGTGCAGATCGATCTGAACACCCCTGACGGCTTGACCCTTGAAGCCGTGCGTCAAATGCTCGCGTCCGCCAGCGACGATGAGCACACGCAACTGCGTGTGACCAAGGGCGGCATCGCCTATATTTCATCGGGAGTCGTCGGCGGCACCGACATCGATGGCTTGCTGTTTCGCCTGGAAACCTGGGCGAAGGGCTCCGGTTATGTCGGCCGGGTCGCCGCCAGCGACGAGGTCTGGGTCATGCAGATTTTCAATGCGCTGAAGCAGAATTGGCCCAAGCCGGCGTTCGACTATATCGACGTTTATTGAGCGCTGTTCATATTCAGTCACGATTGCAGTGTGAAGGGCAGGGCGATGCTCAGGCAAACTCGCCGTTTATCATCGATAACGGCCTGTGAAACCAATCGCCGTATTGGCGGTCGCAAGATCTCAGCTTAACTCTGGAAATAAGGAGGCTTCATGCCTTGGAAGTTCGCGTCATTGGGTGCTTTGTTGGCCGTTGCCATGCTGTCGGGCTGCAGCACGGGTACATCCGAGTCGACCACAAACCCTGAAACGACGACTGACTCGGGTCATAGCCGTTGTGAGGCCAAGGCGGCCGAATTTGCCGTAGGCAAACAGGCTTCGCCCGAACTGCTGGAGCAGGCGCGTACCCGTTCCGGTGCACAGATGGCCCGGTTCCTCCAGCCTAACGACATGATCACGCTGGAATACCGTTCCGACCGTCTGAACCTCAACACCGATGCCGGTCGGGTCGTGATCCGCGTCAACTGCGGCTGATCGCCCGGGCCTTTGCATCACCCACAAAAAACCCCGTCACATGGACGGGGTTTTTTTAGTGCGCCTGGAAATTACTCTGGGCGAACTTGAGCAGCTTGCATACCCTTTTGGCCTTTCTCAGCCACGAAGGATACGGTTTGGCCTTCTTTCAGGCTTTTGAAACCGTCGCTTTCGATAGCTTTGAAGTGTACGAACAGGTCGTCACCGCCACCTTGAGGAGTGATGAAGCCGAAGCCTTTTTCATCGTTGAACCATTTAACGGTGCCGGTTTGGCGATTAGACATGGTGTATCTCCAAGAAACATATATTTTCAGTAGTACTGTGCTGCTCAGGCCAACTGGGCACACCCGGGTATCATAGTCGAAATGTTCGCTTTGGGAGCCCCCCGTGGCTGCTGTTTGCCCTGCAGTCGCACATTCTTTGTTGCCCGTTATCGCTGAAAGCCCCGTTTTAAAAGGCTTTCAGCCGAACGTAAAGACGATAAAAAAAGCTGTAAAACCTGCATAAATCACAGGAAAAACGACCTTTCCGGGACTTTTTACCCTCGAAAAACCCGTTTGCAGGCTAAGTCAGGCTTATTTTTTCGCCGGATTGTTGGCCTTGCACTTGCTGATCTGGGTCAGGGCCTGTTGTCTCAGGGCGTCACTGGCCTTGTTGTCCATCAGTGCCTGAAGGTCCTTGGCCGGGTACGATTTGATCGCGTCGGCACCGCAGGCGCAGTGGGCTTTTGCCGCCGCGTCACCGATTTGTTCCTTGGCAGCCTGGGTGCACTGCCCCATGTATTGCTCGCGCAGTCCCTTCGGCCAGTCGGCGTGGGCGGCCAACGGCAGCAGCAGAACGATGGGTGCGACTACAGCGAATAAACGATTCAGACGCATGCCTGGGTGCTCCTTGTGGGTCAATGTCTTGTCATCTGAGGGGTAAAGCGGCGATCTAGTTCATCACTCTGGCATAAAAACGCCGGATTTGCGCCGTCGCCAACCTTCGCGCCGCCACGACCGTTCATCTGTGCTAGGATGCTGCGCTCGGGCGCTTGCAGGCGCCGGTCGACCTTCAGTCCCGGCCGCGGCAGAAACCCGAATAATCCTGATTTGAATCCCAGTCACTCTGGTTCGGTTTTCCGGTTGGCCGCAAGGCTCCTGCCGCTGTAAGGCAGGCGTTCGTCATTGAATGGCCTGGATCGGATCTTGTACTGGCTCATCCCAACCCACGTGACCTTTGGTAGGGGTCACCACTAGGAGAGGAGGCGCCATGCCAACTATTACTCTTCCCGACGGCAGTCAACGTTCATTCGACCACCCGGTGTCCATCGCCGAGGTCGCCGCATCCATCGGTGCGGGTCTTGCCAAGGCCACCGTGGCCGGCAAGGTCAATGGCAAGCTGGCCGACGCCAGCGACATCATCGACAGCGACGCTACGCTGCAAATCATCACGCCAAAGGATGAAGAGGGGCTGGAGATCATTCGTCACTCCTGCGCTCACCTGGTTGGCCATGCGGTCAAGCAGTTGTACCCGACCGCCAAAATGGTCATCGGTCCGGTCATCGACGAAGGCTTCTACTACGATATCGCCTACGAGCGTCCTTTCACTCCGGACGACATGGCGTCAATCGAACAGCGCATGCAGCAGCTGATCGAGAAAGATTACGACGTGATCAAGAAAGTCACTCCGCGCGCCGAAGTGATCGAAGTGTTCAAGGCCCGTGGCGAAGACTACAAGCTGCGTCTGGTCGAGGACATGCCGAACGAACAGGCCATGGGCCTGTACTATCACGAAGAATACGTCGACATGTGCCGTGGCCCGCACGTGCCGAACACCCGCTTCCTGAAATCCTTCAAGCTCACCAAGCTGTCCGGTGCCTACTGGCGCGGCGATGCCAAGAACGAGCAGTTGCAGCGCGTCTACGGCACCGCATGGGCCGACAAGAAGCAGCTGGCTGCCTACATCCAGCGCATCGAAGAAGCCGAAAAGCGCGATCACCGCAAGATCGGCAAGCGCCTGGGCCTGTTCCACACCCAGGAAGAAGCGCCGGGCATGGTGTTCTGGCATCCGAACGGCTGGACCCTGTACCAGGTGCTCGAGCAGTACATGCGCAAAGTGCAGCGCGAAAACGGCTACCTCGAGATCAAGACACCTCAGGTCGTTGATCGCAGCCTGTGGGAAAAGTCCGGCCACTGGGCCAACTACGCCGACAACATGTTCACCACCGAGTCGGAAAGCCGCGACTACGCCATCAAGCCAATGAACTGCCCTTGCCACGTGCAGGTGTTCAACCAGGGCCTGAAGAGCTACCGCGAGCTGCCGATGCGCCTGGCCGAATTCGGTGCCTGCCACCGTAACGAGCCATCGGGTGCCTTGCACGGCATCATGCGCGTACGTGCGTTCACTCAGGACGACGCCCACATCTTCTGCACCGAAGAGCAGATGCAGGCCGAATCCGCCGCTTTCATCAAGCTGACCATGGATGTCTACGCCGACTTCGGCTTCAAGGACATCGAGATGAAGCTGTCCACTCGTCCGGAAAAACGCGTCGGTTCCGACGAGTTGTGGGATCGCGCCGAAGCTGCCTTGGCCGCAGCCCTCGATAGCGCGGGCCTGCCGTACGATCTGCAGCCGGGTGAGGGTGCGTTCTACGGTCCGAAGATCGAATTCTCGCTGAAAGATTGCCTGGGTCGTGTCTGGCAGTGTGGTACCCTGCAGCTCGATTTCAACCTGCCTGTCCGTCTGGGTGCCGAATTCGTATCCGAGGACAACAGCCGCAAGCATCCGGTGATGTTGCACCGGGCGATTCTGGGCTCGTTCGAGCGTTTCGTCGGAATTCTGATCGAACACTACGAGGGTGCATTCCCTGCGTGGCTCGCGCCGACGCAGGCTGTGGTGATGAATATCACTGATAAACAGGCAGATTTTGTCACCCAGGTAGAAAAAACTCTCAACGAAAGCGGGTTTCGTGCCAAGTCTGACTTGAGAAATGAAAAGATCGGCTTTAAAATCCGCGAGCATACTTTGCTCAAGGTTCCATTCCTCTTGGTTATTGGGGATAAGGAAGTCGAGACGCAGACTGTCGCTGTGCGCACTCGTGAAGGTGCTGACCTGGGCTCGATGCCCGTCGCCCAGTTCTCCGAGTTCCTCGCGCAAGCGGTTTCCCGGCGTGGTCGCCAAGATTCGGAGTAATTATTATTAAGCGTGATATGAGACAAGATAAACGAACTGCACCGAAAGCCCCGATCAACGAGAATATCTCGGCACGCGAGGTTCGGTTAATTGGCGCTGACGGCGAGCAGATTGGCATCGTCTCGATTGATGAAGCGCTTCGTATTGCTGAAGAAGCCAAGCTTGATCTGGTAGAAATTTCCGCTGACGCAGTCCCGCCTGTTTGCCGGGTGATGGACTACGGCAAATCGATCTTCGAAAAGAAGAAGCAGATTGCAGCGGCGAAGAAAAACCAGAAGCAGATTCAGGTAAAAGAAATCAAGTTTCGTCCAGGGACGGAGGAAGGGGATTACCAGGTAAAACTACGCAACCTGGTACGTTTCCTGAGTGACGGGGACAGGGCCAAGGTATCCTTGCGATTCCGCGGCCGTGAGATGGCCCACCAGGAGCTGGGGATGGAACTCCTCAAGCGAGTTGAAGTTGACTTGCAAGAGTACGGTTCGGTCGAACAGCATCCGAAGATGGAAGGACGCCAGCTGATCATGGTCATCGCCCCGAAAAAGAAGAAGTAATCAACAGGGCACGGCAGGCCTTCTGATTATGTTTATCAATTGAATGCGGAGTATCCGAACATGCCAAAAATGAAAACCAAAAGTGGTGCTGCCAAGCGGTTTCTGAAAACTGCTAACGGCATCAAGCACAAACACGCTTTCAAGAGCCACATCCTGACCAAAATGTCGACCAAGCGTAAGCGTCAACTGCGTGGTAGCAGCCTGCTGCACCCGTCTGACGTGGCAAAAGTCGAGCGCATGCTGCGCCTTCGTTAATTTTAGTCAAGAATAGAGGAAGTAACTCATGGCTCGTGTAAAGCGTGGCGTCATTGCCCGTAAGCGTCACAAAAAAATTCTGAAACTTGCTAAAGGCTACTACGGCGCTCGTTCGCGCGTATTCCGTGTTGCCAAGCAAGCGGTAATCAAGGCAGGCCAATACGCCTACCGTGACCGTCGTCAGAAAAAACGTCAGTTCCGCGCTCTGTGGATCGCTCGTATCAACGCTGGTGCTCGTATCAACGGTCTGTCCTACAGCCGTTTCATCGCCGGCCTGAAAAAAGCGTCCATCGAGATCGACCGTAAGGTTCTGGCTGATCTGGCAGTGAACGAAAAAGCGGCGTTTGCTGCGATTGTCGAGAAAGCTAAAGCCACCTTGGCTTAAGTACCCCCGACAGTCACCCGGCCTCACCTCTGTGGGGCCAGGTGTTAAACGTCATAAATAGGGGAAGAGCCTTCAAGCTCTTCCCCTATTTCGTATCTGGAGTCTGTACATGGAAAACCTGGACGCGCTCGTCTCGCAAGCACTAGAGGCTGTGCAAAGCGCTGAAGATATCAATGCCCTGGAGCAAATCCGGGTTCACTACCTTGGCAAAAAGGGTGAATTGACTCAGGTGATGAAGACCCTGGGAAATTTGCCGGCAGAAGAGCGTCCGCAAGTCGGCGCGCTGATCAACGTTGCCAAGGAGCGTGTCACAGAGGTTCTCAATGCGCGCAAGGCGTTGTTCGAGGAGGCCGAACTTGCGGCCAAGCTCGCCGCCGAATCCATTGACGTGACCCTGCCTGGCCGCGGCCAGACCTCTGGCGGTCTGCATCCGGTTACCCGGACTCTGGAACGTATCGAGCAGTTCTTCACCCGCATTGGCTACGGCATCGCCGAAGGCCCGGAAGTCGAAGACGACTATCACAACTTCGAAGCGCTCAACATCCCAGGCCACCACCCGGCCCGGTCGATGCATGACACCTTCTATTTCAATGCCAACATGTTGCTGCGCACCCATACCTCGCCGGTACAGGTCCGCACCATGGAATCGAAACAGCCGCCGATCCGCATCGTCTGCCCAGGCCGTGTGTACCGCAGCGACTCCGATATCACCCACTCGCCGATGTTCCACCAGGTCGAAGGCCTGCTGGTCGATCGCGATATCAATTTCGCCGACCTCAAAGGCACCATCGAAGAATTCCTGCGCGTGTTCTTCGAAAAAGAACTGGCCGTGCGTTTCCGTCCTTCCTACTTCCCGTTCACCGAGCCATCGGCTGAAGTCGACATGGAATGCGTGATGTGCAGCGGCAAAGGTTGCCGCGTGTGCAAGCAGACCGGCTGGCTGGAAGTCATGGGCTGCGGCATGGTTCATCCGAACGTGCTGCGCATGTCCGGGATCGACCCGGAAGCCTTTTCGGGCTTTGCCTTCGGCATGGGCGTCGAGCGTCTGGCCATGCTGCGTTACGGCGTGAACGACTTGCGTCTGTTCTTCGACAACGACTTGCGGTTCCTCGCGCAATTTCGCTAGTCGTAACGAATTCTTAGGAGAGCAGGATGAAATTCAGTGAACAATGGCTGCGTGGCTGGGTTAGCCCGCAGGTAAGTCGCGATGAGCTGGTTGCTCGTCTGTCGATGGCCGGTCTCGAGGTCGATAGCGTCACTCCGGCCGCCGGCGAATTCAGCGGCGTGATCGTGGGTGAGGTGCTGAGCACCGAGCAGCACCCTGATGCCGACAAACTGCGCGTTTGCCAGGTCAGCAACGGCTCGGAGACTTTCCAGGTCGTGTGCGGCGCGCCAAACGTGCGTCCAGGCCTGAAGATCCCGTTCGCCACCCTCGGTGCCGAACTGCCGGGCGACTTCAAGATCAAGAAAGCCAAGCTGCGTGGCGTTGAGTCCAACGGCATGCTGTGCTCTCAAGCCGAACTGCAAGTAGGCGAGGGCAACGATGGCCTGATGGAACTGCCGGCCGATGCGCCAGTGGGCCAGGACATCCGTGAATACCTGAAACTGGACGATGCCAGCATCGAGGTCGACCTGACCCCGAACCGTGGCGACTGCCTGTCGCTGGCGGGGCTGGCCCGTGAAGTCGGCGCCCTGTACGCCGCTCCAGTGACTCGTCCGGTCGTGGCCGCCGTGCCGGCTGCGCACGACGAAGTTCGCCCGGTTGAAGTGCTGGCACCTGCTGCCTGCCCGCGTTACCTGGGTCGTGTGATCCGTAACGTCGACCTGTCCAAGCCAACCCCGCTGTGGATGGTTGAGCGTCTGCGTCGTGCCGACGTGCGCAGCATCGACGCTGCCGTCGACATCACCAACTACGTGATGATCGAGCTGGGTCAACCGCTGCACGCCTTCGATCTCGCCGAAATCAACGGCGGCATCCGTGTGCGCATGGCCGAAGAAGGCGAGAAGCTGGTACTGCTCGACGGTCAGGAAGTCAGCCTGCGCAGCGATACGCTGGTGATCGCCGACCACACCCGCGCCCTGGCGATTGCCGGCGTCATGGGTGGCGAGCACAGCGGCGTCAACACCGCGACCACTCGCGACATCTTCCTGGAAAGCGCGTTCTTCGATCAGATCGCCGTCGCTGGCAAGGCCCGTTCCTACGGCCTGCACACCGATGCCTCGCACCGTTACGAGCGCGGCGTGGACTGGCAACTGGCCCGTGAAGCCATGGAGCGCGCCACTGGCCTGCTGCTGGAAATCACCGGTGGCGAAGCCGGCCCGATCATCGAGACCGTCAGCGAGCAGCACCTGCCGTCGGTTGCCCCGGTCACCCTGCGTGCCCAGCGCATCACCCAGATGCTGGGGATGGAAATGGATTCGGCCGAAGTCGAAAGCCTGCTGAGCGGCCTGGGTCTGGTTGTCACGGCTGAAGGGGCAGGGCAGTGGCGCGTGGAAGTACCAAGCCATCGCTTCGACATCAGCCTGGAAGTCGACCTGATCGAAGAGCTGGCTCGTCTGTACGGCTACAACCGCCTGCCGGTTCGTTACCCGCAAGCGCGCCTGGCGCCACAAGCCAAGGCCGAAGCCCGCAGCGATCTGCCGGAGCTGCGTCGTCTGCTGGTTGCCCGTGGCTATCAGGAAGCGATCACCTACAGCTTCATCGATCCGAAACAGTTCGAGCTGTTTAATCCAGGTGTCGAGCCGTTGCTGTTGGCCAATCCGATCTCCAACGACATGGCGGCCATGCGTTCGTCGCTGTGGCCAGGTCTGGTCAAGGCGCTGCAGCACAACCTGAACCGCCAGCAGGATCGCGTTCGTCTGTTCGAGAGCGGTCTGCGTTTCGTGGGGCAGCTTGAAGGCCTCAAGCAAGAGCCGATGCTGGCGGGTGTGGTTTGCGGTAGCCGTCTGCCGGAAGGCTGGGCACAGGGTCGCGACGTCGTCGACTTCTTCGACGTCAAGGCTGACGTGGAAGCGGTACTGGGCTTCGCCGGTGCGCTGGATGCGTTCACGTTCGTACCGGGCAAGCACCCGGCGCTGCACCCGGGTCAAACCGCGCGCATCGAACGCGAAGGTCGTCTGGTCGGTTTCATCGGCGCCATCCACCCGGAACTGTCGAAAACCCTGGGCCTGGATCGTCCGGTATTCGTTTTCGAGCTGGTTCTGGCGGAAGTGGCTTCGGGCAAAATGCCGAAATTCCACGAGTTGTCGCGCTTTCCTGAAGTGCGTCGTGACCTTGCACTGATTGCGCACCAGGACGTTGCAGCCTCGGCGGTACTGGACGTAATCCGTGAAAATGCAGGCGAATGGCTGACAGACCTCAGGCTATTTGACGTGTATCAGGGTAAAGGCATTGATCCTGATAGAAAAAGCCTTGCCGTCGGCTTGACCTGGCAGCATCCATCGCGCACTCTTAATGACGATGAGGTGAATTCCACGACGCAAAACATCCTCACCTCGCTCGAACAAAGGTTGAACGCCACGTTAAGGAAGTGACGTATGGGGGCTTTGACGAAAGCTGAGATGGCGGAACGTCTGTATGAAGAGCTGGGCCTGAACAAGCGGGAAGCCAAGGAGTTGGTCGAACTGTTTTTCGAGGAAATCAGGCACGCTCTTGAAGACAACGAGCAGGTCAAATTGTCCGGTTTCGGCAATTTCGACCTGCGGGACAAACGCCAGCGGCCTGGCCGCAATCCGAAAACCGGGGAAGAAATTCCAATCACGGCTCGCCGTGTGGTCACCTTTCGTCCAGGGCAGAAGTTAAAGGCCCGAGTTGAGGCTTATGCTGGAACCAAGTCATAACGACGAGCTTCCCGTCATCCCAGGCAAACGCTACTTCACCATTGGTGAAGTCAGCGAGCTGTGTGCGGTAAAACCGCACGTGCTGCGCTACTGGGAGCAGGAGTTTCCTCAACTCAACCCCGTCAAACGCCGCGGAAACCGCCGGTATTATCAGCGCCAGGATGTGCTGATGATCCGGCAGATCCGCGCGCTTCTTTACGATCAAGGATTCACCATCGGCGGCGCGCGCCTGCGCTTGTCCGGCGATGAAGCCAAAGACGACACCACGCAATACAAACAAATGATCCGCCAGATGATCGCTGAGCTCGAAGATGTTCTGGTGGTCCTCAAGAAATAAAATTACTGCTTTTAAATACTTCCAGTTTTCAAAAGCTTGCGATATATTCTTGAGCGTTCTTCGAGGTGAAGAACAGGTTTCACGCCTAGTCGGGGCGTAGCGCAGTCCGGTAGCGCACTAGCATGGGGTGCTAGGGGTCGAGTGTTCGAATCACTCCGTCCCGACCATTTAATTCTAAGAAATCCAGTCACTTAGCGGTGACTGGATTTTTTTATGCCTGTGCTTTTTGTATACCTTCGAATCTAGGGCACATATAGGGCACAACGCCATTCGAGGTTGATCTGCATGTGCCCTCTGTGTTGACTCCAGAACCTTACCGCTTTGGTTTCTGTCGCAATGACCTAACTCCAGCTTCCTCACGATCCCGTGATGCCTTCGAAGCCGAGTATGCAGGCCTCTGGTAGCGTCAAATTGCCTCCGATTAACGTATCCACCTCTTCCATACGTAAGCAGAAGGTTTTGTCGGATCTTAATGCGAACTCTGGAGAGTCTTTCGGCCACCAGGTGAATCGCCCTCAGACTGATCCATTTTCGCTGCCCGCATATGAGAAAAATGGAGAGGCGCTCAAAGCGAAAGCCAGAGCTGATATGCTCGGTTCAACAGCAAACCGAGGGTCAAAACCTTCCTGGATCTTAATGGTATTTACGATTAGAACCCTCTGGGAATTACACCTCATCCAATGAAATGGGAGCCGCAAGGGCTCCCATGTTGCTGTGAAGCTGGGCGGCGCCAAGTGTTAGCGTTTTTCCAGTTTTTTCACGACTTCGTCGGTGGTCATCACGCCGTTGGCGATGTAGCGGAAATTGACCAGCGCACTACCGTAACCGTCGCCGTCTGGCAGCTTCGGTCCAGCGACAGCATCACGTACGACCACAACTTCAAAACCGCGCTCCAGGAACTCGCGAAGGTGTGATTCGACGCAAAGGTTGGACGCCATGCCGGCAAGTACGATTTTATCGATCCGCTTCTTGCGAAGTTGCAGCATCAGGTCGTTGCTCTGTGGGCCGTACAGCTTGTGTGGCGAAGCAACAATTGTATTGCCGTCTTCGATGAAGGGCTTGAACTCCTGCATGAAGTCAGCCCCCGAGTTACGGAAGCCATCCAGAGTCAGGGCGCCTTTGCGATCAAAGAGTCCAAGTTTGTGCTGTACGGTTTCCGCAGGAGCTTCAAACTCCCATTTGTGATCATGGGGATAGTAGTAGTGTGGTGAGATGGCCACCGTGGATCCGGCTTGCTTGAACGCTTTGAAAAGCTTGGTGAGATGTGGCACCAGTTTTTGTTCGGTAACGCTTTGTCCAAAAATGGACCAGCCCGCCCCCTCAGGGCTCATGAAGTCAATCTGCGGATCGATCACGACCAGAGCTGTACGACTGGAATCCCATTCGAAAGTCGAGGCTGGAAGTGCCGGCTTGGCAGGATCTGCGTATGGGTCCTCAGCGGCGGAGCTAATGCCTGAAGCCATCAGCAATGCTGCCAGCAGGGCGGAGCAGGAGAACACTTTAGCTGGGTGAATTCTATTGAAGTTCATTTGCAAGTCCTCTGGAGTGGAAGTGCGTTTACGATATGTTCAGAGGACGCCAGCGATTGGACATTAATCCTTAGATTTCGGCCTACAGCGTCTGAAACTCCGATGTGCCCGTACGTAGCAACGCCTCTCGTGACCTGCCCACACGCAAGCGCGTACCATGGCTCACTTCATTCAGGCTGAGTGTTCCGCTCATGCAGCGTCATATCTGTTTTCTGGTCTATTCAGGCTTCGTATTGCTTGATCTGAGCGGCCCGCTCGAAGCCTTCACCAACACCAATCGTGCGCGCCCTTTGAGCTATCGCTTCAGCATCGTTTCACTGGAGGGGGGATTGATCCCAGCATCGAGCGGATTGCAAATCGCGACTGAAGCCATACAGGTAGTCGACCGCTTCGATACGCTCATCATCGTCGGTGCACCAACAGCACCGATCGATGACAGGATGCCTTCATTGGCCGCTGTGATTAGGAAGATGTCCGAGTGCTCGCGCCGTACTGCGAGTGTTTGTACGGGGGCGTTTTTGCTCGCCGAAAGTGGCCTGCTTGATGGTCGTGTCGCGACCACGCATTGGAACTACGCACCGCAGTTGCAGGCACGCTACCCATCGTTGCGCGTCGACGGAGACCGAATCTGGACGGTGGACGAGAATGTCTGGACGTCCGCGGGTATGTCGGCGGGCATCGACATGGCGTTGGCAATGATTGAGCAAGACCATGGCAAGGAGGTGTCGCGTTCGGTGGCGCGGATGCTGGTGCTCTACTATCAACGACCTGGTGGTCAGTATCAGTTTTCTTCATTGCTGGATCTCGATCCTGGCTCAGATCGCATCCGTGCGGTGCTGAGTTATGCACGTGATCATCTGCACGAGGATCTGCCTGTCGAGCGCTTGGCAGATGTCGCACATATGAGCGTGCGCCAGTTTGGCCGCGTATTCTCGGCGGCTGTTGGGGTAACCCCTGCGAAAGCTATTGAACGCTTGCGTATAGAAGCGGCGCGGCCGCTGGTTGAGGACGGGAACAAAACTTTTGAGGGAATTGCCAGGAGCTGCGGATTCGGTGATGCGGATCATATGCTTCGTAGTTTCCTGCGAGTGGTGGGGCGCACGCCACAAGAATTGCGCCGCAGTACTCGACAGGCAAAAGTCGACAGCTTTCGCGTCTGATCAGTGCACTAAATATTTGTGCCGAGTTTTCCTTGTTGAGTTGCCAAAGTTGCTCTCACGCTTCACGAAGCTGTACCCCGATCTGCAACTGGAGCTCACCACCGGGTTGAGCACCGATCTGTTGGCCGATTACGAAGCCGGGCAGCTTGACGTGGTGATTGCCAAGCGCAAGAAAAGCTCCACGGTGCAACGCGGCCGGATCATCTGGCGCGAGCCACTGGTATGGATCTGCGCGAAAGACTATGAAATCGAGCTGTCTCGTCCCGTGCGGCTGGTGATGATGCGTCCACCGTGCGCTTACCGCGCGATCATGATCGAGGCGATGGCTTCGGTGCGTCGCGAATGGTCTTCGGCCTGTCTTGCCAGCAATCTGATCGGCGTGCAGGCGGCGGTCGCGGGTGGGCTCGGTATCACTGCGCTCGGTACGTCTTTCCTGCAGGAAGGCATGCGGATCATCGAGCCTTCGCAAAAGTTGCCGACCCTGCCCACCACCGAAGTCGCGGTCATCGGCGACGAATCCCGCACCCAGCATCTGGTGCAACCACTGGTGTCGTTGCTGACCGAGGGCTTGATGTCGAGCGGCAGCCTGACCTGATCGACCATTGTGCTTTGCGCAAACTGACGACAAGCTGGCGGGGTTTGTGCGCGCTCAAGTAAAACGGATCAAGGAAGACAGCAAATGACCCAATGGCGACACCAGGGATTCTGGAGCAAGGTTTGGTATTACACCGTTCTCGTGGGCGGCGCGTTGTTCATCTTGTACAGCGGCGCGATGTGGATGGGCGACGGCACTTCTTCTGGTCGCAAGCGCGTTTTCAGCACCGGCTTTATCGTGTTTTGCGTCTTCGTGGCTGTTGTTGAACTGATACTGCTGAACCACTTCTTTGGCGCGAAAGGGCGATGATCCCCGGTCGCGCGACTGTTCAATTCACCCCAACCTGATGTTGTCCCTTGAACTGTCTCTGGAACCAGTCCGAGAGCATGGCTTTCTCTGAATAGAGGCGGTCGCTCCTGCTGGCGCGACC
Organism: Pseudomonas sp. C1C7; assembly: GCF_013359595.1. GTDB lineage: Bacteria > Pseudomonadota > Gammaproteobacteria > Pseudomonadales > Pseudomonadaceae > Aquipseudomonas. The sequence goes on along the minus strand of NZ_JABFMP010000014.1, from coordinate 29,588 downwards.
CGGACGTTGCAGGTAGTTCTGATCAAGGACACGGGCGTCTTCCTGGCTCACGATCTGGCCATTTTGTTTGAGCACGTAGTGCAGGTCGATGCTCGGCCAGGTGATTTCGCGCATGAAGCGCACTTCATAGGCATCGGGATGCCAAGGCTCGAAGCGGCCGGCCAGGTCGATGTTGCGTATTTCAATTTGCAGTTGCTGGCCCTGTGGCAGATAGCGTTCGCCCAGCTTCTGGAAGTAGCTGCGCAGCTCTTTCATGACGTAGGCGTCGGCACCGCGCTCGTAGCCCGGGCTGTCCAGGCTGGCATCGGTGTATTTTTCGGGGTTCTTGAAGTCGACTTCGACCGAGGACGCTGCGCTGGCGGGCGGCAGCATGAACAGCGAGAGCAGTGCGATCGAGGCGCTGGCGATTGTTGAACGCATGACATCACCTCCAGGTGCAGCACTATTTATGCGTGCCGCACCTGTTCAGTTTACGCTCAAGGTGTATTTCGAACAGTTCCCGTCCGGTAAATCCTGCCCTGGGAAATCAGATCAAAAAGCCGACCACCTGACCACCCAGGCCATCTTGCGCCCCGGCGATCAGATGCAGCGGCACTTTCTGTTCATTCTCCAGCGACGGGATTTCGATGCTGCCCACGATGTGCAGCTGTCGCTCGCTCAGTCGAAGCGCCTCCTCTTCCTTTGCCTTGGCCATTCTCGCGTGGTTCGCTGCGATTTCATTGAGAGTTGACACGTTCCTTCTCCGGTGACTGACCAAGCGTGTTGCTGGTGCCCTTAAGCGTTAGTTTGAGGTGCTGCCGTGTCAGAAATATGTCGTTCTGCGGCTGCTACGCCCGCCTGTGCAAGCCGCAAGCCAGAGCTGGCGGCGGATTGCGCCCCTCGTTTGATTTACGACGAAAGGTTATGCGACAGAGTCGGGGCCGAGCTGTCAGCGACTACAACCGGTATTTGATGACGATTCCCTTGAGCTTGCGACCTTCCACGGCTCTCACGTCGCGGGCCCACAGTGGCCCGCTGGCATAGGCGCCGACGGTGCCGATATGGTCGTAGACCACCACCACGGCGTCACCGCCGAGCTTGGCGGCTTCCTCGCGCAGTTTCTGTTCGACTTCGGTAATCGGTGGGGCGGGGTCGACGCTGGCGTCGATCAGCACTTCACCCAGGCGGATGTGCGGGCGAAGGGGTTCGGAGCGCAGTACGGTGACTTCGCTGGGCAACGTCGGCGCCGGGTGTTCGACGCCCACGTAGGCGGTGGTCTGGGCGTCGACGGTGGCGCAGCCGTTGAGCGCGAGCAGGGTGGCGATGAGGCCGCCCGCCAGGAGCGAAAGTTTGACGCGGGCAGACCAGGACGCGGCAGGGGCGAGTGCGGGCATGGCTGATCTCCTCCGGACGAACGGCTGCTGAGCGAACGTTGCAAGGTTGACGTTAGCAGACGAGCGGGGAGTTGCCAGAAAGCCTCCCGTTGTCGTACCCATGGATCTGTGTAGGGATGTGTAGGAGCTGTCGGGCGAAACGAGGCTGCGATCTTTTGATTTTTCAAAGGGCAAGATCAAAAGATCGCAGCCTTCGGCAGCTCCTACAGGGGGTAATGCGCAGGCGAATTACTGATCCTTTTCGCAATTGACCATCCACGACACGCCAAAGCGATCCACCAGCATGCCAAAGCGTGCCGCCCAGAACGTGGCTTCCAGCGGCATTTGCACCGTGCCGCCCTCCGCCAGCGCGCAGAACACCTGTTCCGCCTCTTTGATGCTGTCGACATTCAGCGATACGGAGCAGCCGCTCATGGCATCGACCGGCCGGTCCGGTGTGGTGTCCGAGCCCATGATCGCCTGGTCGCCCACGGACAGGCGGGTGTGGATGATCAGGTTGTGCAGGTCCTTGGGGAAGTGTTCGGCGGCAGGGGATTCGCCGAAGGTCATCATGACTTCGAGCTGGCCCTTGAGGGCTTGGGCGTAGAAGGTGAAGGCTGCTTTGCAGTCGCCGTTGAAGATGAGGTAGGGATTGATTTTCATGGCTCGGCTCCCGATGGTTGATGAAATTCATCGATCTTCTGTAGGAGCGAGCTTGCTCGCGATGCACGCCTGGGCACCGCGGGGCGTCAGGCTGCCAGCGGAATCGTTCACGTCCATCGCGAGCGTGCTCGCTCCTACAGGATAGGGGACGGTCTTGCCAGGGTGAGGGTTTCGGACGCACGTCGTGGGGCCAGCACGCGCTCGATCGCGCCGCTGAGCATGTTTTCCAGCAGCTCGTCCTGCGCCTGTTCATCCAGCGAATGGTCGGACATCCAGCTCGGCGCATTGTTGAGCAGCGCGGCAATCGCATGCCCGGCCGCCAACAGGCCAGGCTCCTCGAGGCGGGAGCGGGCGACGAGCATCTTCAGCAACCGCCGCTCGTACTGCTCGCGCAGCTTCCGAACCCGCGCCTGCTGCTCTTCGTTCAGGCAGCCACCGTCACGCTCCACCAGGCGGAAATGACAGGGCATTTCACGATGCAGGTTCAGGTGCGCGCGGATCAGATTGGCGAGCCGGTCACGCTTGGCTGGCGCCTTCTGCTCGATCCGGCCGAGGGTGGCCAGCAGTTCCTCGTAGAACTCTTCGATCAAATCCAGCAGCAGGTGCTGTTTGCTCGGGTAATGGTGATACAACGAGCCCGGGGACAGCCCCAGGCACGTGGCGAGCTCACGCATGCCGACCTGACCGAAACCCTTGCTGGCGAACAACTCCAGCACCTTGTCCCGGTATTCGGCGAAACGCGAGCAACGCTCAGGCATAGGCATGGAAGCCGCGCCCCGTTTTGCGTCCCAGATAGCCGGCGGCAACCATTTCCTTGAGCAGTGGCGCCGGGCGGTATTTGCTGTCGTTGAAGCCGTCGTAGAAGGCTTGCAGGATCGCCAGCAGGGTATCCAGGCCGATCAGGTCGGCCAGGGCCAGCGGGCCGATGGGCTGATTGCAGCCAAGGCGCATGCCGGCGTCGATGTCTTCGGCGCTGGCCAGGCCTTCCTGGAACACCAGAATCGCTTCGTTGATCATCGGCACCAGAATCCGGTTGACCACGAACCCCGGACGGTTGCCGGCGGTGATGGCGGTCTTGCCCAGAGCGGTGGCCATGTGCAGCGCCAGGGCGTGGGTGGCGTCGCTGGTCTGCAGGCCACGGATTACTTCGATCAGGCCCATCACCGGCACCGGGTTGAAGAAGTGCAGGCCGATGAAACGTTCGGGCTGGCTGACGCTGGCGGCGAGCTGGGTGATCGACAGCGACGACGTGTTGGACGCGATCACGCAATCGGCGCTGACCTGCGCGGCGATCTGTTGCAGCACGCGCAGTTTCAGTTCGAGGTTTTCGGTGGCGGCTTCGATCACCAGCTGCGCGTTGGCCAGTTGGCTGTAGTCGGTGCTGGTGCGGATCTTGTCCAAGGCAGCGGCTTTCTGTTCCTGGGTCAGGGTCTCTTTGGCCACCTGACGATCGAGGTTCTTGCCAACAGTGGCGACGGCTTTTTGCAGCGCGCTCTCGGAGATGTCGAGCAGGGTCACGTTGAAACCGGCCAGCGCACAGACTTGCGCAATACCGTTGCCCATGGTGCCAGCGCCGATCACGCCGATGTTTTGCAGGTTCATCTTGCCGTCCTTCGTCCTAACCGCTGCGATACCTTCGCCGCAGTGGCGGTCGAAAGCGTACTATTGCCGCGAGTCTAGAGCTGGCAGGTCGGTTGTCCTATGCCGAAACTGTTCAACGGCGCTGGCGTTTTTTGCCATTTCCAACCCTGGGGAGAGAAGCATTTACATGCGGGAAAAGGACTCGGTGGCCGCCTATTTCGTGCAGGCAATGATTCACGGGCTTCGCGATCCGCGGCGGGTGCAGGCCGTGCTGGAGGAGGCCGGAGTGGATCCGACGCTGATCGGGCAGCCCACCGCGCGGGTGCCGGCCAACGCCTTCGCGGCGTTGTGGCTGATACAGATCCGCGAATTCAATGACGAGTTCTTCCGGCTCGACTCCCATGGCATGCCGCCGGGCGCGTTCGCGCTGATATGCCGCGCGCTGATCCAGGAGCCGGACCTGCACAAGGCCATGCGCCAGTGCCTGGCCAATTTCGCCCTGTTCCTGCGCGACTTTCGCGGCACCCTGATCGTGCGCGGCAAGAGGGCGGTCATCAGTCTGGAAAGCCAGGCAGCAGACGATGACGTCAGCCGTTTCGGCGAAGAAACCTTCCTGGTGCTGATGATCAGCCTGTTGTGCTGGCTGGGCGGCCGACGCATTCCCATCGACCGCGCCGACTTCCGCCACCAGCGCCTGCCCCTGAGCGACGATCCGTTGCTCTGGGGACCAAACCTGACCTTTGGCGCCGAGCGCACCGAGATCGAATTCGCCAGCCACTTCCTGCGCCTGCCGGTGGTTCAGGACCTGGCGTCGCTCAAAGTGTTCCTGCGCACCGCGCCGCAATGGCTGGTGATCCGCTTCCGCAACCAGCATGGCCTGGCGTCACAGGTGCATCAGCGCCTGCGCAAAAGCCATTACAGCGACTGGCCGACCCTGCAGGCCTTCGCCCTCGAACAGCACCTGAGCCCCAGCACTTTCCGCCGAAAGCTGGAGCGTGAAGGCTGCTCCTATCAGGAGATCAAGGACGAAGTGCGCCGCGCGGTGGCGTTCGAGCAGCTGCGCCAGAGCCGGGCGAGCATCAGCGACATCGCCGAACACCTGGGTTTTCAGGAGCCGAGTGCGTTTCATCGGGCTTTCAAGAAATGGACCGGGGAAAGCCCGGGGCGTTATCGGGCGAGGTTTCAGGATGAGGGGTAGACCTCAGGATTCCCGGGCGGGCTTTGGCGCGGTGGATCCTGCCATCTGCGGCGGCCTGGTTTTCAGCAAACCATCAAGCGCCTGACGATACTGGCTGCCGCCCAGGCTCATGCTGTTGTTGTGCGTGCCGCCGGGGATCAGCAGCAGGCGCTTGGGTTCGTTGGCGGCATTGAACAGTTGCTGGCTGAAGCGCGACGGCATGAACGGATCGGCCAGGCCGTGGACCACCAGCAGCGGCATGTCGATGTCGGTGATCTTGTCGATGGAATCGAATTTCTGCGACAGCAGCCAGCGCACCGGCAGCCAGTTGACCGGCAGATTGTTGCCGGCGACTTCGGCCACGGCATCGCCCAATGACGTGAAGGTCGACTCGATCACCAGACCGCGCACCGGGACTGCGGTCTTGTCCTTTTTCGCTTGTGCGGCCAGCTCTGCCGCAAGGTCGATGGCCACGGCGCCACCCAGGGAGTGACCGTAGATCAGGCGTTTGTTGGCGTCCGGTTGCATCTGCGTGAAGCGCTCCCAGGCTGCCCGGGCGTCTTCGTAGACGCTGGCTTCGGAGGGCAGGTCGCCCTTGCTCTGGCCGAATCCACGGTAGTCGATTGCCAGCACCGAATAGCCCATGGCGCGCAATTGTTCGATGCGGAAGGCCTGGCCGGTGAGGTTCCAGCGCACGCCGTGCAGGTAGAGGATCGATGGCGCGTCACGACGGGCGGCCGGCCACCACCAGGCGTGCAGGCTTTGCCCGGCCTTGAAGCTGGCGGGTTTGATGTCGAACTCCTGCACATCCTGCGGCAAGCCGCGATACCAGCTCGCCGTGCCCGGCTCGATGCGGAACAGCAGTTCGCGCTCTTTGTATTTGAGTGCGCCGCAACTCACCGGCAGGCCGACGACCAGCGCAGCCATGCACAACGTCGCCAGCCAGCGACGGCGCAGACGAGTGAAAAGGGCGGTTGGCATCAAGAGCGGCACCGGCATGGAGGGAAAGACCGCGTTTTAACAGATGCGCGCAGCGGGCGGGGAAAATTTCGACCATCCGCATGATCTGCACGCACCCATTCCCGCCCGTAACCCCAGACCCTGCAGGAGCGAGGCTTGCCCGCGAAGGCGGTGTGTCAGTCACCATCAATGTTGGCTGTACACCCGCCTGTCCAGCAAGCAAGGCATGCTTAATGAAAAAGATTGAATAATCACAAAAAATGTTATTTAAATAACAAAACAAAAACGCCAGGCAGCATCCTGGCCAGCCGGATCAAGGTGGGAAAGCAATGAGCAAGATCGCAGTCATCGGCAGCAACATGGTGGACCTGATCACCTACATCGATCGCATGCCGGCTCAGGGCGAGACGCTCGAAGCGCCGGGATTCGCCCTCGGTTGCGGTGGCAAGGGTGCCAATCAGGCGGTGGCGGCAGCCAAGCTGGGCGCCGATGTGTTGATGCTGACCAAAGTCGGCGATGACATGTTTGCCGACAATACCCTGGCCAACTTTCAGCGCTTTGGCATCGACACCCACCATGTGCAGCGGGTGCCGGGTGTGTCCAGTGGCGTGGCGCCGATCTTTGTTCAGGCCGATTCCCATAACAGCATCCTCATCGTCAAAGGTGCCAACGCGCACCTCGTGCCGACGGACATCGACAACGCCGCCGACGCGCTGCGCGAGTGCTCGCTGATCGTTCTCCAGTTGGAAATCAACCTCGAGACCGTTTACCACGCCATCGAGTTCGCCCGTGAACACAACATTCCTGTGCTGCTCAATCCGGCGCCAGCCCTGGCAGGCCTGAGCCGTCAACACTTGGCGCAGCTGGATTTCCTGGTGCCCAACGAATCTGAACTGGCGCTGATCAGCGGCCAGCCCGTGAACTCGCCGGAATCGGCGCGCAACGCCGCCCGATCGCTGGTGGCCGACGGAATTCGCCATGTGATCGTGACCCTCGGCGAGCAGGGCGCGCTGTATGTCGGCGAAGAAGGAGAGTTTCAGATTCCCGGCCTGCGGGTTGCCGCCCGCGATACCACCGGGGCAGGGGACGCGTTCATCGGTTGCTTCATCCAGCACTGGAGCCAGGAGCGCGACATTCGCGCCGCCATGACCCGCGCCGTGGCGTACTCCGCCTGTTCGGTCATGGGCCTGGGCACTCAGACGTCTTACCCGGACGCACCCGCATTCGCTGAATTTCAGCGCAGCTTCGGCGCTTCGGCGTCGAAGTGATTCAACTCGCTGCACCTTTCCCACATTGATCACGGAGAACAACAATGACAAAGCCTCCGCTCCAACAGACGCCCGATGGCTTCTACCTGAACCGCACGCCGTGGTTCGCCTTTATCCTGCTGTGCAGCATCTTCGCGTTGTGGGCAGCAGCCGCGAGCATGAACGACGTGCTCATCGCGCATTTCAAGAAGGCCTTCCTGCTCAGCGATTTCCAGACGGCATTCGTGCAGTCGGCGTTTTACCTGGGGTATTTCTTCGTGGCGATCCCCGCCGCTTTGGTGGTTCGCCGGTTCAGTTACAAGACCACCATCCTGATCGGTCTGATGTTGTACATGTTCGGTTGCCTGCTGTTCTTCCCCGCGGCCTCCACAGCCAAATACGGCATGTTTCTGTTGGCGCTGTTCGTGATCGCGGCCGGTCTGTCGTTCCTCGAGACCGCTTGCAACACCTATTCGACCTTGATGGGGCCACGGGAAACCGGTACCCGTCGCCTGAACATTTCCCAGACGTTCCACCCGTTCGGCGCGATGGCCGGGGTCTACGTCGGCAGCTTCGTGATGTTCAAGGACACCGATGCGACCCATGAGCAGCTGACGCAAATGAGCGCGTCGGAGGCCGCCATTCAGCAACTGCAAATGATCCAGTCCACCTTGCTGCCGTACAAATGGATGATTGCGGTGCTGGTGCTGATGTTCATCCTGATCGCCATCACCCGTTTCCCCTCCTGCAAAGGCAACCAGCCGGTCAGCAAGAAAACCACCCGCCTGGGGGCGAGCCTTTCGCGTTTGCGCCGCAACCCGCGTTTCACCTTTGGCGTGTTGGCGCAGTTCCTGTACGTCGGTGCCCAGGTGGGCGTTTGGAGTTTCACCATTCGCCTGGCCATGCAACTGGGTGGCATGAACGAGCGCAGTGCCTCATGGTTCCTGTTGACCACGTTCGCCGCTTATTTCGTCGGCAAAATGATCGCCAATGTGCTGATGCGCAAGTTGCACCCGGCCAAGGTACTCGCGGTGTACGGCGTGCTGTGCATCCTGTTGCTGGCTTACACCATTGTGGTGCCGAACATCACCGCGGTGTATGCGGCGGTGGGCGTTAGCGTGTTCCTCGGCCCGTGCTGGCCAACCATCTACGGCCTGACCATTGACGGCCTGGGCGAAGACACCGGTGTCGGTGGTTCGCTGCTGGTGATGAGCATCGTCGGTGGCGGGGTGATTCCGATCTTCCAGGGCCTGCTGTCCGACTACAGCGGCGGCAACATGCAACTGGCCTATAGCGTGCCGTTGCTGTGCTTCATCGTGATCGTGATGTACGCGGTACGTTGCCTGCGTCACTGCGAGAGTGAACGCGCGCCGGTGGGTGCGGCGGTGGCGTCATGAGCACGCGGATCAATCTTCATCAGGCGATGTTCGGCGAAGCGCGCAAGACGCTGCTGGAGTCTGCGGCTTTCAAGGTCAGCGCCTGGGTTTATCCCGGCGGAGTGCTGGCGGTTGAGGTGGCGAACAGTCGCGGGCATGTGATCGTGCTGCCCTATCAGGGGCAGATGATCTGGTCCGCCGTATTCGACGGTTGCGACCTGACCATGAAAAACCTGTTCAGTCAGCCCCGACCCAGTCCGACGGTGATCGGCACCTATGGTTGTTTCATGTTTCACAGTGGTTTGCTGCGCAATGGCTGCCCGAGCCCCGAGGACGATCATCCGCTGCACGGCGAAATGCCTTGCGCGGCCATGGACAGTGCCTGGCTGGAGGTGGGCGAAGGGGAGGAAGGGAGTTTCCTGCGAGTAGGCGGCGAGTACGAATACGTGCAGGGTTTTGGCGATCGCTATCGGGCCAGTCCGAGCGTGACATTGCGTGCGGATTCGGGGCTGTTCGACATCGACATGCGGGTGAGCAATCTGGCGGCAAAACCCATGGACCTGATGTACATGGCGCACATGAATTACGCCTACGTCGAAGGCGGGCGATTCGTCGAACCCCTTGGATTGGAACGCGTGCGCTTGCGCACCAGCGTTCCGGCGCACGTCAAGCCAACGCCGGCATGGAGTGCTTACATGGATCAGTTGGCGCTGAAACCCGAGCAGTTTCAGTGCCTGGATCAGCCGGAGCTTTACGATCCGGAAATCGTGTTCTTTTTCGACGGCGTACGGGCCGACTCTACGGGGCATGCGCATTTTCTGCTGAGCCATGCCGATGGCGCGGCGTTCTATACCCGCTATCGCCCTGACCAGTTCGAGCATGCCGCCCGCTGGATTTTGCACAATCCGGATCAGCAGGTGGCGGCGTTCGTATTGCCTGCCACCTGCGAGCCGGAAGGTTATCGCGCAGAGTCGGCAAAGGGCTATGTTCGCACGTTGGCAGCCGGAGCGAAGGCGGCGTTCAGCGTCACCACCGGCTACCTCAGTGCCGAGGAACAACAGGCCCTGATCAGATGATCAATTGCGCACCATTGGCAGCAATGGCGTCGCGATAAGCCTTGGGGATTTTCTTGTCGCTGACGATGTATTGGAAGTCTTCCAGGGCAGCGAAATGTGCGGTACGCACAGTGTCGAACTTGCTGTGATCGGCCAGCAGCAAACGCTGCTGCGCCTGGCGCAGGACTTTCTGCTTGACTTCCACTTCATTGAAGTTGAAGCAGGTCACGCCGAAGTCCTGGCTGATCCCGGCAGCGGACACAAAGGCCCAGGTCAGGCGCACGCTGTCGAGGATGCCGGTTTCGCTCTGGTTCTCGAACACCTGGTTCTTGCGGTGGAACGTGCCGCCGCAGACCACGATGTGGCAGTTGGGCTTTTGCGAGAGTTTGAGCAGCACGTTCAGGGAATTGCACACGGCGGTGAACTCCAGTTCGTCGGGAATGAAGTCCACCACGAAAGGCGTGGTGGTGCCGCAGTCGAAGAACACCGTATCGCCGGGCTGAATGAAACCGGCCGCCAGCTTGCCGATCCGGCGTTTCTCCTCGACGTGCCGGGTGTCCTGTTCGGCCACCCGGTAATCGCCGGGTTCGTTGCCGTCGTGGATTTTGGTGATGTACCCGCCCAGCAGTCGCAAGTGCTCGGTGTACTTGCTCAGGTCGCGGCGCAGGGTCATCTCCGAAACGTCCAGCAAGGCCGCCATTTCGCGCAGGTGAATGGCGCTCTGGTCTTGCAGGGCTTGTTGAATAAGCTTGAGGCGCTCGGCTTTTTTACTGTCCACAGGCATTCCGGGGTTGATTGTTGGTGTTAAATAAGTAACATTAAATGTGATTTTTGTAACGTTTTTGCGCGATTGATCCATGATTGTGGCGCAGGGGCATTTGAATACACAAACAGGAGTTTTCGCGATGGCACACCTTGAACCTCAGGCCTTGGCGCAATTCATCGATCATACGCTGCTGGCACCCGATGCTTCCCGCGAACAAATCGCGACCCTGTGCCGTGAAGCGCAGGAGCACGGTTTTTATTCGGTGTGCGTGAACTCGGGGCAAGTGCCCCATGCGGCGCAGAGCCTGGCCGGGCAGAGCGTCAAAGTGTGCGCGGTGGTGGGTTTCCCGCTGGGGGCCGGTCTGAGTGACAGCAAAGCCTTCGAGGCCGAGCGGGCGATTGCCGCCGGGGCGGGGGAGATCGATATGGTGTTGAACATCGGTTGGTTGAAGGACGGTCTGTTCGATCTGGTCCACGACGATATCGCCCTGGTCAAGCAAGCCTGCGGCAGCGTGCCATTGAAAGTCATCCTGGAAACCTGCCTGCTCAACGACGCCGAAAAAGTGAAGGCCTGCGAGATTTGCCGCGAGCTGAACGTAGCGTTCGTCAAAACCTCCACCGGTTTCAGCCGCAGTGGCGCCACCGTGGATGACGTGGCGCTCATGCGTCGGACGGTGGGGGCCGGAATCGGCGTCAAGGCCTCGGGCGGTGTACGTGATTACCCGACCGCAGTGGCGATGATCGAAGCGGGTGCCACGCGTTTGGGCACCAGTTCCGGTATCGCCATCATCAGTGGCGCGCAGGCAGCGGGTGAGGGTTACTGAGAGACGCTCAACACAATCTTGCCAACGTGATCGCCGGCCTCCATCCGCGCATGGGCCAGCGACGCGTCGGCCAGCGGGTAGACCTTGTCGATCACGGGCAGGCATCGACCGGCAGCCAGCACCGGCCAGACGTTTTCGCGCAACTGTCGGGCAATCTCGGCCTTCTCTTCCTTCGTCCGTGAACGCAACAACGACCCTGTGACCGAAGCACGCTTGGCCATGATCGCCAGCAAGTTGACATCCTTGGCCACCGCGCCGCCGAGGAAGCCCAGCATCACCAGCCGACCTTCCATTGCCAGGGCCGTGACGTTGTCGTTGAGGTACGAGCCGCCCATGATGTCGAGCACCACATCGACTCCGCGCCCCGAGGTTTTTTCAGCGATGACCTGTGCAAAATCCTGCTCGCGATAGTTGATCGCTTCGGCACCCAGTTCGCGCACGACTGCGCATTTTTCCGCGCTGCCCGCCGTGGCGAAGGCTTCGATGCCGAACTCGCGGCAGAGCATCAGCGCGGTGGTGCCGATGCCGCTGGTGCCGCCGTGAATCAATGCGCGCTGGCCCTTTCGTGCGCCGCCCATTTCGAACAGGTTGGCCCAGACGGTGAAGCAGGTTTCCGGAATCGCCGCGGCGTGCAGCCAGTCCATGCCTTCGGGGATCGGCAAGGCCTGGCTGGCCGGCACCACGCTGTATTGCGCATAGCCACCACCGTTGGTCAGCGCACAGACCCGGTCGCCGACGGCGAATTCGCTGACACCGGCACCGACGGCCACCACTTCACCGGCCACTTCCAGCCCGGGAATCGGGTTCATGCCGGGTTTCATCGGGTACTGGCCGGCGCGTTGCAGCACGTCGGGGCGGTTGACCCCGGCGGCGTGTACGCGGATCAGCAGTTCGCCGGCCTCCGGGGTGGGGACCGGTACCTGGCGCGGTTGCAGGACGTCGGGGGCGCCGGGGTGGGTGATTTCGATGTGGGTCATGGTTTGGGGCAGTGTCATGTTGGGTACCTATCAAGAGAATTTCAGTTCATACACCGATCAAGTGTGGGAGCGGGGCGTTCTTGCGAATGGCGTAGCAACCGCGCCACCCCCTCCAGCACCAGCGCCAGCACAATCGCCCCCGCCGCAATCGCGAACATCAGCGCGTGCTGCCCGCCACTGGCATTGAACAGTGCCGAATAGGCGAACCCGCTCAAGGCCTGGAACGTGGCGAAGGACACGGTGGCTCGGCTCCAGGCGATCTGTTGCTGGTGATGTTCGGGAATCAGTTCATGCACCCGGGCCAGCGCCAGCGGCACAATGCCTGGTGGAAAGGAGCCGATGATCACCGCCAGCAGGGCCAGTGCCGCAAAGGTGCTGGAAACCGACAGCAGGCCGACCGCGATCGCCTGCACCACCAGCACCACGCGAATGCTCAATCGGCCGCCCAAGCGGTCGGCCAGAAACCCGTAGCTCACCGGTCCCACAATCGCGCCAAGGCCGTACATCACCCAGACCATCGCGCCGACCTGTTGCCCGGCACCGAGGCCGCGGGCCACGTAATCCACCAGGAACACCATCGCCGGCACCAGCCCGGCCGCCATCAGCGCGTATTGGGCGAACAGCAGGTACACGCCCGGATTCATTGGCTTCGGTTGGGTCGTGACTGTCGCTGCAGTTGCATGGGGCGCGGAGGAGGGCCAGCCAAACCAGCTCATCGACGTCAGCACCAGCGCCAGCGCGCCCAGGCCCAGCCAGGTTTGCTGCAAGCCCAGGCTCAGCAGCGGCGGCACGAGGGTCCCGGAGCCCGCGATGCCCAGGCCGATGCCGAGAAAGATCGCGCCACTGGCCAGGCCCCGGCGCGCGGCCGGCACATGGGGCAGCACCGTCGCCGCCACCAGCACCATGATCGCGCCGCCGGCGATCCCGGACAGCAGGCGCCAGCCGAAGAACCAGCTCACCGAGAGCGGGAAGGCACAGGCGAAAAATGCCAGGGTCACCGCCAGCATCATCAGGCGCAGGGCGGTTCTGTTCGACGTGCGGCGAGCGAGGGGATGACCGATCAGGGCGCCGATCAGGTAACCCACCAGGTTGGCGGCACCGAGGTACACCACGTCGCTGGCGGAAAACCAATGGGCCTGGATCAGCGAGGGAATCAGCGGCGTGTAGGCAAATCGCGCCAGGCCGATGCTCACCAGGCTGGCGCAGAGGCCGGCGAGGATCGGCAGCCAGATCGCATGGCGGGGTTGGTTGGAAGTGCTGGCCATGAAGGGTGTCCCTGTCAGGTTTCAATGGCGTCCAGCATATCGGGGATCGACGATGCATTAATGCTGCGATTACACTTCGTACTGATGCACAAATGCATCGACGGGAGGAAAGCATGAACTGGGATGACGCACGGGTGTTTCTCGCGGTCTGTCGCGAATCGACGTTGCGCGGCGCCGCGCGGGTGCTGGGGGTGGATCAGGCCACGGTCGGGCGGCGGATCACCGCGCTGGAAAAGTCCCTGAGCGCGACGCTGTTCCTGCGCACCTCCGAAGGTTACGCGCTAACGGCCGTGGGGGAAGCGGCGATGCGCGCCGTGGAGAAAATGGAGCATTCGGCGCTGGAGCTGGAGCGGCGGATTCAGGGGCTCGATGATCGCCTGACCGGCACCGTGCGCGTCACCACCACCGATTCGCTGGCCATCGATTTTTTGATCCCGGCCGTTGCCCGTCTGCATCAGAAACACCCCGACGTGCGGGTGCAGCTGGACGCCTCGACGCAGATCTTGAGCCTGGCCAAGCGCGAGGCCGATATCGCCGTGCGCAACACCCGGCCCGATAACCCGGACCTGATCGCCCGGCGCATCGCCCGTTGGCCGTTGGGGTTGTTCGCTTCGCAAGCCTATGTGGATGCCCACGGCATACCGGAGCCGGGAACGGCATTCGAAGGGCATGATCTGGTGGCGTATCAGCCGTATTTGCAGAGTGGCCGGGACATGACGCTGGTGGGAGAGCCGATGGGCCGTGGGCGGATTGTTTCGAGCCTGAGTTCCAGCCTGCTGGTGCGTCGTTCCATTGCGGCGGGGATCGGGATCGGGGAGATTCCGGTGCCTGTGGGGCAGAGGGATGGATTGGTCAGGCTGTGGCCGGAGCGTACCCGGCCGTTGCCTTATGACGTGTGGCTGGTGACCCATGCCGATTTGCGGCACACCGCGCGGGTGCGGGCGGTGATTGAGGAGATTGTCGAGGCTTTTGCCGAGCCCACCCTGTAATCCACAAATGTCATTGCATTCAGAAACTTTATGGCATTTCCGGCAATTCCTTCGGCCGCAGATCGAACACCAGTACTTCCGCGTCCACCCCGTTGCTCAAGGTCAGTACCTGTTCCTCACGAACCCGCACGCCGTCGCCTTCCTTCAGGCTCAGACCGTTGAGTTCGACGCTGCCCCGCGCTACGTGCACATAGGCGTAGCGATTGGCAGCCAGTTCCAGGGTGGCGCTTTCCTGGCCGTCGATCAGGCCGGCGTAGACCCGCGCGTCCTGGCGCACCTTCAGCGAACCGTTGGCGCCGTCGGGGGAGATGATCAGTTGCAGGCGGCCGCGTTTTTTCTGCGGGCTGAAGTGCTCCTGCTGATAGCGCGGTTTGGCGCCGCTGACCTCGGGCACGATCCAGATCTGCAGGAAGTGCACCGGGCGTTTGTCCGAGTGGTTGAACTCACTGTGGGCCACGCCGCTGCCGGCGCTCATCAACTGCACATCGCCGGGGCGGATCACCGAACCTGTGCCCAGGGTGTCCTTGTGTTCCAGGGCGCCGTCGAGCACGTAGGAAAAGATTTCCATGTCGCGGTGCGGATGCTGGCCGAAACCCTTGCCGGCGGCCACACGGTCATCGTTGATCACCAGCAGATCGGAAAAACCCTGTTCTTTCGGGTTGCGGTAGTTGGCGAAGGAGAAGGTGTGGAACGACTTCAACCAGCCATGATTGGCCATGCCGCGATCAGAAGCTTTACGAAGGGTCAGCATGATGAATTCTCCTGTGGGGACGTTGATTCGTCCGAGTGAGGAGAAGGTTAATGGTTACTGGTAGGTGCAATAAGTAGGTGGAAATTGAAATACTGTCTCATTCGGGTTGACAGTAATCCTCGCAGGACGTTGCTCTTTCACTGCGCCATAATGCGCAACATGAACCCCGGCTGGACGCCGCCCCCACACGGGATCTGTGTGCAGTCAGTGATTCCATTTTATTTTTTGGTGATATCCAACCCATGAAAACCGTGGCCATGGTGCTGTTCCCCGATTTTCTCCTGCTCGACATGGCCGGGCCCATGGAGGTGTTTTCCATTGCCAATCGGTACCTCAAGCCCGACGACCACTACGTGCTGACCACCCTCGGCACCGAGCCCGGTCCGTTGCGCGCGTCCAATGGCGTCAGCGTGCACGCCGACCTGCACATCGACCAGGCCTGCGACGGTTACGACCTGCTGCTGGTGCCCGGCGGTCCCGGTGCCTACAACGAACGGCATCCGCCGCTGCTTGACTGGCTCCGGCACAACGCCAGCCGTTCCAAAGCCTACGGCTCGATCTGCACCGGCGCCTTTGTCCTGGGCCACGCCGGGCTGATCGACGGCTACCGCGTAACCACCCACTGGCACTACATCGAACGCCTGATCAAGGCCTTCCCGAACACCACCGTCGAGACCGACCTGATCTATGTGCAGGATCGCAACCTGATCACCTCCGGCGGCGTCACCGCCGGTATCGACCTGGCGCTGTCGGTGGTCGCCGAAGACCACGGCAAGAAAGTCGCCCAGGACGTGGCCAAGGTGTTGCTGGTGGTGATGAAACGCCAAGGCGGCCAGGCGCAGTTCAGCCCGTTGATGGCCACCGTGGCGCCTCAGGAAACCGCGATCACCCGGGTGCAGAACCATGTGCTGGAACACCTGGACGAAAGCTTCAGCATCGAACGCATGGCGGGCCTGGCGAACATGAGTGCCCGGCATTTCGCCAGGGTCTTTGCTCGTGAAGTGGGCATGACCCCCATGGAATTTCTGCAAGGCGCGCGGATCGATTGCGCACGCGCACTGCTGGAAACCAGTGAGCTACCGCTCAAGACCGTGGCCTTCAAGAGCGGTTTCGGCAGCGTGCGCCATATGCGGTTTCTGTTCGGTGAAAAGCTCGGCCTGACGCCGACCCAGTACCGCGAACAGTTCAGTTGACGCCAGGGTGTCCGTTGCGCGCATCGCAATGGCCGTGACGCTCCCCCCTGGATGGTTGTACCGTCATCAGAGCCTGCCAAGATAACCCTGAACTCATTACAAGGAAGGTACGGAGCCTGGATGGACTCGCGTGCCGGGCCGGCTCCTGGTGGATGACGTCAGATGAACAGCCTTGGAAATACCCACAGCGACACGGTGCTGCGCTTCGGCCCCTATGCATTCCACATGCAGCAGCGGCTGGTGCTGGATGGCGACGAGCCGATGCGCCTGGGCGGGCGTGCGCTGGATATCCTGCAGGTGCTGGTCGAACACGCCGGCTCCGTGATCAGCAAAGAGCAGATCATCGCCCAGGTGTGGCCGCGCTCGGTGGTCGAGGAAATCAACCTGCGGGTGCACATCGCGGCGCTGCGTCGGGCCTTTCGCGACGGGCAGGACGGCCACTGCTACATCGTCAACATTCCCCAGCGCGGCTACAGCTTCGTGGCACCGGTGCAGCAGGCCGCGCAAATCACTCCGATCCCCCTCGAACACCTGCATGAACTCCAGCACAACCTGCCGGCGCGACTGACCTCGATCATCGGTCGCGATGCGGTGGTGGGCAGTCTGATGCGACTGCTGCCGACGCGCCGTTTGATGACCCTGGTCGGCCCCTGCGGCATCGGCAAGACCACGGTCGCGCTGCGGGTCGGCGAGTTGCTGTTGCAGCATTTTCATGACGGTGTGTGGCGGGTGGATCTGGCGCTGATCGATGACCCGCAGCAACTGGCCGATCACATCGCACAGACCCTTGACCTCAGCCTGGAGGCGCTGGAACAACGGCACGTGCTGTTGATCCTCGATAACGGCGAACACCTGCTGGAGCAATGCCGGTCGCTGGTCGAAACGCTGCTGGCCTCGGCGCCGCGCCTGTCGATCCTGGTGACCAGCCGCGAACCGCTGCTGGCCACCGGCGAAACCCTGTTGCCATTGCCGCCGTTGGTGGTGCCGTCGGCCTCGGCGTTGCGCAGTGTCGAGGAAGTCATGGGCTATTCGGCTGTGCAGCTGTTCGTCAGCCGCGCCCGTGCCCGTCAGCAGGGGTTTGTCCTGCGCGAGCAGGACCTGCGGGTGGTACGCGACATCTGCCGGCGTCTCGATGGCTTGCCCCTGGCCATCGAACTGGCGGCCGCGCAGATCGACGCGCTGGCGTTGGTGGGCGTGCAGGCGCAACTGGATAACTGCTTTCAACTGCTGACCCAGGGCCGACGCACGGCGGTCCCCCGGCACCAGACCCTCAAGGCGGCACTGGACTGGAGTTACGAACGCCTGAGCCCGGTGGAGCAGACCGTGTTGCAGCGCCTCGCGGTGTTCAAGTCCGCATTCACCCTGGAGGCGGCGCTGGCTGTGATCAGCTGCGACACACTGGTGCCCGCCAGTCTGACCAAGGTGCTGGACAGCCTGGCCCTCAAATCACTGTTGTCGCTTGAGCAGGACCGGGGCGTGAGCCGTTACCGCTTCCTCAACACCACCCGCCGTTATGCCCTGGAAAAACTCGAGCACAGTGGCGACTTGCGCAGGTTCCAGACCCGCTACGCCGGCTTCATCGGCCAGGGGCAGCGGCCGTCAGAGCCGCAGGTGATTCTGCAACTGGCCGAGTAAGCCACCCACGGCGATCAGGTCGGGGGTGTGATGGCCTTCGGTGAAGCGCCGGTAGATCGGCGCCAACAAGTCATGGGCCTGACGGTAACGTCGCTGACGCTGCCACAGCCGTGCGAGCGACGTGGCACTGCGCAACTCCCACGCCAATGCACCTTGCGACCTGGCCACGTTGAGCGCCTTGAGCAGCACGGTTTCGGCGGTGCAATCCTTGATCGGGCAGTCGTCGGCCAGCAGCGCATCGGCCCTGGCCCGCAGAATCTCCGCGGTACTCCAGCCCGCCGCGCCGCTGTCGGCGCGCTTGAGCAGGTGCTCGTCGACGAAGCCGCCGTCCAGCGTGACCATGATCTCCTTGATCAAGCCGATGCCCGGACCTGGCGCGGCCTGTCCGTCGCCAGCGTCGATGACCTGCGCATAGTGCTGCGCCCAGGTGTAGAACAGCATCACCGAGTGTTTTTGCGCCTGCTCCAGCAGCATGCGCAGCAGGTCGCGGGCGGTTTGGCTGTCGCCGTTGTAATGGGCGATCAGGCAACCCGACAGGGCCAGGGTGTAGCAGATCGACGTGCCGTGGTTGATCTGCAGGGCGATGTCCAGCGCCTGTCGGGCGGTGCGCCAGGCCTGTTCCGGTTGTCCCTGGAGCCAGAGAATGCGCGCCAGGATGGTCAGGGCCGCCACGCTCTGGTCGTACTGCACGCCAAAGCCGTGGGTGAAGCGGTTGAGATGGCCGCTGTGGGCCATGCGCTGGATGACTTCTTCGGCATTGAGCCGCGCCCGTGACTGGTCGCCGGCAAAATGCAGCGCCAGCACCCGCAGGCGATGGGTACTGAGCGACAGCAGCGGATCGCCATGCAGGCCCAGGCGGTCGAACTGCTGAGTCTGCTCCAGGGCCATCTGGTACTGGCCGCAACTGAGGTTGACCGCCATGTGCCCGGAGACGGCGCGCAATTCTCCGACCACGTCATCGCATTGTCGGGCCAGGGCGCGGGCGGTGACGAAGGCGCCGATGGTTTCCGCGGTGCCACCCTGAACGTGATAGCAGGCGCTGCCCAGGGCCAGTTTCAGGGCCATTTGCAGGCGCGGGCAGGGTTCGGGCGCGGCTTCCAGCAAGGCCAGGGCCTTGCGCACATAACCGCCGTGTTCCTTGAGCAGCGACAGCTCCTGCCAGAGCGGCGTGGACGCCGCGGTCAGGCGGATCGCCAGCGCCTGCGGCCCCAGGGCATTCAGGCCCCAATCGAGCGCCGCGCGGATGTCTTCCAGGCCCCGGGCATAGCGCTCGATCCACAGGCTGGTCGGCGTGCGTTCCCATTCCTTTTGCGCCTGTTGCATCAAGGCCAGGCAGCGCTCGGTGTGGCGCTCGCGGGTGGCGGGCAGTTCGGCGGCCTGTTCGAGTTTTTCCAGGGCGTAGCGGCGGGTGGTGTCGAGCAAGCGGTAGAACACCTCCTCGTCGCCGACGTCCACGCTCAGCAGGGACTTGGCCACCAGTTGCGTGATCGAACCAAATACCTCGCGAGGTTCGATGTGTTCGCCGACGATCACCGCTGCCGCCGAGGCCAGGGTGAAGCCGCCACGGAAAATCCCCAGTCGGCGCAAACAAGTCTGTTCGCAGGGGCTGAGCAGCTGGAAGCTCCAGTCCAGTGTGGCGCGCAGGGTCTGGTGGCGGCCCGGGGAGGGCTGGCTGCTGTGAGGGAGCAGGCGGAAACTGTGGTGCAGTTGCCCCAGCAAACCATCAAGACCCAGGCTGGCGACTTGCGCGGCGGCCAGTTCCAGAGCCAGAGGAATGCCGTCGAGGCGTCGGCAGATGTCGATCACCAGCGGCAACTGGGCATCGCTGAATTCGAAGCTGTCATGGCTGGCCATGGCCCGTTCGATGAACAGCTGCAACGCGGAAAAACTCATGGCCTGGGCGCGGTCCGGAACGGCGATGGGCGGCGGGCAGTCGAGGGATTCCAGACGCTGCACGAACTCGCCTTCGGCCCGCAGGCTCTCGCGGCTGGTGGCCAGGATGTGCACCTGCGCCGCGCCTCGCAGCAGGCTCTCGCAGAGCACGGCCACGTCGTCGAGCAGGTGCTCGCAGTTATCGATGACCAGCAGCATCTGTCGCTCGCGCAGGAACAGGGCGAGGCTGGTCAGCGGTTCGGCGTCGTGCAGGGACAGTTCCAGCAGCGCGGCCAGATGGCCGCTGATCATCAGCGGGTCGGTGATCGGCGCCAGGTCCAGCAGGCGGATGCCGTCACGGTAGCGACCGATCAGTTGTTCGGCGACGCTCAGGGCCACAGTGGTCTTGCCGATGCCGCCGGGGCCGATCAAGGTAATGAAGCGCTGGCGCGGCAGTTGCTCCACCAGACTGTCGACCAGCGCCTGGCGACCGATCAGGCGGGTGCTGCGCAGGGGCAGGTTGTGCCCGCGGGATGCAAGCGGCTCGCCGGGTGGGCTCGGCCGGGTCTGCTCGAGAAAGAACGGGGCGACGAAGCTGTAGCCACGCTGGGCCACGGTGACGATATAGCGCTGGCCGGCCTGGCCATCGCCGAGGGCCTTGCGCAGGGCCGCCATGTGCACCCGCAGATTGATCTCCTCGACCACCGTGTCGGGCCAGACGGCGGCCATCAGTTGCTGCTTGCTGACCACGTTCCCGGCGTGTTCCAGCAGGATCAACAGGATGTCCATCGCCCGCCGCCCCAGGCGCAGGGGCTGGTCGGCCTCCATCACCAGGCGTTGCGCGGGGTAGATCCTGTAGGGGCCGAAATGCACGGCCTTTTCGAGGGAAAGGGTCAACGGGTCACTCCTGTCACAGCCGTCTGTTACGCGGCTTTCAGGCATGTTCTCAGGTTTTTGCGGCAGTGCAATGCGTGGCGGGCCTGACTGCGCGGTGTTCACTTCGACTGGCGGTTGTCCGGGAGTGGAGAAGGCTCCGTGTTTATTGGGTGTCGCCTGGGTTAAGCGGATGTCGAGGCGTTGGGCGGCCCAGGAAAATTAACAACGTTTAACTCGTCGTACTTTCGTTCCGGTTCAACACTGGCCCCGTGTTGGGATTTCATTCATCGGAAGGACGCCGTAATGATCAACGTGGTGGTGGTCTATCACAGTGGCTACGGGCATACCCGGGTCATGGCCGAGGCGGTGGCCCAGGGGGTGGAACGCCATCCCGGCAGCCAGTGCCGGCTCGTCTGCATCGAAGATGTGAACGACCACTGGGACCTCCTGCACCGAGCCGACGCCATCATCTTCGGCGCGCCCACCTACATGGGCAGCGCCTCGGCGGCGTTCAAGGGTTTCATGGAAGCTACTGCCGCCTTCTATCTGGCGCAACCCTGGCGCGACAAGCTGGCTGCCGGCTTCACCAATTCCGGCTGCCTGTGCGGCGACAAGCTCAACACCTTGCTGCAGATGGCGGTATTCGCGGCCCAGCATTCGATGATCTGGGTCGGCCTCGACGTGCTGCCTGCGCGTTCGGGTGTCGGGGTGTTCGACGGTCAGCTCAATCGCCTCGGCAGTTCGCTGGGCGCAATGGCCCAGTCCAATGTCGAGCAGTCACCCGAGCAGGCGCCGCCGGTGGAGGATCGCTGCACGGCGGCGCATCTGGGGGCGCGGGTGGCGCGGTTGGCGGCGCGGATGGCGATAGATCCGGATAAGCGCACGGTCATGTAGCAGCTGGCGAAGCCTGCGTCCGGCTGCGCAGCAGTCGCAAACCCTGTGCACCGGATTTACCTGATAGACCGCAGTGCATGATTTTACGACTGCTGCGCAGCCGGACGCAGGCTTCGCCAGCTGCTACAAAACCGCGCTGGCGCTGGGTCTGCTTTTCGGGCCCTGCATCACCCGGCAGCGCCAGGCAAACGGGTTGATGCCTTCGCTGCGGGTGAACATGTGGCAGAAGTGCGCCTGATCGCAGAAGCCGCATTCCAGGCTGATCTGGGTGAGACTCAGGTCCGTGTGCTGGATCAACAGCTTGGCCCGGGCGATGCGTTGCTGGCGGATCCAGTCCTGGGGCGAGAGACCGGTGCTGCACTTGAAAGCGCGGGAAAAATGACTGCGTGACAACGAGCAGGCGAGGGCCAGTTCGGTCACTTCCAGGGGGTCGCCGAGCCGCTCGAGAATCAGTTGTTTGACCAGTCGCTCACGTTGAGGGCTGAGGCCCCCGGCGTTCTTCTTCAGGGAATCTGCGACTGTCGCGAGGACGGCGTTTTGCTGTAATTGAGCCATGGCAAAGGTCCGTATCGGTAGACCTCATTTTTGAAGCCGGGCGCTCTGGCTTGCGAGTTAAACGTTGTTAATTCCTCGGCCATCGCGGGAAGACTCGCGTAAAGTCGGCCACATTCACCCCCGTACCTGGCCTGACACACAAGGAATCCGTGCCTGTGAATCGAAATGATCTGCGTCGCGTCGACATGAACCTGCTGGTGATTTTCGAAGCGCTGATGTTCGAGAAAAACCTCACCCGCGTTGCGGAAAAACTGTTCATGGGCCAGCCGGCTGTGAGCGCCGCGCTCGGTCGCTTGCGTGACCTGTTCGATGATCCGCTGCTGTTGCGTCAGGGCCGTGGCATGGAGCCGACGGGGCGGGCGCTGGCGATCCTCAAGGAACTGCAGCCGGCGATGGACGTGATTTCCGGCGCGGTCAGCCGGGCCAAGGAGTTCGATCCGGCGACCAGCAACGACGTGTTCCGCATCGGGCTGTCGGACGATGCCGAGTTCGGTCTGTTTCCGCCGCTGTTGCGTCAGTTGCAGGAAGAGGCGCCGGGGATCGTGGTCGTGGTGCGCCGCGCCAACTACCTGTTGATGCCGGCGCTGCTGGCGTCCGGGGAGATCTCCGTGGGGGTGAGTTACACCACGGAGTTGCCGGCCAATGCCAAGCGCAAGAAGCTGCGGGATATTCCGTGCAAGGTGCTGCGCGGTGATACTCGGCCGGGGACGCTGACACTGGATGAATACTGCGCGCGGCCCCATGCGATGGTGTCGTTCTCCGGGGACTTGAGCGGCAATATCGATCTGGACCTGGCCAAGGTCGGACGCTGCCGCAAGGTGGTGCTGGGCGTGCCGCAATTCAGCGGTCTGCGGGCATTGCTGGCGGGCACTGAGATGATTGCTACCGTGCCGGATTACGCGGCCTGCGCCTTGGTCGAAGGCTGCGGCCTGCGCGCCGAAGACCCGCCCTTCGAAATCGAAGCCGCGCAACTGTCCATGGCCTGGAGCGGCGTGCACGACAACGACCCGGCCGAACGCTGGCTGCGCTCGCGCATCAGCCAGTTCATGTCCGCGCCGCTGGACACCTCCGGCAGCGCCTGACCCACCGCCATCCTGTAGGAGCGAGGCTTGCCCGCGAAGGCGTTGTGTCAGTCAACATCGATGTCGCCTGAACCACCGCCTTCGCGGGCAAGCCCGCTCCCACAGGGTTATGTGTTGATCACAAAATCCGGGAGCACCGCGATCACTGTGGGAGCGAGGCTTGCCCGCGAAGGCGTCCTGTCAGGCAACATCGATTTCAGCTGACCCGCCGCCTTCGCGGGCAAGCCCGCTCCCACAGGGTTATGTGTTGATCACAAAATCCGGGAGCACCGCGATCACTGTGGGAGCGAGGCTTGCCCGCGAAGGCGTCCTGTCAGGCAACATCGATTTCAGCTGACCCGCCGCTTTCGCGGGCAAGCCTCGCTCCTACAGTGCTCGTGCCGCTTGCGCAAAAAGAGCACGTACATCCAATTTTTTCTCCCCCCACCCCGGCAATCTCTTTACTCGATTTGCCGGAGCCTTGCGTATGTCTGATTTCAACCGACCAGAACCCACCAGCCCCGGAGCGGGCGAAGTCGTCACCCTGATCGTCAAACACCGGATCAAGGCCGGGTTTGAAACGCCTTATGAAGCCTGGCTGCGCAACATCGTCAAGGTGGCGGGGCAGAGCGAGGGGCATTTGGGGGTGGATGTGGTCCGTGGCAAGCAGGCGGGCCTGCATCTGTTCACCTGTGTACTACGCTTTTGTTCCACCGAGGCGATGCAGCGCTGGCTCGATTCGCCGCAGCGCCAGGCGCTGGTCGACGAAGCCGCGCCGATGCTGGCCGACGGCGACCAGACCGAAGTCAATCCGGTCAACGAGTTCTGGTTCGCTCCGCTGGCCGATGCGGCTTCACCTCCGCCGCGCTGGAAGCAGGCCGTGGTGACGCTGCTGGTGATCCTGCCGCACACCTTGCTGGTGCCGCTGCTCTGGGGGCCGTTGCTTGCCCTCAATACGTTTCTGTCCAGCTACGTGGTCGCGACCTTCCTGATCACCCTGACCATCGTGCTGTCGGTGGTGTACGTCTTCATGCCGATGGCCACGCGCCTGTTTGCGCCCTGGCTGGAAGCCGGCCAATCCCATTCCTCTCAATCTTAAGGAAACGCGATGAACGCCGATCTGATTTTGTTCAATGGCCAGTTCCATACCGTTGACCGGGAAAATCCGCGCGCCAGCGCCGTGGCCATCCGCGAGGGTCGCTTCGTGGCGGTCGGCAGCGATGCCCAAGCCATGGCCCTGCGCGGCTCGGGCACCCAGGTGATCGACCTCAAGGGCCGCTGTGTGATTCCTGGCCTGAACGACTCGCACCTGCACCTGATCCGTGGTGGCCTGAACTACAACCTGGAACTGCGCTGGGAAGGCGTGCCGTCGTTGGCCGACGCACTGCGCATGCTCAAGGAGCAGGCCGACCGCACGCCGACCCCGCAGTGGGTGCGAGTGGTGGGTGGCTGGAACGAATTCCAGTTCGCCGAAAAGCGCATGCCGACCCTGGACGAACTCAACCAGGCCGCACCGGACACCCCGGTGTTCGTGCTGCACCTGTACGACCGCGCCTTGCTCAACCGTGCCGCGCTGCGCGTCGCCGGCTATACCCGCGACACGCCGAACCCGCCGGGTGGCGAGATCGTCCGTGATGCCAACGGCAACCCTACCGGCATGCTGGTGGCGCGTCCCAACGCGATGATCCTGTATTCGACCCTGGCCAAGGGGCCGAAGCTGCCGCTGGAGTATCAGGTCAACTCGACCCGCCAGTTCATGCGCGAACTCAATCGCCTGGGTCTGACCAGCGCCATTGATGCCGGCGGCGGTTTCCAGAACTATCCGGACGATTACCAGGTGATCGAGCAGTTGGCCAAGGATCAGCAACTGACCGTGCGCATCGCCTACAACCTGTTCACCCAGAAGCCCAAGGAAGAACTCACCGACTTCAAGAACTGGACCAGCAGCGTGAGCCTGCACCAGGGCGACGACTTCCTGCGGCACAACGGCGCCGGGGAAATGCTGGTGTTCTCGGCGGCGGACTTCGAAGACTTCCTCGAGCCGCGCCCCGACTTGCCGCAAAGCATGGAAGACGAGCTGGAGCCGGTGGTGCGCCATCTGGTCGAACAGCGCTGGCCGTTCCGTCTGCACGCCACCTACAACGAATCCATCAGCCGCATGCTCGACGTGTTCGAGAAGGTCAACCGCGACATTCCGTTCAACGGCCTGCCGTGGTTCTTCGACCACGCCGAAACCATCACCCCGCAGAACATCGAGCGGGTGAGGGCGCTGGGCGGCGGCATCGCTATTCAGGACCGCATGGCGTTCCAGGGCGAGTACTTCGTCGAGCGTTACGGCGCCAAGGCCGCCGAAGCCACGCCGCCGATCAAGCGCATGCTGGCCGAAGGTGTGCCGGTGGGTGCCGGTACCGATGCAACGCGGGTTTCGAGCTACAACCCGTGGACCTCGCTGTACTGGATGGTCAGCGGTCGCACCGTGGGTGGCCTGGAGCTGCACGCCGAAGGCCTGTCGCGCCAGACCGCGCTGGAACTGTTCACCCACGGCAGCGCCTGGTTCTCCTCGGAGCAGGGCAAGAAGGGCCAGATCAAGGTCGGGCAACTGGCGGACGTGGCGGCACTGAGCGCGGACTTTTTCAGCGTCGACGAAGAAGCGATCAAGTGGATCGAGTCGGTGCTGACCGTGGTCGGCGGCAAGGTCGTGTACGCCGCGGGTGATTTCGAGAAGCTGGGCCCGGCCAGCTTGCCGGTGCTGCCGGACTGGTCGCCGGTGGTGAAGGTGCCGGGCCACTGGCGCCCGACCTCACCGATGCAGGCCCAGGTTCATCAGTGCAGTGGTCCGTGCGCGGTGCATTCTCACAGTCATGAACGGGCGCGCCTGTCGAACGCGCCGGTCAGCGATTTCGCCGGTTTCTGGGGCGCGTTCGGCTGCTCCTGCTTTGCCTTCTGACGCATAACCAAAAACGCCGACGCTCTTGCGTCGGCGTGACAAGCAATAACCATCCACCAAGGAGTTTTTCCAATGAGCAACGTTCCTTACAAGCGCCTGAACAAAGATGACGCCGTTGTACTGCTGGTCGATCACCAGACCGGTCTGATCTCGCTGGTGCAGGATTTCTCGCCCAACGAATTCAAGAACAACGTGCTGGCTTTGGGCGACATCGCCAAGTTCTTCAACCTGCCGACCATCCTGACCACCAGCTTCGACAGCGGTCCGAACGGCCCGATCGTGCCGGAACTGAAAGCCCAATTCCCGGATGCACCGTTCATTGCCCGTCCAGGCCAGATCAACGCCTGGGACAACGAAGACTTCGTCAAGGCCATCAAGGCCACCGGCCGCAAGCAACTGATCATCGCCGGTGTGGTGACTGACGTTTGCGTAGCGTTCCCGACCCTGTCGGCCCTGGCCGAAGGTTTTGACGTGTTCGTGGTGACCGACGCTTCCGGCACCTTCAACACCACCGTGCAACAAGCTGCCTGGGCACGCATGTCGGCCGCCGGTGCACAACTGCTGAACTGGTTCTCGGTAGCCTGCGAGCTGCAAGGCGACTGGCGCAACGACATGGAAGGCCTGGCCAACCTGCTGTCCGAGCGCATCCCGAACTACCGCAACCTGATCAACAGCTACACTACCTTTACCGCAAAATAAGCCGCCAGGCTTACTGTAGGAGCCGAGCTTGCTCGCGATGGTCGTTAACGATAACGCTGGGCATCTGATGCTCCGCGGCGTTTCTGAATCCATCGCGAGCAGGCTCGCTCCCACAGGTAAAGCGTTAAAAGATCGCAGCCTGCGGCAGCTCCTGCAGGGGATTGGGTTCCCGTGCAGGAGCTGCCGCAGGCTGCGATCTTTTGCTGTTTAAGGTTTCAGATGAGTCTTGAGTTCCAGCCCCGCCTGGCGTACTGCCGCTTTCACCGCCGGAATCTGGCTCAGCGGGTTGAGCAGGCCGAAGTCGTGGATCATCCCGTTGTAGCGCACCGAGGTCACCGGCACGCCAGCGGCATCCAGGTGCCGGGCATAACCTTCGCCTTCGTCACGCAACACGTCGAACTCGGCGGTCTGCACCAGCGCCGCAGGCAGGCCCTTGAGTTGTTCGGCGCTGGCCTTGAGCGGCGAGGCGTGGATCTGGGCGCGTTCGCCCGGGTTGGTGGTGTAGTTGTCCCAGAACCACTGCATCATGCCCTTGGTCAGGAAATGGCCCTCGGCAAATTGCTGGTACGAGCCGTTGTCGAACCCGGCGTTGGTCACCGGCCACATCAGCAACTGAAAGCGCAGGGCAGGGAAGTTCTGTTCCTTGGCCATCAGCGCCACCACCGCCGCCATGTTGCCACCGACGCTGTTGCCTGCCACGGCCAGGCGCTTGCCGTCGACACCGATCTCCCGTCCATGCTCGGCCACCCAGCGGGTCGCGGCGTAGGCCTGGTTGATCGCAGTCGGGTAGTGCGCTTCCGGCGACGGCGTGTAGTCGACGTACACCGCTACGGTGCCGGACTCCACCACCAGGTCGCGAATCAGGCGCTGGTGAGTCGGGAAGTCACCCAGCACCCAGCCGCCACCGTGGAAGAACATGAACACCGGCAACTCGCCCTTGATCTTGGCCGGGCGGACGATCTTCAGGTTGATGGTCTGCTCACCGACCTTGATCGCACGGTCACTGACTTCGACACCGGACAAGTCCACCTTCACCGACGCCTGGGCACCGGTCAGCACCGCACGGGCGTCTTTCGGGCTCAGCTGTTCGAGGGGCTTGCCGCCACCTGCGGCGAGGGCTTCGAGGAAGGCCTGGGTGTTGTGCTCCACGCCCGGGCTGCCGGCGGCAAAAGCGTTGCCGACAGCGAAAGCGAGCAGTGTGGTGGTCAGGGTTTTCTGGACGATGTTCATCGGGTAATTCCTTTTAGTCTGTTGGTTGGCAGCTCGTGTACCGAGCCGATGTGTGCAGATTAATGAGGTGCCCGAATGAGAAAAAGCCGCTATAAAGCGTTTGACTGTCAACCAAGGTGTGACAATGAACCCGTTCGAAGACATGCGTATCTTTTGCCAGGTCATGGACTCCGGCAGCTTCACCGCCGCCGCTGATCAACTGGGCCTGTCCAAGCAATTCGTCAGCCGCCGGTTGATGCAGCTCGAAGAGCGGTTGGGCGTGCGTTTGCTCAACCGCTCCACGCGACGGCTGGACGTCACGCCGCTGGGGCAGAGTTACTACGAGTCGGCCTTGCGCCTGCTGGGTGAGATTGAGCAGGTGGAGCAGGGCATTGCCGGGCAGACCACGGAGCCGCGTGGAACCATTCGGGTGAGCGCGCCGCTGTCGTTTGCACTGGCGCATCTGGGGTGTCTGCTGCCGTTGTTTTTGCAGCGGTATCGGGATGTCACGGTGGAAGTGGATTTGAGTGATCGGCCGGTGGATCTGCTCGGTGAAGGTTATGACCTGGCGTTGCGTATCGGCACGCTGGAAGATTCGACGCTGATTGCCCGACGCATCGCATCGATCGAGCGTGTGTACTGCGCCAGTCCTGCTTATCTGGCTGAGCGTGGTACGCCGCTCAAACCCGAAGACCTGCATGACCATGACTGCCTGCCTTACGGCCACGGCCGCCAGGTGCAATGGCGCTTCGCCGGGCCGGGCAAGCCCATGGCCGTGAACGTCACCGGGCGGATGCGGGTCAACAATGGCGAGCTGCTCAAGGATGCGTCGGTGGCCGGGATGGGTATCACGTACCTGCCGACCTTTATCGTCGGCGCGGCATTGAAGGAGGGCAGGCTGGTGCCAGTGCTGGACGATTTCCGCCCCGAGCCCCTGACTCTGTCGGCGGTCTATCCGCAGCACCGCCAATCATCGCGACCGGTGCAGGCGTTGATCGAGTTTTTGCGCGAGCGGCTGAATCAGGCTGAATGTGAGCTCTAAACACCGGCCCCTGTAGGAGCGAGGCTTGCCCGCGAATTGGCCGGCACATTCAACATTGATGGTGCCTGACACACCGCCTTCGCGGGCAAGCCCGCTCCCACAGGTTCGGTGTGTAAATGAAGAATTTGCTGACAACCACAACCATTGTGGGAGCGAGGCTTGCCCGCGAAGAGGTCGGTACATTCAACCTTGATGTTGCCTGACACACCGCCTTCGCGGGCAAGCCTTGCTCCTACGGGTTCGGCGGCTGAATCAGTTGCTGCGTTTGTCGTCGCCGGGTTCACCGCCGGCGTGCAGGCCGCGGTCGTCGCCGACTTCACCGGCGCGGTGGGTGCCGTTGTCGTCGCCAGAGCGGTGGACGCCATTGTCATCGCCCGAACGATGTACGCCGTTGTCGTCACCTGAGCGGTGAACCCCGCGGTCGTCACCGGGTTCGGAGTGGGTGCCGCTGCGGCCGGAGTTCGAGGCGGTGCCGTCGGAATGGTCGCTGCCGCCATGGCCGCTGCCGCTGCTGCCGCCACTGCTACCACCATGACCACTGCCGCTTCCGCCACTGCCGCCGCTTCCACCACCGCCACTTCCGCCGTGACCGCCGCCATTGCCGCCACCACCATGACCGCCGC
>NZ_JABFMP010000013.1 GCF_013359595.1 Pseudomonas sp. C1C7 | reverse complement strand
CAAACCCGCCCCTGACAAGCCCCCATCCCACAGCGACTGGCCAGCTTCGCCCCACGCCAATCCCCATGCCCGGCAATCGCCCCGTAGGACACATCCTCACACCGACAAACCAGCGTATCCGCTCGAGCCAGATTCTTGAGCCGAGGATCAAGCGCAAACGCACGGTTCAACGCCCGCGCAAACCCCTGCCAACGCGCCCGACGCGACCACAGCTGCCGCGCCGCATCGTTGTCACCCACCGCCACAAACCCGGCGATGGCACCTTCCACCAACGCCAGCTCGCTCCCTCCAAACCCCGTACACTCACCAGCGGCAAAGTGATTGGCCCGACTCGTCGCCTGCCACTCATCGACCGCCAGCGCCGTACCGGCCAGTTCACACCCCAGCGCCTGCCCCAACTGCGTATTGGGAATCAGCCCAAACCCACAGGCCAGTCGATCACAAGCCAGCTCGACGATTTCACCGTCCGGTTGCCGCAAGCGCACGGCCTCCAGCCGTTCAATGCCCAGCGCCTCCACCACATGAGTGCCGGTTCGGTACTGACGATCAAACAAAGTGAAGGACTGCAAAAGCTTGCCCGGCCAACGCGGCAGTTGCAGGGAGAACCCGGCGACAGCAAGCGAAGAAGCCTGCTCGGCGATGCGCACCACCTGGGCACCGTTGTGTTTCGCGGTGGCCGCGCTGGCCAGCAGCAACGGCCCGCTGCCGGCAATCAACACACGCTCACCGCGCACCGGCAAGCCCCCCTTGATCAGCGCCTGAAGCCCACCAGCGCCGGTCACCCCCGGCAATGTCCAGCCGGGAAAGGGCAGCAGCAATTCGCGAGCCCCGGTACACAGAATCAACTTGTCGTAGTCGATCAACCAGCCGCGCTCGGCATCTTCCACCAGCAACTGGTTCGGCGCGCAGCAGGCGATCACCCGCGTGCCCGAATGGTGACGGACATTTCGGCAGTCGCTCAGGCGCGAGCGCATCTGTCGTGCCTGGTCCGGCAGGCTGGCCTGCGGTCCGTCGCGCCAGATCTGCCCGCCGGGCAGCGGATTGTCGTCGAGCAGCACAATCCGCGCGCCACTGGGGGCGGCGGCGAGGGCGGCGCTCATGCCGGCGGGGCCGGCACCAATGATCAGCAGGTCGGCGTATTCGTTCATGGTCGGGTCTGCACCTGCATGTCGTCCTGGCACAGGGTCTGGCAAGCCAGTCGCCTGCGGCCGTTGATGGTCACCCGGCATTCCTGGCAGATGCCCATGCCGCACAGAGGTGCGCGTCGCTGACCGCTGACCGAGGTGCGACTGCAGCCGTCACCGCCCAGGGCCAGCGCCGCGGCGACCGTTGTGCCCTCGGCCACGCGCAGGGCGCGGCCGTCCAGGATCAATTCAGGCATAGAGCGCCTCTGCGATAAAACGTTGCGGTAGATAGGGTTGCGCCGCCAGTGGTGGCGTCTCGCCGAACAATTGCGCCACCAGCAGGTCGGCCGTGCCGGGTGCCGTGGTGACCCCGAGCCCCTCATGCCCCACCGCGAGCCACAGGCCTTTGCGGTGCGGATGCTCGCCCACCAGCGGCAGGCCGTCGGGGCTGGCGGCGCGAAAACCGGTCCAGGCACGGATGCCGTTGAGCTGGGCAAGATCGGGCATGTACTCGATGGCGCGCTTGAGCATCTTCGCCAGCATCCAGCCTTCCACCTGCGGATCGGTGGTGC
Organism: Pseudomonas sp. C1C7; assembly: GCF_013359595.1. Lineage (GTDB taxonomy): Bacteria > Pseudomonadota > Gammaproteobacteria > Pseudomonadales > Pseudomonadaceae > Aquipseudomonas. Next base: position 157,014 of record NZ_JABFMP010000013.1, on the reverse strand, counting down.
CGAACTGTCGCGAAGCGCCAATGAACAGTTGCCCGGTCGGGCGCGGCTGGATATTGCAGGCGGTCGACGGCCCGGTGGCGTTGTGGGCGCTGGTGACATAACCCAGTTCCACCAGGGTGTGGGTGACCTTGCCGGGGTAGCGGTCGGTGATCAGCAGATGACCTTTTTTCGGCTCGATCGGCAACTCCGGGCACAGCTCGGTGGCCTGGATACCGTTGGCGAGAATGACCACTTCAGCGCTCAACCACTGACCGTCCTCGAGGCGCACGCGATTGCCATCCACCTCACAGACCCGCGCCCGCCGTTGTTCGATGTTGCCGTTGTCGAGCATCCAGCTGGCGGTCGCCGGGGCATACAGAATGCCGTCGCCGTTGATCAACAGACCCCCTTCAAGACCTTCACGCAACGCCGGTTCACGCTCGCGCAATGCACGAGGGGCGACCAGTTCGCAGGCAACGCCCTCGGCCTTGAGGTTCAGGTATTTGCTTTCGGCCACGGCCATTTCATCGGCGTTGGCCGCCAGCCACAGGGTGCCATTGCTGCGGTAGGCGCAACCGTCGGGCAGCTCTGGCGCCTGTTCGCGCCAGCGTTGCAGCGAGTATTGACTCAAGGCCAGTTCGGCCGGGTTGTCATCGAGCACCAGCAAGTGGCCCATGCCGGCGGCCGTCGCGCCATGCCTGCCTGCGTCCAGCACCAGCACGCGCAAGCCGCGTCGGGCCAGCGCCTGGGCGCAAGCGGCGCCGATGATGCCCGCACCGATCACGATCACATCGGCCACCCGGCCCTGGTTCATGGGCGAATGCCCCAGGCGAAGGGGTCGTCCTGTTCGATGATCAGGTTGGCCTCGGCGCTGATGAAGGCACGGCCGCGAATGGTCGGGACGATGCGCTCGCCTTGCCATTCATAGGAGCCTTCGAACTCGCTGCCGATCACGCTGGCCTGGCGCCAGATCTGCCCCGGCTGCAATTTGTCGTCGGTCGCCAGGCACGCCAGTTTGGCGCTGGTGCCGGTGCCGCAAGGGGAGCGGTCGTAGGCCTTGCCGGGGCACAGCACGAAGTTGCGGCTGTCGGCCCGGTCATCGTCGGCGAACAGTTCGACATGGTCGATCAACCCGCCGTCTTCGCCACGAATGCCCTGGTCTTCCAGCGCGTGCTGCACGGCATAGGTGTAGGCGGTCAGTGCATCGAGGTTGTCGCCGGCGACCCGCAGGCCGTGCTCGGCAATCAAGAAAAACCAGTTGCCGCCCCAGGCGATGTCACCGACCACCTGGCCAATCCCCGGCACCTGCAACGCCACGGCCTTGCGATACCGATAGGCCGGCACGTTGCGCACGCTGACCGAGTGATCCGGATGAAGGGTGGCCTGCACCGTGCCCACCGGCGTTTCGATGCTGTGCACGCCTGGACCGATCTTGCCCAGATGCGCCAGCGAAGCCACCAGACCGATGGTGCCGTGGCCGCACATGCCCAGGTAGCCGGTGTTGTTGAAAAAGATCACGCCGGCACAGGCGCTCGGGTCGACCGGCTCGCACAACAGCGCGCCGACCAGTACATCGCTGCCCCGTGGTTCGAGCACGCAGGCGGCGCGCCAGTCGTCGTGTTCTTGCGCCAGGCGTTGGCGGCGCTCGGCCATGCTGCCGGTACCCAGGTCCGGAAAACCGGCGGTCACCAGGCGGGTCGGTTCGCCGCCGGTGTGGGAGTCAATCACGGTGATGCGTTTCATGAAGGCCACGTCCGTTCAGATGAGTGAACGCAAGAGTGGCCTGTGCGGGGCGTGGGCGGCTTGATGGTTTTATCCGGTGCCGATGACGAAATCGGCACAGGGCAACCCGCTGTCAGTGATGGTGGGGCAGGTGTTCGAACAGGGTTTTGCAGACACCGGCAATGTGCTCGTCGAGCAACTTCACCGCGCGGTCGACATCACCCGCGCGGCAGGCGGCGATGATCTCGCGGTGTTCGTGGTCGGCGCGTTCCTTGCCGGCCGACAGGCTCATCTGCATGCGCAGGTAACGCTCCAGCTTGTCGTTGACCGAACGGATCAGCCCCACCAGGAACGGCCGTTGCGCCGGTTCGTAGAGGCAGGCGTGCAGTTCCCAGTTCAGCTCCGCCCAGCGCCCCACGTCATCCTCGCCGACGAACTCCTGGCAGATACGCTCGGCGCGGGCGAAGGTGGCTTCGGTCATGTTCGGGATGGCCAGGCGCAGCACCTTGTCTTCGAGCAGCATGCGCACTTCGAACATCTGCGCCAGCTCCGCATCGGACACCCGCGTGACCATCGCCCCGCGATTGCGCTGGAACATCACCAGGCCCTCGGCTTCCAGGCGCTTGAGCGCTTCACGCACGGGGATCTTGCTGACGTTGAACTGGCGGGCGATGTCGTCCTGGCGAATCGGCTCGTCCTCGGCAAAATGCCCGGCGACGATGGCGTCTCGCAGGTGGCGGGTAATGATTTCCGATGTCGAGGGGGCATTGCCCAGGTCGGGAGCGTTGAACTTGGGTAGGGTCACGGCGGCGGTCGTTCGGAGTGATTTGGCGATATGGTATACGAATTTTTCCGCGTGGCTCAGGCATCTGACGCGGGTCGCTGCACAATTGGATCATTAAGTTGTCACTTTCAGTCATTGAGGCGTCCCCGGACTGCTCATAGTCTGTAACACATGACTGAGGGACGCCGCAGAGCGCCCCCACTTTTCCGTGATCGATCGTTGTGGAGCCTACCGATGACCGCCGCTCTTTATCCGAACCTGCTGGCCCCGCTGGACCTGGGTTTCACCACGCTGCGCAACCGCACCCTGATGGGTTCGATGCACACCGGCCTTGAAGAAAAACCCGGTGGTTTCGAACGCATGGCCGCTTATTTCGCCGAGCGTGCCCGTGGCGGTGTCGGCCTGATGGTCACCGGCGGTATCGGCCCGAACGACGAGGGCGGCGTGTACTCCGGCGCCGCCAAGCTGACCACCGAGGAAGAAGCGCTCAAGCATCAGATCGTGACCCGCGCGGTGCACGAGGCGGGCGGCAAGATCTGCATGCAGATTCTCCACGCCGGTCGTTATGCCTACAGCCCCAAGCAGGTCGCGCCGAGCGCCATTCAGGCGCCGATCAACCCGTTCAAGCCCAAGGAGCTGGACGAGGAAGGCATCGAGAAGCAGATCCGCGACTTCGTCACCTGCTCGACCCTGGCGCAACAGGCCGAGTATGACGGTGTGGAAATCATGGGCTCGGAAGGTTATTTCATTAACCAGTTCCTCGCCGCCCACACCAACCACCGTACCGACCGCTGGGGCGGCAGCTACGAAAACCGCATGCGCCTGCCGGTGGAAATCGTGCGCCGGGTTCGCGAAGCGGTAGGCCCGAACTTCATCATCATCTTCCGCCTGTCGATGCTCGATCTGGTGGAAGGCGGCAGCACCTGGGAAGAAATCGTGCAACTGGCCAAGGCCATCGAGCAGGCCGGTGCGACCATCATCAACACCGGTATCGGCTGGCACGAAGCGCGGATTCCGACCATCGCCACCAAGGTGCCACGCGCCGCGTTCAGCAAGGTCACGGCCAAGCTGCGTGGTGAGATAAAAATTCCACTGATCACCACCAACCGCATCAACACCCCGGAAGTGGCCGAACAGATCCTGGCCGAAGGCGATGCCGACATGGTGTCCATGGCGCGGCCGTTCCTCGCCGACGCGGACTTCGTCAACAAGGCGGCCGAAGGTCGTGCCGACGAAATCAACACCTGCATCGGCTGCAACCAGGCGTGCCTGGACCACACCTTCGGCGGCAAGTTGACCAGCTGCCTGGTGAACCCGCGGGCCTGCCACGAAACCGAGCTCAACTACCTGCCGGTACAGCAGTTGAAGAAGATCGCCGTGGTCGGCGCCGGCCCTGCGGGTCTGGCTGCCGCGACGGTGGCCGCCGAGCGTGGCCATCAGGTGACTTTGTTCGATTCGGCGAGCGAGATCGGCGGCCAGTTCAACGTCGCCAAGCGCGTGCCGGGCAAGGAAGAGTTCTACGAAACCCTGCGTTATTTCCGTCGCAAGCTGCAGACCACCAACGTCGAGCTGTGCCTGAACACTCGTGTGGATGTGGCGAAGCTGGTCGAGGGCGGCTATGACGAAATCATCCTCGCGACCGGTATTGCCCCGCGCGTGCCGGCGATTCCCGGTGTCGAACATGCCAAGGTGCTGAGCTATCTGGACGTGCTGCTCGAGCGCAAGCCGGTGGGCAAGCGCGTGGCGGTGATCGGCGCGGGCGGTATCGGTTTCGACGTCTCCGAGTTCCTCGTTCACCAGGGCCAGGCCACCAGCCTGAACCGTGATGAGTTCTGGAAGGAGTGGGGCATCGATACGCACCTGGAAGCGCGCGGCGGTGTCGCCGGGATCAAGGCGGCGCCCCATGCACCGGCCCGTGAAGTGTTCCTGCTGCAACGCAAGAAATCCAAGGTCGGCGACGGCCTGGGCAAGACCACCGGCTGGATTCACCGCACGGGCCTGAAGAACAAGCAGGTTCAGATGCTCAACAGCGTCGAGTACCTGAAGATCGATGACGACGGCCTGCACATTCGCATCGGCGAAGCGGGCGAGCCGCAGGTGCTGCCGGTGGACAACATCGTGATCTGTGCCGGGCAGGACCCGCTGCGCGAATTGCAGGAAGGCCTGGCGGCGGCAGGGCAGAACGTGCACTTGATCGGCGGCGCGGACGTGGCGGCGGAGCTGGATGCCAAGCGGGCGATCAACCAGGGGGCGCGGTTGGCGGCTGAGTTGTAATCTGCAGGTCCAGCGTGCCGATGGCCTTCGCGGGCAAGCCTCGCTCCTACAGGGTATGCGCTATCTGTAGGAGCGAGGCTTGCCCGCGAAGAGGCCCTCAAGGCTGCTAAAATGCCGGCTCCTCACCCAGAGCCGGCATCATGCTTCTCCCTCCCAACGACTGGCTCCCCCGGGCCCCCCTCGAACTTCTGCACCTCGACTGGCTCAGCGACCTCCACGTCGCCATCCTGCGCCTGGACCGGATCGACCCGCTGATCAGCGGCAACAAATGGTTCAAGCTGATCGAACACCTCAAGGCCGCCGGGCAAGCCGGTTGCGAGGGCATCATCAGTCTGGGCGGTGCCCACTCCAACCACCTTCATGCACTGGCTGCGGCGGGCAAGCGCTTCGGTTTTGCCACGGTGGGCCTGTTGCGCGGGCACCCCCAGCAAACGCCTACGGTCGAGGATTTGCAGGCGTTCGGCATGGAGCTGCACTGGCTCGGCTATGGCGGTTATCGAGCGCGACATGAGGCGGGTTTCTGGGTGCCTTGGCGTGCACGTTATCCGACCCTGTACCCCGTGCCCGAAGGCGGTGGCGGCCTCGCGGGCGCTCGCGGTTGCGTTCCATTGAAGGCGATGGTTCAGGCTCAGCTGAAGGACCTGAACTGGAGCGACTACGACGGCTGGTGGCTGGCCTGCGGCACCGGCACCACGCTTGCCGGATTGGTGCTGGCCGAAGCCGGGGAGCGGCTGGTGTACGGCGCGCTGGCGGTGCCCGACGATCATGGGGTGGCGCAGCAGGTCGAGCGGATTCTGGGGGAGGCGGGCTCGCCTCGTTCGGCTTATGAATTGATGGACGCCAGCCGGGGTGGCTTTGCCAAGGTCGATGCGCCGTTACTCGAATTCATCGATCAGACCGAACGCGCCAGCGGCATTCCCCTGGAGCCCTTGTACACCGGCAAGGCACTGCTGGCGCTCAGGCAGCAGGTCGAAGCGGGGAAGTTCGCCCGGGGAACGCGGTTGGTCTTTGTGCATACCGGTGGCTTGCAGGGGCGGCGGGGGTTATTGCCCATCAGTCAAGGCGAAACGCGCTCCATGTAATGCGGTGGCCTTAAAGCCCCACATTGATGCTTCTGGATTTCAGGAATCGCGATTCACCCGCTTGGGCATCATCCGCAACAGGGTGTTATCACCCACCACATAATGGTGATACAGCGCCGCCACCGCATGCAGGCCAATAAGCCAATAACCGATGGTGCCGGCCAGTTCATGCCATTCCTGCAGCTGTTTGGCGAACGCCTTGTCCTCGGCCACCAGCAGCGGCAGGTCGACGCCGTAGAACATCACCTGATTGCCTTTGGCGCTGGTGGTCAGCCAGCCGAGGATCGGCGTGGCGATCATGAACAGGTACAGCGCCCAGTGCATCAGTTTGGCCAATGTCGTCTGCCACTGCGGCGAGGCCGGGAAGATCTGCGGTGCGGGGCCGAAACTGCGGGCGAACAGGCGTAGCCAGACCAGGACGAACACCGTCAGGCCGAGCATGAAATGGGACTCCACGATCAAGGTTCGACCACCACTACCCTTGGGGAACATTCCGCGCAGTTCGATACAGGCGTAAACCAGCGCCAGCAGGACCAGCATCAACCAGTGCAGCGTGATCGATACGGTGCTGTAGCGTGATTCGGAGTTTTTCCAGGGCATTTCGCGCTTCCTCACAGGTCCGGTTTAGAGCCACCGTTCTTGGTCGACGGTGTGCTTTAACTGTAATCCTGTTTCAACGGCTTTGCCTTGGGCTGTTTAACGCTGAATGCTCTGTTCAGGTAATTGACAGCAAGACGCATTTCTTACTGCAGAATCTGCCGCAGGCTGCGATCTTTTAAAGGCAAAATCAAAAGATCGCAGCCTGCGGCAGCTCCTGCACAGAGCGAGGCGGTGTGCTTTCTGTAGGAGGGGATCAGCTGGACTGTGGCATCTCGCCCTTGGCCAGGCGCTGGTTGATGTCGGCGATCACGGCGGGCAGGTCGCTGATGGTGTCGATCATGTAGTGCGGGCGCGAGTCTTCGAAGAGTGTGTGGATGCGTTTGCGCTCGCTGTCCAGCGTGGCGCTGTCCAGGGCGCGGAAGCCTTCGTAGTCCAGGCCCAGGGCGTTGCCCGAGCAGATCAGGGCCACGGTCCACATGCCGGCGCGGCGACCTTCGAGAATGCCCGGTACGGTATCGTCGATCTTCACGCAGGCGGCGACGTCGTCGATGCCCAGGGCGATCACGTTGGCCAGGGCCTGGGCCGGCCATGGACGACCGTTCGGCACTTCATCGGTGGCCACCACGTGGTCGGCCACATAACCGTTGGTGGCAGCCAGAGCCACCACCTTGTCCATGACCTGTTTCGGGTAACCGGAGCAGGAACCGATCTTGATCCCTTGCTGGCGCAGGTTGGCGATGGTGTCCAGGGCGCCCGGGATCAGCGCCGAGTGCTCGGCGATTTTTTCGATCTGCAGCGGCATGAAGCGCTGGTAGATCGCGGTGACGTCATCGTCGGTCGGGGTGCGGCCGAACACCTTGCGATAACGCTCGGCGACTTCCGGCAGGTCGCACAGGGTACGGATGTGATCCCACTTGCCCATGCCCATCGGGCCACGGGCTTCTTCGATGGAAACCTGCACGTCGAACTCGGCGAAGGCTTCGACGAAGATCTGGGTAGGGGCGAAGGAACCGAAGTCGACGACGGTGCCGGCCCAGTCGAGGATGGCGGCTTGCAGTTGGGTTGGGTTGGTGTAGTTCATGGTGATCAGATCCTGTAATGGCTGACTGAATTTGGAATTCGTTTTTTTGTGGGAGCGGGCTTGCTCGCGAATGCGGTCTGACATTCAGCAATGATGTCGACTGATACGCCGCTTTCGCGGGCAAGCCTCGCTCCTACAGGGATGGCGGTGTCTTTGAATCAGATCTCGAGCACTTCCATCTCACGCAACACTTCACCGATGGCCGCGACGGCTTCGCGCATTTCGGCAGGTTGCACGTGGCCGATGCAGCCGACGCGGAAGGTTTCGACCTGGGTCAGTTTGCCGGGGTAGAGGATGTAGCCCTTGGCCTTGACCCGCTCGTAGAACTCCTTGAACTGGTAGCGCGGGTCTTTCGGGGCGTGGAAGGTGGCGATGATCGGCGCCTGGATCGCGGCCGGCAGGAAGCTGCGCAGACCCAGTTTGCCCATCTCTTCCATCAACGCCTGGCAGTTGGCGGCGTAACGCGCGTTGCGTGCCGGCAGGCCGCCTTCTTCGTTGTATTGCAGCAGGGCTTCGTGCAGCGCCGCGACCACGTGGGTCGGCGGGGTGAAGCGCCATTGGCCGGTTTTCAGCATGTAGGTGTGCTGGTCGAACAGGTCCATCGCCAGGGAATGGGAGTTGCCGGCGGCTGCCGCCAGGGATTCCTTGTTGGCGAACACGAAGCCCATGCCCGGTACGCCTTCCAGGCATTTGCCGGAGGCGGCGATCAGCGCGTCGAACGGAATCTTTTGCGCATCGACCGGCAGGGCGCCGAAGGAACTCATGGCATCGATGATCAGGCGTTTGCCGTGCTGCTGCACGACCTGGGCGATTTCCGGCAGCGGGTTGAGGATACCGGTGCTGGTTTCGCAGTGAATCAGCGCAACGTGGGTGATGCCGGCATCGGCGCGCAGCAGACGGTCGACGTCGGCGGCGGTGGTCGGTTCGTCTTCGGCGGTTTCGAAGGTGCTGAAGGCGCGACCCAGCACTTCGCAGATTTTCGCCAGGCGTTTGCCATAGGCGCCGTTGATCAGCACCAGGACCTTGCCGTCGCGGGGCACCAGGGTGCCGATCGCTGCTTCCACGGCGAAGGTGCCGCTGCCTTGCAGAGGGACGCAGTGGTGGCTGGCGGCGCCGTTGATGATCGCCAACAGTTGTTCGCACAGGCTGGCGGTCAGTTGGTTGAAGCGGTCATCCCATGAACCCCAGTCAACCATCATCGCCTGACGGGTGCGGGCGGACGTGGTCAACGGGCCGGGGGTGAGCAGGATGGGTGCGGCAATACTCATTCTCGTGTCCTCGCAATCGATGGGATGAATCGTTGGTGCCTAAATTGCAATTTGCCGAGTTATCAATCAAATTGTTTGTTGTTATGCCAGCCATCAGTAGGACTTATTCATGAATCTGTTTCAGCTGCGTGCCTTCGATGCCGTGGCCCGCGAGGGCAGTTTCACCCGCGCCGCCGCGCGCCTGTTTATCAGCCAACCAGCGGTCACCGGGCACATCAAGGCGCTGGAGGAGCACTACCAGATCACCCTGTTGCGGCGCACCGCGCGGCGGGTGGAATTGACCGAAGAGGGCACCAAACTGGCGGCCATCACCCGGGCGATGTTCGGTCTGGCCGAGGAAGCGCAGGTGATGCTGGAGGCGAACCGGCAGTTGCTCACCGGTCGCCTGGAAGTCGCCGCGGACGGCCCGCACATGGTCATGCCGATGCTGGCGAGCCTGCGCGCGCGGTATCCGGGGATCACCGTGAACCTGCGCCTGGGCAACGCCCAGGAAACCCTCGCCGCGCTGCTGTCCGAGCATGCCGACGTGGCGGTGCTGACCGAGGTCGAGCCGCGCAAGGGTCTGCATCTGCAGGCCCTGAGCGAGTCACGGATTTGCGCGCTGGTGCCGGAAAATCATCCGTGGGCGCGCAAGACCAAGGGCGTGCCGCTCAAGGAACTGGATCAGGTGATCATGGTGTTGCGTGAACCCAGCTCGATCACCCGCCGCACCTTCGACGAAGCCTGCGCCCAGGCCAGGGTGAGCCCGCGGGTGCTGCTGGAACTGGACAGCCGCGAAGCGGTGACCGAAGCGGTGGCGGCGGAGTTGGGGGTGGGCGTGGTGTCGTCGGTGGAAGTCAGCCATGACCCGCGGGTGGCGGCGGTGCCGATCATTGGCGAGGGGTTGGTGAACCGGCACATGATGGGGTGCATGGAACGGCGGCGGGATTTGCGGTTGATACAGGCGTTTTTCGGGTTGGTGCCTGGCAAGTAGACCGAGTCGCGGCCTTCGCGGGCAAGCCTCGCTCCCACAGGGTTTGTGGTGCACATAAATTTTATGAACGGCACAAAACCCCGTAGGAGCGAGGCTTGCCCGCGAAGAGGCCGGACCTGCTTAAACCAGACTCTCGCGCACCATCTGCAGAAACGTCGCCACAATCCGCCGCGAACTCTGCTCCCTCAAACACACCAGTGTCTCGGTCAAGCGCCGCTTGCAGTCGGTAATCGGCAACGCACACACCCTGGAATCCGCACCGAACTCGGCCGCCGAAACCACCCCCACGCCAATCCCCACCACCACCGCTTCGCGCGCCGCTTCCCGGCCTTCGACCTGGATCGCCGGCCTGATGCGAAACCCGGCGCCGGCCATTTCCTCTTCCAGTGTCTGGCGCGTCACCGAGCCGATTTCCCGCAGCACCAGCGGCGTGTCGTCCAGATCCGCCAGGCAGATGGATTCGCGGTCGGCCCAAGGGTGATTGCGCGAGACGAACGCCACCATCGGGTCGTTGCGCAGTGGCAGGGAGATCAGGCGTTCGTCGCTGACCTCGCGGCCCAGCAACGCCAGGTCAGCCTGATAGTTGAACAGGCGGAACAGCGATTCGTCGGTGTTGCCGGTTTCGATCTTCACGCTGATGCCCGGATATCGCTCGCAGAACCGGGCGATCTGCGGCAACACGTGCACCGGTGCATCCACCGCCAGGATCAGGCTGCCGGTCTGCAGGGCCTGGGAGTCCTGCAACAGCTCCTGGGCTTCGGCTTCGATCACGAACAGTTTCTGGGTGACGCCAAGCAGACGTTCCCCCAGATCAGTCAAACGCACCGAACGTTTGTTGCGGTGAAACAGCAGCACCCCGTAACGTTCTTCGAGTTTGCGCACCTGATCGGAGATCGCCGGTTGCGTGAGGAACAATCGCTCGGCGGCTTTGGTGAAGCTTCCGTAGACGGCCACCGCGTGGAAAGCCTTGAGCTGAGCGTGGGAAACCGACATCGAACCTCCAGTAACAAGCAGGGCTTATTTTTGAAATACGATAAATCGATTTCACTTATTAATCAGTAATTGTTTCCATCCTCTCCAGCCCCGCTGACTGGCCAGTCGAACAGCTCGGGAGCCATGAGACTGTGCGTGCAGTACGCAGGACTCATCTGACCGGTATCCGCCGAAGGGACAGGGCGATATCGCAGTGCTCAACAATAAAAACACAGGCGTTTTCTTCCAATTCTGCCGGCACACTCACACCCTGAGGTCAGAACCACAATGAACAAGCACATCGGCACCATCAAGCGTTGGCGCGTGCAGATCTTCGCGATCACCTGGCTCGCCTACGCCGCTTTCTACTTCACCCGCAAAGCGTTTTCCGTTGCCAAGCTCGGCATCGGCGAAGACCCGACGTTCATGCTCGACAAAATGGCCATGGCCAACCTCGACGCCATCTACCTGACCGCCTACGCCGTCGGCCAATTCACCTGGGGCATCCTCGCCGACCGTTTCGGCCCGCGAGTGGTGGTGCTGGGCGGGTTGCTGATTTCCGCGGCCGCAGCCCTGGTGATGGGCAGCTTCGCCACCTTGCCGATCTTCGCCACCTGCATGTTGATCCAGGGCTTGGCGCAGTCCACTGGCTGGTCGGGGTTGTGCAAGAACCTCGGCAGTTTCTTTCCCGCCCAGCAGCGTGGGCGAGTGCTGGGGCTGTGGAGTTCCTGCTACGCGTTCGGTGGCCTGGTGGCATCGCCGTTCGCCGGATGGTGGGCCTACACGGCGATCGGCTCCTGGCACGCGGCGTTCATTTCCAGCGCGGCGGTGGTCGGTGTGGTGGCGGTGCTGTTCTTCATCTTTCAGCGCAACAAGCCTGAAGACGTCGGCCTGCCAGCGGTGGAACCGGAACCTGAACCGAGTGCCGAAGAGGCTAGCGATCAAGGTAAAACCAGCTTTCTGGCGCCGTTGAAAGACATCCTGCGCAACCGCACGGTGCTGGTCCTGGGGCTGGCGTATTTCATGCTGAAACCGGCGCGCTACGCGATTCTGCTCTGGGGCCCGGTGATCGTTTTCGAACAGATGCCTTCGGTGGGCAAGGTGGGCGCGGCGATCATTCCGACCGCTTTCGAGCTGGCCGGATTGCTCGGACCGATCCTGATCGGGCTGGCCTCGGACAAACTCTTCGGCGCGCGCCGCATGCCGGCCTGCGTGATCAGCCTGCTGGCCCTGACCGTGTCGCTGGCGTTTTTCATGGGCGCGCTGCACACCGGTAGCGTGGTGTTGGTGGTGGCACTGCTGTTTGTCATGGGCCTGACCCTGTATGGACCGGACTCAATGATCAGCGGCGCGGCCGCGATCGATTTCGGCACCGCCAAGTCCGGCGCCACGGCGGCGGGCTTCGTCAACGGCTGCGGTTCGGTCGGGGCGGTCCTGGGCGGGTTGCTGCCGGGCTATTTCGACTCCGTCACCGTGTTCATCGTTTTTGCCGGCTGCGCGATGTTCTCCGCGCTGGTGCTGATCCCGCACTGGAACAGTCGCCCCGGTGGCCTGAAAACCAATTATCCGTTCGTGCCTAACCAGCCGATGACCGTAAAACCCCTGCGTACCTGAACCCTGTCCCGCGTCGCCTGCTGCGGGTGCGGCAGGCCGGCGCGTGGATACCTGACCGGAGATCGACCCCCATGAGACCCTTTTGGCTGGACCAGGCCCTCAAGGCTGAAGCGTCCGACAGCTGCCCGCCACTGCAAGGCGATGCCCGCGCCGACGTGTGCATTGTCGGCGGCGGCTACACCGGGTTGTGGACCGCGATCATGCTCAAGCAGCAAAACCCCGAACTGGATGTGCGGCTGATCGAGGCCGACATCTGCGGCGCCGGAGCCAGCGGGCGCAACGGTGGTTGCGCCCTGTCCTGGTCGGCGAAGTATTTCACCCTCGAGCGCCTGTTCGGCGTCGAGGAAGCGGTGCGTCTGGTCAAGGAGTCCGAGCGCAGCATCCACGCCATCGGCGCGTTCTGCGAGCAGTATGGGGTGGATGCCGATTACCGGCTCGACGGCACCCTCTACACCGCGACCAATCGCGCTCAGGTCGGCTCGACCGACGCGGTGATCGCCGCCCTGGAACGCCAGGGCATCAACTCTTTCACTCAAAGGCCGCTGGCCGATGTGCAGCGCATGGCCGGTTCCAGCAAACACCTGGAGGGCTGGTTCTCCCCGGCGGCGGCCAGTGTGCAACCGGGCAAGCTGGTACGCGGTTTGCGCCGCGTGGCCCTGCAACTGGGGGTGAAGATTCATGAACACACCGCCATGACCGGGCTGGAAGAAGGCAAACCGGCGGGGATACAAACCGCCAACGGCACCATTCGCGCCGATCGTGTGGTGCTGGCGATGAACGCCTGGATGGCCCGGGCGTTCCCGCAGTTCGAGCGCAGCGTGGCGATTGTCTCCAGCGACATGCTGATCACCGAACCACGCCCGGATCTGCTCAACGAAATCGGCTTGACCAGTGGCGTCACGGTGCTCGATTCGCGGATCTTCGTGCACTACTACCACAACACGCCGGACGGCCGGATCATGCTCGGCAAGGGCGGCAATACCTTCGCCTATGGCGGGCGCATGCTGCCGGTGTTCGACCAGCCGTCGCCTTATGCCGGTCTGTTGCAGAGCAGTCTGGCGGACTTCTTCCCGGCCTTTGCCAACGTCAAGGTCGAGGCGACGTGGAACGGGCCTTCGGATCGCTCGGTCACGGGGCTGCCGTTCTTCGGGCAGATGAGTGCCAGTGGCAACGTGTTCTATGGGTTTGGATATTCGGGCAGTGGCGTCGGGCCGTGTCATATGGGCGGGCAGATTCTGGCGTCGATGGTTCAGGGGCTGGACAACCCGTGGACCCGTTCGCCGCTGGTGAATGGGCCGCTGGGGTTCTTCCCGCCGGAGCCGATTCGGTACCTGGGTTCCTTGATGGTGCGCAATGCGATTCGTCGCAAGGAACGGGCAGAGGATCATGGGCGCAGGCCACGGCATCTGGATGTGCGGTTGGCGAAGTTTGCGGCGGCGGCGGGGAAGGCTGATAAGGGATAAAGCAGCGGCAAGCTTCAAGCTTCAAGCTTCAAGCGGCAAGTTTGAGGGAAGATCCCTGTAGCAGCTGGCGAAGCCTGCGTCCGGCTGCGCAGCAGTCGCAAAACCTGAGTGCGAGGTCTGCCTGAGACACCGCGTTGCCTGATTTCACGACTGCTTCGCAGCCGGACGCAGGCTTCGCCAGCTGCTACAGGTCCTGCTGCGGTTATCTGACAGGAATCAGGGCCCCCTTATCAACCAATCAAGCAACAACCGGGTATCGCTGCGCGGCTCCGGGGTGCGGGCTGGGCGAGAGGGTTGGCGCTGGACCAGGCTGGCGCAGAACACGGGCCGGTCCGGGTCGCCGTCGAGGAAGCTGACCAGCCCGTCGCTGCCCGCCAGTGGCATTTGCGCCGGGTCTGGCAGAGTGTCCGACGCCGCCAAGGCAACCGGAATCCAGACCCCGCCACCTGTCTGGGGATCGCTCTGCGGCGTGGGCCACAAGCTGACCTGCATCCGACCCCGATCATCCAGTACCGTCGGCTCACCGGCCACGCCGCACACCCGGGCGGGTTGAAAGCCGGGAATGTTCGGCCGACTGTGAGCATGCTCGGGACGAAAGACCGTCGACCAGGGCATCGCGCTGAAGTGATTGCGATAACGCGGCCGCGGGACGGGCGCATCGGCCGCCGGACTCGAACCCTGATGCCGCGCCTGGGTTACCAGCCATTGATCGTTGAATGGCGAAAACGGGTGCTCTGCCACCTGCACGATCTGCGCACTGCGCAATTGCCCATGATTGCTCTGGCCGTGGATCTGCACCTGCTGGCATCGCAGGCGCTCCAGTTGCCGTCGGGCGAGTTGCTCGCGGTGGCGCTGTTCGATGCCGGGGCGCGGCAGCGGCGGTTTCTTCGGATTGAAGGGGTGATTGGCCGCGCTGTCGTCACTGGCCTCGGCGCCGCGTTCGCGGCTCTGCGGGTGTGCTGGACGGGCTTGTGCGTCATGACGCTGGAACAGTTCGCTGATGGTCGGCGGGCTGCCGACGACGGGCTCGTTATCGAAAGCCATCAGCAACGGTTCCTGGGGGAAGCTCAGGCAATCGTCGGCGAACACCAGTACATGGCCATCGCTTCGATGCTCGAAGTGATAGTGAATGCCTTCCTCCTCGCACAATCGGTGCAGCAGGGCCAGGTCGGTTTCCTCGTACTGAATGCAGAACGGCCGCAACGGGTAGCTTCCGGTCGACAGTTCAAAGCGGTAGCTGCTTTCGGGCAAGTCGTGTTCCGCCAGCAATTGGCGCAGGATCATCGGCACGCTTTGGCGCTCGAAGATCCGGCGGGTCTTGCGCGTGTCGAGGGCGAGCAGTTCAGGCACCAGCACCAGTTTGTAGGCGACCTGATCAGGTCCGCGGTATTCACGGCTGACGCTGTGCAGCACGCCGTGAAACCCGGCGCCGCGGCCCAGGTCCAGGTGTGCCGGCCGGTGGAACAAGGGTTCCAGGGACATGGCCGGCGCCAGGCCCAGGGCTTCGATGTCGAAGCGGTAGGGTTGATTGAGGGCTTCATGCCCGTGAAATTGCAGCACCTGCAGACTCAAATCGTGGTCGAGGAGGGTCAGGGTGAAGGGGCTTTCCTTGTCGTTATACATCGAGCGCACTTCTGCTACGGAGGACGGGCGCAGAGGGTACGAAACCCCGGCACCTTGTAGTCACCGCAAAGCGAAGATTCAGAAATGCCCTACAAGACCTGTAGAACTTGTCGACAGGACGCGAGAATTTTTGGTCGATTGCCAACTTTAGGCCGTATAAACTTGGCGCCATGCGTCGGCCAATAGATGTCTCGGCGCCTCAAGACAAGAGAGTGAGTAATGGGCGCACAGTGGAAGGTTAAACACAAAGAAGCGGCAGCCAATGCCAAGGGCAAGATCTTCGGCAAACTGGTGAAGGAAATCACCATTGCTGCGCGCAACGGCGCCGATGTTGCTACCAACGCACACCTGCGCCTGGTGGTTGAACAGGCCAAGAAGGCCTCGATGCCTCGCGAGACCCTGGAACGTGCGATCAAGAAAGGTTCCGGCCAGCTCGGCGAAACCGTGCAATACCATCGCGTGACCTACGAAGGTTTCGCGCCGCATCAGGTGCCGCTGATCATCGAATGCGTCACCGACAACATCAACCGTACCGTCGCTGAAATCCGCGTCGCTTTCCGCAAGGGCCAGCTGGGCGCTTCCGGTTCCGTGTCCTGGGATTTCAACCACGTCGGCATGATCGAAGCCTCGCCGGACACCCCGGACGCCGATCCGGAAATGGCGGCCATCGAAGCCGGTGCCCAGGATTTCGAGCCGGGCGAAGAGGGTGCGACCCTGTTCCTGACCGACCCGACTGACCTTGATGCCGTGCAGAAAGCCCTGCCTGAGCAAGGTTTCACCGTGTTGTCGGCCAAGCTGGGCTACCAGCCGAAAAACCCGGTCAGCGGCCTGAGCGACGAGCAGATGGCTGAAGTCGAGGCTTTCCTGGAAGGCCTGGATAACCACGACGACGTGCAGGAAATGTTTGTCGGTCTGGCTGGTTAAAAAAATCAAAAGATCGCCGCCTTCGGCAGCTCCTGCATTGGAATGCGTTCCCCTGTAGGAGCTGCCGCAGGCTGCGATCTTTTTTATCTGTTCAGCACCCGAACGATCTCCTCGAACCCCGGCCGCGCCAGCACATCCGGCTGACAACAGCACTGCTGCAATCCCTCCAGCTCCAGACGCTGCGCATCGCTCAATCCAGCGTCGATCCGCTCCAGCAACTCCCCCAGCAGAATTCCAAACGCCCGCACTTCGATCCGTTGCAGCGCCCGGCTTTCAGGGCTGTCCACGGTCGCGTGGAAAGACGCCGCGCCAAAGTCGCCCAGCAGGCAATCGCCCTGCGCGTTCCTAAGGATGTTGTGGCCATAGAGGTCGCCGTGGGTGATGCCTTGCGCATGCAGGTGCCCGGCCACCGACGCGATGCCACGGGCGATGCGCAGGGCGACATCGGCGCTGAAATGGGTGTCTTCGGCGTAGACGTCGCGGCTGCACGACGCAAGGCTCGGCAACCCGGCGAGGTTGCGAAACGAAGGCTCGATCAGTTGCATCACCAGCCCGGCGGTTTGCTGCGGATGATCGAAAATCTGCCCTTCGATGCGGATCAGATTGGGGTGCAGGCCGGCGCTGATGCAGGCGTTCATTTCGTGCAGGGGCGAGCCGTCGCTGGTCATTTCGCCCTTGTAGAGTTTGACGGCGACGGCTGTGGCAGGTTGCCCCGGTTTCGTCCACGTCGCGCGATGGATCACCCCTGAAGCGCCCTGGCCGAGTTGCTGTTCCAGGTGCAGTTCAGACCAGGGGATCGGTGTGGTGGCCTGCAGCGTCGCTTCGTTTTCCAGCGGGTTACCGGCGTAGGCCAGCCAGCACAGGCTCGGCAGGGACAGCAGCCATTCGGGCAATGCGCTCAGCTGGTTGGCGGCGATGCGGATCAGCTCGAGCCTGTGGCAGTTGCGCAGGCTTTCGGGCAGGCAGGTCAGGCGGTTGCCCGCGAGCATGAGTTTTTGCAGGTGCGGGCGTTCACCCAGTTCGTTGGGCAATGACTCGACGCAGTTGTCGGTCAGGATCAGCCAGCGCAACAAAGGCGGCAGCGCCGCAGCGGGTACGTGTTCGATACGGTTGGCTTTGAAGCCGACCATGGTCAGCGCTGCGCACTGGCCGATGCAGGCGGGCAGTTCGGTGAACTGGTTGTCCGAGCAGAACAGAATGCGCAGGCGGGTCAGACGGTGCAGGTCGTCCGGCAGGCGGCTCAAGGCATTGCCGCTGAGGTTGAGCACTTCCAGGGAATCGGCCAGATCGAAGATCTCCCGGGGAAACTCGGTCAGGCCGCAGCTCAGATCCAGCCGCGTAACGCCCGCCAGCGAGCCGGCGCGCAGTTGTTCAAGGGTGTGCATGAAGAGGGTTCGCCGTTGATCGAGGGAGTGGGCGGCATGATAGCGGGAATGAGGGTGGCCGTCAGACCGCTATGTAGGAGCGAGGCTTGCCCGCGAAGGCGGAGTGTCAGACACCATCAATATCGAATGGACCAGCCTCTTCGCGGGCAAGCCTCGCTCCTGCAGAGGGGTGTCGATCAGACGATCTCCCGAACCTCCACCAACTGCCCCAACCGACTGCGGGTGCGCGCCAGGTCGATCGCCTCGCCATCCAGACTTTCCCGCAGCGAACGCTGGCCCAGCAGGATCAGGTGCTTGTCCTGGTCATACAAAACATCCACCAGATTGATGAACCGCTGCTGGGCGGCCACGGAGCAGTCGGCCAGGTTGGGCAGTTCGTCGATGATCCAGTGGTCGAAGCGCCGGCACAGTTCCAGGTAATCCATCACCGCCGTGGGCTGGTCGCACAGGTCGCTGAAGGTGAAACCGACGGTGCGCCCTTCGCAGTAGCGGGCGGGCAGGTGGCGTGTGCCGACCGGCAGGGCGATGGCTGGCGCATCGACAACAGGTACGTTCGCGGCCTGACGCTGAGCCGGCGTGGCGGGCCACACGTACTGGCCCTGGGTAAACAGCTGCTGCGCATGGGTCCTGGCCTGACTGCGATAGTCATGGGGCCCGCCCACCTCCATCACCTGCATCCGCGCGTTGATCAGGTCGATCACCGGCTTGAAGCGCGCGTGGTATAGCGGATTGGGCAGCAGGCCTTCCGGCGGGTAGTTGGAGGTGACCAGCAGCAGGATGCCGCGGCGAAACAAGGCCTTGAACAGCCGCGTGATCAACATCGCATCGCCGATGTCGTGGACGTGGAATTCGTCGAAACACAGCACCCGGCAATCGTTGAGCAATTGATCGAGGGTGCTGGCCAGGGCGTCGGGCTGATCGCGATGATCGAACATGCCCTGGTGCAGGCGGGCAAAAAACTCGTGGAAGTGCAGGCGCTGTTTTTCCGCCAGGGGAACGGCCTGGAAGAAACCGTCCAGCAACCAGCTTTTGCCCCGGCCCACGGCGCCATGCAGATACAGCCCCGGCAGGGTCTTCGCCCCGGCACCCAGCAGCGACGTCGCATGCTGGGCCATGCAATCGATCACCCGTTGCTGGCTGTGGCTCAAGGTATAGCCCTGGGAATGGGCCTTGTGGTGAAAGTAATCGTGGATGACCCGACCGTTTGCGGCGCCGGGTGCCGGGGTCGTCGACGCCTTGCCGAACAGGCGGCGCAACGATGGCCAGCGCGATGCAGGTCGCGAGCGGTTTGGCGGTGGTACAGCCAATGTGATTTCACCCCGTTTTCTTCAAGCAGGCTCCCTGAGCTGCGGGGGCATAGTGTAGCCAGAGGGTTAATTTGCTTCCAGATGTGTCAACTGAAAGCGGGCGGTCATTGTACAAAATACTGCGGCATGTACAGCAAATTGCCCGTCGCAACGCCGAAATCCTCGGGCTATAGTCCGCGAAGTCCCTGTCTGGGTATGGATCCAATTTTCCTCGCCATCGCTGGCGATTTTCCGACCCGTTGCTAACCTCAGTCCTACAAGACACCCCGCAAAAAGGAATGGGGCCGTGAAGGGACGTGTGGTGTTGGCAGTCTTGGGTGCAGGACTCGGTACGCTGGTGTCGGCCGCCGAACTTCAGGTTCAGGTGCGGGTCGACGTGCAGCGCGGCTGCCAATTGGTCGGACAACAACGCGAAGCCGGCATCGAACCACTGGGCGTGCTGGACTTTGGCAGCACCGCGCGGCTGGACAACCCCGGCGGGCCGTTGGGTGCGGCGCTCACCAACGGGCGCCTGCCGCGACTCGAATGCAACCCCGACACACCCTATCAACTGCGCGTCGACGGTGGCCTGCACGGCGGTGTCGGCGACGTGCGCTACATGGCGGGCAACGCCGAACACAGCAAACCCATTCCCTATCGGCTCTTCCAGGACCCGGCGCGGCGCATTCCGCTGGCGGTGGATGTGCCGGTGAGCGGTCGGGTGCCGGACACCGGTACCGTGGATCTGCCGTTGTACGCCCGCATCGAGCCGCTGGCGGAGATTCCCCGGGTCAGCGGCTATTCAGACCTGGTGAAGGTGACGGTCATCTGGTGAATTCACAGGCAACCCGATGGATTCGGGTTGCGCAGGGAAGGGGGTGCCCGCGAGCGCCGCTTCAAGCATCCTGAAGGAGTTGGGATTGGAGTGATGAAGAGATTCAGCAAGGTGTTAGCCGCAGGTCTGCTGGCGCTGCTGGCCGGTACCGCGCAAGCGGCGGTCAGCGGGCAGATCCACGCGCGGCTGACGCTCATTGCCGGCTGCGAAGTGACCAATGCCGGCAATCCCGACAGCCCGGTCAGCGCCCTCGGCACCCTGGATTTCGGTCAGCAGGGACCGACATGGAGCGCCCCGATCAAGGCCAGTCTCGGCGATGAGGCCAGCGGCAAGCTGAACGTGGCCTGCAACCCTTCGGTCACCGGTTTCACCGTCTCCATCGATGGCGGTACTCACGGCGACGGCACCACCCGGCGCCTGAGCAACGGTCGCCAGACCATTCCCTATCAATTGTTCGTCGATGCCTCCGGCAGCCAGCGCTACAACATCGGTCGACAACACAATTTCGCCGTCACCAGCGGGGCGCAGATACCGATTCCGGTATTCGGCTCGGTGGTGGCGAACACCCGTGCGTTACCGGCCGGGGTCTACACCGACACCCTGACGGTCACGCTGGACTGGTAACCCCGTAGAGGAAGGACACCATGCGTACGTGTGCATCAAGGATAGGTTTGTCATTGCTCGGCCTGGCGCTGGCGGGCGGCGTGCAGGCGGCGACCACGGTCACCGGGCAGATCAGCTCTAGCCTGATCCTGACCAGCAGTTGCCAGGTCAACGGTGGCGGCGGCTCCACCAACCTGAACTTCGGTGCCTTGAACTTCGGCACCGCCAACAGCCTGTTCACCACCGCCAGCGGTCAGGTGCTGGGCGGTGGCGGCGGGGCGCTGTCGATCTTGTGCTCGGCGGGCACCACGCCGACGGTGAAGATTCGCGCCGGCGCCAATGACGGCAAATCCCCGGGCGGGACCCGGGCGCTGTTTGACGGGGCCGGCAACTACGTGCCCTACGATCTGTACACCGACGCCGGGCATTCGCAGTTGCTGGCCATCGACGGGGTGATCAGCCTCGCTGCCAGCACCGGCGTGGCGCAGACCGTGAACATCTACGGTCAGGCGGTGGGCAAGGCCGGGCTGCCGGCGGGCACCTACACCGACACCATCTCCGTCGAACTGACGTTCTAGTGCGATGTTGCGCCAGGGCTGTTCGGCGCTGCTGCTGATCTGCGCGGGCAGTGCGCCTGTGCCGTTGACGGCGGCCACCAGCCAGAACATCCAGGTCAGTGCCACCGTGACGGCGGGGTGCCTGGTGGTGGGCGGGGTGTCCAGCTACGGCAGCCTGAATTTCGGCAGCCGCTCGGCGTTGGCCACCGGCACCGTGCAGGTGGCGCTGACCGGTGGCGTGCAGTTGCAATGCACGCCGGGGGTGACGCTGAACATGAGCGTCGATGGCGGGCAGCACAACAGCGGCGGGCGCAACATGCAGCTCAGTACGGGCAGCAACCGGGTGGCTTACCAGCTGTTTCGCGATGCGGCGTTCAGCCAGAGCCTGGGGATCGGCCAGAGCGTGGCCGTGGCCTACAGCGACGCGAACAACATCAGCCTGCCGATTTACGGCCAGGTGCAGTTACCGGGCAATCAACCCGGGGGGACATACAGCGATGTGCTGCAGGTGCAGCTGTCGTGGTAACGCAATGACCGGATCATAAGGAGATGGCGGATGCATTTACCTTCGCTCATGCGGTATGGGCTTTTGGCCTTGCCGTGGCTGGGGGCGGCCAACGTGCAGGCGGCGAGTTCGGTGCTGATCTGGCCGATCGATCCGGTGCTGGAGGCCGATCAACAGGCCAGCGCGTTGTGGCTGGAGAACCGTGGCAACGAGACGGCCAATCTGCAGATTCGCGTATTCGCCTGGAGCCAGAGCGGCTTCAGCGATCAGTACCAGAACCAGCGCGACGTGATCGGCAGTCCGCCGGTGGCGAAGATCGAGCCGGGGCAGAAACAGCTGGTGCGCCTGACCCGCACCAAGGAAATCCCGCCGGGGCAGGAACTGGCCTACCGCATCATCATCGATGAAATCCCATCCGCGAAACCGCCTGCTGCGGACGACGGCAAGACCGCGGCGGCGATCCGCTTCCAGATGCGCTATTCGGTGCCGCTGTTTGCCTATGGCGCGGGGCTGTGGAGCAAGGAAGACACCACCCGCCCGCGCGATCCCAAGGGCATCGGCCTGCCGGACCTGAGCTGGCGCACGGTGGCGGTGGACGGCAAGCCCTATGTGGAAGTGCGCAACCAGGGCGCGGTGCATGCGCGACTGACCGACGTGGCGCTCAAGCAGGGCGGGCAGAGCAAACCGCTGGTGGAAGGGTTGTTGGGGTATGTGCTGCCCGGCGCGATCATGCGCTGGCCGGCACCGGGCCCGGTGGCTGGGGAGTCGGGGTTGCAGGTGCGGGTCAATGGGGCGGCGCAGGTGCAGAGTGTGGCGCCGGTGCGCTGATTCACTTGGTTAAGCGGGCAACACGGCCCCTTGTAGCAGCTGGCGAAGCCTGCGTTCGGCGGCGAAGCCGTCGCAAACTCAGCCACTGCGGTCTGTCAGGAAGATCCGGTGCACCGGTTTTACGGCTGCTTTGCAGCCGGACGCAGGCTTCGCCAGCTGCTACAGGACATGCGCAGGCCGAAAGGGAGAGTTGGTCCATTGATGGACAGAGCGGCAAAGAGCCAGGGTCGGGCTCGCAGTTTCCGGTGTCCGTCGTGGGCCATGGGCTGTGTGTGTTGCCTGGTGGTCATTCATCAGGTGGAGGCCGGTGATCTGCCGCCTCCGCCCAGCGGCATGGAGGCGGTTGCCGATGCGCAGTTGTTTCTGGAACTGGTGGTCAACCAGATGAACACCGGAAGGGTCGTGGCGGTGGAGCAGCGCAACGGGCAGTTCTTCCTGCCTGCCAGCGTGTTGCGTGACACCGGCATGAAACTGCCCGAGGGCACGGGCGCCGAAGTCGGCCTCGATCAGGTGCCGGGCCTGCACAGCGAGTACGACGGCAACGCCCAGCGCCTGCTGCTCGACGTGCCACCGGACTGGTTGCCCGAACAGTTCGTCGGCCGCCGCGAAGCCTATCCGCGCACGCCGGCCCTAAGCAGTTTCGGCGCCTTGCTCAACTATGACCTGTACCTCAACGACACCGACGATGCCGGCACCTACCTGGCGGCATGGAACGAAGTGCGGCTGTTCGACAGTTGGGGCACGCTGTCCAACACCGGACAATACCGCCGCACCTTGTCCGGGGAAGAGCTGGGCACGCTGAACAATCGTTACCTGCGCTACGACACCACCTGGCGCTACTCCGACGACGACCGAATGCTGACCTATGAAGCCGGCGACCTGGTCAGCGGCGCCTTGCCCTGGAGCAGTTCGGTGCGTATCGGCGGGGTGCAGCTGTCGCGGGATTTCGGCGTGCGTCCGGATCTGGTCACCTATCCCTTGCCGCAGTTCGCCGGTGAAGCCGCCGTGCCGTCTTCGGTGGATCTGTTCATCAACGGCTACAAGTCCAGCAGCGCCGAATTGCAGCCCGGTCCCTACACCCTGACCAACATTCCGTTCATCAACGGTGCCGGTGAAGCCGTGGTGGTAACCACCGACGCACTGGGGCGGCAGGTCTCCACCACCGTGCCGTTCTATGTCACCAGCAGCCTTTTGCAAAAAGGCCTGTCGGACTTTTCCGTGGCGGCCGGCACCCTGCGCCAGGACTACGGCCTGCGGGATTTCAGCTACGGTCCCGGCGTTACCTCCGGCAGTCTGCGTTATGGCCTGAGCGACAACTTCACCCTCGAAAGCCATGCCGAAGCCTCGGACTCCCTGGCCCTGGGCGGCGTCGGCGGCAACGTGCGCCTGGGCAATTTCGGCGTGCTCAACAGTGCCGTCAGCCAGAGCCGTTTCGACGGCGAAAGCGGGCAGCAACTGAGCCTGGGTTATCAGTACAGCAACCAGCGCTACAGCTTTTCGTATCAGCGTCTGCAACGGCGTGATCAATACGCGGATCTGACGCTGGTCGACACGCCCTACGTGACCCTGAGCAAGCGCAGCGAACAGGCGACCCTGAGCGTCAACCTGAACGATTGGGGCAGCCTCGGCGCCGGCTATTTCGATGTGCGCGCGGCGGACGATTCACGCACCCGTCTGCTCAACCTGACGTGGAGCAAACCTTTGTGGCGCAGCACCAGCTTCTACCTGTCGGCCAACCGCGAGATCGGCGACAGCAACTGGGCGGTGCAGGCGCAGCTGGTGATTCCGTTCGACCTGCAGGGCAGTCTCGCGATCAGCAGCGAGCGCGGCAAGAACGGCGAGAGCCTGCAGCGGGTCAACTACAGCCGTGCCGTACCGACCCAGGGCGGGGTGGGCTTCAACCTTGGTTACGCCAAGGGCGACGGGCCGGATTATCGTCAGGCCGACCTGACCTGGCGCCTGCAATCGGTGCAATTGCAGGCCGGGGTCTACGGCACCAGCGAGGCCGAAACCCGGTGGGCCGACGCCAGCGGTTCGCTGGTGTGGATGGATCGTCAGCTGTTCGCCGCCAATCGCATCGATGATGCCTTCGTGGTGGTCAGCACCGATGGCTACGCCGACGTCCCGGTGCGCTACGAAAACCAGCCCGTCGGGCAGACTGATCGCAACGGCCACCTGCTGGTGCCCTGGAGCAGTGCCTACTATCGCGGCAAGTACGAAATCGATCCGCTGAACCTGCCGGCCAACGTGCGCAGCCCGAACGTCGAACAGCGCATCGCGGTGCGGCGTGGCAGTGGTTATCTGCTGGAGTTTCCGCTGAGCCGGGTGATTGCCGCGAGTATCGTGCTGGTGGATGTCCGGCAGCAGGAATTGCCTTTGGGCAGCGGTGTGGTGCATGAGCAGAGCGGCACGCAGACCGTGGTCGGCTGGGACGGCCTGGTGTACCTGGAGAACCTGCAACGGCAGAACACTCTTGAGGTGACGCTGGCCGATGGCAAAAGCTGCCGGGTGCAGTTTGACGTCGACACGAAGCAGGATCAGATCCCGCTGATCGGGCCGTTGGTGTGTCAATGAAGGCCTTGAAGATGCTGCTGCCGTTGGTGCTGTGGCTGCCGGGTTCGGCCTGGGCGTTGTGCTCGGTGGTCACCACCACGCCGGTGGGTTTTGGCTCGCTGAGTTCGATCGCCCTGCGCACCACGGCGCAGCCTGGTTCCACGCTCAATGGCGGCTTGAGCTGCACCGGTTCGCTGTTGTCATTGCTGACCAACAATGATCACTTCTGGGCCACGGTCACCTCGTCGAAAAGCGGGCTGGTCGGGCCCACTGGCGATGTCATCGGCTACACGATCTACGCCAATAACAGCACGAGTTACCCGTTGACCCGCGGCACCGCCTACGACTTTGCGCGCAACGGCATTATCGATGCGCTTGGCTTGCTCGGCGGCACGGTGCCGAGAACCGTGCCGCTGTATTTCGGCACCACCATTGGCAGCAACGTCGCGGCCGGGATCTATACCGAAACCCTGAGTATTTTCTGGAACTGGGATTATTGCGCGGGCATCGGGGTTGGTGGTCTTTGCCTGGGGCGTGATACCAGCAGCGGTACCACGACGCTGACGGTCAATCTGACGGTGGCCAATGACTGCACGATCACTGCGCCGAACATTGCGTTTGGCAGTGCGCCGGTGGTCAGTGCCTTTGCGCCGGTGACCGGGCAGACCATTAACCTGGCTTGCACCAAGGGCAGTGCGTATACCGTTGGGCTGAGCGATGGGCAGAATCCGCTGAGTGTCGGTGGGCGGCGGCGGATGGTTTCCGGGGGGAATTATCTGGCCTATGACATTTTCAAAAGTGCCGGCACGACGCGGTGGGGCAGTGTCGGGGCTGCGCGCCGGGCGAGTTCGGATGCCGAGGTCAATCCGGGGAACGGGTTGGGGACGGGGAGTCAGGTGTTCAATTACAACGCCAGGATCTACACCGATCAGACCACGCCGCCGGCGGGGACTTATCTGGATAGTGTGGTGTTGGATGTGGGGTTTTGAGTTTGGACGATCCAGTTGGCCTACCACATCCCTTGTGGGAGCTGGCTTGCCAGCGATGGCAGCCTGACAGCCGACCTGATCTCACGGATGTCCCCCGAACCCAATGTGCGAGCCTGCTCGCGATCAGTATCCAGGCACCGCGGACATCCAGGTGCCCCGCGTCATCGTTGACCACCATGGCGAGCATGCTCGCACCTACAGAGTGAGGCTACAGGGCTGTGGGCAAGGGCCTACAAAGTTGCCGGA
Organism: Pseudomonas sp. C1C7; assembly: GCF_013359595.1. Classification (GTDB taxonomy): domain Bacteria; phylum Pseudomonadota; class Gammaproteobacteria; order Pseudomonadales; family Pseudomonadaceae; genus Aquipseudomonas. The sequence goes on along the minus strand of NZ_JABFMP010000013.1, from coordinate 130,868 downwards.
ATCGGCTGGCTTGTGGGGATTGGCGCTGCGTTTTATCGTCTGGGTGTCGCAGCTTTTCGATATGGTGGCTGTACGTGGAAGGCCCTCGGGTCTGCCGGAATCTACCTTCCGGTTCGCCAATCTGCGTACAGCTGCCACCCTCATACTTCACGTATCGATCGTTCCCACGTGCTGCGCAGGAACGATCATCGTACGGTCAATGTACGTCGCGAAATTACCGCTCAATACTCCGATTCCACCGCGCATTCCACGCCGGGCGCTGTTCGTTGACCTGGTCCCAATCCACCGCCACCGCGGTTTCCAGATACTGCTTCATCGCCTCGACCTGCCCGCGTGTGCGGTCGGTGGTCGGGGTGTTGGGGTTGGAGGGAATCTGGTCGCCGTCTTCGAGCGCAGTGGCCTGGGCTTGGGGCGTCAGGAGAAACGCAGCCAGTTTCTGCGCCAGTTCCGGCTGGGTGTTGTTGGCGATGGTGCATTCGGCGACGTTGAGCACCACGGCGCCTTCTTTGGGTTGCGCGTATTCCACCGGCATGCCCTTGAGTTTCAGGGCGGTGACCTGGGTCGGTGTCAGCGGGAAGAGTGCGGCTTCGTCGGTCTGGAGCATTTCGGAGATTTTCGCCGAGCTCGGAATGTACTCCAGCACGTTGCGTCCGATGCTGTTCGGCCAGGCCTTGAACCCGGGCTCGACGTCGGTTTCGCTGCCGCCCTGGATCCGGTTGAACATCAGGAAACCATGCAGGCCGAAGGTGGAGGAGGCCATGGACTGGAACACGACCTTGTCCTTGAAGCGCGGGTCGGCCATGTCCATCCAGGAGGTCGGCGCGTTCCAGCCTTTTTCCTTGAACAGGCGGGTGTTGTAGGCCAGCCCGGTGACACCGAGGCTGACGGCCACTGCCTGATCCTTGATCCGTCCCTTGGCCGGGATCTGCGCCAGGGTCGGGTTGTCTTCGAGCTTGTCGCACAGGCCCATGCCGATGGCGCGGTACATGATGCCGTCGTCGAGGAACATCACGTGCATCTGCGGGTTGCCCTTGCTGGCCTGGACCTTGGCCAGGATGTCGGCGGAGGTGCCGGGCACGATCACCACTTTGACGTTGTTGGCCTTCTCGAACGCCGGCAGGACCTTGTCGGCATACAGCCGCTCCATGGTCCCGCCGTTCATGCCCAGGTACAGCGTCGGCTCGGCGTGGGCCTGGGTGACGGCGAGCAGGGCGCTCATGCAGGACAAACCGAGCAGAGCAGTGCGTTTGACGTTATTCATTGGCGCGACCTTCCTCTATCAAGCTACGGAGATGGAGTGAAAACGGGTGATGGAAAACGCATCCAGCGACGTCTTTGACGCGCCGCTACAGATGATCTCGGTGAGCGCCTGGCCCACCGCCGGACCGATCTGAAAGCCGGCGCCGGCAAAGCCGAACGCATGCAACAGACCTGGCCGGGTACGGCTGTGGCCGATCACCGGCTGGCGATCGGGCAGGTAACCTTCGGTGCCGCTCCAGGTACGGATCGCCTGGGCGCCTTCGAGAAACGGGTAGAGCTCGACCGCCTGGCGAAGGATTTCCAGCACGGCGCTTTGGCCGGGGCGGGCGCGGGTATCGTCGAGGGCAAAGCCCTGGCCGCCGCCCAACACGCAATTGCCCCGCGCGACCTGACGGGCATAGATGCCGCCGCCCTCGACGCCGGTACTGGCGTCCATCACCAGCGGCAACGGTTCGGTGACCAGCATCGCCGGGTGTCCGGAGTGCATCGGCACCGGTTCGCCGAATTGTGCCGCCAGGGTCCCGGCCCAGGCACCGGCGCAGTTCAGCAGCCAGGGCGCACGCCACTCCAGGCCGGTTTGCGTGCGTACGCGAAAGCGCTGGCCGTCGTGATCCACGGCCGTGACGGCGCATTGCTCGTGGACTTGCACGCCGTGGTGCCGTGCAGCCCGGGCAAACGCCGGAGATACCAGCCTGGGGTTGGCGTGGCCGTCGTCGGGGCAATACGAAGCGCCGACGGCCACGTCACCGACCCACGGAAAACGCGCACGCAGTTGCTTGCGGTCCAGCACCTGCAAATCGAGGCCGAAGCCTTGGCTGCGGTCGGCGTAATCCTGCAGCGAGTGCAGATCGTTGAGGCTGCGGGCGAGCTTGAGGTGACCGCTGCGCTGGTACTCGCCGTCGATCCCGATCAACTGCGGCAACTGCCCCCAGATGGCGTGGGCGTGTTGCGACAGCGGCAATTGCGACAGCGGCCGACCCTGACGGCGCACGCCGCCGTAGTTCACGCCGCTTGAGTGCGAACCGCAGAAGTCCCTTTCCAGCAGCGCCACGCGGCGCCCGGCCTTGCCAAGAAACAGCGCGGCCGAAGCACCGACGATGCCGCCGCCGATGATCACTGCGTCGAATTCGATCATGCTTCGATCTCCAGGCCAAAAGGCAGCGGCTTGATGGGCGCCTGGGCCCGCAGCCGGCCGATATCGGACACGGCGCGATGGCTCTGGCAGGCGATGATTTCCGCTGCGGCGGCTGCGCACATGCGGCCCTGGCAGCGGCCCATGCCGACCCGGCAGTGAGCCTTGACCCGATTGATTTCCCAATGACCTTCACGCACGACCTGACGAATGTCGCCGGCGCGGACTTCTTCGCAGCGGCAGACCATCACGTCGTCGGCAAGGTTGGCGGCCCAGCCTTCGGGGAAGGCAAAGGCGCGTTCCAGACCCTCCCGGAAATCGCCGATTCGTTGTAGCGACTTCTCAAGGTGTTCGGCGCGGTCGGGCGGGATCAGGTAGCCGATGTCTTCCAGCAGGGCCAGGGCGGCGCGTTCGCCGGCCATTTCCGCAGCGTCGGCGCCCATGATCCCGGCACCGTCACCGGCCAGGTAGACCTCGGCTACGGTGCTGCGCCCGGTCGAGTCCCGTTGGGGTAGCCAGGCGCGGTTGAGCGGGTTCCAGGCGAAGTCGCAGCCGAGCAGATCGGCGAGTTGGGTTTCGCTGCGCAGGCCGTGGGCGAACGCGACGGCATCGCAGTCCAGGCCGTGTTCGTCCTTCGCATCGCACCATCTCAGCGCTTGTACGCGGTCCGTGCCGTCGATGCGTTTCAAGGTTGCGCCCTGATGCACCGGGATGCCGCGGGCGGTGAGCCAGCCGCGGTAATAGATGCCTTTGGCCAGGGTGGCCGGCTGCGCCAGCAGGCTGGGCAGGGCACGGGCCTGGGCGCTGAAGGGCGAGCTGTCGAGCACCGCTACGACGTTTGCCCCGGCCTTGGCGTATTGATAGGCGACCAGGTACAGCAACGGACCGCTGCCGGCGAACACCACGCGCTCGCCGATGGCGCAGCCCTGGAATTTCAGGGCGATCTGCGCAGCGCCGAGGCTGTAGACACCGGGCAGGGTCCAGCCGGGCACCGGCAGGATCCGGTCGGTGGCGCCGGTGGCGACGATCACCCGGGAGAATTCCAGGCGGGCGGCGCGGCCGTCGTGCAAGGTATCGAGGGCGCCGTCTTCGGCGTTCCACACCAGGGTGTCGGGGCGGTAGTCGAACTGTTCGCGCAGGTCGTCAATGGTTTGGTGCAGGGCCTGGGCCTTGCGTGCCTCGAAGCCGTACAGTTTGACCGGTGAGCGCTTGAAGTTTGCCGGCTGCCGCCGATAAATCTGCCCGCCACCGCGCGCGGCTTCATCCAGCAACACCGGGCGCACACCATGAGCCACCAGGGTTTGCGCAGCACGAATACCGGCCGGGCCGGCGCCGATGATCACAACGGGCTTCATGCACACCTCGGTTGTCGAGCAAATGAATAATGGGTGGTGACCGTCCCGGCCTCATCGCGGGCAAGCCCGCTCCCACAGTGGACTGAGTCGCGCCGCCGATTTTGTGCCTGACCCAGCCCCCCTGTGGGAGCGGGCTTGCCCGCGAAGACGGCGGCACATTCAACAACTGTGTTGGCAGACAGATCGCTTTCGCGGGCAAGCCCGCTCCCACAGTTGATTGGGGATGGCACTAGTTTTTGTGCCTGGCGCCTGAGCCTCTTCATAAACACCGCCCCGGCTCGCGATTGATCTGCTGTCCGGCTTCGAGCAGGGTGGCGCAGGCGCGTACGCGGCGGCCGTCGCCCAGACGGACCCAGCAGTCCTGGCAGGCGCCCATCAGGCAGAAGCCGGCGCGGGGGGCGGCGCTGAAGTCGCTGCCGCGCAGGTGCTCGCTGTTGGTCAGCACCGCGGTCAGCAAGGTGTCGCCGAGCAGGCCGCGGGCCGGATGGCCGTCGAGGGTAAAGTCCAGGGCCGGGCGGTCGCCTTCGGCCAGTCGTTTCAGCAGTGCCATGGCGCCCTCATTGTTTGCCCACCAGGACCCGATCCAGGCCGTACACCCGATCGAGCACAATCATGGTCACCGCGGTCAGCGCGATCACCAGTGCCGACACCGCCGCCATCATCGGATCGATGGATTCGGTGGCGTACACATACATGCGCACCGGCAGGGTCTGCGTGGCCGGCGAGGTGACGAAGATCGACAGCGTGACCTCGTCGAAGCTGTTGATGAACGCCAGCAGCCAGCCACCGGCGACCCCCGGCAGAATCATCGGCAGGGTGATTTGGCGGAACAGCGTGAAGCGCCCGGCCCCCAGCGATTGCGCGGCGTGTTCGGCGCTGCGGTCCAGGCCGATGGCCGAGGCCAGTACCAGACGCAACACATACGGCGTGATCACCAGCACATGGGCGAAGATCAGCCAGGCGAAGCTGCCGTTGACTCCCATCAGGGCGAACAGGCGCAGCAGCGCCACCCCCAGCACCAGGTGCGGAATGATGATCGGCGACAGAAACAGCCCGTTGAAGAAATCCCGCCCGGGGAATTCGAATCGGGTGATCGCCAGCGCCGCCGGCACCGCAATCATCGTGGCCAACGAGGCCGCGCTGAAGGCCAGGATCAGGCTGTTGTAGAACGCATCGACAAAGTCGGCGCGCTCGAACACGGCGCGAAACCAGCGCAGGGAAAAGTCGGTGGTCGGCAGGCTCAGGGTGTTCTGCGGGGTGAAGGCGACAAGGCACACCACCACCAGCGGGGCGAGCATGAAAACCACCACCAGAGCGTGAAACAGCAGGGCGAAAGGACCGTTCCTGGACATGGCGGATTATCCCAATGACTTCTTGTAGCGGCCTTCGATCATGCGGTTCCACGACAGCATGATCAGCAGGTTGATGAGCAACAGGGCGACGGCGATGGCCGCACCCATGGGCCAGTTCAGTTCCGACAGGTACTGGTCGTAGATCAGCGTGGCGACCATCTTCAGGCGTCGTCCGCCGAGCAGACCGGGAATCGCGAAGGAACTGGCGGCCAGGCCGAACACGATCAGCGTGCCGGAGAGAATCCCCGGCATGACCTGCGGCAGCACCACCTGGCGAATCACCGTGAAGTGGCTGGCGCCCAGCGACAGCGCGGCCTGCTCACCGGCCGGATCGAGTTTCTGCAGCGAGGTCCAGACCGGAATGATCATGAACGGCAGCATCACGTGGACCAGCGCGATCACCACCGCGAACGGCGTGTACAGCAGCTTCATCGGCGAGCCGCCGAGGGCTTGCAGGACCTGATTGACCAGACCGTCGGCGCCCAGCAGTAGGCTCCAGCCGAAGGCGCGCACCACCACTGAAATCAGCAGCGGGGTGAGGATCAGGATCAGGAAGATCGAACGCCACGGGGTGCCCATGCGGCTGAGGATGTAGGCCTCGGGCACGCCGATCAGCACGCAGAGCAGGGTGGTCAGGGCGCTGATCCACAGGGTGCGCAGAAAGATCTCGTAGAAATACGGATCGCCCAGCAGGCTGCTGTAGTGTTCGGCGGTATAGGCTTCGGCGTTGATCCCCGAACCGTAGTCGAAGACGTTGAACGACAGCACCAGGGTCAGCAGCAGCGGGATCACCAGCAGGCTGACGTACAGCGCCAGGGCCGGCGCGGACAGCCAGTAACCCTGGCGCCCCTGGCGGATGGCGGCGAGGGTACTCATGCCATCACCTCGTCGACGCTCAGCACCCGCAGCAGTGCCGCGTCCCAATCCAGGCCGACCGCCGTGCCTTCGCTCAGCGGCGCCGAGCCGTCGTTGCGGCGTACCACGCAGAGCTCGCCCAGGCTCGTCGACACCCCGTACAGCCATTGGCTGCCCAGGAAGAAGCGGCTGCTGACCTTGCCTTGCAGGCGACCGTGGCCGGCGTCGCGCAGATCGATTTTTTCCGGGCGCAGGCTCAGGGTCAGTTCGCCCGGGCCGCGATTGCACACCTGCACCACGCCGGCGCTGTCGCGCTCGCCGGGCAGCAGATTGGCCTTGCCGACGAAGCCGGAAATGAACTCGGTGCGCGGGTGTTCGTAGAGGGTGTAGGGCGCGTCGATCTGGGTGATGCGCCCGGCCTGCATCACCACCACGCGGTCGCTGATCGACAGCGCTTCGGACTGATCGTGGGTGACCATCAGCGTGGTGATGCCCACTTCGCGTTGGATGCGGCGGATCTCGAATTGCATCTCTTCGCGCAAATTGGCGTCGAGGTTGGACAGCGGCTCGTCGAGCAGCAGCACCGGCGGCTGGATCACCAAGGCTCGGGCCAGGGCCACACGCTGGCGCTGACCACCGGAAAGCTCGCGTGGGTAACGCTCGGCGTGCTGGTGCAGGCGCACCAGTTTCAGCACCCGCTCAACGCGCTGCTGGATCTCGGCGTTCGGCACCTTGCGCATGCGCAGGCCGAAGGCGACGTTGTCCTTGACGGTCATGTGCGGGAACAGCGCGTAACTCTGGAACACCACGCCCAGGCCACGGCTGGCGGGCTTGGCGTGGGTGATGTCGCGACCGTCCAGCACGATGCGCCCGCTGGTGGCTTCGACGAAGCCGGCGATCATTTGCAGGGTGGTGGTCTTGCCGCATCCGGAGGGGCCGAGCAGGGACACGAATTCGCCTTTCTCGACCGAGAGGTCGGTGGCAACCACGGCGTCGATTTCACCGTAGCGCTTGCCGAGTTTCTGAAGTTGCAAAAAAGCCATGAGTGCGCCTCCACCTGAGATTGTTATGCGCAGCCTCGAGGCGCGCTTTTTTGTATGGGCAGATACGAAAAAATGTTTGCGGGGTGCGTTGGCGCTCGACGTGAGTCGGCTGCCGCTGTTGTTCGAATCGCCCCTGTCTGGACGCAGATTAGGACGAAGACTAGGATGGGCTCAATGGCCTATTTCACTGAATCGATGACTATTTTCAGTTTCATTCGGTGAGTAAATTAATCATCGGGAAAACCCATGTCAGATTCCATTGAGCGGAATGAAAGCAAAAATGAAGTCGGTGTCGGCGCCGTCTCGCGCCTGTTTGCCGTGTTGCGGGCGCTGGGTGACACCGTCGAGGGCGGCGAGCGGGTGACGCAACTGGCGCAGCAGATCGGTTTGTCGCAACCGACCACCCACCGACTGCTGCGCAGCCTGATGGACGAAGGCATGGTCGAGCAGGACGGGCGCAGCAAGCGCTATCGCCTGAGCCTGGACTTTTTCGCCCTGGCCGCGCGGGCAGGCAACAGCGGCAACCTGCGCGAACTGGTGCGCCCGTCGTTGTTGCGGCTGTCGGCTTCGCTCGGGGATTCGCTGTTTCTGCTGGCGCGCAGCGGCTTCGATGCGATCTGCCTGGACCGCAGCGAGGGGCCGTTCCCGATCCGTACCTTCACGGGTGATATCGGTGGCCGGGTGGCGTTGGGCGTGGGCCAGGGCAGCCTGGCGATCCTGGCGTTCCTGCCGGAGGAGGAGCGCGACACGGTGATCCACTACAACCTGCCGCGGCTCAAGGATTTCCATCTGTATGACGAGGTGTTCCTGCGCTCGGAGGTCGAGAACGTGCGCAAGCTCGGTTATGCCGGGCGCAACACCGGTGTGCTGCAGGGCATGGCCGGGGTGGCGGTGCCGATCCTCGATCGCGAGGGCCGGGCGGTGGCGGCGTTGAGCGTGGCCACCGTGACCGACCGCCTGGGGCCGGATCGCCTGCCCACCGTGGTGGAGATGCTCAAGCGCGAAGCGGCGTTGATCGGGCCGCGGATCAACCCGTTCGATCCGTTGTTGCGGCGGCCGTCGCAGGTGTTTGGCCAGAGCTGACTCCATCCGAGTCACTAAGCCAACACGCGATCCATGTCGCAGCTGCGGCGGCTCAATTGGCTATACCCGGTGTTCAGAAATTCACTGTCTGTCTGAGCATCCGCGCTGTCGGCGTGTCCGTCGGGCTGACCATCGCGTAGTTGTAGCCGCCCCCCGACCAGTACTCGGCCTGCAACCCGCCGTCACTGCGACTACCCCGGGGCAACATGAAATTCTTCGGCCCCGGCGGGCGGACGTAGAAGCTGATCTTGTTACCGCCCTGATTCTCGTACACCACCATCGCCGCCGGCCCCTGTTCGGTGCTGAGCAGGCGACCGCTCACCGGTTTGAACCCGGCAGCCGTGAGGTCCGGCAAGCGATTGGCCTGGGTGAAGTAACGGTCGAGCCAGCCCTGCATGTCACCGTCATCGCCCGCCTTGTAGTCCGCGGGCAACATTCCTTGTTCGGCAATCAGCCGGTAGGCCTGCATGGCATCGGCCATCGGTTGCGCTGCGCTGAGCAGGGTCATTTCCCGGGCCTGCCAGCCGCTGAAGCCGCCGATGCTGACGGCGATCAGCAACACCGCGGCGCTGGCCAGATGGCGTCGGGACTGGCTTTTCAGGCGGCGGCGGATTTGCAGCGGGTCGAGGTCCGGATTGACCGGTTGCTGCAAGGCGCCGCTCAGGGCCGCGCGCAGTTGCTGGGCGTCCTGTTGCCAGGCGCGGACCTGGGCGGCGGTTTCCGGGTGGCTGGCGAGAAAGGTCTCCACCAGCAGCCGGTCGGCGTCGCTCAGTTGGTGGTCGATGTAAGCGTGCAGGTCGCGCTCGCTGGGGGGCATGCTGATCATTTGAGTCTCCGCAGAGCTGGGCGGGTGATTTCGCCATCGCTGAGTTGGCGCAGGGCCTGGCGGGCCCGGGACAGGCGGGACATCACGGTGCCGGTGGGTACGTCGAGAATCTCGGCGACCTCTTTGTAACTCAGACCTTCGACCGACACCCACAACAGCAGCGCGCGTTGTTCGGTGGGCAGTTGATCGAAGGCGTTGAGGGTCGATTGGGCGATCACGGTGCGCTCCACCGAAGGCTGCGCGTCGTCGCGCCCGGTGAAGAATTCGAGCATCCGCGCATAACGTCGCGAGCGCCGGTGCGCATCGAGAAACTGCCGATAGAGGATCGCGAACAGCCAGGCGCGCAAATCGCCGTCGGGGCGTTTGTCGCCCCAACTGGACAGCGCGCGCTCAAGGCACGACTGCACCAGGTCGTCGGCGCTGCTCGGGTTGCGCGTCAGGGACCCGGCGAAGCGGCGCAATCTGGGAATGATTTCTCTCAGTTGTTCGTCGATATCGTTCATGAAGTTCTGGTCAATCACTACGCTGAACCAGGAAGACGCCCGGCACTCGAGGTTATTCCACGCCTGAAAAAATAAATACCGGTCGATGGAATAAACCCGAGTGGGGTTCGTCTGCCTGATTCTTCTCACTTGTGGCCGCAGGCCCTGGAGTCTCTCATGGTAGATCGCTCATCACCGCCAACCCGGCCGCCCTTGAGTGCCGCGAGCGTGACGTTGCGCCTGGCCGGCATTGCCGTGGTGGTCGCCGCTGTGGCCGGGGCTTTTGCCTACGTCAACGGCACCCTTGACCCGCAGCGCCTGACCCCGAAAAAACTGGTCAACGTGCTGGAAACCAACAACGGCGTGCACCCGGGGTTCCGCCGCAATCACGCCAAGGGCGTGTGTGTGATCGGCCACTTCGAGAGCAGTGGCGAGGCGCGCAGTTACTCTACCGCGCAGGTGTTCAATGAGGCGCGCACGCCGGTGGTCGGTCGTCTGGCCTTGCCGCCGGGCAATCCCTACGCGCCGGACAGCGCGATACCGATTCGCAGCATGGCGTTGCGTTTCACCCAGGCTAACGGCCAGCAATGGCGGACCGGGATGAACAGCATGCCGGTGTTCCCGGTGGGCACGCCCGAGGCGTTCTATCAGTTGCAGCAGGCTTCTTCACCGCTGCCCTCGACGGGCAAGCCCGATCCCGCCGCCGTGCCGGCGTTCTTCGGATCGCACCCGGAAGCCGCGCCGTTCCTGGCCTGGGTCAAGACCGCGAAACCTTCGGCCAGCTATGTGACGCAAACCTATAACAGCGTCAACGCGTTCTACCTGGTCAACGCCGCCGGGCAGAAGCAGGCCGTGCGCTGGAACATGGTACCGGTGGTTCAGGATGCGCCGGGAGCCGCCGCACCAGAGGGCAGCGATTTTCTCGAGAAAGACCTGGTGCAACGTATCGCCGCGGGCCCGCTGCGTTGGCAGCTGATGATCACCCTGGCCGACCCCGGCGATCCGGTCAACGATGCGAGCAAGCCCTGGCCCGAGGGGCGCAAGGTGTTGAACGCCGGCACTCTGGTGCTGGAGAGCGTGCAGCCGCAACTCAGTGGCGAATGCCGAGACATCAACTACGACCCGTTGGTATTGCCGTCCGGCATCGAAGGGTCCGACGACCCGTTGCTCGCCGCGCGTTCCGCCGCTTACGCCACGTCCTACCTGCGTCGCACCAGCGAAGTCAGCCAATTGCCCGCCGCCAAACAGGAGGCCCAGCAATGAGCACTCAACCTAAACACTTCGCTCCCCTGGCGCGCCTGCTGCACTGGCTGATGGCGCTGATGATCATCGCCATGCTGTTCATCGGCGCCGGCATGGTCGCCTCGGTTTCCGAACGCCATGAATGGCTGATCAACCTGCACAAGCCGTTGGGCGTGGCCATTTTGCTGCTGGCGATCGTGCGTCTGGTGGTGCGCTTTTCCACGCAACAGCCTCCGTTGCCGGCGGATATGCCGGGCTGGCAAGTGCTGGCGGCCAAGGCTTCTCATGTTTTGCTGTACGCCTTGATGCTGATTTTGCCGTTGCTGGGCTGGGCGATGATTTCCGCGTCCGGTGAGCCGGTGATGCTCAGCAGCTCGGTGCAACTGCCCTCGATCGTGGCGGCCAATGCGCAGGTGTTTGCATTTCTGCGCAAGGCCCATGGGTATCTGGCGTATTTGCTGTTCCTGACGGTGTTGCTGCATCTGGCGGCGGCGTTGTTCCATGGTTGGGTGCGGCGTGATGATGTGCTCGATAGCATGTTGCGGGGCAGGGATCGCGGCTGACCAGAGTCCGTAAAAAGATCGCAGCCTTCGGCAGCTCCTACATTGGAATGCGTCCACCTGCAGGAGCTGCCGAAGGCTGCGATCTTTTGCTTTTCAAGGGCTTTTAATCTCTCCACCTGTCAACTTTGACAGTATCGCTCCCCGAAAAAAGCTCGTTCAATGTTCAACGACTGCTGTGGCTCGCGAACAAGGCCAGTCGAAAAGCATTGAATATGTCTTTTCGGGAGATCAAACATGTTCAGCACTGCAGGCTTGTATTGCGTACGGCATGTTTTATTTGTGCTTTTGATGCTGTTGTTGGTGTGCGCTTGCGTTCATCCGCCGAAAAAAGATCCCGCTCAATCTGCCGCAGAGTTGTACGCAGACTTGATCAAGCCTGGCGTATTCGAACGATCAAGTTCGAAGACTATTGATGGCTACCTCATTGAAAGCGGCCATTTGCGGCTGCCGGATAAATCCACAGGTTCGTTGGTGTCCGTTCGATCTTCGGATGGAAGCCTGAGCGCACTGGTCAACAGGCCTGGGGCCAGTGGGCTGTTGCTGATCGATAACAAGGGCGTTGTAACTTTTCAGCCCGAACCCGTGCTGGCTATCAAGGTCGCAGACGCAGTGCCCAATCCAGGTGAAAAGGTCGCAATATCCGATCAGGGTAAAGCAGATCCCAGGGTCATTGATGTGTTGATCGGCTACTCCCGAGCGGCTGTGGCGGCGGTGGGCGGCGATGTTCGCGCCAATGCCCTGGCTCAGGTCGAAAGCGTTAACTTGTCGTTGCGCAACTTGCAGGTTTCCGACGTTTCCCTGAGGTTGGTCGGCACGCAAGTCGTTGCGGTGGATTACCCGATCAGCGTTGAAACACTGGAACAAGTGCCGGTGATTTTTGCCGAAGGCATCGCCAACTTCGAGCCGGATGTTATCTACGGAGTGTTTACTTACAAGGGCGAGCCCGTAACTGGGCAGGGTTATCTGCCGGGGCGTACGGCCATTGGCAATCCGTTTAGTCCAACTTTGTTTGCTCGTGAACTTGGTCATAACGCTGGTGCAGTAACAGCCGACTCCGCCCGTGCGTGGCGTGAAAGTACGGGGAGGCTGTCGTCTTACGCGCACTTCGCTCCCAAAATTCCTCAGAGTTTCACCTTTACCTCGGCTTCGTTTGGCACGGTCGGGTTTCGGTGGCTGCAGTCACCGCGAGCGGTGAAATACGAAGTGATGGGGAAGGAGCCGTTGTTGGAGGGATATAAAAAGCTTGGGGAAAGCACGACCCCGGATATTGTTTTGTACAACGTGCCGAACGCGAAGATGCCTTATTACGTGGTCGCGGTTTTTGGGGATGGTTCGAAGTCCGGGCCGAGTAATGTTGTTTATGCAAAGCCGTATGAGAATGTCTTGAAGAATTAGACGGCCACGGTGGCCGCTGAAAAGATCGCAGCCTGCAGTTTAGGGTTAAGCCAACCCCTGCAGGGGAACGCATTCCAATGTAGGAGCTGGCTTAACCCTAAACTGCGGGCTGCGATCTTTTGATCTTAAAGAGCAATCAACGCAGGCTATCAACCATCTCGCCAACCACCGTCAACACATCCTTGCCCAACTGCTTCGAACGCTTGCCCGACCAACCCGTGACCGGGTTCGGGTGATCGTTGTGGTCCTTGAACGGCATTTCCAGCGTCAGGGACAGGCAGTTGAACTTCTCGCCAACGGCGTTGCAGGCCAGGGTCATGTTGGCCTTGCCCGGTTCGTCGCGGGTGTAGCCGTACTTGGTCTGGAAGTCCTTGGTGGTGTGCTTCAGGCGGCTGCGGAAGTCTTCTTCGAGTTTGGCGATGCGAGGGGTGTAGCCGGGGTTGCCTTCGCAGGCGGCGGTGAAGACGTGGGGGATTTCTTCGTCGCCGTGGGCGTCGATGAACAGGTCCACGCCATACTTTTCCATCTGCTGCTGAACGAAAAAGACTTCCGGGCTGATCTCCGGGCTGGCGCTCTGCCAGGCGCGATTGAGGTCCTGGCCCATGGCGTTGGTGCGCAGGTGGCCGTGGAAGGCGCCATCGGGGTTCATGTTCGGCACCAGGTACAGGTCGGCGCTTTCCAGCAGTTTGTTCAGTACCGGGTCGTCGTGGCGCTCCAGGCGTTCGATCACGCCTTCCATGAACCATTCGGCCATGTGCTCGCCAGGGTGTTGTTGGGCAATCATCCAGATCTTGCGTCGGCCTTCGGCGCCGGTGCCTTTGCGCAGCAGTTGAATGTCACGACCTTCGACGCTCTTGCCGGTGGCCAGCAGTTCGGTGCCGGCCTTGGTCAGCGCCTGCTCGATCAGCCAGTCGTGGCGGCCACGGCTGTAGGGTTCGAAGTAGGCGAACCAGGCGTGGGTTTGCGTGGCCTCCAGGCAGAAGCGCAGGCAATCGCCTTCAAAGATGGTCGGGACCTGAAACCAGTTGACGTGATCGTAGGAGGCTCTGGCCTGATATCCATCCCAGGCCTTGTTGTAGGAAGACTGGCTGGCATTGGTCAGGCGGAACCAGTGTTCCTGGCCGACGTGCAGGCCGCTGGCCTTGAAGTGGAACCACTGGAAATGATTGCTCTTGGTGTCGGGTCGGATTGCCAGCAGTGGTTTGAGCGGGTCGCTGAGGTCGATGACCTGGATGTTGCCACTGTCGAAGTTGGCAGTGATGTCGAGGGATTTAGCCACGGTTGGAGTTTCCTGATCTGGATTTTTATGGCGGCTACTTTACACGCAAGGGCAGGGGGCTGGCAGCGAAGAAAAAACGTTTCATCTGCGTCGCCAAATACGACCCCAGGCGCAAAGTCCATCGTCACAGCATAGCCATCGGTGCTGTTACCCCTCGCACCTTTTTGTGGCGCTGCTTGTGTAACCAGGGTGACAGCATGGGGCATTTCAACTCGCCGAACTCAGGCTGCCGATCGCCGCAGCTTATCGATTAATCCAACCCAATCAATCACCTGCGCGCCAGGAACGGTATCTGGCATGCAAAGTGCTTTTTTGGCTTCATGGATAATTGGATACAAAAATACAAAAGGTGCATCTGATGAAATTCGCTCCTGCCTATACCGAGCGCCAACCGGTGACCGCCGAAGAAGAGGCCTACAACTTTCTGCTGGAGGCGATTTGCAAAGGCCGTTACCGCACCGGCGAGCGCCTGATCGCCGAGGACATCGCCGGGGAGATCGGCATGAGCCGCATGCCGGTGCGCGAAGCCTTCCGACGTCTGGATGCCGACGGCCTGGTCACGCTGCGGCCCAACCGCGGCGCCATCGTGCGCGGCCTGAACGTCGAGGAAATGCGTGAAGTGTTCGAGATGCGCAGCGCCTTGGAAGGCCTGGCCATTCGGGTCGCCGTACCGAAACTCACCGAGCGTCATTTCAGCCATCTGGAGCGTCTGCTCGACGAGATGGACGACTACCGCGAAGACGGCGCCGAGTGGGTCAGCCGCCATCGCGCCTTCCACGAATACCTGTGCAGCCTGAGTGAACGCCCGCGCCTGATGCGGCAGATTTCGGCGCTGTATTCGGTGATCGAGCCGCACATGCGCCTGTGGCTGCAGCACGCCGACAAACCCCGCAGCGCCCGGGACGAGCACGCCTCGATTGTCGAGGCGTTGCGCACGGGCGACGCGGACAAAGCCGCCACCGAGGTGTGCGAGCACATCGAAGGCACCATCCCGCGGCTCATTCAGTTCCTAGAAGCTCACCAACAGAAAGCCCATCAATAGAAGAACAACCAGCCAACTGGAGTCATGCACCATGCACAAGCCCTGCGCGTTAGTTGCCGTGTTCACCCTGAGTCTGTGTTCGCAATGGGCGCTCGCCGCCCCCGAGTTGCCCGAGCGTTTGAGCAAGAGCGAGAAAATCGTCTACTGCTCGGGCATGGATTCGCCGCCGCTGGTGTCATTCGACGCCAAGCAGAAACCGGTGGGCCTTCAGGTCGACATGGGCGAGGCGATTGCCAAGCGCCTGGGGGACAAAAAGGTGGAATGGCGCATCTCTCCCTTCGCCGGACTGATCCCGGCGCTGCTGGCGCAGCAGTGCGACATGATCGTCGACCAGCTGTTCGACAAGCCTGAGCGCCGCGAAGTGATCGACATCGTCAACTTCATGTATTCCAGTCAGTCGATCGTCGTGCCCAAAGGCAATCCGAAAGGGGTGAACACCCTGCAAGACCTGTCGGGCCTGAAGGTGGCGGTGAGCAACGGTTCGACCATCCGTCTGCTGCTGGGCAAGGAAAACGAAAAACTCGAAGCGGCCGGCAAGGCGCCGATGAAACTGGTGGTGTACAACGTCGACGCCGATGCCTTCCAGGCCTTGCGCATCAATCAGGTGGACGCCTTCGGCACCACCGTCGAATCCGCCGGCCACTATCAGCAACTGGCGCCGGACCTGTTCCAGTCCGCGGTACCGGCCTTCAACCGCATCCTCACCGGCTTCGGTGTACGCAAGAGCGATCCGCAGCTGACGGTGGCCCTGACCGAGGTCCTGCAGGGCATGCGCGCCGATGGCAGCTACACCGAGCTCCTCAGTAAATGGCATGTCGACAGCGACAAACTGGACTGAGGACAAATCGCATGAATTTCAATTGGGATGTGTTCTGGCAGTACCTGCTGCAGCCCAGCGATGTGTACCTGACGGGGCTGTGGCTGACTTGCCTGATCAGCGTGTCGGCGATGTTGCTCGGTTGCGTGCTGGGGCTGATCGCGGCCTTGATGAAGCTGTCGAGTAACCCGCTGTTGCAGTACCCGGTGCGCTTTTATGTGTGGCTGATGCGCGGCACGCCGCTGCTGGTGCAGATCGTATTTCTGTACACCGCGCTGGCGGCGGGCGGAATCTTCCGCTTCGAAGACATCGATCTGGGCTGGATCGTGGTACCCGGCAATATCCAGGCGGCGATCATCGCCCTGGGCCTCAACGAAGGCGCGTACATGGCCGAGATCATTCGCGCCGGTATCGGCGCGGTGGACAAGGGCCAATACGAAGCCGGGCGTTCCCTGGGCATGACCTTTCCCAAGCTGATGCGGCGGGTGGTGCTGCCCCAGGCGTTCCGGGTGATCGTGCCGCCGCTGGGCAACGAGTTCAACGTGATGTTGAAGAACACCACGCTGGTCAGCGTGATCGGGGTTCAGGAGCTGCTGCTCAGTACGCAGATGGTCACCTCGGCGACCTTCCGCGTGTTCGAACTGTATCTGGTGGTGGCCATCTACTTCCTGGCCCTGACCACCCTCTGGGGCTTCTTCCAGCGCTGGCTCGAAACCCGCTTCGGTCAGTCCGACCGTCCGGCGCCGGCGGCCAATCGCATGTTCGGTCGCAACACCATGAAACTGTTGAGGGGGCGTTGAGATGGCGCACATGAGTGAAGAACTGGTCATCGAGGCGCTGGACATCCACAAGTCGTTCGGCGACCTGCAGATTCTCAAGGGCATTTCCCTGCAAGTCCGGCGCGGAGAAGTGGTGGTGCTGATCGGAGCCTCCGGTTCCGGCAAGACCACGTTCATCCGCTGCATCAACCTGCTGGAGGACATTCAGGCCGGGCAGATCCGCGTCGCCGGTCAGCCGATGGGCTATCGCACCCGCGCCGACGGCAGCCTGGCCCGGGACTCGGAGCGCAACATCGCTCGGCAGCGGCGGGACATCGGCATGGTGTTCCAGAAGTTCAATCTGTTCCCGCACATGACCGCCCTGGAAAACATCATCGAGGCGCCCATCCATGTGCTGGGCGTGCCGCGCGCGACAGCCCTGGAGCAGGCGCGGGCCTTGCTCAAGCGCGTGGGGCTGGCAGAGAAGGCCGATCACTATCCGTCGATGTTGTCCGGCGGCCAGCAGCAACGGGTGGCCATCGCCCGGGCCCTGGCCATGAAACCCCAGGCGATGCTGTTCGACGAGCCCACCAGTGCCCTCGATCCGGAAACGGTGGGCGAGGTGCTGCAAGTGATGAAGGAGCTGGCCGAGGAGGGCATGACCATGGTCGTGGTCACCCACGAAATGGGCTTTGCCCGGGAAGTGGCCGACCGGGTCGTGGTGCTCGATCAGGGCGAACTGATCGAGCAGGGCCCGCCGGAACAGATCTTCAGCCAGCCCAGCCATGCCCGCACCCGGGCATTCCTCAGCCGCGTGTTGTGAGCCCATCCAATCGATTTTTGTGAGTCCTGCCATGTTCAATTTTTCTGCCCATGAATACCCCTACGCCTCACAACGTCAAAGTGTCTTCGCCAAGCGCGGCATGGTCGCGGCCTCACAGCCTCTGGCCGCTGAAGCGGGGATCGAAATCATGCGTCGCGGCGGCAATGCCATCGACGCCGCCATCGCCACGGCTGCGGCGCTGACCGTTGTCGAACCCACCGGTTGCGGCATCGGCGGCGATGCCTTTGCCCTGGTCTGGACGCAAAACAAGCTGCACGGTTTGAACGCCAACGGGGCCGCGCCGCAAGCCCTGAGCATCGAGGCGGTCAAGGCTGCCGGCCATGAGAAGATGCCGTTGCACGGCTGGACGCCGGTGACCGTGCCAGGTTGTCCATCGGCCTGGGCGGAGCTGTCGTCGCGTTTTGGCCGCTTGCCTTTTGCCGACCTGCTGCAACCGGCGATCAGCCTGGCGCGAGACGGATTTCCCGTTTCACCGGTGGTTGCCCTGCAGTGGCAAACCGCGCTGGAGAATTTCAGCAAGGATCGCAATGAAGTGCTCGAAAGCTGGTTCGAGACTTTCCTGATCGACGGCCGCGCGCCCCGTGCCGGTGAGCTGTTCCGCAACCCGGCCCAGTCGCGAACCCTGAGCGAACTGGCCGCCACCGGTTGCGAAAGCTTCTATCGTGGCGCGCTGGCACAGCGACTGGATGCGCATTCGCGCGCCACCGGCGGCTATCTGCGCGCCGGCGATTTGCAGGATTACCGCGCGCAGTGGGTCGAGCCGATCAAGGTCAACTACCGTGGCGTGGATGTCTGGGAGATTCCACCGAGCGGCCAGGGGCTGGTGGCGTTGATGACGTTGAAGATCCTCGAAGGCTTCGACTTCGATCATCGTGACAGTCAGCAGACCTGGCACCGTCAGCTCGAGGCCATGAAACTCGCCTACAGCGACGGCTTGCACTACATCACCGATCCGGAGCACATGCGGGTCGCCGTCGAAGATTTGCTGAGCGATCACTATGCCGCCCATCGTCGCTCGCAGATCGGCGAGCAGGCCGGGGCGCCGCAGCCGGGCGATCCCCATGCCAGCGGCACCGTCTACCTGGCCACCGCCGATGACGAAGGCAACATGGTGTCGTACATTCAGAGCAACTATCACGGCTTCGGCTCCGGCGTGGTCCTGCCCGACAGCGGCATCGCTCTGCAGAACCGTGGCGAGGAGTTCAGCCTTGATCCTGCGCATTCCAACTGCCTGGCGCCGGGCAAGAAGACCTTCCACACGATCATTCCGGGATTCCTCAGCAAGAGCGGTGTGGCGATGGGGCCGTTTGGCGTGATGGGCGGCTACATGCAGCCTCAAGGGCACGTGCAGATGGTGATGAACCTGGTGGATTTCGGCCTCAACCCGCAAGCGGCCCTGGATGCGCCGCGCTGGCAATGGCTGGGTGGTCTGAAGGTGGGTATCGAGCAGAACGCGTCACGGGACATGGCGGCGGCGCTGGCACGGCGTGGGCATGGGGTCGAGGTGGTGTGCGATCTGACCAGTTATGGGCGGGGGCAGATTATCTTGCGTGATCCGCAGACAGGGGTGCTGTGTGGCGGGACGGAGCCGCGGGCGGATTCGCATATTGCGGTGTATTGAAGTGCGGTGAACCGGGTAGGGGGGCGTCGTCCCTGACGCGGAGGCAGCTTAGAGTGTATGCAATTGATTCTCAAGTGCTATCTGCCATTACTTTGCCTGCGTCTTCAGAGGCGCGCCTTGCCATCCGGAAAACTTTTGATATGATCCGCGCCATCGAATTTGCGGCACCCAAAGACTTCATTAGCCTGAAGCCATAAGCCAGAAAACTGGCAAAAAAAAGACCCGGCAAAAAGCCGGGTCAAAAACCGTGATTAGCCTGATGAGGAGATAGTCCAAGAGTCCGACCTAAGGTCCCTTGGCCCATCGACTGATCTCGCGACCAGTTGGTGCAATAATAATCATTCTCGTTTGCAGGTCAAGCGGTTTGTTTGTGCTATTGGAAAATTTTTTCCCCGCCCTCTGTTTTTATCCCTCGCCTCAAATGCTCTGATGCCTCTCCAGCGCCCGATCCACCATGGCTCTGGCCATATCGATCATGTGCACCACCGATAACGCCAGGTCCCGACTCGAGCCCTGCAGTTGCTTCGCGGCTTCGTAGGCCGTGGCGCCTGCACAGCGCAACAGGTCCGTGGCATGCACCAGCGCCTCTTCGCCACTGACATTTTTGTTTACATCAAAAAAACGCACTTCGCCTGCCTCTTCCGCTGCGGCCGGTTTCAGGTAGTAGTCCAGTGCGCGCTGGGCCGCGGCGCAGCCTTGGGGGGAGGTCAGGGACGTATCAATCTGGACATCGGGTAAATGGTCGCTGGGTTGGGTCATGGTAATGGCAAGCTCCGTGATAGATTCAGATCCGTGAACGAATATTAGTACGATCTGTATTTGTGACCATATTTGAAATACTACATTTTGTGTTTTGCTGGCAGGAGCCTACCCCGTATGGTGCCGCACATGGATAAATGGATTGAATTGGTCAAAGACAAGATGGGTGAGATCAAAATCACCCAGGAAGAGCTTGGCGAACGCGTGGACATGTCCCAGGGCGGCATCGGCCACTGGCTCAACAAACGTCGCGAACCGAGCATCGAGGACATGAACAAGGTGTTGAAAGCCTTGGGCATGGATTTTCTCGAAGTGGCGATGGTGCTTCGCGAACGCCTCGACACGCCCGACGACGAAATGCCCATGGCGCAAAAGTACAACCCGTACTTTCGCTACCCGGTCAGCGACTGGCAGGAAACCGGAATCTGTGAAGACGAACCGGGGCAATACCGTTTCGAACTGACCGATTATTACGCCCGGGGCGCGGCGTTCTGGTTGACGGTGTCGGGGGATGCCATGACCGCGCCCAGCGGCCTGAGCATTTCGGAAGGGATGTTGATTCTGGTGGACCCGGACGTCGCCGCCGAGCCTGGAAAACTGGTCATCGCCCAGTGGTCGAGCAGCAGCGAGGCCGTGTTTCGCAAGCTGATCGAAGAGGGCGGGCAGCGTTATCTGGTCCCGCTCAATCCGACCTATCCCAAAGCCCTGTTCACCGACGAGTGTCGAATCATCGGTGTGGTGGTTCAGGCAACCATCAAGTTCTGACCCGAACGGTCCTCGCATTACGCAGGACCGTTCTTCGTTTTACGCCTCTTCGAATTCGACCAGCGCGCTGCCTTCGCTGACCATCTCGCCTTCCTGGCAATACAGCGCCTTGATCACCCCGGCGTGGGGCGCGCGAATGCTGTGTTCCATCTTCATCGCTTCGAGCACCACCAGTTGCGCGCCGGCCTCGACCGTTTGCCCGGCCTCCACCAGCACCCGCACGATGCTGCCGTTCATGGGCGCGGTTAGCCCGCCTTGATGGCTGTGGCTGGCTTCCACGGCGCTGATCGGGTCGTAGGACTCGATGCGGCGCAGTTCACCGTCCCATTGCAGGTACACCACCTCGCCGCGACGAATCGCCCGGTGCTGGCGGCGTACGCCCTGGTGCTCGGTCAGCAACAGCTCGCCCTTGAGCTGCCCGCCGTGGGCGTTTGGCGCGCCCAGGGTCAAGGCGCGGTCCTGACCTTCGCAGCTCAGGTGCAGGGTGATTTGCGCAGGCAGGCCGGCGCGGAAACCGTTGCCGATCGCCCATGGCGAGCTCTGGTCGTCGCTGCGTGGCGCGTTGTGCTGGCTCTGCGCGAAGGCCTGGGCGGCGGCCTGCCAGAACTCCTCGCTCAGGCCCGCGGGGGCCGGCAGCAGCTGATCCTGGAAGCGCGGGATGAAGCCGGTGTCCAGTTCGGCGGCGGCGAACGCCGGATGGGCGATGATCCGCCGCAGGAAGTTGATGTTGGTCTTGAGACCACCAATGGCGAACTCGTCGAGCATGCTCAGCAGGCGCAGGCGGGCCTGTTCACGGTCCTCTCCCCAGGCAATCAGCTTGCCGAGCATCGGGTCGTAGAACGGCGAAATCTCGTCGCCTTCCTCGACACCGCTGTCCACCCGGCGACCGGCGCCGGGTGCGGATTCGCGATACAACTCCAGGCGCCCGGTAGCCGGCAGGAAGTCATTGCCCGGATCTTCGGCGTACAGCCGTACTTCGATCGCATGGCCGACCAGCGGCACCTGATCCTGGGTCATCGGCAGCGCTTCGCCGCGAGCGACGCGGATCTGCCAGGCCACCAGATCGAGGCCGGTGATGGCTTCGGTGACCGGGTGCTCGACCTGCAGGCGGGTGTTCATCTCCATGAAGAAGAACTCGCCACGGGCGTCCAGCAGAAACTCCACGGTGCCGGCTCCGACGTAACCGATGGCCTGGGCCGAACGCACGGCGGCTTCGCCCATGGCCCGGCGCAGTTCCGGGCTCAGGCCGGGGGCCGGGGCTTCTTCGACGACTTTCTGGTGCCGGCGCTGGATCGAGCAGTCGCGTTCGTTGAGGTACAGGCAGTTGCCGTGCTGATCGGCGAACACCTGGATTTCCACATGGCGCGGTTTGAGCAGGTACTTTTCCACCAGCATCCGCGAATCGCCGAACGACGACTGGGCTTCACGCTGGGCCGAGGCCAGGGCTTCGGCCAGTTGGCTGACGTCTTCGACCACCTTCATGCCCTTGCCGCCGCCACCGGCCGTGGCCTTGAGCAGCACCGGATAGCCGATGCGTTCGCAGGCGTCGCGGAAGGTGTCGAGGTCCTGGGCTTCGCCGTGGTAACCCGGCACCAGGGGCACGCCGGCGGTTTCCATCAGGGCCTTGGCGGCGGATTTGCTGCCCATGGCGTCGATGGCCGAGGCGGGCGGGCCGAGGAAAATCAGGCCGGCGGCTTCGATGGCGCGGGCAAAACCTGCGTTTTCCGAGAGAAAGCCGTAGCCTGGGTGGATCGCCTGGGCGCCGCTGGCCTTGGCCGCGGCGATCAGTTTGTCGATCTGCAGGTAGCTTTCAGCGGCCTTGCTGCCACCCAAGTCGACACGGATATCGGCCTCGCGGCTGTGGCGGGCGTCACGGTCGGTGGCACTGTGCACGGCGACGGTGGTCAAGCCCAGGGACTTGGCGGTACGCATCACGCGGCAGGCGATCTCGCCGCGGTTGGCCACCAGCAGGGTAGTGAGGACGGGGGCGCTCATCAACGCGACTCCTTGGTGGTTTTTTCGGCTTGCCAGCCTGGCGGACGTTTTTGCAGGAAGGCCCGCAGACCTTCCTGGCCTTCGGGGCTGACGCGGATGCGGGCGATGGCGTTTTCGGTGTAGCGGCGCAGGGCCGGGAGCAGCGAACCGTCACCGACTTCGCGCAGCAGGTCCTTGCTGGCGCGCATGGCTGCCGGGCTGTTGAGCAGCAGGTTGTCGATCCACTGCTCGAGCTTCTGCTCAAGCTCGGCCGATGGATAGCTTTCCGAGAGCAGGCCCAGTGCCTGTGCCCGCTGGCCGCTGAAACGTTCGGCGGTCAGGGCGTAGCGGCGGGTGGCGCGCTCGCCCATGGCTTGCACCACGAACGGGCTGATCACCGCCGGGGCCAGGCCGATGCGCACTTCCGACAGGCAGAATTGCGCGTCGTCGGCACCGATGGCCATGTCGCAGCAGCTGATCAGGCCCAGCGCGCCGCCGAAGGCCGCGCCTTGCACCACGGCCAGGGTCGGGATCTTCAGCTTGGCCAGGTTGTACATCAACTCCGCCAGTTCACGGGCGTCGTCGAGGTTGGTCTGGTAATCGAGTTCGGCCGATTGCTGCATCCAGGCCAGGTCCGCGCCGGCACTGAAGTGCTTGCCGCGACCGCGGACCAGCAGGAAACGCAGGCTTGGATCGCTTGAGACCCGGTCGAGGGCCAGGATCAGTTCGCGGATCATTTCGGCGTTGAACGCGTTGTTCTTTTCTTCGCGGCTGAGCCACAGGGTTGCGAAGCCCCTGGGGTCGGTCAGCAGTTCGAGGGTGTTGAAGTCGCTCATGTTTGTCCGTCTCCACAACTCTGTTCTGCAGGAGCGAGGCTTGCCCGCGAAGAAAGCGCCGCGGTTTGTCGGTTGCACCGCGTCATGCCGGTTCGCGGGCGAGCCTCGCTCCTACAGGGGGTAGGATCACATCCGGAACACGCCGAAGCGGCTCGGTTCGATTGGCGCGTTCAGCGACGCCGACAAGGCCAGGCCCAGGACATCGCGGGTCTGTGCCGGGTCGATGACGCCGTCGTCCCACAAGCGAGCGCTGGAGTAGTAGGGATGGCCCTGTTCTTCGTACTGGTCGAGGATCGGTTGCTTGATCTCGGCTTCCTGCTCGGCGCTGAAACCCTGGCCACCGCGCTCGGCCTGCTCGCGCTTGACCTGCACCAGCACGCCGGCGGCCTGTTCGGCACCCATCACACCGATGCGCGCGTTCGGCCACATCCACAGGAAACGCGGATCGTAGGCCCGGCCGCACATGCCGTAGTTACCGGCACCGAAGCTGCCGCCGATGATCACGGTGAACTTCGGCACCTTGGCGCAGGCCACGGCGGTCACCAGTTTCGCACCGTGCTTGGCGATGCCGCCGGCCTCGTATTTCTGGCCGACCATGAAGCCGGTGATGTTCTGCAGGAACAGCAGCGGGATGCCGCGCTGGCAGGCCAGTTCGATGAAGTGCGCGCCTTTCTGCGCGGCTTCGGCGAACAGGATGCCGTTGTTGGCGAGGATCGCGATCGGGTAGCCGTGCAGGTAGGCGAAACCGCACACCAGCGTCGTTCCGAACAGCGCCTTGAACTCGTCGAACACCGAACCGTCCACCAGCCGTGCAATCACCTCACGCACATCGAATGGCTGCTTGGCATCGGCCGGCACCACGCCGTACAACTCGTCGCTGCTGTACAGCGGGGCGATTGGGGCGCGTTGCTGCACTTCGCCAAGCTTCTGCCAGTTGAGGTTGGCAACGCTGCGACGCGCCAGGGCCAGGGCGTGTTCGTCGGACTCGGCATAATGGTCGGCAACACCGGAGATCTTGCAGTGCACATCGGCGCCGCCGAGGTCTTCGGCGCTGACCACTTCACCGGTCGCGGCTTTTACCAGCGGCGGGCCGGCGAGGAAAATCGTTGCCTGCTCGCGGACCATGATCGCTTCGTCGGCCATCGCCGGTACGTAGGCGCCACCGGCGGTGCAGGAGCCCATCACCACGGCGATCTGCGCAATGCCCATGGCGCTCATGTTGGCCTGGTTGAAGAAGATCCGGCCGAAGTGCTCGCGGTCGGGAAACACTTCATCCTGGCGCGGCAGGTTGGCGCCACCGGAATCCACCAGATAGATGCACGGCAGGCGATTCTGCTGGGCGATGGTCTGGGCGCGCAGGTGTTTTTTCACGGTCAGCGGGTAGTAGGAACCGCCTTTCACCGTGGCGTCGTTGGCCACGATCATGCACTCGATGCCTTCCACGCGGCCGATCCCGGCAATCACGCCCGCGGCGGGAACGTCTTCGCCATACACCTCGTAGGCCGCCAGCTGGCTGATCTCGAGAAACGGCGAACCCGGATCGAGCAGGCGATTGATGCGCTCGCGCGGCAGCAATTTGCCCCGCGAGGTGTGGCGCTCTTGCGCTTTCGGACCGCCGCCTTGCTGCACCTGGGCGAGCAGGGTGTGCAGGGCGTCGACCTGTTTGAGCATCGCCGCGCTGTTGGCGGCGAACTCCGCTGAACGGGGGTTGAGCTGGGTATGCAAGATCATGGGCTACTCCGTAGCAGCTTCAAGCTTCAAGTTTCAAGCTACAAGCTACGAGCTACAAGTTGAAGCAAGAGCACTGTCCTCTTGCAGCTTGTCGCTTGCAGCTTGCAGCTGACGAAATTCATTTCGTCTCATTAAACAGTTCGCGACCGATCAGCATGCGACGGATCTCACTGGTGCCGGCGCCGATTTCGTACAGCTTGGCGTCACGCAGCAGGCGACCGGCCGGGAATTCGTTGATGTAGCCATTGCCGCCCAGGATCTGGATCGCGTCCAGCGCCATTTGCGTGGCGCGTTCGGCGCTGTAGAGGATCACGCCGGCGGCGTCCTTGCGGGTGGTTTCGCCACGCTCGCAGGCCTGGGCCACGGCATACAGATAGGCGCGACTGGCATTGAGCTGGGTGTACATGTCGGCGACCTTGCCCTGGATCAGCTGGAATTCGCCGATGCTCTGGCCGAACTGCTTGCGGTCGTGGATGTACGGCACGATCAGGTCCATGCAGGCCTGCATGATCCCGGTCGGGCCGCCGGAGAGCACCACGCGCTCGTAATCGAGGCCGCTCATCAGCACCTTCACGCCGCCGTTGAGCACGCCGAGGATGTTTTCTTCCGGCACTTCGACGTCATCGAAGAACAGCTCGCAGGTGTTCGAACCGCGCATGCCCAGCTTGTCGAACTTGTTGCTGCGGCTGAAGCCTTTCCAGTCGCGTTCCACAATAAAGGCGGTGATGCCGTGGGGCCCCTTTTCCAGGTCGGTCTTGGCGTAGATCACGTAGGTGTTGGCGTCCGGACCGTTGGTGATCCAGGTCTTGCTGCCGTTCAGAACGTAGTGGTCGCCGCGCTTGTCGGCGCGCAGTTTCATCGACACCACGTCGGAACCGGCATTCGGCTCGCTCATGGCCAGGGCGCCGATGTGCTCGCCGCTGATCAGCTTCGGCAGGTACTTGAGTTTCTGTTCGTGGGTGCCGTTGCGGTTGATCTGGTTGACGCAGAGGTTGGAGTGGGCGCCGTAGGACAGGGCCACCGAAGCCGAACCGCGGCTGATTTCTTCCATCGCCACCACGTGGGCCAGGTAACCCAGGCCGGCGCCGCCGTACTCTTCCGGTACGGTGATGCCCAGCAGACCCATGTCGCCGAATTTGCGCCACAGATCGGCGGGGAACAGGTTGTCGCTGTCGATCTGAGCGGCGCGCGGGGCGATCTCTTTGGCGACGAAGGACTTAACCTGATCGCGCAGCATGTCGATGGTTTCACCGAGGGCAAAATTCAGGGTCGGGTAGTTCATGGGTCACCTTTTGGCTTTTTTGTCGGGTGGGGAGGGCAGTGATTCAGCTCTCACCTTTACGTTAACGTAAGCCTGTGACGAATGGCTGTCAATCACCCTTTACGTTAACGTCAACTTAGGTGATTCTGTAGGAGCCGAGCTTGCTCGCGAAGGACGTTAACGATCACGGTTACCTGACTGGATAACCCGTTGCCTTGACCTCCATCGCGAGCGGGTCCGCTCCTACAGAATAAAGACAATAGGGGTCGTCATGGATCAACCCAGTGCAAACCCGCAGCGCAGCTACACCCGAGGTTCCCAGGACAAAGCCTTGCTGGCGATGACCATCGGCCAGGCGTTCGACAACACGGCCGCGCAGTACCCGGATGGCGAGGCGCTGGTCGTGCGCCATCAGCAGGTGCGCTACACCTGGCGGCAACTGGCCCAGGAGGCGGACCTGCATGCCAGGGCGATGCTGGCGCTGGGCATGCAGACCGGTGACCGGCTCGGTATCTGGGCGCCGAACTGCGCGCAGTGGTGTATCAGCCAGATCGCCAGCGCGAAAATCGGCGTGATCCTGGTCAACATCAACCCGGCCTATCGCAGCTCGGAACTGGAGTATGTGCTCAAGCAATCGGGTTGCAAGTGGCTGGTGTGTGCCGGATCGTTCAAGACTTCCAACTATCACGCCATGCTGCAGGGCCTGGCGCCTGAGCTGGCCGAACACGCCATCGGCCAATTGCACAGCGAACGCCTGCCTGAGCTGCGCGGTGTGGTCAGCCTGGATGCGCAACCGCCAGTCGGTTTCCTGCCCTGGTCGCAACTGACTGATCTGGCCGGCAGCGTGTCGGTCGAGCAACTGCGCGAGCGCCAGGACAGCCTGCATTTCGATCAGGCGGTGAACATCCAGTACACCTCCGGCACCACAGGTTTCCCCAAGGGCGCGACCCTCAGTCACTACAACATTCTCAACAACGGTTACATGGTTGGCGAAAGCCTCGGCCTGACCGCCGCCGACCGGCTGGTGATCCCGGTGCCGCTGTATCACTGTTTCGGCATGGTCATGGGCAATCTGGGTTGCATCACCCACGGCAGCACGATGATCTACCCCAACGATGCCTTCGATCCGCTGCTGACCCTGAACACCGTCGCCGATGAAAAGGCCACCGCGCTGTACGGCGTGCCGACGATGTTCATCGCCATGCTTGATCAGCCGCAACGCCCCGAATTCGACCTGTCGAGCTTGCGCACCGGGATCATGGCCGGCGCGACCTGCCCGATCGAAGTGATGCGCCGGGTCATCAATGAAATGCACATGAGCGAAGTGCAGATCGCCTACGGCATGACCGAAACCAGTCCGGTGTCGTTGCAGACCGGTCCGTCGGACGACCTGGAATTGCGTGTTACCACGGTCGGACGCACCCAGCCGCAGCTGGAAAGCAAGATCATCGACGAGGCCGGCAATCCGGTGCCGCGCGGCACCATCGGCGAGCTGTGCACCCGTGGTTACAGTGTGATGCTCGGTTACTGGAACAATCCGCAAGGCACCGCCGAAGCGATCGATCAGGCTGGCTGGATGCACACCGGCGACCTGGCGAGCATGAACGACGAGGGCTATGTGTGCATTGCCGGCCGTAACAAGGACATGATCATCCGTGGCGGCGAGAACATTTATCCCCGCGAGCTCGAGGAGTTCTTCTTCACCCACCCGGCGGTGGCCGACGTGCAGGTGATCGGCATTCCATGCTCGCGTTACGGTGAGGAGATCGTCGCCTGGATCAAGTTCCACCCCGGCCACAGCGCCACCGAGCAGGAACTGCAGGCCTGGTGCAAGGAGCGCATCGCGCACTTCAAGACGCCGCGCTACTTCAAGTTCGTGGACGAGTTCCCGATGACCGTGACCGGCAAGATCCAGAAATTCCGCATGCGGGAGATCAGTGTCGAGGAGCTCAACGCTAAACGATGAAGATCAAAAGATCGCAGCCTGCGGCAGTTCCTACAGGGTTATGTGTACACCTGTAGGAGCTGCCGCAGGCTGCGATCTTTTAAAAAACCAAATGCCAGACAGCACAAAGGGGAGCCGAAGCTCCCCTTTAATTTTCGTTGCGCGTGCTCTTTTTTATTATTGAGGGGCGGTCTGTTTTTGTTATTGGCAACCGTTGCCCTTTACCGCTGTTTTTGGCGATCCCCATCCGGGATCAAGAGCAAACGTATTTTTTTGAGCGCTGATCTACTTTCTCGCCAAGCGATCCAACCGATACGGGAGCTACCTGAAGGTAGTTTTATTGTTCTCTGCCCGGTTGCGGGTAACTCCGAAAAGCACCCTGAAAAGCACATCTTCTCCAAAAAAATCTGTTAGCTGCGTCTCTGCCGTGTTGTTTTTGTTATGTCAGAGTCGTTACGTCTTGTTTTTATTAGTGGTGTCGCATTTTTTATTCTTGTTATGCCATAGAGAAAGCAGAAGCCGTGCCAACTTTTAAAAACCCTTTAAAATCAAAAGCTTAATGTTTTGTAGGATTTTTCTCTCAGGCAAACCCTGACATTTTGTTTCCGTGTTACTCGCTTTTCCCCACGTTTTTGATGTCGCGGTAACACACGCGCGTGTCGTTGCCCTCACTGTGCGCTACGGGCCTTGGCCACGCGGGAGCCGGTTGGGCGACCCAGCACGGTGCTGATCCGCTGACCGGCCTTGATCAGTGCGTCCAGGTCGATACCGGTCTGGATGCCCAGGCCGTTGAGCAGGTACACCACGTCCTCGGTGGCGACGTTGCCGCTGGCGCCTTTGGCGTACGGGCAGCCGCCGAGACCGGCGATGGAGCTGTCGAACACCGAGATGCCTTCGAGCAGGCTGGCGTAGATGTTGGCCATGGCCTGGCCGTAGGTGTCATGGAAGTGTCCGGCCAGCTTCTCGCGCGGTACTTCGGCCGACACCACCTCGAACATTTTGCGGGTGGCGCCAGCGGTGCCGGTGCCGATGGTGTCGCCCAGGGACACCTCGTAGCAGCCCATGGCATAGAGTTCGCGGGCGACCCGGGCCACCTGCTCGGGGGCCACGTCGCCTTCATAAGGGCAACCCAGCACGCAGGACACGTAACCGCGCACCGTCACCCCGTGCTGCCGGGCCGCGTCCATGATCGGCACGAAACGCTCCAGGCTTTCGCTGATCGAGCAATTGATGTTGCGCTGGGAAAAGGCTTCGGACGCGGCGGCGAACACGGCGACCTCCTTGACTCCCGAAGCCAGGGCATCTTCAAAACCGCGCAGGTTGGGGGCGAGCGCACCGTAGGTCACGCCGGGCTTGCGCTGGATCTGCGCGAACACATCGGCGGAGCCGGCCATCTGCGGTACCCATTTGGGGGACACGAAACTGCCGACTTCTATATAGCCCAGGCCCGCGGCCGTGAGCGCATCGACCAGCTGCACCTTGTCGGCGACGCTGATGGGTTGGGCTTCGTTTTGCAGACCATCGCGTGGGCCGACTTCGACAAGGCGTACGTGGGTGGGTAGGGGCATGGGATTGGACCTGTTGTAATTGGCTGACGACGTTCCAATGTGGGAGCGGCGGTATTTGTGTAGATCTATTGAATCGCCTGCTGACTCTTGAGGGTTTGCTCCAGCGCCTGCGCGCAGCGCTCTTCGGCGGTGTCGAGTTCCAGTTTCATCTGTTCGATGTCCAGCAGTTGCTGTTCCAGCTGCGCCCGGCGTTCGCTGATTTTCGCCAGCATGCTGTGCAGTTGCTTGGTGTTACCGCTGGAGGGATCGTAGAGTTCGATCAGCTCGCGGCATTCGGCCAGGGAAAAGCCGATGCGCTTGCCCCGCAGGATCAGTTTCAGGCTGACCTTGTCACGGGGCGAATAGATGCGTTCCTGCCCCCGACGCTCGGGGCTGAGCAGGCCTTGCTCTTCATAGAAACGAATGGCCCGGGTGGTGATGTCGAGCTCGCGGGCGAGGTCGGAAATGCTGTAGGTCTGGCTGCTCATGGAAGCGCTCACGAAAGGTCATGGCGCTAAGCTAAAGGCAGGTTGACGTATACGTCAAGGGGAAGGGTTTTCTGGTGTCATTACGGGCCTCTTCGCGGGCAAGCCTCGCTCCTGCAGGTTCGCAAAAAATTGCGGACGACCGGTATCTCTGTAGGAGCGAGGCTTGCCCGCGAAGAAGGCGACGCGCTGCTGCGACCTACGCGCTCTCGAGTTTTTTCTCATGCGCCGTCACCTGCTGGCACAACTCGATCATCTGCTCGCGCATCCAACGGTTGGCCGGGTCCTGGTCGGTGCTTTCGTGCCAGTAGAGGTGGGTTTCGACCGGCGGCACGTCGTTGACCGGCAAATTGAACGCGTGCAAATCGTTACGGCGGGCGAAACGCTCCGGTACGGTCATGACCATGTCGGTCTGCTGCATCACTTGCGAGGCCATCAGGTAATGCTGGGAGCGCAGGGCGATCTTGCGCTGGATGCCCATCTTGCCCAGCGCCAGGTCGACATAACCCAGGCCGCTGCGGCGGCTGGAAATATGGATGTGGGTCAGCCCCAGGTATTCATCGAGGGTGAGCTTTTCCTTGCCCGCCAGCGGGTGCCCCTTGCGCATGGCGCAGACGTAACGGTCCTCCATCAACTTGACGTGACGCACTTGCGGGTCGGTGTTGAGCGGCGCGTCCACGGCAAAATCCAGGCGCCCGGCGGCCAGTTCCTTGGTGGTTTCGCGGCGTTTGGACAAAAAGCTTTCGATGATCACCGTGGGCGCCAGGCGGCGCAAACGTTGGAACAGCGGTGGCAGGATCACGGCCTCGGTGAGGTCGGTCATGCTGATGCGGTAGGTCTTGACCGCTTGCTGCGGATTGAAGATGCGGCTTTCCTGCACCGAGACGCGCAGCAGCGAAAGGGCGTTGCGCACCGGGCCGATGATGTTCTGCGCCATGGGCGTGGGCACCATGCCCTGGGCGGTGCGCACGAACAGCGGATCGTTGAAGGTCTCGCGCAGGCGGGCCAGGGCATTGGACACCGCGGGCTGGGTAATGCCGACGATCTGCCCGGCGCGAGTCAGGTTGGCTTCGGTGTAGATCGCGTCGAAGACGATGAAAAGGTTGAGGTCGACCTTGCTCAGATTCATGCGCTGCACTCTTTTTATAAGGTGTTATCGGGACGTCTTCTTCGGGCCCGGGAGGGCCTTGGCAATCAGCCGATCATATATCGGTGATGAATGTTAATACACGCCGAGAATAGGCTAGGTAAATTTTCGTAGCTGTTCTAGCATCGATTGCATGATCTAAACAACCTCCCCCAAGAAGGTATCTGCTCATGGATTTCGCTTATTCGCCCAAGGTCCAGGAACTGCGCGAACGCGTGACTGCGTTCATGGACACCTACGTTTATCCGGCCGAAGCCGTGTTCGAGCGCCAGGTCGCCGAGGGTGACCGCTGGCAGCCGACGGCGATCATGGAAGAACTCAAAGTCAAGGCAAAGGCCGAAGGCCTGTGGAATTTGTTTCTTCCTGAGTCCGAACTCGGCGCCGGCCTGACCAACCTCGAATACGCGCCATTGGCGGAAATCATGGGCCGCTCGCTGCTAGGGCCGGAGCCGTTCAACTGCTCGGCGCCGGACACTGGCAACATGGAAGTGCTGGTGCGCTACGCCAACGAAGAGCAGAAACAGCGCTGGCTCGAGCCGCTGCTGCGCGGCGAGATCCGCTCGGCGTTCGCCATGACCGAGCCGGACGTGGCGTCTTCCGATGCCACCAACATGGCCGCCCGTGCGGTGCGCGACGGTGACGAGTGGGTGATCAACGGCAAGAAATGGTGGACCTCCGGCGCCTGCGACCCGCGCTGCAAAATCCTGATTTTCATGGGCCTGAGCAACCCGGATGCACCGCGTCACGCCCAGCATTCGATGATTCTGGTGCCGGTCGATACTCCCGGCGTGAAGATCATCCGCCCGCTGCCAGTGTTCGGTTACGACGACGCGCCCCACGGCCACGCTGAAGTTCTGTTCGACAACGTGCGGGTGCCGTACGAAAACGTGCTCTTGGGCGAGGGTCGCGGATTCGAGATTGCCCAGGGTCGTCTTGGCCCGGGCCGGATTCACCACTGCATGCGTTCGATCGGCATGGCCGAGCGTGCGCTGGAACTGATGTGCAAGCGTTCGGTGGAGCGCACGGCGTTCGGCAAGCCGCTGGCGCGACTGGGCGGCAACGTCGACAAGATCGCCGACTCGCGGATGGAAATCGACATGGCGCGCCTGCTGACCTTGAAGGCGGCGTACATGATGGACACCGTCGGTAACAAGGTGGCCAGGAGCGAAATTGCCCAGATCAAGGTGGTGGCGCCGAACGTGGCCCTGCGGGTGATCGACCGGGCGATCCAGATCCATGGCGGGGCAGGGGTGTCGAACGATTTCCCGCTGGCCTACATGTACGCCATGCAGCGCACCCTGCGCCTGGCCGACGGCCCGGACGAAGTGCACCGCGCGGCGATTGGCAAGTTCGAAATCGGCAAGTATGTGCCGAAAGAGATGTTGCGTAGCGGGCAATAAAAAACTCTGTGGCGAGGGAGCTTGCTCCCGCTGGGTCGCGAAGCGGCCCCAAATCAGGTACGCCGGGATTAACGGGTCGCCTGAATTGCGGTTGCTGCGCAACCGAGCGGGAGCATGCTCCCTCGCCACATTGCTTGGCCATTCAACTCAGTAAACCCAAACCTCAACCCGCCGATTCTTGATCCGCCCCTCATCCTCGTTATTGGCCGCCACCGGCATCTCGGCACCAAACCCGCGCACCTCGCGCAACACCACGCCGCTTTTCACCAGTTCCCGCCGTACCGCCATGGCCCGCAGTTTCGATAGCAGGTCGGCGCGTGCCGGGTCGCTCTTGGCGTCGCCAAAGCCGACCAGGGTGATCTGCCGATCGTTTTTCTCATGCTGCTTTATATAGTCGAGCACCCGTGTCAGGTCCTGCCGGGCCTTGTTGTCCAGCGTGGCGCTGCCTTCCTCGAAACGAAAATTCACCGACAGCCGCTGGGCGTGACGGCTGAGCCCCTGATACCCCTCGGGCATCAGCGCGTTCGGCGTGACGGTCATGGCCTGCACGGTCTGGGCGATGAAACCGTTGGCCGCGACAATCGCCTGGCCCTGGCTGCTTTGGGCAAACGCCACCAGTGCCTCGGCCCATCGGTTGTTACCGGCCGGCGGCAGGTAAAAGAACAGACGGCGGGACAACGGGTAGTCTTCGGTGGCAATCAGGCTGTTGAGCGGGAGCATGGCCTGGGACTGGCCATCGACAATCGCCACCGCCTTGGCCTGGCGCACGTAGGGCAGGCCAATGAAGCCGATGCCCTGCGGGTCGAGGCTGATCGCGTCGGACAACTGCTCGCTGGATTCGAAGCGTTTCGCGGCGCCGCTCAGGGTTTTCCCGCGACCGCTGAGTACCAGTTCCTTGAAGGTGTCGTAGGTGCCGGATTGATCATCCCGCGCATACAGATGAATCGGGCCGCCGTTGCCGCCGACTTCTTCCCAGGTTTTGACGTCGCCGCTGAAAATCCGCGCCAGTTGCACAGTGTCCAGCTGGTTCAGCGGGTTTTGCGGGTGGAGGATGATCGCCAGGCCGTCGATGGCGATGACCTGTTCGGCGCCGGGGCTTTTCAGATCGCCCAGGGCTTGCAGGTCTGTCACCTCGCGGTCCTTGATCGGGCGCGATGAGGCGGCGAGGTCGGCGTTGCCGGTTTTCAGCGCGGCAAAGC
Source organism: Pseudomonas sp. C1C7 (assembly GCF_013359595.1). Lineage (GTDB taxonomy): Bacteria > Pseudomonadota > Gammaproteobacteria > Pseudomonadales > Pseudomonadaceae > Aquipseudomonas. The sequence goes on along the minus strand of NZ_JABFMP010000013.1, from coordinate 96,870 downwards.
CGGTGCTGGAGCCGTGGGCCGCCAGTTCCACCTCGACCCGGCGCCCCTGGGCGGTTTCGCCGACGATGCGCAGTTCGTTGGCGGTGTCCGGGGTTTCGCTGTGAATCTTGACCAGGCCCTGTTGGCGCATCAGACCCTGGACCAGCGCCGGGCCCAACGCGGCGCCGATGGTGTTGGACCCCTGGATGCGCAGCACCGGGCCGTGTTCCGGCGTCGGCAAATCACCGGCTGAAGCCGTCAGCGGCAGCCAGACGCAGAGCATCAACAGGAACAACACGCGCAGCGTCATGCCGGCACCTTATATAGCCAAAGGGAGTGCCGGGAGATTAAGTCAGTAGGATGTCGGAAATATGACAGATCAAAAGATCGCAGTCCGCGGCAGCTCCTACAGGAGTACACCTATCCAAGGTAGGAGCTGCCGCAGGCTGCGATCTTTTGCTTTTAGCTCAATTCAAGCCAGATCGGCGCATGATCCGACGGTTTTTCCATTCCGCGCAGTTCATAGTCGACACCCGCCGCCTTGACTCGAGGCAGCAAGCCGTGGGAAGCGAGGATCACGTCGATCCGCAGCCCACGCTTGGGTTCGTCCTCGAAACCGCGGCTGCGGTAGTCGAACCAGCTGAAGACGTCAGCCACTTCGGGGTTCAGGTGGCGGAAGCTGTCGGTCAGGCCCCAGTTCTTCAGGCGCGCCATCCACTCGCGTTCTTCGGGCAGGAAGCTGCATTTGCCGGTTTTCAGCCAGCGTTTCATGTTGTCCGGGCCGATGCCGATGTCGCAGTCTTCCGGGGAAATGTTCACGTCGCCCATGACCACCAGCGACTGGTCGTTCTTGAACTGGCTTTCCAGCAGCACTTGCAGATCGCTGTAGAAGCGCGCCTTGGCCGGGAATTTGGTCGGATGGTCGCGGCTTTCGCCCTGGGGGAAGTAGCCGTTCATGATGGTCACCGGCGCGCCATTGGCGTCGGCGAAGGTGCCCCAGATGAAGCGGCGCTGGGCGTCTTCGTCGTCGGTGGCAAAACCCTTGTGCACGGCAATCGGTTCCTGGCGCGAGAGCAGGGCGACGCCGTAGTGGCCTTTCTGACCGTGGAAATACACGTGGTAGCCCAGGGCCTTGACTTCATCGAGGGGGAACTGGTCGTCGTGGACCTTGGTTTCCTGCAACCCGATCACATCGGGCTGGTGCTTTTCGATCAGCGCCGCCAGCTGATGGGGACGGGCGCGCAGCCCGTTGATGTTGAAGGAGACGATCTTCATGGTCGGCAGTCCTGGCAAAAGGGCGATGCTAGCTGACCTCTAGGAATCGGGCCAGTGTTGCATCGAATCAATCCACCGCGAACCTCGCGTTCTGAGATGACTGATCGGCAGTGGGGCAAGTCTTGCTCCAAGCGTCTATACCTGTGGAGGAACTGTGTCGTCGCCCACTGCCTCATATCAAAAAGAGCGCAGCCACTCGAGCTGTGCCGGGGAGATCAACCGTCATGCCCGAAACCTCCAGCGCCATCGCCGATATCCACATGCTCGACAGCGGCTATTCCCGCGAAGCGCGTTCCCTGTTGTATCAGGCGTATCGGCACGAGCCGACGTTCAGCTACCTGTTCGAAGCCGAGCGTCCGGGCTATGAGCAGCGGGTGCGCGCCACGGTGCGCGAGCTGGTCACGCAGCACTTCATGCAGGACTTGCCGGCCATCGGCCTGCTGGTCAACGACCGCCTGATCGGCATCGCCCTGATCGCGCCACCGCAACGTCGGCTCGGTATCACCGAAAGCTGGGCCTGGCGCCTGCGCATGGTACTCAGCACCGGCTTTCGCTGCACCCGTCGTTACCTCGAATATCACGATGCGGTCGCCGCGTGCTCGCCGTCGGACTCGGTACATGTCCTGCCGTTGCTGGGGATTCACCCGCAGTTCCAGGGCAAGCACTTTGGCGAACAGCTGCTGCAGGCGGTGCACAACTGGTGCGCGGTGGATGAAACCTCCCAGGGCGTGGTGCTCGACACCGGCGATGCGCGCTATCTGGAGTTCTACAAGCGCCAGGGCTACGAGGAAATTGGCGAGGTGGCGGTGGGACCGGTGCGCGAACACGTGTTTTTTCACCCCAACCCCCAGGTGGTGCAGAGCGCGACGGCCTGAGTGGCGAACTTTCCGGGCGAGCCGGGTTCTATCACCCTCCCGATGTTTATAAGGAAGCCCGTGATAGCATCCGCGCTTATGAAGTTTCCAGGAAGAATCACCGGTGGCGTGCTCCTGCTGATCAGCAGTTGCACGGCACTGGCCCAAAGTGAATTGGATGTGCGGATCAAACCGTCCAACGATGCACTCAAAGCCAATATAGAAGGCTATATCGGCAGTCTCGGCGATCGTGACGAAGAGGCACTGTTGCGCTTCAGTCGCGGCGCCGAAGAACAGGCGCGCAAGGCCGCCCAGGCCCTGGGTTATTACCAGCCGCAGATCGACAGCAAGGTGACCGGTGGCAAAACCCCGCACCTGATCCTCGACATCGAACCCGGCGAGCCGGTGCACCTGCGCAACGTCACCATCCGCGTCGACGGTCCGGCGGCGTCCCTCAAGTCCTTTCGTGTGCCCAAGAACCATGCGCTGCAGACCGGCGCCGTGCTCAATCATGGACAATACGACGACGCCAAGCGGCTGATCCAGAACCAGGCCTCGCGTTTCGGTTTCTTCAGCGGTCGGTTCACCAGCTCGAAACTGGCAGTCGACCCGCGGGCCGGCGTGGCTGATATAGAGCTGATCTACGACAGCGGTCCGCGTTACTCCATGGGCAAGATCAGTTTCGAAGGCGACACCCCGTTCGATGAAGACCTGCTGCAACGCATGGTGCCGTTCAAGGCCGGTACGCCCTACGACTCCGAACTGATCGCCGAACTCAGCCAGGCGCTGCAATCGAGCGGATACTTCGAGGGCGTGCGGGTCGATGCCGCGCCTACGGCGGCGAAAGACAACGTGATCCCGGTCGACGTCAAGCTGGACACCCGCAAGCCGCGAACCATGGGCCTGGGGCTTGGTTATTCCACCGACGTCGGCCCGCGGGTCAAGGCCAACTGGACCCGCCACTGGGTCAATCCCCAGGGTCACAGCTATGGCTGGGAAACCGAAATCTCCGCGCCCCGGCAGAACGTCGGGCTGTTCTACGACATCCCGCTGGACCCGCCGCTGACCGACAAACTGCGTTTCGCCGGCGGTTACCAGAACGAGGAAATCGCCGACAAGGACAGCCTCAGCAAGCTGCTGACCCTGGGTCCCGAATGGCACAGCAAGTTGCCCAGCGGCTGGCAGCGCGTGGTGTCGCTCAAGTGGCAACGTGAGGAGTACCGGCTCGGTGACGACTCCGGACTCAGTACCTTGCTGATGCCCGGTGTGAGCTACACCTACCTTAAAAGCGACAACCGCATCGACCCGCACAATGGCTATCGCCTGGCGTTCGAAACCAAGGTGGCCAAGGAGGGGTTGGGTTCGGACAACAATCTGGTGTACGGCTCGGCGCTGGTCAAAGGCTTGACCACGGTGTTCGACAAACACCGGTTCCTCGGTCGGGTGCAGGTCGGCGGTAGCGCCACCAACGGCTTCAAATCGATCCCGCCTTCTCTGCGTTTCTTCGCTGGTGGCGATCAGAGCGTGCGCGGCTACGACTATCAGAGCCTGTCGCCGGAGAACAACCAGGGCGACCGCATCGGTGGCCGCTACATGGTGACAGCCAGTGCCGAGTACCAATATTCGGTGGCCGAAAAATGGCGGGTCGCAACCTTTGTCGATCAAGGCAACGCCTTCAATGACTTTGAACTGCCGAGCCTCAAGACCGGGGTCGGTATCGGTGTGCGCTGGGTGTCGCCGGTGGGGCCGATCCGCCTCGACCTGGCCCATGCGCTGGACGACGATGGCGGTATCCGATTGCACTTTTCCATGGGGCCAGAGTTGTGAAGCGTGGTTTGAAGATTGTGTCACTGGCGATTCTGGCGCTGCTGTTGCTGATCGTCGTGACATTGACCAGCGTGCTCGGCACAGCGACCGGTAGCCGCTGGGCGCTGGGGTTCGTGCCGGGCCTGACCCTGAACAATTTCCAGGGTCGTCTCGGCAGCCAGTGGAGCGCCGATCATCTGTTGTGGGAGCAGGGCAGCGACCGGGTCGAGCTGAACAAAGTGATCTTCGCCTGGCGGCCACTGTGCCTGACCCGCATGACCCTGTGCATCGATCAGCTGAAGGCCGATCAGGTCAGCCTGCAAATTCCGCCGAGCAACGACGCGCCAGACAGCGGGCCGATCAGCCTTCCGGACTTGAAGCTGCCCGTGGCCCTGGAACTGGGCGACATTCAGGTCGGCAGCCTGCTGTTCAACGGCAGTGAACAGCTCAAGGGCCTGCAACTGGCGGCGCACTGGACCGCCAACGGCTTGCAGATCGATTCGGTGCATTTGCAACGCGACGAGCTGAGCCTGGATCTCTCCGGCCTGTTGCAACCCACCGGCAGCTGGCCACTCAAGGCCGAGGGCAAACTGACCCTGCCTTCGCCCGGCACCGAGCCTTGGGCACTGGCGCTGAATGTCGACGGTGATCTGCTGAAGACCTTGAATCTGAAAGCCGACAGCAGCGGTTACCTGAACGGGCAACTGACTGGCGAGCTGCAAGCCCTGGCGGAAAATCTGCCGGCCAAGGTGCGTATCACCGCCGATAACTTCAAACCCGTCGCCGATCTGCCGGACACCCTGCAATTCAATCAACTGGTTCTCACCGCTGAAGGTGACCTGAAGAACGGTTACCAGCTAGCGGGCAACGCGACACTGCCCGCCGAAAAAGGACCGGTGGCACTGGCTCTGCAAGGCAAGATCGACGCCAATGGCGCGCAAATCGCCGCCCTGGACCTGAGCGCCAGCGACAAGCAAAGCCTGAAGCTCAGTGGCCAACTGGACTGGAGCAAGGGTTTGACCGCCGACGCGAAAGTCGACTGGTTGGACTTCCCCTGGCACAGCCTGTACCCGGTGATCGACGAACCGGAAGTCACCTTGCGCACCTTCAAGGGCGAAGTGTCCTACACCGACGGCAAGTACCTCGGCCACTTCGACGCGGCGGCGGACGGTCCGGCCGGCGCCTTTACCCTGGCCAGCCCGTTCGCCGGCGACCTGACAAAAATCTATCTGCAACAGATCCAGCTGGTGGCCGGGCAGGGCAAGGCCGAAGGGCACCTGAACCTGCAATTCGCCGATGGCATCGCCTGGGACACCGCGTTGGACCTGTCGGCAATCAACCCGGCGTATTGGGTTGCCGAGTTGCCGGGCACCCTCGCCGGACCACTGCGCAGCAAGGGCGAGTTCAAGAACGAACAGCTCAGCCTGAACGCCGACCTGGACCTGAAGGGCAAGCTGCGTGGCCAGCCGGCCGTGCTGCAAGCCAAGGCCGATGGCGCCGGCGAGCAATGGAACCTCAACGCGTTGCAGATCCGCCTCGGCGACAACAGCATCAATGGCAAGGGCAGCCTGCAACAGAAACTCGCCGGGCAGATCGACATCAAGCTGTCGCGTCTGGCCCAGCTCTGGCCGCAGTTGCGCGGGCAGATCAACGGCCGGGTCGACGTCGCCGGCACCCTCAAGGCGCCCCAGGGCAAACTCGACCTGCAAGGCACGCAACTGGCGTTCGCCGAACATCGCCTGCAAAGCCTGAACCTGGACGCCACGCTCGACAGCGCGCAACGGGCGAAAATCGACCTCAAGGGCAGCGGCATCCAGACCGGTGACACATCACTGGGCACCCTGACCGCCAGCGGCCAAGGCGACATCAAGAACCAGAAACTCAACCTCGATCTGCAAGGGCCGAAGCTGAAACTGGCCCTCGGTCTCGATGGCGCGCTGGACAAGGGCAACTGGCGCGGACGCCTGGCCAGCGGCGACATTCAGGCCGGCGGTCAGGACTGGAAGCTGCAAGGTCCGGCAAAGCTCGAGCGTCTGGCAGACGGCAAAATCAACTTCGGCGCCCATTGCTGGATGTCCGGCGCCTCGAGTCTGTGTGGTGAAGATCAGCGCCTGATGCCGGAGCCGAAGCTGCGCTACCACCTCAAGCAATTCCCGATCGAAAGCCTCGCCCAATGGCTGCCGAAGGATTTCGCCTGGAAGGGCAGCCTCAATGCCGACGTGCAACTGGACGTGCCCGCCAGTGGCCCGAACGGCCAGATCAGCATCGATGCCAGCGGCGGCACCTTGCGGGTCAAGGAAAAGGACCAGTGGCTGGACTTCCCGTACCAGACCCTGAACCTCACCAGCAAACTCACGCCCAAGCGCATCGACACCAACCTCAACTTTGTTGGCGGCAAGCTCGGCGAGCTGATGGTGCAGGCGCAGATCAATCCACTGCCGAAGGACAAACCCGTGTCCGGTTCATTCCGCCTGAGCGGCCTGGACCTGTCGGTGGCCCGTCCCTTCGTGCCGATGGTCGAGAAGCTGACCGGGCGCTTGAACGGCAGCGGCACCATTACCGGTGGCCTGCTGGCGCCGCAGATCAACGGCAATCTGCTGCTCAGCGACGGCGAAGTGTCCGGCCCGGAATTGCCCATGGAGATCCAGGCCCTGCAAGTGCGCGCGGTGATCGCCGGCGAAACCGTGCAACTCAACGGCGACTGGAAAAGCGGCAAGACCGGGCAGGGCAGTCTCAACGGCGATATCGCCTGGGGCCAGGCGCTGGCGATGAACCTGACACTCAAGGGGTCGCAGTTGCCGGTTACTGTCGAGCCTTATGCCAAGCTTGAAGTGGCGCCGGACCTGAAGATCTCGATCAAGGACGACAAGCTCGCGGTCGCCGGCAAAGTACACGTGCCCAAGGGCGAGATCACCATTCGCGAATTGCCGCCATCGACGGTCAAGGTCTCCGATGACACGGTGATCGTCGGCCAACAGACCGAAGAGGGTAAACCGCCGATGGCCACGGTCATGGACATCGATGTGGTGGTGGGCGAGGAGAAGCTGGCGTTCTCCGGGTTCGGGCTGACGGCGAACCTGCAGGGTCATGTGCACATCGGCGACAACCTCGACACCCGTGGCGAACTCTGGCTCAACGACGGCCGTTACCGCGCCTACGGCCAGCGCCTGACCGTGCGTCGTGCGCGTCTGCTGTTCGCCGGCCCCATCGACCAGCCGTATCTGGATATCGAAGCCATCCGCCAGACCGACGACGTGATCGCCGGCATTCGCCTGAGCGGCAGCGCCGAGCAGCCGACCACGCAGATCTTCTCGGAACCGGCCATGAGCCAGGAGCAGGCGCTGTCCTATCTGGTGCTGGGTCGTCCGCTGAGCACCAGCGGCGAGGACAACAACATGCTGGCTCAGGCGGCGCTCGGTCTGGGATTGATGGGCAGTTCCGGGGTGACGGGCAGCCTGGCGAAGAATCTGGGCATCGACGATTTCCAGCTCGACACCCAGGGCAGCGGCAATGCCACCAGCGTGGTAGCCAGCGGCAACCTCTCCGAGAAGCTCAGCCTGCGTTATGGCGTGGGTGTGTTCGAACCGGCCAACACCATCGCCTTGCGCTACAAGCTGAGCAAGAAGGTCTACCTGGAAGCGGCGGGCGGCGTGGCCAGTTCGCTGGATATCTTCTACAAGCGGGACTTTTAGTCCCTTCAAAAATCAAAAGATCGCAGCCTTCGGCAGCTCCTGCAGGTGTACACAAACCCCTGCAGGAGCTGCCGAAGGCTGCGATCTTTTTGCTATTGACCAAGTCCATTGGTCAACTAATTGCAAAGCAACCTAACTATTACGTTGACATTGGCTGCCTAGGCAGTAACATCTGGTCATACATTCACTGCCTAAGCAGCTAATCGGTGGTCAGATGAAACATTTCTCTCCAGACAACTTCCACAATTGCCATCTCGGCATGCTGCTCGGACGTGCCGCGCTGCTCAAGGACCGCATCCTCGACACGCACATGGAACCCCACGGTATCACCGCCGCGCAGTTCAAGGTGCTGATCATCATCGCCCAGTACGGCGTCGATTCGCCGGGCGAGCTGTGCCGCCACCTGTCCCTGGACAGCGGCTCGATGACCCGCATGCTCGATCGTCTGGAGCAGAAAGGTTTCCTCGCCCGCCAACGCTCCGAAGAAGATCGCCGTCAGGTACGGCTGGTGCTGACAGAAGAGGGCCAGTTGCTGGCCGACCGCCTGCCACACATCGGCGCCGACGCCATGAATGAACTGGCGGGCGCGGTTTCTCCCGAAGAGCTGCAAACCCTGGAAGACATCCTCAAGAAAATACTGCTGGCGGCCGGTGATTCGATCACCGTGCTGCGGTTGGGTGGCACTCATGAACAATAAAACCGTACGCATGGGCCTGAGCCTGGTGCTGCTGGCCATGACCCTGGCCGGTTGCGCCAACTACAGCGGCCTGAACCCTGAAGGCGTCAGCCTCGATGCCAAGAGCCTCAAGGCCGGACAATCCCTCAACGGTGTCACCCTGTCGCCGGCGGCCTGGCCGCAAAGCGACTGGTGGAAGACTCTCGGCGATCCGCAGCTCGACGGTCTGATCCGCGAAGCCCTGCACGACAGCCCGGATATGCAGATCGCCGACGCCCGCGCCCATCAGGCCGCTGCGGCGGCATCGGCCGCCGACGCCGAGCGGATGCCGACCCTCGATGCCAGCGCCGGCGTCAGCCGTTCGCGCTTTGCCAAGGATCAGGACCCGCAGGGGCAGGGCGATCACTACGCCACCGTGCGCAGCCTGGCAGCCACCTTCAATTACAACTTCGATCTCTGGGGCGGTCAGCGTGACGCCTGGGAGGCCGCGCTGGGCCAGGCCCGTGCCGCCGAAGTCGACCGCCAGGCCGCGCAGTTGACCCTGTCCGCCGACGTCGCGCGCGCCTACAGCGACCTGGGACTGGCGCACATTGTCTATGACCTGTCCGCCGAAGACCTCAAGCGCACCAGGCAGATGCTCGACCTGAGCCAGCGTCGCCTGGCGTCCGGAATCGACAGCCAGTACCAGTTCCAGCAGACCGAAAGCCTGGAAGCCACTTCCCAGGCCAACCTGATCGACGCCGAAAAACGCCTGAACAGCGCGAAAATCGCCCTGGCCGTGTTGCTCGGCAAGGGCCCGGACCGTGGCAATGAAATCGCCCGTCCGCAAATCCTCAAGGCCAGCGCCGTGGCCTTGCCGTCGGTATTGCCCGCCGAGTTGCTCGGCCGGCGTCCGGACCTGGTGGCCGCGCGCTGGCGGGTGGAGGCGGCGAGCAAGAACATCGATGCCGGCAAGACCCGCTTCTATCCCAACTTGAACCTCAGTGCCGCTGCCGGTGCCGAATCCTTGTTGGGCGATGCGATGTTCGGTTCGGCCAGTCGCTTCTTCAACATCGCACCGACGATTTCCGTGCCGATTTTCGACGGTGGCCGCCTGCGTGCCGACCTCGATTCCCGCGACGCCGATTACGACCTGGCGGTGGCGCAGTACAACAAAAGCCTGGTCAAGGCGCTGGGGGATGTCAGCGACAGCATCAACCAGCTGCGTGACATCGGTCGGCAGATCGCTGCCCAGCAGCACGCCACCGACATTGCCCAGCAGTCTTACAACACCGTGGTCCAGCGGTACGGTTCCGGCATCGGTAACTACCTGGACGTGCTCAGCATCGAGCAGCAATTGCTTCAGGCCCAGCGTCAGCTGGCCAGCCTGAATGCCGAGCAGATCGACCTGTCGATCCAACTGATGCAGGCGCTGGGTGGCGGATTCCAGCCCGAGGCCATCGCGGCCTCGGACGCTCGCGCCCCAGCCACGCTGACTCACTAATTCAAGGTATTTGTCATGGCCACTGCCGATACAACTCCAACCGAACGGAACCCGGGCAATCCCAACGCGGGCAAGCGCAAGTTCATGCTGCTGATTCTCTTCGTCGTGGTCGCCCTGTGCGGCGCGGGCGTCTGGGCCTATCACGAGTTTTACGGGCGCTTCAGCGAAAGCACCGACGACGCCTACGTCAACGGCAACGTGGTGGAAATCACCCCGCTGACCACCGGCACGGTGGTGAGCATCGGTGCCGATGATGGCGACCTGGTGCAGGAAGGCCAGGTGCTGGTGAACTTCGACCCCAACGATGCCGAAATCGGCCTGCAAAACGCCCAGGCTTCCCTGGCGCGCACCGTGCGTCAGGTCCGTGGCCTGTACAGCAACGTCGACGGCCAGAGAGCCCAGGTCAACGCACAACAGGCCGAAGTGCAGAAGGCCCAGGACAACTACAACCGCCGCAAGAACCTCGCCGCCGGCGGGGCGATTTCCCAGGAAGAACTGTCCCACGCCCGTGACGACCTGACCTCGGCGCAAAACGCCCTGGCCAACGCCCAGCAGAAACTCAAGACCACCAGCGCCCTGGTCGACGACACCGTGGTTTCTTCGCACCCGGACGTGATGGCGGCCGCCGCGCAATTGCGCCAGGCCTACCTGAACAATGCCCGCAGTACCCTGATCGCCCCGGTCACCGGCTATGTGGCCAAGCGCACCGTGCAACTGGGCCAGCGGGTCCAGCCGGGCGAGGCGCTGATGGCGGTGATCCCGCTCAATCAACTGTGGATCGACGCCAACTTCAAGGAAACCCAGCTGCGTGACATGCGCATCGGCCAGCCGGTGGAGATCGAAACCGACCTCTACGGCAGCAGTGTGAAATACAGCGGCACCATCGACAGCCTCGGTGCCGGGACCGGCAGCGCCTTTGCCCTGCTGCCGGCGCAGAACGCCACCGGTAACTGGATCAAGATCGTCCAGCGGGTGCCGGTGCGCATTCATGTCAATGCCGATGAGCTGGCCAAACACCCGTTGCGCGTCGGCCTGTCGACCGTGGTCGATGTCGATCTGCACGACCAGAGCGGTCCGGTGCTGGCCCAGCAACCGCCGCAAAAGGCTTCGTTCAGCACCAGCATCTACGACCGTCAGCTGGCCGAAGCCGACGCCATGATCACGCAACTGATTCACGACAACAGCGCCTCGGTCAGCAAGACCGCCAAGCGCTGATTCGCCAATCCGTCGGCCGCGCCTGTGACGGGCGCGGCGCCCACCCGGTTTCCAAGGATTCGCGATGAGCAATAACGCCTCTTTCACGCCACCCAGCCTTGTGCTCAGCACCATCGGCCTGTCGCTGGCGACCTTCATGCAGGTGCTCGACACCACCATCGCCAACGTGGCGTTGCCGACGATTTCCGGCAACCTGGGCGTGAGTGCGGAGCAGGGTACCTGGGTCATTACCTCGTTTGCCGTGAGCAACGCCATCGCCTTGCCGCTGACCGGCTGGCTCAGCCGGCGCTTTGGCGAGGTGAAGCTGTTTGTCTGGGCGACGCTGCTGTTCGTGCTGGCGTCGTTCCTCTGCGGGGTTTCCACCTCGATGCCGGAACTGGTGGGCTTTCGGGTCCTGCAAGGGGTGGTGGCGGGGCCGTTGTACCCGATGACCCAGACTCTGCTGATTGCGGTTTACCCACCGGCGAAACGGGGGATGGCCCTGGCGCTGCTGGCCATGGTTACGGTGGTGGCGCCGATTGCCGGGCCGATTCTGGGCGGCTGGATCACTGACAGTTACAGCTGGCCGTGGATTTTCTTCATCAACGTGCCGATCGGACTGTTCGCCGCCTGGGTGGTGACGCAACAGATGAAGAAGCGGCCTGTGGTTACCAGCCGTCAGCCGATGGATTACGTCGGTCTGATCGCGTTGGTCATCGGCGTCGGTGCCCTGCAGATCGTCCTGGACAAGGGCAACGACGCGGACTGGTTCGAGTCGAACTTCATCATTATCGGCTCGTTGATTTCCGTGGTGGCCCTGGCGTTCTTCGTGATCTGGGAAATGACCGACGAGCACCCGGTGGTCAACCTGCGGCTGTTCGCTCACCGCAACTTCCGCTACGGCACCATCGTGCTGATTCTGGGGTACGCCGGGTTCTTCGGGATCAACCTGATCCTGCCGCAGTGGTTGCAGACGCGGCTGGGTTACACCGCGACCTGGGCCGGATTTGCCGTGGCACCGTTGGGCATCCTGCCGGTGCTGCTGTCACCGTTTGTCGGCAAATACGCGCCGCGCTTCGACATGCGGGTGCTGGCGGGCGGGGCGTTCCTGGCCATTGGCTTGAGCTGTTTCATGCGTGCCGGGTTCACCAATGAGGTGGACTTCCAGCACATCGCCATGGTGCAGCTGTTCATGGGGATTGGCGTGGCGCTGTTCTTCATGCCGACCCTGACCATCCTGCTGTCGGATTTGCCACCGCATCAGATCGCCGACGGCTCGGGTCTGGCCACGTTCCTGCGGACCCTGGGCGGCAGCTTCGCGGCGTCGCTGACCACCTGGATCTGGATCCGCCGCGCCGACCAGCATCATGCGTACCTGACCGAAAGCATCACCCAGTACGACCCGGCCACCCGCGATGCGCTGACGCAGTTGGGCGGGGCGGGGGCCAAGGCCTATACGCAGCTGGAGCAGATGGTGGTGGGCCAGGCGTACATCATGTCCACGGTGGACTACTTCACCTTGCTGGGCTGGATGTTCATGGGGCTGATTCTGATCGTCTGGCTGGCCAAACCACCGTTCACGGCCAAAGGCGGCCCCGCGGCCTCTGCCGGCCACTAAGGCCTGCGCTGCCTCTGTAGGAGCTGCCGAAGGCTGCGATCTTTTGATTCTGTTTTTGAAGATCAAAAGATCGAAGCCTTCGGCCGCGCCTGCAGGGGGGCGTTGTTCAGGCTGTTGGCGCAGCCAATTGCGGTGGCGGGGCGAAATCGAAGGGGGCGAGGGCGTAGCCGCTGTCGTCCACTTGTAGCGCCCAACCCTGACGGTCCCAATCCCCCAGTACAATCCGCCGCGCCGCCTTGTCGCCGATCTGCAACTTGTGGATCGCCGGGCGATGGGTGTGCCCGTGGATCAGGGTTTTCACCCCGTACTCCTGCATGATCCGCGGAATTTCCTCCGGCGTGACATCGACGATGTCATTGGCCTTCATCCGCGTTTGCGCGCGGCTTTCGCTGCGCAGCTTGCGCGCCAGCTTGTGCCGGGTGCGCAGTGGCAGGTGGCGCAGGATGAACAGGGTGATCGGGTTGCGCAGGTAGCGACGCAGCTTCATATAGGCTTCGTCGCGGGTGCACAGGCTGTCGCCGTGCATCAACAGCACCGGCTCGCCGTTGAACGGCACGACACTCGGATCTTTCAGCAACGTGCAGCCGGCCTGTTTGCAGAAGACCTGGCCGAGCATGAAGTCGCGATTGCCGTGCATCAGGAAGATGGCCGTGCCACTGTCGCTCAATTCGCGCAGGGCCTGGCAGATGGAAAGCTGGAAGGGGGTCATGGCGTCGTCGCCAATCCACGCCTCGAAGAAGTCGCCCAGAATGTACAAGGCACTCGCCGAGCGGGCGCGTCCGGCGAGCAAATCCAGAAACGCCCGGGTAATGTCCGGGCGCTCCTCTTCCAGATGCAAATCTGAAATCAGCAATATCACTCAATGATCTCGGCTTTCTCGATGATCACGTCGTCTGCTGGTACGTCCTGGTGGCCGGCCTTGGAAGTGGTGGCAACACCTTTGATCTTGTCGACAACGTCGGTGCCGGCGGTCACTTTACCGAATACCGCGTAGCCCCAGCCCTGAACGTTCTTGCCGCTGTGGTTCAGGAAGCTGTTGTCGGTCACGTTGATGAAGAACTGTGCCGAAGCCGAATGCGGCTCCATGGTACGGGCCATGGCGATGGTGTATTTGTCGTTGGAAAGACCGTTGTCGGCTTCGTTCTGGATGCTCGGACGCTTGTCTTTCTTTTCTTTCATGCCTGGCTCGAAACCGCCGCCCTGGATCATGAAGTTACCGATGACACGGTGGAAAATGGTGTTTTCGTAGTGACCGGCTTTGACGTACTCGACGAAGTTGGCCACGGTGATCGGGGCTTTATCGGCGTTCAGTTCCAGAACGATTTCGCCAAAGTTGGTAGTCAGTTTGACTTGGGTCATGATCGGTACTCTTTGTAGGGAATTCGTGGGTATTGGAACATTTTGTTCCGCCACCGGTTCAGCCTGATCGGCCAAGGTGCGCAGTTTAGCGTGACAGGCGTGAATTTCGAGGCTGTTTTTTCGTTTGTCGCCGATTAAATGCGACCGTTTGCCAAGCACGCTCTGTCAGGTGCTTGACGGCATCGGCTATGATAGCGGCTTTGTTTTGTCCGGCCTCGACCCAGGCCACGCACCTCGCCAAGGATTCTATGAGCAAGCCCACTGTCGACCCTACCTCGAATGCCAAGACCGGCCCTGCCGTGCCGGTCAACTTCCTGCGGCCGATCATCCAGGCGGACCTGGACTCGGGTAAGCACACCCAGATCGTCACCCGTTTCCCGCCTGAGCCCAACGGCTACCTGCACATCGGTCACGCCAAGTCGATCTGCGTGAACTTCGGCCTGGCCCAGGAGTTTGGCGGCGTCACGCACCTGCGTTTCGACGACACCAACCCGGCCAAGGAAGACCAGGAATACATCGACGCGATCGAAAGCGACGTCAAGTGGCTGGGCTTCGAGTGGTCCGGCGAAGTGCGCTACGCCTCGCAATACTTCGACCAGTTGCACGACTGGGCGGTCGAGCTGATCAAGGCCGGCAAGGCCTATGTCGACGACCTGACCCCCGAGCAGGCCAAGGAATACCGTGGCAGCCTGACCGAGCCTGGCAAGAACAGCCCGTTCCGCGACCGCAGCGTCGAAGAGAACCTGGACTGGTTCGCCCGCATGCGCGCCGGTGAGTTCCCGGACGGCGCCCGCGTGCTGCGCGCCAAGATCGACATGACCTCGCCGAACATGAACATGCGCGACCCGATCCTGTATCGCATCCGTCACGCTCACCATCACCAGACCGGTGACAAGTGGTGCATCTACCCCAACTACGACTTCACCCACGGTCAGTCGGACGCCATCGAAGGCATCACCCACTCGATCTGCACCCTGGAGTTCGAAGGCCACCGTCCGCTGTACGACTGGTTCCTGGACAACCTGCCGGTGCCGGCGCACCCGCGCCAGTACGAGTTCAGCCGCCTGAACCTCAACTACACCATCACCAGCAAGCGCAAGCTCAAGCAGCTGGTCGATGAGAAGCACGTCAACGGCTGGGACGATCCGCGCATGTCCACGCTGTCGGGCTTCCGTCGCCGTGGCTACACGCCGAAATCGATCCGCAACTTCTGCGAAATGATCGGCACCAACCGTTCCGACGGCGTGGTCGACTTCGGCATGCTCGAATTCAGCATCCGCGACGACCTCGACCAGAGCGCCCCTCGCGCCATGTGCGTGCTGCGTCCGCTGAAAGTCGTGATCACCAACTACCCGGAAGGCCAGGTCGAGAACCTCGAACTGCCATGCCACCCGAAAGAAGACATGGGCGTGCGCGTCCTGCCGTTCGCCCGCGAGATCTACATCGACCGCGACGACTTCATGGAAGAGCCGCCAAAAGGCTACAAGCGCCTGGAACCGGCTGGCGAAGTGCGTCTGCGCGGCAGCTACGTGATCCGTGCCGACGAAGCGATCAAGGACGCCGACGGCAACATCGTCGAGCTGCGTTGCTCCTACGATCCGGACACCCTGGGCAAGAACCCTGAAGGCCGCAAGGTCAAGGGCGTGGTGCACTGGGTGCCGGCCGCCGGCAGCGTCGAGTGCGAAGTACGCCTGTACGACCGTCTGTTCCGCTCCGCCAACCCGGAGAAGGCCGAAGACGGCGCCAGCTTCCTGGACAACATCAACCCTGATTCGCTGCAGGTACTCACCGGTTGTCGTGCCGAACCGTCGCTCGGCAACGCACAGCCGGAAGACCGTTTCCAGTTCGAGCGCGAAGGCTACTTCGTCGCGGATATCAAGGACTCGAAACCGGGCGCTCCGGTATTCAACCGTACCGTGACCCTGCGTGATTCGTGGGGCCAGTGATTCAGCGTCAAGGAAATAACGTGCTTACGATCTACAACACGCTCACCAAGAGCAAAGAAGTCTTCAAGCCTCTGGATGGCAACAAGGTGCGCATGTACGTGTGCGGCATGACCGTGTACGACTACTGCCACCTGGGCCACGGCCGCAGCATGGTCGCCTTCGACCTGGTGACCCGCTGGCTGCGTTTCAGCGGCTACGACCTGACTTATGTGCGCAACATCACCGACATTGACGACAAGATCATCAATCGGGCCAACGAGAACGGCGAGTCGTTCGAAGCCCTGACCGAGCGCATGATCGCGGCGATGCACGAAGACGAAGCGCGCCTGAACATCAAGAAGCCGGACATGGAGCCGCGCGCCACGGACCACATCCCTGGCATGCACGCGATGATCCAGACCCTGATCGACAAGGGTTACGCCTACGCGCCGGGCAACGGCGACGTGTACTACCGCGTCGGCAAGTTCATGGGCTACGGCAAGCTGTCGCGCAAGAAGATCGAAGACCTGCGCATCGGCGCCCGCATCGAAGTCGACGAGTCCAAACAGGACCCGCTGGACTTCGTGTTGTGGAAAGCCGCCAAGCCGGGCGAGCCGAGCTGGGCATCGCCATGGGGCGCCGGGCGTCCGGGCTGGCACATCGAGTGCTCGGTGATGTCGACTTGCTGCCTGGGCGAGACGTTCGACATTCATGGCGGCGGCAGCGACCTTGAGTTCCCGCACCACGAGAACGAAATCGCCCAGAGCGAAGCGGCCACCGGCAAGACCTACGCCAACGCGTGGATGCATTGCGGCATGATCCGGATCAACGGCGAGAAGATGTCCAAGTCCTTGAACAACTTCTTCACCATCCGCGACGTGCTCGACAAGTACCACCCGGAAGTCGTGCGTTACCTGCTGGTGTCGAGCCACTACCGCAGCGCCATCAACTACTCGGAAGACAACCTCAAGGACGCCAAGGGCGCCCTGGAGCGTTTCTACCACGCGTTGAAAGGCCTGCCGAAAGTCGCCCCGGCTGGCGGCGAAGCCTTCGTCGAGCGCTTCACCACGGTGATGAACGACGACTTCGGCACGCCGGAAGCCTGTGCGGTGCTGTTCGAGATGGTGCGTGAGATCAACCGTCTGCGCGAGAGCGATCTCGACGCGGCGGCCGGTCTGGCGGCGCGCCTGAAGGAACTGGCTGGCGTGCTGGGTGTGTTGCAGCTCGAAGCCGAAGACTTCCTGCAAGCCGGTGCCGAAGGGCGCGTGGATGCAGCCGAAGTCGAAGCGCTGATCGCTGCGCGCCTGGCGGCACGTGCCGGCAAGGACTGGGCCGAATCCGACCGCATCCGCGACCAGCTCACCGCCATGGGCGTGGTGCTGGAAGACGGCAAGGGCGGCACGACCTGGCGCTTGGCTGACTGATTGCTGTGTTCGCTACAAACAAAACCCGCCTTGTGCGGGTTTTTGTTTTTTTGGAGGGGTGTCTGGCAGGGGATAGCTTTTCGGGTAAAAAGTTCTGTTAAAGGCTGGGCGCGATGGGCCAGGCATTAAGGGGTATTTCATAACATAAGAATATGTTTTTATTTGAGGCTCGCCGGTTGACTCCTGATTTTAGAATGGGGAGTAAGTTTTCTTTGTTGGTGTTGAATGAAGCAAGTCGCGTTATTCTAAAATTCCTTCGGGGTTTAGGTTGCTGAGTAGTATTTTAATGTTTTAGCATTTTTAAATTTTAAAGTTCTCTTTGATTCTGTTGTTGTTTCAAGAAATAAAGCGACCAATAATACAATATGCTCAGAACATTAAGAGGATGGTAATTATCCTTAGTCTAGCAACATTTTTTTGAAGTGGTGTTGGTGTTCAATATTCTATCTAAAAGATACGGCAAATCGTTAATAGTAAGTCGCCGTGCTTTATCATGATTTCGATAAGTGCATAATAAGTGAATGCCTGTGAGTCTCTTAAGACGTTAGTGTTCGTGTGCGTTGACAAAACATATTTTATTTTTTGTCGGAACTTTCCGATAGATAGGTAGGATCTTGCCTTATTCGTTGTTTTGCCAGTTGGGAAGCCGTGGTGACGTATAGGGTGTGGTTCAATAGGCAATGTTTCATAGATATTGCACAAGTCCGATCTTTAAGTGCAATCATTCGGATAGAAGGGGAGTTTTCACTTCCAGGAGGTAAAGGTGCAAGACCAGATTAGATCTATATATCCGGAAAATCTGTGCATTAACCATTTGTTTGAGGCGCAGGTTGCGCGCAACCCTGGCGCAACGGCACTGGTCTTTGAGGGGGAGGCGCTCAGCTATGGTGAACTCAACGCTAGGGCGAATCGGCTTGCGCATCGGCTGATTGCTTTGGGTGTCAAGCCTGACCAGCGCGTGGCGATCTGTGTCGAGCGGTCTGCGGCGATGGTAGTTGGCCTGATGGCAATCCTGAAGGCGGGCGGTGCCTATGTACCGCTCGATCCGGAATATTCGGGGGAACGGCTGGTGTTTATTCTTGCAGATACGGCTCCGCTCCTGGTGCTGGCTGACGCGGCAGGGCGCCAAGCGCTGGGGGCCGCTTTGCAGGCTCATACCGTCCTTGATCCCCGTGATGTCCATGCTGAAGCGGACGCGAATCCTGAAGTCATTGGGCTTACCCCGAGCAACCTCGCCTATATTATTTATACCTCGGGCTCAACCGGACAGCCTAAAGGGGTCATGGTCGAGCATGCTCAGGTGGTGCGTCTGTTCGACACGACGCATCCATTCTTTGGTTTTGAGTCCCGCGACGTTTGGTGCCTGTTCCACTCTTTTGCCTTCGACTTCTCGGTTTGGGAACTTTGGGGAGCCCTGCGTTATGGTGGCACGCTGGTGTTGGTCCCGCATGCCATTACCCGTTCTCCACAAGCGTTCTACCAGCTGATTTGTGAGCAGGGCGTCACCGTCCTGAACCAGACCCCGAGCGCCTTCACCGCCTTGATGGAATACGTACAACCGTCATCAGACCGGCTGCGTTATGTCATTTTTGGTGGTGAATCGCTGCAGCCGTCGACCCTGCGAGACTGGTATGGCGACCGTGAAGAATCTGTCCCGCAACTGGTTAACATGTATGGGATCACGGAAACCACTGTCCATGTCACCTGGTACCCGCTGACTTCATCCGATGCGCAACAAACCGACAGCGTGATCGGTCAATGTCTGCCGGATCTGAAACTCTATCTTCTGGACGCGCATGGCCAGCCTGTTCCTATGGGGGAAGTGGGTGAAATGTACGTCGGCGGCGCCGGTGTTGCGCGCGGGTATCTGAACCGGCCCGAGCTGACGGCAGAGCGTTTCCTGCACGACCCTTTTGCGGGGAAGGCTAACGCGCGGATGTACAGGTCGGGAGACTTGGCCCGTTACCTTCCGAACGGCAATCTGGCGTTTTTGGGTCGCAATGACGACCAGGTAAAGATCCGCGGTTTCCGGATCGAGCTGGGTGAGATTGCGGCTAAATTAGCCGAGCACCCTTCCATCCGCGAGGCGGTGGTCGTGGCGCAGGGCGAGGAGACCGGCAAGCGCCTGGTTGCTTATGTGTTGGCTCCGTCCGAGGTTCAGAACGCATCGATAGCTTCTGAATTTGGCTTGGCGATGGCGGGAACACTGCGAGATTACTTGAGTGAACGTCTACCCGACTACATGGTGCCGTCTGCCTTTGTGCGGATGGAAAGATTCCCCCTGACGACCAATGGTAAACTTGATCTCAAGGCTTTGCCGGTTCCGCAGGAGAGCGCTTATGCCCATGAGGCCTACGAGGCACCGCAGGGCGAGATAGAGCTCATCCTTGCCGGGATGTGGTCGGAGCTGCTCGGTGCTGAACAAATCGGTCGCCATGACAACTTCTTCGCCCTCGGCGGCCATTCGCTCATGGCTGTGCGGCTGGTCAGTCGCATAGCAGCCTTTGGGGCTGAATTGCCGCTCGCAACCTTGTTTGCCTCTCCAACGCTCAAGGCTGTGGCTTTAGCGATTGAAGCCCAGCGCGACGGCGGCGCTGTGGCGCGTGCATCGATCCGGCCCCTCTCTCGCGATGAGTCTTTGCCGCTGTCTTTTGCTCAGCAGCGACTGTGGTTTCTGGCCCAACTCGACAGTGGAATCAGCGACGCCTACCACATCCCCTTGGCCCTGAGATTGCGCGGTCAGTTGAATGTGACGGTTTTGCAGCAGGCCCTTGATGCACTTTGGTCGCGCCATGAGGTATTGCGCTCGGTCTTTGTCACCAAAGAGGGGGAGGTCGCATTGCGTCTGCTGGCCTGCGATCAGGGTTTGCCATTGCACCGGATTGATCTCCTTGGACCTGAGGCAGTATCCGATCTTGCAAGGCTTTGCACTGAAGAGACTCGTGCGCCCTTTGATCTCGCTAAAGGTCCGCTGATTCGGGCTTGCCTGATCCGGGTGCCTGTCGCCTCATCCGCAGATGAGCATGTATTGCTACTCACACAACACCACATTGTCTCGGATGGCTGGTCGCTCGGTATACTTTTGCCTGAACTTAGTGCGTTGTACACGGCGTTCAGCAATCATCAGGTCAGTCCGTTGCCGCCGCTGGCGATCCAATATCCGGACTATGCCGCCTGGCAGCGGCAATGGCTGTCGGGGGAGCGCTTGAGTGAGCAGGCGGCTTACTGGAAGCAAGCGCTGGCTGACGCGCCAACGCTGCTCGATCTGCCCACAGACCGGCGTCGGCCTGAGCAACAAGCCCTTGAGGGCGCCTCTGTGCCGATCGAACTCAGTGCAGAGCTGACAACGGCCCTCAAGCGTTTCAGCCAACAGCAGGGAGTGACGCTGTTCATGACTGTGTTGTCGGCCTGGGCGGCAGTACTGTCACGCCTGTCGGGGCAGGAAGATATTGTGATTGGCGCGCCAAGTGCCAACCGGGGCCATTGTGATATTGAGCCGCTGATCGGCTTCTTCGTCAATACACTGGCGCTGCGGATTGATTTTGGCGACAACCCAAGCGTTACCGACCTCATTGCTCAAGTACGCGACCAGGCACTCAAGGCCCAGGATCATCAGGATCTGCCGTTTGAGCAGGTGGTGGAGATAATGCAGCCGCCAAGACAATTGAGCCATACTCCAGTGTTTCAAGTGGTATTTGCCTGGCAAAACTACGATGCAGGCCAATGGGCGTTACCCGGCATTGAGGTCAGCCCGGTGGGTTCTTCCTATGAGGTTACCCGGTTCGATCTGGAGCTGAACCTGGCCGAGGCGGGCGATCGAATCGTGGGGAGGGTTGGCTATGCGACGGCATTGTTTGACGCAGCCACGATCGAGCGCCACGTGGGTTATCTGAATACTGTCCTTGCCGAGATGATCCGAGATGCCAGCCAGATGGTCGCCAAAATAGACCTGCTTGATGCATCTGAGCGCACCTTGTTGCTCAAAACGCGGAACTCGGTAGTTGAAACCTGCCCATCGCATTTGTGTATGCATCAGCTATTCGAGGAGCAGGTTGCACGCAATCCTGAGGCAGTAGCACTGGTCTTTGAGGGCGAGGTGCTCAGCTATGGCGAACTCAACGTCAGAGCCAATCGGCTGGCGCATCGGCTGATTGCTTTGGGTATCAGGCCTGACCAGCGCGTGGCGATCTGTGTCGAGCGCTCTGCGGCATTGGTTGTTGGCCTGATGGCGATCCTGAAGGCGGGCGGCGCCTATGTGCCGCTCGATCCGGAGTACTCGGGGGAGCGACTGGCGTTCATTCTTGGCGATACGGCTCCGGTTTTGGTGCTGGCTGATGCAGCCGGTCGTCAAGCGCTCGGGGACGCTTTGCTGACTCGCACCGTAATCGATCCCAATGAAGCTCACGCTGAAACGTTGATCGGGGCGGACGCCAATCCTGAAGTTCCAGGTCTTACCCCCAATAATCTCGCTTACATCATATACACCTCGGGTTCAACCGGACAGCCTAAAGGGGTGATGATCGAACATGCTCAGGTCGCACGTCTATTCGACACGACACACGCAGACTTTGGTTTTGAGGCTCGTGACGTTTGGTGCCTGTTCCACTCTTTTGCCTTCGATTTCTCGGTCTGGGAACTGTGGGGAGCCCTTCGTTATGGCGGCACGCTGGTGTTGATCCCGCACGCCATTACCCGTTCTCCGCAGGCGTTCTATCAGTTGATTTGTGAGCAGGGTGTCACCGTCCTGAACCAGACCCCAAGCGCATTCACAGCCTTGATGGAGTATGTACAACCGTCATCGGATCGGCTGCGCTATGTCATCTTTGGCGGCGAAGCGTTGCAACCATCGACCCTGCGCTACTGGTATGGCATGCGTGGAGAATTTGCCCCGCAACTGGTGAACATGTACGGAATCACCGAAACCACGGTCCATGTCTCCTATTACCCCCTGACTTCAACCGATGCGCGACAGGACGACAGTGTGATCGGTCGGCGTCTGCCCGATTTGAATCTCTATCTTCTCGACGCACATGGTCAGCCTGTTCCAATGGGGGCCGTGGGTGAAATGTACATCGGCGGCGCCGGTGTTGCGCGTGGCTATCTGAACCGCCCCGAACTGACGGCCGAGCGTTTCCTGCACGATCCCTTCGCTGGTAAACCTGAAGCGCGGATGTACAAAACGGGGGATCTGGCCCGTTACCTACCGAACGGCAATCTGGCGTTTCTGGGGCGCAATGACGACCAGGTGAAGATCCGCGGCTTCCGGATTGAACTGGGTGAAATTGCGGCCCGATTGGCCGAGCATCCTTCCATCCGCGAGGCGGTGGTGGTGGCGCAAGGCGAGGATGCCAATAAGCGCCTGGTTGCTTACGTGGTCGCGCAGTCTGAGGTGCAGTGCACGCAGGTAGATTCTGAGGCTGGTTTGGCGCTGGCGGCAGCGCTGTGTGATTACCTGAGCAGCCGTTTACCCTACTACATGGTGCCGTCTGCCTTTGTTCGGATGGAAAGCTTACCGCTGACGGGTAATGGCAAGCTAGATCGGCGGGCGTTACCGGTTCCTGAGGGCGAGGCCTTTGCCCATGCGGCCTACGAGGCGCCGTTGGGCGAGATCGAGGTCACCCTTGCCGGGATCTGGTCAGAGCTGCTTTTCGTCGAACAAGTCGGTCGCCATGACAACTTCTTCGCCCTCGGCGGCCATTCACTGTTGGCGGTACGGTTGATCGAGCGTTTGCGCCGCCAGGGCTTGAGCCTTGCAGTGCGTGATCTGTTTCAAACGCCGGTGTTGTCGGTACTGGCCATCACGCTTGGCCAAAACCACGAGGTGGTGGTGCTGCCCAATCTGATCAAGCCCGAGACGTGCAGAATCACGCCAGACCTACTGCCGTTAATAGATCTCAATCAATCGGACATCGACCTGATCGTTTCACAGGTACCTGGGGGGACAGCCAATATCCAGGATATTTATGCGCTCTCACCCATGCAGGACGGCATCCTCTTCCACCACATGCTGGCAAAGGAAGGTGACCCCTATTTGCTGGTGGCGCAGATGGCCTTCACTGATCGTGGAACATTGGAGCGGTATATCGGCGCCGTTCAAAAGGTAGTAGACCGCCACGACATTTTGCGTACCGCTTTTGTCTGGGAAGGGTTGTCTCGCGCCGCGCAAGTTGTCTGGCGACAGGCTCCACTCTCCGTCACTGATGTTGTTCTCGATCCGGCAGACGGCCCCGTTACCGAACAGCTTTCCCAGCGCTTTGATTCATGTCGGCACCGAATTGATCTGACCCAGGCGCCGATGCTGCGCTTTGTCGTTGCCCATGATCCTTTGGCAGGTCGCTTCATTCTGATGCAGCTGCAGCATCACTTGATTGACGATGCTTCTTCCTTGCAGTTTTTTTACAACGAAGTGCAGGCTTTCCTCGCTGATCGCGGTGAGAAACTGCCGTCGCCTCAGTCGTTCCGCAACCTGATTGGTCAGGTGCGGTTGGGCAAGAGTGTTGAGGAGCATGAGCGGTTCTTCAGATCGATGCTGGCTGACATAGAAGAGCCGACGTTGCCATTCGGATTGGCAGCAGTGCATCTGGACGGCGCGCAGGTGGGCCAGACCCACCGCATGGTTTCGACCGAACTCAATGATCGGTTGCGGGCGCAAGCGCGGCGATTGAATGTGAATCTCGCCAGTCTGTGTCACGTTGCATTTGCCCAGGTACTTGCACGCACCAGCGGCCAGGAAAAGGTCGTGTTTGGGACGGTGCTGTTTGGGCGCATGCACGCGGGCCATGGGGCAGATCGAGCCATGGGCATGTTCATCAACACGCTGCCGATCCGGTTTGACTCAGG
The DNA here is from genome assembly GCF_013359595.1 of Pseudomonas sp. C1C7. Taxonomy (GTDB): domain Bacteria; phylum Pseudomonadota; class Gammaproteobacteria; order Pseudomonadales; family Pseudomonadaceae; genus Aquipseudomonas. The sequence goes on along the minus strand of NZ_JABFMP010000013.1, from coordinate 72,745 downwards.
CGGAATTGATACCGCTCAAAGTGTCCAGCGGGCACATTCCCGGCTGGCCGAGTTGCTTGCCCACGAACATGCCTCGTTGGCACTGGCACAAAGGTGTAGTGGGGTTGCTCCAGGCACGCCGCTGTTCAGCGCGTTGCTCAACTATCGGCACAATGATCTGACGGGTGCGGACAACATTGTCCAGACCATGGGGCAAATGCCGGGCGTTGCGTTCTTGAGTGAACAAGAGCGGACCAATTATCCGTTCACATTGTCTGTGGAAGATTTCAGTCACTCACTGGGGTTGACGACCCAAGTGGTCACGCCATTTGATTCCGATCGTGTGTGTGGCTACATGGAACAGGCGTTGGATAGTCTGGCGCAGACCCTGGAGCGCTCGCCGCAGCGCCCGGTTCGACAGCTGAACATTCTACCTGCGTCTGAACGTACCTTGCTGCTCAGGACGTGGAACGCAACGGATGCATCCAGTCCTGATCATTTGTGCATTCATCATTTGTTCGAGGCGCAGGTGGCACGCACTCCAGAGGCAATGGCACTGATATTTGAGGGCGAGGCGCTCAGTTACGGTGAACTCAATGCTAGGGCCAATCGACTGGCACATCGGCTGGTCGAGCACGGCGTTAAGCCAGATCAGCGGGTGGCGATCTGTGTCGAGCGCTCGGCGGCCATGGTTGTTGGTCTTATGGCGATCCTGAAGGCGGGTGGCGCCTATGTGCCGTTTGATCCGGCCTATCCGGGAGATCGACTGGCTTACATTCTTGCCGATACCTCTCCAGTCCTGGTGCTGGCCGATACGGTCGGGCGACAGGTGTTGGGCGAGGCGTTGCAGCCACATACCGTGCTTGATCCCAATGAAATCTTGCCGAAGACTGATGCCAATTTCCAGGTTCCCGGCCTGACACCCCGGAACCTCGCTTATCTGATCTATACCTCGGGTTCAACCGGACAGCCCAAGGGCGTCATGATCGAACACCGCGGATTAGTCGCATCGACACTGGCAAGAACCACGGTCTACAAGCCAGGTTCCGACGCTGTATTTTTACTGCTGTCATCGATGGCGTTTGATAGTTCCGTGGCAGGCATCTTCGGAACGCTAACCACCGGTGGAGCCTTGTGCTTACCCGGCAGCAAAGCCGCCGTAGATCCACTGATCATCAGCCGCCTTTTGATTGAAAATAAAGTCACCTCAGTATTGCTTGTGCCGTCTCTCGCAAGATTGGTTTTGCCGCAAGTCGCCCAGCTTGGATATGGGCAACTGCGTCAGGTGATCGTGGCGGGTGAAACATGTCCTGCGAAGCTGGTCCAGGAAGTGACTTCAGTGTTTACCAGCGTTGAGTTGTTCAATGAATATGGTCCGACCGAAGCGACTGTCTGGGCGGCAGTCCATCGCTGTTTATCCGATGACGTTGATCCAGTTCCGATTGGCCGTCCGATTTCAAACACACGCATTTACCTTCTGGACATGCATGGCGAGCCCGTTCCGCTGGGTGCGGTGGGTGAGATCTATATCGGGGGGATGAGTGTTGCACGTGGTTATCTGAACCTCGCCAAACTGACGGATGAGCGCTTCTTGCTCGATCCATATGCCGGCAAGCCTGACGCGCGTATGTATAAAACAGGGGATCTGGCCCGTTATCTGCCGAATGGAAACCTGGTGTTCCTTGGGCGCAATGACGACCAGGTCAAGATCCGCGGCTTGCGGATTGAACCGGGTGAAATTGCAGCCAGATTAACCGAGCATCCCTGCATCCACGAGGCGGTTGTTGAGGTGCAAGGCGTTGAGCCGGACAAGCGACTGGTCGCCTATATAGTGACTCAGTCAGAGGTCTCGGGAAATGCCGACTCAGAGGCGGGTCTACCACTTTCAGGACGACTGCGTGATTACTTGAGTGAGCATCTACCCGACTACATGGTGCCGTCTGCCTTTGTGCTGATTGAACGCTTGCCGCTGACCCCTAATGGCAAGCTTGATCGGCGGGCATTACCTGTTCCTGAAGGCGAGGCCTTTGTCCATGCAGCGTATGAGGCGCCGCAAGGTGAGATCGAGACGATCCTGGCAGCGCTTTGGTCAGGGTTGCTCGGGGTTGAGCGGGTCGGTCGCCATGACAACTTCTTCGCCCTCGGCGGCCATTCGCTCATGGCTGTCCAACTGATGCAAAAAATCAAGGGTTATGGTCTGGAGTGTTCGCTGACCGACATTTTTGAACACCCTCGATTGGCCAGCCTTACCACTCGGATCGCACAATCTCCTGTGTTCAAACCGCAGATCGGGGTGATGACGGTGCGCGCTGGCGGGACTGAGCCCCCAGTTTTTTTCGTACCCTCGGGATTGGCTGATTATTCGTATGCTATTTCTCTGGCCCAACAAATCCGCGTGAGCTGCCCAATCCATATATTGCCGTGGTCGGCCATTGGCGATCCTTTGCCTCACTCGATGGAGGATATGGCCGAAAGAATGATACCGCTCATCCAGGCGGTCCAGCCTGAAGGGCCTTATCGCATTGTGGGGTATTCCTCTGGCGGGATTCTCGCTTATGCCATCGCCCAGGGGCTTGTGTGCAAAGAGGCCAGCGTGGAATTTTTAGGATTTATTGATGTGCCTGCGCCGCATAAGTTGCTTTATAAAAACCAGGATATTAAGCAGTATTTTATTGAGCATGCTAATGCGGTGGCTTCCGAGACGGAGCGTCATAAGTTAGATGTGTTAAATGAGGGGGATGAGTTTGCTGAGCTGATTAAAAAAGCACAGGATTTGGGAGTCTATGATTCAAATGCAGACCTCTCACAAGAAACTGTCAAATGGCAAGCCATTTATCATTTCTCACACATTGCTGGCGCCTATAAGCCATCTCCATTGCCGATCAATTTTTATCATTTCTACGCGGCTGATCGTGAGCGTAGCACACTGCCAGAGGTTGATATGGTAGGCGGGTGGAGAGAGCTCTTGCCTGAATCGGTGATCAGTTCTGTTGCGATTCCAGGCGGACATGTGTCCATGATGGGGGACGTCAGTAATCGCAATTATTTAGCTGAAGCATTGAATCTAGCGCTTTTGTAAGAAGTGATGATTGAGCGTTTCGCTCATCTACATGCTAGTTGGTTTGTAACTGCCAACTTGCATACTTGTTAAAATAACTACACAGGCGCCGATATACCGCCCCATTAATTTGCGTTGCATGCAGCGGGCTTCTCACTCAGCGTCAAATTGTAGGAAGGAGAAATCATGGCAAATCCCTACCGCGAACTTCTCACCACCCCGGGCGTCATGGGGTTGGTGATCGCGAGTTCCATTGCCCGTCTGCCACAAGCAATGATCGGCATTGGCATCATCACCATGCTGGTGCAGCAGACGGGTCTTTATTGGCTGGCGGGCTCGGTCGCCGGTACTTTTACCTTGGCGAATGCGCTGATCGGCCCGCAAGTGTCGAAGCTCGTTGATCAGCGGGGCCAGAGTCGGGTGCTGCCCTTTGTGACGGCCTTCAGCATTGGTATGTTGTTGGCGCTGATCATTGCCGTCTATATGAGAGCACCGGCCACACTTCTGTTTATTCTTGCGGCATTGGCGGGCACGATGCCGAGCATGCCCGCCATGATAAGGGCACGCTGGACGCAGCTTTTCCGTGGCAAGCCGCAGTTACACACGGCTTTCTCCCTGGACACGGTTCTAACTGAACTTGCCTTTATCATTGGCCCACCATTTGCTATTAGTTTGAGCGTCAGCTTTTTCGCCGAAGCCGGGCCTCTTGTCGCCGTCTTGTTGCTGGTTGTCGGCGTGACGGCTTTTCTTCTGCAGCGGCAGACAGAACCGAAGGTCGTCGTGGGCGTCAGGAGGAACGCAAGCTCGACCTTACTGATACCCGGTATTCGCACCATCGTTTTGGCTCTGCTAGCGATGGGTGTGATTGGCGGATCAATTGATGTGGCTGTTGTCGCTTTTGCCAACGCACAAGGTTGGCCAACGTCTGCAAGCTTTATCCTGGCAGCTTATGCTCTTGGCTCAATGATCGCTGGCCTGACGTTCGGTGCATTGAGGTTTTCCCTGTCAATTGAAAAGCAGTTTTTTATTGGAATACTGATAACGGCATCAACAGCCGTATTGCCTATTCTCTCACCGGACGTCTACTTTTTGGCGGGGATGCTTTTTGTTGCGGGCATGTCATTCGCACCAACGATGGTTATTGTCATGAATTTAGGTACGATTATCGTTCCACCATCCAGAATCACCGAAGGATTAACGTGGATGACAACAGGTATTAGCATCGGTGTAGCTCTCGGTGGAGTACTTTCGGGTCTAATCATCGACGCTTATGGCGCACGAGCAGGGTTCGGTGTAGCTATTGGCGCAGGCCTCATAATGTTAGTAGTTGTGCTTGTTGGCCTCCGCACACTTGGTATCGCGTCAGCAGCGTACGCCCAGCCGACGTTCCGGTAAGATCTACCTTCCCCATATTGGACAAATGAATGGGGTGTTCCAGAGCGATTCAATTCAAGCAGTGAAATAGGGAACTATGCCTATTTGTGGTCGCTCATGGGCAACTGGACAGCCAGTTTGGCTTACTTGTCATTCTGCCTGACGCAACCGCTTGTAAAGGGTATTGCGGCTAACCCCCAACCGCCGCGCCAGATGGGAAATATTGCCCCCCACCGCCTGCAACTGCCGATTCAGGTCCTCGGCATCATCCAGGTCCACCGCCAGCGGCTCCGGCGTCTCGATCGGCTCCATCTCCAGATCGACAAAAAAATCATCCGGCAAATGCTCTGGCCGCACCGGCTGTTCCTCGGCCATGGCCAATGCTACCTGCATCACGCTGCTGACCTGCCGCAGGTTTCCCGGCCAGGGGTGGCGGTCGAACAGCTCCAGCACCTCACGGCTCAAACCCGCCCATTGACTGGTCTCGCGGTGTTGTTCCCACAAGCGTTTGAACAGCGCCTGCTTGTCACTGCGTTCGCGCAATGGCGGCAGTTCCAGGGTCAGGCCGCCGATGCGGTAATACAGGTCCTCGCGAAAACGCCCCAATTGCACCTGCTCGCGCAACGAACGGTTGGTCGCGGAAATGATGCGGATGTCCACCGGGAACAGCTCGCTGCTGCCCACCGGTTGCACGCAACGCTCCTGCAACACGCGCAGCAACCGCGCCTGGGTCGGCAGCGGCATGTCGCCGATCTCATCGAGGAACAGGGTGCCTTTGTCGGCCTTGCGGATCAGGCCGATGCTGCCTTTCTGGTTGGCGCCGGTGAACGCGCCTTTCTCGTAGCCGAACAGCTCGGACTCCACCAGTTCGGCGGGAATCGCCGCACAGTTGACGGCAATGAGCGACTGTTTGTTGCGCGAACTGGCTTGATGCAAGGCCTTGACGAAGACTTCCTTGCCGACCCCGGTTTCTCCGTGGATCAGCAACGGAATGTCTTTCTCCAACAGGCGTTCGGCCTGACGCACGGCTTTTTCCACGCGACTGTCGCCAAAGTGCAGGGTACTGAGGCTGATGCTGGCCGGCACCGCCGCGACGGGTTCGGCACGCTTGGTTTCAACAAACACCCTGGGCTGAATCGACGTCTGCTGCGGACGTTTGAGCAGGCACTGAAAGCGATTGCGCCCCGAGGCCTGGAGCGAGAAGGGCAGGCCTTCGGGTTGGTTGAGCAGTTCCAGTAGCGACACCTTGAACAGGCTTTCGACACTGACCCGCGACAAACGCACGCCCAACAGGTTGTCGGCGCGACGATTGGCCGACAGTACCTGGCCACTCTCATCGAAGATCAACAGCCCGGCCCACTGCGAGTCGAGGTTGTTCAGACCGGTGTTGAACGTCAGCTGGAAATGCTGGCCGTGGAACAGATTGAGGATCAGCCGGTTTTCCACGGTCTGACTCATCATCTTGACCATGCCCAGGGTGTGGGACGGCGGCAGGTAGCTGTCGCTGGACACGTCCAGCACGGCAATGACCTTGCGCTCGGCATCGAAGATCGGCGCGGCGGAGCCGGTCATGAAGCGGTTGGCCTTGAGGAAGTGTTCATCGTGCTCGATGTGCACCGCCTGCTCGCAAGCCAGCGCGGTGCCAATGGCGTTGGTCCCGCTGCAACGCTCCATCCAGCTGGCGCCGGCGGCAAACCCGCGGGCCAGGCCCGGCTCGATGAACCGCTGGGTACCCCAGGACGTCAGCACCTGGCCCTGATTGTCGGCGAGCATGATCAGGCAATTGGAATTGCTGAGGATGTTCTCGTAGTAGGGCAGCACTTCCTGGTGGGTGGTCTGCACCAGTGAATGCTGGCTCTCCAGCAAGTGCGCGATGTCGGCGGCCGGCAGCTGATCGAAGGCCGGCGTGCTCTGATGGCTCAGCCCGAACGCACGGCAACGGGACCAGGAGTCCTGGATGATGGCGTCATGGGATAACGCGGGGGCAGGTGCGGCCATGGCAGTGGATAGCTCTTATTGTTTTTATCAACGCCGCAACCCCCTACAAAGGATTAGCGAACGAGTAATAGAGTGTTGTTCACTAATGTTCATTGTCAATCGTTCAAGTGTTCAGTTGTTCAGCCTCAATTGTTCATTTGTGTTCAGCATCGAAAGCCAATCGCTCTCCATTTTCAACAATCTTCAGCTTTATCAATGACATGCGATTTCTGGCACGAATGTCGCTATTTAGCTCCGGTCGCTTGACTCCAAAAAATAAAAAAGGCCGAGCCATGTCATTAACCCTGGAGCATGTCAGCCGCACCGTCGAGGGCCAGACCTGGATTGACGATGCGTGCCTCAGTTTCGAACCCGGATCCTTCAACGTTTTGCTGGGACGTACGCTGTCCGGCAAGACCAGTCTCATGCGTCTGATGGCCGGGCTGGACAAGCCCGACAGCGGTCGCGTGCTGATGAACGGCGTCGATGTCACCCAGCGCCCGGTGCGTCTGCGCAACGTGTCGATGGTCTATCAGCAGTTCATCAACTACCCGACCATGACCGTCTTCGAGAACATCGCCTCGCCGCTGCGCCAGGCCGGTGTGTCCAACGAACAGATCCAGAGCAAGGTGCTGGAAACCGCGAAGATGTTGCGCATCGAGAAATTCCTCAAGCGCTACCCCCTGGAACTCTCCGGTGGCCAGCAACAGCGCACGGCCATGGCTCGGGCGCTGGTCAAGGATGCCGAACTGGTGCTGTTCGACGAACCGCTGGTCAACCTCGACTACAAGCTGCGCGAAGAGCTGCGCCAGGAAATGCGCGAGCTGTTCAAGGCGCGCCACACCATCGCCATATACGCCACCACCGAACCCAACGAAGCGCTGGCCCTGGGCGGCACCACCACCATTCTTCACGAAGGCCGGGTGATTCAGAGCGGCCAGTCGACGGCGGTCTACCACCAGCCACAGACCGTGCTGGCGGCCGAGCTGTTTTCCGAGCCGCCGATCAATCTGATGCCGGGGCGCATCGCCGGCAACGAAGTGAGTTTCGCCAATTTCGTGCATTTCCCGTTGAACGTCGACTTGCGGCCAGTGGGCGAGGGCGAATTCCGCTTCGGCGTGCGCCCCAGCCACATCTCGCTGGTGCCGAGCAACGACGACGACCTGGAACTGGCGGTGACCGTCGAAGTCGCCGAAATCAGCGGCTCGGAAACCTTCCTGCATGTGCGCAACGAGCATTTCCTGCTGGTGCTGCACCTGCCCGGCGTTCACGAATACGACGTCGATGCGCCAATCCGCATCTACATCCCGACCCATAAACTGTTTGTGTTCGATACGCAGGGGAGCCTGGTTCAGGCGCCGGGCCGGCGTGTCGCGAGGGTTGCCTGATGGCCGAAATCCGTTTGCAGAACCTCGCCCACAGCTACACCAGCACACCGAGCGGTCCCGAGGATTACGCGATCCGCGAGATGGACCATATCTGGGAGCAGGGCGGCGCGTTTGCCTTGCTCGGCCCGTCGGGCTGCGGCAAGTCGACCTTGCTCAACATCATTTCCGGCCTGCTCAGCCCGTCCCAGGGCCATGTGCTGTTCGACGGCAAGGCGGTCAACGACCTGACGCCGGAGAAGCGCAACATCGCCCAGGTTTTCCAGTTCCCGGTGGTCTACGACACCATGACGGTGTTCGACAACCTGGCTTTCCCGCTGCGCAACCAGGGCATGGCCGAAGCGAAAATTCATACCAAGGTGCAGGAAATCGCCGAAGTCCTCGACCTGCAGAACCTGCTCAGCAAAAAGGCCCGCAACCTCACCGCCGACGAGAAACAGAAAGTCTCCATGGGCCGTGGCTTGGTACGCGACGATGTGTCGGCGATCCTATTCGACGAGCCGCTGACGGTGATCGACCCGCACCTGAAGTGGAAGCTGCGGCGCAAGCTCAAGCAGATCCACGAGCAGTTCAACATCACCATGGTCTACGTCACCCACGATCAGCTGGAGGCTTCGACCTTCGCCGACAAGATCGCGGTGATGTACGGCGGGCAGATCGTGCAGTTCGGCACGCCGCGGGAATTGTTCGAGCGGCCGAGCCATACCTTCGTCGGCTATTTCATCGGCAGCCCTGGCATGAACCTGATCGAGGTACAGCCGCAACCGGGCGGCGTCGGTTTCGCCTCGACCCACTTGCCGCTGTCGGAGGCCATGCAGAAGCGCATCGCCGAGACCACTTGGCAAACCCTGAAGGTCGGCATTCGCCCGGAGTTCGTCCATGTGTGGGAAGAACCCTTCGATGACGCGCTGCGGGCAAAAGTCGTACATGTCGAAGACCTCGGGACCTACAAGATCGTCACCCTCAACCTGGACGGCGCGCCGCTGAAAGTGCGCCTGGCCGAAGACAAACCGGTGCCCGAAGGCACGGCCTACATCAGTTTTCCGGCGCAGTGGCTGATGGTCTATGCCGACGAGTTCCTGCTGCAAGCGCAAGCGATCGGGGAGGTGCAGCCATGAACAAGGTACAGAACAACAAGGCCTGGTGGCTGGTGTTGCCGGTGTTCCTGCTGGTGGCGTTCAGTGCGGTGATCCCGATGATGACCGTGGTCAACTATTCGGTGCAGGACATCTTCGACCAGTCCAGCCGCTACTTCGTCGGCGCCGACTGGTACAAACAGGTGCTACTCGACCCGCGCCTGCATGACTCGCTGCTGCGTCAGTTCATCTATTCGGCCTGCGTGCTGTTGATCGAAATTCCGCTGGGGATCGCCATCGCGCTGACCATGCCGACCAAGGGCCGCTGGTCATCGGTGGTGCTGATCGTCCTGGCTATCCCGCTGCTGATCCCGTGGAACGTGGTCGGCACCATCTGGCAGATTTTCGGTCGGGCCGACATCGGCCTGCTCGGTTCGGCGCTCAACGCCATGGGCATCAGCTACAACTACGCGGCCAACACCATGGACGCCTGGGTCACCGTGCTGGTGATGGATGTCTGGCACTGGACCTCGCTGGTGGCGCTGTTGTGCTTCTCGGGGCTGCGGGCCATTCCGGACGTGTACTACCAGGCGGCGCGGATTGACCGGGCCTCGGCCTGGGCGGTGTTCCGGCACATCCAGTTGCCCAAGCTCAAAAGTGTGCTGCTGATCGCGGTGATGCTGCGCTTCATGGACAGTTTCATGATCTACACCGAGCCGTTCGTGCTGACCGGCGGCGGGCCGGGCAACGCCACGACCTTCCTCAGCCAGACCCTGACACAGATGGCGGTGGGGCAATTCGACCTGGGGCCGGCGGCAGCGTTTTCGCTGGTGTACTTCCTGATCATCCTGTTGGTGTCCTGGCTGTTCTACACCGCCATGACTCACTCTGACGCCAACCGTTGAGGCCCGCGCCATGAGCAAAAGAAAGCTGATTCCACTGCTGCTGTACATCCTGTTCGTGCTGGTGCCGATCTACTGGCTGCTGAACATGTCCTTCAAGAGCAACACCGAAATCCTCGGCGGCCTGACACTTTTCCCACAGGATTTCACCCTGGCCAACTACAAGGTGATCTTCACCGATCCGAGCTGGTACACCGGTTACATCAACTCGGCGTATTACGTGACCCTCAACACGATCATTTCCCTGACCGTGGCGTTGCCGGCGGCCTATGCGTTCTCGCGCTACCGCTTCCTGGGTGACAAGCACCTGTTCTTCTGGCTGCTGACCAACCGCATGGCACCACCGGCAGTGTTCCTGCTGCCGTTCTTCCAGCTGTATTCCTCGATCGGCCTGTTCGACACCCACATCGCCGTGGCGCTGGCGCACTGCCTGTTCAACGTGCCGTTGGCGGTGTGGATTCTCGAAGGCTTCATGTCCGGTGTTCCGAAGGAGATCGACGAAACGGCCTACATCGACGGCTACAGTTTCCCCAAGTTCTTCGTGAAGATTTTCATCCCCCTGATCGGCTCCGGCATCGGCGTGACGGCGTTTTTCTGCTTCATGTTTTCCTGGGTCGAGCTGCTGCTGGCGCGCACCTTGACGTCAGTGAACGCCAAGCCGATCGCGGCGGTGATGACCCGCACCGTCTCGGCCTCCGGGATCGACTGGGGCGTGCTGGCGGCGGCGGGGGTGCTGACCATTCTGCCGGGCATGCTGGTGATCTGGTTTGTTCGCAACCATGTGGCCAAGGGCTTTGCCCTGGGCCGGGTATGAGGAACTGATGATGGAATGGATGAGCTGGACCGTCCCGACGGCGGCATTTTTCTGCGTGATCGGTTTGATCCTGGTGGTCATGACCACCTGGGAGTTGCGATCGCCGAGCGTACTTCGGCGAGGTTTTCTGCCGATTGCCACGACCCGTGGCGATCGCTTGTTTATCGGTCTTCTCGGCAGCGCCTACCTGCATTTGCTGGTAATCGGCGTGACCGACTGGAGCATCTGGGTAGCGTTCGCGTTGTCCCTGGTGTGGCTGTTGGTGGTGATGCGTTGGGGCTAGTCGAATCGCTCGGCAATGTTGCTCCGAAAATTAAACAGGAGGTCTCTATGTTCGACAAAAACAATAAGCTGCGACATAGCATTTCATTGGCAGCCCTGCTGGCACTCAGCGGTTTGAGCGCTTCGGCCTGGGCCGATGCTTACGAAGATGCTGCGAAGAAATGGATTGGAAGCGAATTCAAGCCGTCCACGCTGACGGCCGATCAACAGCTGGAAGAACTGAAGTGGTTCATCAAGGCGGCCGAGCCGTTCCGCGGGATGAACATCAAGGTGGTGTCGGAAACCATCGCCACCCACGAGTACGAGTCCAAGGTCCTGGCCAAGGCGTTCAGTGAAATCACCGGGATCAAGCTGACCCACGATCTGCTGCAGGAAGGCGACGTGGTGGAAAAGATGCAGACGGTGATGCAGTCGGACAAGAACATCTATGACGGCTGGGTCAACGACTCGGACCTGATCGGTACGCACTTCCGCTACGGCAAGACCGAATCGATCACCGACCTGATGGCCAACGAAGGCAAGAACTTCACCTCGCCGACCCTGGATATCAAGGACTTCATCGGTATTTCCTTTACCACCGCGCCCGACGGCAAGATCTATCAATTGCCTGACCAGCAGTTCGCCAACCTGTACTGGTTCCGCGCCGACTGGTTCGAACGTCCGGACCTCAAGGCCAAGTTCAAGGAGAAGTACGGCTACGAGCTGGGCGTACCGATCAACTGGTCGGCCTATGAAGACATCGCCAAGTTCTTCAGCGAAGACGTCAAGGAAATCGACGGCAAGCGTGTCTACGGGCACATGGACTACGGCAAGAAAGACCCGTCCCTGGGCTGGCGCTTCACCGATGCCTGGTTTTCCATGGCCGGTGGCGGCGACAAGGGTATCCCCAACGGCTTGCCGGTGGACGAGTGGGGCATCCGCGTCGAGGATTGCCATCCGGTGGGTTCCAGCGTGACTCGCGGTGGCGACACCAATGGTCCGGCGGCGGTGTTCGCCACTACCAAATACGTCGACTGGCTGAAGAAGTACGCGCCACCGGAAGCGGCGGGCATGACCTTCTCCGAATCGGGTCCGGTACCGTCCCAAGGCAACATCGCCCAGCAGATCTTCTGGTACACCGCGTTCACTGCCGACATGACCAAGCCTGGCCTGGCGGTCATGAATGCCGATGGCACGCCGAAATGGCGGATGGCGCCTTCGCCGAAGGGACCTTACTGGGAAGAGGGCATGAAGCTTGGGTATCAGGACGTGGGTTCCTGGACCTTCATGAAGTCCACGCCTGAGAAGCAGAAACTGGCGGCCTGGCTGTACGCGCAGTTCGTGACGTCGAAAACCGTTTCGCTGAAGAAAACCATCGTCGGCCTGACGCCGATCCGCGAGTCGGACATCAACTCCCAGGCGATGACCGACCTGGCACCGAAACTCGGTGGTCTTGTCGAGTTCTACCGCAGCCCGGCCCGCGTGCAATGGTCTCCGACCGGGACCAACGTGCCGGACTATCCGCGTCTGGCGCAACTGTGGTGGAGCCATATCGCCGAAGCTGCAAGCGGCGAGAAAACCCCGCAACAGGCACTGGACGGACTGGCCAAGGATCAGGACGCGATCATGACCCGTCTGGAACGTTCGAAGGCACAGGCCACCTGCGCACCGAAAATGAATCCGGAGCGCGATGCGCAATACTGGTTCGACCAGCCGGGCGCACCGAAGCCGAAACTGGCTAACGAGAAGCCTCAGGGCGAAACCGTGGGCTACAACGAGCTGCTGAAGTCGTGGGCGGAGGCGCGTAAGTAAAGCTCGCAGTGACAACGTTGAACGGCACCTTCGGGTGCCGTTTTCTTTAGGGGAAAATTTTGCGTTTCAGTGTCTGGCGCACGAGAGTTCGACCTGTTGGACCTCAAAAATGCAAAACGGCACCCGAAGGTGCCGTATTGTTGGTTTTGCATTAAATCAATATCGCCAACGGTGTGTATCTGGTCATGATCGTGTCGGAAGTCAGAAGCTTCATGGGTTCCGTCATGGCGGTCGCCACGATGAGTCGGTCGAACGGATCTCGATGATGGGGTTCGAGATCCTTCACCGCGATGGCGTGCTCCGACGAAACCGGCAATTCAATGAATCCACTCTCGAGGCAGTATTGGCGAATTTCTTCCAGATCAACGCTGAGCTTCCCCAGGCCAACCTTGATCGCAATTTCCCAGAAGCTCGCGGCGCTGACATAGATTTCTGCGGCGTTGTTTATGAGCATTCGCGCTTTGTCAGATAACTTCTGATCGTCGGCCAAAGCCCAGAGCAGAACATGAGTATCCAGCAAGACCCTCAAGCGTGGTGCCCTTCGAAGGCATCCAGCAAGTCGTCCGGCAGGGCCGCATCGAAGTCATCGGCAAGGACGAGTTTGCCTTTCATCGCGCCGATTCGTTGCCCGCGTGGTCGCTCCACTGGAACCAGCCGGGCAAGTGGTCGGCCGTGTTTGGCGATCGTGATGATTTTTCCGGCGGCGGCGTCATCGACGAGTTTGGATAAATTGTTTTTGGCTTCGGCCAGCGGAACAATGATCATGATTTGCCTCCCGTATTCTGGACAAATATAGCCAGAATTTTTTTGACCTGCAAAGTCGCACTGGGCCTCGGAGCAAATGAGTGACATATGGGTAGTTTTGGCGTTATAGGGTCGCGTTGAAGTCGTTTGTTGGCGCTCTTCTGCCAAAGATTCGAGGCCGTCCATCAATTCATGGAAGATGTCGCGTTTCATCATTCCCTCTCCTTTTGGGGTACTCCATTCAGTAGCCACAAACGATAAACCCAATGTTCGATTTTCCGCTGTAGGACAAAACGGGGAATCTCGCATGACCTTTCGGGAATTGCAGAAGGAGGGCAGGGCAGCGGTAACAAATCCCACAAAAACAAAAACGGCACCCGAAGGTGCCGTTTCTGTTTACTGCCAAAAGTGCCTAGACGATCAACCCGCCAGACCCGATTGCTGAACCAGGTTCAGCAGCGGTTGTGGGTACAGGCCGAGGAAGAAGGCCAGGACCGCGATGGCCAGCAGCATCACGCCGCCTGCACGTTGTTCCCAGTGCAGTTGCGCATCGTGGCGACGCAGGTTCGGTTCGATCAGGTACAGGGTGACCATGACGCGCAGGTAGTAGAACACGCCGATGGCGCTGCCCAGTACCAGGGAGCCGACCAGCCACCATTGGTGCGACTCGACACCGGTGGCGATGATGTAGAACTTGCCGATGAAGCCCGCGGTCAGCGGGATACCGGCCAGGGACAGCATCATCACGGTCAGTACGGCGGTCAGGTACGGACGGCGCCAGAACAGGCCGCGGTATTCGTACAGGGCATCCGCGTCACGACCGTTGTACGGCGAGGACATCAGGGTGATCACGCCGAAGGCGCCGAGGCTGGTGATCACGTAGGTGACCAGGTACACGCCGATGGCTTCCACGGCCAGACCCTTGCTCGCCACCAGGGCGATCAGCAGGTAACCGAAGTGAGCGATGGACGAGTAACCCAGCAGACGCTTGAGGTTGCTCTGGGTCAGGGCCAGCAGGTTACCGAACAGGATCGACGCGATGGCGATGATGGTCAGTACGTTGCTCAGCACGCCGCTGCTCGCCGCTGGCGAGATCTGGAACAGACGCACCATCACCGCGAACACTGCCACCTTCGAGGCGGTTGCCAGGAACGCCGCCACCGGTGCCGGAGCACCTTCGTAGACGTCCGGAGTCCAGAGGTGGAACGGAACCAGCGACAGTTTGAACGCCAGGCCGATCAGCATCATGCCCAGGCCCAGTTGCGCCAGCGAACTCGGCATGCCGGTGGCCGCCAGGGCCTGGCCGATGCCGACGAAGCTCAGGGAGCCGGCGTCAGCGTAGAGCAGGGCCATACCGAACAGCAGGAACGCGGAACCGGCCGCCGACAGCACCATGTACTTGATGCCGGCTTCCAGCGAACGCTTGTTGAAGAAGGCGTAGGCCACCAGACCGTAGACCGGTACCGACAGCAGCTCCAGGCCGATGAACAATCCGGCCAGGTGTTGCGCGCTGACCAGAACCAGGCCACCGGCGGCGGCCATCAGGATCAGCAGGTACAGTTCTTCACGGTTGCCCGGGTAACCCGAACCGCCATCGCCGAGGTAGGCGTGGGCGAGGGTTACACAGGCGAGGGTGGCGACCAGGATCAGCGCCATGTACAGGCAGGCGAAGGTGTCGATCTGCAGCAATGGGGTCACGGCCAGTGGCGCGACTTTCAGGGCCGGCAGGATCGACAGCAAAGCCAGGTTCAGACCCGCCACCGACAGCAGGAAGGTCTGGGAGTGGTTGCGGCGCCAGGCGATAGCCAGCATCACCACGATGATCGTGGCGCTGGTGATCAACAATGGCGCAAGCGCAATAAAGTGTTGAATCGTGAATTCCATAGCGCTCTTACCGGGCCGAAGCGAGTTGAGTGAAGGCGGTGCCGAGCCATTGCTGCACGCCATGCATCGTAGCGGCAGAGGTATCGAGGAACGGTTGCGGGTAGACGCCGATGTAGATCAGCAGCGCTGCCAGACCGACCACCATGATCATTTCGCGACCGTCCATGCCATGCAGCACCGCGTCCGATTTGGCCGGACCGAAGTACGCACGGTGGATCATGATCAGCGAGTAGACCGAACCGAACACCAGGCCGGTGGTTGCGATCACGGTGACCCACGGAGCGAACGAGAAGGTGCCGATCAGGATCAGGAACTCGCCGACGAAGTTACCGGTACCCGGCAGACCCAGGGAAGCCGCCGCGAAGAACAGGCTGAGGGCCGGCAGGTAAGCGATCTTCGACCACAGGCCACCCATCTCACGCATGTCGCGGGTGTGGGTGCGTTCGTACAGCTGGCCACTCAGGATAAAGAGTGCCGCGGCCGACAGACCGTGAGCCAGCATCTGCATCACCGCGCCCTGCAGCGCCAGTTGGCTGCCGGAGTAGATGCCGATCAGTACGAAGCCCATGTGGGAAACGGACGAGAAGGCGATCAGACGCTTGATGTCGGTTTGTGCGAACGCCAGGAACGCACCGTAGAAGATCCCGATCAGACCCAGGGTCATGGCGATCGGCGCGAACTCGGCCGAAGCGTTCGGGAACAGCGGCAGGGCGAAACGCAGCAGACCGTAGGCAGCGGTTTTCAGCAAGATACCGGCCAGGTCCACGGAACCTGCGGTCGGCGCCTGGGCGTGAGCGTCAGGCAACCAGGAGTGGAACGGTACGACCGGCAGCTTGACCGCGAAGGCGATGAAGAAGCCGAGCATCAGGATGTACTCGGTGGTCGTCGACATCTTGGTTTTCAACAGATCGGCGTAGTTGAAGGTAATCACGCCGGTGTCGTTGAAGTTGACCAGTACCAGACCCAGGATCGCCACCAGCATGATCAGGCCGGAAGCCTGAGTGAAGATGAAGAACTTGGTTGCCGCGTAGATCCGGGTTTTCTTGCCGTCCGAAGAACTGTGACCCCAGAGCGCGATGAGGAAGTACATCGGCACCAGCATCATTTCCCAGAAGAAGAAGAACATGAACAGGTCGAGGGCGAGGAATACGCCGACGACACCGCCCAGGATCCACATCAGGTTCAGGTGGAAGAAGCCAACGTGACGTTGAATCTCTTTCCACGAGCAGAGTACCGAGAGGACACCCAGCAGACCGGTCAGCAGGATCATCAGCAGCGACAGGCCGTCGAGGGCCAGGTGCACGTTGATGCCGAAGCGCTGGATCCAGACGTGTTTGAATTCAATCACCCAGGTCGGATCGGCACCTGGTGCCGGAGCAAACGAATAGTCGCCATGGGCCCACAGCCAGAGGCCGAGGGCGAGTTCCAGGGACATGGTCAACAGCGCAATCCAGCGGGGGAGGGTGGCGCCGAAGCGCTCACCCAGCCAGCACAGCAGGCCGCCGATGAAGGGGATCAGGATTAGCCAAGGCAGAATCATGACGGGCTCAATTCCTTTCGCAAGTTCGCAAGGTTCATATCAGACCGCTACCAGCACGACGGCGCCAATTACCAGCACGGCACCAGCAGCCATCGAGGCGGCATACCAACGCAGTTGACCGGTCTCGGTACGGCTCAGGGCTGTGTGACCGCCTTTGGCCATGCGCGGGATCAGACCGATGGTCTGGTCGAGCGGGTCTTTGCGCAGGATGTGGCTGATCGCCAGGTATGGCTTGACGAACAGTTTGTCGTAGATCCAGTCGAAGCCCCAGGCAGCGAACCACCAGGCCGACAGGATACGGCCGATGCCGCTGTTGGCGACGGCGGTCACGAAGCGACGCTTGCCCAGGAACAGCAGGGCGGACAGCAGGATACCGGCCAGGGCGATGGCGCCCGAGGCGATTTCCAGGCTGTGCTTGGCTTCGCCGCCGGCATGGCCGACGCTCTCCGGCAGCACGCCGTGCAGTGGCGGAACGATCATGGCGCCGACGAAAGTCGACAGCACGATCAGCACCGACAGTGGCAGCCAGTGGGCAATGCCGTGACCGGCGTGGGCTTCGGTCTTCGCTTCACCGTGGAACGCGATGAAGATCAGGCGGAAGGTGTAGAGCGAGGTCATGAACGCGCCGACCAGACCTGCGTAGAGCAGACCGTGGTTACCGCTGGCAAACGCTTCCCAGAGGATTTCGTCCTTGGAGTAGAAGCCTGCGGTCACCAGTGGCAGGGCCGCCAGGGCCGCGCCGCCGACGATGAAGCTGGCGTAGGCCAGAGGCAGTTTCTTCCACAGGCCACCCATCTTGAAGATGTCCTGCTCGTGGTGGCAGGCAACGATCACCGCACCGGAAGCAAGGAACAGCAGGGCCTTGAAGAAGGCGTGGGTCATCAGGTGGAAGATCGCGCCGTCCCAGGCGCCAACGCCCAGGGCCAGGAACATGTAGCCGATCTGGCTCATGGTCGAGTAGGCGAGGATACGCTTGATGTCGGTCTGAACCAGGGCTGCGAAACCGGCCAGGACCAGGGTCACGCCACCAACGATGCCGACCAGGTGCAGGATCTCCGGCGCCAGGGTGAACAGGCCGTGGGTACGGGCGATCAGGTAGACACCGGCGGTCACCATGGTCGCGGCGTGGATCAGTGCCGAAACCGGGGTAGGACCGGCCATCGCGTCCGCCAGCCAGGTTTGCAGCGGCAGTTGCGCGGATTTACCGACGGCACCACCGAGCAGCATCAGGGTGGCCAGGACCATCCAGGTGTCGCCAGCCTGGAATTTCTGCGGTGCCAGCACCAGCAGTTCCTGAACGTTCAGCGTGCCCAGCTGGGCGAACAGAATGAACAGGCCGATGGCCATGAACACGTCACCGATACGGGTCACGATGAAGGCTTTGAGTGCGGCGTTACCGTTGTTGCGGTTGCTGTAGTAGAAACCGATCAACAGGTAGGAGCACAGGCCCACGCCTTCCCAGCCGAAGTACAGGAACAACAGGTTATCGCCCAGCACCAGGAACAGCATGCTGGCGATAAACAGGTTGGTGTAGGCGAAGAAACGCGAGTAACCGTTTTCACCGCGCATGTACCAGGACGCGAACAGGTGGATCAGGAAGCCAACACCAACCACCACACCGAGCATGGTCACGGACAGACCATCCAGGTACAGGGCGAAGTTCGGCGTGAAGCCTTCCACCGCCATCCACTGCCACAACACCTGGGTGTAGTGACCGCCTTGCGGCGGGGCGACGTTGAATTGCCAGATCACGTAAGCGGTCACGATCGCCGACAGGCCGATGGAGCCGACGCCGATCAGGGCCGCGAGGTTTTCCGAGATGCGTCCACGGGAGAACGACAGCAGCAGGAAACCGATCAGGGGGAATACGAAAGTCAGAAAGAGTAGGTTCATCCGCGCATCTCACTGGCAGCGTCGATATCGAGCGTGTGGAAGCGGCGATACAGCTGCAACAGGATCGCCAGGCCAATACTGGCCTCGGCGGCTGCAAGGCTGATCACCAGGATGAACATGATCTGTCCATCCGGCTGCGCCCAGCGGCTGCCGGCAACGATGAACGCCAGTGCGGAGGCATTCATCATGACCTCCAGGCTCATCAGCACGAAGAGAATGTTGCGGCGGACCATCAGGCCGACCAGACCGAGGCAGAACAGGATGCCGGCGACCGCCAGACCATGCTCCATAGGGATAGCAGGCATCGTCATTGCTCCTTGGCTTCGTTGCGGCCCAAGTGGAACGCCGTGACGGCTGCGGCGAGCAGCAGCATCGAGGCGAGTTCGACCACCAGCAGGTAAGGACCGAACAGGCTGATGCCCACGGCCTTGGCGTCTACGGTGGTGTGGCCGACGGCCTGACCGCTCTGGTGGGAGAACAGCACATACAGCAGTTCAACCAGCAGCAGCGCGGCGAGGGCGACCGGGCCGCCCCAGATACCGGGTTTGAGCCAGACGCGCTCCTGCTGAACCGAGGCCGGGCCCAGGTTCAGCATCATGACCACGAACACGAACAGCACCATGATGGCGCCAGCGTAGGCGATCACTTCCAGAACACCGGCAAACGGTGCGCCGAGGGCGAAGAACGTCATGGCCACGGCGATCAGCGAAATGATCAGGTAGAGCAGGGCGTGCACGGGGTTGGTGTTGGTGATCACGCGAAGCGTGGACACCACAGCGATACCCGATGCGAAATAGAAAGCGAATTCCATCTTTCTTCCTTAAGGCAGCAAGCTCTTCACGTTGATCGGTTCGGCTTCGTTCTGCGCGGTGCCTTTCGGCTTACCGGCAATCGCCATACCTGCAACGCGATAGAAGTTGTAATCAGGGTTTTTGCCGGGGCCGGAGATCAGCAGATCTTCTTTCTCGTAAACCAGGTCCTGACGTTTGAACTCGGCCATTTCGAAATCCGGCGTCAGCTGGATCGCGGTGGTCGGGCAGGCTTCCTCGCAGAGGCCGCAGAAAATGCAGCGCGAGAAGTTGATGCGGAAGAAGTCCGGGTACCAGCGACCGTCTTCGGTTTCAGCTTTCTGCAGCGAGATGCAACCGACCGGGCAAGCCACGGCGCACAGGTTGCAGGCTACGCAACGCTCTTCACCGTCGGGGTCGCGGGTCAGGACGATACGGCCACGGTAGCGCGGCGGCAGGTAGACCGGTTCTTCCGGGTACTGCAGCGTGTCGCGCTTGCGGAAGGCATGGCCGAAAATCATCACCAGGCTGCGAAGCTGGGTGTAGAGGCCATGCACGATGTCAAAAATGTACTTCATGATTCTCTATCCTCACTGAGCCGCGACGGCGGGCGTGTTGAGCAACACGATCGCAGCGGTCACCAGCATGTTGACGAGGGTCAGCGGCAGGCAGAACTTCCAGCTGAAATCCATCACTTGGTCATACCGTGGGCGCGGAATCGAGGCGCGCAGCAGGATGAACATCATGATGAAGAAACCGGTTTTCAGTGCGAACCAGATGAACGGGATCTGCGGCAGGATGCCGAACGGACCGTGCCAGCCACCGAAGAACAGGGTCACCAGCAGGGCGGAGATCAGCACGATGCCGATGTACTCGCCCACGAAGAACATGCCCCATTTCATGCCGGCGTATTCAATGTGGTAACCGTCGGCCAGTTCCTGTTCCGCTTCCGGCTGGTCGAACGGGTGACGGTGAGTCACGGCGACGCCGGCGATGAAGAAGGTCAGGAAACCGAAGATCTGCGGGATGATGAACCACAGGTGCTGAGCCTGGTAGTCGACGATGTCGCGCATGTTGAACGAGCCGACCTGGATCACGATGCCCATCAGCGACAGGCCCATGAACACTTCGTACGACACGGTCTGGGCCGAGGCACGCAAGCTGCCCAGCAGGGCGAACTTGTTGTTGCTCGACCAGCCGGCGAACAGCACCGCGTAGACCGACAGACCGGCCATGGCGAAGAAGAACAGGATACCGATGTTCAGATCCGCCACGCCCCAGGTCGGGGTGATCGGGATGATCGCGAAGGCAATCAGCAGGGCGCTCATGGCCACGACCGGTGCCAGGGTGAAGATCATCTTGTCGGCGAACGGCGGGGTCCAGTCTTCCTTGAAGAACATCTTGATCATGTCCGCGGCGATCTGGAACGCGCCGAACGGACCGACACGGTTCGGACCGTAACGGTCCTGCCAGAGGGCGAGCAGACGACGCTCGACCCAGCTGAGCAGGGCGCCGCAAATCACTACGGCGAGCAGAATCACCACGGCCTTGAGGACCGCGATGATGATGTCGATCACTTCAGGAGTGAACCAGGTCATTGAGCTGCCTCCTGCAGACCGTCAACGGATTTGCCAAAGATCGCAGGCGGGATGCCGGCGATGCCCGCAGGCAGTGCAACGAGACCTGCGCTCAGTTCTTCGTTGATACGCAGTGGCAGACGCAGGGTCTGGCCAGCCACGTTCAAGCTCAGCATGGCGCCGTCGTTGACACCCAGACGGTCGGCTTCGGACTTGGCCAGTGCAACGTAGGCGGCCGGAATGCGTTCCTGAACCGGAGCGGCTTTCGAAGAGTTCTCTTCACTGCCGAACAGGTGGAAGAACGGCACGACCTGCCAGGTACCCTGAGCCGGGTTGAACGGACGCGGAACGCTGGCGAACCAGTTCAGCGAGTCACCGGTGCTTTCGATCAGGCGGGTGCCCGGGTCGCCAGCGCGGATGTGACCACCGACTTCGTCCTGGAACTTGTTCCAGGCCTGCGGCGAGTTCCAGCCCGGAGACCAGGCGAACGGCACTTGCTGACGCGGTTCGGCCGAACCCGAGTAACCTTCCATGGAGAAGGCGAACGCGGTGTCCTTGTCCTGCGGGGTACGCGGTTCGTGCACGCTGATGTCGGCGCGCATGGCCGTACGACCGGAGTAACGCAGCGGTTCACGGGCCAGTTTCAGACCCTTGATACGGAACGCGGCGGACGGTGCGGCGTCGACGATGGCGGCCAGCTGTGGAGTGCTGGAAGCGACCGCGGCGGTGACGTGGTCCAGTTGGGTCCAGTCGATCGCCTGGTTCAGCAGGGTGGCGCGCAGGGCATGCAGCCAGCGCCAGCCTTCGTGGACCAGGATGCTGGCGTCCATGTATTGCGGGTCGAAGACCTGGAAGAAACGCTGGGCGCGGCCTTCCTGGCTGACCAGGGTGCCGTCGCCTTCAGCAAAGCTGGCGGCTGGCAGGACCAGGTGCGCGCGATCGCTGGTGGCAGTCTTCTGATGGTCGGCGACGATCAGCACTTTCGCAGCGTTCAGGGCTGCATCTACACGAGCCTTGTCGGTACGGGTGTACAGATCGTTTTCCAGAACGACGATGGCGTCAGCCTTGCCGTCGATGACCGCTTGCAGCGCGGCGTCGACCGATTCGCCACCGAGCATGGCCAGGCCGAGGCTGTTGGCCTCCGGCACGATCAGGCTGATGGAACCGTTCTTCTCGCGCAGTTTCAGGGCTTTGGCGATGTTGGCAGCAGCCTCGATCAGCGCTTTGGAGCCCAGGGAAGTACCGGCGATGATCAGCGGACGCTTGGCGGCGAGCAGAGACTCGGCGATGCGCTTGGCCAGTTCCAGGGCTTCGGCGTCCAGGCCTTCGACGGCAGGCGCGCTGGCGTCAAGGGCATGAGCCACGGCGAAACCGATGCGCGCCAGGTCGTCGGGAGCGGCGTGAACGCATTCTTCGGCGATGTCGTCGAGCTTGGTTTCAGCCAGGCTGGCGATGAACAGCGGGTTCAGCGCGTGCTGACCGATGTTCTTCACCGCGGCGTCGAGCCAAGGCTGAACGCGCATGGCGTCGGCCATGTCTTCGGCCTTGCCCTTGACCGACTGACGCAGGGCCAGGGCCATGCGCGCTGCAGTTTGGGTCAGGTCTTCACCGAGAACGAACACGGCGTCGTGATCTTCGATGTCGCGCATGTTCGGCACTGGCAGCGGGCTGTCTTTCAACACCTGCAGGACCAGACGGATACGTTCCAGTTCGGACGCTTCGATACCGGAGTAGAAGTGCTCGGCGCCGACCAGCTCGCGCAGCGCGTAGTTGCTTTCCAGGCTGGCGCGAGGCGATCCGATACCGACGATGTTGCGACCGCGCAGCAGGTCGGCGGCTTTATCCAGCGCTTCGTCCAGGCTCAGCTTGGCGCCGTTGGCCAGCAGTGGTTGACGTGGACGGTCGGTGCGGTTGACGTAGCCATAACCGAAACGGCCACGGTCGCACAGGAAGTACTGGTTCACCGAACCGTTGTAGCGGTTTTCGATGCGACGCAGTTCGCCGTAACGCTCGCCCGGGGAGATGTTGCAACCGCTGGAGCAGCCATGGCAGATGCTCGGCGAGAACTGCATGTCCCACTTGCGGTTGTAGCGCTCGGAGTGAGTCTTGTCGGTGAACACACCGGTCGGGCAGACCTCGGTGAGGTTGCCGGAGAACTCGCTTTCCAGGGTGCCGTCTTCAACGCGACCGAAGTACACGTTGTCGTGGGCGCCGTAGACGCCCAGGTCGGTGCCGCCGGCGTAGTCTTTATAGAAGCGCACGCAGCGGTAGCAAGCGATGCAGCGGTTCATTTCGTGGGAAATGAACGGGCCCAGTTGCTGGTTCTGGTGGGTACGCTTGGTGAAGCGGTAACGGCGCTCGTTGTGGCCGGTCATTACCGTCATGTCTTGCAGGTGGCAGTGACCGCCTTCTTCACAGACCGGGCAGTCGTGAGGGTGGTTGGTCATCAGCCATTCGACAACACTGGCGCGGAAGGCCTTGGATTCTTCATCGTCGATGGAGATCCAGGTGTTGTCGGTGGCAGGGGTCATGCAGGACATGACGATACGACCACGGGTGTCGTTCTCGTCGGTGTACTGCTTGACCGCGCACTGGCGGCAAGCGCCAACGCTGCCCAGGGCAGGGTGCCAGCAGAAATACGGAATATCGAGGCCTAGCGACAGACATGCCTGTAACAGGTTATCTGCCCCGTCGACTTCGAGCGCTTTGCCGTCTACGTGGATAGTGGCCATGGTTCAAAGTTCTTCGTTGGCCCGGTGTCAGCGGGCGTGGCTAATGGAATCTTGTTATCCGCGCGAATCAACACAGCCGGTAAAGGCGTCATCGCACGAAAAGCGAAGGGCACGGACCCTTCGCTTTTTTTAAGCGTTTACGCGCCGACTACGATCGGCTTTGCCAGAGGCGGGACGACGGCGCTTTCAGGCGCGATGCCGGCTTCGAACTCATGGCGGAAGTATTTGATTGCGCTGCCCAACGGCTCCACGGCGCCCGGTGCGTGAGCACAGAAGGTCTTGCCTGGGCCGAGGAAACCGACCAGACCCAGCAGGGTCTCGATGTCGCCGGCACGCCCTTGACCGTTCTCGATCGCCATCAGCAGCTTGACGCTCCATGGCAGGCCGTCACGGCATGGGGTGCAGAAGCCACAGGATTCGCGAGCGAAGAACTGCTCCATGTTGCGCAGCAGGGACACCATGTTGATGCTGTCATCCACCGCCATGGCCAGCCCGGTACCCATACGGGTGCCCACTTTGGCGATGCCGCCGGCGTACATTTGTGCATCCAGGTGCTCTGGCAACAGGAAGCCGGTACCGGCTCCGCCTGGTTGCCAGGCCTTGAGCTTGTAACCGTCGCGCATGCCGCCGGCGTAGTCTTCGAACAGCTCGCGAGCGGTCACGCCGAATGGTAGCTCCCACAGGCCAGGATTCTTGACCTTGCCGGAGAAGCCCATGAGCTTGGTGCCCATGTCTTCGCTGCCTTCGCGAGCCAACGATTTGTACCAGTCCACGCCGTCGGCAATGATCGCCGGCACGTTGCACAGGGTCTCGACGTTGTTCACGCAGGTCGGCTTGCCCCACACGCCAACGGCGGCAGGGAAGGGCGGCTTGGAGCGCGGGTTGGCGCGGCGGCCTTCGAGGGAGTTGATCAGTGCGGTTTCTTCACCGCAGATGTAACGCCCGGCGCCGGTGTGGACGAACAGTTCGAAATCGAAACCGCTGCCCAGGATGTTCTTGCCCAGAAGACCTGCTGCCTTGGCTTCTTCCACGGCACGGTTCAGGTGCTTGGCGGCGGTGGTGTACTCGCCGCGCAGGAAGATGTAGCCACGGTAGGTTTTCAGTGCGCGGGCACTGATCAGCATGCCTTCGATCAGCAGATGGGGCAGTTGCTCCATCAGCATGCGGTCTTTCCAGGTATTGGGTTCCATTTCGTCCGCGTTGCACAGCAGGTAGC
This sequence comes from Pseudomonas sp. C1C7, assembly GCF_013359595.1. GTDB lineage: Bacteria > Pseudomonadota > Gammaproteobacteria > Pseudomonadales > Pseudomonadaceae > Aquipseudomonas. The sequence continues at coordinate 47,733 of NZ_JABFMP010000013.1, read as the reverse complement.
GGATGTTGATGGATTCGTCTTTCGGCATCAGGCCCCACTTCACGCCAGTGGGGAAGCCTGCACCGCCGCGGCCTTTGAGGCCGGAGTCTTTCACGGTCTGGACGATGTCGTCCTGAGCCATGTCGGCGAAGGCCTTGCGTGCAGCGGCGTAACCGTTCTTGGCCTGGTACTCGTCGAGCCAGACGGCTTCGCCGTCGTCACGCAGACGCCAGGTGAGCGGGTGAGTCTCGGCCGAACGCTTGATGCGGTTGGCAGGACCGAAGGAAGTCAGGGTCATACGTAGCCCTCGAGCAGTTTGGCAACGCCTGCCGGCTGCACATCACCGAAAGTGTCGTCGTCGATCATCAACGCCGGCGCCTTGTCGCAGTTGCCGAGGCAGCAGACCGGCAGCAAGGTGAAACGACCGTCGGCGGTAGTCTGCCCCAGGCCGATGCCCAGCTTGCTCTGGATTTCGCTGACCACGGACTCGTGGCCGCCGATGTAGCAGACCATGCTGTCGCAGACGCGAATGATGTGGCGACCTACCGGTTGACGGAAGATCTGACTATAGAAGGTTGCAACGCCTTCGACGTCGCTGGCCGGGATGCCGAGGATTTCGCCGATGGCGTACAGGGCGCCATCCGGTACCCAGCCACGTTCCTTCTGGACGATCTTCAGGGCTTCGATGGACGCCGCGCGCGGGTCTTCATAGTGATGCAGCTCGTGCTCGATGGCCGAGCGCTCGGTTTCACTCAAGGTGAAACGGTCTGTCTGGATAAGCGTGCTGTTCATGCTTAGCGGTCCACGTCGGCCATAACGAAGTCGATACTACCCAGGTACGCGATCAAGTCCGCGACCATGCTGCCTTTGATCACCGAAGGGATCTGCTGCAGGTGGGCGAAGCTTGGGGTACGGATCCGGGTGCGGTAGCTCATGGTGCCGCCATCGCTCGTCAGGTAATAACTGTTGATGCCCTTGGTCGCTTCGATCATCTGGAAGGATTCGTTGGCCGGCATGACCGGGCCCCACGATACTTGCAGGAAGTGCGTGATCAGGGTTTCGATGTGCTGCAGCGTGCGCTCTTTGGGCGGCGGCGTGGTCAGCGGGTGATCCGCCTTGTACGGGCCTTCCGGCATGTTGCGCAGGCATTGGTCGATGATCCGGATGCTCTGGCGCATTTCTTCCACCCGCACGATGCAACGGTCGTAGGCATCGCCATTGGCGGCCAGCGGTACTTCGAATTCGAAGTTCTCGTAGCCCGAGTACGGACGCGCTTTACGCAGGTCGAAGTCGCAACCGGTGGAACGCAGACCGGCACCGGTGACACCCCATTCCAGGGCTTGCTTGGTGTTGTAGTCGGCGACGCCGATGGTACGGCCACGCAGGATGCTGTTGTCCAGAGCGGCCTTCTGGTATTCGTCCAGACGCTTTGGCATCCACTCGACGAAATCCTTGACCAGCTTTTCCCAGCCGCGCGGCAGGTCGTGGGCGACGCCACCGATGCGGTACCAGGCCGGGTGCAGACGGAAACCGGTGATCGCTTCGATCACGGTGTAGGCGCGCTGACGGTCGGTAAAGGTGAAGAACACCGGGGTCATGGCGCCGACGTCCTGGATGTAGGTACCCAGGAACAGCAGGTGACTGGTGATCCGGAAGAACTCGGCCATCATGATGCGGATGACGTCGACCTTTTCCGGCACCTTGATGCCGGCCAGCTTCTCGACCGAGAGCACGTACGGCAGGTTGTTCATCACGCCGCCGAGGTAGTCGATACGGTCGGTGTACGGGATGAAGCTGTGCCAGGACTGACGCTCGGCCATCTTCTCTGCACCACGGTGGTGGTAGCCGATGTCCGGAACGCAGTCGACGATCTCTTCACCGTCCAGCTGCAGGATGATACGGAATGCACCGTGCGCCGAAGGGTGGTTCGGACCCAGGTTGAGGAACATGTAGTCCTCGTTCGGGCCGGAACGCTTCATGCCCCAGTCTTCCGGCTTGAAGCGCGCGGACTCTTCCTCGAGCTGCTGCTTGGCCAGGTTCAGGGTGAACGGATCGAATTCGGTGGCGCGGGCAGGGAAGTCCTTGCGCAGCGGGTGACCTTCCCAGGTCGGCGGCATCATGATGCGCGACAGGTGCGGGTGACCTTTGAAGTCGATGCCGTACATGTCCCAGACTTCACGCTCGTACCAGTTGGCGTTCGGCCAGATGCTGGTGACGCTCGGCAAGCTGAGGTCGCTCTCGGACAAGGCGACCTTGATCATTACGTCACTATTACGCTCGATCGACATCAAGTGATAGAAGACGGAGAAATCGGCGCCGTTGGGCAGCCCTTGACGCTTGGTACGCAGACGCTCGTCCACACCGTGCAGGTCATAGAGCATGACGTACGGTTTTGGAAGGTTGCGCAGGAAGGTCAGGACTTCAACGAGTTTGGCGCGGGCAACCCAAAGCACCGGCATGCCGGTGCGGGTAGGCTGGGCGGTGAACGCCTCGGGGCCAAAACGATTGTTCAGTTCGACGACCACATCCTGGTCGTCTGCCTTGTAAGGCGGGATGTACAGAGCACTGCCTGTAGTCATGGTTATTTATCGCTTTCGGTCAACGTAAAGAATGAAGCCAGTTTTTCGTTTCTTTGAAACAGCGGAACTGGATCAGACTTCGTCGGGGCTGCGCAGGTTGGTGACCTGAATACGCTGTTCGCGGCGCTTTTCCTTTTCCGATGGCATGTCGGCGCGATAAACGCCTTGATCGCCAACGACCCAGGAAAGTGGGCGACGCTCCTGGCCAATCGACTCCTGCAACAGCATCAAGCCTTGCAGGAAAGCCTCAGGGCGGGGAGGGCAGCCAGGCACGTAAACGTCCACGGGCAGGAACTTGTCCACCCCCTGGACCACAGAGTAGATGTCGTACATGCCACCCGAGTTGGCGCACGAACCCATGGAGATAACCCACTTCGGTTCGAGCATCTGCTCGTAGAGACGCTGGATGATCGGCGCCATCTTGACGAAGCAGGTACCGGCGATAACCATGAAATCCGCCTGACGCGGTGATGCCCGGATAACTTCGGCGCCAAAGCGCGCGATGTCGTGGGGCGCCGTGAAGGCGGTGGTCATTTCCACGTAGCAGCACGAAAGACCGAAGTTATACGGCCACAGGGAGTTCTTGCGACCCCAGTTGATGGCGCCGCTAAGCACGTCTTCGAGCTTGCCCATGAAGATGTTTTTGTGGACTTGATCTTCTAACGGATCGGAAACGGTTTCCCGTTGGCCAATCGGATACTGCTCGTTAGGAGCATCGGGGTCGATCCTGGTGAGATTGTATTGCATTGCCAAAGCCTCATTGTTTCAGCTTCGCTTGCCGCTTGCGCCGAGCTTCCGGAGCCCAATCAAGGGCGCCCACTCGGAATAGGTAGACAAGACCTGCCAACAGAATTGCTATGAAAACGAGAGCTTCGACGAATCCGGTCCAGCCGCTTTCGCGGACGGACACAGACCATGCAAAGAGAAAGAGGGCTTCGATATCGAAGATCACGAAGAGCATCGCGACCAGATAGAATTTGGCAGAGAGCCGCAAGCGGGCGCCACCTGTAGGTAGCATGCCGGACTCGAACGGTTCGTTTTTGCTGCGGCCCCAGGCTTTTGACCCGAGGAGGCTGGATACACCCAGCATGAAGGCACAGAGGCCGATGACGCCTAGAAGGAAAATGGCAAAGCCCCAGTTGTGGGCCATGAGTCCTGTCGCTTCGGGCATGCTGGTAATCCTTAACAGAGAGCAAAGGTCTCTGAGCTTGAAAAGAAACAATGCAGTGACGATATGTCGCAGCAATCAATCCCGCTGATTTTATGGCTAAACACCCTGCAAGTAAAATTCCTATAGCGAAATTATTTATAGGAATAAGGACATCCCCAGCCCCCAAAACCCCTGTAGCCCTTGCGTTGCGGGCATTAGCCGATTTTTCGTCAATTATGTTTTGTAGGTAATGTAACGAACATGTTTTTATCTAAATGATAATTATTATTGTTTGAGGTGGTTTTTAAACTTTTTTATGTGAGGTGCTTGGGAAAGTTGGCTTATATGGGGCGTTACTGTAGGAGCTGACGAGTGAAACGAGGCTGCGATCTTTTGATTTTTCTTTTAAGCAAGATCAAAAGATCGCAGCCTCGTTTCACTCGTCAGCTCCTACAGGGTTTTGTGGTGTTTGTTGAATTTCAGGCAAAAAAACGCCCCGAACCAGTCGGGGCGTCAGATGTGCAGCGCTGCGGTTAGCTTTCTATCCAGTGCGCAACGGCCGTTGACTCAGATGAAGCGAATCAGTGGAACTGCTCTTCTTCAGTCGAACCGGTCAGCGCGGTTACCGAGGACGAGCCACCCTGGATCACGGTGGTCATGTCGTCGAAGTAGCCGGTGCCCACTTCCTGCTGGTGAGCCACGAAGGTGTAGCCCTTGGCGGCGTCGGCGAATTCCTGCTCTTGCAGTTTCACGTAGGCAGTCATGTCGTTGCGGGCGTAGTCGTGCGCCAGGTTGAACATGCTGTGCCACATGTTGTGAATGCCGGCCAGGGTGATGAACTGGTGCTTGTAGCCCATGGCGGACAGTTCGCGCTGGAACTTGGCGATGGTCGCGTCGTCCAGGTTTTTCTTCCAGTTGAAGGAAGGCGAGCAGTTGTACGACAGCAGTTGGTCCGGGTATTCCTTCTTGATCGCTTCGGCGAAGCGACGGGCTTCTTCCAGGTCCGGCTTGGCGGTTTCGCACCAGATCAAGTCGGCGTATGGAGCGTAAGCCAGGCCGCGGGCGATTGCCTGGTCCAGGCCGGCGCGTACTTTGTAGAAGCCTTCCTGGGTGCGCTCGCCAGTCACGAATGGCTGGTCGTACGGGTCGCAGTCGGAAGTCAGCAGGTCGGCGGCGTTGGCGTCGGTACGTGCCAGGATGATGGTCGGCGTGCCGGCAACGTCAGCGGCCAGACGGGCAGCGACCAGCTTCTGCACGGCTTCCTGGGTAGGAACCAGTACCTTGCCGCCCATGTGACCGCACTTCTTCACGGAAGCCAGTTGGTCTTCGAAGTGAACGCCGGCGGCGCCTGCTTCGATCATGCTCTTCATCAGCTCGTAGGCGTTCAGTACGCCGCCGAAACCGGCTTCGGCGTCAGCCACGATTGGCGCGAAGTAGTCGATGTAGCCTTCATCGCCCGGGTTCTTGCCGGCTTTCCACTGGATCTGGTCGGCACGACGGAACGAGTTGTTGATGCGCTTGACCACGGTTGGAACCGAGTCCACCGGGTACAGCGACTGGTCAGGGTACATCGATTCGGCGGAGTTGTTGTCCGCAGCCACTTGCCAGCCCGACAGGTAGATCGCCTGGATACCGGCTTTGACTTGTTGTACGGCCTGGCCGCCGGTCAGGGCGCCCATGCAGTTGACGAAATCTTTCTCAGGACGGAAGGCTGGCTTGGCACCCTGGGTAACCAGGTTCCACAGCTTCTCGGCGCCCATTTTTGCAAAGGTGTGCTCAGGTTGAACCGAGCCACGCAGGCGGACGACGTCAGCAGCGGAGTAGGTGCGTGTCACGCCTTTCCAGCGCGGGTTTTCAGCCCAGTCTTTTTCAAGGGCTGCAATTTGCTGTTCGCGTGTCAGTGCCATGGAGATAAACCTCGTCGCGTCTTTATGAAAAGTTGTTCTGCGGTGGAATATTCATGCGCTCGCTGACCAGAGACTCGGGTGGTCAGGTCGGTTCGGCGGGGATGGCGACGGGATGAACGATGGGCTCGAGGGGAAGTGAGCAGGTAAAGGCGAAAACTGCGGGCGCATTCGGGCGTCGTGGGCCTTGGTGCGAACATCAGTGTGGTGCCGGGTTACCTAAATTAGCTTCCGTCCCTCGGGACAACTTCGTTCCAGTCGGCAACCTCGTCAAACACACCTTATGGGCGGTACAGACACGAAGCGGTTCGCGGGGGTAGGTGCGAACATCGCCTCGAAGGCCCTTGCCAGGGCCTCTGATTAGCGGGAGCGAGGCCATCATGCCTTCGCTTTTTTGCCCCGTCAAACAATTTGTAGTGCTTTTTTTCAAGCACTACATCTTTGGTCTAATACGACTTGCCAGTCAGTTTTCGGTGTCTCAGTCCAAAGTATCGACTTTCACCCGCAGGGTCATGTCGTTGCGGCTTTGGGTCGAGTAGCTGCGGGCCAGGCCCTGTTTATCGGCCTGTGTCTGACCATTTACGCCGGCCAGGAGGATCCATTCACCCACGCGCCCGGTGACGGTTGTGTCGGTACTTTGGACGTTCACTACATCGGGACGTTCCTGGCTCATGCGGTCACGGTTGGTACTGATCGACAGATGGACGATCTCGCCGGTGACGCTGGCGGTGACGTAAAAACCCTGGGTGACGTTGCGGTATTCGGTCTCGCTGCGCAGGTCGCCGTAGGAGTCGGTCTGGGTGCTGGTCAGCGGTACGCTCTGGCCGATCTGGATCAGTGCCGGCATGCCGTCGGTGGCCTGGACCTGCTGGATGCCGCCGTCCCGGCTGTCGGTGCTGCGGTTGATGATGCGCACCTGCGGTTTGTTGCCGTTGATCGAGTAACCCTGGTCGCCCTGGACGTTGTTTTCGTTGGTGTCGACGGTGATCAGCAGGCGTTTTGGCGCAGTATCGAGTTGGCTGATCAGGGCTTTAAGTTCGTCGATCTTGCGCTGATCGGCGTTGACGATCAGCTGATTGCCATAGGCGCTGACCTGGCCGTCCTTGCCGATGAAATTCTGCGCCACGGGCAACATGTCGGCGCTGGTGTGGTAGTTCAGGGGCACGATTTCGGTGGCCGCCATGACCGAAAAACTGCAGGCCACCAGCAGCGTGGTGAGCAGGGTGCGTAGGGACATATCCGTTATCTCCGCGATGAAAGGTGTTGTAGAGCCGAGGGTATCCAGTTTGTCGGCGTCGCGTGGGGCTAATTGAATCGTAGACAGCAAAACGCCCCGGCATTGGCAAATGGCGGGGCGTTTTGTGGTGTTTCTGAGGCTCTCTTCGCGGGCAAGCCTCGCTCCTACAGGTCGTAGGAGCGAGGCTTGCCCGCGAAGGTGACGCCTCGGTCTCAAGCCGAATGACGAACCATATCGACATGAGGAATCCCGGCTTCCAGGAATTCCTCGCTGACCATGCTGAAACCCAGGCGCTCGTAGAACGCCGTGGCCTGGACCTGGGCGCTGAGCATTTGCTGCTTCAGCCCGCGCTTCTCGGCCTCGTCGATCACTGCGTGCATCAGCGCATCGCCGACTTTCAGGCCCCGCCAGTCCTTGAGCACCGACACCCGGCCGACGTGACCGTCAGGCAGCAGGCGGGCGGTGCCGATCGGGAAGTCGCCTTCGAGGGCGAGGAAATGCACGGCCGTCACGTCGTCGGCATCCCACTCCAGTTCTGGTGGAACGGATTGCTCGGCGACAAACACCGCTTCACGAATGCGCCGGATCTCGGCGTTGTCCTTTTGCCAGTCTGCGACACGTACGCGAATCTTATTCATCGGCAAACCCCAGGCTTCCTTGCTTGACCAGTTCACACAGCAGGCCGCGGCCATCTTCGTCGCTCAGCCAGGCGCCGAGGTTGTCGACGTGCAGGGCGTCGGCGGCACAGATCAGCTTCAGCAGCTCGCGCAGTTTGCCCGGCAGATAACGGCTCTGGCCGCTGGCGAACAGCAGCAGGTCGTCATCCACTTCCGACCAGGCCAGGCGCGCACTCGGGTTGCGGATCAGCACGGCGCCATCTTCCAGGGCGCTGAGGAAGTCGTCTTCTTCGACTTCTTCCGGACCGACCACCAGTTCCGGGTAGCGCGGTTCGGTCATGAACTGGCCGAACCAGGTCAGCAGCAGGCGCTCGTCGCTCATGTGCTCGGCCAGCAGGCTCTTCAGGCGATCGAGGGCGTCGCGCTGGATCTGGTGCGGGTCGGACACCGGCTGGGCGTCGGCATCGGTATAGCGCTCTTCGTCCGACAGGAACTGGCTGAGGAAGTCGGTGAAGTGAGTCAGCACTTCCGAAGCGCTCGGTGCACGGAAGCCTACGGAGTAGGTCAGGCAGTCGTCCACGGCAACGCCCCAGTGCGCCAGGCGTGGCGGCAGGTAGAGCATGTCGCCCGGTTCCAGCACCCACTCATCGGTGCCTTCGAATTCGGCGAGGATGCGCAGGTCGGCGTGTTGCAGCAGCGGGCTTTCGGTGTTGCACATCTGGCCGATTTTCCAGCTGCGCTTGCCGTGGCCTTGCAGCAGGAACACGTCGTAGTTGTCGAAGTGCGGACCGACGCTGCCGCCCGGTGCGGCGTAGCTGATCATCACGTCATCGATGCGCCAGCTCGGCAGGAAGCGGAAGTTTTCCAGCAGTTCGCTGACTTCCGGCACGAACTGGTCGACCGCCTGCACCAGCAGGGTCCACTCGCGCTCCGGCAGTTTGCTGAACTCGTCTTCGGCGAACGGGCCGCGACGCAATTCCCATGGACGCTCGCCGTTCTCGATGACCAAACGCGATTCGACTTCTTCTTCCAGGGCCAGGCCGGCGAGTTCGTCGGCATCGATCGGGCTTTCGAAATCAGGAATCGCCTGACGGATCAGCAGCGGTTTTTTCTGCCAGTAGTCGCGCAGGAACTCCCGTGCCGTGATGCCGCCCAGAAGTTGAAGAGGGATGTCAGGATTCATGTGTAACCTATTGAAAAAATGCGCTTTTCATACGGGAATAAAAACGCCCGGCGCGGCCGGGCGTCTTTTGAATGGTCCAGCGGTGGATCAGATGCGTTTGGCTTGCGCCACGGCGTTGCCGATGTAGCTGGCCGGAGTGAGCAGTTTCAGCTCGGCCTTGGCGGCTTCAGGCATTTCGAGACCGTCGATGAAAGTCTGCAGCGCTTCAGGGCTGATGCCCTTGCCGCGAGTCAGTTCTTTCAACTTCTCGTACGGGTTCTCGATGTTGTAGCGGCGCATCACGGTCTGGATCGGCTCGGCCAGAACTTCCCAGCAAGCGTCCAGATCTTCGGCGATCTTTTGTGCGTTGAGCTCCAGCTTGCTGATGCCTTTGAGGCTGGCTTCGTAAGCGATCACGCTGTGGGCGAAGCCGACACCGAGGTTACGCAGTACGGTGGAGTCGGTCAGGTCGCGCTGCCAGCGGGAGATTGGCAGCTTGCTCGCCAGGTGCTGGAACAGTGCGTTGGCGATGCCCAGGTTGCCTTCGGAGTTTTCGAAGTCGATCGGGTTGACCTTGTGCGGCATGGTCGAGGAACCGATTTCGCCAGCGATGGTGCGCTGTTTGAAATAACCCAGGGAGATGTAGCCCCAGATGTCGCGGTCGAAGTCGATCAGGATGGTGTTGAAGCGGGCGATCGCGTCGAACAGCTCGGCAATGTAGTCGTGCGGCTCGATCTGCGTGGTGTACGGGTTGAAGCCCAGGCCCAGCTCGTCTTCGATGAAGGCGCGGGCGTTGGCTTCCCAGTCGATTTCCGGGTAGGCCGACAGGTGAGCGTTGTAGTTGCCCACGGCACCGTTGATCTTGCCCAGCAGCGGAACGGCGGCGACCTGAGCGATCTGGCGCTCCAGACGGTAGACCACGTTGGCCAGTTCCTTGCCCAGGGTGGTCGGCGAAGCCGGTTGACCGTGGGTGCGCGACAGCATTGGCACGTCAGCGAAACGCTGGGCCAGTTCGCGGATGGCGTTGGCGGTCTGGCGCATCAGCGGCAGCATCACGTCATCACGGCCTTCGCGCAGCATCAGGGCGTGGGACAGGTTGTTGATGTCCTCGCTGGTGCAGGCAAAGTGGATGAATTCGCTGACCTTGGCCAGTTCCGGCAGCTTGGCCGCCTGCTCTTTGAGCAGGTATTCGATGGCTTTGACGTCGTGGTTGGTGGTGCGCTCGATCTCTTTGACGCGCTCGGCGTGCTCCAGAGAGAAGTTTTCCGCCAGGGCGTTGAGCACAGCGTTGGCTTCGGCGGAGAACGCCGGCACTTCGCTGATGGCAGGGTGAGCGGCCAGGCGCTGGAGCCAGCGCACTTCAACCAGGACGCGGGCACGGATCAGGCCGTACTCGCTGAAAATTGGGCGCAGGGCCTGGGTTTTGCCGGCGTAGCGGCCGTCAACAGGGGAAACCGCAGTGAGCGAAGAGAGCTGCATGGGGTGTTCTCGGACAGTCGGGCAACGAAATGGGGCGCGTATCATACATGAAAAAATCCGCAGGTCCGTTGCCAACTGACCAGCGTATTACGCGTTACAGACTACAAAACGGTGTCGCCGATGCGTTTCAGCTGCTGCGCATCAGTGGATAAAGCTCTTTGAGCAATTTGCGCCGGCTGATCACCAGCTGCCAGCGATGGCCGCCCAGTTGGCGCCACAGGCGTGCCGAGCGGATGCCGGCCAGCAACAGGGCGCGGATCTTCGAGGCGTTGCTCGGCTGCTGCAGGTTGCGCATGTCGCCGTGGACCTGGATGCGTTGGCGCAGGGTGCTCAGGGTGTCCTGATACAGCGCGCCGCAGGCGGCAACGACGTTTTCGTGGGCCGGGCCGAAATGATCGACCTGGGACTGAATCTGCGGCAGGCGCTTGCCGATGATGTCGAGCATGTCGTCGCGCTTGGCCAGTTGCCGCTCAAGGCCAAGCATCGACAGTGCGTAACGCAACGGTTCGCGCTGCAGGGCGCTCGGGTCGCGTTCGAGGGCGCCGATCAGGGCGCGGTAGCCCTCGCGCAGATTGATGTCGTCGCCGCCGTAGACCTCAAGAGTGTCCTTGGGGTCGCGGATCAGCAGGCTGCCGAGCATGCAGGTCAGGCCGGCCTCGTTGGTCTGGCCGGTCTTGGCGATCCTGTCCACCAGCACCGCGGCGAGAAACACGCCGCCCAGTGCTGTCAGTTGCTCCTGAATCGGGCTCATTGCTGTGCGCCCTTGCTGGTCCATGGTTCCGCCACTTCGATCACGCCGCCGCCCAGGCAGATTTCACCGTCGTAGAACACCACGGATTGGCCTGGGGTCACTGCGCGTTGCGGGTCATCGAATGTTGCGCGATAGCCGGTAGCGGTTTTTTCCAGGGTGCAGGGCTGGTCGCTCTGGCGATAGCGGACCTTGGCGGTCAACCGGCGCGGCTGGCTCAGGTCGATCGGATTGACCCAATAGATGTCCGAGGCGAGCAGGGCACGGGAGAACAGATACGGGTGATCGTTGCCCTGGCCAACGATCAGTTCGTTGTGTTCCAGGTCCTTGATCAGGACGTACCACGGCTCGTCACCGGCGTCCTTCAGTCCGCCGATACCCAGGCCCTGACGCTGGCCGATGGTGTGGTACATCAGGCCGTGGTGACGGCCGATGACTTCGCCTTCGGTGGTTTTGATTTCGCCCGGTTGTGCCGGCAGGTATTGCTTGAGGAAGTCGGTGAAACGACGCTCGCCGATGAAGCAGATCCCGGTGGAATCCTTCTTCTTGGCGGTCGCCAGTTCGTATTTCTCGGCAATCGCACGCACTTCGGGCTTTTCCAGTTCGCCGACCGGGAACAGGGTCTTGGCGATCTGTTCGCCGCCGACGGCGTGCAGGAAGTAGCTCTGGTCCTTGTTCGGGTCCAGACCCTTGAGCAGTTCGGTGCGGCCATCGATGTCGCGGCGGCGCACGTAGTGACCGGTGGCGATCAGGTCGGCGCCCAGCATCATGGCGTAGTCGAGGAACGCCTTGAACTTGATCTCGCGGTTGCACAGGATGTCCGGGTTCGGCGTGCGACCGGCCTTGTACTCCTCCAGGAAGTGCTCGAACACGTTGTCCCAGTACTCGGCGGCGAAGTTGGCGGTGTGCAGCTTGATGCCGATCTTGTCGCACACGGCCTGCGCGTCCGCCAGGTCATCCATGGCGGTGCAGTATTCGGTTCCGTCGTCTTCTTCCCAGTTCTTCATGAACAGGCCTTCCACCTCGTAACCCTGCTCGATCAGCAGGAGAGCGGAAACGGAAGAGTCCACGCCGCCGGACATGCCGACAATGACGCGCTTCTTTTGTGTATCAGAAGGGGCTGGATCACGCATAGGAATTCAATGAGTGTCTTGAAAAAGGACGCGATTCTATCAGGCTCGCGCGCGCAAGGCTAAAGGGAAGGGCGGATCAATTCGAGGCTGTGGCGATTACCGGCCAGATAATCATCGATGCAACGGATGATCAGCTCGCTGCGCCAGTTGTCGCGCTGCTCGATTAATTCGTCGCGGGTCAACCACTTGGCGCCGACGATGCCCTCGTCGAGTTGGTAGTCGGGGTGGTGTTTGAGTGGTCTGGCGATGAAGCAGACTCGCTGATAGGTCACGCGGTTGCTGGGGGCGGTGTAGAGATAAATGCCCAGTACGCCGGTCGGCTCGACGTCCCAGCCGGTTTCCTCGAGGGTTTCGCGCACGGCGGCTTCGATCAGGGTTTCGTCCGGATCCAGGTGGCCGGCGGGCTGGTTGAGCACGTTACGGCCGTGCCTGGATTCCTCGACCATGAGGAAGCGGCCGTTGTCCTCGACGATGGTGGCGACGGTGATGTGGGGTTGCCAGTCCATGGGGTTCCTCGAATTCAGGGTTGTACGCATTCCAGTGTGGGAGCGGTGTTTGCCGGGAGTGTGTGAGCCAAAACAGAAACCCCGGCACGGGGCCGGGGTTTCTTTACCACTTTACAACCTTACACCAGTGCAGCAATCGCCGCGTTCAGCGTGGCGCTTGGGCGCATGGCCTTGCTGATCAGCTCGGCATCGGCGTGGTAGTAACCACCGATGTCCACTGGCTTGCCCTGAACGGCGTTGAGCTCGGCAACGATGGTTGCTTCGTTCTCGGTCAGGGTCTTGGCCAGAGGTGCGAACTGCGCTTGCAGCGCGGTGTCTTCGGTCTGGGCGGCCAGGGCCTGGGCCCAGTACAGCGCCAGGTAGAAGTGGCTGCCGCGGTTGTCGATGTTGCCGACTTTACGCGATGGCGACTTGTTGTTGTCCAGGAACAGGCCGGTCGCCTGGTCCAGGGTCTTGGCCAGAACCAGTGCCTTGGCGTTGTCGTAGGTCACGCCCAGGTGTTCCAGGGAAGCGGCCAGGGCCAGGAACTCGCCCAGGGAATCCCAGCGAAGGAAGTTTTCTTCCAGCAGCTGCTGAACGTGCTTCGGAGCCGAACCGCCGGCGCCGGTTTCGAACAGGCCACCGCCGTTCATCAGCGGCACGATCGACAGCATCTTGGCGCTGGTGCCCAGTTCCATGATCGGGAACAGGTCGGTCAGGTAGTCACGCAGAACGTTACCGGTAACCGAGATGGTGTCCTTGCCTTCGCGGGTGCGCTGCAGGGTGTACTTCATCGCGGCAACTGGCGCCATGATCTGGATGTCCAGGCCGGTAGTGTCGTGATCCTTCAGGTAGGCCTGAACTTTCTCGATCACCACGCCGTCGTGGGCGCGCATCGGGTCCAGCCAGAAGATGGCCGGAGTGGCGCTTGCGCGGGCACGGTTGACGGCCAGCTTGACCCAGTCCTGGATCGGCGCGTCTTTGGTCTGGCACATGCGGAAGATGTCGCCGGCTTCGACAGCCTGCTCCATCAGTACGACGCCTTTGCTGTCGGTTACGCGAACCACGCCGTCGGCCTTGATCTGGAAGGTCTTGTCGTGGGAACCGTATTCTTCGGCTTTCTTGGCCATCAGACCAACGTTAGGCACGCTGCCCATGGTGGTCGGATCGAACGCACCGTTGGCCTTGCAGTCTTCGATCACGGCCTGGTAGATGGTGGCGTAGCAGCGATCCGGGATCACGGCCTTGGTATCGTGCAGCTGGCCATCGGTGCCCCACATCTTGCCGGAGTCACGGATCATGGCTGGCATCGAGGCGTCGACGATGACGTCGCTCGGCACGTGCAGGTTGGTGATGCCCTTGTCGGAGTTGACCATCGCCAGCGAAGGACGAACGGCGTACACCGCCTGGATGTCGGCTTCGATGGCAGCTTGCTGCTCGGCCGGCAGGGATTTGATGCGGGCGTACAGGTCGCCGATGCCGTTGTTCAGGTTGAAGCCGATCTGCGCCAGCACGTCAGCGTGCTTGGCCAGGGCATCTTTATAGAACTCGGCAACGATCTGGCCGAACATGATCGGGTCGGAGACCTTCATCATGGTGGCTTTGAGGTGAACCGACAGCAGCACGCCTTGTTGCTTGGCGCTTTCGATTTCAGCGGCGATGAAGGCGCGCAGGGCGTTTTTGCTCATCACGGCGCAGTCGAGGATCTCGCCAGCCTGAACGCTGGTTTTTTCTTTCAGGACGGTGGCGGTGCCGTCTTGGGCGATCAGCTCGATCTTCACGGCGTCAGCGGCGTCGATCAGAGCGGCTTTTTCGCTGCCGTAGAAGTCACCGGTGCTCATGTGAGCAACGTGGGACTTGGAGTCGGCAGCCCAGGCGCCCATTTTGTGCGGGTGCTTGCGAGCGTAGTTCTTGACCGACAGCGGCGCGCGGCGGTCGGAGTTGCCTTCGCGCAGAACCGGGTTCACGGCGCTGCCCTTGACCTTGTCGTAACGGGACTTGGCTTCTTTGTCAGCGTCGCAGGTGACGGTTTCCGGGTAGTCCGGCAGGTTGTAACCCTGGGCTTGCAGTTCCTTGATCGCGGCTTGCAGCTGCGGAACCGAGGCGCTGATGTTCGGCAGTTTGATGATGTTGGCTTCAGGCGTAACAGCCAGTTCGCCCAGTTCGGCGAGGTGGTCTGCTACGGCTTTTTCGCCCAGTTGCTCGGGGAAGCTGGAAAGGATGCGCCCTGCAAGAGAGATATCGCGGGTTTCAACGGCGATATCAGCCGAGGCGGTGAAGGCCTCTACGATAGGCAACAGTGAATAGGTGGCGAGGGCGGGAGCTTCGTCGGTGAAGGTATAGATGATCTTCGAGCGGGTGGGCATATTCGGATTAACTCTCTCTTCTTTGCTAAAGCGTGCGCAGAAACTCGAGGGCGCCGGGTAAGCGCGTTCGTTCAAAGTCATCCATGAGCCGAATATCGAGATTTCGTTGCTGTGATGTTGGGTGCATCAGTAGGGCGTCAAGTAGCCGAGCTGCGATAACAGGCCGACATTTCAGGTTCAAAGCCTCGTCATGGGGCGCTCGAACCGTCGTGACCCTTTGGTCAGCGGCGGCATTATACATAGGTAGCTGGCAATCTGCCGATGGTTCATACGCGACGATTCTCGTCCATTGGTCTAAAGGTCGCAGGGACGGGTCGCAGGTGACGTCATTCGTCGTGCTTGAAAATGGCGTTTTTCCCTTTGCTTTCAGGCTTGTAGCGCGCCAATCGCAAGGCTTGGAGGCAGATCGTCGGAACATAGGGTTTGCGCGTTGATTTAACTGGGTTACGCTCGAACCAAGCCAGATGTTCAATCCAATCGATGGAGTTCAGCATGGGTTACAAGAAGATTCAGGTTCCAGCCGTCGGTGACAAAATCACCGTCAATGCAGACCATTCTCTCAATGTTCCTGACAATCCGATCATCCCGTTCATCGAAGGCGACGGTATTGGCGTCGACGTCAGTCCCGTCATGATCAAAGTGGTTGATGCTGCCGTGGAAAAGGCCTATGGGGGCAAGCGCAAGATTTCCTGGATGGAAGTCTATGCCGGCGAGAAAGCCACCCAGGTTTACGACCAGGACACCTGGCTGCCCCAGGAAACCCTGGATGCCGTCAAAGATTACGTGGTCTCCATCAAGGGGCCTCTGACCACCCCGGTCGGCGGTGGTATCCGTTCCCTCAACGTTGCCCTGCGCCAGCAGCTGGACCTGTATGTCTGCCTGCGTCCGGTCGTATGGTTCGACGGTGTACCAAGCCCGGTGAAAAAACCCGGCGATGTGGACATGGTGATCTTCCGCGAAAACTCCGAAGACATTTATGCCGGCATCGAGTGGAAAGCCGGTTCGCCTGAAGCCAACAAGGTCATCAAGTTCCTGAAGGAAGAAATGGGCGTCACCAAGATCCGTTTCGACCAGGATTGCGGCATCGGCATCAAGCCGGTCTCGAAAGAAGGTACCCAGCGTCTGGTGCGCAAGGCCTTGCAGTACGTGGTGGACAACGATCGCAAGTCGCTGACCATCGTGCACAAGGGCAACATCATGAAGTTCACCGAAGGTGCCTTCAAGGACTGGGGTTACGAGATCGCGAAGAACGAATTCGGCGCCGAGCTCCTCGACGGCGGCCCGTGGATGAAGTTCAAGAACCCGAAAACCGGCCGCGAAGTCATCGTCAAGGATGCCATCGCCGACGCCATGCTCCAGCAGATCCTGCTGCGTCCGGCCGAGTACGATGTGATTGCCACCCTGAACCTCAACGGTGACTACCTCTCCGACGCCCTGGCGGCGGAAGTGGGCGGTATCGGTATCGCACCGGGCGCCAACCTGTCCGACACCGTGGCCATGTTCGAGGCGACCCATGGCACCGCGCCGAAATATGCCGGCAAGGACCAGGTCAACCCGGGTTCGGTGATTCTCTCGGCGGAGATGATGCTGCGTCACCTGGGCTGGACCGAGGCGGCGGACCTGATCATCAAGGGCACCAATGGCGCAATCAAGGCCAAGACCGTGACCTATGACTTCGAACGTCTGATGGAAGGCGCCACCCTGGTGTCGTCTTCGGGCTTCGGTGAAGCCCTGATCAAGCACATGTAATACGCCCGTTCAGGCAACGAAAAAACCGCCCGGCTCAGTGAGTCGGGCGGTTTTTTAATGACTGGATTACGGGCGGTTCGGTCAGCTCAGTGCAGTGTCATGGGCGCTGTTGGGCGCCGCGACTGCCGCTTTATCAGCGTTCTTGACCGCGGCGTCGTGAATCTCGACCGCGTGCAGGCCCTTGGGTCCCTGGATGATATTGAAGGAGACAGCCTGGCCTGCCTTCAGTGTCTTGTAACCGTCCATCCTGATGGCCGAGTAGTGGGCAAACAGGTCTTCTGTCTTGCCATCCTCGTTGATGAAGCCGTATCCCTTGGCATTGTTGAACCATTTCACCTTGCCGAACGCCATGCTCATATCCCTCTGCAACAGACCCCATCACTGGAGTATCATCCAGTCCATCCGCAGTCGTTTTTCGAAAAGAAGTTGACTCCGCGGATCTTTTTTACCCACTGTGGGCTCTATTGGTTGTAACACCGTTTTGCCGATAGTCAAGTTGACCCGGCAGTCGGAGTTGAAATCGCCCGGGGCCGCCCCCACCACTGTATTCGCACAACAGACGAACCTTTCTTTCCATGCATGCAATCAGCCAGATTCGACTAACATTCAATCAGGATCGCCCGTTTCTCCAAAAGGACCACCCGGAGGAACACGACGACGATTCCGCAGGCATTGCTGTTCAGGAGGCCAAGCCTGCTTTACAGGCGCCGCCGATGTACAAGGTGGTTTTGTTTAATGATGACTACACACCGATGGATTTCGTCGTCGAAGTGCTCGAGGTGTTTTTTAACCTGAATCGCGAGCTGGCGACCAAGGTCATGCTGGCCGTCCATACCGAAGGACGGGCAGTATGTGGAGTGTTTACCCGCGACATCGCCGAGACCAAGGCCATGCAGGTCAACCAATACGCCAGGGAAAGCCAGCATCCGCTACTCTGTGAAATCGAGAAGGACGGTTAATCGCCGGACACTTGGGTATGAGGTGAAGCTATGTTAAACCGCGAGCTCGAAGTCACCCTCAATCTTGCCTTCAAGGAGGCACGTTCGAAGCGTCATGAATTCATGACCGTCGAGCATCTCCTGCTGGCCCTATTGGATAATGAGGCTGCCGCCACCGTTTTGCGTGCGTGCGGCGCAAACCTCGACAAACTCAAGCATGACCTGCAGGAGTTCATCGACTCCACCACGCCATTGATCCCCGTGCATGACGAAGATCGCGAAACCCAGCCAACCCTGGGCTTCCAGCGTGTGCTGCAGCGTGCTGTGTTTCACGTACAGAGCTCGGGCAAACGCGAAGTGACTGGCGCCAACGTGCTGGTCGCTATCTTCAGTGAGCAAGAGAGTCAGGCAGTGTTCCTGTTGAAACAGCAGAGCGTTGCCCGTATCGATGTCGTCAACTACATCGCCCACGGCATCTCCAAGGTGCCAGGGCACGGCGATCACTCCGAGGGCGAACAAGATATGCAGGACGACGAGGGCGGCGAGTCTTCTTCTTCAAGCAATCCTCTGGATGCCTATGCCAGCAACCTCAATGAGCTCGCGCGCCAAGGGCGTATCGACCCATTGGTGGGTCGTGAGCTGGAAGTCGAGCGCGTTGCGCAGATCCTGGCGCGTCGTCGCAAGAACAATCCGCTGCTGGTGGGCGAGGCAGGCGTGGGTAAAACCGCGATTGCCGAAGGCCTGGCCAAACGCATTGTCGACAACCAGGTGCCTGACCTGCTGAGCAACAGCGTCGTTTATTCACTGGATCTGGGTGCGCTGCTCGCCGGCACCAAGTACCGCGGTGATTTCGAGAAGCGCTTCAAGGCGCTGCTCAACGAGCTGAAAAAGCGCCCGCAGGCCATCCTGTTCATCGACGAGATCCACACCATCATCGGTGCGGGTGCCGCGTCCGGGGGCGTCATGGATGCCTCGAACCTGCTCAAGCCGCTGCTGTCCTCCGGTGATATCCGTTGCATCGGCTCGACCACCTTCCAGGAATTCCGCGGCATCTTCGAGAAGGATCGTGCGCTGGCACGGCGCTTCCAGAAGGTCGATGTGACAGAGCCTTCGGTGGAAGACACCATCGGCATCCTGCGCGGCCTGAAAGGGCGGTTCGAAACCCACCACAACATCGAGTACAGCGATGAGGCCCTGCGTGCCGCCGCCGAACTGGCGTCGCGCTACATCAATGACCGGCACATGCCGGACAAGGCCATCGACGTGATCGACGAGGCGGGCGCCTTCCAGCGTCTGCAACCGGCCGAGAAGCGCGTGAAGCGCATCGATGTCCCTCAGGTCGAGGACATCGTCGCGAAAATCGCGCGGATTCCGCCAAAACACGTCACCAGTTCCGATAAGGAACTGCTGCGTAACCTCGAGCGCGACCTGAAACTGACCGTGTTCGGTCAGGATGCGGCGATCGATTCGCTGGCGACCGCGATCAAGCTGTCTCGTGCGGGCCTCAAGTCGCCGGACAAGCCGGTCGGTTCGTTCCTGTTCGCAGGCCCTACCGGTGTCGGCAAGACCGAGGCGGCGCGGCAACTGGCCAAGGCGCTGGGTGTCGAGCTGGTTCGCTTCGACATGTCCGAGTACATGGAGCGCCACACCGTATCGCGTCTGATCGGTGCGCCTCCAGGTTATGTCGGGTTCGACCAGGGCGGTCTGCTTACCGAAGCCATCACCAAGCAACCGCACTGCGTGCTGCTGCTCGATGAAATCGAGAAGGCGCATCCGGAAGTCTTCAACCTGCTGCTGCAGGTCATGGACCACGGTACGCTGACCGACAACAACGGGCGCAAGGCGGACTTCCGTAACGTGATCGTCATCATGACGACCAACGCCGGTGCGGAAACCGCGGCACGTGCTTCGATCGGCTTCACGCTGCAGGATCACTCTTCCGATGCGATGGAAGTGATCAAGAAGAGCTTCACGCCTGAGTTCCGCAACCGTCTGGATACCATCATCCAGTTCGGCCGCCTCAGCCATGAAGTCATCAAGAGCGTGGTGGACAAGTTCCTTATCGAACTTCAGGCACAACTGGAAGACAAGCGCGTATTGCTGGAAGTCACCGATGCTGCTCGCAGCTGGCTGGCGGCCGGTGGTTACGACGCGATGATGGGGGCTCGACCCATGGCCCGCCTGATCCAGGACAAGATCAAGCGTCCATTGGCGGAGGAGATTCTCTTTGGCGAGCTGGCCGAACATGGCGGTGTGGTACACATCGACATCAAGGACGGCGAACTGACCTTCGACTTCGAGACCACGGCTGAAATGGCCTGACGTTAAACCGCAACAAAACAGAAAGGCGCCGATTGGCGCCTTTTTGTTGTCCGTTGAATCCGAAACACAACCCATACCCTGTAGGAGCCGAGCTTGCTCGCGATAGCGACCTGACAGTCGACATCAATGTTGGCCGTCAGTCCGTCATCGCGAGCAAGCTCGGCTCCTGCAGGTGAGCGGTCCAGAGCCGAACGCGGAGCGTCCGTTGAGGCGTTCCCACACGGAGCGTGGGAACGATCATGTAGAGAGAGCAAGTCAAATCGCAGACAAACAAAAACGCCCGGCATCAGCCGGGCGTCTTGTATTGACTTGCTTAGCGAGCGCGGTAAGTGATACGCCCTTTGCTCAAGTCATAGGGCGTCAGCTCGACGCGCACTTTGTCACCGGTAAGAATACGAATGTAGTTCTTGCGCATCTTGCCGGAGATATGCGCGGTAACGACGTGCCCATTTTCCAATTCCACGCGAAACATGGTGTTTGGCAGGGTGTCGACGACAGTGCCTTCCATTTCGAAGCTGTCTTCTTTCGACATGCAGTAAAGCCCTCGGTGTCCAGTGAATGGCCCGGTGCAACTGCGCCAGGCAAAAGCGGCGTGCATTGTGCCCGAAAAGTAGGGGGCAAGCCAAGGGGTTTAAAGGGCTGTGCTAGTTCAAAACAACCCAGCGCTGGTTTACCAGCAGCTCGATAGGGCGATATTGGGTCTTGTAGCTCATTTTTTTGCAGTTTTTGATCCAGTAGCCCAGATAGACCGCTTCCAGCCCCAGGCGCCGGGCCTCGGCAATCTGCCAGAGAATGGCGAATCGCCCCAGGCTGCGTCGTTCTTCTTCGGGTTCATAGAAGGTGTAAACCGCCGACAGACCGTTCGGCAGAAGGTCGGTGACGGCAATCGCCACCAGCCGGCCATCAAGGCGGAATTCATAGAAGCGCGAAAACGGCAGGTCGCGCACCAGGAAGGTCGAAAACTGATCGCGGCTGGGCGGGTACATGTCGCCGTCGGCGTGCCGCTGTTCGATGTAACGCTGGTAAAGGTCGAAGTACTCTTCAGTGAAACCCGGCCTGGCCGGGCGAACCTGCAAGTCGGCATTGCGCTTGAAAATGCGTTTCTGCTGGCGGTTGGGCGCAAATTGCGCCACAGGGATGCGCGCCGGTACGCACGCATTGCAGTTCTGGCAATGAGGTCGATACAGATGGTCGCCACTGCGACGAAAACCCATTTCCGACAGGTCTGCATAGACATGCACATCCATGGGCTGGCTGGGATCGAGGAACAGGGTGGTGGCCTGCTCCTCAGGCAGATAGCTGCAAGAGTGGGGCTGAGTGGCATAGAACTTCAAACGCGCCAACTCGGTCATGATCAACCCTCGGGATAAGCTTTTGAGTAGGGGCGTTCTGTATTGGTTTCCCCTGCGCGTTGTCGCCTTAAAGCAGACCCGGCGCGGTGGGGAAACTAATACAGAACGCCCCCTAATTGTAAGCCACGCTGGGGAAAGTCGCTCAGCAAACCCAGGTGGCGCGGTTGGGCCGATCCAGATACTGCGCCAGGTAGCCGGCGAATGCGCTGCGGGGAATCGACCGTGCGCCCAGGCTGTGCAGATGATCGGTCGGCATCTGGCAGTCGATCAGCACGAAGCCCGATTCCTTGAGGTGGCGTACCAGTGTCGCGAAGCCGAATTTGGAGGCATTGTCGGCGCGGCTGAACATCGACTCACCGAAAAACAGCTGCCCCATCGCCAGGCCATACAGGCCGCCGACGAGCACGCCCTGGTCCCAGACTTCCACCGAATGCGCGTAACCGCGCTTGTGCAGTTGCAGGTAGGCATCCTGCATGGCTTCGGTGATCCAGGTGCCGTCGGCGTATTCCCGTGGCGCGGCGCAGGCGCGGATGACGGCGGCGAAATCCCGGTCGAAGGTCACTTGATAGCGTTGTTGGCGCAGCAATTTGTTCAGGCTGCGGGAAACATGCAGTTCGTCGGGAAACAGAACGGTGCGCGGGTCAGGCGACCACCAGAGAATCGGCTGGCCTTCGGAAAACCAGGGGAAGCAGCCGTGGCGGTAAGCCTGGATCAACCGATCAGCGGACAGATCGCCGCCAGCAGCCAGCAAGCCGTTGGGGTCGCGCATGGCTTTTTCCAGCGGCGGGAAAGTCAGGGAATTGCGTTGTAACCAAGTCAGCATGGCGTCCGGGCTTGCAGAAGGGGAGGGCGGTGGCGGGTCTTGAGCCCGCCACCAGTGTGCCGTTAAACAGCGGGAATGTCGTCGAGGTATTTTTCCGCGTCAAGGGCTGCCATGCATCCGGCCCCGGCCGAGGTCACCGCCTGACGATAAACGTGATCGGCCACGTCGCCGGCGGCGAACACGCCGGGGATGGCGGTCGAAGTGGCATCGCCTTCGCTGCCGCCCTTGACCAGCAAGTAACCGTCGCGCATTTCCAGCTGGCCGACGAACAGATCGGTATTGGGTTTGTGGCCGATGGCGATGAACACGCCCGCCAGTGCCAGTTCGGTGATTTCGCCGCTGTGACTGTCACGCAGGCGGGCGCCGGTCACGCCGCTGGCGTCACCCAGCACTTCATCCAGATTCTGGTTCCAGTGCAGGCGAACATTGCCGTTGGCGGCCTTGTCGAAGAGTTTGTCCTGAAGAATCTTCTCGGAACGCAATTTGTCGCGACGGTGAATCAGGTGAACTTCCTTGGCGATGTTCGACAGATACAAGGCTTCTTCAACGGCTGTATTGCCACCACCGATCACGGCGACCACCTGATTGCGATAAAAGAAGCCGTCGCAGGTCGCGCAGGCGGAAACGCCCTTGCCGGCAAATGTCTCTTCCGAAGGCAGCCCCAGATATTGTGCCGAAGCGCCGGTGGCAATAATCAGTGCATCACAGGTGTAAGTGCCACTATCGCCGGTCAATTCGAACGGGCGTTGTTGCAACTTGGCGGTGTGGATATGGTCGTAAACGATCTGTGTATCGAAGCGTTCGGCGTGTCGTTGCATGCGATCCATCAGGACCGGACCGGTGAGACCTTCGACATCGCCCGGCCAGTTGTCGACTTCGACCGTGGTCGTGAGCTGGCCACCTGCCTGTATGCCAGTGATGACAACGGGCTTGAGGTTGGCGCGGGCGGCATACACGGCGGCGCTGTAACCGGCGGGGCCGGAGCCGAGAATAATCAGGCGGTGATGTTGCGCTGCGCTCATAAAAACACCTCATAAGCCTTTGTCACAAAAGAAAATGCATGCTCAAATTGAGCCGCATGTATCGGGCTTTTGACTATGCTGCTTACAGTGTTTCAAACATGGCATCGAACGAACAAACCCGTACAATGCCCGGTTGTAACAGTGCTTGTAACAAGCTCGTATGAAAAGTAGCGTTGCGCTTCGTGTTTATAAAAGCGCGGGTGCAGTGTTAAAAGTAGTCCCAGTTAAGCGTCTTCACTTTTTTACCTGCCTGGATTGGGCAGTTTTTAGACATTCACCAGATGGACGCGCCATTGGCGCAGGAATAGAAGCGTTTTGAAGAAATCCACCGAAGCACCCAAGACAGTCGTCCCGCTCTGGCGCCAGCACTTGCACTACCGGCTCAAGGAAGGTGCATTGATCGCCATCGGTGCGTTGTGCCTGTTCCTGATGATGGCCTTGCTGACCTACGGCAAGGACGATCCGGGCTGGAGCCATAACAGCAAGATCGACGACGTGCAGAATTTCGGCGGCCCGGCGGGCTCCTACAGTGCCGACATCCTGTTCATGGTGCTGGGTTACTTCGCTTACATCTTCCCGTTGTTGCTGGCGATCAAGGCCTATCAGATCTTCCGTCAACGCCACGAGCCGTGGCAGTGGAGCGGCTGGCTGTTCTCCTGGCGCCTGATCGGACTGGTGTTCCTGGTCCTGTCCGGCGCCGCCCTGGCGCATATTCATTTCCATGCCGCGACCGGCCTGCCCGCCGGGGCTGGCGGTGCGCTGGGCGAAAGTTTGGGGGATCTGGCCCGCAACGCCCTGAATATCCAGGGCAGCACGCTGTTGTTCATTGCCCTGTTCCTGTTCGGCCTGACGGTGTTCACCGACCTGTCGTGGTTCAAGGTGATGGACGTCACCGGCAAGATTACCCTCGAC
This sequence comes from Pseudomonas sp. C1C7, assembly GCF_013359595.1. GTDB lineage: Bacteria > Pseudomonadota > Gammaproteobacteria > Pseudomonadales > Pseudomonadaceae > Aquipseudomonas. The sequence continues at coordinate 23,776 of NZ_JABFMP010000013.1, read as the reverse complement.
CTGTTCGAAGTCTTCCAGGGCGCCGCCAATCGCTGGTGGGCGGCCCGTACCGAGCGCAAGCAGCTGGTCGCGCAATTGCGCGAAGTCGACGATCGCGTGCATGAAGTGGTCGCACCGACCGTTACCGACAAGCGCGAGCAGGCCAAGGTCAAGGAACGTTTGATCGAGCGTGAGCAGGCCCTGAGCAAGCACATGTCCGAGCGCGAGAAGCAGGTGCCGCCGGTCATCGCCCCGGCACCGGTCAAGCCGCCTGCACCGAGCAAGCGCGTGGAGAAAGAGAAACAGGCGCCATTGTTCGTCGACAGCGCCGTGGAAGGCACCTTGCCGCCGATCTCGATTCTCGATCCTGCGGAAAAGAAACAACTCAATTACTCGCCGGAGTCCCTGGCCGCCGTCGGCCACCTGCTGGAAATCAAGCTCAAGGAGTTCGGCGTCGAAGTCACCGTGGATTCGATCCACCCGGGTCCGGTGATTACCCGTTACGAAATCCAGCCGGCGGCCGGGGTCAAGGTCAGCCGCATCGCCAACCTCGCCAAGGACCTGGCGCGTTCCCTGGCCGTGACCAGTGTGCGTGTCGTCGAGGTGATTCCGGGCAAGACCACCGTCGGTATCGAGATTCCCAACGAAGACCGGCAGATCGTGCGCTTCTCCGAAGTGCTGTCGACCCCCGAGTACGACAACTTCAAGTCGCCGGTCACCCTGGCCCTGGGTCACGACATCGGCGGCAAGCCGGTCATCACCGACCTTGCGAAAATGCCTCACCTGCTGGTGGCCGGTACCACCGGTTCCGGTAAGTCGGTGGGTGTGAACGCGATGATCCTGTCGATCCTGTTCAAGTCAGGTCCCGACGACGCCAAGCTGATCATGATCGACCCGAAGATGCTCGAACTGTCGATCTACGAAGGCATTCCGCACCTGCTGTGCCCGGTGGTCACCGACATGAAGGACGCGGCCAACGCCCTGCGCTGGAGCGTTGCCGAGATGGAGCGGCGCTACAAGCTGATGGCCAAGCTGGGTGTGCGGAACCTGTCGGGCTTCAACGCCAAGGTCAAGGAAGCCATCGAGGCCGGCGAGCCGTTGAGCGATCCGCTGTACAAGCGCGAAAGCATCCACGACGAAGCGCCATTGCTGAGCAAGCTGCCGACCATCGTTGTGGTGGTCGACGAATTCGCCGACATGATGATGATCGTCGGCAAGAAGGTAGAAGAACTGATCGCCCGTATCGCCCAGAAGGCGCGGGCGGCGGGTATCCACCTGATCCTCGCGACCCAGCGTCCATCGGTGGATGTGATCACCGGTCTGATCAAGGCCAACATCCCGACCCGCATGGCGTTCCAGGTATCGAGCAAGATCGACTCGCGGACCATCATCGACCAGGGCGGCGCCGAACAGCTGCTGGGTCACGGTGACATGCTCTACATGCCGCCGGGCACCAGCCTGCCGATCCGGGTTCACGGCGCGTTCGTTTCCGACGATGAAGTGCATCGCGTGGTGGAAGCCTGGAAACTGCGAGGAGCGCCTGAGTACAACGATGACATCCTCAACGGTGTCGAAGAGGCGGGCAGCGGTTTCGAAGGCAGCAGCGGCGGTGGCGAAGGCGACGACCCCGAGGCTGACGCGCTGTATGACGAGGCGGTGCAGTTCGTTCTGGAAAGCCGCCGCGCTTCCATTTCCGCGGTTCAGCGCAAGCTGAAGATCGGCTACAACCGCGCCGCGCGCATGATCGAAGCCATGGAAATGGCCGGGGTCGTGACAGCAATGAACACCAACGGTTCGCGTGAAGTCCTGGCCCCTGGCCCGGTGCGCGACTGACCGGATTTTGAAAGGGTGGGGCCGTCAGGCACCACCCGCACTCCCACGAATGTTATGAGGACTCCCATGCGTCTGATCCGCATGTTGTTGCTGCCGGTACTGGCTTTGACCACCCTCTCGGCCCACGCCGATGACAAGGACGTGGCGCGTCTGACTCAACTGCTGGAAAAATCCCAGACCTTGAGCGCACGTTTCTCCCAGCTGACCCTGGACGGCACCGGCACCCAGTTGCAGGAAACCGCCGGGCAGATGTCGCTGCAGCGCCCGGGCCTGTTCTACTGGCACACCGATGCGCCTCAGGAGCAACTGGTGGTGTCGGATGGCGCCAAGGTCACCCTGTGGGACCCGGACCTGGAGCAGGCGACCATCAAGAAGCTGGACGTACGCCTGACCCAGACCCCGGCCCTGTTGCTGTCCGGTGACGTGTCCAAGATCAGCCAGAGCTTCGACATCAGCGCCAAGGAAGCCGGCGGCGTGATCGACTTCACCCTCAAGCCGAAAACCAAGGACACCCTGTTCGACAGCCTGCGCCTGTCGTTCCGCAATGGTCTGGTCAATGATATGCAACTGATCGACAGCGTCGGCCAGCGCACCAACATCCTGTTCACCGGCGTGAAGGCCAACGAACCGATCCCGGCGTCCAAGTTCAAGTTCGATATCCCGAAAGGGGCGGACGTGATTCAGGAATAAGACGCGGCCCCCCTGTTGCAATCGGTCTTTTGTGGTGAGGGGGTAACCCCCCCTCACCACAGGTTTTGCGCCTGGCATGAAAGCGAAGTAATCAATCGAGGTTTCAAAGGTACGTGATGGACCTGTTTCGCAGCGCCCCGATCTCCCAGCCACTGGCCGCGCGTTTGCGTGCGACCAATCTGGACGAGTACGTCGGTCAGGAGCATGTGCTGGCTCGCGGCAAGCCTTTGCGCGAAGCCCTGGAGCAGGGTGCCCTGCATTCGATGATCTTCTGGGGACCGCCCGGTGTGGGCAAGACCACCCTGGCGCGGTTGCTGGCGGAAGTCTCGGATGCGCACTTCGAAACGGTCTCGGCGGTGCTGGCGGGGGTCAAGGAAATTCGTCAGGCGGTGGAAATCGCCAAGCAGCAGGCCGCCCAGTACGGCCGCCGCACGATCCTGTTCGTCGACGAAGTGCACCGCTTCAACAAATCCCAGCAGGACGCATTCCTGCCCTATGTCGAAGACGGCACGCTGATTTTCATCGGCGCGACCACCGAAAACCCCTCGTTCGAGCTCAACAATGCATTGCTTTCCCGTGCCCGCGTCTATGTGCTCAAAAGCCTCGACGAAACGGCGCTGCGCAAACTGGTACACCGCGCGCTGACCGAAGAGCGGGGCCTGGGCAAGCGCAAGCTGACCCTCAGCGATGAAGGCTTCCAGATGCTGCTATCGGCTGCCGATGGCGATGGCCGGCGCTTGCTGAACCTGCTGGAAAACGCCTCGGACCTGGCTGAAGACAACAGCGAGATGGGCGTCGATCTGCTGCAAAGCCTGCTCGGCGACACCCGCCGCCGTTTCGACAAGGGCGGCGAAGCCTTCTACGACCAGATCTCCGCGCTGCACAAATCGGTGCGTGGCTCCAATCCCGACGGCGCGCTGTACTGGTTTGCGCGGATGATCGACGGCGGTTGCGATCCGCTGTACCTGGCCCGGCGCGTGGTGCGCATGGCCAGCGAAGACATCGGCAACGCCGACCCCCGCGCCCTGAGCCTGTGCCTGGCGGCGTGGGAAGTGCAGGAGCGCCTGGGCAGTCCCGAAGGCGAGTTGGCGGTGGCCCAGGCCATCACTTATCTGGCCTGCGCACCGAAAAGCAACGCGGTGTACATGGGCTTCAAGACCGCGCTGCGCGCCGCCGCCGAGCACGGCTCGCTGGAAGTGCCGCTGCACCTGCGCAACGCGCCGACCAAACTGATGAAACAGCTGGGCTACGGCGACGAATACCGCTACGCCCACGACGAACCGGACGCCTACGCCGCCGGTGAAGACTATTTCCCGGAAGAACTCGACCCGATTCCGTTCTACCAGCCGGTGCCTCGCGGTCTGGAATTGAAGATCGGCGAGAAGCTCAACCACCTGGCCCAACTCGATCGTCTAAGCCCCCGGCAGCGGAGAAAATAGTGGTTCCCCTGATCATTGCTGTTTCCGTCGGCGGGATGGCCGGCACCCTGTTGCGCTTCGCCACGGGTAACTGGATCAACGCGAATTGGCCGCGGCACTTCTATACCGCGACGCTGGCCGTTAATATCGTGGGCTGTTTGCTGATCGGCGTTCTATACGGTCTGTTTTTGATTCGCCCGGAGGTGCCGCTCGAGGTACGTGCCGGGTTGATCGTCGGCTTCCTCGGAGGGCTGACGACTTTTTCATCCTTTTCACTGGATACGGTGCGTCTGCTGGAAAGCGGGCAAGTGCCGCTGGCCCTGGGCTACGCGGCCATCAGCGTATTCGGCGGGCTGCTCGCCACCTGGGCCGGCCTGTCCCTGACCAAACTTTGATAACGAGAAACCGACATGCTCGATTCCAAACTGTTACGTAGCAACCTTCAGGACGTAGCGGACCGCCTGGCTTCCCGTGGCTTTGCCCTGGACGTCGCGCGCATCGAAGCGCTGGAAGAACAGCGCAAGACCGTCCAGACCCGCACCGAAGCACTGCAGGCTGAACGTAACGCGCGCTCCAAATCCATCGGTCAGGCCAAGCAGCGCGGCGAAGACATCGCGCCGTTGATGGCTGACGTCGAGCGCATGGCGAACGAATTGAGTGCCGGTAAAACCGAACTGGATGCGATCCAGTCCGAGCTGGATTCGATCCTGCTGGGCATCCCCAACCTGCCGCACGAGTCGGTACCGGTCGGCGAAGACGAAGACGGCAACGTCGAAGTGCGCCGCTGGGGCACGCCGACCGCCTTCGATTTCCCGGTCCAGGACCACGTCGCCCTGGGCGAGAAGTTCGGCTGGCTGGACTTCGAAACCGCCGCCAAGCTGTCCGGCGCACGCTTCGCCCTGCTGCGTGGCCCGATCGCCCGCCTGCACCGCGCTCTGGCGCAATTCATGATCAACCTGCACGTGACCGAGCACGGCTATGAAGAGGCGTACACGCCTTATCTGGTCCAGGCTCCGGCCCTGCAAGGCACCGGTCAGTTGCCGAAATTCGAGGAAGACCTGTTCAAGATCGGCCGCGAAGGCGAAGCCGACCTGTACCTGATCCCGACCGCCGAAGTGTCGCTGACCAACATCGTCGCTGGCGAAATCGTCGATTCGAAACTGCTGCCGATCAAGTTTGTCGCCCACACGCCATGCTTCCGCAGCGAAGCCGGTGCATCGGGTCGTGATACCCGCGGCATGATTCGCCAGCACCAGTTCGACAAGGTCGAGATGGTGCAGATCGTCGAGCCGGGCAAATCCATGGAAGCGCTGGAAAGCCTGACCGCCAACGCCGAGAAAGTCCTGCAACTGCTGCAACTGCCTTACCGCACCCTGGCGCTGTGCACCGGCGACATGGGCTTCAGCGCCGTCAAGACCTACGACCTGGAAGTGTGGATTCCGAGCCAGGACAAGTACCGTGAAATTTCGTCGTGCTCCAACTGCGGCGACTTCCAGGCCCGCCGCATGCAGGCGCGTTTCCGCAACCCGGAAACCGGCAAGCCGGAACTGGTGCACACCCTGAACGGCTCCGGCCTGGCAGTGGGTCGTACGCTGGTGGCGGTGCTGGAAAACTACCAGCAGGCCGACGGTTCGATCCGTGTACCGGACGTGCTGAAGCCATACATGGGTGGCCTCGAGGTCATCGGCTAAATGGACTATCTGCCGCTCTTCCATAACCTGCGCGGCAGTCGTGTGTTGGTCGTCGGCGGGGGGGAGATTGCCTTGCGCAAATCTCGCCTGCTGGCCGATGCCGGTGCGCTGCTGCGGGTGGTCGCACCTCAAATCGAACAGCAATTGCGCGAACTGGTTGCCGCCAGCGGTGGCGAGTGCGTGCCGCGCGGTTACGTCGAGGCAGACCTGGACGGTTGCGGGCTGATCATTGCCGCCACCGATGACGAGTCGCTCAACGCGCAAGTGTCCGCCGATGCCCATCGGCGTTGCGTGCCGGTCAACGTGGTTGACGCGCCGTCCCTGTGCAGCGTGATCTTCCCGGCGATCGTCGACCGTTCGCCGCTGATCATTGCCGTGTCCAGCGGTGGCGATGCGCCGGTGCTGGCTCGCCTGATCCGCGCCAAGATTGAAACCTGGATTCCTTCTACCTACGGTCAACTGGCCGGTCTGGCGGCGCGTTTCCGTCATCAGGTGAAGAAGCTGTTCCCGGACGTGCAGCAGCGCCGTGCGTTCTGGGAAGACGTGTTCCAGGGCCCCATTGCCGACCGGCAACTGGCCGGGCAGGGCGCCGAAGCCGAGCGTCTGTTGCAGGCGAAAGTGGATGGCGAAGCACCGGTGGCTACCGGTGAGGTGTATCTGGTGGGCGCAGGTCCGGGTGATCCTGACTTGCTGACTTTCCGTGCCTTGCGCCTGATGCAACAAGCCGACGTGGTGCTGTACGACCGTCTGGTGGCACCGGCGATTCTCGAACTGTGCCGTCGCGATGCCGAGCGGGTTTACGTCGGCAAGCGTCGCGCCGATCACGCCGTGCCGCAGGATCAGATCAACCAGCAACTGGTGGATCTGGCCAAGGCGGGCAAGCGCGTGGTGCGGTTGAAGGGCGGTGATCCGTTCATCTTCGGCCGTGGCGGGGAAGAGATCGAGGAACTGGCGGCCCAGGGCATCCCGTTCCAGGTGGTGCCAGGCATCACGGCAGCCAGCGGTTGCGCGGCTTACGCCGGGATTCCGCTGACTCACCGCGACTACGCGCAATCGGTGCGTTTTGTCACCGGTCACCTCAAGGACGGTTCCACCGATCTGCCGTGGGCGGACCTGGTGGCGCCGGCACAGACCCTGGTGTTCTACATGGGCCTGGTGGGCTTGCCGATCATCTGCGAACAGCTGATTCAACACGGTCGCGCCGCGGATACCCCGGCGGCCTTGATCCAGCAGGGCACCACCGTCAATCAGCGGGTGTTCACCGGCACACTGGCGGACCTGCCGAAACTGGTGGCGGAGCATGAAGTGCATGCGCCGACGCTGGTGATCGTGGGGGAAGTGGTGCAGTTGCGCGAGAAGCTGGCGTGGTTTGAAGGGGCGCAGGGGCAGGTCTGAGTCATTTGTTGCCTGTTGGAAAAGATCGCAGCCTTCGGCAGCTCCTGCATGGGTAAGGTGTACACCCTGTAGGAGCAGCCGAAGGCTGCGATCTTTTGCTTTTGGGCTGTCAGCCCCGATTCCAGACCCCTTTCCCATTCAATCGATCCCGATCATGGGCCACGGTGAAATCCTGCTCCGGCCCTTTCGGCACCACACCCGTCGGGTTGATGGTCTTGTGACTGCCGTAGTAGTGGTTCTTGATGTGGGTGAAGTCCACTGTCTCGGCGATCCCCGGCCACTGATACATCTCTCGCAGCCAGTTCGACAGGTTCGGATAATCGGCGATGCGTCGCAGATTGCACTTGAAGTGCCCGTGGTACACCGCGTCGAAGCGAATCATCGTGGTGAACAGGCGGATGTCCGCTTCAGTCAGGTATTCACCTGCCAGGTAACGATTGGCACCCAGCAGCGTTTCCAGATGATCCAGCTCGGCAAACACGTCATCGAAGGCCTCTTCGTAAGCCTGCTGCGAGGTGGCGAACCCGGCGCGGTACACGCCGTTGTTCACTGCCGGATAAATGCGCTCGTTCAGCGCGTCAATCTCGGCCCGCAGCGGTTGCGGATAGAAGTCCAGATCGTTGCCGGTCAGGTCATCGAAGGCGCTGTTGAACATGCGGATGATTTCCGCCGATTCATTGCTGACGATGCGCTTGTGCTGCTTGTCCCAAAGTACCGGCACGGTTACGCGACCGGTGTAGTCGGCGGTGTCGGCGGTGTAGCGCTGGTGCATGAACTGGAAGTTGTCGAGCTTGTCGCCGGTGGAGCCCAGGGTCTTGTCGAAGGTCCAGCCGTTTTCCAGCATCAGCCAGCTGACCACCGACACATCGATCAGGCTTTCCAGCCCCTTGAGCTTGCGCAGGATCAGCGTGCGATGGGCCCACGGACAGGCCAGGGAAACATAGAGGTGGTAGCGCCCGGCTTCGGCGGCAAAGCCACCGACACCGCTCGGTCCCGGCTGGCCGTCAGCGGTCACCCAGTTGCGCCGCTGCGCCTGTTCACGCTGGAACGCGCCGTCCTTGCTGCTTTCGTACCACTTGTCCTGCCATTGACCTTCGACTAGCAAACCCATGTTCAAGACTCCTCAACCAATAAGCGTTGGAGAAGAGTCTAGTGAAATAGGTTCGATAAAAAAGCGCAAAGATCGAAGAGTAACTATCGGTTAAATCGATTTGTCTCGCGCATCCCAATAGCGTTGGGCGGTCTCGAAGGCTTGCTCGCGGGGCTGACCCAGGCCGCGCAGGGCCAGGGCCATGGTGCAGATCAGCGCCATTTGCGGGTAGCTGTCGACCACATCGCCGCGCCATACAGCCTTGAGGTGCTCGGGGTCGAGGCTGGCGGGTTTGACGTGGCGCTGGCTCGACAGTTGCGGCCATTCCTCGTCCCAGCTTTCGCCGTTCGCGGTGCCGTACAGATGGCTGTCGGCGTCCGGGTTGATCTCGATCTCGCCGCCATCGCCCTTGATCACGATCGCCGTGTCGCCGAGCAGGCCGCTGGCTTCGCGGTGCACCGCCTGGTAGCCGGGGTGGAAAATGCTTTGCAGGCCGCAGCGGGCGCCCAACGGATTGAGAATCCGCGCCAGGGAGTGGATCGGCGAGCGCAGGCCCAGGGTATTACGCAGGTCGATCATCCGTTGCAGTTGCGGCGCCCAGTCCACCAGCGGCATGAAGGCCAGGCCGCCGTTGTCCAGGGCCGAACCCACCTGCTGCCAGTTGCGGCACAGCGGAATCTGCAGCGTTTCCAGCAATTGCTCGCTGTACAGCCGACCCGCCGTATGCGCGCCGCCGCCGTGCATGAAAATCCGCACGCCGTTCTGCGCCAGGCATTTGGCCGCCAGCAGGTACCACGGTAGATGACGCTTCTTGCCGGCGTAGGTCGGCCAGTCCAGATCGACCTTCAGGGCTGGCGCCTGCAAGCGCTCACGCAGGGCCTCGGTGAAGCCGGCCATTTCCTCGGCGCTTTCTTCCTTGTGGCGCAGCAGCATCAGGAACGCACCCAGTTGGGTGGCCTCGACCTGCTCGTCGAGGACCATGCCCATGGCGGCGCGGGCTTCTTCACGGGTCAGGTCGCGGGCGCCGCGCTTGCCTTTGCCGAGGATCCGCACGAACTGGGCGAAGGGATGTTCGGCGGGCGTTTCGAGGGTCAGCGCTGGATAGTCTGTCATAGGCAATTCGTCGGTTTGGGAAGGCCCGCCAGTTTCGCGGCGAGTTTGGCGGGGGTGCCTTTGAACAGTTGGTTCAGGTGCAGGCTGTTGCCCTTGTCCGGGCCGAGCTTCAAGGCGGTGTACTTGATCAGCGGGCGCGTGGCGGGTGACAGCTGGAATTCGGCGTAGAAACTGCGCAGCAGTTCGAGCACTTCCCAATGGGCCGGGGTCAGTTCGATGTCTTCGGCGGCCGCCAGGGCGCTGGCGACTTCAGCCGACCAATCGCTCAATTCGACCAGGAAGCCGTCCTTGTCCAATTCGATGGCGCGGGCGCCGACGGTCAATACCTTCATAGCCAGCTGTTGACCTTGTCGTGGTGGATCGACAGCTCGACGAAGGCCGGGTAATCGATGGCGCGGGCCCAGTCCGGCATCGCGATGGCGCGGGCCTCGGCGTCTTCGGCGAGGACGTAGAGTTTCAGGCCGCGAGCTTGGAGGGACTTGAACGGCTCGGTGCCCGGTTGCAAGGCGTAGGCCGCGTCGCCAGAGAGCAGCAGGGCGTCGGCGGCGCCGATCAGCCGCAGGCAACTGCCCAGGCGATCGTCGCCGAAAGGGGAATGAGACAACACATGCAAAGTCGACATCAGAGGGTGATCACCTGGTCGTAACGGTCAATGAGGGCGGTGATGTCAGCGGCGGCCAATACCCGGGCTTCTTCGAGCGACAGCGCGCTCGGGTCCAGGCCGCGTTGCGCCACGCTGTCGGCGCAGGCGAAGAGTTCCTCGACACCGAACATCGGCAAGGCCTGAAGGTTGGCGCTCAGGTCTTTCTGTTGCAGGGCCTTGGCGTTCTGGCGGGGGGCGAGCTGGAATACGCCATCATCGAGGAACAGCAGGCCGATCGGCAGATCGAAGGCGCCGCCGGCCAGCACGATGTCCAGCGCTTCCCGGGCAGAGGTGCCGGACCACGGCGCCTGGCGGCTGATGATCAACAGGGATCTGGACATTTCACGCGCCTCCAAAACAGATCAGGCGGTCGGCATCCTGCACCGCGTCATGCAACTGGCCGAGACCGGAGAGCTCCCATGGCTTGTCGACCGCCACCGCTTCGCGCTGATAGCGCCGGGCTTCTTCCTCGTTCAGCACGCCACGACGCAGGGCGGCGGCGATGCAGACCACGCCGTCGAGTTGATGATGGTCGATGAGGGCGCGCCATTGTTTGGGCAAGTCCAGCTCGTCCTGGGGCGTGACCACGCTGCTGGACGCGTTGTAGACGCCATCCTGATAGAAAAACAGCCGGACAATCTCATGCCCGCCGGCAAGCGCTGCCTGGGCGAACTGCAAGGCGCGGCGCGAGGAGGGCGCATGGGCGGCGGAAAACACGGCAATGGCGAACTTCATGACGGACTCGATCAGCGAAACTGCAGCCATGATAAAGCTTTATCGGCGGGGCGGCTAAATCGATGTTGTCTGTCCCGGCCCCTTCGCGGGCAAGCCTCGCTCCTACAGGCCTGCGCAAAACCCGTAGGAGCGAGGCTTGCCCGCGAAGAGGTCCGCCCGAACGATGCAAAATCAGGAACCCGGCTAGGGTTTTATCCCGTACAGGTCGCAATACTCCAGCCAATCCATCCGCGCCATTTCCGCCACTTCCCGGTGCACTTCCCGGCGCTGGGTTTCGTATTCCTCGGGGGTCGCGGCGGTCAGTTGCAGGGTCAGCTCCCAGGCGAACAGGCCACGGCGCTCGGCTTCGGCCTCGAACGCTTCATGCAGGCGCTCGTCACGAAACTGCTCAAGCGTCTCGCCCTTGGCCTGGGCGAGCAGGGGGTTGAGGTTGTCCAGTTCGGCGCGCAGGTCGGGGTGTTCATCGAGAAAGCGCCTCAACGCCCGTTCGTGATGTTCTTCGGGGACTGCCATGATCGCTCCTTCAGTAGATCCGTTCAGTAAAGCAGAACGATATCGGCCGCCACAGTGATACAGTCCGCTTTTTTCTGATGAGCGAATGCAATGCGAATTCTGATGGTGGCGCTGGCCGCGACGATGCTGGCCGGGTGCGCAGGCTCGGTAATGAGCGACGCCCGCAGCAAACCCCCGTACAAGACCCTCAACTCGGACAAGCCGGAAAAAGTCGTGGCCCAGTGCGTGCAGTTTTCCTGGCAGGACGAAGCGGTGTTCGGCGTGGATGCCAGCGGCTACCTGGAACCTCGGGAGAAGGGTGGCACGACGGTGTACACCCGTTCGGCGGAGTCCTTTGTGGACGTGACGACCGATGCCTCGGGAACGGTAATCAGCTACTACGCGCAGCAGGATGATTTCGTGGCTAAGCGTCGGTTGGCGGCAGTTGCCACGTGCCTCTGATCGTCCCGACGATAACGCGAACTGCCTGACCGACCACACCCCCTGTAGGAGCTGCCGAAGGCTGCTCCTACAGGAGAAGATCAGTAGTTCAGGCGCTTCTGGAAGAAGAAATGCCTGTGCCCCGGCGGATAATCGGCGATGTGCCCGATCTCGCTGTAACCGCATTTCCTGTAGAACTCCGGCGCCTGGAATTCAAAGGTTTCGAGCCACAGTCCAACGCACTTTCTCTCCCGCGCCAGATCCTCCGCCATCTGCATCAGCCGCGTGCCCATGCCCTGTCCCCGGGCCTGTTCCGGCACCGACAGCAGGTCGATGTACAGCCACTGATAAAACAGTCGCGCATAGAGCCCGCCGAGGATCTGGTCGTTCTCGTCGCGCACCAGCAGGGCAACGTGCTCGGGAACCGCACCGTCGGCCTTCGACGCGTTGTAGGCGCGCAGCGGTTTGACGATCGCCAGGCGTTCCTCTTCGGTGGGAGTGGGGGTGAACTCGATTCGCAATGTCATGGCTATGTCCATATGGCTGTGAATCCGCAGCCTATCGTGGTCGCCGCGAATCTTCCATCGACAAAAAAGCGGTGGAACCGTCGCCAACGTGCAGATGTCATTTATTCAGACGCGCCATTCCAGAGTGCGACCGATGAGGACCCGCCGTGAACATCTTCGAAGCCCTGCGCGAAAGCCATGATCGTCAGCGCTCCTATTCCAAGGCATTGATCCGTACCAGCGGCGATACGCCGGAACGGGTCGAGGCCTACAAGCAGCTCAAGTCCGAGCTGCAGGCTCACGAAACCGCTGAGGAGCGGCATTTCTACATTCCGTTGATGGAATTCGACAACGGTGTCGACCTCAGTCGCCACGCGATTGCCGAGCATCACGAAATGGACGAAATGATGGAGGAACTGGACGAGACTGAAATGTCCAGCCCGGCGTGGCTGGCGACCGCGAAGAAGCTGGCGGACAAAGTCCACCATCACCTTGAGGAAGAAGAGCAGAAGTTCTTCCAGATGGCGGGCAAGCTGCTCGACGATAAGCAGAAAGAGACGCTGGCGACTCAGTACCTCAAGGAATTCAAGTCGCAGCTCGCCTCGACAGCCTGACCCCGTACCCATGTAGGAGCTGCCGAAGGCTGCGACCTTTTGATTTTGATTTTTAAAGGCAAGATCAAAAGATCGCAGCCTTCGGCAGCTCCTACACCGACCGGGTCAGGTCGAAAATAAATCGTCCATTCTGCCGGTTTCCTTCAGTTCGCATCCTTCGAGCGTCAGCAACAACTCCTTCGCCTCAAGCCCGCCGGCAAACCCCGTCAGTTTCCCCGACGCACCGATCACCCGATGACAGGGCGCGATGATGGAAATCGGGTTTCGGCCATTCGCCGCGCCCACCGCCCGCACCGCGCTCGGGTTGCCGATCTGTTCGGCGATCTGGCTGTAGCTGCGGGTCTCGCCGAAGGGAATGGTCAGCAGCGCCGCCCAGACCTTTTTCTGAAAGTCCGTTCCGGCGAAATCCAGCTCCAGCTCGAAACGATCGCGGGTCCCGGCGAAATATTCGCGCAGTTGTTCGGCGGTGCGTATCAGGATCGGGTTGTCCGGCGCTTCGCTCATCGGGCCGAGGCGCACCCGGCCGGGTTTGTCGTTTTCCCAGAGGATGGCCGCCAGTCGCGAACCGTTCGCCACCAGCTTCAACTCGCCGACCGGGGAGGCCAGGGTGGTGCAGGTGTAAGTCATGCCAAATGCCGCGCCGGATTGTTGAACAGGCGTTAAGGATACTGCGTCGTCCGGGAGGCGCAAAACGCAATCTTGACCATACTTCGTACTGCTTGAAGCTTCCCTCAAACGCAGGGCCCTAAAACAACAAGAGACCGACTCATGAAGTACGAACCTTTTGCCAAAACGCTGATTGCGACCTCGTTGGCGCTCAGTTGCCTGACGGCCCATGCCGCCTCCGTCGCCCCGGTCGCCGCCGAAAACGGCATGGTGGTCACCGCCCAGCATCTGGCCAGTCACGTCGGCGTGGATGTGCTCAAGAGCGGCGGCAACGCCGTCGATGCCGCGGTCGCGGTGGGCTATGCGCTGGCCGTGGTGTACCCGGCGGCGGGTAACCTGGGGGGCGGCGGATTCATGACCATTCAATTGGCGGACGGGCGCAAGACCTTCCTCGACTTCCGGGAAAAAGCCCCGCTGGCCGCCACCGCCAACATGTACCTGGACAAGGACGGCAACGTCGTTCCGGACCTGAGTACCCGCGGCCACCTGGCCGTCGGCGTGCCGGGCACCGTGTCCGGCATGGAACTGGCCCTGAGCAAGTACGGCACCAAGCCGCGCAAGGACGTGATTGCGCCGGCAATCAAACTCGCCGAAGACGGCTTTGTGCTGGAACAGGGCGACGTCGATCTGCTGGAATACGCCACCGACGTGTTCAAGAAGGACATGAAGGATTCCGGCTCGATTTTCCTGAGCAACGGCGAGCCGATGCAGGTCGGGCAGAAACTGGTGCAGAAAGACCTGGCGAAAACCCTGCGGACCATTTCCGAGAAGGGCGCCGACGGCTTCTACAAAGGATGGGTGGCCGACGCCATCGTCACCTCCAGCCAGGCCAACAAGGGCATCATCACCCAGGCCGACCTGGACAAATACAAGACCCGGGAACTGGCGCCCATCGAGTGCGACTACCGCGGCTATCACGTGGTCTCGGCCCCGCCGCCCAGCTCCGGTGGCGTGGTGATCTGCCAGATCATGAACATCCTCGAAGGCTATCCGATGAAGGATCTGGGTTATCACTCGGCCCAGGGCATGCACTACCAGATCGAAGCGATGCGTCACGCCTATGTCGACCGCAACAGCTACCTGGGCGACCCGGATTTCGTGAAAAACCCGATTGCCCACCTGCTCGACAAAAACTACGCGACCAAGCTGCGTGAAGCGATCGACCCGCAGAAAGCCGGCAACTCCAAGGAGCTCAAGCCCGGCGTGGCGCCCCATGAAGGCAGCAACACCACCCACTATTCCATCGTCGACAAGTGGGGCAACGCGGTGTCGGTGACCTACACCCTCAACGACTGGTTCGGTGCCGGGGTCATGGCCAGCAAGACCGGGGTCATCCTCAACGACGAAATGGACGATTTCACCTCCAAGGTCGGCGTGCCGAACATGTACGGCCTGGTGCAGGGCGAAGCCAACGCGATCGCGCCCGGCAAGGCGCCGCTGTCGTCCATGAGCCCGACCATCGTGACCAAGGACGGCAAAGTGGTGATGGTCGTCGGCACCCCCGGCGGCAGTCGCATCATCACCGCGACCCTGCTGACCATGCTCAACGTGATCGACTACGGCATGAACATTCAGGAAGCGGTCGATGCACCGCGCTTCCACCAGCAATGGCTGCCGGAGGAAACCAACCTTGAGGCCTTCACCACCAGCCCGGACACGGTGAAGATCCTCGAAAGCTGGGGCCACAAGTTCGCCGGTCCCCAGGATGCCAACCATCTGGCGGCGATCATCGTCGGGGCGCCTTCGCTGGACGGTAAACCTATCGGCAAGAACCGCTATTACGGCGCCAACGATCCACGGCGTAACACCGGGCTGTCGCTCGGCTACTGAGTGTTGTGTTTAACAGGGGACGGGCCTATGTTCGTCCCCTGATTCACTCACTTCTCAAGGAAGGACCATGACCACCGCATTGCTGATCATCGATGTTCAACAGGCTTTGTGCTCGGGTGAGTACGAATGCCATGAGATCAAACGGGTCATCGACACCATCAACGGCCTGAGCGCCAGGGCACGCAGCGCCGGGATCCCGGTGGTGCTGATCCAGCACGAGGAAGAGGGCGAGCTGCTCAAGCACGGCGCCCCGGGCTGGCAACTGGCCGAAGGGCTGCAAACCTCGCCCAAGGATCATCGCGTGCGCAAGACCACCGGCGATTCGTTCTACCAGACCAACCTGCAACAGCTGTTGCCGGTAGAGGATTTCGAGCGCCTGATCATCTGCGGCCTGCAGACCGATTACTGCGTGAACGCGACCCTGCGCCAGGCTCATCAATTGGGTTACGACGTGGTGCTGGCGGCCGACGGGCATTCCACCGTGGACAACGGCAATGTGAAGGCCGAAGACATCATTGCCGAACACAACCGCGACTGGGCGGACCTGAGCAGCTCGGTGGCGCGGATTGATGTTGTTCCCACCCATGAAATTCGCTTCTGACAACACCAATCAACCTGCTGACACACAACCCCATAACCTGCTCGCCACAGAGTTCTCACCACAGGTTTTGTGTTCGGCAGGGAGATTAGGGTGTTGCGAATATCTCGATCAATTCATTGAGAAACGCACTCACCAAATCCCGCTGCCGCGCCGAGTGCCGCACCGCCGCATGAAACCCCACCTCATAGCGCAACAACTGCGGATTAAGCGGATGCAACTGCCCTAGCTGCTCATGCCGCGCCGCATAGTGCTGCGGCAGAAACCCCAGGTGCTGACCCGACAAAATCAGCAACGCCGCCCCATCCATACTGTCGGTCAGTACGCTCAAACGCTCGAGTGACGTAGGCGCCGGCATTTCCGGCAGCGGATGGCTGGGCCAGACCCAGTCGTAATGACTCACATCCTCGCGAGTCAATTCACCCACCTGCCCGAACAGCGGATGCGACGGCGCGCAGTAGGCAATCTGGGTTTCCTGGAACAGCGGGAAGTAGTCGATATTCGGCAAGCGGTGCCAGAAGTAACCGATGGCCAGGTCGATATGGCTGTTGATGATTTTCTCTTCCAGCAAGGACGACGACAGCTCGGTGAAGTGAAAATACAGCCCTTCGTGCCGGGCCCGGAGGCGGGCGATCGCCTGGCCGATTTTCTTGTTAGCCACCGGGTCGATCTGCCCGAGCAGGCCGATGTTGAGGTTGCCCGAGACCTTGCGGTTGATGTGCTGCACCTCGACGCGAAAACCCTCGGCCGCCGCCAGCAAACGCCGCGCCGCCTCGACGAACTGCCCGCCCTTGTGCGTCACCGAAAACCCGCCGCGGCCCCGTTCGCACAGGCGAAAACCCACCCGCGCCTCCAGCGTCGCCAGTTGCGCGCTGATGGTCGGTTGCGTGGTGTTGAGCGCGGTCTGCGCCGCCGAAATCCCGCCGGCCTCGACGACGGTGAGAAACACCCGGATCAAACGCAGATCCAGCTCCGTTACAGTTCCCAGCATGGGGGCTCCCGATGTGCAATCACATAGACGCTGATCTATGTAAACAGTGTGCCTGCGATATTTTATTGCCCTGACCAACGCCATACATTGCAGGCAAACCAGGGTCATCGTCAGCTTTTTCTGGAGTTTCACCTGATCTGGACGTCGAAACGGCCGCTGCACCCACAACAAAAACAACATCAACTGCATAGGAACCATCGTATGTCAGGGTCCCCACTTTCTGCACAGGCCACCGAGGCCGGCAGCGGGTTGGCCATCGAAGGCCACTCGATCGACTACATTCCGGAAAACGAGCGCCACGCCAAACTCAGTAGCCAAGGGCCGTTCTGGTTCCTCGGCAATTTCCACTTCTTCACCATCTCCATCGGTTTCGTCGGCCCGAGCCTCGGCCTGTCGGCGTTGTGGACCATGCTGGCCGGCGCACTGGGCATCATGTTCGGCACCATTTTCATGGCGTTCCATGGCTCACAAGGACCGGAGATGGGGTTGCCGCAGATGATCCAGTCCCGTGCCCAGTTCGGCTATCGCGGGGTGATCCTGGCGTTGATGGCGACGATGTTCGTGTTCGTCGGCTTCAACGTGGTCAACATCTCGCTGATCATGAACGGGCTGGAGCACGTGTTCGGCTTCAATCCGGTCATCGTTGCCGTGGCTGTGGTCGCCGTCGGCTCGCTGTTGTCGATCTACGGCCACGACCTGATGCACAAGGCCTTCAAATGGGCCTTGCTGGCGACTCTTCCGCTGTATGCGCTGGTGACCATCGCCCTGATGTTCGGCGCGGGCACCGAAGGCGTCGCCCCGGCGACCGAGCTGGGCTTCAACTGGATCGCCTTCGCCACGCTGTTCGCCATCGGTGCCAGCTACAACATTTCCTATGCGCCCTATGTGTCCGACTACTCGCGCTACCTGCCGAAAAACACCAGCCGGCCGAAACTGATCGCGGCGGTGTTCATCGGCGCTTCGCTGTCCGGCAGCTGGATGATTGGCCTGGGTGCCTGGCTGGCTCAGGAGCTGAAAGCGGCGGATGCGCTGGTGGCGTTGAACCAGGTCGGTTCCTCGATGATGCCGGGGCTGGGCAGCCTGCTGGTGATCGTCTCGGTGGCAGGCTTCCTGCCGATCATCGCACTCAACACCTACAGCGCCATGCTGACATTGCTGACCGGCGTCGACTCGGTCAAGAAGATCAACCCGACACCCCGCGCCCGGGTCCTGTCGATCAGCGCCATCAGCCTCATCCTGTTGACCTGCGTGCTGTCGATCAAGGGTGACGGGATTGCGCTGCTGAACACCTTCCTGGTCCTGCTGCTGTACTTCCTGGTGCCATGGACCGCAGTCAACCTGGTGGACTACTTCTTCGTGCGCAAAGGGCGCTACGCGATCCCGCATTTCTTCACGCCGAAGGGCATCTACGGCGCCTGGCAATTTCGCGGCATCGTCTCGTACCTGATCGGCTTTGCCGCCATGGTGCCGTTCTTCTACATCTTCGATGCCGCCGCCGGCAAAGAAGTCTTCGTCGGCCCGCTGGCGCGGGTGCTCGAAGGCGTCGACATCGCCTGGCTGGTGGGGCTGGTGGTATCGGGCCTGACCTATTACATCCTCAGCCGCTCGCTGGACCTGGACGCCGAGCGCCGGGTCATCGAGACGATCACCGAAAAGGACATTGTCGCCATGACCCATTCATCTGCGGAGGCGGTGCGTTGAACGCTGCAAAAAACACCGTGGTCGCCTGCTGCCAACTGGCACCGAAAGTCGGCGACCTCGCTTACAACCGCAGCCTGACCGAGCGGGCCATCCGCTCGGCAGCCTTGCAGGGCGCCCAGGTGGTGGTGCTGCCGGAGCTGGTGCAGAGCGGTTACGTATTCGAAGACCGCGACGAAGCCCTGGCCCTGGCGGAAACCCGCGACGGGCCGACCCTGCAACTGTGGCAGGCGCTGGCCCGGGAGCTGAACCTTGTGGTGGTGGGCGGTTTCTGTGAACGCCTGCCCGGCGGCGAGTTGGCCAACAGCGCTGCGCTGATCGATGCCCAGGGCCTGCGCGCGGTGTACCGCAAGGCCCATCTGTGGGATGCCGAGAAGGACATCTTCACTGCCGGCGATGCGGCGCCGCCGGTCATCGACACCGTCCACGGGCGCATCGGCGTGCTGATCTGCTACGACCTGGAGTTCCCGGAGTGGGTGCGCTTGCCGGCGCTGGCCGGTGCAAACCTGCTCTGCGCGCCGGTCAACTGGCCCGACGGCCCACGGCCACTGACCGAACGCCCGGCGGAGGTCCTGCGGGTCCAGGCCAACGCCTCGGTGAACCGCATGTTCATCGCCGCCTGCGACCGCCACGGTCACGAGCGCGGCGTGAGTTGGGTGCAGGGTTCGGTGATCGTCGATACTGACGGCTATCCAGTGGCCGGGCCGGCGGAGCAGGGTGGCGAGCAGTTGCTGCTGGCCAGCCTGAACCTTGCCGAGGCGCGCAACAAGCGCATCAGCCAGCGCAATGACTTGCACCGTGACCGCCGGCCGCAGTTGTACAACACCATGAATACCTCGCCCTAATGCCAGTCAGTAAAGGCAGAGCTGCTACATGTTTTGCGGCGGCTTAACTGACAGGTATTAGGGCAAGCCTTGCTCCTGCGTCGGGTGAACAAGAAACATCCGCAATAACGGCTACACTCGGTGATACCCTTGTAGGAGCGAGCACGCTCGCGATGGACGCGAACGATGACACGGGAATCCGGATTCCCGCGCCATCCCCCGCGTTTGTCGCGAGCGTGTTCGTTTCCGCATTTCGTTACCCCGTAGTCCCGCATTTCGGTAACCACGTAATGGACGTGTTCACAACGCTCTACCAGCACCTGTTCAGATGGATCATCGCGCCTGTCAGCGAGCAGTTCCTCAGCCTGTTCGACCTCAATGGCCGTCTGTGCGTGGCCTTTCTGTTTACCTCCTACACCGTCGCCTATGGCCTGTATCGCTATCGAAAGGCCCGCGGGCTCTGTGATGCGCCGACGTTCTGGGCGTTCCTGGGCGGCAGCCGGGTGCATTTCCATCCTTCGGCGCTGCTCGATTGCCGCTACTACTTCGTGCGCGCGATTCTCAAGGTCATGCTGGTGGTGCCGATCGTGGGGCTGGTGGATCCCTATGTGCTGCGCTCCCGGGATTACGTGCACTTCTTCACCCAGCTCTGGGGCGCGCGGGTGCAGGTCGAAGAGCATCTGGCGCTGACGCTGCTCTATGGCCTGGGGGTGTTTGTGGTGCAGGACTTCGCGCAGTACTGGGCCCATCGCGCTTACCATTCGCGCTACCTGTGGGCGTTCCACAAGGTTCACCATTCGGCGCCGGTCATGGTTCCGGTCACGGCCAGCCGCGTGCATTTCGTGGAGAAAATCGTCGAGCGGCTGATGGACATCGTTTTCATCGGCGCCTTCGCCGGTATCTTCTGGTACGCCTGTGGCGGCGAGATCAGCCGCTACACGTTGTTCGGGGTGACCTACATCGTGTTCATCTTCAATGCCCTGGCGGCCAACCTGCGGCACAGCCATGTCTGGCTGTCCTTTGGACCCGCAATCGAACATGTGATCAACAGCCCCGCGCAGCATCAGATTCATCACAGCGATGCACGCAGGCATCACAACAAGAATTTCGCGGTCAACCTGTCACTCTGGGACTGGATGTTCGGCACGCTCTACGTCACGCAATCGAAGCCCGAGGCGATACGGTTCGGCACCGGGGAGGCGGGTGATCAGCGTTACCTGACGATCTGGAGCCTCATCATGACGCCCTTCATCGATAGCTGGCACAGGTTGCGTCAGAGCAAATGGCGCGTGCCAGGCCGCTCGGCGGCGCGAAGGCTGATCAACGCGCGGGAAGTTTCCAGCGTTCACGCAGCCGTTCGTATTCCGATTCCGGCAGTTGCACCAGCAAAGGAGAACGGTGCGGATCGAGCCAGCTGAACAGTCGCTGGATATCCGTCGGGGCCATGGCGGTGCAGCCCCGGGTGGGTGTCGCGGGGGCTCGCCAGATGTGGAAGAAGATGCAGGAACCGGCGTTCGCTGCGGCCGGGGTGTTGTGTTCGATGAAAATGCCCTGGCGGTACAGGTCATCGTTGCGCCGCATGCGTTCGGAGCTGTTCCAGTCTTTGGTGACTGCCGTGCCGTCGACCAGTTGGTTGTAGCGACCTGACTGGCTGTCATCCACGCATTCGATGTTTGTTGTCAGCTCCAGGTAAGGCAGGCGGGTTTCAGCGGAAGGCGCATAGCCAAACGCCGTTGCCAGTTTGAACATGCCGGCAGGAGCCTTGCCGTCGCCTTCCTGCTTGATTGGGCCCTGGGCGTTGTCGATGGGCTCGATTCCCTTGCCCCAGCCCAGGCCGTTTTTGCCGAGCACTGCCGGAAACGGGCCTTCGAATTTTTCAAAGATTTCGCCATGGCGTTCGTAACGCTGGGCAGTGGCCTGGATCGCATCCCAGTCCTGGCTGATGACCACGATCAGTTGCTGGCTGTCATCGAGACCCCCGGCCATCGCGAGACCGGGCAACAGCAACAGGGCGCAGGCCTTGATCAGGCGCGTCATGGCTTGGCTTCAATCGGCGTGATGGGAAAGTCCATCACGGTCTTCAACGAAGCGTCCCGTGTATAGGTGAAATGCCACCACTCGGCGGAGTAGCCGATGAAGCCTTCCTTTTCCATGGCCTTGGTCAGGCGCTGGCGGTTTTCCCGGGCGCTGGTGTTGATCAGGGTGGTGTCGGTGTGCGCGCGCTCGTCGAAGCAATCGAAGCCGGTGCCCATGTCGACGGCGCCGTCGTGCCAGCGTTCGGCGTAGGGTGCGGTGCAGTCGACGGGTTTGGCGGCCGGCGACCAGGTGTCGGCGGGCAGGGCGCCGGGGCCGGTCAGGGTCAGGTCGACGGTGCTGCCTTTGGAATGATTGGAGACCCGCGCCACGTAGCCCAGGCGCCAGAAATCCTGCTTGGCGACTTGCGGGTAAAACTCGGCTTTGCGTGGGTCGCCAGGTTCTGTGGCGAATCGGCCCATGTCCGCTACGGCCCGGGTCGGGCGATAGCAGTCGAAGACTTTCAGGCCGTAGCCTTGCGCCTTGAGTGCCGATTGAACGCGGGAGAGCGCCTTGGCCGCTTCCACCGACAACAGGCATTCCGGGGCGTCATAACCGTCGAGCGGGTGAGCGGTGAAGTTGTGCGCGGTGGCGTAGCGGATGTCCTGCTCGATGCTGGGGTCGAGGGTGCGCAGGTACACCATGTGCTCGGGCCTGTCTTCGGCCCCGGCGAATCCGGCGAGGGTGAGCAGCAGCGACAGGCTGCAGGATCGGACTGCAAATGACATCGGGCCGGGTCTCCATGCATGAACGCGAGTGCGCACATCATGGACCGAAATCTGCTCCAACGCACAAAACCTGTGGCTAATGCCGATCTTCCAAACCGCCGCAGGACCTGTAGCAGCTGGCGAAGCCTGCGTTCGGCTGCGCCAGCTGCTACAGGGATTGGGTTTTGGTTTGATTGATTGCCACACAATCTCGTGCAGCAAATCAGTCGCGGTAGACGGGGAAATCGCTGCACATCGCTGCCGCCTGCCGTGCGACCTGTGCCTCGACGTCCGCATCGCCCAGGTGGTCGAGGATGTCGCAGATCCAGCCGGCCAGCTCAATGCTCTGAGCTTCCTTGAAACCACGGCTGGTGATGGCCGGGGTGCCGATGCGCAGGCCGGAGGTCACGAAGGGCGATTGCGGATCGTTCGGTACCGCGTTCTTGTTCACGGTGATGCCGGCGCGGCCCAGGGCGGCGTCGGCGTCTTTGCCGGTCAGGCCCTGACGGATCAGGCTGACCAGGAACAGATGATTGTCGGTGCCGCCGGACACCACGTCGTAGCCGCGCTTGATAAACACCTCGGCCATGGCCTGGGCATTGCGGATCACCTGGGTCTGATAGGCCTTGAATGCCGGCTCCAGCGCCTCCTTGAAACACACCGCCTTGGCCGCGATCACGTGCATCAACGGACCGCCCTGGCCGCCGGGGAACACCGCGGCGTTGAGCTTCTTCTCCAGCTCTGCATCAGCTTTGGCCAGAATCAGGCCGCCACGGGGACCGCGCAGGGTCTTGTGGGTGGTGGTCGTCACCACGTCGGCGAACGGAATCGGGTTCGGGTACAGCCCGGTCGCCACCAGGCCGGCGACGTGGGCCATGTCGACGAACAGATAGGCGCCGACCTTGTCGGCGATCTCGCGAAAGCGCGGGAAGTCCAGGGTTTTGGAGTAGGCGGAGAAGCCGGCGATGATCATCTTCGGCCGGTGCTCGAGCGCCAGGCGCTCCACTTCGTCGTAGTCGATCAGCCCGGTGGCGGTGTCGATGCCGTACTGCACGGCGTTGTACAGCTTGCCCGAGAAGCTGACCTTGGCACCGTGGGTCAGGTGGCCGCCGTGGGCCAGGCTCATGCCCAGCACGGTGTCGCCGGCCTGCAGCAACGCCAGATACACCGCGGCGTTGGCCTGGCTGCCGGAGTGCGGCTGGACGTTGGCGTAATCGGCGCCGAACAATTGTTTGGCGCGATCGATCGCCAGTTGCTCGACCACATCGACGTGCTCGCAACCGCCGTAGTAGCGCTTGCCCGGATAGCCCTCGGCGTACTTGTTGGTCAGGCCGCTGCCCTGGGCCTGCATCACCCGCCGGCTGGTGTAGTTTTCCGAAGCGATCAACTCGATGTGATGCTCCTGCCGCGCGTCCTCGGCGTTCATCGCCGCCAGCAGTTCGTCGTCGTAGCCCTGGATCTGGTCGTGCTTGCTAAAAAGGGTGCTGAACATGGTGCGGTCCTCTGATTGTGGTCCCCTGTAGGAGCGATGCTTGCTCGCGAAAAACGATGACTCGGTTCATCGGGTGGATCGCGTAACGGCTTTCGCGGGCAAGCCTCGCTCCTACAGGGGGACGGGGGTTGGGTGGGTGTTTCAGGCTTCCTGGTACTCCTCGATGGAGGGGCAAGCGCAGATCAGGTTGCGATCACCGAAAACGTTGTCGACACGTCCCACCGGCGGCCAGTACTTGGCTTCGATCAGGGACGCCA
>NZ_JABFMP010000012.1 GCF_013359595.1 Pseudomonas sp. C1C7 | reverse complement strand
CGACAACTCCTGCAGACGGTACGCAATCTTCTGCAGGAGCTGTCGAGTGCAACGAGGCTGCGATCTTTTCCAGAGCAATTACGCCTGAGCTTCCGCCTCGGCCAACTGCAGCCACAACGCCGGCGCCCCCGCCGACTTGCTGATCACTTCCAGCCGCGCCGCATGGGCCGCCAGGTCATCCTCGGTAGCGTGAATGATCCGCCCCGGCGTGCGACCGGCCGGCAAACGGCGGATTTCAGTGACCGCGCTACCCCCACCCTCACCGTCCGACGCATTGCCCGCCAGCGACAGGCTGGTCTGGCCACCGGTCATGGTCAGGTAAACGTCGGCGAGAATCTCGGAGTCGAGCAAGGCGCCGTGCAGTTCACGGCCGGAGTTGTCGACGCCATAGCGTTTGCACAGGGCGTCGAGGCTGTTGCGCTGTCCCGGGTGACGTTCCCGGGCCATCAGCAGGGTGTCGAGGATGCTGCAATGCTGGGTGATGTCCGCACGATCGTGCTGGCCCATCAGGGCGAATTCGTTGTTGATGAAGCCAACGTCGAACGCCGCGTTATGGATGATCAGCTGTGCGCCCTGGATGAACTCGAAGAACTCTTCGGCCACCTCGGCGAAACGCGGCTTGCCCACCAGGAATTCGTTGGTGATGCCGTGGACGCCAATGGCGCCTTCATCACTCTCGCGATCCGGTTGCAGGTAAACGTGAAAATGCCGGCCCGTCAGGCGCCGACCGATCAGCTCGACACAACCGATTTCGATAATCCGGTGGCCGTCGGTCACCGGCATGCCGGTGGTTTCGGTGTCGAGTACAACGGATCTGGTGGCCATCAGTGCTCAGCTCTCAATCGGTCAATCGTGCAAAAAGGCGGGGATATTAACACGGTGCCAAATGCAGGAGCTGGCGAAGGCTGCGATCTTTTGATTCTAAAAAAGCAAGATCAAAAGATCGCAGCCTTCGGCAGCTCCTGCAGAGGTGTTTTACAGCCCGCGGACTTCATCCACACCACGGTTGGCCAACTGGTCCGCCCGTTCGTTGCCATGATGGCCAATATGCCCGCGCACCCACTTCCAGGTGACGTTGTGGCGGCTGACCTGTTCATCGAGCATCTTCCACAGGTCGGCATTTTTCACCGGTTCTTTCGCCGCCGTCTTCCAGCCGCGTTTTTTCCAGTTGGCCATCCACTCGTTGATGCCTTTCATCACGTACTGCGAGTCGGTCACCAGCAGCACGTCGCAGGGCCGCTTGAGTTCTTCCAGGCCGCGGATCGCGCCCATCAGCTCCATGCGATTGTTGGTGGTGTTGGCCTCACCGCCCCACAGTTCCTTTTCAACACCCTTGTACACCAGCAATGCGCCCCAGCCGCCAGGGCCGGGATTGCCCTTGCAGGCGCCATCGGTGAACAGTTCTACGCTATCGCTCATGCCAATCCATCCAGAAAACACGCTGGCTTGCCGATCGCTGATCGACAACGCCCGAGACCGGGGGCAGCCCCGGCCGGTATATAGAAGAAGGTATTACGGTTCGATGCGGCGGCGATTGACCTTGGCCATCGGCAATGGAATCAGTTTGCCCATCGGCTCGCGGCGCTCCTGACGGACCGGCCGCAGGCCTACCACGATCTTGCGCGCCACCAGTAAATAGAAGCCGCCACCGGACAACTGCCAGTTGCCGGCCATGCGTTCCCAGCCAGCCAGGCGGGTCTGCCAGGCAGGCGAAGCAAGCGGCGGACGATAGCACCCGAAGCGGCGTTTCTCCAGCGCGAAGCCCAGCAGGTTCAGCCAGTCGGCGACCCGCGATGGCGAAATGCAGCGGGCCTTGCGCAACCCGTCATGGGCGAACACATGCCGCAGGCCCCAACTGCTCCAGGGGTTGATGCCGAGGATCAGCAGATGCCCGCCGGGCCGCACGCTGCTCGCCGCTTCGCGCAGCAAACCGTGGGGCGACAGGCAGAAATCCAGGCCGTGCTGCAACACCACCACGTCGGCGGCATGTTCGCTCAAGGGCCAGGCCTGTTCCTCGCAGACGATTTCCACGCCGGGCAACGGCGCGCCCAGTCGCACATTGCGCTGCACCTGGGGCGCCGACGGCGGCGTCTGGGCCGACGGTCCGTAGTGCACCAGATAGCCACCGAAGAACCGCCCCAGCTCCTCTTCGAGCATGCGCCGCTCTTCATCCAGCAAAAACTGCCCGAGCGGTCCGGACAGCCACTCGCGCGCCGCGCTGATCAACGCCAGCCAGTCAGGATCGGCCTGAGCGAACGCTTTATCGGTCATTGCATTCTCCAACGCGCCAGGAAGTTCTAAGATGCGCCTTTGTTTACCGCTTGGCGAATCCGACGATGATACAGATCAGTGCCCTGCCCGCCTTTACCGACAATTACATCTGGTTGCTGCAAGACCACAGCACCCGGCATTGCGCGGTGGTCGACCCGGGCGATGCCACGCCGGTACGGAACTGGCTTTCGGCGAATCCTGAATGGGTGCTCAGCGATATTCTGATCACTCACCATCATCATGACCACGTCGGCGGCGTCGAACAGCTCAAGAAAGCGACGGGCGCGAACGTCTACGGTCCGGCCAGCGAAAACATTCCAGGGCGTGACATCGCGCTCAAGGATAACGATCGCATCCGGGTGCTGGGCCATGACTTCGAGATCATCGCCGTGCCCGGTCATACCCTGGGACACATCGCCTATTATCACCACGGTCTGCTGTTCTGTGGCGACACCCTGTTCGCCGCCGGTTGCGGGCGCCTGTTCGAAGGCACGCCGCAACAGATGCACGCCTCGCTGTCGCGCCTGGCGGCGCTGCCGGACGACACTCAGGTGTACTGCACCCACGAGTACACCCTGAGCAATCTGCGCTTTGCCGCCGCGGTCGAACCGGGCAATACGGACACTCTGGAACGCCTGGCGACGGTGACCCGACAGCGGGAAGCCGGCGTCATCACCCTGCCGTCGAGCATCGCCCTGGAGAAGCGTACAAACCCGTTTTTACGTACCACTGAAACATCCGTTAAAGAAAAAGCGGACGAACGGACCGGCACCGATAACTCTCGGCCCGATATGGTTTTTGCGTCTCTGAGAGCGTGGAAAGACAAGTTCTGAACAGCTTGTACGATGGTACGAAAACCTCGAATGGTTGACCGCAGGGGGTCTGCTTTCTAGAATCGCCCGACATTTTTGCCCGGAACTAACGTTCAGCCAATGTCGTCATCCATTCGAAATGCCATCAGTTCGGACGCTTTAACCCGCCTGGCGCAAGCCATTGCGGTGGCTGTGTCCGCGACCTTGGCGGGCTGTTCCAGCCATGCGCCGCAGACCGACGCGACGCACACTCCGAATATTGCCGCGCGCGCCAAGCAGAAGCCCGTATGGCTCAGCGAAAAGCCGAGCCCGCAGATTCCGCAGGACGTCTGGGAGCGCATGCGCCAGGGCTTCCAGCTGCAGGACGGCCTGGGTGTCAACCCGCGCATCGAGCAGCAGCGCCTGTGGTTCGCCAGCAATCCTTCTTTCCTCGAGAACGCCGGCGAACGCGGCAGTCTCTACATCCATTACATCGTCGAACGCCTTGAAGAGCGCAACATGCCGTTGGAACTGGCCCTGCTGCCAGTGATTGAAAGCGCCTACAACCCGATGGCCTATTCCCGGGCCGATGCGGTTGGCCTGTGGCAATTCATTCCTTCCACCGGGCGTTACTTCAACCTGCGCCAGACCCGCTTCTACGATGGCCGTCGCGACATCACCGCCTCGACCACCGCGGCGATGGACTACCTGACCCGCCTGCACGACATGTTCAACGGTGACTGGCTGCTGGCCCTGGCCGCCTACAACGCCGGTGAAGGCACCGTCAGCCGCGCCATCGAACGCAATGAAAAGCTCGGCCTGCCAACCGATTACTGGAACCTGCCGCTGCCTGCCGAGACCCAGGCCTATGTGCCCAAGCTGCTGGCACTGTCGCAAGTGGTACTGGCGCCCGAAGCCTACGGCGTGAACCTCAACCCGATCGCCAACGAACCGTATTTCAAGGTCGTCGAGATCAACCAGCGCATGGACCTGTCCAAGGTTGCCGCGGTGGCCAACATCGACGAAGACGAACTGTTCCAGCTCAACCCGGCCTTCAAGCAGCGCACCACCATCGACGGTCCCCAGCACCTGCTGGTGCCGACGTCCAAGGCGCAACTGCTGACCACCAGCCTGCAGACCATGCGGCCTGAAGAGCTGATCAGCAAGAAGCCGCTCAAGCCGGTGTTCGACGGTTCCGGCGATACCCAGGTAGCGAGTGCCAAGCGCAACTACCGGGTCAAGCGCGGCGACAACCTGGGCTCCATTGCCAAGGCCAACAACGTCGACGTCAAGGATCTGCAACGCTGGAACAAGCTGAGCGGGAAGAATCTCAAGCCCGGTCAGACATTGGTCCTGCAAGACACCAGCAAACGCAGCTCCGGGCGCATCAACACCGTGGTCGCAGCCAACAGCAAGACCAAGGCTGAAGCCAAGAAGCCGCAAGCCAAGTACAAGGTCCAGCAAGGCGACTCGCTGTACATCGTGGCCAAGCGTTTCAACGTCGAGATGCAGCACCTCAAGCGCTGGAATCCACGTGTCGGCCAGGCGCTCAAGCCGGGGCAGATGCTGACGGTTTCGAACCCGCATTAAAGCCTGAAAGATCGCAGCCTTCGGCAGCTCCTACAGGGGAACGCATTCCTATGTAGGAGCTGCCGAAGGCTGCGATCTTTTTTCACACCTGCACCTCCTTTCCGGCACCGGCTTTTTCCTGTCCATACAAGCTGTTACTGTACGGCCCACAAAGCCCAAGCCGCCTGGATCGGATTCCATACTTGAAGCGTGCCCTCCTCCCGCTCCTGATCAGCCTGGCCTTGAGCTCCACCGCAAGCGCGACGATCAGCGAAAGCCATGGTTATGCGCAGTTCGGCGTGCTCAAGTACCCGGCCAGATTTACCCACTTCGACTGGGTCAACCCGCAAGCGCCCAAGGGCGGCACGTTGCGGGTGATGGCGTTTGGCACCTTCGATACGCTCAATCCCTACACCTTCAAGGGCACCAGCCCGGTCACCACACCGAATTTCCTGCAATACGGCATCAACGAGCTGAACGAGCCGCTGATGGTCGGCACCGGCCAGTACGCGCCATCCGGCGATGAACCGACCTCCAGCTACGGCCTGATCGCCCAATCGGTGGAGTACAGCGAGGACCGCAGCTGGGTGGTGTTCAACCTGCGGCCCGAAGCACGGTTCCACGACGGCACGCCGATCACCGCCTATGACGTGGCTTTCTCCTACCGCCTGCTCCTCAAGGAAGGCCATCCGCTGTACCGCACCAACCTGCAGGAAGTGCAGCGGGTGGACATTCTCAATCCGCAGCGCATTCGCTTCGTGTTCAAGCGTTCCGGCAATCCGTTGCTGATCCTGCGCCTGGGCGAGCTGCCGGTATTGCCGCAGCACTATTGGAAAGATCGCGACTTCAAGGCCACCACCTTCGAGCCGCCACTGGGCAGCGGGCCATACCGCATCACCTCGGTCACCCCGGGCCGGCAGATCGTCTTTGAGCGGGTCAAGGATTACTGGGGCAAGGACTTGCCGGTCAATCGCGGCAAGTACAACTTCGACCGCATGGAAGTCGAGTTCTACCGCGACAGCGATGTGGCGTTCGAAGCGTTCAAGGCCGGCGAGTTCGACATCTATATCGAACACCAGGCGAAGAACTGGGACACCGGCTACGGCTTCCCGGCGATTCGTCGCGGCGAGGTGATCAAGGCGCAGATCCCGCACCAGATCCCGACCCAGACCCAGGGCCTGTTCATGAACAGCCGCCGCCCGACCTTCGCTGACATCAAGGTGCGCGAAGCCCTGGGCCTGATGTTCGACTTCGAGTGGACCAACCGCACGCTGTTCAGCGGTGCCTACAAACGCGCCACCAGCTACTACCCCAACAGCGAATTCTCCGCCAGCGGCCTGCCGGTCGGTCATGAATGGCTGCTGCTCAAGCCCTATCGCGAACAGTTGCCCGCCAAGTTGTTCACCGAGCCGTTCAACCTGCCGCAAACCCAGGGTCGCGGCATTCCCCGGGAAACCCTGCGCAAGGCGCTGGGCCTGCTCGCGGAAGCCGGCTGGAAGCTCAACGGCCAGCGCCTGCAGAACGCGGCCGGACAACCGCTGCGCCTGGAGATCCTGCTGGTCAATCCGAACCTGGAGCGCATCCTCCAGCCCTACGTCGAGAACCTCGCCAGCATCGGCATCGATGCGCGTCTGCGCACGGTGGATCGCGCCCAGTACAAGCAGCGCCTCGACCAATTCGATTTCGACATGATTCTGATGACCCTGAACCAGACCCTCAGCCCCGGCCTGGAACAGTGGCAGTACTTTCACTCCAGTCAGGCCGCAGTCAAGGGCAGCAAAAACTACGCAGGCATCGCCAATCCGATTGTCGATCAACTGCTCGATCAACTGCTGGCCGCCAGGACGCGCGACGATCAGGTCGCCGCCGGCAAGGCGCTGGACCGGGTGCTGCTCTGGCAGCATTACATCATTCCCAACTGGTACCTCAATTATCACCGCCTGGCCTACCGCAACCGGCTGGCCTTTGTCACCACGCCGCCCTACACCCTGGGATTGAGTGCCTGGTGGCTGAAATCTTCGGAGAAAGATCGATGAGACCCATCAGCGCCCTGCTCCTGCAGGCCAGCGTCCTGTTATTCGCAGGCGTGGCCGCAGCCGCGCCGCAACATGCCCTGACCCTGTACAACGAGCCGCCCAAATACCCGGCGGACTTCAAGCACTTCGATTACGTCAACCCCGACGCGCCCAAGGGCGGGATCTTCCGCGAGGCCGGCTTTGGTGGTTTCGACAGCCTCAACCCCTTCATCAGCAAGGGTGTGTCGGCCAACAATATCGACCTGATCTACGACACCCTGGCCAAGCAGGGCCTGGACGAGCCCTTCACCGAATACGGCCTGATCGCCGGCAAGATCGAAAAGGCGCCGAACAACGATTGGGTGCGTTTCTATCTGCGCCCCGAAGCGCGCTTTCATGACGGCCATCCGGTGCGCGCCGAAGACGTGGTGTTCAGCTTCCAGACCCTGATGAAGGACGGCGCCCCGATGTACCGCGGCTACTACGCCGACGTCGCCGACGTGGTCGCCGAAGATCCGCTGACGGTGCTGTTCAAGTTCAAGCACAGCAACAACCGCGAGCTGCCGCTGATCCTCGGCCAGTTGCCGGTACTGCCCAAGCACTGGTGGGAGAACCGCGACTTCAACAAAGGCAACCTGGAAATGCCGCTGGGCAGCGGGCCGTACAAGGTCAGCGAGGTCAAGGCCGGGCGCTCGGTGCGCTATGAGCGGGTCAAGGACTATTGGGGCAAGGACCTGGCGGTCAACCGTGGTTTCTACAACTTCGATGTGATGCTCACCGACTACTACCGCGACAACACCGTGGCCCTGGAAGGTCTCAAGGCCGGGCAGTTCGATTACTGGCTGGAGATGACCGCGAAGAACTGGGCCAACGCCTACAACATCCCGGCCGTCACCGAGGGCCGACTGATCAAGGAACAGATCCCCAACGGCAACCCTACCGGCATGCAGGGCTTCGTGTTCAACCTGCGTCGTCCAGTGTTCCAGGACGTGCGGGTACGCCAGGCGCTGACGCTGTTGCTGGATTTCGAGTGGACCAACAAGCAACTGTTCAACAGCGCCTACGCGCGCACCCGCAGTTACTTCGAGAACTCGGAAATGGCTGCCACCGGCCTGCCGGACGCCGACCAGCTGGCGATCCTCGAGCCATTTCGCGGCAAGATTCCCGAGCAGGTCTTCACCGAAGCCTTCGAGAACCCGGTCACCGACGGCAGCGGCATGATCCGCACCCAGCAGCGCAAGGCCTATCAGTTGCTGCAAGAGGCCGGCTGGCGCATCGTCGACGACAAGATGGTCGATGCCACCGGCAAACCGGTGGTCATCGAGTTCCTGCTGGCGCAGACCGAATTCGAACGGGTGCTGCTGCCGTTCAAGCGCAACTTGAGCGACCTGGGCATCGACCTGGTGATCCGTCGGGTCGACGTCTCGCAGTACGTCAACCGCGTGCGTTCCCGGGACTTCGACATGATCGTCGGCAGCTTCCCGCAGTCCAACTCGCCGGGTAACGAACAGCGCGAATTCTGGATGACCGCGGCCGCCGACAAACCCGGCAGCCGCAACTCCATGGGCCTCAAGGATCCGGTGGTGGACCAGCTGGTCGAGCAACTGATCAACTCTGACTCGCGCAAAAGCCTGGTGGCCCACGCCCGCGCACTGGACCGCGTGCTGCAATGGGGCTATTACGTGATCCCTAACTGGCACATCAAGACCTGGCGCGTGGCCTACTGGAACCACATCGGTCATCCGAAGGTCTCGCCTAAATACGACATCGGCACCGCCACCTGGTGGGTCAAGCCCGATGCCAAGCCGGCGATAGAGATCGAAACCAAACTGCAGGCCGACCCTGCGGGCACGGAGTAATCAGATGCTGGCGTATATTTTTCGGCGACTGCTGCTGATCATCCCGACCCTGTTCGGCATCCTGCTGATCAACTTCGTAATCATCCAGGCCGCGCCCGGTGGACCGGTGGAACAGATGATCGCCAAGCTCGAAGGTTTCGAAGGCGCCACCAGCCGCATCGCCGGCGGCGGCGCGGAAGTGTCGGTGGCCGGCTCAGCCTATCGCGGCGCCCAGGGCCTGGACCCGGCGCTGATCAAGGAAATCGAACACATGTACGGCTTCGACAAATCGGCGCCGGAACGCTTGTGGATCATGGTCAAGAACTACGCCTCGCTGGAGTTCGGCGACAGCTTTTTCCGCGACGCCAAGGTCATCGACCTGATCAAGGAAAAGATGCCGGTGTCGATCTCCCTCGGCCTGTGGAGCACCCTGATCATGTACCTGGTGTCGATCCCGCTGGGCATCGCCAAGGCCACGCGACATGGCAGTCACTTCGACGTCTGGACCAGCTCGGCGATCATCGTCGGCTATGCAATCCCGGCGTTCCTGTTCGCCATCCTGCTGATCGTGGTGTTCGCCGGCGGCAGCTACCTGGACTGGTTCCCGTTGCGCGGGCTGACATCCAACAACTTCGATGAGCTGAGCATGGGCGGCAAGGTGCTCGATTACTTCTGGCACCTGGCGCTGCCGGTGACCGCCCTGGTGATCGGCAACTTCGCGACCATGACCCTGCTGACCAAAAACAGCTTTCTCGACGAAATCAACAAACAGTACGTGGTCACCGCCAAGGCCAAGGGCCTGACCCGAAACCGCGTGCTCTACGGCCACGTGTTCCGCAACGCCATGCTGCTGGTGATCGCCGGTTTCCCCTCGGCCTTCATCGGCATCTTCTTCACCGGATCCTTGCTGGTGGAGGTGATTTTTTCCCTCGACGGCCTCGGCCTGATGAGTTTCGAAGCGGCGATCAACCGCGATTATCCGGTGGTCTTCGGCACGCTGTTCATCTTCACCCTGCTGGGTCTGGTGGTGAAACTGATCGGCGACCTCACCTACACCTTCGTCGATCCGCGCATCGACTTCGAAAGCCGGGAGCATTGAGATGAACCTGTCCCCTCTCAATCGCCGCCGCTTCGAGCTGTTCAAGGCCAACAAGCGCGGCTGGTGGTCGCTGTGGCTGTTCCTGATCCTGTTCGGTGCCAGCCTCGGCGCCGAGCTGATCGCCAACGACAAACCGCTGGTGGTGCACTACGACAACGGCTGGTACTTCCCGGCGCTCAAGCGTTACCCGGAAACCACCTTCGGCGGCGAATTCCCGCTGGAAGCCAACTACAAGAGCCCGTACATCCGCGAACTGCTCAAGGCCAAGGACGCCTGGGTACTGTGGGCGCCGATTCCGTTCAGCTACCAGAGCATCAACTACGACCTGCGCGTCCCTGCCCCCGCGCCGCCCTCGGCGGACAACCTGCTGGGCACCGACGATCAGGGCCGCGACGTGCTGGCCCGGGTGATCTACGGTTTCCGTGTGTCGGTACTGTTCGCCCTGACCCTGACCCTGCTCAGCTCGATCATCGGCGTGATCGCCGGTGCCTTGCAGGGCTTCTACGGCGGCTGGGTGGACCTCGCCGGGCAACGTTTCCTGGAGATCTGGTCCGGATTGCCGGTGCTGTACCTGCTGATCATTCTGGCCAGCTTCGTCCAGCCGAACTTCTGGTGGCTGCTGGGGATCATGCTGCTGTTTTCCTGGATGAGCCTGGTGGACGTGGTCCGCGCCGAGTTCCTGCGCGGGCGCAACCTGGAATACGTGCGTGCGGCGCGGGCGCTGGGCATGCAGAATGGCGCGATCATGTTCCGTCATATCCTGCCCAACGCCATGGTCTCGACCATGACCTTCATGCCGTTCATCCTGACCGGCGCCATCGGCACCCTGACCGCCCTGGATTTCCTTGGCTTCGGCCTGCCGGCGGGCAGCCCGTCGCTGGGCGAACTGGTGGCCCAGGGCAAATCCAACCTGCAGGCACCGTGGCTGGGCATGAGCGCGTTTGCCGTGCTGGCGTTGATGCTGAGCTTGCTGGTGTTCATCGGCGAGTCCGCTCGCGATGCCTTCGACCCGAGGAAGTGAAATGAATCAGGACAATCTGATCGAAGTGCGCGACCTCGCCGTCGAATTCGTCGTCGGCACCCACAGCCAGCGGGTGGTGGAAAACGTCAGCTTCGATATCAAGCGCGGCGAAACCCTGGCACTGGTGGGCGAATCCGGCTCCGGCAAATCGGTGACCGCCCACTCCATCCTGCGCCTGCTGCCCTACCCGCTCGCCCGGCACCCGGCGGGCACCATCGAGTATTCCGGGCAGAACCTGCTGGACCTCAAAGAAAAAACCATCCGTCACATCCGCGGCAACCGGATCGCGATGATCTTCCAGGAGCCGATGACCTCGCTCAATCCGCTGCATTCGATCGAGAAGCAGATCAACGAGGTGCTGGGCATCCACAAGGGCCTGGTCGGCAAGGTGGCGACCAAGCGCACCCTGGAGCTGCTGGAAATGGTCGGCATTCCCGAGCCGCACAAGCGCCTCAAGGCCCTGCCCCACGAATTGTCCGGTGGCCAGCGCCAGCGGGTGATGATCGCCATGGCCCTGGCCAATGAGCCTGAGCTGCTGATCGCCGATGAGCCGACCACCGCGCTGGACGTGACCGTTCAGCTGAAAATCCTCGAATTGCTCAAGGAACTGCAGGCTCGCCTGGGCATGGCATTGCTGCTGATCAGCCACGATTTGAACCTGGTTCGAAGAATTGCGCATCGTGTATGTGTCATGCAGCGCGGTTGCATCGTCGAACAGGCATCGTGTGAGGAATTGTTTCGTGCGCCGCAGCATCCGTACACTCGGATCCTGCTCGCAGCGGAGCCCAGCGGGAAGCCGGCGGCCAATGAAATCGGCCCGCCACTGCTTGCGGTCGAGGACCTGAAAGTCTGGTTCCCGATCAAGAAAGGCCTGCTCAAGCGCACGGTGGATTACGTCAAGGCGGTGGACGGCATCAACTTCAACCTGCCCCAGGGCCAGACCCTGGGGATCGTGGGCGAAAGCGGTTCCGGCAAATCGACCCTGGGTCTGGCGATCCTGCGATTGATCGCCAGCAAGGGCGCCATCCGCTTTGAGGGCAAACAGCTGGACAGCCTGACGCAACAACAGGTCAGGCCGCTGCGTCGGGAGATGCAGGTGGTGTTTCAGGACCCGTTCGGCAGCCTGAGCCCGCGGATGTGCGTGAGCCAGATCGTGGGTGAAGGCTTGCGGATTCACGGGATCGGCACCGAGGCCGAACAGGAACGGGCGATTATCGAGGCGCTCAGGGAAGTAGGACTGGACCCGGAAACCCGGAACCGCTACCCCCACGAATTTTCCGGCGGGCAACGGCAGAGAATCGCCATTGCCCGGGCTTTAGTGCTAAAACCGGCGTTGATTTTGCTGGACGAGCCGACTTCGGCTTTGGACCGCACCGTGCAACGCCAAGTGGTGGAGCTTTTGCGTTCACTGCAAACCAAGTACAACCTGACGTATCTGTTCATCAGCCATGACCTGGCTGTGGTCAAGGCGCTGAGCCACCAGCTGATGGTGGTCAAGCATGGCCAAGTGGTCGAACAGGGAGACGCGCAAAGCATCTTTGCCGCCCCCCAACATCCGTATACACAGCAGTTACTGGAAGCCGCCTTCCTGGCTCCGGAAACTGCGCAATAACCTGAAAGAGGAGCAACACATGGGTTTTCTCGCCGGTAAGCGCGTACTGATCGTCGGTGTCGCCAGCAAGCTGTCCATCGCATCCGGCATCGCCGCCGCCATGCATCGCGAGGGCGCTGAGCTTGCCTTCACTTATCAGAACGACAAACTCAAGGGTCGTGTCGAAGAATTCGCACAAGGCTGGGGCTCGAGCCCTGAGCTGTGCTTCCCGTGCGACGTGGCCAGCGACGCGGAAATCGCCAAGGTTTTCGAAGAGCTGAGCAAGAAGTGGGACGGCCTGGACTGCATCGTGCACTCCGTGGGCTTCGCCCCGGGCGACCAACTGGACGGCGACTTCACCGAAGCCACCACCCGTGACGGTTTCCGCATCGCCCACGACATCAGCGCCTACAGCTTCGTCGCCCTGGCCAAGGCCGGTCGCGAAATGATGAAAGGCCGCAACGGCAGCCTGCTGACCCTGTCCTACCTGGGCGCCGAGCGCACCATGCCTAACTACAACGTGATGGGCATGGCCAAGGCTTCCCTGGAAGCTGGCGTCCGTTACCTGGCCGGCTCCCTGGGCCCGGACGGCACCCGCGTGAACTGCGTATCGGCCGGCCCGATCCGCACCCTCGCCGCTTCCGGCATCAAGAACTTCCGCAAGATGCTGGCCGCCAACGAAGCGCAAACCCCGCTGCGTCGCAACGTCACCATCGAAGAAGTCGGCAACGCCGGCGCTTTCCTGTGCTCGGACCTGGCGTCGGGCATCAGCGGTGAAATCATGTACGTGGACGGTGGCTTCAACACCACCGCCATGGGCAACATCGAAGAGTGATCTTCGGTTAGCCAATGAAAAACCCGCCTTGATTGGCGGGTTTTTTATTTCTGCCATTTCCGCCGGCTCCCATAGGGATTTTGCCTGACCGCGGGACCGCGAGCAGGCTCGCTCCGCCAGAAACGAGCAGGCTACACTGCTGGAAATTCCCACCCTCGAGGAACGCCTGATGCAGCTCTCCCCTTTCCACCTGGCCATTCCAGTCTACGACCTGAACGCCGCGCGGCATTTCTATGGCAGCGTTTTCGGCCTGGAAGAAGGTCGCTCGAGCGATCACTGGGTCGATTTCAATTTCTTCGGTCACCAACTGGTGATCCACCTGGCACCGAAAAACGCCTCCCAGGAAGCCGCCCACACCAACGCCGTCGACGGCCATGACGTGCCCGTGCCGCATTTCGGCGTGGTGCTGGGGATGGCGGAGTGGGAAGCGCTCGCCGAGCGGCTGACGGCACTGGAAACCCGATTCGTGATCGAGCCGGGGATTCGTTTTCAGGGATTGGTGGGGGAACAGGCGACGATGTTTTTGTTCGACCCGTGCGGCAATGCGCTGGAGTTCAAGGCGTTCAAGGATATTGGGCAGCTGTTTGCCAAATGAGGTGTTGACTGTTCCGGCCTCTTCGCGGGCAAGCCTCGCTCCTACAGGGTCACGCGGTCCTCTGCAGGAGCGAGGCTTGCCCGCGAAGAGGCCCGCAAACACACCAGAAAATTACCGCCCCAACACCCTCTCGGCCCTCTCCAGCAACTCCTCCACCGAATCATGCTCCTCAGGATCATGCTCGATCTGGCCAATGCTGAATCGAATGCCATACCCGCGATGCGCCATGGTGTTGCGCGCGTCGAGCATTTCCTCTAGCCGTGCCTTGATGGCCGTTACATCCACGCCACAGGAGCCAGTGAGCAAGGCCACGAAGGTCGCGCCTTCAAGACGGCCGATTACGTCACTTTCCCTGAAGCCGATGTTCAGCACGTCGGCGAAGGTTTTCAGTGCGTGATCGCCCTCGCTGCGGCCGAACAGGTAGTTGATGCGCTTGAATTCTTCGAGGTTGAAGAACAGCAGCGTGGCAGGTCGGCCCAGACGCTGGCAGGCGTCGAGCCCCAGTTGAGCCAGGGCGATGAAGCCGTGGCGGTTGGGCAGCAGCGTCAGTTCATCCATGCTTGCCATCTGCACGCCGATCAGTTCTTGCTCGGCCTTGCGGGCCAGATCGCGCAGCAGTTCGCGTTCCTGTTGTGGCGTCCCTGCACATACCCGTGTCTTGTGCGGTTTGCCTGAGGTCAGCATCGGATACTCCCCGTTTGATTATGTTTTTTAGAGTCCTTGATGGCGGGTTTGACTCCGCAGCATTGACCGATGGTCATGTGCCCGCCAATGGACAAGGCCCTCCAGCGTCAGCCCACAGCTTGAATTGCGTGACGAATACATCGTGCGGCACCGGCACTGGCGCGCGATTGCCGCCCGGATTCCAGCCCCACAGCACCAGCTTGTCTTCACTCACATGTTTGATCAGCGCGTCGAAATCACGGTCGCCGTTGCTCGCGCGGTCCTTGATCATGTTGCACAACCTGTCGGGCGGCAGGCCAATCCAGGCCATTTTGTGCGCCGCCGGCGGCAGGCTCCAATGCGGCGCACCCGGTGGTGTGCCGGGGCCGTAGCTGGCCGGTGGATTGGCGTCGGCGTGGCAGGTGGCACAGGGCAAGCCCGCCGCGCCCTTGCCGTCCATGCCCCGCACAACGTTCATTGCATGGGGCTTGCCAGCGTCGAACTGCAAGGGCGAATCACCCGGTATGTGGCAGTTCTGGCAGCGGGGGCTCTGGAACACCTGTCGCACGGTGTCGAAGGCCTTCAGCGCCTCCTTGTCATCGGCGAACAACTCGGTGGCATAGATGAACAGGCACACCAGGATCAACGTCCCGAGAATCCAGTGATGGCGCTTCATCTCACACCCCCGACAGCTGCAACGGCAGCTCGCGCAGGCGTTGCCCGGTCAGGGCGTACACCGCATTGGCCACGGCCGGCGCCGTGGGCGGCACACCGGCCTCGCCGATGCCGCCGGGCTTTTCGCTGCTGGGCAGGATATGCACTTCCACCACCGGCATTTCGTTGAGCCGCAGCACCTGGTAATCGTGGTAGTTGGACTGCACCACCTGGCCGTCCTTGATCGTCAGCTTGCTGTGCAGGGTGAAACCCAGGCCGAAGGCGATGCACGACTCCATCTGCGCGGCGATGCTTTGCGGGTTGACCGCGATCCCGCAATCCACCGCGCACACCACCCGATGCACGCGGATCGCCAGATTGTCCTGGGACACCTCGGCCACCTGCGCCACATAGCTGCCGAATGATTCGTGCACCGCCACGCCCAAGGCATGGCCATCCGGCAGCGGCGCCTTCCAGTTGGCCTTCTCCACGGCCAGGTTCAACACCCCCAGATGCCGGGGATGGTTCTTGAGCAGGGTGCGCCGGTACTCCACCGGGTCCTTGCTCGCCGCTGCGGCCAGTTCATCGATCAGCGACTCCATGACGAACGCGGTATGGGTATGCCCCACCGACCGCAGCCAGAGCACGCTGATGCCGGTTTTCGGCGAATGCAGCTGGACCTGATGGTCGGCCAGATCCGCAAGGTACGGACTGTCCGCCACGCCCTCCACCGAGGTCTTGTCGATGCCGTTCTTGACCGCCGCCGCTTCGAGCATCGTGCCGGCCATGATCGACTGCCCCACCAGCACATGTTTCCACGCCAGCGGCAGGCCATCAGCCCCCAGCCCGACGCGCGCATGATGCAGGAACGCCGAGCGGTAATAGCCACCACGGATGTCATCTTCCCGCGCCCACACGGTCTTCACCGGCCCACCCGCGGCCTTGGCGACCTGCACCGCCTCGGCGACAAAATCCGAGGTCGGGTTGGCCCGCCGGCCGAAACCGCCGCCCAGGAACTCGGTGTGGATCTCGACCTGCTCGGGTTTCAGACCGGTGATTTTCCCGGCGATCATCTGATCCAGCGTCTGGAACTGGGTGCCAGTCCAGATTTCGCATTTGTCCTGGGTGATTTTCACCGTGCAGTTGAGTGGTTCCATCGGCGCGTGGGCCAGGTACGGCACGCTGTATTCGACGTCCACGGTTTTGCTCGCCTTGCTCAGCGCGGCCTGGGCGTCGCCGGCCTGACTGGCAGGAAGCCCCGGCGTCGCGGCGAGTTTGCGAAAGCTCTCCAGCAGCTTCTGGCTATCGAGACCGCTGTTCGGCCCCAAATCCCATTCCACCTGCAGCGCGTCGCGCCCCAGTTTCGCCGCCCAATAGTGATCGGCGATCACCGCGACGCCGGTCGGCACCTGCACCACTTTGCGCACGCCCGGAATGGCCAGCGCCTCGGCGCCTTCGAAGGATTTGACGCTGCCGCCGAACCCCGGCGGACGGGCGACCATCGCGGTCATCAGGCCATCGAACTGCACGTCCATGCCGAACTTGGCGCGGCCGGTGATTTTCTCCGGTGTGTCCAGGCGCTTGGTGGGTTTGCCGATGATGGTCCAGTCTTTCGCGTCCTTGAGCTTGATCGACGCCGGGTCCGGCACGGGCAGCTTGCCGGCGTCGTCCGCCAGCTCGCCGTAGGTGGCGCGTTGCTCGCCGGCGATCACCACGCCCGAT
The DNA here is from genome assembly GCF_013359595.1 of Pseudomonas sp. C1C7. Lineage (GTDB taxonomy): Bacteria > Pseudomonadota > Gammaproteobacteria > Pseudomonadales > Pseudomonadaceae > Aquipseudomonas. Next base: position 152,824 of record NZ_JABFMP010000012.1, on the reverse strand, counting down.
TCGGTGCGGATCGCCGAAGGCGCAACGTTGAAGCGTTTGGCCGCCGCCTCGATCAGCATCATCCGCGCCGTTGCGCCGGCCTGACGGTAGCGATCGAACTCAGCCCAGGTGGAGGTAGAACCCCCGGTGATCTGCATGCCGCCGAACTGCGCCAGGCCGTAATCCCTGGCGGATGCCGGAGAATGTTCGGCGCGGATTTTCGACCAGTCGGCGTCCAGTTCTTCGGCGATCAACATGGTCAGGCCGGTCCAGATGCCCTGGCCCATTTCCGAGTGACCGAGCAACACGGTGACGCTGTTGTCATTGGCGATGCGCAAAAAGGCATTGGGGGCGAAGACATTGCCCTCGTTCTCCGCGCCCTGGGCGAATCGATGGGCGCCGGGAATCACAAAGGCCACCACCAGCCCGCCGCCCAGAACGGCAGTGCCCTTGAGAAAGCCACGACGTGAAAGCGGATTGAGACTGTTCATGGTCATCAACCCAGTTGCGCGGCGCGTTTGACCGCGGCGCGAATTCTTGGATAGGTGCCGCAACGGCAGATATTGCCCGACAGGGCCTGATCGATGTCGCTGTCGGTGGGTTGCGGAATTTTCGCCAGCAATGCCGCCGCCGACATGATCTGCCCGGACTGGCAGTAGCCGCACTGGACCACATCGAGTTCGGCCCAGGCCTTTTGCACCGGGTGCGTACCGTCCAGCGACAGACCTTCGATGGTGAGGATTTTCTGGCCGTGGGCTACGGCGGTGGCCGGGGTAATGCACGATCGCAGCGGCGCACCGTCGACGTGCACGGTACAGGCGCCGCACTGGGCCATGCCGCAGCCGAACTTGGTGCCGGTCAGGTGCGCGACATCACGCAGGACCCACAGCAACGGCATGTCCGCGGGGACATCCAGTTCCTGGTCCTTGCCATTGATATTGAGGGTCAGCATTGCGAAGCTCCTCAGACTCACGGTGTCCTGAAGGGGACGTCGCTGTGGCCGTCAACGGCCTACGCGCGCCTCGGTTATCCCTTCAGCTAAGTCCAATTTGCTTCGCAGGCCGGAATGTATCGACCACCGGTCACATCCTCGGCGCCGTTCACCGAAGATATCGAGCTGATTTCCCGTCCCCCTGCAGGAGATCTTATGCCCGTGGCTTGAGGAGAATGTCGGTATAGCGCAGCAGGAACATCCCGAACGCCGCACACCAGAGCGCCGCCGACACCCCCAGGCCAGCCCCGGAAAACGGCACCAGCAGCACCCGCGACAGACCCGCCAGCAACACCAGGGCAAACCCCGCGACGATCGCCTTGGACGGCTGCAACGGCCGTCCGGTATGCCCCAGGCTGACCCGGGCAATCATCGCCAATATCAGCCCGCCCACCCCGCCGACCGCCAGCGAATGAGTGGCCAGGCTTTGCTGGGGCATCAACCCGAGATGCCACAGCGCCATGCCGATCGCCGCGACCAGCAACCATACATAAGACAGATACAGCGACCACAACAGCGGCACCCGCCACATCCCGCGATCATGCCAGCGCCACAGCCGCAGCAGGTGCAAGCCGCCCATCAGCAGGAACAACACCGCCAGCCACAACCGCGCAACGTCATTGAGCCCCAGGGCAAAGGTCAGCGCTGCGAGCAGGCTGCTCACCAGCAGCACCCGTGTCGGCCAAGGACTGGCCGCAGGCGTCGCCGGGCGATTGAGCCCGCGCTGGATGAAGAACGGAATCACCCGCCCGCCAATCACGCTCATCATCGCGCCGACCAGCCACAACGCGGCCAGCACACCACGGCGTTGCAGGCCGACGTCGTCGATCCAGAAACCCCACAGGGTCATGACCTGACATCCGGCCAACAGCGTGATCATCAACAGAATCGGGTAGTTTTCGCGCTTGCGGGCAGCGATCAGATCACGACCGAGTACAACGGCCAGCAGCGGCAGCAAAGGCAGTTGCAGGATCAGCAGCTGGCCAGGAGGAATCGGCATCAGCCAGGCCAGTCGCGCCAGCAGCCAGACCAGCACAAGCCCTATCAACGGCCAGCCTTTGAGCCCCGGCCGACCGGTCCAGTTGGGCACCGCAGTCAGCAGGAACCCGGCAATGATCGCCACGGCAAAACCGAACGGCATTTCGTGACGGTGCCAAGCGAGCATGCCGCCCACCGGTTGGGCGCCGGGTAGACGGCCGTACAGCCACAGCGCCCAGATCGCCACCGCCAGAGCGGCAAAGGTGGCACCCGCGAGAAAGAACGGACGAAAGCCGAGACTGAACACCGGTGCCGAAGGCAATTTGCTCATCAGGCCAGCGCCCCTGCCAGTGGTTTGCTCAAGCGGTGTTGCGACAGCAGGCGCATGACGTAGCCGATTTTCAGCAGGGTCGGCCCGACGATGGTCATGGCATGCAGCGACACCAGGGCCAGGATCGACAGGTGACCGTCGTAGAGGTAAGCGCCGTAGATGCCCATCAGCAGCATCGCCAGGCCGACGCCGAGTACACGGCTGGACAGTTGCAGTACATTCTGAGGATTGCTGAAGAAATGGAACATTTCCGTGACTCCTGTAGCAGTTCAGTTGTACCTGTTCTCTATCAACTCCCGTGCCAGTTTTATAGGCCTTATAAATCAGCACTCTGCCAGCGATGGTGTCATTACGACTCATTCTCGAAAGAGTCTTTTTAACTCATGATCGAGTCAATTTGACTCCGCTGATAGCGAAATACCTTCAGCACTTGTCGATCTACGGCCACACCTGTGCAACCCAGGCTGACTACGCTGATAGTCCAGCCTGCAAAAACCTGCCAGGGAGACCCACCATGCTACATGCTCAAAAACTTACCCCTTGCCTGTGGTTCGACGGTCAGGCCGAAGAGGCCGCGAAGTTCTATTGCGCGATTTTCGATCATTCGAAAATCACTGCGATCACCCATTACGGCAAGGCCGGTCAGGAAATTCACGGGCATCCGGAAGGCTCGGTGCTGACGGTCAGTTTCGAACTCGACGGCCAGACGTTCACCGGGCTCAACGGTGGTCCGAACTTCACCTTCAGCGAGGCCATCTCGTTCCAGGTCAACTGCCAGACCCAGGAAGAAGTCGACCACTTCTGGGGCCGGCTGTCCGATGGCGGGCCGGTGGAGGCGCAGCAGTGCGGCTGGCTCAAGGACAAGTTCGGCGTGTCGTGGCAGATCGTGCCGGTGGCGATGATGGAGATGCTCAAGGACCCCGACACCACCAAGTCCCAACGGGCGATGGCGGCGATGATGCAAATGAAAAAACTCGATATCGCCGAGTTGAAACGAGCCTTCAATGGCGAGAGCTAATACACTCCAGGGCTGTTTTTCCAGGGATCGACCATGAAGCGTTTACAGCCCAAGGACACCGACAAGGCCCCGCGCTTCTGGCGCGACGACGCCCTGCCCTTCATCGAGGCGCGCTCGATCGCCGATGGCCGCGAGGTCTGCTACACGCGACACGCCCACGCGCATTTTTCCATCGGCGCGATCACCGCCGGGCGTAGTACCTATATTCATGAGCAGTCGCAATTCGAGGTCAGCGCCGGCACCGTGGTACTGATGAACCCTGGCGACGTGCATGCCTGCAATCCCATCGACGACCAGCCCTGGTCATACCTGATGCTGTATGTCGAAACGCCGTGGCTGACCGACCTGCAGCATCAGTTGGGGTTCAGTGACGACCTGGCGTTGCGCCGCTTCGCTGTCACGCATACGGCGGATGCCGAACTGTTTGCGCGATTGAATGCCTTGTACGAGGTGCTGGTCGATCCGCAGCAGGACATCCTGCGCAAGCACAGTGCGGCGGTGGAGTTTTTCACTGACGTGCAGTTGCGCCTGAACCCCGCCGGACAGGCGATGCGCGAGCCCAATTTCAAGCTGGAACGCGCCGCCGATTTCATCCGCAAACATTGCACGCAGATGCTCAAGCTCGAGGATATTTGCGAGGCGGCGCAGTTGTCGCCGTCCTATCTGATTCGGGCTTTCAAGCAGCATTTGGGCATGACGCCCCACGCCTTTTTGGTGAATCAGCGTATTCAGTTTGCGCGCGATCAACTGCGCAGCGGCAGATTGATCGCCGATGTGGCGCTGGAGGCGGGATTTGCCGATCAGGCGCATTTCCAGCGGGCGTTCAAGCAGCATCTGGCGGCTACGCCGGGGCAGTATCGGGGTCAGTGAGTCCGTCAGGTCGAACGCGATCGCGGCGTACAGACTGATGGGTATCAGAGTGGCTACAGCAACAAATAAACCGCACTCACCGCCAACAACAACGCCATCACCCGATTGAACAACCGCATCCCTGCCGGATTGTTCAGATACCCACGCAAAAACGTCCCCGCATACACCCAGCACCCAACCGACACATAACAAATCACCAGGTACACCGCCGCGAATTGCCACACCAGCCGCGCCTCGCCGTCGGCCACGAACGCGCCCATGCCGGCGACGCAGGCCAGCCAGGCCTTGGGGTTGAGCCATTGCATCACCGCGCCGTAGAGCATCGACGGGGCGCGACTGGCGTCTTTGGCTTCCAGTTGCCCGTTGTCCGCCGCCAGCTTGAACGCCATGTAAAACAGGAACGCCACACCGGCCCACTGCACCACCTGAGTCATCGCCGGCCAGATCTGCAGCAACTCATGCAGCCCCAGGCCCATCAGCACCAGCAGCAACACGAACCCCAACGTCGCCCCGGCGACATGGCGCTGGCTGGCGCGAAAGCCGAAGCGCGCCCCTGAACTCAGCGCCACGATATTCACCGGCCCCGGGGTGATGGAAGCGGCCAGCGCAAACGCCGCCATGGACATCATCAGACTCATTGCACACCTTCTTTTTCTCAGTTGAACCAGGCCTCAAGGTAAAGAGCCGCTCAACGCACGTATTGAAGAAAACTGCCCTGCGTCACTGGTAGAACTCCACCACCCTCTTCACTTTCACCAGGGCCTGGCGCAGCGAATCCATGTCCACCGAACCGAGCGCCAGGCGGATGGCGTGGGGCACGTGGCTGGTAATGGCAAAGGGTTCGGCGGGCGACACCGACACCTGCTCGCGCATCAACGCCATGGCGATCTGGTCGGCGCGGGCGTCTTCGGTCAACGGTAGCCAGATGAAGTACGAGGACGGGTGGCTGATGATCCGCAGCCCCGCCAGCATCTCGCGGGCCAGTGCCTGCCGGGCCTGGGCGTCGGCGCGCTTGTGCGCTTCGAGCCGGACCACCGTGCCGTCGTCCAGCCAGGTCGTGGCGATGGCGGTCATCACCCCCGGCGTGTTCCAGGTGGTGGCCATGATCGTGCGCTCGAACGCCGCCACCCAGTGCACGGGCGCGGCAATGAAGCCGACGCGCAATCCGGTGGCGATGTTCTTCGATAAACCGCAGACGTACACCGTGCGTTCCGGCGCCAGGGTGGCCAGCGGTGGCGGCGGGTCTTCGGCGAGAAAGGCGTAGGCGGCGTCTTCGATGATCGTCAGGTCATGCTGGCGCGCAATCGCCACCAGACGCTCGCGCTGATCGGCGTCCAGCACCCAGCCCAAGGGGTTGTGCAGGGTCGGCATGCTGTAGATGGCGCGCACCGGTCGGCTGCGGCAGAGCTTTTCCAGTGCCGGCAGGTCCGGTCCGCGGTCGGTGACCGCAATGGGCAGGACTTCCAGATGCAGGGTTTCGGCCAGCGTCTTGAACCCCGGGTAGGTCAAGGCGTCGGCGGCGATCACATCACCGGGTTTGAGCAGCGTCATCATCACCACGGCCAGACCATGCTGGGCGCCGCTGACGATCAACAACTGCTCGGCCGGCAACTTGATGCCGCGAGCCTCCAGGTGCCTGGCGACCGACGCGCGCTCGTGCATGCGTCCGGCGTGGGGTTGATAGCGCAGGAGGGATTCAAGGTCACCGGACAGCGCCAGCTGGCGCAGCGCACCACGCAACAGATCGGCCTGACCGGGCAACGACGGGTAGTTGAAGTTCAGATCGATCATCCCCGCCGCCACCACCGACTGGGAAATGCCCTGCCCCGGCGGCAGCGAAGTCTCGCGAACAAAGGTCCCGCGCCCGGTCTCGCCGCTGATCAGGCCCATGCTCTCCAGCTCGGCATACACCCGGCTGGCGGTGACCAACGCCAGACCGTGTTCTGTGGCCAATTGCCGGTGAGTCGGCAGGCGCGTGCCGGGCGGCAGATGGCCCGAGCGAATGTCGGCGGCGAAGGCGTCGACCAGGGATTTGTAGCGCGAGCGAGGCATGTCGAAATGTATCCATGACAATTTTTTGATTGTACCGATACTCAGCCATAGCATGGGTTTCGTGCAACCCATCAATGAGCGTGAACAACATGGAACGAACCTCGAACCTGCAAAACCGGGCGCTGGAAAGCGGCACCAGCGGCTGGATCAATGGTCTGATCGGCGTGGTGATTTTCAGCGGCTCGCTGCCCGCAACACGGGTGGCGGTGCTGGAGTTCGATCCGGTGTTCCTCACGGTGGTACGGGCGACCATCGCGGCGCTGCTGGCGCTGGGCCTGCTGCTGTTGTTCAAGGAAAAACGTCCCGCGCGCAATCAACTGGTTCCACTGGCCATCGTGGCCCTGGGCGTGGTGGTGGGCTTCCCGCTCCTGACCGCCCTGGCGTTGCAGTACGTGACGTCCGCACACTCGATCGTCTTCGTCGGCCTGCTGCCGCTGGCGACTGCGGCCTTCGGGGTTCTGCGGGGCGGTGAACGCCCTCGCCCGGTGTTCTGGATTTTCTCGGTGCTGGGCAGCCTGCTGGTGGTCGGCTTCGCCGTGGCCCAGGGCCTGACCGCCTCACCCCAGGGCGACATCCTGATGCTGCTGGCGATCCTCGCCTGCGGCCTGGGTTATGCCGAAGGCGCGAAGCTGTCGCGCAGCCTGGGTGGCTGGCAGGTGATTTCCTGGGCGCTGGTGCTGGCCCTGCCGGTGATGGCAGCCCTGACCTGGTGGCGCATGCCGGCAACGTTCAGCGGCATCAGTACACCCGCCTGGTTCAGCCTGGCCTATGTGTCGCTGTTCAGCATGCTGATCGGTTTCGTGTTCTGGTATCGCGGCCTGGCCCAGGGCGGGATTGCCGCCGTCGGCCAGTTGCAGTTGCTGCAACCGTTTTTCGGCCTGGCGCTGGCGGCGACCTTGCTGCATGAACAGGTAAGCATCGGCATGCTCGGCGTCACCGTGGCGGTGATTCTGTGCGTGGCGGGGGCGAAGAAGTTCGCCCGCTAGCCACTGCTATGGCGCATGCCAGCGCGACTGTATGGGTCGGCCTCCCCGGGTGGCGTGGTAAAAATACGGTTCCTGTACTGGAGTCGAATCATGGACCTCGCCACCCTCACCCTTTTCCTTCCAGCCTGCTTCGCCCTGAACATGGCTCCCGGCCCGAACAACCTGCTGTCGGTCAGCAATTCGACCCAATACGGCTATCGCACCGCGTGCCTGGCCGGGGTCGGTCGCCTGCTGGCGTTCGCCGGGATGATTGCCCTGGCCTCGGCGGGCCTGGCGGTGGTGCTGCAGACGTCGGAGCTTTTGTTCTACGGGATCAAGATCCTCGGCGCGGCCTATCTGTTCTATCTCGCGTGGCAGCTGTGGCGTGCTGACACAGGGGTGGAAAACATCGTTGCCGGTGCGCCGGTGGGGATGCTGGCGTTGGCGCGCCAGGAGTTCCTGGTGGCAGCGGGCAACCCGAAAGCCATCCTGATCTTCACCGCGTTCCTGCCGCAATTCGTCGATTCGACCCGCGCCATCACTCCACAATTCGCGGTGCTGGGAGCGCTGTTTCTGGTGCTGGAGTGGATCGCCATCGCCGCCTACGCCTACATGGGCCTGCACATGCGCCGCTGGTTCGCCAAGCCGTCGGGCAAGCGGATGTTCAACCGTTGCTGCGCCGGGTTGCTGTCGGCGGCGGCTTCTGTGCTGTTGATGGCGCGCCGTACCTGAGCCTGAAAAAAATTCCCGTGTAGGAGCTGCCGAAGGCTGCGTTCTTTTGATTTTGCTTTTTGAGATCAAAAGATCGCAGCATCGTTTCACTCGACAGCTCCTACAGGGCTCCTGCGCAGTTCCAATGGGTGTGGTGTCCGGAAATTGTTTGTCGATTTTCCGGTGGAGGCGCCCTTCGCGCCGTTCTATGCTGCGCCCATGAACCTGCCAAATACGCTCCTTCCGCCCCGCGCCGAGATGGTTCGCGCCATGCTCGAACGAGACACCTCCTATGAGGGGGTGTTCTTCACTGCGGTCAAGACCACCGGGATTTTCTGCCGTCCCGGTTGTACCGCGCGCAGCCCAAGACCCGAAAACGTCGAGTTCTTCGCCCATGCCGACGAATGCCTGGCGGCGGGTTACCGCGCCTGCCTGCGTTGCAAGCCCCTGGGCGCCGCGGCCATGGCGCCGGAGTGGGTGAAGCGAGTGCTCGCACAGGTGGAGGCCGATCCCGAGCAGCGCTGGAGCGACGCGCAACTGCTGGCCGAAGGTATCGAGCCGCTGAAGTTGCGACGCTGGTTCAAGCAGCATTTCGGCACAACCTTCCATGCCTGGTTGCGCACCCGGCGCCTGGGCATGGCCCTGAGCGGGATGAAACACGGCGATTCCATCGACAGCGCGGCCTTCGATTCGGGGTACGAATCCCTGAGCGGCTTTCGCGATGCCTTCCAGAAGTCCTTTCACATCACCCCGGGCCGGGCCGCCAACAGCGAACCCCTGCTGTTCACCCGCCTGACCACGCCACTGGGACCAATGATCGCCATGGCCGAGCGGCGTGGCCTGGTGCTGCTGGAGTTTCTCGATCAGGCGTCCCTCGCCGGGGAAATCGAGGCCCTGCAAAACCGCTTTGGTTACGCCGTGGCGCCGGGGCATAACGCGCATCTGCAGCAGATCGAGCAACAACTCGCCGAGTATTTTGCCGGCCAACGCACCGAGTTCAGTGTTCCCCTGCACATGCCCGGCAGCGAGTTTTCCCGTCAGGTCTGGGCCGAGCTGTCGAAAATCCCCTACGGCCGGACGACCACCTACGGCACCATCGCCCACCTGTTGGGCAAACCCGGCGCCAGCCGCGCCGTAGGCCTGGCCAACGGTCACAACCGCATCTCGATTGTGGTGCCCTGCCACCGCGTGATCGGTGCCGACGGCTCGCTGACCGGCTACGCTGGAGGCGAACCGCGCAAGGCGTTCCTGCTGCGCCTGGAAAACGCGGCAGTGCAAATCACCGAGCAATTGGCTCTCTGAAGCCCCCATCAAGGATGCTGCATGCCTGACCCCTACCAGCCAGCCACGCAATGGCTGGCCGCCCTGGATGACGACTGGCGTCGCCACATCGACGCCATCGGCCCCTGCCTGCACCAGCCCCACGCCGCGCGCGATCCCTATGAATCGCTGGTGCGGGCGATTGCCTACCAGCAACTGCATGCCAAGGCCGGCGATGCGATCATCGGGCGATTGCTGGCGTTGTATCCGTCAGTCCCGTTTCCAAGGCCCGAACAGATTGTCGCCACGGACTTTGATCGGCTGCGCAGCTGCGGCTTTTCGGCCAGCAAGATCGCGACCATTCAGGGCATCGCCCAGGCAGCGCTGGACGGCGTGGTGCCGGATTATGCGACGGCGCGAGCGATGGAGGATGAGGCGCTGATCGAACGCCTGATCACCCTGCGCGGTGTGGGGCGCTGGACCGTGGAGATGCTGTTGATCTACAGCCTGGAGCGTCCGGATATCCTGCCCGCCGATGATTTTGGCGTGCGTGAGGGGTATCGGCGGTTGAAGGGGCTGGAGGCGCAGCCGACGCGCAAGCAGATGATTGAGATCGGATTGGCGTGGAGTCCTTACCGGACGGTGGCTTCGTGGTATTTGTGGCGGGTGCCTGCCCGGTAGACCGCGTTATCGTTCATCGCGGGCAAGCCCGCTCCCACAGGGTTCTGCGCCGATCACAAAATTGCGGTCAACCCAGAACATTGTGGGAGCGGGCTTGCCCGCGATGGCGTCAGCTCAGACAACACATCACCCAAGGCCGATCACAACCCCGACTTCAACCGACTGAACGCCCGAACCAACGCCCGGTTGAACGCCTTGCCATTGTCATTCTTGCTGTACAACGACGCACGCACCGCCTGCGGCGGATAAGTCCCCGGATCATTGCGAATCGCCGGATCGATCAGGCCGTCGGCCGCGGTAATCGCGTTGGCGTAATGAATGGTGTCGGTGATCGGCGCGATCACCTCCGGGGTCATCAAATAATCCATCAACTTCAGGCCCGCCTCGGGATGCGGGGCATCCTTGGGAATCACCATGGCATCGAACCAGATCAACGTGCCCTCCTTCGCAATCCGGTACTTGAGCGTGTACGGCTTGTTCGCCGCCTCTGCCTGGCCGGCGGCGATGGCCACGTTGCCGTTCCACGACATCGCCACGCAGGTGTTGCCGTTGGCCAGGTCGCTGATGTTCAGATCGTTGTCGAAATAGCGAATGTAGGGGCGGATCTTCGCCAGTTGCTGCTCCGCCAGCTTCAGGTCATCCAGGCTCTGGCGATTGATGTCCAGACCCATGTACTTCATGACCGCCGCGAACACTTCATTGGGATCGTTGAGCAGGCTGACCCCACAATCGGAGAATTTCGACACCACCGCCGGATCGAACAGCATCGCCCAACTGTCGGTGGGCGCATCGGGCAGGCGCTGTTTCACCGCCTGCTCCTGAAAGCCCACACCCGTGGTGCCCCAGGCGTAGATCCCGGCGTAACGGTTGCCCGGATCGAACACCGCCATGTGCTGGCGGAACTCCTCTCCCACCCCGGCAAAATGCGGCAGTTGCTGCTTGTCGATGGTCTGCACCGCGCCGCTTTCGATGGCCCGGGACAGATGCTGGCCCGCGGTGAGCACCAGATCGTAGCCACTGCGACCAGTCAGCAGTTTGGTCTCGACGGTTTCCAGAGAATCGAAATGGTCGGCCACCACCCTTATCCCGGTTTGCTTCTCGAAATTCTTCAGGGTATCCGGGGCCAGGTACTCGCCCCAGATATACAGATTGACCACCGGTTTGGCGGTGTCGGTGGCCTGCACACACAGGGGTGCAAGCACCAGCATCAACGCTAGAGTCAGTTTGTGCAGGCCCATGATCACGCTCCTTTTTTCAGGCTGGTTTTTTCAGACTGGCGCTACCGGCGTATTGCGGCATGGTGATGCACGCGACGTTGCCGCCACCGAGGAGGATTTCCCGGGAGTTTTCGATGCCGACGATCTTGTGCCGCGGGAACAGCTCGGCCAGGGTCGCCAGCGCTACCCGATCGTTACGGTCGCCAAACAGCGGCACCACGATGGAGGTGTTGCCGGCGTAGTAGTTGATGTACGACGCGCAGATTTTCGTCCCGGCCTGACGGGTGTGGGTGCTGTCCAGCTGATCCAGGCCTTCGGCCTCTTCGGCAGTCCACTCCAGCACATCCGGTTGCGGCAGCTTGTGCACGATCAGCTCGCGACCGCGGCTGTCGCGGGTGCTGCGCAGGATGTCGTAGGCCTCCTGATAGATTTCCCACTGCGGATCATCGCGATTGTCGGTCCATTGCAGCACCACTTCGCCAGGGCGCACGAAACACGCCAGGTCATCGACGTGGCCATCGGTTTCATCGAACTTGCAGCCCCGGGGCAGCCAGATCACCTGCTCGGCGCCGAGGTAGTCGTTCAGCCGGCGGGTCACTTCTTCCTTGCCCAGGTGCTGGTTGCGGTTACGGTTGAGCAGGCATTGCTCGGTGGTGAGGATGCTGCCCTGGCCGTCGCTCTGGATACCGCCCAGTTCGGCGATCAAGGGTGCGCGATAACGGTCGAAACCTTCGATTTCGAGGATCTTGCTGGCGATCTGATCATCCTTGTCCCACGGGTAGTACAGGCCGCCATCGAGGCCGCCGTAGGCATTGAACTCGAAGTCCACGCCCCGGACTTCACCGCTCTGGTCGTTGACCACGAAGCACGGCCCACTGTCGCGGAACCAGGTGTCATTGCAGGTCATCTCCACCACCCGGACCTGCGGCGGCAGCTGGCGGCGGGCGGTGGCGAACTGCGCGGCGGAGGCGCAGACCGTGACCGGCTCGCTCATGGAAATGGCAGTGACGATCTGCACCCAGACTTTCTGCGCGGGCTTGGCGCCGTTGCGCCAGACATCGGTGCGCTCCGGCCAGCCGAGCCAGCAGCCGGACTTGGCTTCGAACTCGCCGGGCAGGCGGAAACCGTCGAGTTTTGGGGTGGTATCGAGCAAGCGTGCCATGGTCAAACCTCATCAGCGGGGATTGGAATGACCACAGGCTAAGGTGGCCGGCGCCCTCCTCGCCAACGATGATTATTTCGGAACACTTGAATTCAACTCATCAATCGGCCAACTGATCGTTGAACCATTCCAGCATCTGCGCCACGGCCGGACGCTCCAGCCGTACCCGTTCACACACCAGCGCGTATTGGCCCAGCGCGGTCATGCTGGCGGTGAACGGCCGCACCAGTCGGCCGCTGAGCAAGTCTTCCTGCGCCGTCAGGTTATCGCCCATGGCTACCCCCTGCCCCTGTACCGCCGCCTCCAGCGCCAGACCGGCATGGGCAAAATACAACTGGCGTTGCGCTCGCAGGTCACCGGCATGGCTGGTGAGCCAGGCGGTCCAGGTCTTGCCATCCTGATCGTCGTGCAACAGGCAATGACGGGCCAGATCCTTCGGTGTTTTCAGGGTGCCCTGGTTGAACAGGCCCGGACTGCACACCGGGAAGAACTGCAACGCCGGCAGCGGCCGGACGAAATACGCCGTGCTGTCCACGGGGCCGGTGCCATAAGTGATCGCCAGGTCGATGTCCTCTCCTGGCGCGGTGGCGTCGATCGGCTGTTCGTAGAGGTGCAGGGTGATATGCGGGTAACGCGCATAGAAATCCGTGAGCCGGTTCATCAGCCACTTTTGCGCAAGTTCCGCGGTGACCGCCAATCGAAGCACGGCAAGGGATGAGGGGTCGCGCAGTTCATCGCAGGCTTCGCCGATCATTTCGAAGGCTTGCTGCAAACTTTGCATCAGGCGCCCGGCGGCCATCGTCGGACGGATCTGCCGACCTTCGCGGATGAACAGCGACACCCCCAACTGTTCCTCCAGCTGCCGAATCTGATGACTGACTGCGCTGTCGGTCACGCACAACTCGGCCGCCGCCCGGCCAAAATGGGCATGGCGCGCGGCGCATTCGAAGGTTTTGAGGGCTGCCAGTGAAGGAAGTCGGCGCATCGGTTCGGGTCCGGAATTCGAAGCGCCCATGCTGACCCGGTGAATGGTAACCGTCCAGTGGGCGGCGTTATCTCCTCGCGCAATACCTTCAAACAGTTACCCGTCTCGCCATATACACCCGGCAGTTTTACTGTGCCCCGGGCAATGAACTTATGTCATTGCACGCTTCATTCAACTCATTAAAACAACCAGGGATTGGTTATGACACACAGCAAACTGAGCGCCTTATCCGCAGCAATAACCACATTAATAGTATCCACATCGACTTTCGCAACGGACCTCGGCGAAGGCCTTGGCAATGGATCCGATGCGGTACTACTCAACAATCAGGATGGTCACTACAAACGCTGGAATGGCATTGGAAAGCTGTTCCTCAATGATGCCCCCGGCTGTACCGCCAGCCTTCTGGACACTCGCGACGAAAACGCTCGGGCTGTCGGACCGGCTTACCTGCTTACCGCCGCGCATTGTGTGCCTGGAGTGATCCGCTCAGCACTGACGCCAGCAGACAAGTACAACGTGAAGTTCAATTATTTCAACGACACGCCTACCCGATATAAAACCCATGCCATCAAGGGCGTCGTCTGGAAAGACTTCGAACTGACTGACCTGGCAATCATGGAACTGGACGTCGAACTCCAAGCCCTGATCAACCAAGGCATAACGCCACTTGCACTCGCCTCGCAATGGTCGAAGGACGCTACCGATGTGCTGATCGTTGGCGCCCCTGAAGGTTTGGAGCGATCCGGACTGCGCTTGGCGGCCTGCACTCAGGGCCCCACGGAGGCCGAATTGGTGGAAGGCGACCGCGTCGCTCTCAAGACCTTGAAAAACAGTTGCCGTGACATACGCCCAGGGTCCTCGGGAAGCCCCGTGCTTGACAGGCAAAGCGGCGAAATTCTCAGTGTCATGTCGACCAGCACCTACGGCGCGATAGCGGACGAGCAATGCTTTAACAACGCGCCCTGTGAAGTAAAAAACGGGACGATCGTGTGGTCACCGGACACGCACTATTCGTCTGCGGCGGATTATTTGATGAGTTGTTTCAGCGAAGGCGTTTTCAACAAAGATTCGAACCTCTGCAAGTCCGACGCTCCATTCCAGTTGACTGAACTGAAATATTGGCCAACCCAATATCTGACCATGCCAAAAAATGCAGCGAGTCCGGATCCCGTGCTCAATGCACAGTTCTCCTTGAGCACGCCTTACTACCGCTTCAAGACAGTAAGGGAAGTTGCCGATTGCAGTTCTGCGAGAAACTACAGCGGCACTCTTGATGCCAAGGATGTCGTCCTCGACACACCTATCAGCCGAGTCGCTGGCATGCACTACCTATGTGTCATTGGTGTGGAGTCAGCCGAACAAAGACCGACGGCCGATTTAATGAAAAATGCCTGGATTACGCCTGCGCAACTGGTGGAAAGAGCGCCGGTTCGCCCGGCGGAACCCACCATTACTCTGGGTGCCGACTGGAACTACCGCGTCACGTGGCACTATCGGATTCCAACTCACTTTGGCGTGCTTTATTACGCGGGCCCGGCAGCAGATACCGACTGCAGCCAGATAAAAATTGCCGACTACTCCCAGACCTTCGAAGCGGTGACGTTCATGGCCGAGCAACTACCGTTGAAGTTGTGCAGCAGAAATCAGGATTTGAGTGACCGTTACTCGGATGTTCGCACTGACCTGCTGGCGCTGCCCTGACGGTTGATCGTGAGCTGGCCCGCTCCCACAGGTTCAAGGTGATGGGAGCGGGCCCGCCCACGATCGCATCAGTACTCTTGTCCTCGATCTTCTAGGCTGTACCTGAACTCTCAAGCCATTGGTGGCCATCATGCATCTCGAAGGCTCCTGCCATTGCGGCGCGGTATCGTTCAGCCTGACCAGCGCCCACCCCTACCCTTACCAACGCTGCTATTGCTCGATCTGTCGCAAGACCCAGGGTGGCGGCGGTTACGCGATCAACCTTGCCGGCGACGCCGACAGCCTCAAAGTTCGCGGACGCAAAAACATCACGATTTACCATGCGCTGTTCAAGGGCGAAGGCGAGGCGCGAGCCCACCGTAGCAGTGCCGAGCGGCATTTCTGCTCAGTGTGCGGTTCGGGTTTATGGCTGTTCAGCCCGCAGTGGCCAGCGCTGATCCACCCGTTTGCCTCGGCTATCGATACGCCGTTACCGGTGCCGCCGGAGCACACGCATTTGCTGCTTGGCTCGAAGGCACCTTGGGTGGAAGTGGATGTACAGCCTGAAGACAAGCAATTTGAAGATTACCCCGAAGAATCCATCGCCCAGTGGCATGAACGTCTGGGTCTGGGTTCATAAACTTGCGGGGTCAGGCAGCCGGCACACCGCTGTGGAAGCGGAATTCAACGTCCGGGGACTCGATCAACTCTTGCTCGGCGGCGCGCACGCGGTCGATCACGTTGGCGATGTCCTTGGCGTCCCCGTACTGGTAAGCCAGCTTCAAATACCCCTGGAAATGCCGTGCTTCGCTCTTGAGCAGACCGAAATAAAATTTGCCCAGCTCTTCATCCAAATGCGGCACCAGCGCTTCGAAGCGCTCGCAACTGCGCGCCTCGATGAACGCGCCCACCACCAGGGTATCCACCAGTTTCACCGGCTCGTGACTGCGCACCACCTTGCGCAATCCCGAGGCATAACGCCCGGCGGAGAGCTGGCGCAGTTCGATCTTGCGCTTTTTCATCAGGCGCATGACCTGTTCGTGATGCACCAGCTCTTCCCGGGCCAGGCGCGACATCATGTTGATCAGGTCAACATGGGAGTGATATTTAGCAATCAGGCTCAGCGCGGTGCTGGCGGCCTTGAATTCGCAATTCTTGTGGTCGATCAGCAAGGTTTCCTGATCGGCCAGCGCGGCCTGGACCCAGCCATCGGGGGTGCGACAGCCAAGGAATTCGTGAATTTCGGGAAGGATCATGGGGCCCACGGAATAAAGGTTCGAAACGAAAGGCGCCGATTATACCGGCCTGCCCACAGACCACCAGCGGCCGACCGTTGATATGTATCAACACCCCGGCCGGCAGCCAGCAACTATAGTTGTGCAACGCCATGCGTTTTCATTTCAGGAGATCCCGATCATGCAAGCCATACGCAGCATTCTGGTGGTCATCGAACCCGAACACTCGGAAAGCCTGGCGCTCAAAAGAGCCAAGTTGATTGCCGGTGTGACCCAGGCGCACCTGCATCTGCTGGTGTGCGACCCCAAGCATGACCACAGCGCCATGCTCAGCGTGCTCAAGGCGGCCTTGCTGGAAGACGGTTTCAGCGTCACCACCGAACAGGCCTGGAATCAGAGCCTGCACGAAACCATCGTCGATGTGCAGCAGGCCGAAGGTTGCGGCCTGGTGATCAAGCAGCACTTCCCCGACAGCGCGCTGAAAAGAGCCCTGCTGACCCCGGCGGACTGGA
Organism: Pseudomonas sp. C1C7; assembly: GCF_013359595.1. Classification (GTDB taxonomy): domain Bacteria; phylum Pseudomonadota; class Gammaproteobacteria; order Pseudomonadales; family Pseudomonadaceae; genus Aquipseudomonas. The sequence continues at coordinate 136,194 of NZ_JABFMP010000012.1, read as the reverse complement.
AACTGCTGCGCCACTGCCCTACCCCGGTGCTGCTGGTGAAAACCGCCGGTTCCTGGAAGGACAAGGTGATTCTGGCCGCCATCGATGTCGGCAACACCGACCCGGAACACCGTCACCTGCACAACACCATCATCGATCACGGCTATGACATCGCCAGCCTGGCCAGGGCCCACCTGCACGTGATCAGCGCCCACCCTTCGCCGATGCTGTCGTCGGCCGACCCGACCTTCCAGCTCAAGGAAACCATCGAGGCGCGCTATCGCGAGCAGTGCCGGGCGTTCCAGGCCGAATTCGACATTGACGATCAGCACCTTCACATCGAGGAGGGACCTGCGGATGTGCTGATTCCGTTCATGGTGCACAAGCTGCAGGCAGCGGTGACGGTGATCGGCACCGTGGCGCGCAGCGGGCTTTCAGGGACGTTAATCGGCAATACCGCGGAAGTGGTACTCGATGCGGTGGAAAGCGATGTGCTGGTGCTCAAGCCGCAGGAGATTGAAGATCATCTGGATGAGCTGGCCAGCAAGCATTGAGATGTGTGGCGTCAGTTGAACCGCATTCGCGGGCAAGCCTCGCTCCTGCAGATCACCTCGACCTGCAGGAGCGAGGCTTGCCCGCGAAGCTCTTGAAAATCACCCGCCGAACGCATCCTTGAGAAACCCCGGCGCGATATAGCGCTGGTAATGGGCCTCGGACAGCAGAAAAAACTCCCGATCGATCGCATCGCGCAATTGCGGCAGGTTCCACTCGCGAAACTCCGGCAGCAGCACCATCCCGTAAGCCTCAAGATTGTTGATCACCCGCGCCCCCCGGGCGATCAGCTGGTACGCCCAGCAATACGCCGACTGATGGGGCACGAAGCGGATCTTGCGCTGCTCCAGCTGGGTCCTGAGCAGCGCCGTATCGAAAATTTCCACCTTGGCCGCCATCACCTGGGACAGCAACTGCTCCAGACGCAACCACACCGCGCGCTTTTCTTCCTCGTTGTAGCCGTTCCAGTGGATCACTTCATGGTGGAAACGCTTGCAGCCACGGCACACCAGATCACCGTAAACAGTGGAGCAAAGGCCGACGCAGGGAGTCTTGATGGTCTGATTGGGCATAGGGAGGCAGAAGGCCAAAAAGCGAAACAGGGCAGCATGTTAGCCCTTTGCCCGCCATTGATCACCCCTCAAAGTTCAGGGCCTTGGTCAATCGCGTCTCGCGGCACGCTCCACCAAAGTCCAATAAACCGCGACTTACCTTTAATTTTTTTTTGCCGTAGAATCAGCCAGCCTTTTTAGGCGCCAATGTCCGTTAGAAGCTGTTTTCAAAGCGTCACGAGCACAGTCGTTCCTTCAGAGCGGTGTTGGCGAGGGGTTTTTCCAGCGGGGAAAAGCCCAACGCCAACCCTCATCAGCTCCCGTTCTGCAGGCGTAAAACTTTGAAAGCAGCTTCTGTAAGGAATTGTCGGTAATTCTGGCTAAGTGGCTCACAACGCCATGCAGCGCATGAGTACGGCAATTTCGGGATGAGCGTCCCGGACACCCATTTGGGACCACTGATGAGGGTAATAACTGTGCTTGAAGCCTACCGCAAACATATCGAAGAGCGCGCAGCACTGGGTATCGTTCCCCAGCCGCTTAACGCCGAACAAACTGCAGGCCTGGTCGAGCTGCTGAAAAATCCCCCGGCTGGCGAAGAAGCTTTCCTCGTTGACCTGATCACCAATCGCGTTCCGCCAGGAGTGGACGAAGCAGCCTACGTCAAGGCCGGCTTCCTCTCCGCCATCGCCAAAGGCGAAGCCAAATCCCCTCTGATCGACAAGAAGCGCGCTGTTGAACTGCTCGGCACCATGCAGGGCGGCTACAACATCGTGACGCTGGTAAGCCTGCTGGACGACGCCGAACTGGCACCAGTGGCCGCCGAAGAACTCAAGCACACCCTGCTGATGTTCGATGCTTTCCACGACGTGGCTGAAAAAGCCAAGAACGGCAACGCTCACGCCAAGGCCGTGCTGCAGTCCTGGGCTGACGGCGAGTGGTTCGTGAAGCGTCCAACCCTGGCCGACAAGATCAGCCTGCGCGTATTCAAGGTCACCGGCGAGACCAACACCGACGACCTGTCCCCTGCTCCGGACGCCTGGTCCCGCCCTGACATCCCGCTGCACGCCCTGGCCATGCTGAAAATGGCTCGCGACGGCATCGTGCCTGACGCACAAGGCGTCACCGGTCCGATGAAGCAGATCGAAGAAATGCGTAACGGCGGCTTCCCTGTTGCCTACGTGGGCGACGTGGTCGGTACCGGTTCTTCGCGTAAATCGGCCACCAACTCGGTTCTGTGGTTCTTCGGCGACGACGTTCCTTACGTGCCGAACAAGCGTGCCGGCGGTTTCTGCTTCGGCAGCAAGATCGCTCCGATCTTCTACAACACCATGGAAGATGCTGGCGCACTGCCAATCGAATTCGACGTTTCCAACATGCACATGGGCGACGTGATCGACCTGTACCCGCATGCTGGCAAAGTCTGCAAGCACGGCACCGACGAAGTCCTGACCACCTTCGAAATGAAGACTCCGGTCCTGCTGGACGAAGTCCGCGCCGGCGGCCGTATCCCGCTGATCATCGGCCGTGGCCTGACCGAGAAGGCTCGCGCCGAGCTGGGTCTGGCACCTTCGACCCTGTTCAAGAAGCCAGAAGCCCCTGCTGAAAGCACCAAGGGTTTCACCCTGGCGCAGAAAATGGTCGGCAAGGCTTGCGGCGTGACCGGCGTTCGCCCGGGCACCTACTGCGAACCGAAGATGACCACCGTGGGTTCTCAGGACACCACCGGTCCAATGACCCGTGACGAACTGAAAGACCTGGCGTGCCTGGGCTTCTCCACCGATCTGGTGATGCAGTCCTTCTGCCACACCGCGGCTTATCCAAAGCCGATCGACGTGACCACCCACCACACCCTGCCTGACTTCATCATGACCCGCGGCGGCGTTTCCCTGCGTCCGGGCGACGGCATCATCCACTCGTGGCTGAACCGCATGCTGCTGCCAGACACCGTCGGTACCGGTGGTGACTCCCACACCCGTTTCCCGATCGGCATCTCGTTCCCGGCCGGTTCCGGCCTGGTAGCGTTCGCCGCTGCCACCGGCGTCATGCCGCTGGACATGCCTGAGTCGATCCTGGTTCGCTTCAAGGGCGAACTGCAGCCAGGCGTCACCCTGCGTGACCTGGTTCATGCCATCCCTTACTACGCGATCCAGAAAGGCCTGTTGACCGTAGAGAAGAAAGGCAAGAAGAACGCCTTCTCCGGCCGCATCCTGGAGATCGAAGGTCTGCCTAAGCTGACCGTCGAGCAAGCGTTCGAACTGTCTGACGCCTCGGCTGAACGTTCGGCTGCCGGTTGCACCATCCAGCTGTCCAAAGAGTCGATCACCGAGTACCTGCAATCGAACATCACCCTGCTGCGCTGGATGATCGGCGAAGGCTACGGCGATGCACGTACCCTGGAACGTCGCGCTCAAGCGATGGAAGCCTGGATCGCCAACCCTGAGCTGATGGAAGCGGACAAGGACGCCGAGTACGCCGAAGTCATCGAAATCGATCTGGCCGACATCAAGGAGCCTGTGCTCTGCGCGCCGAACGACCCGGACGACGCCCGTCTGCTCTCCAGCGTTGCTGGCGAGAAGATCGACGAAGTGTTCATCGGTTCGTGCATGACCAACATCGGTCACTTCCGCGCTGCCGGCAAGCTGCTGGATCAGGTCAAGGGCCAGCTGCCAACCCGTCTGTGGCTGTCGCCTCCGACCAAGATGGACGCTCACCAGCTGACCGAAGAAGGCTACTACGGCATCTACGGCAAGGCTGGCGCCCGCATGGAAATGCCAGGCTGCTCGCTGTGCATGGGTAACCAGGCACGTGTAGAGCCGAACTCGACCGTTGTGTCGACTTCGACCCGTAACTTCCCGAACCGTCTGGGTGACGGCGCGAACGTCTACCTGGCTTCGGCCGAGCTGGCGTCCGTGGCTTCCATCCTGGGTCGCCTGCCGACCGTCGAGGAGTACATGGAATACGCTGGCAAGATCGACAGCATGGCGGCCGATGTCTACCGCTACCTGTCCTTCGACCAGATCGCCGAGTTCCGTGAAGCTGCAGCGAACGCCAACATCCCGGTCGTTCAAGCCTAACGTTACAAAGCAATGAAAAACGCCGCCCTTCGTGAGAGGGGCGGCGTTTTTTTATGCCCGTAGGAGCGAGGCTTGCCCGCGAAAGCCCTAAGCCCCAACGCAATTCCGGAATTTCCCTACGCATTAAAGCGATCCGCCTGACTGCGCCAAGCAGCAGACACGCGCAAAGTCCCAAGCCTGACAAGCATACAGGGACATGTGTATGTTCACTGCTGACAAGCCAGTGGTATTCCGACTCGAAATCAAGGGTTTCCCCCACGATCTGCAAGTGCTTGAGTTCGAGTTCACGGAAGCCATCAATGAGATTTATGAAGTCAAACTTGAACTGGTCAGCGAACGCCCTGACCTGTCTCTCGAAACACTTCTGCACCAACAAGCCTATCTTTCCTTCGGCCTTGAGGGTCGCGGCGTGCACGGACAGGTCTATCGTGTCGCCCAGGGTGACTCCGGAGCGCGGCTGACCCGCTACCAGATCACGCTGGTACCTCATCTCGCCTATCTGGCCCATCGTCACAACCAGCGAATCTTTCAGCACCAGAACGTGCCGCAAATCATCCAGAGCGTACTGAGCGATCACGCAATGCAGTCCGACGTCTGGCGCTTTCTGGTGAGCGCCGACTATCCGCCCCGCCTGTATTGCGTGCAGTACAACGAGACCGATCTGGCGTTCATCCAGCGATTGTGCGAGGAAGAAGGCCTGCACTTTCATTTCGAGCACGACTCCGATGGACACGTTCTGGTTTTCGGCGACGACCAGACCGTCTTCCCCCGGCCTGACGCGCCAACCATCTATACACATGACAGCGGCATGAACGCCGCTTCGCCGGTGATCGACCGCTTCAATGTACGCCTGGAAACCCGCACCAACCACGTCATCCGCCGTGACTACCATTTCGAAAAACCCAATGTTCAGTTGGAGTCCGAAGCAGCTGAGAAGCGTGTTCCCGTGCTGGAGGATTACGCCTTTCCCGGTCAGTTCACCCACCGCGATCGTGGCAAACACCTGAGCCGGCGAGCCCTTGAGCGGCATCGCGCGGACTATCGTCAAGGCAATGGACGCAGCGACCAGAGCCTGATGCGCAGTGGCAGCTACCTCGATATGCGCGAACACCCGCGCCCCGACTGGAACGGTTTATGGTTGCTGACCCGCGTAGTGCACACGGGTCGACAACCGCAAGTGCTGGAAGAGGTCGCCGACGATGGTGATGGTGTCATTCAGGGCTACCGCAATCATTTCGTCGCGACGCCCTGGGATGTGATTTTCCGTCCGGCACTGAAACACCCCAAGCCACGGATCACCGGCAGCCAGCACGCGGTGGTGACAGGCCCGCCCGGCGAAGAAATTTACTGCGATGCCTACGGCCGAGTGAAAGTCCAGATGCTGTGGGATCGGGACGGCCAGCTCAATGAGCGGACCAGTTGCTGGCTGCGGGTGGCGACGGGTTGGGCCCATGGCCGCTATGGCAGCGTACAGATACCCCGCGTCGGCATGGAAGTACTGGTGGGCTTCACGGAAGGCGATCCCGACAAGCCCTTCGTCCTCGGCTGCCTGCCCAATGCGGTCACTCCAGTGCCACTGAACCTGCCGGCCGAACGATCCCGTAGCACCCTGCGCAGCCACAGCACTCCCGGCGGTGGCGGTTACAACGAACTGCGAATCGAGGACAGGAAAGGTGCCGAAGAAATCGCCATTCGCGCCCAACGGGACTATGTCCAGCATGTGCTGCATGACCAGCGCGTACAGGTCGACAACGAGCTGACCGTGGTGGTCGGCGGCATTGCCAGCCAGGATCTGCGCAGCGATGAGCACCACCTGACACATGGCAACCGTCTCACCGAACTCAAGCAGGATGATCATCTGTGGGTGCAAGGTGACCGCCATGTTCGAGTGGCCAGCCAGCGGCTCAGCGCCAGCCAGTACGTGCACCTCGGTGCAGGCCAGCAAGTGGTCATCGATGGCGGCGCCCACGTGACGATCAAGGCTGGCGGGCATTGGTTGACGCTGGGGCCGGAAGGCATTTTCAGCAGCGTGGCGATAGTCCAGGGAGGCGCCCCGGCAGTTGGCCTGCTGGCGGAACCCTTGGTACCGGGAGCACTGCTTGTAATGAAAGTGTCATTCGATGCGGTTCAGCAGCGCCATGCCCTGATTTCAACCCGCGCCTCGCGCTGCCTGATCTGCGAGGCCGCCCAAGCATGAGCCTTTCCACTTCTCTGCCTGAAAATCTGCCATGGGGCGAGCAGCAGGCCTATGCCCTGCTGGACGGCGCGACCCTGAGCAACTTGGCAGACCGGATAAAACAGGCCAATCACGCGGCACTCACCCTCGCCCTGTACGACCAGCCACCCTTTAGTGCATTGCGCGATGTGTCTCCATTGCTGGTGGTCATCGAGAAGCCTGACGACCCCATGATGCAATTCTTTGTCCACCATGCTCCCATGGAATGCGGTGTGCTGTTGTTCAGCCCGGTACAAGCCCATGTCGTCGCCGAACACTTAAGGAAACTGCTGACCGTGGAGCTGTCCGAAAGCTCCTCGGTGCTGTTGCGGCTGGCCGATGCTGCCGTGATGCGAGCATTGCTGAGCAGCGCAGATCAAAGCTTGTTCGGCCCGATGTCATGGGTGGTAACAGCCGACTGCGTCAACTCGGTCTGGCACAGTCACCAACCCCGACGACCCGAATGCCCCGCCCTGCTCGCGCCTTATCGGCTCGATCCGGCGCAGATCGCGGCGCTGGATCAGGTTGATCACCGACGATCGCTCATTGAACTCGACGCACATTTGCTCAGCCACTTTCCTCAACGCCACTCAGGGGAAAGCCTGGCTCAACGCTGGGCGGGACTTGAACAGCTGGAGACCGAGGCCTCGGCGCTTGGGCTGCAAGGTCAATCGGAGCTGTTTTATTACGCCAATCTCATGGCCTGGCTGGATGGCGACATCGACCAATATCCCCGTATCCGCCACCTGCTCCACACCCCCACCCTGCAATCACCCGGCGAGCGCGTCGCGCTGGCCGCGGCCCTGGCCCATGAATGGGCGTCTGAACGGGACCTATCATGAACCAGCACCCCGCCAATCTTGCAGCAGCCGCCGCCTCGAAAGCGCCTATCGGCGCGCCCGCGGCCTGCCCGCTGCGACAAACTCATGTACAACTGCTGCCGCTGCGCTACGGCCTGGTGGAAAAAAACCTCGATCCCAGTGCCGAACTGGAGATGCCTTACTCCCTCACCGCCCGCCCTGTCGGCATCCGTCTGCTGCGCGATGGCTGGCTGTACATCATCGACAGCCCAAGCGGTGAGCTGAACGAGTACAGGGTGCAGGGCGGAATCGTCAGCGCGCTGCTGCACAAAGGCAAAACGGTTCACGAGGATCAGCGAGCAGCCTTCGAGGAGGCCCCGGCGCTGATCTTTTCCCGCAAGAGCACCTTATACGTGACGTTCTCCGAAGTGCAGTGGACTGCCGCCAAATGCCGACAGGTGCTGGACAGCGCCGAGGAGCGCAGGCATTTCATGCAGGCGGTCAATCTCGCGACGGTGCATTGTCAGAAGGGTGGCAAACATCTGCTCACCGTCGCCCAGGCCCGGCAATGGCTGGCAGAACTGGCGGCAGAAGCGGAACCGGCCAGCACCCCGTCGACAGGCACCGTCTCCTTGCCCCGGGTGCAGGTCAGCGACGCCCCCGAGCATGAACGCGAACCTTATCTGTGGGAGCAACCTCGGCGCTTTCGCACAGCACACATCGGTGAATTTCTGGGACGGGTACGCGCGGCCTATCAGGACGACACGCTGTTTTTGCTGGTCAACGACGACCTCGGGGTGATGCGTGATCTGGCGGACTATCAGGACACCGTGGTCGGCTGGGTGGATGACTGGAGCAATGCCGACAACAACGAGCGAGATTATCTGCTGGCCTGCTACATCGAGTCGCTGAGTCAGCTCGGCGAACAGGATTTTGACAGTCTGGCCAAGGCCAGCGACCAACCGCAGGTCAAAGCGCTGTTTGCAGACCTTGAGCAGTTGACTGAGCCGGATCGCGAGAACACACGCAGGGCCCTGCTCGATTACCTGAACAAGGGCGGCAAGATCGAGCCGGCCGGCACCGCGGCCTCCCCGCAGCTTCAGCAATTACGCAACAAGGCACTCGACGACGCGCTGGCGCTGAACCGCTTCGACGGCGTCGCGCCGGACTTCACCGCACAAGGTCGGGCCATGGCAGAAACGGACCGACGTTATTACACGAAACAATATTTCGAGGCGGTCGCCCCACCAGCATTCGTTGATCAGCACCTGAATGCGCTGGTCGATCTCGCAAGAGATCAGGATCGGCGCATGCAGGACGTCCTTGAAGGTCCGGTATTGAGCGGTAAGCGCGGCATCAATGACCTCATCGACCGCCCAGCGATGGACCAGGTGTTGAACCGTCATCGCGACGACCTCAGCCGCTGGAACCGCCTGCTCGACCGCATCACCGCCGACCGCACCCAACTGCTATGCGCCGGCCGTTACCACCGTTCGGCGTGGTACTACGACGCCCAGGTTCCGGCGCAACTGGGCCAGGCGTTCACCGCCGAATACGCCTGCCTCAAGGACGTTTGCCGCAGCGACATTGCCAGCGAACTACTGCTCGGTTTTCTGGAAAAACACCCGGAGCTGACCCGACCGCTGTTCTACACCTTGCCGCTACGCGTGCAGTCCGAACAGGCCGGGCAGTATTCAACGCTGTTCAACGCGGGCATGGCGATGTTCAACAACCTGCCGGACTGGCTGACCCAACTGCGCAACGTCGAACATCCCCAACTACCAACCCTCGACGACCTGACCGACCCCACCCGCGCCATTGCCGAGGCCGCGCAGCACAGCTACAGCCCGGCGCTGAACCTGGGCCTGATCCGCATCCTTGAAGGTTTCGACCTCTCGGCGCAGAAATTCCCCGACCTGGATGAACTGTTCCAGCGCCTGCCCAAGGGCCTGAAGCTGCGCCTCTTCGATGCCGCGAGAACCAGCGGCGTAACCTTCACCTTCGCCACCCCCGCCGAACAAGCTGCCTTGCAATCCGAAATCAAGGAACTGCTCAGCGAACGCGACTACCTGAAAATGCTGGTTCGTGAACGCGGCCGCCTGACTCACAACAAAAACCGCCAGGGCCACAAAACCCCACGAGCCGTGGAGTTGCAGAATGAAATCGACCGGGTAAAGGCGGTAATCGCGCAAATCGAAGGACGAGTGGCCGGGGCATTGAGCCCTATTCCGGAACTGGCGAACGAAACGGTGAGTATTTACAGCCCAACACCGGCGCGGGCCGGCGTGACGGTGAAATTTCCGCCGGCGCAGCAGCAGGAGTTGCGCAATTTGATGGCGAATATTCGGTTGGGTGTGGGTGGGTTGTCGACTGGCAGTCTGGTGAAGACTGAAGGGATGGGGTTGGTGGTGGTTTTGGTGCAGGTGGTGAATTTGGTGGAGGTGGTCAAGGAGACCTTCAAACAATCAAAAACCAGTCTAACGATTGAGCCTCTTCTGGCTGCTACAGCGACAGCTGGAGCTGCTGGTTTTACTGCGGCCCAGAGTCTCGCTGATACCGCCTTGAAGGCCTACAGTGCAAACCTTGTTGCAGGGCTTCAACAACATGCGTTGCAAAACGTATTTGTGCAGGTGGGCAAGTTACATGTTGGATTGGGCGCTTTTACTTATGGTTTGGGATTGATGTCGTCAGCAATCAGCCTTGAGAAACTAATTCAAAATTTGCAGCAAACGATTCGAACTGGAAATTATCCAGCACAGGCGGCGGCTACATTAGCTACGTTGGGTTCGGGCGGAATCACCACTTTTAATGCCTATGGTCTAGGATCGACCGCATATTCCGGTTACACCGTACTAGTCGCTGAAAACAGTGCAGCACGCGTTGCGGCATGGGCCGCTGCTGGCACACGCCTTTCTACCATTTTCTTTCGCTTTAACTTGGCAGGCGCCTTGTTCACTATGCTTGAACTTAGCGGCACTTGGCTGTTCCATCGCTACAACCTCAGCGCGCACGAAAAATGGCTGCAAACCACGCCTTGGAGCCGGAACGCAGAAACACGAGGCGATCACTCACTGGAAGACTATCGTTGTCATCTCGCCTATCTGATCAACACTCCCTACGTGCAAGTCGGTCCAGAGCCATACGACTCCTGGCTGAAAAACCTGTTGCTCAAAGCCAGACCCGGCGATATCCACCTGATACTTCCCGGACTGACATTGAGTGACTTCCTCCCTCCCTTTGCCGGTAAACCGACGCACCGTTTGGATATTGGCGCAAATCGTATTTGCACGCTCGTACATGGTCGAGGAACTCCACGAGAACGCGTGGATGTAATAAGCGAAGAGATCTTTGACAGCCTGCGTATCGTAAAATCCAATCCGGAAGCATTGGTGATCTGTCTTCGATGCCCGTGGAATCGTGAGACCGAGTACACGGTAGTGAAAGAAATACTGGAACTGGCGGTCTGCATTCAGACGTTGAACGACAAAGGCAATTGGACGTCGCGAACATCTTTCATTCATCTTGACCCTCGAGGTGAAGGGCACTTTGCCGTAATCGATCGTCAATTGGTCAAAGAAACACCTCCTGTGTATCTGGTCGAAACCGAATATTTGGAGTACGCCGACCATGCCAAATGATCAGGTTCAGCAAGTAATCGGCCCGCGGCTTCAAAAGCTGACAAAAGCCGGAGACATTGACTCATTTTCCGGCGGGCGAATCACCTTTATGGCACCGCTGCCATTACCTACACTACTACCTCCATTCGGCCCGCACATAGGTGAGTTTACCGACGTCCACATGGATTTTGGCTCGGGTAGCCCTAAGGTCTATTTTTGGCAAGTCACATTCGGCGTTCCACTTGCTATCGCCTGTATGTTTGCTTTCCTTTTGCCCCTATTTAGTTTTTTTCTTGGCCTCGTTTTTGGGTACGACGCTTTGTATTCCTGGGAGTTCGCGGTACAGCTTTTTTTTGAGTCATCTACATTCGGAATGAAGGGCGGCTTTTCCATATTGCTCATCAGCTTGGCTGTCTGGCAGCACGCGCACAGAAAACGCGCCACCATCACCCCAACCCGCTTCAACCGCCAACGCCGCGAAGTCTGTTTCATGCCCAAAGGCGCGACCGAGCCCGTCTTCGCCCCATGGGAATCAATCTTTGCCTGGATCATCGAAGCGAAAGGCGCCACCCAATACGGCGTCCATCGCCAATACGGCATGGGCATCGGCTTCGAACACGGCGAAACCCTCACCAGCCTCGAATTCCCCTGCGCCGCTCTACCGCTGGTCATCAGCCATTGGGAAGCCATCCGCGGTTACATGGAATACGAAGTCAACGACCTCAAATCGATTCAGGTCTTGCAAGACCTGCAAGGCCCCGACGACCCGCCTCACGAAGGCCTGCACACCTTCCACAACGCCCGCGCCCGTATGCACCAGCAGATCCGCGAAGGTTCGCGCAGTCGAACATCAGGATTTTTCTGGTACCTGTACCACGTCATGACCTTGTGGACGATCCCCAACCACCTCGTCGAATGGGAAGTGCGCCGTTTCGAAAAAATCGGCAAAAAAGCACTGCCTGACGTCATGCGCGAATGGTCAGAACCGCTGCCTAAAGAGCAATGGGCCAAGCCGAGTGAGGAACTGCTGCGGATGAGTGAACGCGTGCGGCAATTGCAAAAACGTCAGCCGCGAAGACCCATCACCGAGATTTTTGCTCAAGTGCAACGAGGAATATGAGTCCAAGCAGGAAGCGGAAGTATCGAGGGGATATTACAGACCGGGCGGCTTTCACTGCCCTGTTTCAATCAAAAGCAAAAGATCGCAGCCTCTCGAAAGGTCCGGAGAAGGCTGCGATCTTTTGTGCGCCAGGTTACGCCGTTAACGAATAGATCAACGCCGAAATCGCCACCAGCCCAACCGCCACCACAAACACGTTAGACGCCTGGCCACGATAACGGGCCATGGCCGGGATCTTGCGCACGGCGTACATCGGCATCAGGAACAGGATCGCCGCGATCACCGGGCCTCCCAGGGTTTCGATCATGCCCAGGATGCTCGGGTTCAGGGTGGCGACGATCCAGCACACCACCAGCATGAACGCGGCGGTCATGCGGTCCAGGGTCTTGGCTGCCGGGCGCTTGCCGCTCTTGACGATCAGGCCCTTGAGGCCTTCGCTGGCGCCGATGTAGTGGCCCAGGAACGACTTGGAAATGGCCACGAAGGCAATCAACGGCGCCGCGAAGGCGATGGTCGGGTTGCTGAAGTGGTTGGCAAGGTAAGACAGGATCGACAGGTTCTGCGCCTTCGCTTCGGCCAGTTGCGCCGGCGACAGGGTCAGCACGCAGCTGAAGACGAAGAACAGCACCATCACCACCATCAGGGCGTGGGCGCGGGACAGGATCTGCGAGCTGCGCTGTTCGGCGTGCTCACCGTAGCGACGCTTCTGGTCGACGGCGAACGCCGAGATGATCGGCGAGTGGTTGAACGAGAACACCATCACCGGGATCGCCAGCCACAGGGTGTGCAGCAAGGCCGAAGGCTCGGGCAGCGTGCTGGCGGTGGTCAGGATGCCGCCGTTCCAGTGCGGAATCAGGAACACCGCCAGGAACAGCAAGGCCACGATGAACGGATAGACCATCAGGCTCATGGCCTTGACGATCATCTGCTCGCCGCAACGCACCACGGCCAGCAGGCCGAGGATCAGCACCAGAGACAGCACCGCGCGCGGTGGCGGCATGATGTGCAGTTGATGCTCCATGAAGCTGCCCACGGTGTTGGTCAGCGCCACGCTGTAGATCAACAGGATCGGAAAGATCGCGAAGAAGTAGAGCAAGGTGATCAGCGCGCCGGCCTTGAGACCGAAGTGCTCTTCCACCACGTCGGTGATGTCCGCGCCTTCACGACCGGACAACACGAAGCGGGTCAGGCCGCGGTGTGCGTAGAAGGTCATCGGGAACGCCAGCAACGCCAGGATCAGCAACGGCCAGAAGCCGCCGAGACCCGCGTTGATCGGCAAAAACAGGGTGCCCGCACCAATCGCCGTGCCAAACAGGCCCAGCATCCAGGTGGTGTCATGACGATTCCAGCTCGATAGGGTTGCTGGTGTCGCTGCTGCATAGCGTTCGTTGACGCTATTGACCTGATCATTCATCCGGTCGGATCTCCGCTTTCCGGTCTTTTGCCACCCGGCCAGGACGAGTCGGAAAAATCCGACAGGCAGCGCCCTGGCCGAAACAGCGTGCGATTCTCCGGGATTCCCGATCAGAAGCAAAGACTTAGGTGAGGAACGGTTGTACCAGGTTGCACCAGCGCCCTATCCCTTGTAGGAGCGAGCTTGCTCCCGATGGTCGTCAACGAAGACGGGGCAAACCTGATGCCCCGCGGTGATTCTGCGTGCATCGCGAGCAAGCTCGGCTCCTACAGGGGGCGGTGTCATTTCTGCCATGGCGTTTCGTCGGCGAGCGGTAGATCGGGCTTGATAAAGGTTGTTCGTAATGTATTTTGAATGAACCTGCCCTCAACCCGGAGTCATGCCATGCCACTGGTTCGCGTCGAGATCAAAAAGCAACAGGACCCTACCTACGCCAAACGCATCGGCGAGCTGATTTACGCCGCCATGCACAGCACCATCGGTGTACCCAAGGATGACAACTTCCAGATCCTCGCCGAGCACGACGAGCATCATTTCATCTTCGATCCGCAGTACCTTGGCATCCCGCGCACTGACAAACTGGTGATCATCCAGATCACCCTGAGCGAAGGCCGCACCGTCGAGCAGAAAAAACTGCTCTACAAGACCATCGCCGAGAGCCTCAACCAGGAACTGGCCGTGCGTCTGGAGGACGTTTTCATTAATCTGGTGGAAGTGAAGAAGGAAAACTGGTCGTTCGGCAACGGCATCGCCCAGTACGCCCTCTGACATCCCATTTCGATATCTGTGAGCCACCCATGCCTCGAGTTTCCCGCAAGCAAGCCGACCTCAACCGCGAAATCATCGTCGATGCCGCGACCCGCCTGTTCCGCGAGCGCGGACTGCACGGGATCAGCGTCGTCGATGTGATGGCGGCGGCCGGACTGACCCATGGCGGTTTCTATGGTCATTTCGAGTCCAAGGAAGCCTTGGCCAAGGAAGCCAGCGAGCGGGCGTTCAAGCAGGTGGGCGAGCGCTGGAAGCTCAGGGCCGATACCGGCGAAAGCAGGGCGCAGGCACGCAAGGCCCTGATCGACCCTTACCTTTCCACCCACAGCCGTGACAACCCCGGCGAGAGCTGTCCGGTGGTGGCTTTCGCCGGGGACATGTGTCACGAAAGCACCGACAGCGGCTTGCGCGAGCCGTTTCTGGCGGGGCTGAATCGACTGCTCGACTCGTTCGGCAAGATGATGGATTCGGACAACCCCGAGGAGCAGCGCCAGCAGGCGTTGGTGCAGTATTCGCTGATGATCGGCGCCCTGACCCTGGCCCGTGCGACCCGGGGTGAGGCGCTGTCGGATGAGATCCTTGATGCGGCGAAGCGCTACCTGACCAACCCCGAAGCCTGAGGCACCTGCAGGAGCGAGGCTTGCCCTGGTGCCAGTCAGTTAGGACAAACATCGCAGTGCGCGGCAGCTCCTACACTGGTTCGAATGTGACGATTGCCAAATCGCCCGGCAGGCAGCAATCTCACTGGACGTTCGAGCCCGATATCCATGCCTAAAGGAGCCAAGCATGACCGCAACCGTACTGGTACTGGTTGAGACCATCAACGATTACCTGCCCATCCTCGAACATCAGGGCTTTCACCTGATTCTGGCCCCGACCCCCGCCGAGCGCGCCGAAGCCATCAAACGCCACGGAGACGGGATCGACGCGGTGCTGACCCGCGGCCCGCTGGGCCTGACTGCCAATGAAATCGCTGCCCTGCCCAAACTGAAAATCATCTGCGTGATCGGCGCAGGTTATGAAATGGTCGACCTGCAAGCCGCCGGCGATCGCGGCATCACTGTCACCAACGGCGCCGGGGTCAACGCCTCCTCCGTCGCCGACCACGCCATGGCCCTGCTGCTGTCGCTAGTGCGCGACGTGCCTCGCTGCGACGCCGCCGTGCGCCGGGGCGAGTGGCCGAAAATCATGCGCCCTTCCCTTGCCGGCAAACGCCTGGGCATTCTCGGTCTGGGCGCGGTCGGCCTGGCCATCGCCAAGCGCGCCGCGGCCGGATTCGACATGAGCGTGTGCTACCACAACCGCCAGCATCGCGACGACGTGCCCTACGAGTTCTGCTCGACCCCCACCGAACTGGCACGCGCCTCGGACTTCCTGATCATCGCCACTCCGGGCGGCCTGGGCACCCAGCACCTGGTCAACCGCCAGGTCCTCGACGCCTTGGGGCCCAACGGATTTCTGGTGAACATCGCCCGGGCCAGCGTGGTGGTGACCGCCGACCTGATCAGCGCCCTGGAGCAACGGCGTATCGCCGGCGCCGCCCTGGACGTGTTCGATGCCGAGCCCCAAGTACCGGACGCACTCAAGACACTTGGCAACGTCATCCTGACCCCGCATGTCGCCGGCCTGTCGCCGGAAGCCACCCAGGGCACCGTCGAGCTGGTAGGCCGCAACCTCGTGGCGTTCTTCTCCGGCAAGCCCGTGCTGACCCCGATCGAGTTGCCGCGCGGCCTCAAGAACGCCGTGGTGTAGGACAATTCAAACAGGTGTATCAAAAGCAATGATTGCCCGGCAACACGCTCACCTATAAGGGCCGTTCGTGGTTGTGGCTGCCGGGTACGCACATTAGATTAGCCAATAGTTTGAGGCCTCTAGAATAAGCAGAAGGGATAAGCATGGCGCTTACTGACCAGTCCACCCGTATCCGCTCCGGCGAAGAACTCGATGCCAGCCTGATCGATCCGTACCTCAAGGCGCACATTCCCGGCCTCACCGGTTTGCCGCAGATCAGCCAGTTCCCCGGCGGTGCGTCGAACCTCACCTACCTGATCGAATACCCGGAGCAGGAATTCGTCCTGCGCCGGCCACCCTTCGGCCACAAGGCCAAGTCCGCCCATGACATGGGACGTGAATTCCGTATCCTCAATCAATTGCGCGACGGCTTTCCGTATTGCCCCAAGGCTTACGTGCACTGCACCGACGACTCGGTGATCGGCGCCGAGTTCTATGTGATGGAACGGGTCAAGGGCATCATCCTGCGCTCGGAACTGCCGCCGGAGCTGGGCTTCGATTCCGCGAAAACCGAAGCCCTGTGCAAGAGCTTCATCGACAAGTTCGTCGAACTGCATCGTGTCGACTACAACGCCTACGGCCTGGGCGACCTGGGCAAGCCCGAAGGTTACGTGGCCCGGCAGATCAAGGGCTGGAGCGACCGCTACGAGAAAGCCCTGACCCCGGACGCGCCGCAGTGGGAAGCGGTCAAGGCCTGGCTCAACGACAAGATGCCGGCCGATCACCCGACCTCCAGCATCGTACACAACGACTACCGCTTCGATAACGTGATCCTCGACCCGAACAACCCGATGCAGATCATCGGTGTGCTGGACTGGGAGCTGACCACCCTCGGCGATCCGCTGATGGACCTGGGCAACAGCCTCGCCTACTGGATCGAAGCCGGCGACCCCGCGCCCGTGCAGCTGATGCGTCGCCAACCGAGTCACGCGCCGGGCATGCTGACCCGCCGTGAGTTCGTCGATTACTACGCCGAACGCTCCGGGATCCAGATCGACAATTTCGATTTCTACTACACCTACGGCCTGTTCCGCCTGGCCGGCATCGTGCAGCAGATCTACTACCGCTTCTACCATGGCCAGACCCAGGACAAACGCTTCGCGCAGTTCATTCACATGAACAAACTGCTGGAGCAGATGAGCTTGCAGGTCATCCAGAAATCCAGCCTTTGATCGCTTTTTCCATTGCACATCAGGCCTAAAACAAGACTCACAAGGGAATCCCATGTCCAAGACTCAGTTGTTCGACCTCGACGGCAAGATCGCTTTCGTCTCCGGCGCCAGCCGCGGCATCGGTGAGGCCATCGCCAAACTGCTGGCCCAGCAAGGCGCCCATGTGATCGTTTCGAGCCGCAAGCTCGAAGGCTGCCAGCACGTGGCCGACGCGATCATCGCCGCCGGTGGCAAGGCCACTGCCATTGCCTGCCACATCGGTGAAATGGAACAGATCAGCCAGGTCTTCGCCGGCATCAAGGAACAGTTCGGCCGCCTGGACATCCTGGTCAACAACGCGGCGACCAATCCGCAGTTCTGCAACGTGCTGGACACCGACCTCGGCGCGTTCCAGAAGACCGTCGACGTCAACATCCGCGGCTATTTCTTCATGTCGGTGGAAGCCGGAAAGCTGATGCGCGAGAACGGTGGCGGCAGCATCATCAACGTTGCGTCGATCAATGGCGTCTCGCCGGGCGTGTTCCAGGGCATCTACTCGGTGACCAAGGCGGCGGTGATCAACATGACCAAGGTCTTCGCCAAGGAATGCGCGCAGTTCGGCATCCGTTGCAACGCCCTGCTCCCGGGCCTGACCGACACCAAGTTCGCCTCGGCGCTGGTCAAGAACGAGGCGATCCTCAACACCGCCCTGGCACAGATCCCGCTCAAGCGCGTGGCCGACCCGAGCGAAATGGCCGGCGCGGTGCTGTACCTGGCCAGCGATGCGTCCAGCTACACCACGGGTGTTTCGCTGAACGTGGATGGTGGGTTCCTCTCCTGATCCCACCCGCATTTGTGCAGGAGCTGCCGAAGGCTGCGATCTTCTGATTTGCTTTTGAAAATCAAAAGATCGCAGCCTCGTTTCACTCGACAGCTCCTACAGGGAGGTGTTGATTTTTGGCAGCTGCCAACCAAAGTGCACCGACAGCAAGCGCAACGCCGGATAACGCCAGTTGGCCACGGCATTGGGCGGCGTGGCGCCGATCAGCAGGTCCCGGGTCACCCCGCCACCCAGGGCGACGATGAAGGCAATCACCATCACCCCGAGCAGGTCCAGGCCGCTGCGCATGGCGCTGATCGCGCCCTCGATGGCAAACACCGCCGTGCCGACAAGATCGGCGAAAAGAACGATTTTCTCGACACGGGGCTTCAAGGACGGCGGCGCCCGGCGTTACTGAGTGACGCAGCGCGTGGTGGTCGTGATGCGCGTTATCTCGCCGTTTTCGTCACGCACATCGCCCAGCACATCGGTTTTATCCATGGCCTGGCAGGTGCGGACTGGAGGGGGCGGCGGCGCGGCAGGAGGGGGTGGTGGCGGACTGGAGCAGCCGGCGAGCAGCGCCGTGCAGAGTGCCAGAGGTGCAAAAACGCGTTTCCCAAGAGTTTTCATAGGTTGACCCGCGATAAGTGGTAGACACCCTTTTTGTGACCACGGCAACTGCGCGAAAAATCCGCGTAGCTGTCACAAAAAAAGTATTTGCGTAACACTTATAGCCCAATCATTGGCCAACGCCATGAAAACCTGACAGTTCTTACATCACAGGATCCGGGCGATTCAGGGTATTGCTATCGAGTTCGTAACGCAGCTCTTCGATCAGCGCGGCCACCGCTTCCGCTGACTGCAGGGTGGCCATGTTCAAGCCACTGACCACCAGATCCACTTGCCCCGAGAGGGGGTGGTAGAGCTTGACGGTCAGGTAGTGATCGCCGGTGATGCTGCAATCACAGGCGCGGGGAGAGAAACTGCGTTCGATCAGCATGCGCAGCTGGGCCAGCGTCATCATGGGTTCAAATCCCGGGGCAGGGATAATTCGGGGTGCAGATTCATCAGGGCATTCCTTCGGCTGCTTCGCAGGGGACACGCAGGCATTGGCAAGTACCTGTCGCACCCTTGCAGCCTAGGAGCCGCCGCCCGCGCTCAACACATCAAATTGCACCCCGCCAGCTAGTGCATTTGCACCTTACCCTCGGCCCCTGGATTTCCCGGTGCCGGAGAACAGGCCCCGCTCCCGCGCCCAGACAATCGCCTCGCTGCGGCTGTGCACATCGAGCTTGGAATAGACCGTCGCCACGTGATTGCGCACGGTGTTCGGTGCGAGTTTCAAGCGCGCGGCAATCTCCTTGTCCGCCAGGCCCTCGCAGATCAACCCCAACACATCGCGCTCCCGGGCGGTGAGATCGGTGAAGGACACGCTGGGCAATCGCGGTGAGTTGACGTTTTTCGCATTGGCCAGTTTTTCGATCAGCGTGCGGCTGAACCAGGACGCGTCCTTCATCACCTCTTCAATGGCCGACACCAGTTCCAGTTCGGTGCGTTTGCGCTCGGTAATGTCCATCAACACCAGCAGGTAGCAAGGACTGTCCTGAATGTTCACGGTGTCCGCCGACACCGCGCAATCGATCAGCCCCGCGTCTTTCCTGCATACCCGCACATCGATACGGTCCAGACGCCCGGTTTTCTCCAGCGCCGCGAACAGGCGCATGCGCGCGCCCTTGTCTTCGATGAAATCGATCTGGGTGATGCTTTCGCCAATGACTTCTTCGCTGGGGTAGCCAAGGGTATCGAGGAAGGCTTCATTGACGTCCAGCACGACCTGATCACCCGCACCACATACCAGGATCGGCACCGGTGACAGGCGAAACGCCTTGGCAAAGCGCTCCTCGCTCTGGCGCAGGGCCATTTCCGCCTGGTATCGGGGTTCGATGTCGACGAAGGAAAACAGCATGCAGGCCTCGTCGTTGAGTTCCAGCGGCTGGCCAGCGACGATCACTTGCTTGCTGCCTCCGTCGGGCAGGCGCAGTTCGGCCTGCATCTGCGGGATGGTCGCGCCTTCGAGCAGACGCTGCTTGGCCAGGTTCTTGTTCTCTGCCTGTTCCAGCACATCCAGCTCATAGGTAGAAGTGCCTATGACTTGATCCCGGGTATAACCGGTCATTTCCAGAAAACCCGGATTGACCTTGATGTAACGCAAATCGCTGAGGCGGCAGATCACCGCCGGCGCCGGGTTGGCGGCGAAGGTCTTCTCGAAACGCTGCTCGGCGCTGGCCCATTCGGTGACGTCGTCCATGATCAGCACCAGCGATTCGGGCTGATCGAAGCGATCGGTCAGCACCAGGCTGCGCACGCGATGGAACCAGGTGCGCTGTTGCTCATCCGAGGTGTCGGTCACCTCCACCAGCACATCACTGAAGGTCTCGCCACGCAGGACGCGATTGATCGGATAGCTGTCGCCGGGGACTACGTGATTGTTGCGATAGCGCAAGGCGAAACGCGTGGTGTAATCCCACGCATCGGCGCCCAGATCACTGACCTGCGCCACACCGTGCATGGCCAGCGCCGCATCGTTGGCCCAGAGAATGCTCTGGTCCGGATCGAGCACAATCACCCCGTCGGAGAGGCCGGCGATGATCTGCTGCAACTGGCGGCGATTGGTTTCGGTGGTCAGGACATCCTGGTTCATTGCATCTCCACTCGGTCGACGGGGCCTGAAATGTACGACCACCGGGGGCTGCAATCGTGCGAAGAACCTTTGGTGCAGGTGTTTCCTGTGCGAGGGGGCAAGCCCTAATGCCTGTCAGCTAAGCCGCCAGCTGCTACATGGACCGTGTTTTGCCTTAACTGACTGGCATTAGGGCTTGCCCCCTCGCCACAGGTCAGGCGGCGAGTTCTCCTTTGGCCACCGCCGCCGACGCCGCCAGCATCGCCCGCAACAACACCGCACACCCCGCCGCCAAATCATCCGGCGCGGCGTTTTCGATTTCGTTGTGGCTGATACCGCCTTCACACGGCACGAAGATCATCCCCGCCGGACCAAGCTCGGCAAGGAAGATCGCGTCATGCCCTGCCCCGCTGACGATGTCCATGTGTGACAGGCCCAGGCCTTGCGCCGCACCGCGCACGGCCTCGACGCAGCCCTTGTCGAAATACAGCGGCGGGAAATCGGCGGTGGGAGTCAGTTCATAGCTCAGGCCGTGTTCCTGGCAGGTGGTGTCGATCACCTCGCGGACTTCGGCGATCATCGAATCCAGGCGAGCCGGCTCCAGATGCCGGAAGTCCAAAGTCATGCGCACTTCGCCGGGAATCACGTTGCGTGAGCCCGGATAGGCTTGCAGGCATCCGACGGTGCCGCAGGCATGGGGTTGATGGCCCAGCGCTGCACGATTGACCGCACCGACGATCACCGCCGCCCCGACAAGGGCATCCTTGCGCAAATGCATCGGGGTTGGCCCGGCATGGGCTTCGACGCCGCGCAGTTTCAGGTCGAACCACTTCTGCCCGAGGGCGCCCATCACCACGCCGATGGTCTTGCGTTCATCTTCCAGAATCGGCCCCTGCTCGATGTGCGCTTCGAAATAGGCGCCCACCGGGTGACCACTGACCGCCCGGGGCCCGGCATAGCCGATGGCATTGAGCGCCTCGCCCACGGTCACGCCCTCGGCGTCGACCTTGGCCAGGGTTTCTTCCAGGGTGAACTTTTGCGCAAACACCCCGGAGCCCATCATGCACGGAGCGAAACGCGAGCCTTCTTCATTGGTCCACACCACCACTTCCAGCGGCGCTTCGGTTTCCACGCCCAGGTCATTGAGGGTGCGCAACACTTCGACACCGGCCAGCACGCCGAAGCAGCCATCGAACTTGCCACCGGTGGGCTGGGTGTCGATGTGGCTGCCGGTCATCACCGGCGGCAGGTCCGGATTGCGCCCCGGACGACGGGCGAAGATATTGCCCACCGCATCGATGCTGACGCTGCAGCCCGCCTCCTCGCACCACTTCACAAAGGTGTCGCGGGCCTGGCGGTCGAGATCGGTGAGCGCCAGGCGACAGACCCCGCCCTTGACCGTGGCCCCGAGCTTGGCCAGCTCCATGAGCGACTGCCACAGGCGATCGCGGTTGATGTGCTGATGGGCGGATTGCAGAACGTCTACGGCTGCGTTCATGGGGATCTCCTCAGGCAGTTCTTGTGTATTTCTTCAGGCAGTTTTCCGGTGTCTTCAAGGCCGTCTTCGCGGGCCTGTCCTCACAACGCAGATTTCACGACCGACGGGCTCGACCGCATCACGCACAACCCGTAATAGATCAACCCACCCAGCGCCGACCCGGTAAACCAGCCATAGCTGTAGAACCAGCTGAACGCATCGCTGCCCAGGGACAGCAGCGTCAGCACCACCGGCACGCCAAAGGCGAAAAACCCGCTCCAGTTCCACGCCGGGTACACGTCATCGCGATAGAGCCCGGCAAGGTCCAGTTGCTGTTTCTTGATCAGGAAATAGTCCACCACCATGATCCCGGCGATCGGTCCCAACAGGCTGGAGTAGCCCAGCAGCCAGTTGGAATACACGCTCTCCAGGCTGATATCGGAGACGATCAGCCCCAGCTTCTTCAGCAGTTCATGGGCCATCAGCGCCAGGCCGACGAAACCGGTGAGCATCACCGCCTTGGTGCGGTTGATGACCTTGGGGGCGATGTTCTGGAAGTCGTTGGTGGGCGAGACGATGTTCGCCGCGGTGTTGGTGGACAGCGTGGCGATGATGATCAGCGCCATGGCCACCGCCACCCACACCGGGCTCTGGATGTGGCCGATCAACGTCACCGGATCGGACACCGTGACGCCCACGAGCTTCACCGAAGCGGCGGTCATCACCACGCCCAGCGCGGCGAACAGGAACATGGTCAGCGGCAGCCCCATGATCTGCCCGACAATCTGCGCCTTCTGGCTTTCGGCGTAGCGACTGAAGTCCGGAATGTTCAGCGACAGCGTGGCCCAGAAGCCCACCATCGCCGTGAGACCTGCGGCGAAGTAACCGACCACACTGGCGCCTTCGGGACGCTTGGCCGGAATCGCCAGCAGTTCGGTCATCGACACATTGGGCATCGCCCACACCAGCAGCCCCACGCCCACCGCCACCAGCAGCGGCGCGGACAGGGTTTCCAGCCATTTGATCGACTCGGCGCCGCGAATCACCACCCACAGGTTCAGCGTCCAGAACATCATGAAGCCGATGACTTCACCGGTGCCGCCCAGGGATTTCCAGCCCTCGAACACCGATCCCAAAAACAGGTGAATGGCCAGCCCACCGAACATCGTCTGGATGCCGAACCAGCCGCACGCCACCAGCGCGCGGATCAGGCACGGGATGTTCGAGCCGAGGATGCCGAACGAGGAACGCAGCAACACCGGGAACGGAATGCCGTACTTGGTGCCGGGAAAGGCGTTCAGGGTCAGGGGAATCAGCACAATGATGTTGGCGAACAGAATCGCCAGCAGTGCCTCGCCCACGGTCAGGCCGAAATAGGCGGTCAGCACTCCGCCCAGGGTATAGGTCGGCACGCAGATCGACATGCCCACCCACAACGCGGTGATGTGCCATTTGTTCCAGGTTCGTTCGCGCACCTTGGTCGGTGCCATGTCGTGGTTGTAACGGGGACTGTCGAGGACATCGCTGCCGGCTTCCAGCTCAAACAAGCCGTCGCGCTCGATCACTTGGGATCTGTTCTGTTGCATGGCCGCTCCACTGTTCTTTGAATTATTTTTTTGCTCATCGAGGGCTTGCGACATCAATAACTGTGCCGCACTCCTCTCTTGAGCATCGGGCAGTTCCATAAACACTTTGCAAGCAACTGATGTTTATCAGTTTTATTTATTGGATCGAGTGCCTTGGCAACTTGTCACGGTCAAGTTGCCCGAACAGTCCGGACTCAATCTGGTGCGTGAATCTTTATTGCGAATGCTGCGCATTAAACATTGACCCGCCTCAAACAGCTGATTTCACATAGAAAATCTCGTTCATATTTCGATCCTGTCAAGTGCGTCAAAATGGTGAAAGGCCGCACCATTTTGCTGATTCCTATTTTTTATCGTTATTAATCAGAAATTTAAAACAGGAATAAGCATATAAAAAATATTCTTGCCGATTCCCGTAACTGCGACTAGCGTTTAATCCTGACAGCGTTGACAGGAATAACCTTTCAACACTGGCCGCATATAAAAATCCAGAACCGGCATCAGTCGGTCATGCCTGCGAGGAATCCGGAATGTCTCTGTTGATCCGTGGCGCTACCGTTGTTACTCATGATGAAAGTTACCGCGCCGATGTGTATTGCGCAGACGGCGTGATCAAGGCCATCGGCGACAATCTCGACATACCCGCAGGCGCCGAAATGCTCGACGGCAGCGGCCAGTACCTGATGCCCGGCGGCATCGATCCCCACACCCACATGCAACTGCCCTTCATGGGCACCGTGGCCAGCGAAGACTTCTACAGTGGCACGGCGGCGGGACTGGCCGGCGGCACCACCTCGATCATCGACTTCGTGATTCCCAACCCTCAGCAGTCGTTGATGGAAGCCTTCCATCAGTGGCGTGGCTGGGCGGAAAAATCGGCTTCCGATTACGGCTTTCACGTCGCCGTTACCTGGTGGAGCGAACAGGTCCGCGAGGAAATGGCCGAGCTGGTGAACCATCACGGGGTCAACAGCTTCAAGCACTTCATGGCTTACAAGAACGCGATCATGGCGGCGGACGACACCCTGGTGGCGAGTTTCGAGCGCTGCCTGGAACTGGGCGCGGTGCCCACGGTGCATGCGGAAAACGGCGAGCTGGTGTTTCACCTGCAACGCAAGCTGATGGCCCAGGGCATGACCGGGCCGGAAGCGCATCCGCTGTCGCGCCCTTCCCAGGTGGAAGGCGAAGCCGCGAGCCGGGCGATCCGCATCGCCGAAACCCTCGGCACACCGCTGTATCTGGTGCACGTCTCGACCAAGGAAGCCCTCGACGAAATCACCTACGCCCGGGCCAAGGGCCAGCCGGTCTACGGCGAAGTGCTGGCCGGGCACCTGCTGCTGGACGAGAGCGTCTATCAGCACCCGGACTGGCAAACCGCCGCTGGTTACGTGATGAGCCCGCCGTTCCGTCCGCGCGGCCATCAGGAAGCGCTGTGGCATGGCCTGCAAGCCGGTAACCTGCACACTACCGCCACCGACCACTGCTGCTTCTGCGCCGAACAGAAAGCCGCCGGCAAGGACGACTTCAGCAAGATCCCCAACGGCACCGCCGGCATCGAAGACCGCATGGCCGTACTCTGGGACGAAGGGGTCAACAGCGGTCGCTTCTCGATGCAGCACTTCGTCGCCCTGACCTCTACCAACACCGCCAAGATCTTTAACCTTTACCCACGCAAAGGCGCGATCCGCGTGGGGTCCGATGCCGACCTGGTGCTGTGGGACCCGAACGGCACGCGGACGATCTCGGCCAAGACCCATCACCAGCAGGTCGACTTCAACATCTTCGAAGGCAAGACCGTGCGCGGCGTGCCCAGCCACACCATCAGCCAGGGCCGGGTGGTCTGGGCCGACGGCGACCTGCGCGCCGAACGGGGTGCCGGGCGCTACATCGAACGGCCGGCATACCCGGCGGTGTTCGACTTGCTGAGCAAGCGGGCCGAGTTGAGTCAGCCGGTGGCTGTGAAACGTTGAGAGCGGCCTGCGGCCTATCGCGGGCAAGCCACGCTCCCACATTTTTGAAATGCATTCCCCTGTAGGAGCTGCCGAAGGCTGCGATCTTTTGATCCTGCTTGAAAAGATCGCAGCCTTCGGCAGCTCCTGCACGGGATCGCACAGCAACGAACAATGCCCATCAGAGGCAGCACCTCCATCACCGTGAGGCCAAAACCGTGATCAAGACCCTGACCCATCTCCCGCACCCCTACGAGAACGCGGCCGTCCTCGCCGGTCATTTCACCGACCTGGCGCCGCCGCTCAACGACCGACAAGCCCACCTGGAAGCCTCGCGCTGCCTGTATTGCTACGACGCACCCTGCGTCAACGCCTGCCCCAGCGAAATCGACATTCCCTCGTTCATCCGCAACATCCACCAGGACAACGTTCAGGGCGCCGCGCAAAAAATCCTGTCGGCCAACATCCTCGGCGGCAGCTGTGCGCGGGTGTGTCCGACGGAGATCCTTTGCCAGCAAGCCTGTGTGCGCAACAACGCCCATGAGTGCGCGCCGGTGCTGATCGGCCTGCTGCAGCGTTATGCCGTGGACAATGCGCACTTCAACCAGCATCCCTTCCCTCGCGCCGCCGCCACCGGCAAGCGCATTGCCGTGGTCGGCGCAGGTCCTGCCGGGTTGGCCTGCGCCCATCGCAGCGCCATGCACGGCCACGACGTGGTGATTTTCGAAGCGCGGGAAAAGGCCGGTGGCCTGAACGAATACGGCATCGCCAAGTACAAGCTGGTGGACGACTACGCGCAGAAGGAACTGGATTTCCTGCTGGAGATCGGCGGCATCGAAATTCGCCACGGGCAGAAACTCGGCGACAACCTGAGCCTCAGCGAACTGCATCAGCAATACGATGCGGTGTTCCTCGGCCTGGGCCTCAACGCCAGCAAACAGCTAGGCCTCGCCAATGAAGATGCCCCCGGCCTGCTCGCGGCCACCGACTACATCCGCGAACTGCGCCAGGCCGATGACCTGACCCAACTGCCGCTGGCCGACCACTGCATCGTCCTCGGCGCCGGCAACACCGCCATCGACATGGCGGTGCAAATGGCCCGCCTAGGGGCCCATGACGTCAACCTGGTGTACCGCCGTGGCGCCGAGGACATGGGCGCTACCCACCACGAACAGGAGATCGCCAAGGCCAATCAGGTGCGTCTGCTGACCTGGGCGCAACCGGACCAAGTATTGCTCGATGATCAGGGCCTGGTGCGCGGCATGCGTTTCGCCCGCACCCATCTGGTGGAGGGCCGCCTGCAAACCACTGGCGAAACCTTCGAGCTGGCTGCCGATGCGATCTTCAAGGCCATCGGCCAGCGCTTCGATGACAGCGCCCTCGCCGACCCGCTGGCCGCTCAACTCAAGCGCCAGGGCGATCGCCTGCTGGTGGACGAGAACCTGCGCACCAGCATTCCCGGCGTGTATGCCGGCGGCGACTGCACCAGCCTGGACCAGGACCTCACCGTGCAGGCCGTGCAGCACGGCAAACGGGCCGCCGAGGCCATTCATGCTCAACTGATGCTCAATGTGGAGGCTGCGTAAATGGCCGATCTGTCGATTGTCTTCGCCGGCATCAAAAGCCCCAATCCGTTCTGGCTGGCCTCCGCGCCGCCCACCGACAAGGCCTACAACGTGGTCCGCGCCTTCGAGGCCGGCTGGGGTGGCGTGGTCTGGAAAACCCTGGGTGAGGACCCGGCGGCGGTCAACGTATCGTCGCGCTATTCGGCGCACTACGGCGCCAACCGCGAGGTGCTGGGCTTTAACAACATCGAGCTGATCACCGACCGTTCGCTGGAGATCAACCTGCGGGAAATCACCCAGGTCAAGAAGGACTGGCCGGACCGCGCGCTGATCGTGTCGCTGATGGTGCCCTGCGTCGAAGAGTCCTGGAAACACATTCTGCCGCTGGTGGAAGCCACCGGCGCCGACGGCATCGAACTGAATTTCGGTTGCCCCCACGGCATGCCGGAACGCGGCATGGGCGCGGCGGTCGGCCAGGTGCCGGAGTATGTCGAGCAGGTCACGCGCTGGTGCAAGATGCACTGCTCGCTGCCGGTGATCGTCAAGCTGACGCCGAACATCACCGACATCCGCGTCGCCGCCCGTGCGGCTCATCGCGGTGGCGCCGACGCGGTGTCGCTGATCAACACCATCAACTCGATCACCAGCGTCGACCTGGAGCGCATGGTGGCCAACCCGATCGTCGGCAGCAAAAGCACCCACGGCGGCTACTGTGGTTCAGCGGTCAAGCCGATTGCCTTGAACATGGTCGCCGAAATCGCCCGCGACCCACAGACCGCCGGCCTGCCCATCAGCGGCATCGGCGGTATCGGCAACTGGCGCGATGCCGCGGAGTTCATGGCATTGGGCAGCGGTTCGGTGCAGGTGTGCACGGCGGCGATGCTTCATGGCTTTCGCATCGTCGAAGAGATGAAGGACGGCCTGTCACGCTGGATGGACAGTCAGGGCTACGCCAGCATCGCCGAGTTCTCCGGACGCGCCGTGGGGAACACCACGGACTGGAAGTACCTGGACATCAACTATCAGGTCATCGCGAAGATCGACCAGGAGGCCTGCATCGGCTGCGGCCGCTGCCACATTGCCTGCGAAGACACCTCGCACCAGGCTGTGGCCAGCCTGAAGAAACCCGACGGCACCCACAGCTATCAGGTGATCGACGAAGAATGCGTGGGCTGCAACCTGTGCCAGATCACCTGCCCCGTGCAGGACTGCATCGAAATGGTCCCGGTGGACACCGGCAAACCGTTCCTGGACTGGAACCATGATCCGAGGAATCCCTATCACGTTGCCGTTTGAGTTGTGTAGCGTCTGAGCGGACGACATCGCGAGCAGGCTCGCTCCCACATTGGATCTTCGGTGCAAACCGGCTCTTTGTGGGAGCGAGCCTGCTCGCGATGAGGCCGTCTGCAACAGCGACAATCTCAAGGCTCCAACCCAATCCCCCGCAAGATCACCTGCGTCACCGTCTGCACCGCACGCTCGAACTGCATGTCCGACAGCGCCTGATGCTCGTTGAGAATGTTCACCTGATGATCGAAATCCGCGTAATGCTGGGTCGAGGCCCAGATCATGTAGAGCAGGCTTGAGGGCTCCACCGGCAGGATGCGTTTGTCGTCGACCCACTGGCGGATCTTCGCTTCTTTCATCTTGGCCCAGTCGTAGAGGCTGGCGTCCAGGGCTTCGCCCAGGGTCGGGGCGCCGTGGATGATTTCGTTGGCCCAGACTTTCGAGCCGTAGGGACGGGTGCGCGAGTGGTGCATCTTGGCGCGGATGTAGCTGCTGAGGACCACGCGGGGGTCGTCGAACATCTCGAAGCACAGCGCGTCCTGCTTCCACACTTCCAGCAGATCGAACAGCACGGCGCTGTACAACTCGGTCTTGGTGCTGAAGTAGTAATGCAGGTTGGAACGCGGCAGTTGCACCTCGGCGGCGATGTCGGCCATGGCGGTGCTGCCGAAGCCTTTTTCGGCGAAGACCTTTTCGGCGGCGAGGAGAATTTTCTCGACGTTACTGCGACGAATCTCGATCTTGTGATTGCCCATGTGGGCTCCCTGACAACAGCGTTAAACAAGACTAGCATCCGCTCTAACGCCGGCGACAGGGGGACGGCAAACTTCCTGGAGCCGTACATTGCACTCGACGGTGCCTGCACGAGCCGCTCCCCAGCCAGGATCAAATGCCCTCTCGTCAATTTCCCAAAACGTCGCGTTGACAAGACGCGAAAAGCCCACCAATACTTCCGCACAGTCATACGACAACCTACAACAATCAATAATAAGAACGCGTAAAGGGATTTCCATGACGACCACTGCATCGACCCGCGCTCCGTTCAATCGCCTGCTTCTGACCGGTGCCGCCGGCGGGCTGGGCAAAGTCTTGCGCGACAGCCTGCGCCCTTATGCCCATGTCATTCGTCTCTCGGACATCGCCCCCATGGCACCCGCCATCGATGACCGTGAAGAAGTCGTGGTCTGCGACCTCTCCGACAAGCAGGCCGTGCATCGACTGGTCGAAGGCGTGGACGCGATCCTGCACTTTGGCGGCGTCTCCACCGAACATGCCTTCGAAGAAATCCTCGGCGCCAACATCTGCGGCGTGTTCCACATCTACGAAGCGGCCCGCCGGCATGGCGTCAAACGCGTCATCTTCGCCAGCTCCAACCACGTCATCGGCTTCTATAAACAGGATGAAGTCATCGACGCCCGCTCCCCTCGTCGTCCGGACAGCTACTACGGCCTGTCCAAGTCCTACGGCGAGGACATGGCGACGTTTTACTTCGACCGCTACGGCATCGAAACCGTCAGCATACGCATCGGCTCCTCGTTCCCGGAGCCACAGAACCGCCGGATGATGAGCACCTGGTTGAGTTACGACGACCTCACCCAATTGCTCGAACGCGCGTTGTACACCCCCGATGTTGGCCACACGGTGGTTTACGGGATGTCTGACAACAAGGACGTGTGGTGGGACAACCATTTCGCCTCCCGCCTGGGCTTTTCCCCCAGGGACACCTCCGAGGTGTTTCGCGAAAAAGTCGAAGCCCAGCCATTGCCGGCTGCCGATGATCCGGCGCGGATCTACCAGGGCGGTGCCTTCTGCGCAGCCGGTCCCTTCGGCGATTGAGTCAGGCCGTCGCTGGATCTTCATCACAACGCCAAGGGAATGAATCGCCATGCAAGCCGAAATGATTGTCGATGCCCGCAACGCCGTCGGTGAAAGCCCGGTCTGGGTCGCCGAGGAAAACGCCCTGTACTGGGTCGATATTCCCGCCGGAGGCTTGCAACGCTGGAGCGCCGAGCGCGGACATGTCGAAAGCTGGAGAACCCCGGAAATGCTCGCCTGCATCGCCCGTCATCCTGACGGTGGCTGGGTCGCCGGCATGGAAAGCGGCTTCTTCCATTTGCATGCCCACAACGATGGCAGCCTCGACAGCGAACCGTTGGCCGCAGTCGACCACATCCGCCCCGACATGCGCCTCAACGATGGTCGCTGCGATCGCCAGGGGCGGTTCTGGGCCGGCAGCATGGTGCTGGACATGGGCGCCAATGCCGACGACGGCGCGCTGTACCGCTACAGCGCCGGTCAACAGGGACCGCTGGCACCCCGCATGAGCGGTTTCATCGTGCCCAACGGCCTGGCCTTCAGCCCGGACGGGCGCACGATGTACCTGTCCGACTCGCACCCGCAGATCCAGCAGATCTGGGCCTTCGACTATGACATCGACAGCGGCGCACCGACCAATCGCCGGGTGTTCGTCGACATGCGAAAGTTTTGCGGCCGTCCCGATGGCGCCGCAGTGGATGCCGAGGGTTGCTACTGGATCTGCGCCAACGACGCCGGACTGATTCACCGGTTCACCCCCGATGGACGACTGGACCGGTCCCTCGCCGTCCCGGTGACAAAGCCGACCATGTGCGCCTTCGGTGGCAGTCGCCTGGACACGCTGTTCGTGACCTCGATCCGCCCCGGCAACGACCGCGATCCACAGTCCCTTGCCGGCGGCGTGTTCGCCCTCGACCCCGGCGTCAAAGGCTTGCCCGAACCGCTGTTCAACGATCTGTTTTAACGACCGCTCCCGCTGCACCGCTGCGCTTTTGAATACAAAAATAACAAGACTGGAGAAATGCCCATGGACTTCAAACGCACCTTGCTCCTCGCTGCGCTCCCGTTCACCTTCATCCTTGGCAACGCCGCCCAGGCGCTGGAAATCAAATTCGCCGACATCCACCCCGCCGGATACCCGACCGTGGTGGCCGAGGAACAGCTGGGCAAGACGCTGGTGGCGCAAAGCGACGGCAAACTGACCTTCAAGATGTTCGCCGGCGGCGTGCTCGGCTCGGAGAAGGAAGTGATCGAACAGGCCCAGGTCGGCGCCATCCAGATGGCCCGGGTCAGCCTGGGCATCGTCGGGCCGGTGGTGCCGGACGTGAACGTGTTCAACATGCCCTTCGTGTTCCGCGACCAGGCACACATGCGCAAGGTCATCGACGGCGAAATCGGCGACGAGATCCTCGACAGGATCACCAATTCCGAATTCAACCTCGTTGCCCTGGCCTGGATGGATGGCGGCACGCGCAACATCTACACCAAAAAACCGGTGCGCAGCCTCGAAGACCTCAAGGGCATGAAGATCCGCGTGCAAGGCAACCCGATGTTCATCGACACCATCAACGCCATGGGTGGCAACGGCATCGCCATGGACACCGGTGAAATCTTCAGCGCCCTGCAGACCGGCGTGATCGACGGCGCGGAAAACAACCCGCCGACCCTGCTCGAACACAACCACTACCAGAACGCCAAGTACTACGCCCTCACCGGCCACCTGATCCTGCCGGAACCCATCGTGATGTCGAAAATCACCTGGGACAAACTCACCCCCGAGCAACAGGCGCTGGTGAAGAAAACCGCCAAGGCCGCCCAGGCGCAGGAACGCCAGTTGTGGGACGCCAAATCGGCCAGCAGCGAGGATAAACTCAAGGCGGCCGGCGTCGAATTCATCACCGTCGACAAGAAACCTTTCTACGAAGCGACCGCCTCGATCCGCGAGAAATACGGCGCGCCCTATGCCGATCTGATCAAGCGCATCGAAGCCGTGCAGTAACCCTTCCGCTCTCCTGAAAGGCCCGGCGCCGCAGCGGTTGGCAAACCTCCGTGCGCGCCCGGTTACGGTGAAACCCGATGAAGAATCTCGCGCTGCGTATCAATGACAGGCTGTACATGGCCTGTATCTGGACCGCCGGTCTGTCGGTCCTGGCCATTTCCCTGATCATTCCCTGGGGCGTATTCGCCCGCTACGTGCTCGGCACCGGCGCCAGCTGGCCCGAGCCCACGGCGATCCTGCTGATGATGGTCTTCACCTTCATCGGCGCCGCCGCCAGCTATCGCTCAGGTTCGCACATGGCGGTGGCGATGCTCACTGATCGCCTGCCACCGCACCTGCGCAAGACCATGAGCCTCGTCGCGCAATTGCTGATGGCGACCATCTGCCTGTTCATGACGATCTGGGGCACCAAGCTCTGCCTCTCGACCTGGAACCAGTTCATGAGCGCCCTGCCCACCTTGCGGGTCGGCATTACCTACATGCCGATTCCCGTGGGTGGCCTGCTGACGCTGATTTTTGTCCTGGAAAAAATCTTGCTCGGCGATCAGAGCAACCGTCGGGTCGTGCGTTTCGACCTCGTGGAAGAAAACGAAGGGGCTGCCTGAATGGACGCTTTGATTCTGCTGGGCAGCTTTATCGCATTGATCCTGATCGGCATGCCGGTCGCCTACGCCCTGGGGCTCTCGGCCCTGATCGGTGCCTGGTGGATCGACATTCCCTTCCAGGCCCTGATGATCCAGGTCGCCGGTGGCGTGAACAAATTCTCCCTGCTGGCGATTCCGTTCTTCGTCCTGGCCGGGGCGATCATGGCCGAGGGCGGCATGTCCCGGCGCCTGGTGGCGTTCGCCGGGGTGCTGGTGGGTTTCGTGCGCGGCGGCCTGTCGCTGGTCAACATCATGGCCTCGACCTTCTTCGGCGCGATCTCCGGCTCCTCGGTGGCCGACACCGCGTCCGTCGGTTCCGTGCTGATTCCGGAAATGGAACGCCGCGGCTATCCAAGGGAATTCGCCACGGCGGTGACCGTCAGCGGCTCGGTGCAGGCCCTGCTGACACCGCCGAGCCACAACTCGGTGCTCTACTCGCTGGCGGCTGGCGGCACGGTGTCGATTGCCTCGCTGTTCATGGCCGGTGTGGTTCCGGGCCTGTTGATGAGCGCGTGCCTGATGGTCCTGTGCCTGATCTTCGCCAGGAAGCGCGACTACCCCAAGGGCGAAGTGATTCCGATGCGCGAAGCGCTGAAGATCTGCGGCGAGGCGATGTGGGGCCTGATGGCCATGGTGATCATCCTCGGCGGGATCCTGTCGGGCATCTTCACCGCGACCGAATCGGCGGCGATCGCCGTGCTCTGGTCGTTCTTCGTGACCATGTTCATCTACCGTGACTACAAGTGGAGCGAGTTGCCCAAGCTCATGCATCGCACGGTGCGGACGATTTCGATCGTGATGATCCTGATCGGCTTTGCGGCCAGTTTCGGCTACATCATGACCCTGATGCAGATTCCGGCGAAGATCACCACGCTGTTCCTGACCCTGTCGGACAACCGCTATGTGATCCTGATGTGCATCAACGTCATGCTGCTGTTGCTCGGCACCGTGATGGACATGGCGCCGCTGATCCTGATCCTGACGCCGATCCTGATGCCGGTGATTCTCGGCATTGGCGTGGACCCGGTGCAGTTTGGGATGATCATGCTGGTCAACCTGGGCATCGGCCTGATTACACCGCCGGTGGGCGCGGTTCTGTTCGTGGGGTCTGCAGTGGGTAAAGTGACAATCGAAACAACCGTGAAGGCCTTGCTGCCGTTCTACGCCGTGCTGTTCCTGGTGCTGATGGGCGTGACGTATATCCCGGCGCTGTCGCTGTGGTTGCCGCATCTGGTGCTGTAAACACATCAAAAGATCGCAGCCTTCGGCAGTTCCTGCATTGGGATGGCGCACACCCTGTAGGAGCGAGCTTGCTCGCTCCTACAGGTCTGCAGTGGGGCCTAATAACTGACTTAGCACCGCGCGCAACTTGCCGGGCTTTACCGGTTTGTTCAGCAGCGGCGCGTCGAGTCGATGCAGGGCGCTTCGGCACTGGTCGGTGCGATCGGCGGTAATGATCACCGCAGGTATCGACTGGTGGAAATGCTCGCGCAAATGCCGCACCACGTCGCAGCCGATCACGGCGTGATCGAGGTGGTAATCCGCCAGAATCAACTCCGGCGGCCTCCCCGCCAACGCCGCCAGCGCCGCGCTTTCATCGGTGGCCGTGACCACTTCGCAGCCCCACTGCCCGAGTAACGCACTCATGCTTTGCAGAATGCTCACTTCATTGTCCAGCACCAGCAATCTGCGGCCCGGCAACGGGTTTCCGGTGCTCGGCTGTGGTGCGCTCTGGCCGATCGGCAAGGGAATGTCATGGGACAGTGGCACATCGATGCTGAACATCGATCCGCGCCCAGGCCGCGATCGCACGCCGACGGGATAACCAAGGATCTTGGCGATACGCTCGACTATCGCCAGCCCCAGGCCAACGCCCTTGCGGTCGGCTGCGCGCCCGACACCCAGTTGGTTGAATTCGAGAAAGATCGAGTCGAGACGGTCCGCCGGAATCCCGCAGCCGGTGTCCCACACTTCCAGACGCAGAGACTCGCCACGCCGCCGCGCGCCGAGCAGGATGCTGCCCTCGTCGGTGTAGCGGCAGGCATTGCTGAGGAAGTTGCGCAGAATCCGGGTCATCAGGCGCAGGTCGGTGCTGATGGCGTAATCGCCCATGTGCACGCGCAGATTCAAGCCCGCCGCCTGGGCTACGGACTGGAACTCCGAGACCAGCGGCCCGAGCAATTCATCCAGCCGATAGGGCGCGATGTCCGGCTTGACCGCCGACTGATCGAGCCGGGAAATGTCCAGCAGATCGGTGAGCAGATCCTCCGCGCCTTCAAGGGCCTGGTGCGTACGCTCCACCAGCACCTGCTCGTCTCCCGGCAACTTGCGTTCGCGCAGGGTCGAAATCAGCAAGCGCGCCGCGTTCAGCGGTTGCAGCAGGTCATGGCTGGCCGCCGCCAGGTATTTGTCCTTGCTGCGATTGGCCGCCTCAGCGGCATCCCGGGCATCGCGCAGGGCCTGGGCGATCTGTTTACGCTGGGTGATCTGCTGTTGCAGGTTGCGGTTGGCTTCCAACAGCTCATCGGTGCGCGCAGTGACCCGTTGCTCCAGTTCGTCGTTGAGTTGTTGCAAACGCTCCTGAGCCTGTTTGCGCTCAGTGATGTCGGCGACAAAACCTTCCACCAGCCCTTCCTGGCCGGGCTTGAGCAACAGGTTCATCAACACATCGATGTGGCTGCCGTCCTTGCGCCGCAGGCGGGTTTCGTATCCGTTGAGGCTGCGCTGGCCCTGGAGGATTTCGCCGATGTCCTTCAGTTCCTGCGCCCCGCCGCAGAACAGCTTGCTGGCCAGGTCATCCAGGGAAAACAGCACCTCCTGCGGGTCCTGATAACCAAGCATCCGCGCCAGCGCCGGGTTGGCGGCGCGCATGCCCTCTTGCAGGCTGGCCTGGAAGATCCCGTGGACGGCGTTTTCGAACAGCCATTTGTAGCGGTTGCGCTCGGCTTCCAGTTCATCCAGGCGCGCGGCCAGTTCCGGGTAATGGCTCTTGCGCGCCGAGTGGCTGCCCAGTCCCAAAAGCCCCGTCAAGGCCGCACGTTGTTGCTCGTCAGAGGGCTTCGCCATAGACGACCTCGACATCACGCTGACTGGACTCGCGCGGGTTGGTCAGGATGCACGGGTCGTCCATGGCGTGTTGCGACAGGAAGGGAATGTCCGAGGTGCTGACCCCGTGCAAGCCGAGGGTTTCGTGGAAACCGATGGCGTGTTTCAGCGCGATCAGGTGTTCCACCAGACGCCCGCAGATCTGCCGCTGGTTAAGGCCACGGCAATCGATGCCGAAGGTCTCGGCAATGACCTTGAAGCGTTCCGGCGCCGAGCTGTAGTTGAAAGCCACCACGTGCTCCACAAGCACCGCGTTGCACAGGCCGTGGGGCAAGTCGAGGAAGCCGCCCAGGCTATGGGACATGGCATGCACCGCACCGAGGATCGCATTGGAGAACGCCAGCCCGGCCTGCATGCTCCCGAGCATGATTTTCTCTCGCAGGGCGATGTCCGTCGGGTTGGCGATCATCTGCACCAGGTTGCCATTGATCAGGCGCATCGCCTCCAGTGCATGGGGGTCGGTCAGCGGCCCGTGGCCGGTGGAGACGAAGGCTTCGATGGCGTGCACCAGGGCATCGATACCGGTACAGGCCGAGAGGAACGGGTCCATGCTAAGGGTGGTTTCCGGATCGATCAGCGACACGTCCGGCACCACCGCCTTGCTGACGATGGAGAACTTCATGCGCTCCTGCTGATTGGAAATGATCACGAACTGCGAGACGTCCGCCGAGGTGCCGGCGGTGGTCGGGATCAGGATCAGCGGCGGGCTGGGCACGCGGATGGTGTCCACCCCTTCGAATTCGAGGATGTTGCGCCCGTGGGCGACGACAATGCCGATGCCCTTGCCGCAATCCATCGGGCTGCCGCCACCGACCGCAACGATCACATCGCAATGATTTTCCCGGTACATTTCGGCGCCGAGCATGACCTCTTCGATCCGCGGATTGGGCGAGACGGCGCTGTACAGGCAGTATTCGATACCCAGCGCCTGCAGGCTGGCCTCGACATCGGCCACCCATCCGGCGGCAATCACCCCCGGATCGCTGACCACCAGCACCTTGCGCGCGCCGAAGGTCTTGGCGTAGTTACCGACGTTGTGCCGGCAACCGGCACCGAAAATGATTTCAGGCGAGACGAACTTGCGCAGCTGACTGAGACTCTGGCTCATGGGAAGCCTGTTCTTATTGTTTTGGAATGTAACGTCCACACTAAAGCATCCGGTGGTGAATGCAATGAGACCAATGACGGGACCGTGAATACAGCACAAAACCCTGTGTGCGGGCTTGCTCGCGAAGGGGTCATGTCAATCGACCTCGATGGTGATTGACACTCCGCATTCGCGAGCAAGCCCGCTCCCACAGGGGACCTGCGCCGGGTCATTCAGCCGCGGTAGATCAGCTGCGATGCCTTCTCATTACGCAATGTCAGATGTTCGATGCCGAGCCCCGGCGCTTCGGCCTCTTCCCGCGCCTTGAGGATCACTTCGTGATGGAGCGATTTGGCGCACACCGGGTCGGCATTGGCCGCGTCCCCCGTGAGCATGAACGCCTGGCAACGGCAGCCCCCCAGGTCCTTGTGCTTTTCGTCGCAGGAGCGGCACGGCTCCTTCATCCAAGCATCGCCGCGAAAACGGTTGAAGCCGAACGAATCGTTCCAGATGTGCTCGATGCTGTGCTCACGCACGTTGGGAAACTGCACCGGCAACTGCCGGGCGCTATGGCAGGGCAACGCGGTGCCGTCGGGGGTGATGTCGAGAAAAAGGTTCGCCCAGCCGTTCATGCAGGTTTTCGGGCGTTCCTCGTAATAGTCCGGGGTGACGAAAATCAGTTTGCACGGATGGCCCTGGGCCTCGAGACGCTGGCGATACTCGTTGGTGATGCGCTCGGCGCGCTGCAATTGCTCACGGGTCGGCAGCAGGCCGACACGGTTGAGTTCGGCCCAGCCGTAGAACTGGCACGTCGCCAATTCCACGAAATCCGCTTCCAGTTCCAGGCATAGTTCGATGATCCGGTCGATATTGTCGATGTTGTGCCGGTGGGTGACGAAGTTCAGCACCATCGGATAGCCCTGGGCTTTCACCGCCCGGGCCATGGCCAGCTTCTGCGCGAAGGCTTTGCGTGAGCCGGCGAGCATGTTGTTCACCGCCTCGTCGGCGGCCTGGAAACTGATCTGGATATGGTCGAGCCCGGCGACCTTGAAGTCGCGCACCTTCTGCTCGGTCAAGCCGATGCCCGAGGTGATCAGGTTGGTGTAGTAGCCCATGTCCCGCGCGGCCTTGATCAACTGCGCCAGGTCCTGACGCACCAACGGCTCGCCACCGGAAAAACCCAGTTGCGCGGCGCCCATCTCGCGCGCTTCGCGGAACACGCGAATCCATTGCTCGGTGCTCAGCTCCTCGCCGTGCCGGGCGAAGTCCAGCGGATTGGAGCAGTACGGGCACTGCAGCGGGCAACGATAGGTCAGCTCCGCCAGCAGCCACAGCGGTGGCCCCGGCAGCGTTTCACTCGATCCAGAACTGGGCATGGGCCACCTCCAGGAACGCCAGCACATCCTCATCGATTCCCGGCACCTCGGGATGCTTCGCCGACAGTTGGGCAATGATCGCGGCAACGCTGCGCCGGCCGTCCAGCAGATCGAGAATCTGTCCGGCGCTGGCGTTGAGCTTAATCATGCCTTCGGGGTACAGCAGCACATGGCAGGCCTGACGCGGTTCCCATTGCAGGCGAAACCCGCGGCGCAACGAGGGTGACTGTTCTCGATTGATCAGGTTCACAGGGCGATCCCCCGATGCCAGACATTGTCGCGGGTGACCGAGTGATAAGGCGGGCGCTCGAGTTCGTAGGCCATGGTCATGGCGTCGAGCATGGTCCAGAGAATGTCCAGCTTGAACTGCAGGATTTCCAGCATGCGCGCTTGTCCTTCGCGGGTTTGGTAATGCTCGAGGGTGATGCGCAGGCCATGCTCGACATCGCGCCGGGCCTGACCCAGGCGAGTGCGGAAATATGCGTAGCCGTCCGGGTTGATCCACGGGTAATGCTGCGGCCAGCTGTCGAGGCGCGACTGGTGGATCTGCGGGGCGAACAGTTCGGTCAGGGAGCTGCTGGCGGCTTCCTGCCAACTGGCGCGGCGGGCGAAGTTGACGTAGGCGTCTACGGCGAAGCGCACGCCGGGCAGTACGAGTTCCTGCGAAAGGATCCGCTCGCGCTCCAGTCCGACCGCTTCGCCAAGACGCAGCCAGGCTTCAATCCCGCCTTCACTGCCGGGCGCGCCGTCGTGATCCAGCAGGCGCTGAATCCATTGGCGACGGATCTCGCGGTCAGGGCAGTTGGCAAGGATCGCGGCGTCCTTGAGCGGGATGTTGACCTGGTAGTAGAAGCGGTTGGCGACCCAGCCCTGGATCTGCTCGCGGGTGGCACGGCCATGGTACATCGCCACGTGGTATGGGTGGTGGATATGGTAGTAAGCACCCTTGGCACGCAGGGCCTGCTCGAATTCGGCGGGGGTCAGTGGAGTGTTGGTCATTGTTGTTCTCCGGGAATCTTTTGGTGTCTGGTCCGGCCTCTTCGCGGGCAAGCC
This sequence comes from Pseudomonas sp. C1C7, assembly GCF_013359595.1. Lineage (GTDB taxonomy): Bacteria > Pseudomonadota > Gammaproteobacteria > Pseudomonadales > Pseudomonadaceae > Aquipseudomonas. Next base: position 96,716 of record NZ_JABFMP010000012.1, on the reverse strand, counting down.
TCGCTCCTACAGGTGCGTGGTGCTCTCTTGTAGGCGCGAGGCTCGCCCGCGAAGGGGCGCTCCGCTACAACACAATATCCATGCCGTCATACGCCACCTCGATCCCCCGCCGCGCCAACAGTGCTCGCTCAGCCGAGTCTTCATCGAGGATCGGGTTGGTGTTGTTGATGTGAATCAGCACCTTGCGCTGGCGCGGGAACGCCTCCAGCACTTCCAGCATGCCGCCCGGCCCGCTCTGCGCCAGGTGGCCCATTTCGCTGCCCAGGCTGTGTCCGACTTCGCATAGGCGCATCTCATCATCGCGCCACAGGGTGCCGTCCAGCAGCAGGCAATCGGCGCGCTGCATCCAGCCCAGCACCTCTTCGTCGACCTGCCCCAGCCCCGGTGCGTAAAACAGCGAGGCGCCGCTGCGCTGGTCCTCGATGAACAGGCCGATGTTGTCCCCCGGCTGCGGATTGCCTCGATTGGGTGAATACGGCGGGGCGTTGCTGATCAATGGAATGGCACAAAACCGGAGGTGGTAGCAGGCCGCAATCCGGAACGGCTCGCGATTGAGACGCACAGGTTGCCACTGCAATCCGCCGTTCCAGTGACTGAGCATGGTGAACAGGGGGAAGCCCGTGTTGAGATCCTGATGCACCCGTTCGGTACACCAGACATTATGCGGGCAGCCTTCGCGCAGACTCAGCAGGCCGGTGCAGTGGTCGATCTGGCTGTCCATCAGCACCACGCCGGCGATGGCGCTGTCACGCAGGCGGCGCGCCGGTTGCAATGGCGCAAAGCTCTCGAGTTGCGCGCGGATGTCCGGTGAAGCGTTGCACAGCACCCAGTCCACTCCGTCGTCGCTCAGGGCGATCGACGACTGCGTACGCCGTTGCGCGCGCAGGCTGCCGTTGCGCACCCCGGCACATTGCCGGCAATTGCAGTTCCACTGCGGAAAACCGCCGCCGGCGGCGGAACCCAGAACCCGGATGTGCATGAGCAATGCTCCAGAAGGCAGACCCGGCCAACGCTGCCGCTGGCCGGGTGAACAATCAACGGTTGGCGAAATACATCGTCACTTCGAAGCCAATACGCAGATCGGTAAACGCGGGTTTAGTCCACATGGGTTCAATCCTCTTCTTGTGCCGGGTGATTCCGGTAGCACCATTAATGCACGGGGTGCCGGGCGGCCGAATGCTACTTTCGAAGGAAGTTTGGGGGTGCGTTGGTAGGGGGTGTGACGCGGATTTCAGGCATACGGAAAACCAATGTGGGAGCGGGCTTGCTCGCGAAAGTCGTGTGTCAGTCGCATCCTCGGTGACTGACACGGCCTCTTCGCGAGCAAGCCCGCTCCCACAGGGTATGCGGCGTATTTAATGAATCAGAAGAACCCCAGCGGATTGATGTCATAGCTCACCAGCAGGTTCTTGGTCTGCTGGTAGTGATCGAGCATCATCTTGTGGTTTTCCCGGCCGACGCCGGACTTTTTGTAGCCACCGAACGCGGCGTGGGCCGGGTACAGGTGGTAGCAGTTGGTCCAGACGCGCCCGGCCTTGATCGCCCGACCCATGCGGTAGGCGCGGTTGATGTCGCGGGTCCAGAGGCCCGCACCGAGACCGAACTCGGTGTCGTTGGCAATCGCCAGGGCTTCGGCTTCGTCCTTGAAGGTGGTCACGCCCACCACAGGGCCGAAGATCTCTTCCTGGAATACGCGCATCTTGTTGCTGCCCTTGAGCAAGGTCGGCTGGATGTAATAGCCGCTGGCCAGATCGCCCTCCAGACGCTCTGCCGCACCACCGGTGAGCAGCTGGGCGCCCTCCTCCTGAGCGATGTTCAGGTACGAGAGGATCTTGTCGTATTGCTGCTCGGAGGCCTGGGCACCGACCATGGTTTCGGTGTCGAGCGGGTTACCGCGCTTGATCTTGACGATCTTCTTCATCACCTCGGCCATGAACGGCTCGTAGATCGATTCCTGCACCAGGGCGCGGGACGGGCAGGTGCAGACTTCACCCTGGTTGAAGAACGCCAGCACCAGGCCTTCGGCGGCTTTCTCGATGAACGCGGGCTCGGCCTGCATGATGTCTTCGAAGAAGATGTTCGGCGACTTGCCGCCCAGCTCGACGGTGCTCGGAATGATGTTCTCGGCGGCGCAATGCAGGATGTGCGCGCCCACCGGGGTGGAACCGGTGAAGGCGATCTTGGCGATGCGCTTGCTGGTGGCCAACGCCTCGCCGGCTTCACGACCGAAGCCCTGGACGATGTTCAGCACGCCCGCCGGCAGCAGGTCGGCAATCAGTTCGGCAAAGACCATGATCGACAGCGGCGTCTGCTCTGCCGGCTTGAGCACGATACAGTTGCCGGCGGCCAGGGCCGGGGCGAGTTTCCAGGCGGCCATCAATAGCGGGAAGTTCCACGGGATGATCTGCCCGACCACGCCCAGCGGTTCGTGGAAGTGGTAGGCGGTGGTCAGTTCGTTGATCTCCGCAGCGCCGCCTTCCTGGGCTCGGATGCAGCCGGCGAAATAGCGAAAATGGTCGGCCGCCAGCGGCACGTCGGCGTTGAGGGTTTCGCGCACGGCCTTGCCATTGTCCCAGGTTTCGGTGACGGCGAGGATTTCCAGGTTCTGCTCGATGCGGTCGGCGATTTTCAGCAGGATCAGCGAACGATCCTGGACCGAGGTCTTGCCCCAGGCATCGGCGGCGGCATGGGCGGCATCGAGGGCCTTGTCGATGTCGGCGGCGCTCGAGCGCGGGAACTCGGCAATCACCTCACCGTTGACCGGCGAGGTATTGGTGAAGTACTCGCCATTGACCGGTGCGACGAATTCGCCACCGATGAAATTACCGTAGCGCGGCTTGAAGGAAACGACAGCGCCGGGTGTTCCGGGTTGGGCGTAGATCATGATGAAGCCTCTGTCTGGATCGATAAGATACGTTTTCTGTAGGAGCGAGCTTGCTCGCTATGGTCGTTAACGATGACGCGGGAAACCTGATGCCCTGCGGTGTTCTTGAGTCCATCGCGAGCAAGCTCGCTCCTACAGGGGGTGGAGATCTGTGTCAGTGCTTGGCCACCAGTTCCTTCGGCAATTTGAAGGTCCAGAGCATGCCGCCCTGGTTGAAGTCCTTCACCCGCTTGGCCACTTCGCCGCCCCACAGCGGCACCGCGCCGCCCCAGCCGGAAAGCACCGAGACGTACTGCTCGCCATCCATTTCCCAGGTCACGGGCGAGCCGAGGACGCCGGAGCCGGTCTGGAATTCCCAGACCTTCTCGCCGGTCTTGGCATTGAACGCCTGCAGGAAACCTTCCGGCGTACCGGTGAACACCAGGTTGCCCTTGGTGGTCAGAACCCCACCCCACAGCGGCGCGAAGTTCTTGTGGCGCCAGACTTCCTTGCCGGTCTTCGGATCGATGGCGCGCAGTACGCCGATGTAGTCTTCGTTCAACGGCTTGATGGTGAATCCGGCACCGAGGAACGCCGCGCCTTTCTTGTAGGCGATCCCCTCGTTCCAGATGTCCATGCCCCACTCGTTGGACGGCACGTAGAACAGCCCGGTGTCCCTGTTGTAGGCCATCGGCATCCAGTTTTTCGCACCGAGGAACGCCGGCGCCACGAACACCGACGTGCCGTGGGCTTCGGCCCCTGGTGCGCCGGGACGGCTGGCGTCGTTGTAGATCGGCCGGCCGTCCTTATCCAGGCCGGTGGCCCAGGTGATCTTGTCCACGAATGGGAAGCCGCGGATGAATTTGCCGTTGGTGCGGTCCAGCACGTAGAAGAAGCCGTTACGGTCGGCGGTTGCCGCCGCCTTGATTTCCTTGCCGCCTTCGCTGTAGTTGAACGACACCAGTTCGTTCACGCCGTCGAAGTCCCAGCCGTCATGTGGTGTGCTCTGGAAGTGCCATTTGATGGTGCCGTCGTCCGGGTTGAGCGCCAGGCGCGACGAGGAATAGAGGTTGTCCCCCGGACGCAAGTGCGAGTTCCACGGCGCCGGGTTGCCGGTGCCGAACAACAGCAGGTTGGTTTCCGGGTCGTAGTAGCCGCCCAGCCACGGCGCCGCACCGCCGGTCTTCCATAAATCGCCTGGCCAGGTCTTGCCCGCTTCACCGCCGGAGATGCCGTTCTCGATTGCCTTGCCGTCCTTGTAGACATAACCCATGTGGCCTTCGACGGTCGGACGGGTCCACAAAAGATCGCCGTTTTTCGGATCGTAGGCCTCGATCTTGCCCACCACGCCGAATTCGCCACCGGCGACGCCCGTGATCAGCTTGCCGTTGATCACCAGCGGTGCGGCGCTGATCGAGTAGCCTTCCTTGTGGTCAGCGACTTTCTTGCTCCAGACCACCTTGCCGGTGTCCTTGTTCAGCGCCACGAGTTTGGCATCGAGGGTGCCGAAGATCACCAGGTCGCCGTACAGCGCCACGCCACGGTTGATCACGTCGCAGCAAGGACGGATGTCATCCGGCAGGCGCGCATCGTATTGCCAGAGCTTTTTGCCGGTGCGCGCATCCACGGCGAACACCCGCGAATAGGAGCCGGTCATGTACATCACGCCGTCCTTGACCATCGGCTGCGCCTGCTGGCCGCGCTGCTTTTCGCCGCCGAACGAGAACGCCCACGCCGGGCGCAGGTCCTTGACGTTGTTGACGTTGAGAATGTCCAGCGGGCTGTAGCGCTGACCCTGAACGCCCAGGCCGTTGGTCACGACCTGCTCGGGGTTCTTCGGGTCCTGGAGAATGTCCTGGTCGGAAACCCCGGCCAATGCCTGGCCGGACAACAGCATGGCACTGAGCAGCAGGCTCAGGACGAAGGGCTGGCGACGTGCGGGTTGAGTCATGACGGCTTCCTCTGCGGTTTTTGTTTTAGTGCGGGAGATTTTCCCGGGCTGATGCAGATTTTTGAGCGCAGGCGCCTGGACAACAATTGGCCGCAATGTGGAGATTTCTAGTTCCTTGGTATGGGATTGGGAAAGTGGATTGCCAAATCCGAGAACAACATTGATCCCTTGTGGGAGCGGGCTTGCTCGCGAAGGCGTCGTGTCAGTCACCTATGTGCCGATTGCTGCAGCGCATTCGCAAGCAAGCCCGCTCCCACAGGGTTCAGCGCTGTTTGTCTACTCGCGTCATCCGCGCCCGCTCATACCGCGGATACAAATGGCTGACACTGCGAATCAACTCATACCGGCTCAGGCTGATCCCGGCGAATCGCTCGGGGATGGGGCTGCGGATCATCTCGGCCATGTCGCTGCCATTGGCGGCGCCGTCGCGCATCAGCTGGTCGAGCCAGCCCAGGTAGTCGCGCATCTGCACGAAGGGTTGCCGATCGCTGGCGACAGGCCCGTGTCCAGGCACGATCAGGGTCCAGGGCAACGCTTGCAGGGTCGCGATGTCGGCCAGCCATATCGACAGCCCCGGACTGTTGGGCGTGGTCAGCGCCCGTTGATAAAACACCAGGTCGCCAGCGAACAGCACGCCGGTTTGCTGGTCGAGAATAGCCAGATCCGCACCCGTATGCCCACCCAGACCTAGCAGGCGCAGATCGTGATTCCCAAAACTCTCGATGCCCGGCGCAAGCGTACGGGTCGGCAGCACCACCTCGGTGCCGCGCATCCAGTCGCCCACCAGGCGATACATGTTTTCGGCCATGGCATCGCCCTGCTTTTGCAGCAGCTCGGTGGTGCCGGCCAGCGCGCCGATCGGTACATCGCTGAACGCCTGATTGCCCAGTACATGATCGGGGTGATGATGGGTCAGCAGGACCTCGATCACCGGTTTGTCGGTGATCCCGGCGATGGCCCTGCGCATGGCTTCGCCGTAGCGTCTGGACGGGCCGGTATCGATCACCACCACACCGCGTTCGGTGACGATGAACGCGGTGTTGACGATGTTGCCGCCGTTGTCCTTGGCGAAATTATCGGTGCTGCCTTCCAGCAGCCAGGTGTCCGGGGCGATCTGCCTGGGCTTGAGTGTGTATTCGATATCGGCCGCGGCTTGCAGGCTCAGACCGATGAGCAACAGCAGCATCCAGCGCATGACTCGCTCCTTTGGCTCAGGGAATTAACGCATCGAACAGATTGCCGCCGCTATCGCGCAACAGCAGTCGTGTCTGCTCTGCCCCCTCCAGATCGAAGCCCAGGCTGGGGTTTTCGCTTACAGCGGGAAACAGTTCGAGACGGGCCAACAGTTGATTCTGGCCGTCCCGCAGTTCGGCGTGATTGATGTAAAACTCAGGAATGCCGCTGACCATGCCGTTGTCCATCGGATGCGCCACCTGCACGCGCAGTCGATTGAAGTCCTGGCGCGGATAACGCCCGCCCAGCACTTGGCCGATGCGCTCTTCCCAACCCGGCTCGGTGCGAACCACACTTGGCGCAGTGCAGCCACCTCCCGCTGCGTCGATCAGGGTCGATCCCACGTGCCACAGCCCATCGCGTGTCAGGACTGCCGCGCGCAGGGGCGTGGCCTGCTCGACTCGAATGCGGATCGACAGCCAGGGCAGCAGTCCATTTACCGGCTGGAAATCGACGATTTTCGGCAACGGGTTGAGCTCGGCCCAGGCAAGGATGGTCACTACCTCACCCTTGAATGCCCGGGCATCGATTTCCAGCGGGACCTGCCGCGCGTCTTCTGCGAACGGTGGCGCCAACAGCTTGACCCGATCATCGAACACGAACGGCGCATCGCCGAGCATCTGCTTGTGATAGAAGCTCCACATCACCGACGGCACCGGGTCCTTGCCCGGATCGACGGCGGCCTGCGCCGTCAGATTCAGGCAGCACGCCAGTAGACAAATCCGTTGCCATTTCATCAGCCACTCCTATTGATACATCTCGGGCACGTCATACCGCAGGCCGTAATGGCCATAAATGGTCTTCACCGCACCCTCGCGAATCAGCCCTTCCAGCGCTTCCTCCACCGCATAGGCCAGTTGCCGGTTGCTTTCGTGCACCGCCATGCCGATCTCCCAGAGCTGCTTGCCCATGTTCGGGTAGGCGTTCTCGGCCAGGGCCAATTGCGGGTCGGCTGCTTCGTGCACCTGCCAGTCGATTTCACCGCGCATGGCCATGACCGCGTCGACCTCGCCGGCCTTCATCGCGGCAAATGCCTGGGGCACGCCCGGATAGTGATGGGTCTTGCCGGCGAGCATGCCGTTGAACACCGAAGTGAGGTAGAACGACGGCACGCTGTCGACCTCGACGCCAATCGGGTGCTGCTGGAACACCGCGACGCTGGCAACCTTGTCCAGCCGTCGGCGGTCATAGGCCACCTGCCATTGCTCGTTCTGGTACGGACCGAACATCACCACATGACCGTTTTCCAGTTCGCCGAATTCGTTGCGCTTTTGCGCGTAATCGCGGTCGTAAGGCACGCGCATCATCAGGTCGGCCAGTTGCTGGTTGTGCAGGGCACTGGCGCGCCAGATGTAGTCGCGCAGATCGTCGTCGAGCTTTTCACCGGCCGGCGCCCAGATCAGCGTCAGGCGCACGCCCATTGCCTTGGCCAGAGCCTGGGCCAGCTCGACGTCAACACCACTGGGCTGGCCGCCCTTTTCGAAGCTGTAGGGTGCGAAGTCCTTGTACACCGCCACCTTCAACTCTCCGGCGGCGATCATTTCATCGTAGTTGCGTACCTGCGCCTGCACCGACTGGCAGCACAGCCACACAGCGCCGACCAACATCGCAAGCAGGCGCATGGGATCACTCCTCGACGTGCACGGTGTCCAGATAAGTGCGGACCGCCCACAGGGCTTCCTGGCTCAGATAGTCGGCCATTTTCGGCATGTACACCCGACCGTCGCGCACGGCGCCATTGCGTACCCGCTCGACGAACCATTCATCACCGGCATCGCCCGCATCGAGCATGCGCAGATCCGGAGCGATACCGCCGGACTTGGCTTCCAGGCCATGACAGGCCGCGCAGTTCTGGTTGTAGGCCGACGCGCCGATCTCCACCGCCTTGTCGTGTTCCGGCGTGGTGCGATAGGGATTCACTTCGGCCCAGCCATCGGCATTGAGTTTCACGCCGGCATCCTTGATCGGGGTCAGGCCCTGGGTGGCCACTGCCTGCGGCACCACGTTGCCGTGGGCCCACACGGAACCGGCACTGAGAAGACCGGCCAACAGTCCGGTGACGAGCAAGGCGTTGCGTTTCGTTGTCATTGTTTTGCCCTCAGGTTGCACGCAGAACCTCTTGGCAGAGGCTATGGCAGCCATCTTAGGAAGCCTGGCGAACGGGCCCCATGCTGCTTTGGTGGCCGGCGTCTCGTCCCTTGGTAGTAAGGCGTTGGAGGGGCACAGCGATCGATCACAAATTTTGCGAACGACACAAAACCTGTGGGAGCGTGGCTTGCCCGCGATGGTGGTCAACGATGACGCTGGCTGCCTGATGCCCCGCGGTGTTCTGGCGTGCATCGCGAGCAAGCCCGGCGCCTACAGGGAGTTGGGTTGTTCGCTGTTTTGCGGTTGGCATATTTACTACCTTGGTACTGGCTGCTCGGTACTTTCTGCATATTTCCACCCCGTTACGGGCTTTCTATGCTAGCGCTACCTGTACTGGAGAGCCCTATGCGCCAGATTGCCCCTTACGCCCTGATCTATCTGTTGGCGATTGCCTGCGCCGCCGGGCTGGCGACGCAAAGTCAGGCTGCGGATGCCCCCTTGCAGGTGCGGATCGGTTACCTGGGTTATCGCCCCGATCCCGGTCCGTTGCTTTCCAACGTCATTCCCGAACCTGTCGATGCCGGCCTGCGCGGCGCGGAACTGGCGATCATCGACAGCAACAGCACCGGGCGTTTTCTCAATCACGGTTACAGCCTGCAAAGCGCCAGCGTCGACAGTCCCGAAGCCTTGCTCGCAGCGGCAAAAGCCCAGCATGCGCAAGGCCTGCGTCTGTTCGTGGTGAACGCCCCCGCCAGCAGCCTGCGCCAGCTCAGTGCGGCGCTGCCCGACAGCCTGCTGTTCAACGCAGGCAGCTCCGACGACAGCCTGCGCACCTCCGATTGCCTGCCCAACGTGCTGCACAGCCTGCCCAGCCGCGCGATGCTGGCTGATGCGCTGGCGCAGTTCCTGGTGGTGCGCAAATGGCAACGGGCGCTGCTGATCGTCGGCCCCTCCGTCGACGACCAGGCCTACGCCGCCGCTCTGCGCCGCGCGGCCAAGCGCTTCGGCCTGCAACTGGTGGCGGAGAAACCCTGGACATTCGATAACGATCAGCGACGCAGCGCCCAGGCCGACATGCCGCTGTTCACCCAGACCGCCGAATACGATGTGGTGCTGGTGGCCGACGAGCGTGGCGACTTCGGCGAGTACGTGCCCTACCAGACCTGGTACCCGCGCCCGGTCGCCGGCACTCAGGGCCTGACGCCGACAAGTTGGCACAAGACTGTGGAAACCTACGGCGCCGCGCAGTTGCAGAAACGCTTCGAAGCCCTCGCCGGGCGCTGGATGAACGATCGTGATTTCGCCGCCTGGATCGCCGTGCGCAGCATCGCAAGCGCGGTCAGCAAGTCGCGCCAGACCGAGCCCATGGCGATTCGTGCGCTGGAAATCGGCGATCAGTTGCCGCTGGATGGCTTCAAGGGACGCAAGCTCAGCTACCGCCCATGGAACGGCCAGTTACGCCAGCCGATCCCTATCGTGCAGCCCCGGGCGCTGGTCAGCACGTCGCCCCAGGACGGCTTCCTGCACCCCTTCAATGAAATGGACAGCCTGGGTTACGACAAGCCCGAGGTCAGCTGCCGCTTTCCCTGAGCACAACAACGACAACAAGGAAACTGCCATGCGCCGCACAAGCCTTCACCTCAGCCTGCTCTCATGCGCCCTGCTGGTCATCGCCGGTCACGCCAGCGCCAGCACGGCCTGGGTATCCAACGAAAAAGACAACAACCTCAGCCTGATCGACATGCAGACCCTGCAGGTCACCGACACCCTGCCCGTCGGCCAGCGCCCTCGCGGCCTGCTGCTGTCCCACGACAACAAGCTGCTGTATATCTGCGCCAGCGACTCGGACCGGGTCCAGGTGATGGACGTGGCCACCCGCAAGATCATCAAGGAACTGCCCTCGGGCAAGGACCCGGAGCAATTCGCCCTGCACCCCAACAATCGGTGGTTGTACGTTTCCAACGAAGACGACGCACTGGTCACGGTGATCGATACCGAGACCTCCAAGGTCCTCGGCCAGATCAACGTTGGCGTCGAGCCCGAAGGCATGGCGGTCAGCCCCGACGGCAAATGGGCGGTCAATACCAGCGAAACCACCAACATGCTGCACTGGATCGACACCAACACCCAGACCCTGGCCGACAGCACGCTGGTCGATCAGCGCCCGCGTTTCGTCGAATTCAGCAACGATGGCAAGCAGTTGTGGGCTTCGGCGGAAATCGGCGGCACCGTGACGATCCTCGACGTCGCCAACCGCAACGTGGTCAAGACGCTCAATTTCCAGATCAAGGGCGTGCACCCGGACAAGGTGCAGCCGGTGGGCATCAAGCTCAGCGCCGACGGCAAATACGCCTTCGTGGCCCTGGGCCCGGCCAATCACGTGGCGGTGATCGATGCCAAGACCTTCGAGATCCTCGATTACCTGCTGGTGGGTCGGCGGGTCTGGCAACTGGCGTTCACCCCGGACCAGAAACAACTGCTCGCCACCAACGGCGTCAGCGGCGATGTCTCGGTGATCGATGTCGACAGCCTCAAGGTCAGCAAATCGGTAAAGGTCGGACGCTATCCATGGGGCGTGGTGGTGACGCCATGAACGCCCTGGAAGTCAGCGACGTGAGTTTCGCCTATGGGCCGCGGGAGGCCTTGCGGCAGGTGAGTTTCAGCCTGGCACCCGGCCGTTTCGCCGCATTGCTGGGGCCCAATGGTGCCGGCAAATCAACGCTGATCGCCCTGCTGACCCGGCTCTACGATCTGCAGCAAGGCGATATTCGGGTGGGCGGCTGCTCGTTGCGCGACACACCACGTCCGGCGCTCAAGCAGTTGGGCGTGGTGTTCCAGCAAAGCACCCTGGACCTGGACCTGAGCGTGGAACAGAACCTGCGCTATCACGCTGCGCTGCATGGCTTGTCCCGCCGCGAGACTGCCCTGCGCGTAGATGCGGAACTCGCTCGGCAAGGCCTGGATGAGCGCCGCAGCGAACGAGTGCGCCAGCTCAACGGAGGCCATCGTCGCCGGGTGGAAATCGCCCGCGCCCTGCTGCATCAACCGCGCCTGTTGCTGCTCGACGAGGCCAGCGCCGGCCTCGACCCGGCCAGCCGCCTGGCGCTCAACCGGCACATTCGCAACCTGTGCAGCGAGCAGCGGATCAGTGTGCTCTGGACCACCCATCTGCTGGATGAAGTCCAGCCCAGCGACGACCTGCTGATCCTGCATCAGGGCCGACTGGTGGCCCGCGGACAGGCCGACGCGCTGAGTCTGGAACACGGCGGCGACCTGGACTCGGCCTTCACTCGCCTGACTACCACGGGAGCTGCCCGATGAACGCTTACTGGCAATGTTTCAGCGGCATCGTGCTGCGCGAGTGGCTGCGCTTCGTGCTGCAACGCACACGCTTCCTCAGCGCCCTGATCCGACCGTTGCTGTGGCTGCTGGTGTTCGCCGCCGGTTTCCGCGCGGCCTTGGGCATCGCCATCATCGAGCCCTACGACACCTACATTCCCTACGAGGTCTACATCATCCCGGGACTGGCCTGCATGATCCTGTTGTTCAACGGCATGCAGGGCTCGCTGTCGATGGTCTACGACCGCGAGATGGGCAGCATGCGCGTCCTGCTCACCAGCCCACTGCCGCGAACCTTCCTGTTGTGCAGCAAACTGCTGGCCACCTCACTGATTTCGCTGCTGCAGGTCTACGCCTTCCTCGCGATCGCCTGGGTTTACGGTGTGCAGCCACCGGCCGCCGGCCTGCTGCTCGCCCTGCCCGCCTTGCTGCTGGTGGCCTTGATGCTCAGCGCCCTGGGACTGCTGCTGTCCAACGCCATCCGCCAACTGGAGAACTTCGCCGGCGTGATGAATTTCGTGATCTTCCCGCTGTTCTTCCTGTCATCGGCGCTCTACCCGCTCTGGAAAATGCGCGAAGCGAGCGAGTGGCTGTACTGGCTCTGCGCGGTAAACCCGTTCAGCCATGCGGTGGAACTGGTGAGGTTTGCCTTGTATGAGCGCTTCAACCCACTGGCGTTGGCGGTGTGTGCGGGATTGACGGTGGTCTTTGCCCTGCTGGCGATCCTGACCTTCAACCCGCAGCTTGCGGCGCTGCGCAAGTCCAGTTGATCCCACAGATTACGCGGCGAACATCAAATCACTGTAGGAGCGTTGGGAAATTACGACTTTAGTACTGGTTTTCCCTGTCTATCGTCGAATTCCCAACGCACCCCGCCTGGCATGTAATGGACTTATAACGATAAGGATAAAGCCCATGCCGCGTGCCCGACGTCGCCTGTTGCGTCCCACCCTCGCCGCGCTATCCCTCAGCCTGTGGCTGGTTGGCGCCTACGCACAATCGCCGCTGTTCTCACCCGACGGCTATCGCATCGATCTGTACCGCAGCCCCACACCCGACCAGTTGCAAGGCGCAACCATCGTCGACACCGCCGCCGTGCAAGCGTTGCTCGACCAAACTCCGCGCCCGCTGCTGATCGATGTCTACCGCCGCCAATGGCTGCAAGGCCGTTTCATCGAAGACCAACCCCACGAAAACCTGCCCGGCAGCCACTGGCTGGCCAATACCGGCGACGGTGAGCTGACACCGCAGTGGCAGGCCTACTTCGCCGACAACCTGAACAAACTGACCAGCGGCAACCTCAGGCAACCGCTGGTTTTCTACTGCCGCTCCGACTGCTGGTTGAGCTGGAACGCCGTCAAACGTGCTGCCAGCCTCGGTTATCAGTCACTGTATTGGTATCGCGATGGCCTGGATGCGTGGCAGGCGGCCAACCTGCCCGTTACCCCCGCCAGCCCCGCGCCCTTCCCCTGAGCTTTACGCCTGCGTGTTGTTGCCACACCATAATCAAAATAATGAGGTGAAAGGCCATGTACAAAATTCTGATTGCCGACGATCACCCGCTGTTTCGCGAGGCCATACATAACGTCATCAGCGATGGTTTTCACGGCAGCGAGGTCATGGAAACGGCCGACCTCGACAGCGCCCTGGCCCTTACCCAGGAACACGATGACCTGGACTTGATTCTTCTCGACCTGAACATGCCCGGCATGCACGGCCTCAATGGCCTGATCAACTTGCGCAACGAAGCGCCGACCATCCCCGTGGTGATCGTCTCCGCCGAGCAGGACAAGCAGATCGTTCTGCAAGCCATCACCTATGGTGCGGTGGGCTTCATTACCAAATCCTCGCCCCGCACGCAGATGACCGACGCGATCCAGCAGATCCTCAACGGCAACGTCTACCTGCCGCCGGACATCATCCGCACCGGCAACAGCAGCTCGCACCGACGCATGAGCGATACCCCGAGCATCCCGCCGGAACTGTTGCAAGCCCTGACCCGCAAGCAGTTGCAAGTGCTGGAGCGGATGACCAAGGGCGAATCGAACAAACAGATTGCCTACACCCTGGAAATCGCCGAAACCACGGTCAAGGCCCACGTCTCGGCGATCCTGCGCAAGCTCAATGTGCATAACCGCGTGCAGGCGATACTGAGTGCCGGGGATATTGATTTCGGGTCGTATCTGAGAAGGTGAACACCCAAACCCTGCTCGCTCCTACAGAGGGCCTAGCAAATGGCTCATCGCTGTTTTCAGTTTCATCGGCCGCACCGGCTTGTGCATCAGCGTATGGCCCAGTTCGCGGATCTGCTGTTTGAGGTCGTTGCTGTAGTTGGCGGTGATCATCATCACCGGGATCGAGCAGGCCCGGCGGGCGTTGATCCGGGCCACGGCGTCGACGCCGTTGCGGTCGTTGTCCAGGTGATAGTCGGCGATCAGCAAGTCCGCCTCGGCATGGTAGTTGTCCACCTGCCGCGCCAGATCTTCTTCCGACAGCGCCGTCACCACCCGGCACCCCCAGCCCTCCAGCAACGTACGCATGCCGGCGCAAATGGTGGCGTCATTGTCCAGCACCCAGACTTTCGCGCCGCGCAGCCGTTCCAGCATCGGCTCGCTCATCGGCGGGCTCGGCAACGGTTTGGGAGCGGTGGCGCTCAATGGCACCTCCACGGAAAACATCGAACCCTTGCCCGGCCATGAGCGCACCTGAATGCGGTGCCCGAGAATGCCGGCGATCTTCTCGACGATCGCCAGCCCCAACCCCAGACCGCGATCCTGATCCGGACGCTGCACATCGCCGCGCTTGAACTCCTGGAAAATTTCTTCCAGGCGCTCCTCGGCAATGCCCATGCCGCTGTCCCAGACCTCAATCGACAAACGTTGGTGATGACGCCGACACCCCAGCACCACACGGCCGCTGTAGGTGTAGCGAATGGCATTACTGAGCAGATTGCGCAGGATCCGCGCGAGCAATTGAATGTCACTGCGCACCAGCGCCGAGCAACCAATGAAATGCAGTTGCAGGCCTTCGCTGCGCGCCACCTGGGTGTATTCGGCGGCGAGGTTTTCCAGCAGCTCGCTCAAGGCGAACGGCGCGATATCGGCCTTGATCACACCGGCATCGAGCTTGGAAATATCCACCAGCGTACCCAACAGGGTCTCCACATCTTCCAGGGAGTTGCTGACATTACGCACCAGAATTTCGTTGGACATCGGCTCGCGCCGCTCCAGCAAGGCGCTGGTGAACAGCCGGGCGGCGTTCAACGGTTGCAGCAGGTCGTGACTGACGGCAGCAAGGAACTTGGTCTTCGACAGGTTGGCCTGCTCCGCTTCCAGCTTGGCCTCGAGCAAACGCGACTCGACCCGGCGACGCTCATCGATTTCCCGGCGCAACTGGTGGTTGAGGTCGGTCAATTCGGCCGTACGCTCGCGAACCCGCAACTCAAGATTCTGATAAGCCTGATGCAGGGCCTCGGCGGTGCGACGGCGCTCGGTGATATCGCGGATCAGCACAAAAATCCCCACCACCTCGCCGCTGGCCAGGCGGTTAGGCACGTAGGAGCGCAACATGTAGCGCTCCTGATTGTTGACGTTGGTCTCGGCGAATTCGAACGTCACGCTCTCCCCGGCCAATGCCCTGGCCACGTAGGACTCCAGACGCTGGTAATGCTGTTCGCTATGCACCTCGCGCAGGCTCTGGCCGAGCATCACCCCGCGCGGCCAGCAGTACCATTCTTCATAGACCTTGTTGGTGAACTCGTAGACCAGATCGGCATTGAGGTAGGCGATCAGTGCCGGCACATGGTCGGTGATCAGGCGGATCCAGCGCTCACTTTCGCTCAGGGCTTCGGCGTGCTGGTAGCGTTCGGTGATGTCGGTGAACGTGTTGACGAAACCGCCGGTGGGCAGCGGATGGGTACGGATTTCCAGGACCCGGCCATCGTGCATGCGCTGTTCGCACTCCCTTACCGGCCGCCCGTTGAGGCCACGGCTGGCCGGGGTCAGCAGGGTCAATTCGCTGTCGGCGATCACCTCGGCGAACGGCCGATGCGCGGCCACCGGCGCCAGACCGCTGAGCTCAAGAAACCGGCGGTTCCACAGTTCAAGAATGCCCTCGGCATTGACCATCGCCACACCTTGGGACAGGTTGTCGACCGCCCGCTGCAACAGATGCGACTTTTGTGCCAGTGCCTGTTCGCGGCGCACGGTTTCGCTGAGTTTGACGTCGGTGATGTCGGTGAAGAGAATCACCCGTCCGCCTTCCTGGGTCGGCCGTTCGCTGACCTGCAGCCAGCGCCCGTCCTGCAATCGGTACAGCAGATTTTCCTCGGCATGCCCCCGAGATTCCTCGGTGAACATCCCGTTGTTGAGCATCAGCCGCTTGACCTCTGCCAGGCGCATGCCGGCGTGGATGCGCGCCCGGCCGTTGCTCCAGAACGCCTTGAACCGGCTGTTGAACAGGACGATGCGTTGCTCGGCGTCGAACAGCACGAAGGCATCGGAAATGCTCTCGATGGCATCGATCAGGTGTTGATGGGCGGTTTCGGCGCGCAGGCGGGCTTCGCTGAGTAGATGGTTGCCGGCCTTGAGTTCGGCCATGGCCTGGTTCAGCGCGTCGGTGCGCTCACGCACCTGCTCGGCCAGCACCACCGAATGCTGGAAGGCTGCGTAGGGATCATTGCCGCGGGTGATCCCGGACTCGATCCGCTCGATCAGCGCCGCGTTGATCCGTTGCAGCTTCCGGTTGTCGTGCTGCAGGGCGTCGATCTGCGCCCGCAGCTCAGTGTTTTCCGAGGCACCGGCCCCTTGCAATGGCAACGCCGGTGAAGGTCTGGTTGATGTGCATGCCATTGAACTGTTCTCCGTACGAGTTGAACCCCATCACCCGCTGCTCGCGCAAAAACGCGCCGATCTGTTCCAGGCTGCCGTGGTCTTCCAGTTCCAGGCGCCGCAGGAAGCAGTCGCAGCCGATGGTCAGCAACAAATCGCCAAGCCGCTCCTGCAAACCGTCGAACAGGCTTTGCAGGTTCGGCAGCAGCGGCCCCGTGGTCATGACGGTGAGAACGATGCCGTTCTCCACCGCGCAGTAAAAACTCAGGCTCAGGTCCGGATGAACCTGCTGGATGGCGCGCACGTAGTACTGCTCGTTGATTCGCACGGCCAATGGGTGCGCGGCGAAGATCCGGTGGTCGAGTTCGGCCACCGGCACGCCGATGTGCCGGGCATACTCGGCGGCGGCCGGCTCGGCATTGAGTTCGAAGACCCGCCGCGAAGCGCTATCGGCACCGGTGACCACCAGCTTCTCGGCCTGGGGCAGCATGTGGTGGGTGGTGAACACTTCGAAGTCCAGCCAGGTGTTGACCAGTACCACCACCGCCGCGCCGCTGTGGAATTCGCCGTCGAAATACACATGGGTATGGGTCAGGTAGTTGTCGTCACCGGCAGAGCCACCAAAATGCGGAATGGCGCCCAGTGCCGCGCTCAGGGCGGCGAGCACCATTTCTTCGCGGCTGGACAGGCCATCGAGCAGGGTCAGGGCAAAGCTGTTGCCCTTGATCGGCGCCAGCGTGTTGCTGCGACAGCCGCCGACCAGACGCTCGACCATCTGCTGGGCGTCGATCAGGCTGAAGTGCTCCATTTCGTCGATCAGTTCCAGAGCGATGGAAAAGTGTCGATGGTCGAAGCCGATCGCCGTCACGCAATTGCGCCCGTAGCCCAGCGGAGTGATTTCCCCGGCGCTGGTGCAACCGGCCAGGCGAATGCCGCCGAAGCTCTGCTGCAAGGCCTGGCCTAGCGCCGGCAGGTCGTATTCGGCGGAACAGAAGAACAGCACGAAGCCCAGGTTCGGGTGCAACAACTGCCGCGCCAGCTCTTGCGCCGCCTGCTGCGGATCGGTGGCCAGGGACATGGCGCTGACGACACCTTCGCTATGGACCTGCTGCATCATCGCCCCCCGCAGGTGCGTGTGTATGAGGCACGAGTGTACGAAGGCTGCGGGGTGGGACGAATGCTACTTGGGTAGTGGGTAAGCGGTTCGATGGGATTAGTACCGGACCAGACTTCCAGGCTGCCGCAGATCCAATGTGGGAGCGCGCTTGCTCGCGAAGGCGGCGTGTCAGACACATTGATGTTGCCTGACCGTCCGCTTTCGCGAGCAAGCCCGCTCCCACAGGGGTGTGATGTGATGCCGTGGGGAAGGATTACCAGTTCAACACCGCCCCCACCGCAAAGGTATCGGTGTCTTCATTCTGCGCACTGGTGTCGTGGCCGTTGATTTCGAACTGGTTGTACTCGGCCACCAGTTTCAGGTTGTCGTTGACGTCATGGAACAGCGCAATGCCGCGAGTCTCGTAGTCCGCGCCGCTGCCCACCGCGCCGTTGCCATCGTCCTTGGTCTTGCCGTAGGACAGCGCCAGGCGGTTCTTGCCCAGTTTGTACGAGCCCTGCAACAGATAGCCGTCGCTGTCGACGTTACGCAGGGTCGGCTCGCCGGCGTTGTTGGTGAAGAACGGGTTGATGCCCTTGGCCTGGAAACCCGAGCCGGTCAGGGACAGGCCGCCCATTTTCGCCTGCACGCCGTAGCCGACACCTTTTGACGTGACGGTATCGACGGTGGAATCGGTGTTGTCCGAAGTCTGATAGCTGCCGTTGACCCAGCTGTAGATCTGCGCGCCGGCGAGGTCGAACTGGTAGGTGATCTCGCTCTCGGTGCGCGGGTTTTCCTGGTAGGCCTTGCCAGTCGGGCTGCTGTCGTTGGTGTCCACCGGGTCCATGATCCCAGCGGCCACGCGCAGCCCGTCCATCACCGGGGTTCGGTAGGTGATCTGCGAGGTCGGGAACGGGTATGGATAACCGGTGCCAATGTTGCCGAAAGACACCCCGCCACCATCCACCAGCCCCAGGGTGTCGCTGACCTGACCGTAACCGGCCAGTAGTTCATCGAGCAGAATGTTGGAACGGGCGAACAGGCCGAAATCCTTGCCGATCAGCACTTCGCCCCACTCGGGATTGGCCACGGTGCCGTAGAACTGGCGCACGTCGATGGCGGTGTCGGTGCCGTTGGTTTCACTGTCGTTGATGGTCACCCAGAACGAGGCACGGGCGCCGAGCTTGAGGTCATCGACCTGCTTGCCCATGTTGAAGCCAAGGTAGTTGGGCAGAAATCCCATTTTCACCCGTGACTGTCGGCGGTCGAATTGGTCGCCGGCGCGATCGACATCGCTGTTTACGTAGAAGGCGTTGATGTAGCCATCGGTGGAGAACGTGGTCTGGTCCTTGTCGTACAGCATGATCTCTGCCTGGACGGCGGAACTCAGGCCAAGGGTGGACAGACTCACCATGAAGGCCGGTAAAAAACGGTGGGTGAAATTCTTATTGTTGTGCATGGCGCGCTCCGCGACGGGGGACGAGGTGTCGGAGGCGATTATCGAAAGCGGACGGATGGCGCCATACGCTGCCTTGGAGGCGGTTTTCAGCTGCTTTGGAGGGGACGGTGATGCGCGGGAATTAGGATGTAAGACCGGATGTCGGCCAGGTTAGCCACCAAGGGCGTACACCGAAAGAATCTTGTAGGAGCGAGCTTGCTCGCGATGGAGGCACAGGCACCGCGGGCTGTCATATACCCAGCGTTATCGTTGACGACCATCGCGAGCAAGCTCGCTCCTACAGAGGATTGTGGTGTTCAGAGGGCCGTGCGCAGCAGCATGTAGGCCGCGACGATCAGGCAGACGCTGGCAAACCCCACCTGCAGCACCCGCGCCGGCACCCGGGCGCAGAGTTTGCGGCCGACGATCATGCCGATGATGCTTGAAGCGATAAACGATGCACCGAGGCCATCGATACGCACCCCGGCATGCAGCGCACCGATGACACCAATGGCCGAGATCAGGCTGATCACCATCAGCGAGGTAGCGATGATGCCGCGCATCTGCACGTCGGTCAGTTGCTTGAACGCCGGCACGATCAGGAAGCCACCACCGACCCCAAGCAGTCCCGAGACCACGCCGGTCACTGCGCCGAGGGCGGCCAGGGTCGCGGTGCATTTGGCTGTCCAGGAAAAGCGCCCGGTCTGCTGGTCGAGCATGCAGTTCTTCTGCCCCCAGTTGGCGTGACCGTGATCGCTGGGACCCTCTTGCTTGCGCTCGCGGCGCAACATCCGCGCGGCGACCATGACCATCAGCAGGCTGAACAGGATGATCAGGACCTTTTCCGGCAACTGATGGGCGAAGTAGATGCCCACCGGTGAAAACACCGCGCCCAGCGCCGCGATCAACATCGCCGCGCGATAGCGCACCAGGCCATGACGCAAGCCGTCGATTGCACCGACCGCCGCCGAACTGCCCACCGCGAACAGCGCGACCGGCGCCGCATGGGTCATGGTCCAACCCAGGCCGAGCACCAACGCCGGCACGGCCAGAATGCCGCCGCCGGCTCCGGTCAGGCCAAGCACCAATCCCATCACCACCCCAAAAAAACTCGCCAGCAACATAAAACGCTCGTAATCCATGACAAAGGCCGGGAACGCCCGGTATCGATTGAGTAACAGGATAATGCTTATCCCCACCGCTGCACGACTCGCTTCATGTAGCAGCTGGCGAACGCAGGCTTCGCCAGCTGCTACAGGGGTCTTGTGTCGGCTTGATTGACGCAGAATTGAGAGGGGGACTGGTCAGCAATGGGAAAATGAATCTAACCTCATGGCTTGCCCACGACAGAATCCTCTCCATGCCTGCCTTGATTGAAGCGTTTTTCGACGATGCCTCGTCCACCTACAGTTACGTGATCCACGAAGCCGATGGCGGGCAATGCGCGATCGTCGATCCGGTGCTCGACTACAACGCCGCCGCAGGACGGACCACCACCGTGCAGGCCGACCGGATTATCGCCTTCGTGCGCCAGCATCGCCTGCAGGTGCAATGGCTGCTGGAAACCCACGCCCACGCCGATCACCTGTCCGCCGCGCCGTACCTGCGCCGTGAGCTGGGCGGCAAGATTGCCATCGGCGAGTCGATCTGCAAGGTGCAGAACGTGTTCAAGACGCTGTTCAACCTTGAGCCGCAATTCTGCATCGACGGCTCGCAGTTCGATCACCTGTTCGCCCCCGACGAGTCGTTCATGATCGGCAACCTCAAGGCCACCGCCCTGCACGTACCCGGGCATACCCCGGCGGACATGGCCTACCTGATCGATGGCGAGCAGATTCTGATCGGCGACACCTTGTTCATGCCGGACGTGGGCACCGCGCGCTGCGACTTTCCCGGCGGCAATGCCAACCAGATGTACGCCTCGATCCACAGGCTGCTGGCCTTCCCCGCCAGCGTGCGCCTCTACGTCTGCCACGATTACCCGCCCGACGGCCGCGCACCGCAGTGCATGACCACCGTGGGCGAACAGCGCAAAAACAACATCCATGTGCGCGATGGCGTCGATGAAGCGGCATTCGTTGCGATGCGCACCCGGCGCGATGCGGGGTTGGGCATGCCGACGCTGTTGCTGCCGGCGATTCAGGTCAATGTGCGGGCGGGGAACCTGCCGCCGGCGGAGGACAACGGCGTCACCTACCTGAAAATCCCCTTGAATCAATTCTAAATTCCCGTAGGAGCGAGGCTTGCCCGCGAAGACGCCGCCTTCGCGAGCAAGCCCGCTCCCACAGGTTTCACGGGGGCGGCTGCAGATCCTTGCAGCAGCTGCCGAAGGCTGCGATCTCTTGATCTTCAGATATCCAGCGTCAACCCGTTCGCCGGCAACGGCAGCGCCGTCTTGTAGCGCACCTGCTTGAGCGCAAAGCTGGAGCGAATATTGGCCACCCCCGGCACCTTGGTCAGAAAGTCCATCATGAAGCGCTCCAGCGACTGGATGCTCGGCACCAATACCCGAATCAGATAGTCCGGATCACCGGCCATCAGGTAGCACTCCATCACCTCCGGGCGATCGGAAATCGCCTCTTCGAAATGCTGCAGCGCCCTCTCCACCTGCTTTTCCAGGCTGACATGGATGAACACGTTTACATGCAGCCCCAGCATGTCGGCGTCCAGCAGCGTCACCTGCTCGCGAATCACCCCCAGTTCTTCCATCGCCTTGACCCGGTTGAAACAGGGCGTCGGCGACAGGTTCACCGAACGCGCCAGGTCAGCGTTAGTGATGCGCGCATTCTCCTGGAGGCTGTTGAGAATGCCGATATCGGTACGGTCCAGTTTGCGCATGAGACAAAACCACCTGCTTTTTATTCGTATGCAGATTTTTTATCTGCAAATAGTCTTCAGTGCAACGAAACAGAGAGAAATATTCTCCTTGGCCGGGCCTATGATTGTTGTAGGACAAGATTTCTTCCATCGAACGAAATCTGTCAGCTCACTACAAGAAATTCACAAGATCGAGCGTAGAAGCCATGACCCAAGCGTATGAACCGCTGCGCCTGCACGTCCCCGAACCCTCGGGCCGCCCGGGCTGTAAAACCGACTTCTCCTACCTGCACCTGACCGATGCCGGCACCGTGCGCAAACCCCCTATCGACGTAGAACCCTCGGACACCGCTGACCTGGCCCGTGGCCTGATCCGTGTGCTCGACGATCAGGGCAATGCCTTGGGTCCGTGGGCCGAAAACGTGCCGGTGGAGATTCTGCGCAAAGGCATGCGCGCCATGCTCAAGACGCGGATCTACGACAACCGCATGGTGGTCGCCCAGCGTCAGAAGAAAATGTCCTTCTACATGCAGAGCCTTGGCGAGGAAGCCATCGGCAGCGCCCAGGCCCTGGCGCTGAACATCGATGACATGTGCTTCCCGACCTACCGCCAGCAGAGCATCCTGATGGCTCGTGACGTGCCGTTGGTGGACCTGATCTGCCAGCTGCTGTCCAACGAGAAGGACCCGCTCAAGGGTCGCCAGCTGCCGATCATGTATTCGGTCAAAGATGCCGGCTTCTTCACCATTTCCGGCAACCTCGCCACCCAATTCGTCCAGGGCGTCGGCTGGGCCATGGCCTCGGCGATCAAGGGCGACACAAAAATCGCTTCGGCCTGGATCGGCGACGGCGCCACCGCCGAATCCGACTTCCACACCGCCCTGACCTTCGCCCACGTGTACCGCGCGCCAGTGATCCTCAACGTGGTGAACAACCAGTGGGCGATCTCCACCTTCCAGGCGATTGCCGGTGGTGAAGCCACCACCTTCGCCGGTCGTGGCGTGGGTTGCGGCATCGCTTCGCTGCGCGTTGACGGCAACGATTTCTACGCGGTCTACGCCGCTTCCGCCTGGGCCGCCGAACGCGCCCGGCGCAACCTCGGCCCGACCATGATCGAATGGGTCACCTACCGCGCCGGCCCGCACTCGACCTCCGACGACCCGTCCAAATACCGTCCTGCCGACGACTGGAGCCACTTCCCGCTGGGTGACCCGATCGCGCGTCTCAAGCAGCACCTGATCAAGGTCGGCCACTGGTCCGAAGAGGAACACGCTGCCGTCAGCACCGAGCTGGAAGCCGAAGTGATCGCCGCGCAGAAGCAGGCCGAACAGTTCGGCACCCTCGCCGGTGGCCAGATTCCAAGCGCTGCGACCATGTTCGAAGACGTCTATAAAGAGATGCCGGAGCACTTGAAGCGCCAGCGTCAGCAGCTGGGGATCTGACATGAACGATCACAACAACAATATTCAGCTGGAAACCGCCATGACCACGACCACCATGACCATGATCCAGGCCCTGCGCTCGGCCATGGACGTGATGCTTGAGCGCGACAACAACGTGGTGGTGTTCGGCCAGGACGTCGGTTACTTCGGCGGCGTGTTCCGTTGCACCGAAGGCCTGCAGAACAAGTACGGCACCTCGCGAGTGTTCGACGCGCCGATCTCCGAAAGCGGTATCGTCGGCACCGCCGTGGGCATGGGTGCCTACGGCCTGCGCCCGGTGGTGGAGATCCAGTTCGCCGACTACGTGTACCCGGCCTACGACCAGATCATTTCCGAAGCCGCGCGCCTGCGTTATCGCTCGGCCGGCGAGTTCACCGCGCCCCTGACCCTGCGCATGCCTTGCGGCGGCGGCATCTACGGCGGCCAGACCCACAGCCAGAGCATCGAGGCACTCTTCACTCAGGTGTGCGGCCTGCGCACCGTCATGCCGTCCAACCCCTACGACGCCAAGGGCCTGCTGATCGCCTCCATCGAAAACGATGACCCAGTGATCTTCCTCGAGCCAAAACGCCTGTACAACGGCCCGTTCGACGGTCACCACGAACGTCCGGTGACCCCATGGTCCAAACACCCCGCCGCACAGGTTCCGGACGGCTACTACACCGTTCCGTTGGACGTTGCCGCCATCGCCCGTCCGGGCAAGGACGTCACCGTGCTGACCTACGGCACCACCGTCTACGTGTCGCAGGTGGCCGCTGAAGAAAGCGGCGTGGACGCCGAAGTCATCGACCTGCGCAGCCTGTGGCCGCTGGACCTGGAAACCATCACCAAGTCGGTGAAGAAAACCGGCCGTTGCGTGATCGTTCACGAAGCGACCCGCACCTGCGGCTTCGGCGCCGAGCTGGCGGCGCTGGTGCAAGAGCACTGCTTCCACCACCTGGAAGCGCCGATCGAACGCGTCACCGGTTGGGACACCCCCTACCCGCACGCGCAAGAGTGGGCGTATTTCCCCGGTCCGTCCCGAGTGGGCGCGGCTTTGAAACGGGTCATGGAGGTCTGAATGGGCACGCACGTTATTAAAATGCCGGACATTGGCGAAGGCATTGCAGAAGTTGAACTGTCGGTATGGCACGTCAAGGTGGGCGACATGGTCGTCGAAGATCAGGTGCTGGCCGATGTCATGACCGACAAGGCGATGGTGGACATTCCGTCGCCGGTGCATGGCAAGGTGATTTCCCTGGGCGGCCAGCCGGGTGAAGTGATGGCGGTCGGCAGCGTGCTGATCAGCATCGAAGTGGAAGGTGCGGGCAACGTCAAGGAGTCCGCTCACCACGCGGCACCGGCCGTTTCCGTTAAAGAAGCGCCGGTGGCAGCGCCCAAGGTCGAAGCAGTCGTCGAAAGCAAACCCGCTCCGGTAGCGGCTCCGCGTCCGGCTCCGGTTTGCCAGACACCGATGGTCTCCCGCACCGCCGATGAGCGCCCGCTGGCCTCGCCGGCCGTGCGCAAGCATGCGCTGGACATGGGCATTCAATTGCGTCTGGTACGCGGCTCCGGTCCAGCCGGCCGTATCCTGCACGAAGACCTGGACGCCTATCTGGCCCAGGGTCAGTCCAACGCTTCGTCCGCCAACGGCGCTTACGCCCAACGTAACGATGAAGAACAGATTCAGGTCATCGGCATGCGCCGCAAGATTGCCCAGCGCATGCAGGAAGCCACCCAGCGCGCCGCGCACTTCAGCTATGTCGAGGAAATCGACGTCACCGCCGTCGAAGAGCTGCGCGCGCATCTCAACGAAAAACATGGTGCGACCCGCGGCAAGCTGACCCTGCTGCCGTTCCTGGTCCGTGCCCTGGTCGTCGCCCTGCGCGACTTCCCGCAGATCAACGCCCGCTACGACGACGAAGCCCAGGTCATCACCCGCCTCGGCGCGGTGCACGTGGGCATCGCCACCCAGGCCGATATCGGCCTGATGGTGCCGGTGGTGCGTCACGCCGAGGCACGCAGCCTGTGGGACAGCGCTGCGGAGATTTCCCGCCTGGCGACCGCCGCGCGCAACGGCAAGGCCAGCCGCGATGAGCTGTCCGGCTCGTCCATTACCCTGACCAGCCTTGGCGCGTTGGGCGGCATCGTCAGCACCCCGGTGCTGAACCTGCCGGAAGTGGCGATTGTCGGCGTGAACAAGATCGTCGAACGGCCGATGGTGATCAAAGGCCAGGTGGTGATCCGCAAGATGATGAACCTCTCCAGCTCCTTCGATCACCGCGTGGTCGACGGCATGGACGCGGCACTCTTCATCCAGGCCGTGCGTGGCCTGCTCGAACAACCCGCCACATTGTTTGTGGACTGATTTCTGGTGGAGAGCTGCATGCAAACGTTGAACACCACACTGCTGATCATCGGCGGCGGCCCTGGCGGTTATGTAACGGCGATCCGTGCCGGCCAGCTGGGCATCCCGACCATTCTGGTCGAGGGCGAGTCCCTGGGCGGCACCTGCCTGAACATCGGCTGCATTCCGTCCAAGGCGCTGATTCATGTCGCCGAGCAATTCCATCAGACCCGGCACCACAGCCAGCATTCGGCGCTGGGCATCAACGTGTCGGCGCCGACCCTGGACATCGGCAAGAGCGTCGAGTGGAAGGACGGCATCGTCGATCGTCTGACCACCGGTGTCGCCGCGCTGCTGAAAAAGAACAAGGTCCAGGTGATTCAGGGCTGGGCCAAGGTGGTCGACGGCAAAACCGTCGATGTGGGCGATACCCGCATCCACTGCGAGCACCTGGTGCTGGCCACCGGCTCGAAAAGCGTGAACCTGCCGATGCTGCCGATCGGCGGGCCGATCATCTCCTCCACCGAAGCCCTGGCGCCGACTGCCGTGCCCAAGCGCCTGATCGTAGTAGGCGGTGGATATATCGGCCTGGAACTGGGGATTGCCTATCGCAAGCTCGGTGCCGAAGTCAGCGTGGTCGAAGCCCAGGAGCGCATCCTGCCGGCCTACGACGCCGAACTGACCCAGCCAGTACTGGAAGAACTGAGGAAACTGGGCGTGAAGCTTTACTTGAAGCATAGCGTCCAGGGCTTTGATTCCAATGCAAATACTTTGCAGGTATTGGACCAGCAAGGCGTCACCCTGAACCTGGAAACCGATCAGGTGCTGGTGGCCGTGGGCCGCAAGCCGAACACTCAGGGCTGGAACCTCGAAGCGCTGAACCTGGAAATGAACGGTGCCTCGATCAAGGTCGACAACCGTTGCCAGACCAGCATGCGCAACGTCTATGCCATCGGCGACCTGAGCGGCGAACCGATGCTCGCCCACCGGGCCATGGCCCAGGGCGAAATGGTGGCCGAGCTGATCAGCGGCAAGTCCCGCGAGTTCAACCCCACCGCCATCGCCGCCGTGTGCTTCACCGACCCGGAACTGGTGGTAGTCGGCATGACCCCGGACGAGGCCAATGCCGCGGGTCTGGACTGCATCGTCGCCAGCTTCCCGTTCGCCGCCAATGGCCGGGCCATGACGCTGGAGTCCAAAAGCGGCTTCGTGCGCGTGGTCGCCCGTCGCGACAATCATGTGATCGTCGGCTGGCAGGCGGTGGGTGCCGCCGTCTCCGAACTGTCCACCGCATTCGCGCAAAGCCTGGAAATGGGCGCGCGCCTGGAAGACATCGGCGGCACCATCCACGCCCATCCGACGCTGGGCGAGGCGGTGCAGGAAGCGGCGTTGCGTGCGCTGGGGCATGCGTTGCACATATAAAGGTCAAAAGATCGCCGCCTTCGGCAGCTCCTGCACGGGATTGCATTTTTCCTGCAGGAGCTGCCGCAGGCTGCGATCTTTTCCCTTCCCGGAAGGGGAATTTGATGAGCAGGCTAAGAAATCTGCCAATCCCCCTATCGCCCGGGCTGCGAAACAGGCCCGGAATGAAGTATTGTTGTCCCCATCCAAAAAACGTCAGAAGCCTTGTACCGTTTCGACGGTTGTTAAGTGATAGAGGGTGTCATGGGTAACGAAAGCATCAATTGGGACAAGCTGGGTTTTGACTACATCAAGACCGACAAGCGCTATCTGTCGTACTTTCGCAATGGCGAGTGGGACAAAGGCACCCTGACCGACGATAACGTGCTGCACATCAGCGAAGGCTCCACTGCCCTTCACTATGGCCAGCAATGCTTCGAAGGCCTGAAGGCCTATCGTTGCAAGGACGGCTCGATCAACCTGTTCCGTCCGGACCAGAACGCCATGCGCATGCAGCGCAGCTGCGGTCGCCTGCTGATGCCACAGGTCGACACCGACCAGTTCGTCGAGGCCTGTAAAGCCGTGGTTCGCGCCAACGAGCGTTTCATCCCGCCTTACGGCACCGGCGGCGCGCTGTACCTGCGCCCGTTCGTGATCGGCGTGGGTGACAACATCGGCGTGCGTACCGCGCCGGAATTCATCTTCTCGATCTTCTGCATCCCGGTCGGCGCCTACTTCAAGGGCGGCCTGACCCCGCACAACTTCATCATCTCCGACTTCGACCGCGCCGCGCCTCAGGGCACCGGTGCCGCCAAGGTCGGTGGCAACTACGCCGCCAGCCTGATGCCCGGCTCCCTGGCGAAGAAGGCGCACTACGCCGACGCCATCTACCTGGACCCGATGACTCACTCGAAGATCGAGGAAGTCGGTTCGGCCAACTTCTTCGGGATCACCCACGACAACAAGTTCGTGACCCCGAAATCGCCATCGGTACTGCCGGGCATCACCCGCCTGTCGCTGATCGAACTGGCCAAGTCCCGTCTGGGCCTGGAAGTGGTCGAAGGCGACGTGCTGATCGACAAGCTCTCGGACTTCAAGGAAGCCGGTGCCTGCGGTACTGCCGCGGTGATCACCCCGATCGGCGGCATCAGCTACAAAGACCACCTGCACGTGTTCCACAGCGAAACCGAAGTCGGCCCGATCACCCAGAAGCTCTACAAAGAGCTGACCGGCGTGCAAACCGGCGACGTCGAAGCGCCAGCGGGCTGGATCGTCAAGGTTTGACCTGACACCAGCGGCTAACAGAAGCCCCCCATTGCCTCGGCACTGGGGGGCTTTTTATTGGGCGCGATCAGCGGCGCTCGGCAATGCGCTTGCCCGCCCTGCCCTTGATGCCGCTGGCCTGGCCGTCCTGCTGTTTGCCGGTGCGCGCCTGGGTGATCAGTTCGGGGATCAATGCGCCTTCAGGCAGGTTCTTCCAGAACCGTGCCGGCAAATGTCCCTGCATGACTTTCGGGTTCAAACGCGCCGGGTTGAACGTGTGGCTGTAGTAGGTCAGCCACATGGCGCCGTGGGGATCGTCGGCGTTTTTCGCCAGTTGCTGCCACTCAGGCGAGCACTGTCGTTGGTAAATCAGTTGCTGGCCGTCGTAGTAAACCCCGTCGCGGGGTGTCGCGATCAGCCAGCGATGGCGGCCCATGCGGCCGATGAAGTGCTCGCTGGCACTGCGCAGGATGTCGTGGGCCGGTTCGTGCCAGGCCACGTATTCAGGCCCCTCACTCTGTGCCACCGCCACAAAGCGCACGAACGCATGTAAATGATGAGCTTCGCGCTGTACCTGCTTGATTCTCCTGGTTAATTCACTGCCAAGCCGGTCACCGGCCAGCATCGCGGTACGGTCGCCATGACTGACCCGCCAAAGCACTTCGTACAACAGGCTCCAGCGCTGATCGCCCCGGTATTGAGCGGCGTGTTCGAGGGTATCGAGCAGGGCCCGTGGAACCCGAGCCTGGAACGGCCCCTGGGTTGCTGGCGGTGCGTCATCACTGGCAAACAGATCCGCCACACTGTCACTGGCCCAACTGACCCGACTGGGGTCGACCTCGTGACTGAGCAGCCAGCGCGCCTGCTGGCGCCAGTTGTCGAACAGGTCGTCGCAATCGAGGTGAATCATCCCCACAACCCCATCTGTTGCGGCTGAGGCCGGTCGCGCAGTTGCTGGTAAAGCAGCTGACTGGTGACCTCGGCCTGCTGCGGGTGGTAATCGCTGGTAATGACGAAGGGTTTGGCCTTGGCCAGCACGCAACGCATCCGGGCCAGGTCTTCGTAACGAATCCGCCGCTCCCGGCGCAACGCCACCAGGCGTTCGGTGGTGCGCAGGCCGATGCCGGGGATTCGCGCGATCAGGGACGCCTCGGCGCGATTGAGATCCAGCGGAAACACCTCGCGATTGGCCAGTGCCCACGCCAGTTTCGGGTCGATGTCCAACGCCAGGTTCCCCGGTCCCTTGAGCAGTTCGCCGGCGGAGTAGCCGTAACTGCGCAGCAGAAAATCAGCCTGATACAGCCGATGCTCACGCATCAACGGCGGCGCGGCGAGCGGCACGCTCTTGGGGCTATGGGGAATCGGGCTGAACGCCGAATAATAGACCCGGCGCAGTTTGAAGTTGCCGTACAGCGCCTGCGCACCGTGGAGGATGGTGCTGTCGTCGGTGTCGTCGGCCCCGACGATCATCTGCGTGCTTTGCCCGGCCGGCGCGAACCGGGGCGTCCGGGGTTCGTTGAGCACGGTTTGCTCGCCGGTGTAGATGGTCCGCATCGCCTGCCTGATCGAGCCCAGCTGTTTTTCCGGGGCCAGGGTCTGCAGGCTGGCATCGGTGGGCAACTCGATATTGACGCTCAGGCGGTCGGCGTAGCGCCCAGCCTCCTCGATCAGCGCCGGATCGGCCTCGGGAATGGTCTTGAGGTGGATGTAGCCACGAAACTCATGCTCCTCGCGCAACAAGCGGGCGACGCGGACCAGTTGCTCCATGGTGTAGTCGGCGCTGCGGATGATCCCGGAACTGAGGAACAGCCCGCTGACGCAATTGCGCCGGTAGAAGTCCAGGGTCAGCGTTACCACCTCTTCCGGGGTAAAACGCGCGCGGGGGACATCGCTGGAACGGCGGTTGACGCAGTACTGGCAGTCGTAGAGGCAGAAATTGGTCAGCAGGACCTTGAGTAGCGAAACGCAGCGCCCGTCCGGCGTATAGCTGTGGCAGATGCCCATGCCGTCGGTAGAACCCAGCCCCCGCTTGCCCTCGGAACTGCGCTTGGGCGCCCCGCTGCTGGCGCAGGACGCGTCGTACTTGGCGGCGTCGGCGAGAATGCTGAGCTTGTCGATGAGTTCCATGGGGCGGGCCTGTACTGTTTGCATATACAGTAATGCGTCTGCCGCCACGAAACAACCCGGGCATTGGCCCCCGGTCGGATTACTCCAACTGCCCGACCCGCTCGGCGTCCGGCCAGAACAGCGCCGCCTGGCCCTGGTGCTCGCCATTGTGATCGAGCAACGTCCAGACCTTGCCTTCGTGAATCATGAACGCATGCCCTTGCCTGTCGACCCGATAGCCGCTGTAGCCATGGGCGATACCATTGGCCGTGACCTGTTCGAGCAGCGTCTGGCGCAGGGCGCGGTCCAGCGGCGATGCACTGAAGCGCGAGGGCATGCCGATGAATTGCTCGCGCGGGTACTTGAAGCTGGCCAGCGCCTGCTCATTGGCATAGTAGAAAACCGGATCGGCTTGCGTGCCATGGGCCAGCAAGGCGTAAGGCGCACGCGCGTGCAACCACTCAAGACGCTCGTCTTCGTTCGCAAAGGCAGGTGTTGGCAGGCCGGTGCCTGTCCAGTGGCGATAGGCGGCGTCCAATTGCTGGACCATTTCCTTGAAGTTCGACATTGGGGACTGTTCCGATGACTTTCATGGGCAGCGACCCTACTCAAGCGCGCCGAAAAAATACAGCCTTACACCGTCTCTGTAGGAGTCGTTCTGACTACGTGCAAGTCTTAATGACCAATTTTGATCCAGGTCAAAATAACCACAATCAACCTGGAACGCCCGTACTTGAAGGCCTCTCACCTTGGCCCGCTTTTTGGAATGTGAGCTGCAAAAGTTTACTGACCAAAAGGAAACCTCTGTATGAACAACGCTTTTCAAGATCGTCTGGCGGTGGTCACCGGCGCCAGTTCCGGGATCGGCCTGGCTGTCACCGAACGCCTGTTGGGCCAGGGGGCGCGTGTGCTGGCGATGTCGCGTCAGATCGGTGGATTGGGGGAATTGGCTGAACGCTTCAGGACCCAGCTTTCGTGGGTTGCGGGTGATGTGACCCAACCGGCCGACCTGGAACGCCTGGCAAAACAGGCCTCGAACATGGGCCCCGTAAGCTTCCTGGTACCGAACGCCGGTATCGCGCAACTGGCCGACGGCCTGGACCTGGCGGCCTTCGACCGGCAATGGGCGGTCAACGGTGCCGGCGCGCTGAACACCCTGGCCTGCCTGCGCGGGCATCTGGCGGCATCGGCCTCGGTGGTGTTCATCGGCACCTTCCTGGCACAGGTGACCTTCCCGGGCCTGGCCGCCTACATCGCCTCCAAGGCCGCGCTGATCCACCACGCGCGTACGCTGGCGGTGGAACTGGCGCCTCACGGCATTCGCATCAACACCGTGTCCCCGGGCCCGACCGCGACGCCCATCTGGTCGACCCTGGGATTGAAGAACGAAGAGCTGAACGCCGTGGCCAGCACGGTCAACCAGCGGTTGCTCGACGGTCAGTTTCTGGAGCCGGGGGCCGTGGCCGATGTGATCCTGTTCCAGCTTGGCAATGGCGCGCGCAACGTGATCGGCCAGGATTGGGTGGTGGATAGCGGGTATACCCTGCGCTGAAATCACCTGTAGGAGCTGCCGCAGGCTGCGATCTTTTGGTCTTGAAAAACAAAGTCAAAAGTTCGCAGCCTGCGGCAGCTCCTACAGAGTTGCTGCGTCAATCATCCCGCGTCAGAACTTCCAGCAATTCAATCTCGAAAATCAGGTTCGAGTTCGGCGTGATCTTGCCCATGCTGCGTTCGCCATAGCCCAGATGCGCCGGCACCAGCAGCTTGCGCTTGCCACCCACTTGCATGCCCATGAGCCCCTGATCCCATCCTTTGATTACACGCCCCGTGCCGATCACGCACTGGAACGGTTTGCCCCGACTGTAGGATGAGTCGAATTCGGTGCCGTCTTCCAGCCAGCCACGGTAATGGGTGGTGATCAGCGCGCCCTTGACGGCGGCCTTGCCGTCGCCTTGCTGGAGATCGATGATTTGCAGTTCTTCTTTCATGACGATGGTCTGTCTACCGGGAGTATTCGAGGGGCGTGGTTTTCCCAGAAAATCATCCGCCTGGCAACACCTCAGGCACCTTTGTCGGGGTGAGTCAGCTGCTCCAGGATTTTCTTGTCCTGCTCTTTTTTCCGGGCATCGACAGCGAAGTCCTTGTCGAAGATCGCTTCCGGCAGGATCCAGGTCGCCGTGCTGCTTTTCTTTTCAGTCACGATGCCGATCTGGTCGCCCTTGTTGAATTCAAACCAGTGAAAATCCGGAAACTGCTTCAGGTCGAGGATCTTGATCGTGCTGCCTTCCATGACTTCGATCTTCTTTTGCTCAGGATTCACGCTCACCACTTCCAGCGGTGATTGGGTAATGAGCGGCTGCGCGGACGCATGGATCTTGGTGTCATCCTTGCACCGCAGGCTGGTCGGCTGGATCTTTCCATCGGCCGAACGATGCGGGCGTTTGTCGCAATCGACGAAAATCCCCGACTGATCCACCGTCTGATTGCCCAGGTACTGTTCGCCACCGGGCATCATCAAAATCTGTTCGCCTTGCGCTGCGCCGACACCCGTCAAGAGTGCCAAAGCAATCAGGGATCTGGTCATAGCGCACCTGCCATCGGTCCGATCCACTGCGGACCCTTATTTGAATTGCTCCAAAGACCACGTGTCGCTCTTGCGCGACATGTTGGGCACATCGATTTGAGCGTAGGTCACCTGCTTCTTCGGCACTTGATACACCGTACCGAAGGAGTCGTAACGCTGCTCCTGTTTATCGGTTTTCATCAGCACCTTCTGCACCAGCACGTAATAGATCTCCTTCGTTTCGATCAGCAGTACCGCCTCTTTCACACCACCGTCCTTGCTGGTTGTCGCCGCCATCAGTTCAGGCGGAAAGTCATTGATGTGCTTTTCATCGAAGTGCAAGCGGATCGGGCGCAGCACTCCACCGTCCCGCACTTGTTGCGCCTGGAGCGTGCCGTAATGTTCGGCCACAACCGACGTACACCACAGGCCGATGATCAGGAAAATCGCGAACAGGGCTCTGTGCAGGAAGTAGGGAAAATGCCGGTTGTCGCAAGACCACCCGCCATTGAGTGCCACATAAAGGATTGCGCCGATGCCCAGCCCCGCCAGGGCCTGGACACCGAACTGCTTCGCCACGGTCCAGGCGAAGGCGAGATAGAAATACAGTGAGATATCCAGCGAAACCAGCGGTATGCCGAAGGTCTTGAAGTAATAGAACAGATGCAGCCACGAATAGAAAAACAAGTACGCACCGAACAACAAGGCCGGCCCGCCGAAGTGGGCGGAGAGTTGGGAGTTCTCCGATGCGGGCGCAGGGCTGGCAGAACCGGTAGTCATGCTGATGACCTCCTGCCGGGCGGACGATTAAGTTGCGGATAGCCTGCCACTCAAGTCTAGCCCTGGCTGCAAGATCGCGACGGCCTCCTATGGGTTGAACGCGGTCTGCGTAGGAGCGAGGCTTGCCCGCGAAGGCGCCAGAGCGGCCACACCCATTGATCCGTTTCACGCATCAATGCATGCCAACTATGCAATTAACATATCGATCCCCCTGCGCCACTATCCGCCCCAATAAGATCCGTGCGCCACAACCTGTCGGCGTACGTCATAAAAGCGGTGGAGTACTTATCGATGACAGCCACAATTCCGCGCGGACGCTCCCGGGCCAGCGCAATCTTCCGGGTCACCTCGGGCAACTTCCTCGAACAGTTCGATTTCTTTCTTTTCGGCTTCTACGCCACGCAGATCGCGTCGGTGTTCTTTCCTGCCAGCAGCGAATTCGCTTCCCTGATGATGACCTTCGCCGTATTCGGCGCGGGCTTTTTGATGCGTCCTTTGGGCGCGGTGGTGCTCGGTGCCTACATCGATGACGTCGGCCGGCGCAAGGGCCTGATCGTCACCCTGTCGATCATGGCCAGCGGCACGATATTGATTGTGCTGGTGCCCGGTTACGAAACCATCGGCCTGTTCGCCCCGGCGCTGGTGCTGGTCGGCCGGCTGCTGCAAGGCTTCTCGGCCGGTGCCGAACTGGGCGGCGTCTCGGTGTATCTCTCGGAGATCGCCACGCCCGGCCGCAAGGGCTTTTTCACCAGCTGGCAGTCCGGCAGCCAGCAAGTGGCGATCATTGTCGCCGCCGCCCTGGGTTATGCCCTCAACCAGTGGATGGCGCCCGCGGCCATCGCCGACTGGGGCTGGCGGATTCCGTTTTTCGTCGGCTGCATGATCGTGCCGTTCATCTTCCTGCTGCGCCGCAACCTGGAAGAAACCGAAGAGTTCGCCACCCGTAAACACCGCCCGAGCATGCGCGAAGTGTTCCGCACCTTGGCGCAAAACTGGGTCACCGTGTTCGCCGGCATGCTGATGGTCGCCCTGACCACCACCGCCTTCTACCTGATCACCGTGTACGCGCCGACCTTCGGCAAAACTGTGCTGCACCTGAGCACCTCCGATGCGCTGCTGGTGACTTTGCTGGTGGGTGTGTCGAACTTCTTCTGGCTGCCGATTGGCGGGGCATTGTCGGACCGCATCGGCCGTCGTCCGGTGCTGATCGCCATGGCCCTGCTGGCACTGGCGACGACCTATCCGGCGCTGTCGTACCTGGTGCAGGCACCAAGCTTCATCAACATGCTGCTGGTGCTGCTGTGGCTGTCGTTCATTTATGGCCTGTACAACGGCGCGATGATCCCGGCGCTGACGGAAATCATGCCGGTCGAGGTGCGGGTCGCGGGTTTCTCCCTGGCTTATAGCCTGGCCACGGCGCTGTTTGGCGGTTTCACCCCGGCGATGTCGACCTTCCTGATCCAGTACACCGGCGACAAAGCGGCGCCCGGCTACTGGATGAGTGTGGCAGCGCTCTGCGCCCTGTGCGCGACGCTGTACCTGTATCGCCGTGCCGGCGGCCGTCTGCAACCGGTGCTGTCGTGAAACCCGCCTTGATCGAGACCCTGTCCATGAAAAAACTGTTCAATGTCGCGGCCCTGGCGCTGCTGGTCAGCCTGGGCGCGAGCACCGTCGCCCAGGCCGAAGAGATCCGCGTGATGACCTCCGGCGGTTTCACTGCGGCCTATAAAATCCTCGGCCCGAAATTCGCCGCGTCCACCGGCAATACACTCGACACCGCACTGGGTCCGTCGATGGGCAAGGCCCCGGAAGCGATCCCCAATCGCCTGGCCCGTGGCGAGAAAGCCGATGTGGTGATCATGGTCGGTTACGCCCTGGACGACCTGATCAAGCAAGGCAAGGTCGACCCGGCGTCACGGGTCGAACTGGCGGACTCGCGGATCGGCCTGGTGGTGCGTGAAGGCGCGCCCAAGCCGGACATCAGCTCGGTGGACGGCCTGAAAAAGACCCTGCTCGACGCCAGATCCGTGGCCTATTCCGACAGCGCCAGCGGTGTCTACATCGAACAGCAGCTGTTCAAGCGCCTGGGCATCGAAGACCAGCTGAAGGGCAAATCGACCATGGTGCCCAAGATCCCCGTGGGCTCGGTGGTCGCCACCGGCGATTATCAACTGGGCTTCCAGCAGGTCAGCGAACTGCTGCCAGTGCCGGGGGTGAGTTTCGTGGCGAAGATTCCGGAGTCGGTGCAGTCCGTGACGCGCTTTGCCGCCGGGATCCCGGTGGGCGCGCAGCACCCGGCCGAAGCCAGGGCGCTGCTGGATTACCTGGCCTCCTGCGCCGCGCAACCGGATGTGAAGGCCACCGGCCTGGATTCGGTCAGTCGCTGACCGAGGGCGGCAGGACTTTCATTTCCACCACCAGCCGTTCCAGTTCCAGTGCAGCCGGGGTCAGGGTTCGACCCCGGCGCTTGATCAGGCCGACGCTGCGTATCACCTGCGGATCGGTGAGCGGCACCCGCGTCAGAATCGGGTGATCCGCTGCCGGCATCGCCATCAGCGGCACCGCCGCCACCCCCAATCCCGCCTCCACCAGACCGATCATGGTCGTCACATGCAGGGTCTCGCAGATGCTTGGCCGCTGCGGCACCACCCGCGTCAGCGCCTGATCCAGCAAGAAGCGGTTGCCTGAGGTCTTGTCCAGCGAGATGTAATCCTGCTGATAAAACTCGTCCCAGGTCACGCTGCTGCGCCCGGCCAGAGGGTGATCACGGCGGCAGGCGACCACGTAGCTTTCCTGCACCAGCGGCTCGAAATCCACCTCGGCCTCCAGAGTGCCCATGAAGCTCAGGCCGAAATCCGCCTCGCCATTGACCACCGCGCTCAGCACTTCGTGGGCGCTGGAGTCGAGCACCTTGACCTTGATCTTGGGAAATTGCTGGTGATAGCGCGCGATCACCCGGGGCATGAAGTAGTACGCCGCCGAGGGCACGCAGGCGACAGTGACATGGCCGAGACGGTTCGAGGCGACTTCACTGATGCCCAGCAAGGCGATGTCCAGATCATCCAGCAGGCGCTCGACCCGGGGCATGAAACCGCGACCGGCCTGGGTCAGGCTGACCTTGCGCGTGGTGCGCTCGAACAGCCGCACGCCGAGGGCGTCCTCGAGCTTTTCGATACGTCGGCTCAGGGCCGGCTGGGAGATGCGAACGGTGTCGGCGGCCTTGCGAAAACTCCCCTGTTCGACCACCGCGCGAAAGGCTTGCAGGTCGTTGAGGTCGAAGTTGATGGCCATGAGGTGCTCGGAAACAGACAGGATTGATCTGTCTATTCTATAAATGTAACTGATTGATGCAAAGAACAACGTCACACCGAGGGGCGAATCTCGCCCCTCGGTGAAACCGCTTATTTTTCAGCCATTTGCAGTTCCGGCAATTTGACACGGAACATTTGCGTGACGCTCAGCAATACCACGAGCCCAAGCGCCATCCAGCACAGTCCGATCACGAAGGACATGTGCGACAGGCTGGTCCACAGCCAGACGGTCGAGAGGAACCCCAAGGCAGGAATCAATCCATACAGTACGAAGTTCTTGAGCCCGGTTTTGCGCTCGTCGACCAGATAGTGCTTGATCACTGCC
This sequence comes from Pseudomonas sp. C1C7, assembly GCF_013359595.1. GTDB lineage: Bacteria > Pseudomonadota > Gammaproteobacteria > Pseudomonadales > Pseudomonadaceae > Aquipseudomonas. The sequence continues at coordinate 59,545 of NZ_JABFMP010000012.1, read as the reverse complement.
AGATTGACCGCCGAGAAGGCAAAGAGCGCGCCGAAACTGATCATGTTCGCAACGGTATCCAGGGTAATCACCAGGGCGATCATGGACAGCAGACTGACCACCAGGACCGCCGTCACCGGCACCCGTTTCTTCGTCATCAGGACCCCGAACACGCGAGGCAACGCGCCATCCCGGCCCATCGCGAACAACACCCGGGAAACGCTCGCCTGAGACACCATCGCCGAAGCGAAGCAGCCCGCGACATAGGTGGCCGTGAACGCCGTTACCAGCATCTCCCCGCCCACACGACGCATGACGTCCACCGATGCGGAATCGGCGTCGACGAAGGTTTTCCACTCAGGGAACACCAGTTGTGCGAAGTAAGCCACGATCACGAACAGCACACCGCCTATCAGGGTCACGGCCATGATTGCCGTGGGAATGCGATACCGGGGGTTGCGCGCTTCCTCGGCCATGGTCGACACCGCGTCGAACCCCAGGAAGGAAAGACACAGCACCGCTGCACCGGAGAACACGATCGGCAGGCTGAATTCGGAGTTGTGGAACGGCAGCATCAAGGACACATCGCTGGCCTGCGCACTGAAGCGCTGGATCGACAGCGTGACGAACACCACGATAAACGCCAGTTGCGCCACGACCAGCACCAGGTTCACCCGGTTGACCGACTCGATACCGACAAGATTGAGGAAGGTCACCAGCAGGATGGAACCCAACACCCAGACATAGGCGGGAATGGCCGGGAAATATTCCGCCATGTAGATGCCGATCAGCAGATAGCTGAGCAATGGCAGGAAGATGTAGTCCAGCAACAGCGTCCAGCCGGCCATGAAACCGAAGTAGGCGCCAAAGGTTTTCCGGGTGTAGGTGTAGACCGAGCCCGAATAAGGATGCGCCTGAACCATTCGACCGTAACTGTAGGCGGTCAACAACATGGCAGCCAGGGTGAACAGATAAGCCGTGGGCATGTTGCCCTTGGTCATTTGCGTGACCAGTCCGTAAGTTGTAAATACGGCGAGCGGCACCATGTAGGCCAGGCCGAAAAGAACGAGTGAAGGGATACCGAGGGACTTTCTGAAAGTTGCCGTATTACCGCTATGGTCACCTTCAACTGAATCGATTGAAGCCGAGGAGTTTGACGCTCTTATTTTTGTATTCATTAAGAACTCCTGAATCATGGGGAGTTTAGGATTGTTGATCTGCGCCCAAGGCAATACGAGGAAGAAAGTTCTTCCTGTCAGCTCGTCGAACTGCCGCAACCTGGACTATCAGCGTCTGACCGAGACAGGCGCCAACAATGAGTTGGCGCTGTCTATCCTTGTCTCCTTACAGGCGACCGATCTGCTGCGCAGTGCGATCGACTGCCTTGCGGGTTTTCTCTACCAACTCATCGATCTCCGCACGCCCGGCGACCAGTGCCGGCGCCATGATCATCCGGCCCAGTGTCGAACGAATGATCACGCCTTCCTCGAAACCGAAGGTGCGGCATTGCCAGGCGATGTCGTTCTCGTTGTCGAAACGCTTGCGCGTGGCCTTGTCTTCGGCGAACTGCAAGGCAGCCACGAGACCGGCGCCCTGAATCTCGCCAATCAGCGGGTGGTTGCCGAACACTTCACGCAGGCAACTTTGCAGGTACGGGCCGGTGTCGCTCTTGACCCGGGTGACGATGCCTTCATCGCGCAAGGCCTTGAGGTTGGCCACGGCCACGGCGGCGGCGACCGGGTGACCGGAATACGTCAGGCCGTGGGCGAACACGCCACCCTCTTCCACCAGCGCTTCGGCGATCCGCTTGGACAGCACCAGGCCACCCATCGGGATGTAGCCGCTGGTCAGGCCCTTGGCGATCGACAGGGTGTCCGGCTCGAATCCGAAGTGTTGGTGAGCGAACCATTCGCCGGTGCGCCCGAAGCCGCCGATCACTTCATCGGCACACAGCAGAACATCGTACTTGCGGCAGATGCGCTGGATTTCCGGCCAGTAGCTCTCAGGCGGGAAGATCATGCCGCCGGCGCCCTGGAACGGTTCGGCGATAAAGCCGGCGACGTTTTCAGCGCCCAGTTCGAGGATTTTCTCTTCCAGTTGCTGCGCGCACTTGTGCCCGAATTCGGCAGGAGTGAGATCGCCGCCCTGTGCGTACCAGTACGGTTCATCGATGTGCGCGATGTCCGGAATCATGCCGCCCATTTCGTGCATGAACTTCATGCCGCCCAGTGCCGTGGCTGCAAGCGTCGAGCCGTGATAACCGTTCCAGCGGCCGATCATGATCTTCTTCTGTGGCTTGCCTTCAATCTGCCAGAAACGGCGCACGGTGCGGATCAGTACTTCGTTGGCTTCGGAGCCGGAGTTGGTATAGATCACGTGGCTGTAGTGCTTGGGTAGCAGACTGAACAGCAACTCGGACAACTCGATCACCGCCGGGTGAGTGGTGTGGAAGAACATGTTGTAGTAAGCCAACTGATCCATTTGCGCGCTGGCCGCGGCGGTCAGGTCCCTGCGGCCATAACCCAGCTGGGTGCACCACAGGCCCGACATACCGTCCAGATAACGACGGCCATCGTTGTCCCAGAGATAAAGACCTTCACCTCGGACAATCACGCGCGGACCTTCGGCATTCAATGCCTTTTGATCCAGAAAGGCATGAATGTGATGCGCAGCATCGGACGCCTGATAATCTTCGGTGGCACGACTGAGCCTGAATGGAACATTCATATGATTTACCTTTTTATTTTTGGGTGATTAAAGTGCCCGGTTAATTATCCAGGCCTTTGTAGTTTTCCAGTGGATCCTTGAAATACACATCTCGAGCTTGGGATATCGAATGTATAAACAATGCAAACAATTCTGACTGCGAGTTGATATTCAACTTGTTGTAGGCGTTCTTTCGATGAGACTTCACCGTATCTTCGGAGATTGCAAGGCGGTCAGCCAACGACTTGGTAGAGTGCCCCTTCAATATCAGTTGAGTAATCCTGCATTCGCGCTGAGACAGGACTGAACAACCAAAACTGTTGAGTGCCGCATGTATCTTGCGGGCGAAGATGTTCTCGAACATGCCACTGAGTGCTTCGCCGCCGACGCCTTCCCAGTGTTTGTCCAGTAGCGCAAGTATCCAGGGGCTGATGAGCTTGAACTGCTGCAAGGACTCTTCGCTGAACTTTTCCCCACTGATCAATGACACCGCGATGGTGAAACCGGGAGAAATCTGCAGGATGTAGTTGAGTTCGTCGCCGATGCGGCCGTGCTGATAGAACGCCAGATAGTATTCGCTGCGCTCGAAATGGTCGGGGGCGATATCCGGCAGGTGATAACAGCCCGAGACGACGTTTTCGACGGAGATCCCATAGAACGGGTCCAGCAGATAGAAGCCCGACAGGTACTGCTTGACGCTTCCGTCAGGCCGCAAATGCCCTTCATCGTCGCGCTCGAACAGGGCCGTGGGCAGGCCATCGTGCGGGTAGAGATATAGCGTGGCCGCGTGGATGGGCGCCAGCGTACCCAATGCATTGACCAGCACACTGAAAAAGTCCGGGCGACCCACGACTTCAGTGGCTTTCGCCATCTGCTGGTACCACTGCACTGATGTAAGTCGCTGACTTTCCATTGCATGCCACCCAAGTCGGGACAAGCCCTGAAGGTTGTTTCGGAAGCCATGAAACGTGCTTCGTTAGTGGCGAGAATTCTCCCACGCGTCAAAAGAATCCGGTATCACCCTATAGGGGGAATCCGCGTTCATCACATCGCAGCCTCAAGCCAGCTAGATTCAACGGTAGATCTGCGCGAACCCCAGCCTTTATCCTTGTCGGCCGCCGTACCGAGTTGATGGAGTTTCCCCAATGCCCCAAGAAGGCTATCTGCTACAAGCCGCTGTCGTGTTTCTGCTCGCGGCAGTCCTCACCGTCCCCCTCGCCAAACGCCTGCAACTGGGCGCAGTGCTGGGCTATCTGTTCGCGGGGGTGATCATTGGCCCTTCGGTGCTGGGCCTGATTGGCAACCCGGAAAGCGTCGCCCATATTTCGGAATTGGGCGTGGTGTTGCTGCTGTTCATCATCGGTCTCGAGCTGTCGCCGCGACGGCTGTGGGTGATGCGCAGATCGGTGTTTGGCGTCGGCCTGGCGCAGGTGCTGCTCACGGGCGGGGTGCTGGGTGTGCTGGCGCTGTTCGTGTTCGGGCAACCGCTCAACAGCGCGATCGTGCTGGGCCTGGGCCTGGCGCTGTCCTCCACGGCTTTCGGCCTGCAAAGCCTGGCCGAGCGCAAGGAACTGACCAGCCCCCACGGGCGCCTGGCCTTCGCGATCCTGTTGTTCCAGGACATCGCCGCCATCCCATTGATCGCCATGGTGCCGCTGCTGGCAGGCGTGGATCACAACACCACGGCCGCGCAGGATCTGAACCACGGCCTGGAAGTATTGGGCAGTATCGCCATCGTGGTGGTCGGCGGGCGCTACCTGCTGCGCCCGGTGTTCCGCATCGTCGCCAAGAGCAATCTGCCTGAAGTGTCTACCGCCACCGCACTGCTGGTGGTGATCGGTACCGCGTGGCTGATGGGTATTGCCGGGATTTCCATGGCCCTGGGCGCCTTCCTCGCCGGCCTGCTGCTGGCGGATTCCGAATATCGCCATGAACTGGAAGCGCAGATCGAACCGTTCAAGGGCCTGTTGCTGGGGCTGTTCTTCATGAGCGTCGGCATGGGCGCCAACCTCAGCCTGCTGCTGCGCGAGCCTATCGTGGTGCTGGGCCTGACCGTGCTGCTGATCGTGGTCAAATTTCCCCTATTGTTCGTGCTCGGCCGACTGGCCGGTGGCCTGAACAAGGTCAGCGCCATCCGCTTGGGCATCGTGCTGGCGGCTGGTGGTGAATTTGCGTTCGTGGTGTTCAAGATCGGCCGTGACGCCTCGCTGTTCGATCCGCGCCTGTACGACCTGCTGGTGCTGGCCATCACCCTGTCGATGGCCATGACGCCGTTGTTGATCCTGCTCTGCGCACGGCTGGTCAGCCCGAAAGTGCAGCCGGTGGTGGTGCCGGAGAAATTCCGCGAAATCGACACCGACGAGCCGCGGGTGGTGATCGCCGGCATGGGCCGCATGGGCCAGATCGTGGCGCGGATCCTGCGGGCCCAGAACATCAAGTTCGTCGCCCTCGACACCTCGGTGGAAACCATCGAGCTGTCCCGCAGTTTCGGCGGTGTCCCGGTGTTCTACGGCGACCCGATGCGCCCGGAGATCCTCAGCGCGGCCAAGGTCGAACAGGCCGAGTACTTCGTGATCGCCACCGATGACCCGGACGCCAACATCAAGACCGCCGAACTGGTGCGCAAGCTCTACCCGCACATGAAGATCATCGCCCGCGCTCGTAACCGTCAGCACGTGCATCGTTTGATGGACGTGGGCGCTCATGCGATTCGTGAGACCTTCCATTCGAGTCTGGAGATGAGCCGGCAGACGTTGATCGGCCTTGGTTTGACCCAGGACCAGGCCGATGCGCGGATCAAGCGCTTCAGGCATCACGATGAACAGGTGCTCGAGGCCCAGCATGCGGTTTATGACGATGCGGCGAAGGTCATGCAGACCGCCCAGGAAGCGCGGGCGGAACTGGCGCGGTTGTTTGAGTCGGATGAGTTGGAAGAGCAGGCGAAGAAGCATTGAATTTGCGTTGAATGTACCGGCCTCTTCGCGGGCAAGCCTCGCGCCTGCAGAGATGTGGGTGTCCACACAATCCTGTAGGAGCGAGGCTCGCCCGCGAAGAACGATAACGCGGTGTAACGGATTAACCCCAATTACCAAGGCCCTGAAATGTCAGCTGACCAACCCGCCCCCGCCCTCAAGGAAATCTTCAACACCGAACGCCTCCGGCACATCGCCACCGAGATGAGCGCGGTCTATCCGGCCTTCGACGCCAAGACCTTCCTGAAGCTGGCCACCAAGGACCTGGCCGAACTCTCGATCATGCAGCGCCTGGCCCGGGTCAGCGAATCCCTGCATGCCGTGCTGCCGCTGGACTTCGAAGCCTCGCTACCGCTCTTGCGTGCCCTCGCACCGCGGCTCAACAGCGCCTTTGTCAGCATGTGCCTGCCCCACTACGTGGCGACCTATGGCGCCGACCGCTTCGAACTGTCCATGGACACGCTCAAGTATTTCACCGCCTTCGGTTCCTCGGAATTTGCGATCCGCCCGTTCTTGCGCAGCGATCTGGAACGCACGCTTGAACATATGCATGACTGGTCGCTGGACGACAACGAGCACGTCCGACGCCTGGCCAGCGAGGGTTGCCGCCCGCGCCTGCCGTGGTCGTTCCGCCTGGAACGGATTCAGGCCGACCCGCGCTTGGCCATGGGCATCCTCGACAACCTCAAGGCCGATCCCAGCCTCTATGTGCGCAAGTCCGTGGCCAATCACCTCAACGACATCACCAAGGACCATCCCGAGTGGGTCCTGGACCTGATCGAAGGCTGGTCGCTGGACAACAAACACACCGCGTGGATCGCCAAACATGCCCTGCGCAGCCTGATCAAACAGGGCAACCCGCGGGCCCTGGCGATCATCGGTGCCGGCGGCAAGCCTGAAGTGGACATCGTCGACGTGCAGGTCAACCCGCCGGTGATCGGCCTGGGAGAGAAAATCACCCTGTCCTTCGCCGTCAGATCCAGGGTCAAGGACAGCCAGCGCCTGGTGATCGACTACGCCATCGACTACGTCAAAGCCAACGGCAGCACCTCGGCTAAAGTCTTCAAGCTCAAGGCCCTGACCCTGCCCGGCCACGCCACCGAAGCCATCGCCCGGGGCCAGCACATCAAGGAACTCACCACCCGACGGCACTATGCGGGAAGGCATGCGGTGCACATCATGGTCAACGGCGAACGGCTGGCCAGCACGGCGTTCGATATCCTTCCGTGAACTATCGACCCGTCATTTGAAACACAATTCACTGTAGGAGCTGCCGCAGGCAGCTCCTACAGGGGTTGTGTGCCAAGCAACAAGTCCTGCTCGCGTTCGCACAACTCCACGACGTAATCCCACATAACCCGCAATCGCACGGATTTGTGCAGGTCCCGACGGGTGCTGATCCAGTAACTGCGCAAAATGCTTTCCTCGGCAAACAACGGCACCAACCCGGGGTCGGCGCTGGCCATGTAGCACGGCAATACCGCGATACCCAGCCCCGCGCGGGCCGCCTGTTGCTGGGCGATGACGCTGGTGCTGTGGAAGACCACCTGCGGGTTGCGACAGAAACTGTTGAGGAACATCAGTTCCTGGCTGAACAGCAGATCGTCGACGTAGCCGATCCAGGCATGCCGCCCCAGATCCTCGCGACTGCGCAACGGCGGCGCCTTGTCCAGATACGCCTGGCTGGCATAGAGCGCCAACCGGTAGTCGGTGAGCTTGCGCGTGACCAGCATGTCGGCGTCGGGGCGTTCCAGGTGAATGCTGATTTCCGCCTCGCGGTTGAGGATGCTGACGAATCGCGGCACTGCCACCAGCTCCACCTCCAGCCCCGGATAACGCTCGAACAGCCCGTTCATGCGACTGGACAGGAACATGATGCCCAATCCTTCGGTGACCCCGACACGAATCTTGCCCAGCGGCGCCGTCGACTGGGTGATTTCCTCCTGAGCCAGCAGCGCCACGTTCTCCATGGCCTCGGCATGTTTGAGCAGCGCTTCCCCCGCCGGCGTCATTTCATAGCCCTGGGCATGCTGCACGAACAATGCCGTGCCGAGGCTCTTTTCGATGGCCTCGATGTGCCGCGCAACCGTCGCGTGGGTGGTGTTCAGACGGCGGGCAGCGGTGAGCAGACGCCCACTGCGCTGGAGTTCGAGAAAAAACCGCAGGTCATTCCAGTCGAACATGAATCATCCTTGGTGCTTGGCTGTGAGCGCGGTGTTGAACGCGCTGTTTAAAAACGCACAGTGGCTGCGTAAAAACTAACATTTTTTAAACGAAAGCTAACAACTAGGATGGAGGCAACAAGAAAAACAATGCGAGGTCAGGGATGCAAGCTACCCAGGATACCTACGACTACATCGTGGTCGGGGCCGGACCGGCCGGTTGCCTGCTGGCCAATCGACTGTCGGCCAACCCGCAACACCGGGTGCTGCTGCTCGAAGCCGGTGGCCGCGATAACTATGCGTGGATTCACATCCCCGTCGGTTACCTGTTCTGCATCGGCAACCCGCGCACCGATTGGTGCTTCAAGACCGAAGCACAACCGGGCCTGCAAGGCCGCACCCTGAGCTACCCGCGCGGCAAGGTGCTCGGTGGCTGCTCCTCCATCAACGGCATGATCTACATGCGTGGCCAGGCCGGCGACTACGATCGCTGGGCCGCCGAGGGCAACCCCGGCTGGCGCTGGCAGGACGTACTGCCGCTGTTCAAGAAAAGCGAAAACCATTTTGCCGGCGACTCCGAGTTCCACGGCGCCAGCGGCGACTGGCGGGTGGAGCGCCAACGTCTGTCGTGGCCGATTCTCGATGCCTTTCGCAGCGCCGCCGAGCAAAGCGGCATCGCCAGCATCGATGACTTCAACCAGGGCGACAACGAAGGTTGTGGCTACTTCCAGGTCAACCAGAAGGCCGGCATCCGCTGGAACGCGGCCAAGGCCTTTCTCAAACCGATTCGCGATCGTGCCAACCTGACCGTATTGACCGGAGTCGAGGTCGATCGCGTGCTGCTGGAAAACACCCGCGCCTCGGCGGTGAGCGTGCGCTGGCAAGGTCAGGTCCAGAGCTTCAAGGCGCGCCAGGAAATCATTCTGTGTGCCGGTTCCGTCGGCTCACCGAGCATCCTGCAACGTTCGGGTATCGGCCCTCGCCCGCTGCTGCAACGCCTGGGCATCGGCGTCATGCATGAATTGCCCGGCGTCGGCGGCAATCTGCAGGATCACCTGCAACTGCGACTGATCTACAAGCTGGAAAACGCCCGCACCCTCAACCAGATCGCCGGCAGTGTGTGGGGCAAGATGGGCATGGGCCTGCGCTATCTGTATGACCGCAGCGGCCCGCTGTCCATGGCGCCGAGCCAGCTCGGGGCCTTTGCCCGCTCGGGGCCGGAGCAGACCTCGGCCAACCTCGAATATCACGTGCAACCGCTGTCCCTTGAACGGTTTGGCGAGCCGTTGCACAACTTCCCGGCGTTCACCGCCTCGGTCTGCGACTTGCGACCCAAAAGCCGTGGCAAGGTGGAAATCCGCTCTGTCGATCCGCAGCAGGCGCCGCTGATTCAACCCAATTACCTGAGCCATCCGGAGGACTTGCGAGTCGCCGCCGACGCCATCCGCCTGACCCGACGCATCGTCGCCGCCCCGGCCCTGAAGGCCTTCAAGCCCGTGGAATACCTACCCGGCGACAGCCTGCAAAGCGAAGAGCAACTGCACGAAGCCGCCGCGCGCATCGGCACGACGATTTTCCATCCTGTGGGCACCTGCCGGATGGGCAACGATGCCGATGCGGTGGTCGATGCCCAGTTGCGCGTCCACGGCATCCCCGGCCTGCGCATCGCCGACGCATCGATCATGCCAAACATCACCTCGGGCAACACCTGCTCGCCGACGCTGATGATCGCCGAAAAGGCCGCACAACTGATCCTCAACCCCGACACAAGGAGCATTGCCCCGGAATTGGAACTGGCTGCACATCCGTAAAGACGGACGCCCCACCACTGTAGGAGCCGAGCTTGCTCGCGATGGTCGTCAACGATCCCGCTGGAAAACTGATACCCCCGCGGTGTTCTCGGGTCCATCGCGAGCGAGTTCGGCTCCTACAGTGAAGATGTAGAAACGGTTACACCCGATGCATGGACAGTAGCGGCCCAGCCCACAAGGCAGGCGCCGACAGTGGAACAACAAAAACAATCACTGTGAGGGATACCGATATGTCAGAACACGTTCAGCCCCTGGAAGCCGTGCGCAGCGCGGGCACCAGCCAGGAAACCCAGAAAGTCATCTTCGCCTCGTCGCTCGGCACGGTGTTCGAGTGGTATGACTTCTTCCTCTACGGCGCCCTCGCGGCGGTGATCAGCAAGCAGTTCTTCGCCGGGGTCAACGACACCACCGCCTTCATCTTCGCCCTGATGGCCTTCGCAGCCGGCTTCGTGGTCAGACCATTCGGCGCATTGGTTTTCGGTCGGTTGGGGGACATGATCGGACGTAAATACACCTTCCTCGCCACCATCGTCCTCATGGGCCTGGCGACGTTCTGCGTCGGCCTGCTGCCGACTTACGCCAGCATCGGCATCGCCGCGCCGATCATCCTCGTGGTGCTGCGCATGCTCCAAGGCCTGGCCCTGGGCGGCGAATATGGCGGCGCGGCGACTTACGTAGCCGAACACGCTCCCATCGGCAAACGCGGCTTCCACACCAGCTGGATTCAGTCCACCGCCACCCTCGGCCTGCTGTTGTCGCTGCTGGTGGTACTCGGTTGCCGTTACTTCACCGGCGATCAGTTCGAAGTCTGGGGCTGGCGCATCCCGTTCCTGTTCTCGATCGTCCTGCTGGGCATCTCGACCTGGATTCGCCTGAGCCTGCACGAGTCACCGGCCTTCACCAAAATGAAAGAGGAAGGCAAGCTCTGCAAGTCGCCGATCCGTGAATCCTTCGGCAAATGGGAAAACCTCAAGGTGGTGCTGATCGCCCTGTTCAGCATCAACGCCGGGCAGGCCGTGACCTTCTACGCGGCACAGTTCTATGTACTGTTTTTCCTCACCCAATTCCTGAAAATGGACCCCGCCGTAGCCAACGGCCTGCTGATCATCAGCGTCACCATTGGCGCACCGTTCTTCATTTTCTTCGGCTGGCTGTCGGACAAGGTCGGGCGCAAACCGGTGCTGATGATCGGCCTGTTGCTGGCCACCGCGCTGTACTTCCCGATCTTCAAATCCCTGGCCCACTACGCCAACCCGGCAATCGACCTGGCCAGCCGCCAGGCGCCGATCACCGTGACGGCCGATCCTGCCACCTGCACCTTCCAGTTCGACCCGGTGGGCAAGGCCAAATTCGACAGCCCTTGCGACAAGGTCAAGACCTTCCTGGTCAAGCAGGGCCTGCCGTACGAAAGCATCGCTGCCCCCGCCGGCAGCACCGTGCAGGTGAGCGTGGGCGACGCGAAAATCGACGGTTTCGACGAAGCCGCCCTGCGCGGCGCCGTGACTCTGGCCGGTTATCCGCAGCAAGCCGACATGCAACAGATCAACAAAACCATGATCGTGGCCCTGATCGTCGCGCTGATCGTCATCTCCGCGATGTGCTACGGCCCGCTGGCGGCACTGATGGTCGAACTGTTCCCGACCCGCATCCGCTACACCTCCATGTCCCTGCCCTACCACATCGGCAACGGCTGGTTCGGCGGCTTCCTGCCAACCGTGTCGTTCGCGCTGGTGGTCTACACCGGGGATATTTTCTACGGGCTGTGGTACCCGGTGCTGATTACCGGGGTGAGCCTGGTGGTGGGGATGTTGTGTCTGCGTGAAACACGGAATGTGGATTTGAACAAGAACTGAGAGTAACCGCCAACGGGTGGGTGGAATGAGAGAGCCTGCATGCTTATGGCATGCAGGCTTTTTCAAATGTTCAGGCTTGAACGAGCGTCAGGATGCGCCGTCGCAGCCAGGATGAGGTTGCGCCAAAAGCGTCGCGCAGTTGCTGGACGTTGATATTTCTTAGGTTCGCATCAAATGCCAGTGCGGTACGCAACGCCGGCCAGCAATGTTCAGGCAAGTGTCCGGGTCGACACAGTTTGAGGTCCAGGCGCTCATCACGTGCCTGCGTTGCGGGCAAGCGGCGGAAAGGATGTTTGCCGCCTGCCAGCTCGTAGAGCACGCAAGCCACTGCGTATAGGTCAGTGCCCGCCGTCATCGCCTTGCCTTCCAGCAATTCCGGAGCGGCATAGCCGGGAGTCCACGCAACGAAGCGCTCGCGACTCAGCTTCGGCAAGCCGGGCAGTACGTCCTCCTGCACCTGACCCAGACCGAAGTCGAACAAACGTACGCCCTCTTCGCTGATCATCACGTTACTTGGTTTGATGTCGCCGTGCAGGATCCCCCGTGCATGCGCGTGAGCCAGTGCGTCGAGCAGCGGCAACGCGATGGTGCGCAAATCAGCCCATGGGATACCCAGCGGCCGCTCGCATAAAAACTTATCCAGAGTCAGTCCTCGCATCAGCTCCATGGTGATGAAGGCCCTCTGGCAATCGGTATCCACCTCGAACGTGTGAAAACGCAGCACGTTGTCATGACGCAAATGCCGAGTCATGGCGAACTCGCTGTACAGCAAGGTGCTCGCGTCGGGCCATTCGGCAAATTCTTCGCTGAGGACTTTAAGTGCGATGCAGGGGGCGGGTTCGCCGAACTGTTCGATCAGCAAGTCACGCGCACGGAAAACCAGGCCCATGCCACCGGCACCCAACAGGCGTTCGATGCGGTAACGACCTGCAAGCACGTCGGGCATTTGCCCGACGCTGGCCCGGGATGATGACGGCGCAGGTGGCGTCAGATGCGCCTTGGCGAAGGCGAAGTAAGTCGGATTGCGGTCCTGCTCTTCGCTCTGTGACAGGATGTCGGGAGATGGAGTGAGTTCGGTCATTGGCGAACCATCACGGCAGTCAGGTTGTCCCGTGCCGACCCCCTCAGGGCGCTGTCGAACAGACATTGCAGCGCAAGATGCGGTGCCGTCAGGCTCAAGGCGCTGCCAAGGGCCGCGCGGCTCACATTCTGGTACAGGCCGTCGCTGCACAGCAGAAACGCGTCACCGGGATGAACCTCGAACTCCAACACGTCGAGTGTCAGTTGCGCCGCAGCGCCAATCGCGCGGGTCAGTGCATGAGCGTCCGGGTGCGCCTTGGCCTCGGCGATACTCATTCGTTGTTCGTCAATCAAATGCTGTTGCAGCGAATGGTCCCTGGACAGCTGATACAAGCGCTGTCCTCGCCACAAGTAGCAACGGCTGTCGCCCGCCCAGATGCATGCCCCGCGATTGCCTTCCACGAGCAACAGCACCACGGTGCTGCCCATGATGCCGTCATGGCGTCCGGCAATGACCGTCAGCTCCTGACCCAGACGACGGTTGAGCCAGTGCAGGCATTGACGAACACTCTTCAATCGCTCGTCAAAGTCATCCAGCAGGGGCAAATCCGCCAGGCTGGCGACGATCAACTGGCTGGCGACGTCGCCCCCCTGATGACCACCCATTCCGTCCGCGACCACCCACATTCCTTGCTGGGGGCAGTCGAGAAAAGCGTCCTCGTTGCGCGACCGGATCTTGCCGATATCGGTGCGCGCCGCACTGCGCCAGGGGACCGCTACTCGCATCAGAGCTGCACCGGCATGCGGAAGGTGCGCAGCATGCCCATATCGAAGGGGTTTGGAGTGCGTTGGCTGGTCAGCAGGTAGTTGGCGCGCAGACCGCCCAGGTCCGCCTTGAGCACCAGCACGTCACGACCGGTCAGATATTCGGTCTGCATCAGATCGAACAGGCGGAACAGCGACCAGGGCCCGGTGTTTTTCTCGATCCCAATCGGGCGACCGACCATTTTGTCGAGGACCAGGCTGGTGCGACCATCTTCAGCGTCGGTGGGCCATTTGAATGCCACTGGGACGATTGGGCCATGCCGATACTCCATGGTCGTACCACCAAACTTGAACTCCGAACGGCTCACCGAAGGATCAAGGGTGTAGGGTTCCAGCTTGAACTGCACCTGTGGCTCCGCCGGGTTGTCGCTGAAGAAACTCTGGCGGATCACCTGCACCGCGGCCATCTGGTCCAGGTAGGTTCTGGAGATCGGGAGGCTGTGACCATCGACCGTGCGCATGCGATAGCTGCCCGGGTCGCCGCTGACAAATGGCCGTAGATAGCCGTCGAAAAAGCGATCGGCGATGCCCTGGGCCTTGAAGAACTCGCGGAAATCACCGAGCGACACGTCGCTGGGGCTGTGTGCATCGAACGGATACCGCTTGTTGATCGCCTTGAGGTAGAAGCCGAACAGCTCGGCTTGATAGCGCTGGTTAAGGTGAGCGTAGGCGTCTCCCAGCACCAGGCGCCAGGTGTCATCCCCCAACACACTGAGCCAAGCACTGACCGGTCGCGGCAAACGTGCGGAGGCATTGCGCAAGTTGCTCAGCGCATCGCGCTGGCCGCCCATGCGAGTCCTGGCCATATCGAAAGCGGCCTGCTCCGGAACGCTTGCACGAGCAAGACTGGCCATCTGCAGTTGCAGATCGTTGAGTGCATTCATGGCCGGAGTCAAATCAGCCGACGGGCCGTTTTCGTCACCCAGCAACTGGTGCAGCGGTTCAAAACGACGCTGCAGAGATTTTCTGGCCGTGTCCGGAAGATTTTTCGCCAGCGCGTCCGACACCTTGCCTGACGCCGAGGTCGCAAGCTTGCCCGGTTTTGCGTCCTTCTCTGCCAGCTTACCGACAGTGTCCGCAGCTTCATCGGGGATAACGGGAAAGCGGGTGTTCTCCCGGACTTCCACCAGCAACCGCAGGAGCGGAGAACTGGCCGACGTCAGGCTCGCCAGTTGCTCGGCGACTTCACCAAAGTCATTTGCGGGGGACAGTGCGACACGGCCAAGCGCTTCGCTCCAATAGTTGGAGTAGTCACGGAAGTAGCGTTGCTCCAGATCTACAAGAAGTCGGCGCAAGTCCATGCTGCTGATACCCGTGCCTTCACCCAGTACCCAGTTGTCATTCAGGATATCGGTGACCAGCATGGAACCTTGCACCGAGAAATATTGCCGATAACCTTGCTGGGTGTAGAACCCGGGAATCACATGGTCAGTGCCGACATACTGCGCCCCTTGCGGCCCAAGATGCTGGCTCAAACGGTAATCAGGCAAGCTGCGAGCCTGCTCGCGCAGCATCCGGTAGACCACGTTGACCAAAGACTCGCTGCGCAAAACCTGACGCGCCTGAGAGACCAACTGATCATTCACTGGATAGTTGAATGGCTGTTCCAGCAGGCGCTCGAAGTGGCTGTTCAAACCGTTCTGTACCTGGGTATTGCCGGGGTAGCGCTGTGACCACGCGGTTGAGACCCAGTCCTTGAGCCATGGCGAGTCGCGGCGGTCTTTCATGTTCAGCATCAAGTAAGCACGCAAGCTGTTAAGCAGACGCTCGCGGTCCTTCATGCTCGCGCGGATCTGCCCCTCGAGCAGCATCGCCACCTGCGGCAAAAGCCTTTCTTCAAGCTCGCGATCGTAAGCAGACTTGATTGCCGGATTGACGTATTCACCTTGATACAGGCCCACGCGTTCGTGATAGCTCACTTCGCTTTTACTCGGGAATACCTGAGTGGCCTTGTAACGATTGTCCAGGCTCTTGAGCACCGTTATGAAGTCATCGCCTGCGAGTAAGGCAGAGCTTTCTTGTGTCCGGTTTTGCGCCAGATCGCGCAACGTTTCCAGACGCGCGTGGTTGGCGGAAAATCCGCCAGCCCACAGGATGCCGAACAACACCAGTGCAGTGACTGCGCCGAGATACAGTGCACGTTGTCCCCAATGAATTCGGCTGCGCTCACGCTTGTCCAGTCCCGCAAGATCGGCCTCAGGAAAGATCACCCGACTGAACAGATGGTGTATGAACCGCGAGCGGCCACTACGCAGCGTGGGCAGCACACCGGCAGCCACCTCCAGGCTGGAACCGGTGTCCCCGGCGTTTTCATTCAACTGTTCAACCAGGTGCAGCGCGCTGGTGAAATAGAATCCACGCAACCGGGTTGCACGTTGATAGCGGTTGCCAGTGAATGCCATGTCGACAAAGAGGCAAAGTCGCTCACCGAGCTTTGCCAGTTGATGGGGGAAATCGAGAATCCGGCCACGGTGCCGGGCATTGCGCTCCTGATGCATCCGTGTGATCACCTGGCAGTTCAAGCGATGCAGCAGCGCTTCGAATTCGGCGCGCACTACGGCAGCATCGCTACCGCACTGGTCCTTGCGGAAGGTGGTACCCAGGACCTGATCGCATTCTTCTCGACTCATCTGATCGAAGAACTCGTCGAAACCAGGCAGGTGGTCGGCCTTGCTCAACACAAGGTAAACCGGTACGTCGACGTGCAGTTTCTGGTGTACCTCCTGCAAACGCGCACGCACCTGGCTGGATAGAGCGTCCAACTCCTGTTCGTTGGCGCTCAGCAGGTTTTCTACCGAGATAGTCACCAGCACGCCATTCAACGGTCGATTGCGGCTACGCTGGCGCAACAGATCGAGCAATGTACTCCATGCACTGACATCGACTTGAGCATCGGGTTGGTTCAGGTAGCGACCGGCAGTGTCGATCAGTACGCCGTGATCAGCGAAATACCAATCGCAATAACGTGTCCCGCGAGTGTCGCGCGTCAGTTTGCGGTCAATCTTGTTGATCGGAAATTCAATCCCCGAAAAATCCAGCAGGCTGGTCTTGCCACTGGCATGGGGACCAATCAGCAGGTACCACGGCAAATCATCGCGCCAGCGCTCGCTACGGCCCCGATACAGACTCGAGGACTTGAGGGTTTTCAAGGCATCTTTGAAACGTGACCTGAGCGCCTTCTGTTCTTCGTCGATGTACTTCTCGCGAAGAACACGATCCTTTCCACCCTCGCTTTCCTCGTTGGCCTTTTTAAGCACACCGGCACGCCAGCTGACGTACACCATGCACAAGCCCCAGATCAGAAACATCACACTGATGGTGAAAAGGCGCGAGGAGGAGCTTTCCCAGAACTTCTTGTCACTCACGGCCAGCAACGGCCCGACAATCCAGACCAGCAACGCAGCGAACAGTACCAGCAACAGGGCCCAGACCCATGTTTTGCGCAGGAAGGAGCCAACGCTCTTGAAAACCTTTTTCATAATTCGTCCCTGTCTACGGTCACGACTGCGGTTTGGCGGGTGCCGGATCAATGGCTTGATAAGGCTGTAGAACGGCGTCGCGCTGTTCACCCAGCACCCAGGCGAAACCCGAATACATCACCACCAGACACACACAGGTAAACAACACGACCATCCACGCCGGCACGATGCGCACCAGACTACGGCGCTGATGATTGAGCCCCTCCCACTGGGGCGACAGTTCGCGCGGTATGTCTGCGCGCAGCTGGCGAATCTGGCGGTACAAGTCATCGCGGATGCCTTCCAGTTCGAGCATGCCCCGGTTTTGCACGCGGTACTTCCCTTCAAACCCCAGCGACAGGCACACGTACATCAACTCAAGCATCGGCAGGTGCTTGACCGGGTTCCTGGACAAGCGAGTCAATAATTGAAAGAACTTTTCACCGCCAAAGGTTTCATTGTGGAACTTGCTGAGCAGGCTCATTTGCGACCATTTGCTTTCGTTGCCCCAGATCGTTGTCACTACAGCCTCATCCATTACCGAACACAGCACGTAACGGGCAGCCATGACCTGGCCGGTTTCGACGCCGTTCTGCAAAGCGCGCGCCTCGAACGATTTCAAGTCGTTGGTCAGCTGCGTGTTGAGCCCATGGAGGTCCTCGCAAGCGGTTCTGTGCTTGAGTCGCACCACCTCCGATAACAAATCGCAAGCCGCGCCAACCAACGAGTTGAGGCCTGTGTTGAATGCTTCAGCGGGGGTTGAACGCGCGGAGTAGATCATGCGTTCTGACAAATGCTCGAAACGCGGCGCAGCCACGGAATCCGTCAGCGGGGACGGCGCCAGGCCCTTTCCCTTGCGGTCAAGCAAGATGGTTTTATCGTCCTGATGTTGTTCCGTTTCCTTGGTCATGTCGGTCAGTCCCTGATAGCCCAGAAGTTCAGTTCAAGCTCGGTAAATTCACCGGACACATGGAAGGCGAAGCCCCCGGAACGCTCAAGTTGCGCCCGGTCTTCTGCACTGAGTTCGAGAATGAAATAGGTTTTGTTGGAGTGGAATGCGATCTGCCGCGGAGCCACCGGTAACGGTTTGACCTTGATGCCTGGCAGATGCAGGTTGACCAACTGGCGGATGTGTTCGACCGGGCCGACCTTGAGGTGCGACGGCAAACGCTGGCGCAACTCTTCGCTGTCGCAGTTGGCGCTGGCTGCCAGCACGAAAGACGCCGACCCCAGCAGCTTGTGGTCCTGCAACGGCGAAACGATGATGCCGTACTGCCGGGTTTGCAGGGCCAATTCGATAGCGTGCTGTTCCAGCACCATGGACAGAATTTGGCGGATCGCCTGCATCAGCTTGCGAAAGCTCACGCCCTGGTCGCTGTGTTGATAACGGCTGTCCAGACACGGCCTTTTGCTTTCGCTTGAAAATGTCGAAAGATCACCGAGCAGGCTCAGCAGCGTGCGGTACAGCTTCTCCGGATGCAGTTGCTCAAGGCCCAGATAGTGACGCAACAGCAACTCGGTACGATTGATCAGTTGCAGCATCATGAAGTCGCCGATCTCGGCGCCCCCCACCTTGCCATTGGAGCGAATTCGCTCGGCGATGGTGTCGCCCCGGTGACCGAGCATGCTGATGACTTCCTTCAGGCACGACAGGAGATACTTGGACGCATGCGCCCTGATGTACGTCGGCACAAAATCCGGATCAAGGCTGATCACACCGTCCGGTGTGGTGTTGAGCACCTCGCAGACTTTCATCTTCACGTAGGCCTGATCGGTCTGTTGCTCTCCCAGCAACAGTTTGAAATCCGGACGAGCACACATGATCTGACTTGCGGAATCATCCCCCGCATTAGAGTCGGCCACTTGCGCTTCATACACGGTGTAACGCGCCAGGACGTCCAACTGCTCCGGGCGGCGGGACTCGATGTGGTTGCCCGTCACCAGCGGCAACACCAGATACACCGACGTTTTACCCGTATTGGGTGGCACGTCCAGCGTCAGTGGCTCGGCGTTATCCCCCAGCTCGAACAGGCTGCCATCGGGCAGCACTCCGCAAGCCTGGCTCACCACCACCTTGCTCATGTTGAGAAACTGCAAGTCGAGCTCCAGATTGAGAAAACCCCATGTGTAGCTGCCCAGCAACTGGGTGCGGGTCTTCAACTGGTGATCGTAGTAACGATCGTTGTGCTGCAAATGCTGTGGGCGCAGCAACATGCCTTCCTGCCATACAACCTTGTGGGAATTCATGGTCTGCCTCCTGCGTTCACCAGCACCGAGCGGGTGTTGCGAATGCCAGTCTGATCCAGGGTCAAGTCACTGTCCGTTGACTGCAACGGGGTAACTTGCAGCGTGTAGCGCCATTGGGTATCCATCAGGTCGCGATAAGCGGCGAGGACGCCGACATAACGACTGCCCTCCTCCACACTAAGCTTGAGCTCGACGGTCTCGCCAGGGCGCAACTCCAGCTCTTCGCTGGCGACCATATCCGGTGCCAGGGACTCCCTGGCGCGTTCGTACAGGCTGAAGAAATCCGCGTTCTCGAAGGCCACGGGGTGTTTCAACTCATACAGCCGCACGACAATCGGTGACGGTCGGCCATTGAGGTCCGGGTTGAGTTGATCGCTGGCCGTAAGCTTCAGGTTCAGCTTGGTGACCCTGGAATACGGCGAGAAAGTCGAGCAGCCGGCGATCAATACAAGGACTGCCAGCAGGCTGAAGAAGGGAAATGAACGGAGTGACATGCGCATCATCCTCGGTGATCGTTATGCAGGGTCGAGATCAGGCGGATCTGTTCTTCGTAGGCCTGGGCGAAATCCCGGGACAGAAGACGTTCGCTCCACTCATCGTCCTGACGCAGCGCCTGGTGATAGCGTCCGAACGCTCTCCAGCGACTTGCCGAGGTTGCGAGCAACGGTCTGTTATCGCGCTCGAAACGCAGGGTCAGTTGCTGCGGCGAAAAGTGCTCCAATGTGGCGCGAACCGCGGCGCGGCTGGCGCTGAGCAAGGCCACCTGATGCGCTTGGAGATCAAGAAATGCACGGCAGACAGACTGTTCGGCAGACAACAGGCCCGGCTTGTCTGGCTGCAACAGAATGCCCAGTGCCTCAGAAGCATCGACGGCGAACTTCAACGGGTTCTTCTGCAACCCTTGCACCGTGGTCTGGGCCAAACGCAATTCGTTTTTCAGTTCACAACGTGTACGCAGACTCTGCTGCACCCCCACAATGCTTTGCTGGAGCAGGTGCGCCGCCTTGACCGCCAGCGCCTCCCTGGCGTCATGATCGAGCTCAGCGAGGTTTACACCCAAGGCGGCGCCGAACTTTTCCCAGAAACCATCGGACTGGCGTTCGACTGTCTGCAACGGTGGTGCGGATTCAGGCGCCGGCGCAGCAGGCACCAACTGCGGTACGGTCAGGCTCTCCATGTCGATACGCGCATAGTCCGCGCGTTGACGGGTTTCTTCGATGGTCGCGCGAGGCGAGATCACCTCTTCGATTTCCGAGCACACGCGTTCTTGACAGTCCAGCGCGTTCAGCGGGTCGAGATCAAGAAACGCATCGTCAGGGATGACGCTGCCGGCGGCCTGCGGGAGCCCCACCTCGACATTGAACAGGTCCGGGGCGCGAACCAGGCACGCACGAATTTCGACGTCGCCCAGCACATATGTGCTGCCGTGTTCGACGCGTACCGGAACGCCTTTGTCCAGACGCGCGCCGCTGACGCGATCCTTGATTCCGTTGCTGCTGGTATCGGTCAGAAAAAACGAACCGTCACGGTAACTGACTGAAGCATGGTGATTGGACACGTGCCGTTCGTTGTCTGGAATGACCCAGTCGCAGTCCTTACCTCGCCCAATCACACCGCCGGACTGCTTGAAGATCTTCTGACACCGTCCGGCAGAGATGAAGTGCTTGGTATTGAGTATTTCGAAAACCAGTTCCATGGTCATTCTCCTTGCGGTCACTTGCCGCGATTTACCGCCTGCGGATCGCCCAAGGGTCGATAGGCAGAGTCGTTGAATTTGTAGTTGCCGCTGCATCCGCCCATGCCGCATGAAACGACGAGGATCAGCAGGACGGCTTGCCAGTGACGAACGAGCATTCAGGGAGTCTCCGCAGGGACAGCACAAAGCAACCGCCCTTGCGGGTAGCGCCGGTAAAAAGGGATGGAGTGAGATCTGACATCGGCGGCCTACCCATCTACATTGGCCAGATTGATGTTCAGGCGCCTGAGCCGGTACAGGAACGTACGGCGCGGCAGGCCCAGTTCCTGGGCAGCGGTCGTCTGGTTACCGTCATATTTGCGCAGACAGTCGAGGAGCAAACTGCGCTCGAACTGTTCGAGCCGTTCGCGCAGATTCAGGCTGCCGTTTTCGGGCAAAACGTTCACACGCTTCGAGAAATGTTCGACCAGCAGTTCGCTGCCTTCACACAGCAGCACTGCGCGCTCGACCAGGCCTTTGAGCTCGCGAACGTTACCGGGGAATGCGTAACAGGCCAGATGATTCAACGCGTCGCCGGACCAACTCACCCTCCCGCGCTGCAAGAACGCACAGGCCTTGTGGGCGAAGTGCCGGGCAAGGTCGAGAATGTCGCCCTCGCGCTCGCGTAGCGCAGGCAGTTCGATGGGAAATTGTGCGAGGCGGTAGTAAAGGTCTTCACGGAACTTCCCCAGCTTGACCAGCTTTGCCAGGTCCCTATGGGTGGCGGCGACAATGCGCACGTCTATTTTATGGGTGTCGTTGGAGCCCAGCGGGCGAATCTCGCCTTCCTGCAACACCCGTAGAAGCTTGGCTTGCAAAGGCAGTGGCATATCACCCACTTCATCGAGCAACAAGGTCCCGCCGTTGGCCGCATCGAACAATCCGGCGCGGTCACGGTCGGCACCGGTGAACGCGCCCTTGCGGTAACCGAACAATTCACTTTCGAGCAGATTCTCGGGAAGTGCTGCGCAGTTCTGCACGACGAACGCACCGGCGCGACGGGGGCCGAACTCGTGGATGGCCCGGGCGACCAGTTCCTTGCCGGTACCTGTCTCGCCGTGCAGCAGGACGGTGTAGGGGCTGTGCAGGACTTTACTGATCAGCGAATAGACTTCGCGCATGGCCGCGCTGTGGCCAATCAAGCCATACCCTCTGGCATTCGGGACTGCTACCGGTACTGTGGAGGCATCCTCCTTTGGCTGCCGTAGCTGTTGAAGCAGTAAAAACTGCCCGTACACAAAGGAGGCGAGTTTGCCGATGGATTCGGCAAAGCCGTGCAGATCGATGTGCCGATGGGTCGCGCACACGATCAACCCCTTGACTTGCCTGTTACCGTTCAGCAGCGGTACACACAGCAAAGACTCCCAGGGTTTGTCCTGGCTCGGAAGAAATCCCGTTTCGTGTTGGCTGGTCCCCAATGCACCGAGGCTCACCACGCGGTTCTGGCAGAGCACGAATTGCAGCAGTTGTTCACCGCTGTAGTCCGTCGGAACACTGGTCACTTCACTTGGCTGCAGGTTGCCATTGAGAGTCTCGGCGGCCAGACCTAGACAGGTGTGGGTGGCGTCCAGTAAATACAGCTGCGCCAGTTCACAGCCATTGAGCTGCGACAGACCCTGCAGGAAATGACCGAGCAGTGCAGCTCCGTCTGTAGCTCGCGACAGACTGGCGAACTGCTCGAGCAGCGCTTCGGCGTACTCCAGCGGCTGTGCGATTGAAGTGAACATCGCACCCATCTCAGGCGAACTCGCAGGTGACGCTGGCGTTGCCAAGGATCGTTGCGTGGACTTGTTTCAGGTTCTCGCCTGTGGCCATCGCATCGAGTAAACGGTCTGCAACCAGTGGCAATACATGAACGTCAAGCAAGTGGTCGATCAGACGTGCACCGCTATCGCTCTGGGTGCAGCGTTCAGCCAAGTGATCGACAAGGCTCTGGCAGTAGGTGAAATCCAGTTGTCGATAGCGCAGGCGCTCGCCCAATCGAGCCAGCTTGATTTCGATCAACTCGCGCAGTACCGGAGCGCCCACAGGGTAGTAAGGCACTACGCGCATACGCGCCAGCAGCGCCGGTTTGAAGTGATTGACGAGTATCGGTCTGATGGCTTCTTCGAGCGCCTCGGCGGTCGGTTTGGCATCGTTCTCGCACAGTTCAATGATGCGATCGCTGCCCAGGTTGGAAGTCATCAGGATCAGTGTGTTGCGAAAATCTATCTCGCGTCCTTCGCCGTCGTTCGCAACACCCTTGTCGAAGATCTGGTAGAACAGATTGAGCACGTCCGGATCAGCTTTCTCTATCTCATCGAGCAGTAGCACGGAATACGGTTTCTGGCGCACGGCCTCGGTGAGCATGCCGCCCTCGCCGTAACCGACGTAACCCGGCGGCGCACCGATCAGGCGCGACACCGTGTGTTTTTCCTGGAACTCGGACATATTGATGGTGGTGATGAAACGGTCGCCACCGTACAACAGTTCGGCAAGGGTCAAAGCTGTTTCGGTCTTGCCGACTCCACTCGGACCAACCAGCAGGAATACACCGGCCGGGGCATCAGATTTGTTCAGACCGACAGCAGCAGCGCGCATCGAACGGTCCAGAGCATGCACGGCCTGTTCCTGACCACGAATGCGCAACCTCAGATCTGCGGCGAAGTTTGCGACCCTGGCATTGTGTTCACGGGCTAACTGAGCCAAAGGTACGCCGGTCCAGGTGCTGATCACTTCAGCCACCAGGCGCGGGCAGACCTCAAAGCTCACCAGTCGGTCATTGGCTTGCAGGTCGGTCAGGCGGCGGTAGGTTTCGTTGAGCGCGGTTTCGAGGGTTTCGACACTTTGTGCACCAGGCTTGGCGGCCATTTCTCGAGCCTTGGCCAACTGTTGACGCAGGTCCAGCAAACGCTCGGCCAACTCTTTCTGTTCAGACCACAGCAGTTGCAGCGCGATGCTTTCTTTTTCAGCTTCATCCAGACGGGCTTCGAGCGCATCCAGCGCTTCGCGGTCTATCGATAGACCGGCGTGCGCATCACGACGCAGGGCCTGGCGCTGACGGCCACCTTCGATCAGTTCACCGCGCAAGCGCTCCAGGCTTTGCGGCGCGGCAGCAAGGCTGATGCGCACCCGGGCGCAAGCCGTGTCCAGTACATCCACTGCCTTGTCCGGCAACTGACGTCCGGACAGGTAACGCGCCGACAACTCGGCGGCAGCAACCACCGCGTCATCCCGCAGGTAGATTCCGTGGCTCTTCTCATAGACCTTGGCCAGACCACGCAGGATGGTCACGGCTTCGTTAACGGTCGGTTCGTGCAACTGCACCGGCTGGAAGCGGCGCGCCAGGGCCGGGTCTTTTTCGAAGTATTTTTTGTATTCCGCCCACGTGGTGGCGGCGATGGTGCGCAATTCGCCACGGGCCAGGGCGGGCTTGAGCAGATTGGCGGCGTCAGTAGCACCCTCGTTGCCGCCCGCACCGATCACGGTATGGGCCTCATCGATGAACAGAATAATCGGCTTGGGCGAGACTTTGACTTCGTCGATCAAGCCTTTGAGACGGCGCTCGAACTCACCCTTGATGCTGGCCCCCGCCTGCAACAGGCCCATGTCCAGCGATAGCAGTTCGACGCCTTTGAGCACTGGCGGCACTTCACCAGTGGCAATACGCGAAGCGAGGCCTTCGACGACGGCGGTTTTACCGACGCCTGCCTCCCCCACCACAATCGGATTGTTCTTGCGACGTCGGGCGAGAATGTCGACCATTTGCCGGATCGCGCCGTCGCGGCACAGCACCGGGTCCAGTTTGCCGTCGCGGGCTTGTCGGGTGAGGTTGTGAGTGAAGCGCTGCAAAAGGGATTCACCCGGTACGACTGGATGGCTGGCCGGTTTTTCCTGTTGGGACAGGGCGATCGCCTTGAGGCGCTCCAGGTTGAGTTTCGCCAGCAAAGGCAGGTAGCGACTGCCCACGTATCGAAACGGGTTGCGCAGCAGTGCGAGGATCAGCGCGGCCTGTCCGATATCGGTCCGGCCCAATTCGAGGCTTGCTGCCAGCAAGGCATCCTGTAGCCATTGCACCAGTTCCGCCGAGAACACCGGATTGCGCGAAGCGCTGTGTTCGACCTGCGATTGCAACGTGGCGCTCAACTCGCCGGCGTCCACTTGCGCATCCTGCAAAGCCTGGCTGAGCAAGCCTTGCGGGCGTTCCAGCAGGCCAAGCAGCATGTCCTCGACAAGAACCTTGTAACCGCCACGAGCCACGCAGCGTTCAGCGGAGCGCTCGAGGTCGCGGCGGGTTTCGGCGTCCAGCGCCTTGATCAGCTGCTGCAGATCCACATTGCTCATGACTTTCACATCCTTAGTGAGTTTTGCTGCCCAGGGTGACGACACCGTCTGCGCTCTCGCGCCCCAGCCAACTGGTCCATCCCAGATGACAAACGTTCTGCTCGCCGATGAACAGCTCGCGTATTTCTTCCTGGCGCAACACCAGGCGAATGTCGTAGTCCAGCGGGTCACGCAGGGTGAACCGCACCAGCGCGCACAACGACTGGTAGCCAAAGCCGATCGGGAGGAATTCGTGAAAGTGTTGCCAGTCCAGTTCGCGGATGTGGATCCGGAACTTGCCACTGCTATCGCGCACGCTTTCGCCCAGCACCACATCCGCGCCGAGAGCTGTGTTGACACGCCCCAGACGGTTGCGTTGCGCGTGGACAATTGCCACGCGGCGTTCGATGCACTGTTCAATGGTCAGCGCGGCATGCTTGAAGTAGTAACGCAGCACCGCTTCGTTAAGTGCCGCCGAATGCGCGCGCAGGCTGAGCAAGCCGAGGTAAGGCAGCAGGCGCTTCCAGTTCAGCTCCCCAGCACGACGAATCTCCTCGCCGCCCAGGCCGATCAGCGCGAAAAGCTGTTTGGAGAACGGATCAAGCGCACCACTCTGGAAGCTGGCGCGGTAACGGTATTTCTTCCAGATCGGCAACATCAACCGCTGCAAGCGATGGTGGAACAGGTCCAGAAACTGTCGGGTCGGATTGCCATCTTCGCTGTCGCCCAAGGCCTGCTCGCCATAGAACGCCGGTAGCGGTGAGCTGGCCCCCACAAGACCCATAAGGTTGAAACGCATGCGCGCGCGCATCTGTCCGTATTCGTGGAAAAACTCGACGCGGTCCACATCACTGCCTGGAAACCCCAGGCTGGGGTTGGCCTGAAACTCCAGATGGTCGTACAAATCATCGTGGCTCAGGTGCGGGTGAGCCTCGCGCAGACGCTCAACTACCAGTAGCACGGCCTGATAGACCGAGTATTCGCGTATGCCTCGGGTCAATCCGCTTAGAGCAGCGGCTGAAGGCCCATACGTGGTGTCCATTGGTACACCTCTCCCTGTGTGCTGTTGACCCGCAGTTCGTGAAACGAATTGAGGCTGGCATAAAGCGCAAAAAATTCGTTGAGAACGGATGCGAAAACGAACAGATCGCCTTCACCGATATAGCCTTCCGGATCGATGGTTAATTCGGAACGCAAGCCCCGCACCGGCAAGCCTCGGTGCAGTCGATCAACATGCTGATGCCTGATGGATTTGAGCCCGCCCAGCAAACGCTTGCTGACACGCTCCGCCTGTTGGTCGAAGTAGCGCGGCAAGTCGTAGGTTTCGAGAATCACCTTCAGCGCATTCACATCGGCCAGGGACAGATAGTTGAGCGACATGTTGCTGATCAGCTTCCACAGGAAGTCCTGGGTCAGCGGCGGCGCATAGCTTGAGGTGGCTGGAGTGATGTTGCGGAAGCTCAGGAACTCAGGTGTGCCCTCACAGGCCATGCAGATCTGGCCCAGCTTGAGCTTTCGCGGCAGATTCTGGTTGGTGCAGGTGAGTTCGATCGACAGGGTTTCATGAGCTTCCTTGTGGCGAATGCCAAAGCTCAAGTAGGTGTCCAGGCCATCGTGCAGCGAGGAAGAGCGCTGGCGGATGCTGTAGTGGGGGCTGCTGTCTGGCACGTCGAAACTGGGGTCGTGCTCGAAGGATTCGAACGGCACGTATTCCTGGTAACCCAGGCCACCGGGTATCCAGCCGACGACTTTTTCGATGGCAAACACGCCGCAGTGTTCCAGGTCGAATTCGGCGGGTAACAGCAGGTATTCGTCCTGCTTGCCGTCAAGGCGGATTGGCAAGGCGTCGTGCTGGAACAGATTGACGATCGGCGTGCAATGCAGCTTCACGTTTTCCAGCGTCGGGCGCATACGCAGGATGCCGCTCTCGCGGATATCGAAACGCAACTCCAGGCCTTTCATTTGTTCGAGGGCATCTTGCGGCAGGTTTTTGAGCACACTCAGGCCATCGACGTCGACGAACAGGAATTTGTCCTGGAAAGCAAAATACTCCTGCAGGTAGCGATAGCCGCGGAAGGTATTGAGTGGGTAGGGAATCAGTGCTTCTTCTTCGGCGAACCCCACGGGCCGTACCCGGTCGCTCGGCAACTTGAATGTCAGGGGCCGGCCACCCACAACGTTGACGGGATCGCCGGCAGCATCCAGGGGAATCAGTTCGATGCCGTCCAGGTTACGCAGCAGGCACAGATAGAGCATCTGGCTGATGTAACGCTCACCGGCGAAATGCAGTCGCAGACGACTCAGATCCAACTCACCAAATTGCCCTTCGGCACTCATCGCCAGGCGCAGGCTCAACAGCGAACCGTCTCCCTTCACCGAGTACGTCAGCGCCGCCAGTTCCAGGGCCTGAACCTCCGTGGGGTAGCAGGTGCGGAAACGACAACGCACGTCATCGACCGGCATGCTCTCAACCGGTGTATTGCGCCCTACCCTCATTGGCGGGCCTGCGTGCTCGAGCGGGTCGAACTGC
The DNA here is from genome assembly GCF_013359595.1 of Pseudomonas sp. C1C7. Lineage (GTDB taxonomy): Bacteria > Pseudomonadota > Gammaproteobacteria > Pseudomonadales > Pseudomonadaceae > Aquipseudomonas. The sequence goes on along the minus strand of NZ_JABFMP010000012.1, from coordinate 31,945 downwards.
AGGATGCTGAACGCGGGCAGCGGCCGCATGTAGTTGGGCCACAGGAGTTGCATCAGCGAATGGCTGAGTTCTGGCAACTCGTCATCCAGTTTCTGACGTAGTCGTCCAGTAAGGAACGCGAAGCCTTCGAGCAACCGCTCTACGTCCGGATCCCGCCCAGCCTGCCCCAGGAATGGAGCCAACGCTGGGCTACGCTCGGCGAATCGGCGACCTAGCTGGCGAAGTGCGGTGAGTTCGCTTTGGTAATAGTGGTTAAAGGACATGGCGTACCTGCCTGGTGATAGGGCTCGAAAAACAGTGGGTTCCTACTTGGGTGGCACAAACGGCGCAGGCGTATGCGAATTGCCAATAATGATGGTCCCGGAGCCTGCGATGACTTCATTGCCATGGCTACCGACCGATCCCACAGTGGCCGCTGGCTTGCCGTTGATCAAAACCGTCGTCGCCAGCCCTCCCACCAACGTTCCTCCGCACTCCGACGCATCGCCTTGACGGGCAGCCGGGAGACCATCGAAAAACACGTCGGGGGAACCAGTGGCGATCGGGTTGTTTGCGTGGCCGGAAATCGCGCAAGCGGTGGGGTCGGTAACGCGGGCAGCGGGTTTACCAGACATACATGTCTCCTTGATTGACCTTGACTTGACCGCTGCCATCCAGGCACGCGGAGAAACTGACCTGACGCTTGAAGCCATCAACCTCCAGCAGGCCTTCGATGCTGAAGGACAGTCGGAGCTGATCGTGTTCTCGCGGCAAGGAAATGACGCGCACATTGCTCAGGCGCGGCTCGTAGGCTTCGATGAAACTTTCAATGGCCAGACGGGCCTGACTCAGAGCGTCGTGCAGACTCAGACGCATGTCATTGAGATCGGGAAGCCCGTAGTCGGACAGCGTTTGCACACTGCCCGCGCGGGTGCTGAGCATTTTGGCCAGATGGGCAGCCACGGACGCCGTGGCGGAGACTTCACGGCTCCAGCCGACACGTTCATCCGCGTCACCACCCAGGCGTTCGAAAAAGCTGCCGTATCCGTTCATGAGTGGCTCCGCTTACTCTTTGTCCAGCTTGCCGATCAGCGACAGGGTGAAATCAGCCCCCATGTATTTGAAGTGCGGCCGCACGTTCAGGCTCACGCGGTACCAGCCCGGCTCGCCTTCCACATCGCTCACGATGATTTGGGCGGCACGCAGCGGACGACGACCACGAACTTCGGCACTCGGGTTTTCCTGGTCGGCGACGTACTGACGGATCCACTTGTTGAGTTGCAACTCAAGGTCGGTGCGCTCTTTCCAAGAGCCGAGCTGCTCGCGCTGCAGCACTTTCAGGTAATGCGCCAGGCGGTTGACGATCATCATGTACGGCAGTTGTGTGCCGAGCTTGTAGTTCAGTTCAGCCACCTTGCCTTCTGCACTGTTGCCGAAGAGCTTTGGTTTCTGCACCGAACTCGCGGAAAAGAATGCTGCGTTGTCGGAGCCTTTGCGCATGGTCAGGGAGATGAAACCCTCATCTGCCATTTCGTATTCACGACGGTCGGACACCAGCACTTCAGTCGGAATCTTGGTCTCGATTTCGCCCATGCTTTCGAAATGGTGCAGCGGCAGATCATCCACCGCGCCTCCGCTCTGCGGACCGATGATGTTCGGGCACCAGCGGAACTTGGCAAAGCTGTCAGTGAGCTTGGTGCCGAACGCATAGGCGGTGTTGCCCCAGAGATAGTGCTCGTGGCTGTTGGCGACGGTTTCCTTGTAGGCGAACGACTTGACCGGATTATCTTCCGGGTCGTACGGGTTGCGCAGCAGGAAACGTGGCACGGTCAGACCCATGTAGCGGGAGTCTTCCGACTGGCGGAAGCTCTGCCATTTGGCGAACTGCGGACCTTCGAAGTGATCCTTCAGGTCCTTGAGATCAGGCAGGCCGGTGAAGCTTTCCAGGCCGAAGAATTTGGGGCCGGCAGCCGCGATGAACGGCGCATGGGACATGCAGGCCACGCTGGAGACGTATTGCATCAGTTTCACATCCGGCGAGCTCGGGGACATGAAGTAGTTGGCGATGATCGCGCCTACAGGCTGGCCGCCGAACTGGCCGTATTCAGCGGTGTAGACGTGCTTGTACAGGCCAGACTGCATCACTTCCGGAGAGTCTTCGAAATCGTCCAGGAGGTCGTCCTTGGAGACGTTGAGAATTTCGATCTTGATGTTTTCGCGGAAGTTGGTGCGGTCAACCAGCAACTTCAGGCCACGCCACGACGACTCCAGCGACTGGAAATCGGGATGATGAAGGATTTCGTCCATCTGCCGACTGAGCTTGGTATCGATCTCGGCGATCATGCGGTCAACCATGGCCTTCTTGACCGGCTCACCGTTGTTTTGCGGTTTGAGTAGTTCCTCAATGAAGGCCGAGACGCCACGCTTGGCGATGTCATAGGCATCATCGTCAGGCGTCAGGCGGGTTTCAGCGATGATGCTGTCGAGGATGCTGTACTCGCCGTTCCCGGCACTTTTCTGCGGTGCTGCACTGTTGCTCATGGTGTTGGCTTCCTTGGCTGATGGAACTCAGGCGTCGGGGGCTGCGGCATTCAAGCCCAGCTCACCCAGCACGCGATCGCGGGATTCGTCGTCGGCGAGCACGCCTTCGATGGCTTTGCGGAACGCCGGTGCATTGCCCAGCGGGCCTTTGAGGGCCACCAGCGCATCGCGCAGTTCCATCAGTTTTTTCAGCTCGGGCACCTGATCGACCAGGTTGGCCGGATTGAAGTCCTTCATCGAGATGACGCGCAGTTTCACGGCCAGCTCTTCGGTGTCGCTTTCTTCCTGGAGACGGTTCGGCACGCTGAGTGTCAGTTGCAGTTCCTGCTTGGCCAGCACTTCGTCGAAGGTCATGTTGTCGATACTGATCGGCTTGCGATCCTCGACCTTGCGCTCGTCCTTGCGGTGCGTGTAGTCACCGATTGCCAACAGTTTCAGCGGCAGTTCAATCTCTTCCTGGGCCCCGCCAGTGGCGGGTTTGAAGGTGACATTGATGCGTTCCTTGGGGGCGACCGAGCCTTCTTTGGCCATGGGTTTTCTCCTTGCGGTTGTGGCCCTGAGGCCTATTCGAGTACCACTTCAAGGTCGAGGTGGCACAGCCTGCGGTGAATCTCTTCCTTGCATTCACGCACTGCATGGTTCTGGGGCAGCAGTTCGCAACAGCCATGCAGCAAATGCAGCACTTGCAGCGCAAGATCCGGCTCCCAGGTGTTGAGGCCCGAGTCCTGCAGTGACCGGTCCAGCGTTTCGAGTTGGATCCTGGCCAACTCGTACTTCTTGGCCATGAAGCACAGCCGTGCGAGAGCGAACTGCCAGAAGAACCGGGCGCGTCCGCTTTGAGCGTTTTTTTGCATGCCTTGTTTGAGGATCTGTACAGCGGCCTTGAGTCCGTCCTTGCGCAGGATCGGCAATACTTCATCCAGGGCCAGTTCCCAGGGAGGCTGGGTTTCGGCAGCCTCGGCCTTGCGTGGTGCAATGGCGCGTTGCAGGTGAGGCAGGACGCTAGCGCTGATCCAGGCGCGGGTGGCGGCATCGGCGAACGGTACACCGTCGTGGAAGCGCAACTCGATGATGCCCGGCAGGCGCTGAATGAAAAGCGCGAACTGAATCTCCACCTCACGCATGGCCAGTTCCGCATTCAAGCCTTGCAGACACTCCCAGGCCATCCGCTGGCCATCGAACCAGAACGGCGATTTCCCAAGGCTCGCCTCCAGTTCCACCAGCAGGTCGGCATAGGCGCCCTGGTCATAACGTTCCTGATAGGACTTGAGTTTGTCCGCCGGCAACCCGCGCAGGGCGGTGATGTGTTCGGCATTGCGTTCGGGGACAGCGTCGATGGGTAACCACAGCAGCGTACGATTGAGGCGCAAGGCGCGCAGGTCGGTGGCTTTCTGCTTGAGCCACCAGGCACACAAAGGTCGTGCGCTTTCCTGCTGCGCGCGCAACGCTTTGTGGGCTTCCTTTTCGTTATCGATCGGCGCGCCAGGGGTGAACAGTTGACTGGCGGCCTGCTTGACCTGTGCCACGGCAGCACCGACCACCCCGGGTTCAGGTTGATTGTCGGCGGCGCGCTGCACCATGCTTTTCAGACGACGGGATACCGGTAACAGCAGTGGTGCGTCATCACCCAGTTGCGCGGTACAAGTGGCGTCGAGACCCTCAAGGTGTTCAACCAGACGCCGGAACATCGGCAATTGTTCTTTAATCGCAACGTTCTCGGTCAGCGCCTGCTCAAGACGCGGCACCAGCCAACTGATGGCTGCGCCCCGGGTACGGGTTTTGATCGGATGTACGTCAGACCAGTGATGCTCGCACAGATGGTGCAGCAGCCCGAGACCGGCCAGTAGCCCCTGGAAGGATTCACGCTGGTACAGGGCCCATGTCAGCCAGGCCCCCACGCGCAAATCCTTGGATTGAGTGCGCAGCAGACTTTCACTGTGCTCGCGGATTTTCAGCCAGTCGATCTGGCCGCTTTCATGCATGGACCGAGCCTTGCCCAACTCGCTTTCCAATGCCTCATATTCACTCGAAAAACGAACGTCCTCGCCCGCGAAACTCTCTTTGGAAATAGAGGTTTTCGCGAGTTCGAGATACTGGGCGGAAAGCTTGTTTGAGTAGGACATCCGAGACCTTTATTCAAAGGGTTATTCCACGGCCTTTAACTAGCCGGGATGAAAGACAACAACTTCAACGCCGATGTGCAATTGAGCCAAGTCTTACTGACCAGAGAGCAGAGCCTTTATCAGAGGCGAACCCAAAAACTATGCGATCAACTACATGAAGCGAATGCATACCGCGCGAGAGATACTCACGTATTTGCGGTGCGAAGACATTCACCTAATACATACACTTCAATAGCAATCTGAAACCCGCGAATCAGAGCTGATCCGGCGGCACCTTGGCTCCTTACCGGAAGGAGGTCTGTCTCCAGACACCTCACGAGCCTCCAAAAAATATTTTTTATTCAGAAGAAACGTCGTCTGCGAAGGCTACCCTAATGACAGAAAAAGAAATACAGAAGAATATTCCTAAAAACAACTAAGAAATTTCCTACAAAAATGAAACCGTTATCTACACCAATAAGAAGACACCAATGCTACCCCACAATCATCATGCGCAAAAAGTTGCGCAACAACGAAACCAATACTCAAAACAGCAAACAGTGTAAAAGACTTCTCTCTTCTAACGAGGCGAGCTCATGCCAAAACCTTACTCTCTAAAATTCTGATATAGAAAGCATAAGATATTGCAAAATGAGTAAAGGCTCTGGATTGCCCTTTGCGGTGCCCCTTCATCACAAAAATGACCGCTCTCGCACCGCCAACACAACGACCCGTGGTAGCGAACCAGCTCACTCCCACGGGAATTGCTGCTTCTCACTCTTCGAGCTCGACCACCTCAAACTTCACCTGATCCGGATAAAACGCCAGGTATTCACGAATCTGCGATACCGACACTTTCGGGTTCTCGTAACTCCACACTGCATTGGCCCCCTCATGCCCCGGGACTTGCAGGCTGAAATAGCTGGCATCGCCCTTGTACGGGCAGTAGCTGGTGTGATCGGTGCGGGCGTAGTACTTCTCGTCGATGTCTTCGCGCGGCACGTAATACACCGGCGGGTAGTTGGCCTCCAGCAGCACCAGCGCGCGCGAGGACGCGGCCACCTGGATACCGTGGAACTTCACCAGCAGACAGCCGGGTTGCTCGGCGATGGTGATGACAGGACTGGGACCGGTGCTTTTCATGAAATTCGTTCCTCATGACGGTGATTGACCTGCGGGAGCGCTGCCGGGCCTTGATGGACGGGACAGCGGCCCCAAAACCCGAGACCACGATGTATCAGGTATAACCCAACTTTGACCGGCGCGACGACCTCACAGCCGAACGGGGCGTGCAAACAAGTGCAACGCATTGACTGTACATCCATACAGATAATGGTTGCTCCAATGCTCATCTATCGCCATTCTGTGCACCTCTGCGAATCCTGATCGACGATGGTGGTTATGCGGCTGTACCTCTGTGAAAAACCTTCCCAGGCCAAAGACATTGCCGCCGTGCTCGGTGCCAGGCGTCGTGGTGATGGCTGCTGGCTGGGAACGGACGTCACGGTGACCTGGTGCATTGGCCACCTGCTGGAAACCGCGCCGCCGGACGCCTATGACGCGCGCTACAAGCGCTGGGTGCTGGCTGACCTGCCGATCATTCCGGACAAATGGAAAATGACCGTCAAACCACGCACCGCCAGCCAGTACAAGGCGGTCAAGCGCCTGCTGGGCGAGGCGTCCGAACTGATCATCGCCACCGACGCCGACCGCGAAGGCGAGATGATCGCCCGGGAACTGGTGGAACACTGTCGCTATCGCGGACCGATCCGCCGCCTGTGGCTGTCGGCACTGGACGATGCCTCGATTCGCAAGGCCCTGGCCGCACTCAAGCCGGGAGCCGAGACCTTCAGCCTTTACCATTCGGCCCTGGGCCGCAGCCGCGCCGATTGGTTGATCGGCATGAACATGAGCCGGCTGTTCACGCTGCTCGGGCGACAGTCCGGCTACCAGGGCGTGTTGCCGGTCGGCCGGGTGCAAACCCCGACCTTGCGCCTGGTGGTGGATCGCGATCGCAGCATCGCCGACTTCGTCCCGGTGCCCTACTGGGCCATCGATGTGCAACTGCTGCATGACGGTACCGCGTTCACCGCGCAATGGCGTGCCCCTTCCGATGTCTGTGACGATCAGGATCGCTGCCTGAATCAGGGGCTGGCGCAACAGGCCGCCGCGGCGATGATGGGCACAGCCAGTGCCCGGGTGATCAAACTGCGCACGGAGCGTATGCGCGAAGTGGCGCCACTGCCGTTCGATCTGGGCACTCTTCAGGAAGTCTGCTCGAAGAAGCTCGGACTGGGCGCCCAGGAAACCCTCGACATCGCCCAGGCGCTGTATGAAACCCACAAGGTCATCACCTATCCGCGAAGCGACTGCGGCTACCTGCCGTTGAGCCAGCACAGCGAGGCTCCGGCGATTCTGGCGGCGCTGCGCCAGGCGGATCCGGCGCTTGACGCCCTGCGCGATCACCTCGAACCACAGCGCCGCTCACGGGCCTGGAACGATGTCAAGGTCAGCGCACACCACGGCATCATCCCCACTGCGGCGGCAAGGAATCTTGAGCGCTTGAGCGGCAAACACCGCGCGGTCTACACGCTGATTCGTGCACGTTATCTGGCGCAGTTCCTGCCCAATCACGAATACGATCGCACCCAGGCCGACTTCGACTGCGCAGGCCAGGCCTTGCGCGCGGTGGGCAAGCAGATCGTCGAGCCCGGGTGGAAACGCGCCCTGCCCGAAGCCCTGGCACCGGCCAAGGGACGTGAAGCGCCGGCGCCGCAGACGTTGCCAAATCTGCGCGAAGGCATCGATTGTGCGGTGGACAGCGTGCAGCTCAAGGACCTCTGGACCCAGCCGCCGAAGCCCTTCACCGAGGGCGACCTGATCAAGGCGATGAAGAACGTCGCCAAACTGGTGGAAGATCCGCTGCTCAAACAGAAACTCAAGGACACCACCGGTATCGGCACCGAAGCGACTCGCGCCTCGATCATCCAGGGCCTGCTGGACCGCAGTTATCTGGTCAAGAACGGCAAGGCGCTGTCTGCCACTCCCGCCGCGTTCAGCCTGATTGATGCCGTACCCCGGGCGATTGCCGATCCGGGCACCACGGCCATCTGGGAGCAGGCGCTTGATATGGTGCAGAGCGGGGAAATGAGCCTCGAGGAATTCGTCACCAAGCAGGCGGCGTGGATGAGCAAGCAGGTCGCCCGTTGTGCCGGCCTGAACATGACCATCAGCGGCCCGGCCAGCCCTGCCGGACGCGGGGCCACACCTTGGAAAAACAAACGCAAGCCGGGCAAACGCAAGGCCTCGACCGGCGCTAAACGAACCACGAAACCCGCGAAGGCTTGAACGCGCGGCGGCGGATGAAATGGCATCGACCATACTGAACAGGCGCCAGCCAGGAGCCCACCAGCATGCTCTCGATAACACTACACGCCGCACACCGGGACGAACTGGAAACCATCGAAAACCTGATGCAGTTCTACACCTACGATTTCAGCGAGTGGCTGCCGCTGGAGTTGGGTGAGCACGGCTTTTTCAGCCTGCAGCCGCTGACGGACTACTGGCGAAATCCCGCAACCCGGCCGTTTCTGATTCGCGTCAATGGCGAACTGGCTGGTTTCGTGACCGTGGATGACAACATCCAGGTGCCCGGCGCCGAGCACAACATCGGCTACCTGTTCGTAGCACGACGCTTTCGCGGCCAAGGCGTCGCCAGGTTTGTCGTTTCCGCCCTCTTGAGCCGTGTTCCCGGTCAGTGGCAGATTTTCCATCTCGACGAAAACCCTTGTGCCAGAGCGTTCTGGGCCAGGGTTGTTGCGGATCTTGCGGCCGGTGAGTTCACTTCGCATCGGCTGATGATCGGTGGCCACCCATGCACCCTCTACCGCCTTGCAAGCCCACGGCCTGCGGCGATCTCCCCATCTTTCTAATTCCAAATCGACTTTGTCCGACAATATGTAGTGACTAAAAATAATCACTACAAAACCGTTGACGCCTTCGATTTGCCCTTGCATGATGCAGACGTCTCCCCGATCGGGAGTACAGGCAACACGTTTGAGCAAGCTCGTCTGACCGCCGAGCTGTTTTTTCCGGATGCACGCTGCCCACAAGGCAGATTGAAGAAGCTGACCTGGCCTGAACGTCCAGTACAAGGACGAGAAGCGCTGGCGATTCATCCTCATGATGCTTGTGGCCGACCCTGAAAACGTCGGCAGGGCCAACAGGTAATCGCTGCTTCTCTTCGTTGTGACGCTAACGCGTAGCAGTTATTCAACACGACTACATGCAACAGACGCAGGAACTCGCCACTACCGGCGAACGACTGCCGACGTCCTGGTTTCGGTGCCAGGGATCAACTAACCGATGGGCTACATGTATTTAGCGAATCAACTTTGAAAGATCACCAAATGGTCAAGGGGGCTCTACCATGAATCTGAACAATCAACCGACTATCGAAGAACTGGCTCGTATGTTCGCGGCGAAGAAAGACACGCTCGACAGCCATATTCTGTGGATCTGCAAATCGGGCAACGTTCACATCGACTGCCTGTCGCCCCACAGCCATGAAGCGGAATTCGACCAGAACAACCAGAATCTGCTGGCCCGCCTGAAGATGTACCGTCGCGGCCAGGGCTACGTCGGCAAGAAAGCCGCCGCCGACAAGGACTTCATGGGCAATGTTCTGCAAACGCTGAAACAGGCCTGGGGATCGATGCAGGGTCAGAATGAAGTTCGGGTGATTGACCGGTTCTGCTAATTAAATAAGTCTTTATCGACTTATAAATAAAGAGGGCCTACTCCCAATAAGAGCAGGCCCTTTTTTATTGCGCCCATGCAGGAGCTGCCGCAGGCTGCGATCTTTTGATTTTTAAATGCAAGATCAAAAGATCGCAGCCTGCGGCAGTTCCTACAGAGAGTGCGTTGTCAGTACCAGTTCAACAAAGGCCAATGCCGCCGCGCTGTGATAGTTGTTTTTGCGTCGTAGCAACGCCGCGCCGCGGCTGGGTACGTCGCCCTTCAGGGCAATCTTGCGCAACGTACGCTCACCCGAGGCAATGGCTTCTGGAAGGATGGTCGCCATGGCGGTATGGCTGATCACCTCCAGCAAGGTGTTCACGGAATTGACCTCGATGGCCACCTTCGGCGTGATCCGGGTTTGCGCGAAGTACTCGTCGATACTGGTACGCGTCACGAAATCCGCAGTCAGTAGTGCGAACTGCAGTTGCGCTACCTGCTCCCTCGTCAGCGCCTCCCGGCTCTCATACAGCGGATGCGCCCGTCCCACCATCAGCCCCAGATTTTCGGTAAAAGCCGGGATCGATTCGATCTCGGCATTCCTCACCTGATCGAACGCAATGGCGATATCCAGCGAGTCATCCGCCAGCCCGGTTTCGATGTCGTCCATCGACATCTCGAAAATCTCCAGATGGATGTTCGGATAGCGCGCCACGTACTGGCTCACCAACGGCCCCACCAGATACGCCATGAAGGTCGGAGTCATCGCCAGACGCAGGCTGCCCCGAGACAGGTCCTTCACGTCATGCAGCGCCCGCTTCCCCGCCTCCAGCTCCACCAGCACCCGCCGCGCACATTCGATGTAGGCCTCGCCGGCGTCGGTGGGCTTGACCGTGCGCGAGGTGCGGTCGAACAGGATGACGCCAAGGGTTTCTTCCAGTTGCCGGATCTGTTGCGACAGGGTCGGCTGTGACACATGCAAAGCCTCGGCGGCCCGGGTGAAACCGCCGTTGTCGGCTACAGCCAGCAGGTAACGCAAATGACGCAGCAGCATAGGATCACCATCTATAGGCAGTACTTATGCTTTGCATTGTAAATCGATCTTGGACGCTATGGGTCAATCGGAAGAATATGGCTTCACACCCAAGCAAAACCTTGCGCAACAGGAGATCCACCATGCTGCAATCCCACGCTTACAACGACACCAGCCTTGCACTGACCGCAAAAATCCTCGATGCCAAGGCGCGCAAAAAACTGTCCTTCGAACAGGTAGCCGAAGGCACCGGTCTCGGCCTGGCCTACGTCACCGCCGCCCTCCTCGGCCAGCACCCACTGCCGGAAAGCGCCGCGAAAGTCATCGGCGAGAAACTCGACCTGGATGCCGACGACGTCGCCCATCTGCAGATCATCCCCCTGCGCGGCAGCCTCGGTGGCGTACCGACCGACCCGACCATCTACCGCTTCTACGAAATGATCCAGATCTACGGCACCACCCTCAAAGCCCTGGTTCACGAACAGTTCGGCGACGGCATCATCAGCGCGATCAACTTCAAGCTCGACATGAAGAAAGTCGAAGACCCGGAAGGCGGTCACCGCGCGGTGATCACCCTGGACGGCAAGTTCCTGCCACTGCGTCCGTTCTGAGTCGAATTCGGCCCGCACCCTCGTGCGGGCCAATCCCCCACATCCATGAGGACGCACCCATGAAAGCGCTCATCGACGGTTTCCTGAAATTCCAGAAAGAAGTCTTCCCGCAACGCACCGATCTGTTCAAACACCTGGCCACCACCCAGCACCCCGGCACGCTGTTCATCACCTGCTCCGACAGCCGCGTCGTCCCGGAACTGCTGACCCAGCAGGAACCCGGCGAGCTGTTCGTGATCCGTAACGCCGGCAACATCGTGCCCTCCTACAGCCCCCATCCGGGTGGTGTGTCGGCCACGGTCGAATACGCTGTCGCCGTGCTGGGCGTGACCGATATCGTGATTTGCGGGCACTCCGATTGCGGCGCCATGACCGCGGTGGCCAAGTGCACCTGCATGGATCACCTGCCCGCCGTCGGCAGCTGGTTGCAACACGCCGAGTCGGCGAAAGTCATCAACGAGTCGCGGCCCCACACCGATGACGCGGCGAAGGTCAGTTCGATGGTGCGGGAAAACGTGATCGCGCAACTGGCCAACATCCAGACTCACCCGAGCGTGCGCCTGGCCCAGGAAAAAGGCCTGCTGAAATTGCATGGCTGGGTGTACGACATCGAAACCGGCTCGATCGACGCACTGGACGGCAGCAGCCGGCAGTTCGTGTCGCTGGCCGAGCATCCGAACACCTGCGCGGTGTTCGCCCAGACGGTCAATGCGGCGTAAGGAAAACAGAGGCAGCGACCGCCAATGACTGGCGGTCGCGAAAGGACATCCTTAGCGTTTGACGCCCAGATCGATCTGCGTCATGCGGCTGCGAACGGTGAACACACCATCGCCCGACAGAATCGCGCTGCGGGCAAACAGCCGACCGCTTTCCCAGTTCGACAGGCCCAGTTCCGGCTTGTTGAGCGCGTACTGACCATCGACCCAACGGGTAATGCCGTTGCCCACGAAAGGCGCGTTGACCGCGTTGTAGAAACGCTCCTGGGTCGCCGCGTCTTCGCTGATCAACGACACCGTGAACTGCGGGCTGTAGCGATTGAACAAGGCGATCGCGCTGTCCAGGTCGTCGACTATCTTCAGGCTGACTTCCGGGGTTTCTTCCCACTCCCATTCGCGACCCAACTGTTCTTCGGACAGCGGCTCGGCCAGCGCTTCGGTCTGATAGCCTTCGGCGCGATACACCTCGACAGTGGCGTCCTTGCAGTCCGCAGGCAAAAACCCTTCGCTGCCTTCGACGATATGCAGTTTGCAGCCTTGGCCACGCGCCTTGCCGGCCTGTTGCAGCGCATCGAGAAACAGCGGCACAAGCTCGGCTGCCCGGTCGCGATGGATCAGACAGACGTTGAGGGTGTTGCAGACCTTGCGGTCCAGGGAATTGCGCACCACGGCGGCAAAGCGCGTGGCATCGGCATCCTTATGGGCGATCAGCCAGGCGCCACCGGTGCCGTGCAGGCTCACGGCGGTGCCGGCCTGTTGCGCGATGCTGCCCAGCTGACTCACCGCGCGACCCGAACCACGGGCCACGGCCAGGGAAAGACGGCGGTCGGCGAACATCGCCCAACCGGCGGCGTGATTGACGCTTTCCACCAACGACACCGCGCCGTTCGGCAAACCGGCATCGGCCAGTGCCGGATTCAAGGCATGGGTGACGATAGCCTGGGCGGTGCCCAACGCATCGCTGCCAATGCGCAGCACGGCGGTGTTGCCGGTGCGCAGGACGCCGGCGGCATCGGCGAAGACATTCGGCCGACCTTCGAAGACGAAGGCGACGATGCCCAGCGGCGACACCACCTGCTCGACTTTCCAGCCGTCGTGCTCGACGCAGCTGATCACCTTGCCCCGGGTCGCAGGCGCATCGCGCCAGGCCCGCAGCCCGGCGATCATGTCGCGGCGCATGCGTTCATCGGCGAGCAGGCGTGTCGTGGAGCGACCACGGGACTTGGCCCGTTCGATGTCAGCCTGGTTGGCTGCCTCGATCAGGGCCCAGCAATCGGGGGTTTCCAGGCGCTGGGCGAACAGGTCGAAGAAGTGGCTGATGGCCTGATCGGACACCGTCGACATCGCCGCAAACGCCGCTTGCGCTCGCTCGATCGCCACCGCTGCCGCCTGCTGGTCGGCCACCGGAATCAACAACAGTTCACCGCTGACCTGCTCCACCAACAGGTGGTCTCCGGGCTGGAAGCGAGCCGCCATTTCGGGGCTGACCACAGTGACACGATTACCGGCGAAAGGGATCGGCGTGCCAGCGACTAGACGTTCGAGCGCAAGAGACATGAAGCGGTTACACCATGCAATGGGCGGGCGGAAAATGTATAGCAAAAGTGACGGAGCGTCACCCGCCCGCGACGGCCCGCCTCAGGCCAGGCGCGAATGCAGCAGGCCCTTGACCGTGCGCATCACCGCGGCGTTGGCCTCCTCCATCTGCCCGACCTGCCGCAGCGCCTCTTCCAGCTCGCCACGGGCGTGAGCTTCCAGCGCCGCCTGACCGCTGCTGTGCACCCGACGATGGGGCTCTTCCATGCGCCGGAAATCGGCATCGCGCTGCTGGGTCTGGTTCTCTTCGCCGTAATACCACTGGCCGAACAGGCATTGGGTTTCATCCGGCAAGGTCAGGGGCGAATGGGGCTTGGGGTTGAGCAGACGATCATAGACCGCGACCTTGAGCGTCAGCTCCTGCAGGTTGGCCAGTTCCACGTTGGACAACAGGTGCGACTGGTCGATGTCCCGTTGCATCTGTTGCGCCTCGCCGTACATGCCGGCCATGGCCTCGGCGGTTCTGTCGATCACCGCACCGAAGGCGCTGGAAACCTGGTTTTGCCGCGAAATCGCCTGCTTGGCTTCGCTGATTTCCTGCTGGATCGCCGAGGTTTCCTTGACGATTTCCCGGGTGGCTTCGGCCGTCTTCTCCGCCAGCAGACGCACCTCGCCCGCCACCACGGCAAACCCGCGTCCGGTGTCGCCGGCACGCGCAGCCTCAATGGCGGCGTTGAGCGCCAGCAGATTGGTTTTACGGGCAATATCGCTGATCAGGTCGACGATGCGGTCAATCTCGCTCGCGCGGCTGACCAGATGGGTGATCACCCCTTCCAGGGCATCGAGCCCGGCGGCCATGACCCGCGATTGCTCCTGCAGATGGGTGACCTGTTCACGGTTATCGATGGCCGCGCGGGCCACGGTTTCGGCGCGCTGGTGATTGAGCTTGAGGCGCTGGTTGAGCATCGAGAACGAATCGCTGACTGGCGACAACGAGTTGCCGCAAGTCAGCAGGTGCTGCGCCAGGCCACGGAAGAAATCCCGGTCGCGCTGCTCGGCCTTGCGGATCGCGACTTGGCTTTCATCAATGCTGCTGGCGAGCACCGGTGCCGGCGTTGACGGCTCGTTGGCAGCCTCGGCAGTTTTCCTACGCCATGTGAAATTCATCTGTATTCCCCGAGCGCAAAGCGCCAAAAAGCCCGGACGATACGAATCATCCGGGCCGGGTAAAAGATCCAATTCGACGAATTAACAGCAGACCAGTCGCTTGCTGGATTACTGATGGCGACGCCAGAACAGCTTCGACAGCAGTGCATCGAGACTGAGCTTGCCGGGACCCGAGAGCACCAGTGGCACCAGCGCCGCCAGGTAGATCAGCGGCAGCTTGAAGTTGCCGTAGCCCTTGTTGGTGATCGAGTAACCCTGGGCCAGTTCGCTCAGGCTCGACCACTCGGATGGCCAGTGCACGGCGGCGGTCGCGACGATGGTGACGACGATCAGACTGACCGCCGAAAACCGCGTGGCCAGCCCCACCAGCAAGGCCAGGGCGCAGATCAGTTCAGCCCACATCGACATTTCCCAGTTCAGCGAAGCCGAGAGGTGATCGAATGGAAACGGAAAGCGGTTCTGGATGTCGGCGAACCAGTTTTCACCGTTGAATTTTTCCAGGCCCGATTCGAAGAACTCCCAGGCCAGGAAAATCCGCAGGGTCAGCGGTGCAATCCAGTCGCCGGCACGGTCAAGGTTCAGGTGCAGGCCTTTGACGGCGGTCGAAATCGAAGTGCTCATGGACGTGGATCTCCTTCAAGTCAGGGATGTCGGGCCGTAGCGAGCCCGGTCAGCGCAATGATCGGCATGGCCAATCGATGAGTGAATTTCATCAGGCCGGTGTATCTGCGATGTGTCGCATGCGCTGGGATTTGAAGGTTTGTTGTGTCAGGAACGGGGCTGTACACACTGTGATACGTAACCCCGCCCCCCTGTAGGAGCTGTCGAATGAAACGAGGCTGCGATCGTTTAAAGGGCAAGATCAAAAGATCGCAGCCTTCGGCAGCTCCTGCAGGGTTGGCGGGTGTACGCGAAATTTGCGGTCAGCCCCCTCGCCACAATCTCCTACAGGGGCGTGAAAACACCTACAGTTTGCCGGTAAGCACCGGATCATCCCACGCAAACCGATAGACCCTGTCGTTCGCCAGCCCGGTGCACTGACCATTGTCCGCATCAGCACCGACAATCGACCACTGCGCCCGCGAGTTCTCGCCCAACTCACGGCTTGCCTCAGGCTTGAAGCAGCGGTTCAGCACCTCGTCCGGCACCAGCGCGTAATCCTTCGGATGCTCGCGCAACCACTGCGCCGCGCGCTCCACCGTGGAGTCGAGCATGCCGAAGTGGACGATCGGCTGGCGGGCGAACAGCCAGTGGCCTTCGCTCCAGTTGACCAGCACCAGGTTCGCGCCCTGGGTCATGGTGTTGGCCTGGGCCATGAGGGTCTGGTTGGGGTTGGTGCCGTCCTTGACCGGCTCGATGAAGCCACGGGCAAACCACAGCACGAACCAGGTCGCAACAATCGCCGGGAAAGCTCGACGCAGGCGCGGTCGCTGGCGGAACCAGCGTTGCAGCAGCCACGGCACCAGCGGCGCGGCGGCCAGTGCCAGCGCCGGCAATGCCGGGTAGATGTAGAGCTTGCGCTTGCCGGCGCTGATGCAGAAAAACAGCAGCACCAGCGCGATCCAGCCGAGCAGCACCAGCACCCGGCCTTCGCGCTTTTGCAGTTGCCGGCGCCAGGCCGGCACCAGCCATGGCAGGACCAGCACCAGCGGCAGCCAGTATTGCGGGATGACGTTGGTGAAGAAGTACCAGAACGGTTCGCGATGGTGCCACGACGCGGCGTAGCGACCGGCGGTCTGGCGCAGCAGGATCTCCCGCGCGTAGGCGATCTCATCCGGGCTGCCGTTGAAGACGATGGACAGTGCCAGCGGCAGCAGCCAGATCGCAATCGCCGCCAGCATCACCAGCAAGCCGAGCAGCCATTTGCGCCCCTGCCCCGGCATCGCCACCACACCCGGCCAGCCCTTGCGCGCAGCAAAGGCATAGGGAATCAGCAGCAGCGCCGGCAGAAAGCCCACGCCCTTGGTGATCACGCCAATGCCCATCGCCGCACAGCCCACGTAGAACCAGCGCCACGCCGGCCCGAGCAGCAGATGACGCGCCAGCCCGTAAAGCCCGAGCGTGGTGAACAGGATCAGGAAGCTGTCGATCTGCCCGGTGCGCAGGATGCTGTAAGTCTGATAGGTCGCCAGATACAGCAGCGCGGCATAACGACCGATACGCTGATTCCACAGCCTGCGCCCCAGGTCGTAGACCATGGCGGTGACCGTCACCGCCGAAAACAGCCCCGGGATGTACAGCGCCAGGTTGGGCTTGCCGGTCAGCCAGGTGAAAAACGCCACCGTCCACATGAAAATCGGCGGCTTGTCGCCGTAGATCTCTCCGGCGCGATGCGGGATCAGCCAGGAACCGTTGTGCAACATCTCCAGGGCGACACCGAGGAAACGCTCTTCATCGACGTTCTGCGCGGAACGCAACCCCAGGCCCGCGCCGATCAACAGCAGGGCAAGCAACATCAGACCCAGGCATTCGACCCTGGGCGTAAAGGTGCGGCGCATGGTCTATTCCTTGAGTTTTCGGCTTTTGGCAATCAGTTGCAGGTTGCGCAGGTAGACGATCGAGCCGAAGGCTTGCCCGGCGATGAACACCGGGTCCTGGCGGTAGATGGCGTAGGCGAACAGCAAGGTGCTGCCGACGATGCTCAGGTACCAGAAGCTCACCGGGATCACGCTGCGCTTTTTGTATTCGCTGTACAGCCACTGCAGGACGAAGCGCCCGGTAAAGGCGATTTGCCCGGCGAAACCGATCACCAGCCACAAGGCTTCGCGGGTCATGATCATCCTTCCAGTTCCTGGGCGTGGGTGTTCAGGCGGGTGCGTTTGATCAGCCACCAGACGCCGATCAGATCGAGGATGCCCACCAGGGCGCGGTCGATATTGCCGTACTTGGAAACCCCGGCCGTGCGCGGCCGGTGGTTGACCGGATGGACGATCATGCGGCCGTTGTGGCGCTGGATCAGTGCCGGAATGTAGCGGTGCATGTGATCGAAATACGGCAGGCGCAGAAACGCCGCGCGCTCGATCAGCTTCAGGCCGCAGCCTGTGTCCGGGGTGGCGTCCTTGAGCAGGCGACTGCGTATGCCATTGGCGAAACGCGAGGCCCAGCGTTTGCTTGCGGTATCGCGGCGGTTGGTACGGTGGCCGGCCACCAGTTGCACGTCGGCGCTGGCCCCCTCGTGGCGCACCAGCGCCAGCATTGCGGGAATGTCCGCCGGGTCGTTCTGGCCGTCGCCATCGAGGGTCGCCAGCCACTGTCCCCGCGCTTCGCGGGCCGCGTGATAGAGCGAGGTGCTCTGCCCCAGCGAGCGCTCGTGATGAAGGATGCGCAAGGTGTTCAGGCCATTGTTGCGGATCTGCCGCAGCTCCTGCAGGGTCGCGTCGGTGCTGCCGTCATCGACGACGATGATCTCGTAGACCTCGTCCGCCATGGCCACGCGTATTTCCTCGAGCAAGGGCTTGAGGTTGTTCGCTTCGTTTTTCGCTGGAATCAGTACGGATACGAAAATGTCCCGGCTCATATGTTCCTGTTCTGCCTATGACCTTTGATGTCATGAAGCTTGTAGAACAGAAATATTTCAGTTTCGGTGGCCTGGAGACATTACCGAAGGTTTTCCAGCTCAAATGCGACTACTTCGCATCGCCGCCACGAGGCTTGTAAAAGCGGAACAGGCCGATGTCCACGGTATTGACGTACTCTTTGGCCCAATCCGGTTTCACCGTGCGGTCATGGAAGTACAGCGCGCCGCCAGTGCGATCCGGCAGTTGTTTGTTCAGCGCCTTGCGCGCGATTTCCTTGGCCAGCGCGTACTGCACCTCTTCCTGCACCGAATCGGACTTGCCGTCACACCACCAGGAGAACTGGCAGCTCTTGGTTTCCGAGCCCTGCTTGACCACGCCACACACGGTATCGGGGAAGCCTTTTTTGCCAAGCCGGTTCATCACCACGTTGGCCACCGCTTCCATGTCGGCAGCGTCCTTGCCCTTGGCCTCCCAGTAGATGGAGCGAGCCATGCAGGTGATCGCATCGTCCAGCGGCGCGGAGCCCTCAGGGTCCACGGCCTGGACTTCGGACTGGGTAATCGCTTCGGTTTTCGGCACCGGTTCCGGGCTGCTCTTCTCGGCCGCCTTCTGCTCCAGCACCTCGGCCTTGTCTTCGGCGACTTTCTGTTTTTCCGCGTCGGCCGCGAAGGCGGTGGCGACAAGCAGCGTCAATGAAAAGCAGGCAGCAATCCAGGGCAGGCGCATGGTGGGGAAGACTCAGTTGGAATTATCGCTTCAGTGTAGTAGTGAAATGATTGCACACACGTCCTAACATTTCGCAGAATCCGCTGCCTTATACGATGTCACTTCGCGCATCATGGGCGCAGTCAGCCAAAGGGGATTTCCATGCATTTCGTCTCATCCGCTCTGCGCCTCGCCGGGTTTTCCCTGGCCCTGTCGTTTGCCGCTTCGGCCGTGGCGAGCGACGAATCGCAACTGATCGAATCGATCAACCTCTACCGCAGCCAGTTGCAGCGCTGCGCCGGCCAGGTGTCCTCGGAACTGCCGCCGCTGGCCGCCGATCCTCGGCTGGTACTGTCTGGCGCCAGCATCGGAAATTTGCAGCAGGCGATGGCCACCGCCGGTTACCCGATGAAGAACGTGCAGGCCATCAGCCTCTCCGGGCCTCGTGATGCGGCGGGAGCGATGAAGGCGATTCAGGAAAGTTTTTGCCAGATCGTGCTCGATCCGCAGTTCGTCGATGTCGGCGTCAGCCGCCAGGATCGCGAGTGGCGCATCGTGGTGGCGCGGCCGCTGTTGAGCGCGCGTCTGGGTGACTGGCAGGCCGAAGGCCAGAAGCTTCTGGCCGAGGTCAACGTAGCCCGCACCCGGCCGCGCCAGTGCGGGACGCAATCCTTCAACGCCACCACGCCGCTGGCCTGGAATGCCACCCTGGGCAGCGCCGCCGAAACCAACTCGCGCAGCATGGCCAACAACAATTACTTCGACCACAAGGACCGCGACGGCCGCACCCCGGGTGACCGGGCGGAACTGGCCGGTTATGACTTCCAGCAGATCGGCGAGAACATCGCCGCCGGCCAGGACAGCGTGCGCAAGGTGGTGGACGGCTGGCTGACCAGCCCCGGGCATTGCGCCAATTTGATGAACCCGCAGTTCAAGGAATTGGGCGCGGCGTATGCGACCGACCCGAAGAGCGATGCGGGGATTTATTGGACGGCGATGTTTGGTGCCCAGTAAAAACCAGGAATCCAACAACCCCCTGTAGGAGCGAGCGGTGCGACGATTCGACTTGCCCGCGAAGACGGTTGACCAGTCAACATTGATGGTGACTGATACAACGCCTTCGCGGGCAAGCCTCGCTCCTACAGGAGAAATGCGGTCAATGGGGATCAGTGACTACTCATCCCCGCCGCAAGCTGTGCCGGGTGGCATTCGCACTCATGAAAAACCAGAGCGAATACCAGCCGAATTTAAGGCTGCAGGGTTCCCCTGCAACATAGAATCTCCCACAAAGTCTTGAGTGATCGGCACTAGGCTGCGGTGGTCGAAATCAGGCTGTTGGCCTTGGCCTGTTCGAGCCGGATGGCGACGAACTTGGAGGTCGGCGTGTAGGTGCGATCACCGTAACTTTCCAGCGGCACCAGCGGATTGGTCTCCGGGTAGTAAGCCGCGGCCTGGCCGGCGGGAATGTCGTAGGCGATCAGGGTAAAACCGCTGACCCGACGCTCACGCTCGTCATCCCACAACGCCACCAGATCGACCTTCTGCCCCGGTTCGAACCCCAGTCGACGGATATCGGCCTCGTTGGCGAACACCACGTCGCGCATGCCGTAGACCCCGCGATAACGGTCGTCCAGCCCGTACAGGGTGGTGTTGTACTGATCGTGGGAACGCATGGTTTGCAGGATCAGGTGCGGCTTGACCGGCAGGTTGCGCACGCCTTCGCTGATCAGGTGCTCGGGCAGCACGCACGGGGCGAATTGCGCCTTGCCGCTGGCGGTTTTCCAGATCCGCTGCGCCGCGCTGTTGCCCAGGTGAAAACCACCGGGGTGCAGCAGTTTGCGGTTGAAGTCCTTGAAGCCTGGAATGGTGTCGGCAATCAGGTTGCGGATGCGTCCATAGTCGGCAACGGCCCAGTTCCAGTCGATCGGCTGGTTGCCCAGGGTTGCGGCGGCGATGCCGGCAATGATCGCCGGTTCCGAGCGCAGGTGTCTGGACTTGGGTTTCAGCTGGCCGTGAGAGATGTGGATCATGCTGAAGGTGTCTTCCACGGTGACGCCTTGCGGGCCTTCGGCCTGGATGTCGATGTCGGTGCGGCCCAGGCACGGCAGGATCAGTGCCTCACGACCGGTGACCAGATGGCTGCGGTTTAGCTTGGTGGAAATGTGCACGGTCAGCTCGCAGTTGCGCATCGCGGCGTGGGTGCGCGGGGTGTCGGGCGTCGCCTGGGCGAAGTTGCCGCCCAGACCGATGAACACCTTGGACTGGCCCTGCTCCATCGCCGAAATCGCCATTACCGTGTTGTGGCCATGGGCGCGAGGCGGCTTGAAGCCGAAGCGCTTCTGCAAGGCATCGAGCAGCTCGGTCGGCGCCAGTTCGTTGATGCCCATGGTGCGGTCGCCCTGCACGTTACTGTGGCCACGCACCGGCGACAGACCGGCACCGGGACGGCCGACGTTGCCGCGCAAAAGCATCAGGTTGATGACTTCCAGCAGGGTCGGCACCGAGTGCACGTGTTGGGTCAGGCCCATCGCCCAGCACATGATCACGCGCTCGGCGCGGGCATACATGCGGGCGGCCAGTTCGATATCGGCCAGGGTCATGCCCGACTGTTGCTCGATGTGCGCCCAGGTGGTGGCGTCGACTTCGGCCAGGTAATCGTCCATGCCGGTGGTGTGTTCGCGGATGAACGCGTGATCGAACACCGGCTTGCCGCCGGTGGCCTGGGCTTCACGCTCCCACTGCAGGAGGAACTTGGCCATGCCGCGCATGACCGCCATGTCGCCACCCAGGGCCGGACGGAAGTAGGCGGTGTTGGTCGGTTCCGATCCGTTGAGCAGCATTTCCAGCGGATGCTGCGGGTGCTGGAAACGCTCCAGGCCGCGCTCCTTGAGCGGGTTGATGCAGATCACCTGCGCGCCACGTTTGACCGCTTCGCGCAGCGGTTCAAGCATCCGCGGATGGTTGGTGCCGGGGTTCTGGCCAATGACGAAAATCGCGTCGGCGTGCTCCAGGTCATCGAACACCACGGTGCCCTTGCCCACACCCAGGCTTTCGATCATGGCGACGGCACTGGCCTCGTGGCACATGTTCGAGCAGTCCGGGAAGTTGTTGGTGCCGAAGGCGCGCACGAACAGCTGGTAGAGAAACGCCGCTTCGTTGCTGGCCCGGCCCGAGGTGTAGAACTCGGCCTGGTTCGGCGATTCCAGGGCATTGAGGTGCTTGGCGATCAGCGCGAACGCTTCATTCCAGCTGGTTTCCACGTAGCGGTCGGTGCTGGCGTCATAGCGCATCGGGTGGGTCAGGCGGCCCTGATACTCCAGCCAGTAATCGCTCTGCTCGGACAGGGTGGTGACGCTGTACTTGTTGAAGAACGCAGGGTCAACCAGGCGCCCGGTCGCCTCCCAGTTCACCGCCTTGGCGCCGTTTTCGCAGAACTTGACCATGCCGTTTTCCGGCGATTCGCCCCAGGCACAACCGGGGCAGTCGAAGCCGCCGTTCTGGTTGGTCTTGAGCATCATGCGGATGTTCTTCAGGGCATTTTCGCTACCCAGCCAGTTTTTGGTGACGGCGATGAGCGCGCCCCAACCGGCGGCGGCACCTTTGTAGGGTTTATAACGGTCGACTTGAGACATGCTGCTTCTCCCACAATGCACACAGGCTTCGACCCGATCGGGGTCGTTGTTCAAACTGCGAGAGAAGGATATGAATCGGCTGCGAATATTGTCTAATCGCTATTAATGACCGCATTATCGAAACGCTCTATCACGGACGTTTATCGTTTATTTTCAGTAGGTTATGAAACTTAAAAACCAACTTTCACTTGAAAACAATCCATCATAGAGCCTGTCGATCAACCGGTTATTAATAGTGATTGGACGGCCCTCGAAGTTGCTCTTAGTCTGCGCTCAATAAATCCGTTAATAGCGCAATTTCCATGAATAACGTGCACTGCCAAGTGAGGATGTCATGTCGGAACGAGTCTTGATCGATGGGTTCGCAAGGCGCGTGGACTATCTGCGGATGTCGGTGACCGACCGTTGCGATTTCCGCTGCGTCTATTGCATGGCCGAAGACATGCAGTTTCTGCCGCGCCAACGGGTGCTGACCCTGGAAGAGATCTATCAGGTGGCGCAGAGCTTCGTCGCCTTGGGTACCCGCAAAATCCGCCTGACCGGGGGCGAGCCGTTGATCCGCCCGGGGGTGGTCGAGCTGTGCCGCAAGGTCGCTGCCCTGCCCGGCCTGCGCGAACTGTGCATGACCACCAACGGTTCACAGTTGGCCAAGATGGCCGAGCCGCTGTTCGAGGCCGGGGTCAAGCGCCTGAACATCAGCCTCGACTGCCTGGACCCGCAACGCTTTCGCGAGCTGACCCGCACCGGTGACCTGGCGCAGGTGATCAAGGGCATCGATGCCGCCAACAAGGCCGGCTTTCGCAACACCAAGCTCAACTGCGTGGTGATGAACGGCCGCAACGATCACGAGATCAATGATCTGGTGAGCTTCGCCATCGACCGTAACCTGGACATCTCCTTCATCGAAGAAATGCCCCTGGGCACCATTCACGAGCACAGCCGCGCCGAGTCGTTCTACTCAAGCGCCCAGGTGCGCGAGCGGATTGCCGAGCGCTACACCCTGATCGATTCCGCCGAGTCGACCCAGGGCCCGTCGCGCTACTGGCGGCTGGCCGAGGCGCCACACATTCGTCTGGGCTTCATTTCGCCCCACAGCCATAACTTCTGCAGTACCTGCAACCGGGTTCGGCTGACCGTGGAGGGGCGTCTGCTGTTGTGCCTGGGCAACGAGCATTCCGCCGATCTCAAGGCCGTTCTGCGCAGCCATCCCGGCCAGCCCGAACGCCTGGAGCGGGCTATTATCGAGGCAATGAAACTCAAGCCCTATCGGCACAATTTTGCCGTGAACGATGAGGTGCAGGTCGTGCGCTTCATGAACATGACAGGCGGCTGAAACCATGATCGTCAGACCCAAACCCAATCTGATCGGCGTGTTGACGTCGCTCAAGGGTTCCATTGCCAAACGCATCGCCCTGCGTGCCCTGATGGTGACGCTGCTGGCTTCGGCGATCGTCCTGATCGAAACCTTGCACCCGAGTTATTTTTCCAAGTTCAGTGCCACGCCATTTACCTTGCTGGGGCTGTCGCTGTCGATCTTCATGAGCTTTCGCAACAACGCCTGTTATGACCGCTGGTACGAGGCGCGCAAGGCGTGGGGCGAGGTGATCGTGGAGATTCGCTCGATGATTCGCGAGACGCAGGTGATCAAGGATGTGGCTGAGCGACGGTCGATCCTGCGCAATCTGTGCGGGTTTGCCCATGCGCTCAATGCCAGGTTGCGCAAGGAAAGCGAACTGGCCGCCAGTGCCGGATGGTTGCAGCCCAAACCCGAGGATATGAGTTTGGAAGTCAGCGGTCAGGTGCTGCTGCACGTGGGCCAGCAGTGCTCGGCGCTCAACGAATCCGGCGCCATCAGCGAATGGCGCTACACGCTGATGGCCAATCACCTGACCGGACTGACCCGCGCCCAGGCCATCTGCGAACGGATCAAGAACACCCCGCTGCCGTTCCCCTACACCTTGCTGCTGCACCGCACCATCTACCTGTTCTGCATCCTGCTGCCGTTCGCCATGGCCGAGCCGCTGGGCTGGCTGACACCGATCTTCACCGCGATCGTCAGCTACACCTTCTTCGGCCTCGACGCGATCGCCGACGAACTCGAAGACCCCTTCTGCCGCGACGAACACGCCCTGCCCACCGACGCCATCGTGCGGTGCATCGAGCGGGATGTGTTGAGCGCATTGGGAGTGACCGAGCTGCCGCCGGCGCTGGAGCCGGTGGATTTTGTGCTCAATTGATATCGCGAACACAACACTAAACCTGTAGGAGCGAGGCTTGCCCGCGAAGGCGCTGTGATGGTCGGACACTCAGTCCGTGAACGCCCCGGTCATTGCAGGAGCTGCCGAAGGCGGCGATCTTTTGATCTTGATCTTCAAAAACAAGATCAAAAGATCGCCGCCTTCGGCAGCGCCTACAGGGGGTCGTGTGGGTCAGAACAACTCACTGAACGGGATGAATCGCACGGTGTCGCCCACTTGCAACGTACGACCTTCAACCACTTTTCCAGCGTTAGCGCATAGCCATCCATGGCGCTGTTCGGCCATGGCGGCAGATCCAGCGTCGCCACCAGATCATTGGCCAGCACCCGTTACCGGGCCTCGCCCAGCGGCACCGTTTCGCTGTCCTGCAAACGCTGCGCGTCCGCCATGGCCAGCAAGCGCTCGATGGCCTCCTCCACCGGCATCAGCGACGAAGCACTCATCCCCGTGGCCCGCAGGCTTGCACGGCTTTCAGGTGCGGAACGAAATTGCACGGCCGGTGCCGCGCGTCCAGCTGCTCGGCGAGGATGCCTTCCCAAGCGGTGCGGCAGGCGCCCGTGGAACCGGGCAGGCAGCACACCAGCGTGCCGTTGGCCAGTCCGGCCAGGGCCCGGCTCTGCACGGTCGAGGTGCCGATATCGAGGATGGAAATCGCCCGGAACAGCTCGCCGAAACCATCGATCTGTTTGTCCAGCAGACAGGCTACCGCCTCGGGCGTGCTGTCGCGTCCGGTGAAACCGGTGCCGCCGGTGATCAGCACCACCTGGATGTTGTCGTCGGCAATCCAGGTCGCCACCTGCGCGCGGATCTTGTACAGGTCATCCTTGAGCAGATTGCGCTCGCTCAAGGTATGCCCGGCTTCCAGCAGGCGGCTGACCAGCAACTGGCCGGAGGTGTCATCGGCATATTCACGGGTATCGCTCACCGTCAGCACGGCAATATTCAAAGGTATAAACAATGCATCCGGTTTAACGCTCATGGGACTCTCCGGCAGTGACGAATTAAATAACTTTCAGAGACTAAGTCTGTGCAATGAGCGTTGTCTAATCACTCTAACCAACCGGACTATCGAGCCTGTCTATCAAGTAAAGGGCATTTAAAACCGACCGATGATAGAGCCGATCGATAACCCGTTAAAACGTAGTGATTGGACGGTCTCCCGGGACAATGAGATCTTCGAGGCGAACACAGAACCTGTGGGACAGCGTTCGGCTTGTGTCCTGATCACTCGCGACAATACTTACCTCTTCCCTCTCCCATCAGCAGGTGCCGTCATGGACATCAAACAACTCAAGTTCCTGATCGCCCTGGAGCAGACCCGCCACTTCGGCCAGGCCGCCGCGCGCTGTCACATCACCCAGCCGACCCTGTCGATGCGCCTGCGCAACCTGGAGGATGAACTGGACCTGGAACTGGTGACTCGCGGCCAGCGTTTCGAAGGTTTCACCCAGGCCGGGGAACGGGTGCTGGCCTGGGCCAAGACCCTGCTGGCCGCCCACGACGGCCTGTTCGCCGAAGCCGCCGCCTGCCGGGGGCAACTGGTCGGCAACCTGCGCCTGGGCCTGGTGCCGCTGAGCAGTTTCAACCCGGTGAGCTACATCAAGGGCCTTTCCCACAGCTTTCCCGAACTCAAGTTCAGCCTGTCGTCCCTGAGCTCCGACCAGATCATCGAGAGCCTGGGCAACAACCAGCTGGATCTCGGCGTGTGCTACCTGGACCACGTCAACCCCAACTACTTCGAGTTCTTCGAGATCGGCGAAACCCGCGTCGGCCTGCTCTACGACACCCGCCACTTCCATTTCGACGGCACCGAAATGAGCTGGGAAGACGCCGCCGAACTGCCTTTGGGCATGCTCAGCAACGGCATGCACTACCGCAAATCCATCGACCTGAGCTTCCGCAGCCGTGGCCTCAATCCGCAGCCGATCATGGAGAGCGATTCGACCTATCAGTTGCTCCAGGCCATCCACGAAGGCTTCTGCTGCGCAGTCATGCCGCTGGACAGCGGCCTGGAAGAACCGATCGAACACCTGGCCTTCATCGACCTGCCGGACGCCAGCGTACTCGCGCCTCTGGGCCTGGTGATGCGCAAGACCGAACCGCGCTCGGCGATTGCCGAGAAGTGTTTTGCCGAAGCCAAACTTTTATTTCCGCCCAAACTTTGATCTTAATTAAATCACTATAAAAACCATAACTTCGTCTGTAGCGATAGACATCACCAATCGGCACATCGGAACAAGCGATTGGACGCACTTACTAGTTGCCCGTAGCCTGAACTTAATCCAGCGCTTCGAGGCTCTTTCAATGCACTCTGCAGATAATCAAGATTCACCCCCCGGTAGCCTGACTCATCTCGATAGTCAGGGCCACGCCAACAGGGTCGATGTCAGCGACAAGCAATCGACCCAACGTGAAGCCCAGGCCCAGGCCTGGGTGCGCATGTGCCACACCGACCGGGCGATCGAGGACTTCGACGAGATCGCTTTTTTCCCACCGGTCACCGGGGGTTGAGGCATGGCGGTTCTCGTGCAGTACAAGGCCGACTGTGCAAGCGCCACCAGCCTAGCTAAAGTCTCTGGCTCAAAGCGCCCCAGCACAGGAGCCTCCGCTTGAGCCCGGACCATCAACCCGTAAAGCCCGAACCCGTCAGCCTGCGCGAAGCCCTGCGCTTCTGGCTCAAGCTCGGCTTCATCAGTTTCGGCGGGCCAGCCGGACAGATCTCGATCATGCATCAGGAGCTGGTCGAGCGCCGCCGCTGGATGTCCGAACGACGCTTTCTCCACGCGCTCAACTACTGCATGTTGCTGCCCGGTCCCGAGGCTCAGCAACTGGCAACCTACATCGGCTGGCTGATGCACCGCACCTGGGGCGGCGTGATGGCCGGCGCGCTGTTCGTGCTGCCGTCGTTGTTCATTCTGATCGCCTTGTCCTGGGTGTACATCGCCTTCGGTGAAGTGCCGGTGGTGGCCGGGCTGTTCTACGGGATCAAGCCGGCGGTGACGGCGATCGTGGTCCAGGCCGCGCATCGCATCGGTTCGCGCGCGTTGAAGAATGGCTGGCTGTGGGGCATTGCCGCGGCGGCGTTCGTGGCGATCTTCGTACTCAACGTGCCCTTCCCGCTGATCGTCCTGGGCGCGGCGCTGATCGGTTATTTCGGCGGTCGCTGGGCGCCGGATAAATTCAGCACCGGCGGCCACGGCACCACCAACAAAAGCTACGGCCCGGCCCTGATCGATGACGATACGCCCACTCCTGCCCATGCCCGTTTTCGCGGCTGGAACCTGCTGCGCCTGGGGGTGATCGGCGCGCTGTTGTGGGCGCTGCCGATGGCCCTGCTCACTGCGCTGTTCGGCTGGGACGGCACGCTGACCCAGATGGGCTGGTTCTTCACCAAGGCGGCGTTGGTGACGTTCGGTGGGGCCTATGCGGTGCTGCCGTACGTGTATCAGGGCGCGGTCGGGCACTACGGGTGGCTGACGCCGACGCAGATGATCGATGGCATGGCGCTCGGCGAAACCACCCCGGGGCCGCTGATCATGGTGGTGGCCTTTGTCGGTTTCGTTGGCGGTTATGTGCATCAGGTGTTCGGTGCAGATCAGGCGTTTGTCGCAGGTGCCGTGGCCGCGACGCTGGTCACCTGGTTCACCTTTTTGCCGTCGTTCCTGTTCATCCTGGTCGGCGGGCCGTTGGTGGAGTCGACCCACAACGAACTCAAATTCACCGCGCCGCTGACGGCGATTACCGCGGCGGTGGTGGGTGTGATTCTTAATCTGGCGTGTTTCTTCGCCTACCACGTGCTCTGGCCGCAAGGGTTCAGCGGGCAGTTGGACTGGGCTTCGTTGTTGATTGCGATTGCGGCTGCGGTGGCGTTGTTGCGGTTCAAGCGCGGGGTGATTGAGGTGCTGATTGGATGTGGGTTGGTTGGGTTGGTGGTGAAGCTTATCGGTTGAGCCTAAGGCAAACCTGCGACAAGGAGGCTTGCGCGATCCATGTAGCAGCTGGCGAAGCCTGCGTTCGGCTGCGCAGCAGTCGTGAAATCGGCAACTCGGTGCTTCAGGCAGACCTCGCACTCAGGTTTTGCGACTGCTTCGCAGCCGAACGCAGGCTTCGCCAGCTGCTACAGGTCCTGCGGTGGATAGACGGATTAGTATCAGGGTGTGCCCTGTTCGATAAAACAAACATTTACAGCCGCCCCCTTTCCCCCCTAGTATCCAGACACCCACGGATGGCCGGTCTTCGGCCTCCGACGTTTTCGCTGCTGGATACATGAGCAATGCGCAACGCACCGTCAGAGCATCAAGTCTCGCTTCAGGCCGCCTCACTGCGGGCCGAGGACGGCATTGCCTCATGAACCGCATCGTCAACCTGCCCATGGCCCTGAGCCGTTCAAAACTGCGTCACTCCGCACGTCCGCCGGATAGCTCCCTTCTCGCCTGAGTCCGTTTGCCAACGGCTCGAGCCCC
Source organism: Pseudomonas sp. C1C7 (assembly GCF_013359595.1). Lineage (GTDB taxonomy): Bacteria > Pseudomonadota > Gammaproteobacteria > Pseudomonadales > Pseudomonadaceae > Aquipseudomonas. The sequence continues at coordinate 2,947 of NZ_JABFMP010000012.1, read as the reverse complement.
TGTCTTTTCGCTATCGCTGCCAGCACGCACCCGACTTGTGTCCACCGTCGTGTCCTGGCCTGAATCCGTGCGCCCGCGGGGCGCCAACGTGAGTGACGTTTATGAAATTCGCAGCCCTTGAAGATGCAAAAAACTTTCTGGCCAACAACCCGGATATCGAGATGTTCGAGCTGTTCATTCTCGATGCCAACGGTGTGCCGCGAGGCAAATTGCTGCACCGCGAAGAACTGTTGGCGGTGTATGAAAGCGGCCGTCCGCTGCCCAGCACCATCCTCGGTTTGACCGTGCAGGGCGAAGACGTCGAGAACTCCGGGCTGGTCTGGGACGTGGGCGATATCGACTGCCGCGCCTACCCGCTCGAAGGCAGCCTGGTGCGCCTGCCGTGGCGGCAGATTCCCACCGCTGCGGTGCAGGTCAGCATGCATCCGGAGCAAGGCATGCCGGCGAGCATCGCCGACCCGCGTCACCTGCTGATCAAGGTCATCGAGGGCCTGAAGGCCGAGGGTTACCACCCGGTGATGGCCTGCGAGCTGGAGTTCTATCTGCTCGATGCCAAGCGCGACTCGAACGGTCGCCCGCAGCCGGCGCTGGATGCCGACGGCGGTCGACCGCGACACACCCAGGTCTATGGTTTGCGCGAGCTGGAGCAGATCGAACCGTTCCTCGCCGACCTCTATGCGGCGTGCAAAATTCACGACATTCCGGCGCGCACGGCGATCTCCGAATACGCTCCGGGTCAGGTTGAAATCACCCTGGAACATGGCGATGCCTTGCAGGCGATGGATCAGGCGGTGCGCTACAAGCGACTGGTGAAAGCCGTCGCCCACAAGCACGGCATGCAGGCCACCTTCATGGCCAAACCCTTCGATCATCTGGCGGGCACCGGCATGCACATGCACGTCAGCATCGCCGACGCCGAAGGCCGCAACCTGTTTGCCTCGGAAAACCCAGCGGGCACCCCGCTGCTGCGCACGGCCATCGGCGGCATGCTCGCGTCCCTGCTCGACTCGCTGTTGCTGTTCTGCCCCAACGCCAACTCCTACCGGCGTTTCCAGGCCAACAGCTACGCGCCACTCGCGCCGACCTGGGGCGTCGACAACCGCACCGTCAGCCTGCGGGTGCCGGGCGGTCCGGCGAACAGTCGGCACATCGAACACCGTATCTGTGGCGCGGATGCCAACCCGTATCTGGCGGCCGCGGCGATCCTGGCGGGCATTCATCGGGGCATCCGCGAGGATCTGGATCCGGGGGAGCCGGTGCAAGGCAATGGGTATGCGCAGGCCAAGGAGTTGCTGCCTACCGATTGGCTGACTTCGCTGACGGCGCTGGAGAATTCGGCGTGGGCGCGCGATGCGTTGGGACAGGAGTTTCTGGGGGTGTATCTGGCGGTCAAGCGTGCGGAGTATCGGCAGTTCATGGCGCAGGTGGGTGAGCAGGATTGGCGGTGGTATCTGACGCAGGCGTGAGCCCGTTGGATGCACGCAATCCCAGTGGGATCCTCACTGGTTTCACTACCTCTTTTTGTCTGGATACCGTCATGATTCAACGCACCCATTCCTACTACACCGCCACCCTCAACCAGGACACCGACTACCCCACCCTGCAAGGCCAGCATCGGGTCGACGTGGTGATCATCGGCGGCGGTTTTACCGGCGTCGCCACCGCTGTGGAACTCGCGGAAAAAGGCCTGAAAGTCGCCATCGTCGAAAGCCACAAGATCGGCTGGGGCGCCACCGGGCGCAACGGTGGCCAGGTCACCGGCAGCCTGTCGGGCGATGAAGCGATGCGCAAACAGATGCGTCGCACCCTCGGCGATGAGGTCGACGATTTCATCTGGCACCTGCGCTGGCGCGGGCATCAGATCATCAAGCAGCGGGTCGAGAAATACGGCATTGCCTGCGACCTCAAGCACGGGCATCTGCACGCCGCCTACAAGCCGAGCCACATGGACGGTTTGCACAAGGATTACGACGAGGCGGTGCGTCGGGGCATGGGCGACGAAGTCAGCTTGCTCGACCGCAGCCAGGTGCGTGACCTGCTGCAAAGCGATCTCTATCACGGCGCGATCAAGAACATGCGCAACATGCATCTGCATCCGTTGAACCTGTGCATCGGTGAAGCGCGGGCGGCAGAAAGTCTCGGGGCGCTGATTTTCGAGAACAGCGAAGTGCTGGAGATCATCCACGGGCCGACGCCGGGGGTGCGCACCGCTCACGGTCGCATCGATGCCAATCAGGTGCTGCTGGCCGGCGATGTCTATCACAAGCTCGAACCCGGCCAGCTGAAGGGCAAGATCTTCCCGGCCATGGGCGGCATCGTCACCACCGCACCGCTGGGGGATCTGGCCGGGGAGATCAACCCGGAAGATCTGGCGGTGTACGACTGTCGTTTCGTGCTCGACTACTACCGCCTGACCGCCGACGGCCGCCTGTTGTTCGGCGGTGGCGCCAACTACAGCGGCAAGGATTCGCGAGACATCGCGGCTGAATTGCGCCCGTGCATCGAGCGCACTTTCCCGGCGCTCAAGGGTGTGGCTATCGACTACCAGTGGAGTTGCGCGATGGGCATCGTCATCAATCGCATTCCGCAGTTGGGCAAGCTGTCGGATAACGTCTGGTACTGCCAGGGTTACTCCGGTCACGGCATCGCCACCACGCACATCATGGGTGAAATCATGGGGCGGGCGATCACTGGGCAGTTGCAGCAGTTCGACACTTTCGCTGCCTGTCAGCATATTCGTGTGCCGATGGGGGATTTGTTGGGTAATCCGATGTTGGCGGCGGGGATGTGGTATTACCAGATGCTTGAGCGGTTGCGCTGATACGGCCCGCTACTGTAGGAGCGAGCCTGCTCGCGAGCTTTTGATTGCGGGCATATCCGATGCTGCGGTAACGGCCGCTTTCTTTGTTTCGGCCTGGCGGCCGACTCCCTTTGGCAAACGCCGGAG
>NZ_JABFMP010000011.1 GCF_013359595.1 Pseudomonas sp. C1C7 | reverse complement strand
GGCATGGCGATGAAGGCCACTTCAAGCAAATGCAAGCGCTGCTGGAAACCCTGCAGCGCCCCAGTGTCGGCGGCAGAGCCTTGTCTTCCGGCGGGGGCAGTATGCCGAGGAGATATCTTGGTTTCTGGCTACAGATCCAAGTACCAACCGCACTGGCAGGCAAGGATGTAACCCTGCAACCGGCGATGATCCAGACATATCTGTTTTATGCCGACGAATTGCAAAGCACCAAAGACAGATTCTACGACAACTTTCTCAACGGCTACTGGGTCGATCCAAAACTGCTAGGGCAGTTACCGGACGGCCCCGGCACCAAAGACAACCCGCCTGACTACATCTACACCGGTAAAGAACAGCATCGCCTGTGGCAGGTGTGGATCGATTTCTCCAAAGACAGCCCAGTCCTTGAATTGGAGATCAAGTATCCGCCCGGGGTGCTTCAGCGTGCTGATAGACGCGGTTACCTGTTTCGAATGGCGCTTGAGTGGACCCCCAGTGAAGCGGACCGGGTCAACAGTGCTTTCAGTGCCGAACTTAAGGAAGAGGATGCCATTGTGCTGCGCGAGCAAATTACTCAGTTGCTGAAACTGGCCATCCCTAACTGAATCAATTGATGAGTCTTGTCATGTTAAATTTAAATAAAACACTTGATCTGCCTCCACAATTAATCTGGAAGTATGCAGATGAGCCAGAGTTATTGGGCTGGACAATCCGGGCGCGCAATTACAACACCTTTGTAGCCAACTTCATGTTTTGGTTAATGGCTGCGCTGATATTGGGTGGTGCATTCATCATGTTCGCTGTATACAAGGACATGAGCCAACCTTGGCGAACACTATCTTGCATATTTTTTTTCACAACATTATTGCTCGTTACTTCTAGCATGACCCACCAGCGAATGAATTTCGCCTTCCGCTTCACCCGGTCCGGAGTGGAGTGTTGCGAGTGGAAAGACTTCCCGAAATGGATGTTGACTTTTCTAAAATTGTTTACCGGCTTTGCGGCAATTGTTTTCATGTTTCTAGCCACCATTGATCCGGTATTTCTGATTGGTGCATTGATAGGCCCCGGCAGTATGGGGCTCATGTACTTATCAATGGCTAACTCAGAAAGCTATCAAAAAATGCATACTCAATACCATCACCTGATGTACGAGTGGAAAGACTTCACGCAACTGGCCATTGCAACTAATAGAGAGGAAGTACTGGATTTGAAGTTCATTCAGTTTGATCCTCGTCTTGGGCGCATCGTGCGCTGGAGCCTCAATGTTTTTTGCAAGCGCAAGGAAAAAGAAAATGTAGCCAATTTCATCAAGCCTTACTTGTCGCCTGATGTCCCGTGCATCCGGACTAAAGTTGATGTGCCACTCAGCACGGTCTAAGGTCTGGTGAAATCGGAAATAGCGCCTGCCGACATTAATTTCACTTGAGGTGAGATCTAGCAGAAAAAAGGATGCAGATATGAATGGAGCTTACTTAGCAGCTAACCGATTGAGCTGAAAGCAAAAATGAAGATAAGCTAGTGGATGAGCCCTGATATGTTTAATTTGAATAAAGCACTTGATCTGCCGTCGCAACTTCACTGGAAGTACGCTGACGAACAGGAGTTGTTGGGATGGACAATCCGAGCGCGCAACTATAATACATTTGTAGCCGATTTCATGTTTTGGTCCTGCTTCACAGCAATCACAATAGGTTCAGTTCTTATATATAGAAGCATCGATGAAAATCCCGTTTTCAGCGGAACATTAACTTTGCTATATTTCGTCACCGTGAATATTGCCTTGATATCGATGACGCATCAGCGGGTGAATTTTGCCTATCGGTTTACACAGTCTGGAGTCGAGTATTGTAAATGGAAAGACTTTCCCAAGTGGGTGCTGCCATTTCTGAAATGGTTTACCTGCATCATCGTGATTATCTGCATCGGCATGGCAAGCATTGATCCAGCATTCTTGATCGGCGCATTAATCGGTCCAGGCGGGATGGGATTGATGTACCTGTCCATGGCCAACTCCAAGAGCTACCAGGAAATGCACACCCAGTACCATCACTATGCTTTTAAATGGGAGGAATTAACGCAACTTTCCATTGCGACCAATCGAGAAGTAGTTGACCTGAAATACAGCATTACTCTGGAGGGAGAGAATTGTAAAACAAACTGGAGCTTGAATGTCTTCTGTAAACGAAAGCAAAAGGTAAACGTAGCAGAATTCATCAAACCCTATCTGTCTTCAGACGTGCCGTTCATAAAGGCAAAGGTGAACGTTCCTCTTAGTACGCAATGAGAAATCTGCGGTAGTTTTTTAAGCATGGAGAATAGTCATTTTTCATATCACTCGCACTCCTCAAAATGAATCTGCCCCTTTATCCCGTGCTTAGAGAACAAAGAACCCAGCTTCTGAAACTGATCATTCCAAACTGAGCTAATGGACGAGCACCAAAATGTTTAATTTCAAAAAAACACTTGAATTACCGCCGCAACTCCAATGGAAGCATGCTGACGAACCGGAGTTATTGGCATGGACAATCCGCGCACGCAATTACAACACCTTTGTAGCTAATTGCATGTTTTGGTTTATGGCGGCTGTGATAATGGGCGGGGCATTCATTATGTATGAAGTATATGAAGGCATGAGCCAACCATGGCGAACGTTATCCAGCGTGCTCTTTTTCATCTTTATACTATTTACAATCTCGTGCATGACCCATCAACGAATGAATTTCGCCTACCGCTTCACGCGGTCCGGAGTAGAGCATTGCGAGTGGAAAGACTTTCCCAAATGGGTGTTGCCATTTTTGAAATGGTTTACCGGCATAACAGCAGTTATTTTCATCTTCCTCGCAACCATTGACCCGGCATTCCTGATCGGTGCTCTGGTAGGCCCCGGCGGCATGGGACTGATGTATCTGTCTATGGCTCACTCCAAGAGCTATCAGCAAATGCATACTCAACACCATCATTACGCATATAAATGGGAAGAACTTACGCAACTCGCCATCGCAACCAATAGAGAAGTAGTTGACCTAAAATACAGCGTCACTCAGGAAGGCGACGATTTTAAAACCAACTGGAGCCTCAATGTATTTTGCAAACGAAAGCAAAAGGAAAAGGTCGCTGAATTCATAAAACCCTATTTGTCTCCAGGCGTGCCTTTCATCAAGGCCAAGGTAAACGTTCCTCTAAGCACGGATTGAGAAACGAAAGCAGACCATTTCTGATGTGAAGCGCCTGCATCGAAATAAATCTCTCCCATTTCGGCGGGCCATCTGTAGGAGCGAGCACGCTCGCTCCTACAGCAGACTTGGCTATTTACGCGGCTTGGCGCGGGCTGTGGCTTCGGCGATCAGGGGATCATCGGGCCAATAGTGTTTTGGATAGCGCCCCTTCAGGTCTTTTTTCACTTCCGCGTAGGTGCTGCGCCAGAAGTTGGCCAGGTCCTGGGTCACCTGCACGGGGCGTCGTGCCGGGGACAGCAGGTGCAGTTTGACCACTTGCCGGCCGCCGGCGATACGCGGGGTTTCGGCCAGGCCGAACAGTTCTTGCAGGCGCACCGCGAGGATCGGTGGCTGTTCACTGTAGTCCAGACGGATCGAAGACCCCGAGGGCACGCTCAGGTGATGGGGGGCCTGCTCGTCCAGGCGTTGCGGCAACGGCCAGGGCAGCAGGCTGTGGACGATACCGGGCAGGTCGAGGTTGGCGAAGTGACTGAGCCGCGAGACTTTACCGAGATACGGCATCAACCAGTGTTCGAGGTTTTTCAGCAGCGCGGTGTCGCTGACATCCGGCCATTCGCTGTCGCCCTTGGCGTCCAGATCCAGTTGGCGCAGCAGCGCGACCCGCGCCTGCCATTGGCGCAACTCCGGGGTCCATGGCAACAACTCCAGGCCTTTGCGTCGCACCAGATTGACCAGCGCCTGACTACGAGCCGCTTCGTCGAGGCCGGTCAACGGTTCGCGACTGAGGATCAGCTCGCCGACCTTGCGCTGTCGCTCTGCACGCAGCACACCTTCACGCTCATCCCAATCCAGTTGATCGACGCAGCGCACCTGTTCGGCCAGCACCGTGTCGAACAATGTCGGGTCGAAATCCGTCGCCAGATAAATCCTTTCCTCTCGCTGGCCCTGACGACTGCCAAGATCGGCGATCACCAGCCACGGTTGCTTCATCAGGCTGTCGGCTTCGGCAAACAAAGCAGCACGACCATTGGCCAATCGGTACTCGGCACCGCCGGCACGACGCTGCTGGGCGACGCGATCGGGATAGGCCAGCGCCAGCAAGGCACCCAGCCAACGCGGGTGATCCGGATCGCTGACCGGCTCCGATGCTTTTCCACGCAGATACCCGCGATACTGCCGCGCCAGTTGCCGCGCGCGCTGCACCCCGCCCTGAGCGCCGCGAGCCGCCCGTTCTTCGCCGGACAACAGCACCAGCCGACTGTGCAGATCGGCGCCGGCACCGCGCAGGATATCCCGCTCGCCGAGCAGCGCCGCGACATCGCAGGCCATGTCCGCCAGCCCCAGCGCCTGTCCGCGCAACAGCAAATGGGCGATACGCGGATGAGCCGGCAGTTCGGCCATGGCCTGACCGTGACGGGTCAGCGCTTCGCCTTCCAACGCTCCCAGTCGTTCGAGCAGATCCTGCGCCTGTGCATAGGCTGCAGCAGGCGGCACGTCGAGCCACACCAATTGCCCGGGCGACACGCCCCAGCGACCGAGCTGCAAGGCCAGTCCCGCAAGATCCGCCGAAAGAATTTCCGCGCTGCCATACGCCGCCAGGTGCTCATGCTGATCCTGCGACCACAGGCGATAACACACGCCCGGCTCAAGACGCCCTGCCCGGCCCGCGCGCTGGGTGGCGCTGGCCCTGGAAATCCGCTGGGTGTCGAGACGTGTCATGCCGCTGCCGGGATCGAAACGCGGCACCCGCGCCAGCCCGGCATCGACCACCACGCGCACGCCATCGATGGTCAGGCTGGTCTCGGCGATGTTGGTGGCCAACACCACTTTGCGTTTGCCCACCGGCGCCGGATCGATCGCCGCCCGTTGCGCGGTCAGGTCCAGCTCACCGTGCAACGGACACAGCAGCACCTGCGGGTCATCGCCCAGCGCGTCGGCCAGTTGCTGATGCACACGACGGATCTCCGCCTGCCCCGGCAGGAACACCAGCACGCTGCCGGCTTCGTCGTTCAAGGCTTCGAGGATGGTCTGCACCAGTCGCGGTTCGATGAATTCGCCGGCCTGGAACGGCCGACCCCAGCGCATCGCCACCGGGTACATGCGGCCTTCGCTGCGCAGGATCGGCGCGTCGTCGAGCAGGCCGGCCAGACGCTCGCCTTCGAGGGTGGCCGACATCAGGAGGATTTTCAGCGGTTGATCATCGCGAAACAGTTCACGGCCATTGAGGCTCAGGGCCAGCGCCAGATCGGCATCGAGACTTCGCTCGTGGTATTCGTCGAAGATCAAAAGGCCCACACCTTCCAGCGCCGGATCTTCCTGCAAGCGTCGGGTGAGGATGCCCTCGGTCACCACTTCGATACGGGTATTGGGGCCGACCTTGCTGTCGAGCCGAATGCGATAACCCACGGTTTCACCGACCTTCTCGCCCAGTTCGCTGGCCAGTCGCTCCGCCGCTGCCCGCGCAGCCAGGCGGCGCGGTTCGAGCATCAGGATGGTCTGTCCGGCCAGCCACGGTTCATCGAACAGGGCCAGGGGCACGCGGGTGGTTTTACCGGCGCCGGGCGGCGCTTCGAGCACGGCTTCGTGGCGTGTCGCGAGGGCTTCACGCAGGGCGGGTAAAACTTCATCGATCGGCAAAGAAATCATGCTGGCTCCCAAACAGAGCCGCGAGTATAACGGCGAACTGCCCAGCGTTTGTCGCGGTCCTAATTCATATCGACGACGCTTCGTTTTTAGAGACCCAAGGAGATTTCACATGCGTATTCCCTTTCGCCTGATCGGCGGTGTGCTGGTCGCGACCCTGCTTACCCAGGTCACGGCGTGCGGCTCGATTTTCTATCCCGATCGCCGTGGCCAGATCGACGGCAAGATCGACCCGGCCATCGCCGTGCTCGACGCCGTGGGCCTGCTGTTCTACATCATTCCCGGCCTGATCGCGTTCGCTGTGGACTTCGCCACCGGCGCGATTTACTTCGAGCCCGGCAAGACCGCCCAGGTCGACCCGGAAAAACTCAAGGACGCCATCTGCGCCGACGGCAAGGTCGATAACCTCAAGTTGCAGACTATTCTGGAACGTGAGCTGGGCCGCAGCTTCCCGCTGGATGACCCACGCCTGATCCAGCACAAGGGCAGCACCCAGCAACTGGCCATGTTTGGCCTGCAACCTGCCGCATAATCGGTGCCCGTTAAGGAATAAGCGCACTCATGATCTCCAGCTCCGAACACGCCCGCCTGCTGCGGCTGGCGACCCGTGCCTCGGTGGCGGTGGCGTGTACGCTGATCGTCGCCAAAGCCATTGCCTGGTGGCTCAGCGGATCGGTGAGCATGCTCGCCGGCCTCACCGACTCGGCCCTCGACGGCGTGACTTCGCTGCTCAACCTGCTGGCGGTGCATTACGCCCTGCGCCCGGCCGATGACGATCATCGTTATGGGCACGGCAAGGCCGAGTCCCTGGCCGGCATGGCGCAGGCGTTGTTCATTGGCGGCAGTGCGGTGTTGATCGCGCTGCAGGCGCTGGACCGGATCAAGCATCCGGAACCGGTGGGTGCTCCGTGGCTCAGCATCGGGGTGATCGTGTTCTCGCTGGCCCTGACCCTGGCGCTGCTGACGTTGCAGCACAGGGTGATCAAGGCCACGGGTTCCAACGCGGTACGTGCCGACTCCCTGCACTACCGCTCGGACATGATGCTCAACGGCAGCATTCTGGTGGCGCTGGTGTTGGCCAGTTTCGGCCTGCATCAAGTGGACGCCTGGTTTGGTCTGGGGATCGCCGCGTACATCCTCTGGAGCGCTGTGCAGATCGCCCGGGAAAGCTTCGCGGTGCTGATGGATGAGGAGCTGCCGCCGGATGTCAGCCAGCACATGCTGGAGCTGGCGTGCAGCGTGCCGGGGGTGTTAGGCGCCCATGACTTGCGTACCCGGATTTCCGGCAACCAGTGGTTCGTGCAGTTGCATCTGGAACTGCCCGGCGAGCTGACGTTGTCGGTGGCCCACGGCATCAGCGATCAGGCCGCCGATGCCATTCACAAGGCGTACCCGCGAGCCGAAGTGCTGGTGCACGCCGACCCGCAAGAGGTGGTAAAAGCCGCCAGGGCTCAGAAGCTGACCTGATAACCGCGACTGCTCAGGCAGCTGCCCTGGACCTGACGATAGGTTTGCACCACGGACGGATCAGGCTGATAGGTCGCGGTGCGTGGATCGAAGCCGCTCTGTTGCACAGCGGTCTGATAGCACTCGTAGCCATCGCGATTGACCTGTTCCTGGGACTGGCCGGCCGCCGGATAGGCTTCCACGTCATAACCGCCATTGGAGGGTTGCGGCTGTTGTTGCGGCTGCACGGCGCCCATCGGTGGCTCAACCACCTCGTAGTCCTGTGAGCTCTCCTGATAGGCGTAGTAGGAACCGGCCGCGAGAAACAGGATCGAGCCGCCGATCACCACCTGCTCGGCGTAGTCCGGCAAGTAGCTGACCCGGATCCCCCGCGGCGGCTCCACCACCACATACCGCGGGCCCAACGGGCGATACCAGTAACCGCCGGAATAGTAGTAATCCATGCCACGGTAAGGCACCCGGTAATTACGGTCGGGGAAGCGGTCGATCACATGGCCCGGTCGGTACTGCGGCCCAGGCCCCCATCCGTTGCCGTGGTAAGACCCGCGAGGCGGACTGGATGGCGCGCCGATATAGCCATTCCAGCGCTGGTTCGGGTTGTTCTGCGGACGCTCGTCCTGATAGTAACCACGCCGTGGTGGCTGGGTCTGTTGCACGGCGTCGGGGCGCGGCTGGATCGGCAGGTCATTGGCCGGCAATTGCGGAGGAGGCGGCGGCGAACGCACCGGGTTGTTGAAATTGGGCTGCTGACGGTTCTGCCACTGGCCGTTGTTTTGATTCTGGCCGTGGTACTGGTTTTGATATTGGCCATTGTTCTGATATTGGCCATTGTTTTGAGGACGCGGCTCATTCTGCTGCTGGCCATTTTGCGGACGCGGCTGATTGTTGCCGCCATGGCCCTGATTGTTGCCCTGATGACCGCCGTCGCCGTGATGCCCACCATCCGGCGCACGCCCTTGCTGATCATCGGCCAGCGATTGCGCAGTCACACTGACACATAACAACCCGACTCCAGCCAAATGCCAGATGCGCGACTTCATGCTTTTCCTCACTGAGGGTTGGGGCCTGTACATAAGACTGGGAAAGCGCAGACCGGTTCTGCAACAGGTTATCAGTCGCGCAACTTATTTATTGAGGGCGCCAGGCAAATTACGCGCAAGAAAAAGGGGAGACCCGTCGGCCTCCCCTTGAGAACTTCGTCCGTGCTCGACGCTTTTGACGTCGGCTCACCTCACGCCGTCTTCTGGACAGTGTGTAGCTCGGGGGCCGGCTCATCCCCTGTGGGGGTGGCGACCGCAGCTGGCCTGTTTGGGCGAGCCGCACTGGACTGTTTGTCCGAGCAGTGATTCTGGTGATAAGAATAGGCTCGGACTGCCGGCAGAGGATTGCGAAGATTGCTCAAATAAACATTACTTGCGCAATTTTTAACCCTGGATAGATAATCTGCCGCAATAGTTACAACAAGGAACTGTTTGATGAGCAAACTCGACCGATACGACCTGAGCATTTTGGCTGAATTGCAGCGCGACGCGCGCATTTCCAATCAGGAGCTGGCCGAACGAATCGGTCTGTCCCCTTCCCCCTGCTCGCGTCGGGTCAAGCAACTGGAGGACGACGGCTACATCTCCCGCCAGGTCGCCCTGCTCGACCGCAAGATGCTGGGCCTGAGCCTGACCGCCTATGTGCTGATCGGCATGGACCGCCACACACCCGAGCGCTTCGAGAACTTCGAAGCGGCCATTCGCACCCTGCCGCAAGTGCTCGAATGCAGCCTGGTCACCGGGATGGATGCCGACTACCAACTCAAGGTCGTGGTGCCGGACATGGACCACTACCAGAAGCTGCTGCTGGGGCACCTGACTCGCATCGAAGGCGTGACCAGCGTGCGCTCCAGCTTTGTACTGAACCAGGTGCTCAACAGCACCGAGCTGCCGCTGACCCACCTGCGTAACTGATTTCCCGAATCCCCTGCAGGAGCGAGCAAGCTCGCTCCTGCAGGGTTTGGGGTGACCCGACAGATGACTGCGGCACAGTGCCGCAGGTCCATCCTGCGCGATCCCTGCGTGACTTATACTCGCGCCGTCTTTTTAGCCCCGCCCGCGCTGGAGTTGTCCGATGGATCCTGCAGTATTCGAAGAGTGGATGATGACCGGACTGGTCAGCATCCTGATCATTTTCATGGGTTTTATCGTCTGGGATCTGGCGAAAAAATCCAAGGCCGGGCGTTTTGGCTCGTTCATCCTGTTCTTCGTGCTGGGCCTGGGCGTCGCGGCATTCGTGATCAAGAGCGTAGTCATCGGCCTGATCGAAACCGGCACGTTATAAGCGCGCCGGTACTTCCTTCCACTGGCCCTGATCGAGCCCTTCGATCGTCCAGTCACCGATCCTGACCCGCACCAGCCGCAACGTCGGCAACCCGACCGCGGCCGTCATGCGCCGCACCTGCCGGTTGCGCCCTTCGCGAATCACCAGTTCCAGCCAGCTCGTCGGTACGCTTTTTCGAAAGCGCACCGGCGGATTGCGCGGCCAAAGCTGCGGCTCATCCAGCTGCCGCGCCTCGGCGGGCAAAGTCATGCCGTCGTTCAATTCGACGCCATCGCGCAGCCGCTGCAACTGCTCTTCGCTCGGCTCGCCTTCCACCTGCACCCAATAGGTCTTGGCCAGCTTGTGCTTCGGGTCGGCGATGCGCGCCTGAAGCTGGCCGTCGTTGGTCAGCAGCAGCAACCCTTCGCTGTCGCGATCCAGACGACCCGCCGGGTAGATGCCCGGAACCTCGATGAAATCCTTGAGCGTCGCCCGCCCCTCGCCATCGCTGAATTGCGTCAGCACATCGAACGGTTTGTTGAACAGGATCAGCTTCGGCTCGGCCGGTGGCGCCTTGGCGACTCGGCGCGGGGCTGAAGACGGTGACGCGGGTTTCGTGCCCGGGCGGCGGGAAACGGGACGTGGGGGACGGGACATGGGAAAGAGAACATCTGACGGTCAGGGCTGGTAATGCTAGTGCCCCGACCATCAAATGACCATCGTTAGCGGAACGGCGGCTCGTCGAAGCTGCGCAGTTTGCGCGAGTGCAGCGAGTTGAGCTCGGTGCGCAACAGGTCCACCGCCTCGATGCCGATCTTCAAGTGCTGGCTGACCGCACGCTCATAGAAGGCGTTGGCCGAACCCGGCAGCTTGATTTCACTGTGCAGCGGCTTGTCGGAAACGCAGAGCAACGTGCCATACGGCACCCGCAGGCGATAACCCTGGGCGGCGATGGTGCCGCTTTCCATGTCCACCGCCACAGCGCGGGCCAGGTTGATCAGCGGCCGTTCCTGGGCCCAGCGCAGTTCCCAGTTGCGGTCGTCGTAAGTGAGTACGGTGCCGGTGCGCAGGCGTTTCTTCAGCTCGTCGCCCTTCTCGCCGGTGATGTTCGCCGCCGCCTGCTGCAAGGCCATCTGCACCTCGGCCAGGGCCGGGATCGGAATGTTCGGCGGCACCACGCGATCGAGAATCCCGTCACGGCGCATGTAAGCGTGGGCCAGTACGTAATCGCCGATGGTCTGCGACTGCCGCAAGCCGCCACAGTGCCCGATCATCAGCCAGCAGTGCGGACGCAGCACCGCCAGGTGGTCGGTGATGTTCTTGGCGTTGGACGGGCCAACGCCGATGTTCACCAGCGTGACGCCATGGCCGTCGCTGGCGATCAGGTGGTAGGCCGGCATCTGGTAGCGGTGCCAGACCACGCCGGCGGCAATCGCCGAGGCCTCGCCGTGATCCATGCTTTTTTCGATGATCACGTTGCCCGGCAACACCATGCGCACGAAACGCGGGTCGCTGCGCAGTTGTTCCAGGCCATGGACGATGAACTGATCGACATAGCGGTGGTAGTTGGTCAGCAGAATCCACGGCTGCACATGGCGCCAGTCGCTGCCGGTGTAGTGCACCAGGCGGCGCAGGGAAAAATCCACCCGCGCGGCGTCGAACAGCGCCAGGGGCAGCGGATCGGTGTTTTCCCAGTCGTACAGGCCATCGGCGATGCCATCGGTGGCCGCCGAAAGGTCGGTGCTTGGGAACACCCGCGCCAGCACGGCGGCAGTCACACCGGAGCCGGCCAGCTCATCGCCCTGCTCGACCACGTACGGATAAGGAATGTTTTGCTGGCTGATCCCGACTTCCACGGTCACGGTGAAGTCGTGCATCAAGGGCACCAGCTGTTCCAGCAGGTACTTACGGAAAGCCGATGGATGGGTGACGGTGACGCTGTAGGTGCCCGGCAACTGGACCTTGGCGTAAGCGCGAGTGGTCTGCGGCACTTCGCCCTGGCAGTGGTAGGTCAGGCGCAGCTCGGGATAACGAAACATCGCCCGCTGCTCGGCGTCAGGCTCGACACGATCCTTGAGATAACGCTTGAGCGCCCCGCTCAGCGCGGTGGTTGCACGATTATGTAGATACGCAAGCTGGTCCACGGCTTGCTCGGCGGTTTGAACGACAATAAAAGCTTCGGTCACGATCAGCATCCTGTGTTCTGACTTGCAGAGCTTCATCTTGCCTGTATCGTCGCTTCACGGGAACCGGGGACGACATAAATGCCGAGTTCACCATAGATCCAATGTGGGAGCGGGCTTGCCCGCTCCCACAGGGTCTGCAGTGTTTGATCAGGCGTGATCAGAAGCCTTGCGGAGTCGAACGAGATACGATCGCGCCCACATCCAGCCCCCGCGGCAATGCGCCGTAAACACGCCCCGCCGATCCCAGCCGGCTGGCAATAAATCCATCACTCACCACCGAGTTTCCCGCCTCCAGCAACAGCTTGGCCTGAAGCCCCAACGCAATGTCCTCGGTCAACTGTCGGGCGCGGTACTGGATGTCGCTGGTGTCCTTGAACGCCGCCTGCAACTGGCTGATGTGCGCCGCCAGGCGCTTGTCGCCATGGCCGTCTCCCATCTCGTTGAACAGCGCCTCCAGCACGCCCGGCTCTTTCGACAGGGCGCGCAATACGTCCAGGCATTGCACGTTTGCGGAGCCTTCCCAGGTCGAATTGACCGGCGCTTCGCGGTACAGCCTTGGCAGGATGCTCTCCTCGACATAACCGGCGCCGCCCATGCACTCGGCGGCTTCGTTGATCATGGCCGGGGCGCGTTTGCAGATCCAGTACTTGCCCACCGCCGTCACCAGCCGGGCGAATTTCGCCTCCTGCGAATCGTCCAGATGATCCAGCGCCCGGCCCATGCGCAGGCTCAGGGCCAAGGCCGCTTCGCTTTCCAGCGCCAGATCGGCCAGCACGTTCTGCATCAACGGCTGCTCGCTGAGCAGCTTGCCACCGACCGAACGGTGTGCGCAGTGATGGCTGGCCTGGGTCAGGGCCTGGCGCATCAGGGCACTGGAGCCGACCATGCAATCGAAGCGGGTCATGGCGACCATCTCGATGATGGTCGGCACGCCGCGCCCTTCTTCACCGACCATCCACGCCAGCGCCCCACGGAATTCCACCTCGCTGGAGGCGTTGGAGCAGTTGCCGAGCTTGTTCTTCAAGCGCTGGATATAGAACTGATTGCGCGTATCGTCCGGGCGATGGCGCGGCAGCAGGAAACAGGTCAGGCCCTTGTCGGTCTGGGCCAGGGTCAGGAAGGCGTCGCACATCGGCGCCGAACAGAACCACTTGTGCCCCACCAGTTCGTAGGCCTGGCCGGGGCCGCTGGCGCCCACCGGAAAGGCCTTGGTGGTGTTGGCCCGCACATCGGTGCCGCCCTGTTTCTCGGTCATGGCCATGCCGATGGTCACGCCGGTCTTGTGCGCCATGCCGACGTTGCGCGGGTCGTATTCGGTGGCGAGGATCTTCGGCAGCCATTTCTGTGCCAGATCCGGTTGCAGGCGCATCGCCGGGACGCTGGCAAAGGTCATGGTCAACGGACAGCCACTGCCGGCTTCAGCCTGACTGTGCAGATAGGTCATGGAGGCGCGGGCGACGTGGGCGCCGTCCTGCGGGTGCACCCAGGGCAGCGAGGTCAGGCCATGCTCGATCGCCGCGCGCATCAATTGGTGATAGGCGGGATGAAATTCCACCAGATCGATGCGATGGCCATAACGGTCATGACTGTTGAACACCGGCTTGTTCTGGTTGGCGAGAAATCCTGCCTCCATCAGCGGTCCGCCGGCCAGGGCGCCGTACGCCTCGATCCGCGACTCGGCCCAACCGGCCCCGAAACGCCGCGACCACTCCTGCAATGGCAAATCGATGCGGTACAGGTTGGCGCCATCCAGCGAGGGCGGCTGATTGGTCACTTCGTGGGTTTCGGCGAACTGATGCAGGTTCATGGCGCGGCTCCTTTGGTCAGCCAAGGGACTTCAGTTAAGCACCGCCCCTTGGTCGAACAAAGTGTCATATGTGCCTAACTGCCGGCGCTTTCGCCTTGTTGCGCGCAGAGTACGCGGCGATAGAGCGCCGCCTGCAAGTCTTCGAATTTCACCGGTTTGCTCAAATGATCGATCAGCGCGCCGGTCGGGCAGCGTTCGCGATCCGCATTCAAGGCAATCATGAACACTGGCAATTCGGCGCAACCGGGCAAGGCGCGGATCTGGCAGCAAATCGACTCGCCATCCGGCGCCGGTAACTGACAATCGAGCAGTACGGCATCGAAGGTTTCGCGCTGCAGAATATCCAGGGCGGCGCTGCCGTTGTCGGCGGTCCGTACGCGGAAACCCAGCTTGAGCAACATGCCGCGCATCACCAGCTGATTGATGTTGTTATCGTCCACCAGCAGCACCTTGCAGTCCTGGGGCAGGCGCAAGCGCGGGAAGTCACGGGTCATGAAGGGAGCCGCGGGGGATTCGTTCACCGGGATATCAAGCTCGACATCCAGCTGGAATCGGCTGCCGCGCCCCGGCTCGGAACGGTGGGTCAGACGCCCGCCGAGCAGCTCGATCAGCTGTCGGCAGATCGCCAGGCCGACACCCAGACCGCCGTATTCGCGGGTCATCGAACCGTCGAGCTGGAAGAAACGCTGGTACATCGTCGCCTCACCGAGATCGGTGAAGCCGATGCCGGTGTCGATCACGGCAAAGGTCAGCGCCAGTCGATCCGGCTTGATCGTCTTCGCCGTCACCCGCAGCGCCACGCCGCCGACCCGGGTGAATTTGATGGCGTTGTCCAGCAGGCATTCCAGGCATTGCGCCAGCTTGAGGTTGTCGCCATTCAACCGGTCCGGCACGTTCGGCGCCACATCGACCTTGAAGTCCAGCGACTTGCCGCTGGCGTTGCCATCGAATTGCATGCGCAGGGCGTCGACCAGACCGCGCAGGCTGAAATTCGACGCACAGGCGCTGAGCTTGCCGGCCTGCAATTCGGTCAGCGTCAGAATGCCGTTGACCATGCGCATCATGTCCCGCGCGGAGCCTGCGGCCGTCTGCTGGTATTGCTCAAGTTCCGCATCCATCTCAACGGTCTGCATCAGCTCCAGCGAACCGATCACACCGTTCATGGGCGTGCGCAGTTCGTGGGTCAGGGTCGCGAGGAATTCGTCTTTGAGCTGGTTACTGCGCGCCAGCTGCTGGTTGAGCACTTCCAGTTTTTGCCCGGCATCCTGCAGCGTTTGCGCCTGCTGTTCGCGCATGGCGTTGATGCGGTCGGCCAGGGCCAGGGACAGCAGCGCCACTTCGATGGCCGAGCCGATCTGGCTGGAGTACATCGTCAGGAAAACGTTCGGCAGGTAACCGAGCACCATCAGCGTGTTGATGATGCCGCCGAGCAAAAACGCCGACCAGGCAATGATGAAGTAGCGCGCCACCCGCAGCCCGCGCAGCCAGGCGAAGATCCCCGCGGAGAAAATCACCACCGTGAAGGTCAGCGCCAGGGCCGTCGCCAGGCGCAGGGCCAGGGCGTAGCTGGTCATCAGCGACAACCCGACCACCAGCGCGCTGAACAGCACCAGCGCCAGCAACAGGCGGTCCAGCCAGCGACTGAAAGTGGCCGTCTGCAGGAAGCTGCGGGCGAACTGGCTGCCGAACAAGCCGGCGCAGCCGATGAAAAACGGTGTCGCCGCGTTGGCCCACCAAGGGTTATCCGGCCAGAAATACTGGACCGCCGCACCGTTCACCGACAGCTGATAAAAGCCGAACGAGGCGATATAGAAGATGTAGTAGAGGTAACTGGTGTCGCGCACGCTGAGGTAGATGAACAGGTTGTAGACCAGCATCCCCAGCAGTACGCCGTAGATCAGACCCAATACATACAGGCGCACGGGCTGGTCTTCGAGGTACGCAGTGCTCGACCACAACGTGACCGGTGCCTGGATCGAGCCCTGGCTCTGCAGGCGCAGATACACGGTTTGCGTTTGCTCGGGGGCGAACGTCAGATTGAACAGGTAGTTGTTCTGGCGAATCTCGCGAGTGGCGAACGGCAGGGCATCGCCGGTCTGGCGCGCCAATTGATAGTTGCCGGAAGCATCGGGCAGGTACAGGTCGAGGTGATCGAGGGGCGGATAGGCCAGTTCCAGCAACCAGGTGCGTTGCGCCGTCGGATTGGCCGGGCGGTAGTGCAGGTCGATTTTCAGCCAGAACGCCGAACGCGAGTACCCGGCGTTGAGGGTGGCTTTGTCGTGTTGCTTGAAGTTGCCGGCAGCGGCCTGGTTGCGCACATCATCGATGGTCGCCTGACCATCGGCATCCTCGAACACCTGCAGGGTTCGGCCCAGGGGGAGGCTTTGAGTGAGCTCATCGAACTCGACGGCGTTCGCCAAAAGGGGCAAACACAACAGCAACATCAGCAAATAGCGCATTTATGCCCCAGCGTGGCCTTTCCGGTTCGGTCAGCAAGCCCCCCATTCCCTTTGAGCAGACGTAAAACCGGTGTTTCCTGTTATTGGTTTGGATCCACTCTAGCATAGCGGCTGATGGCCATTGAACACTACAGAAATATTTCCTGCAAAGGCTCTAGAACGGGCGTTCCAGCGGCGAGTATTGATCTAGAGCACTCACTCATTCCTGTAGCAGCTGGCGAAGCCTGCGTCCGGCTGCGCAGCAGTCGTAAAATGAGGGCGTTCAGTTAAACCCTGGGTGTAGATTTGGCGACTGCTTCGCAGCCGGACGCAGGCTTCGCCAGCTGCTACAGGGCTTCATGACTCGCTGGTCGACTGGTGGTAAGCTCGCGCACCATGAATATCTACAGCTCTCGCCCCGTTGTCCTCTGTCTCTCCGGCCACGACCCAAGTGGTGGCGCCGGCTTGCAGGCAGATATCGAAGCCCTGCTCGCTCAGGGTTGCCACGCGGCTCCGGCCGTCACCGCCCTGACCGTGCAAGACACGGTCAACGTCACTGACTTCCGCGTCCTCGACCGTGAGTGGGTGCTGGCCCAGGCCAATGCCGTGCTCAACGATTCCGAAGTCGCCGCGGTCAAACTGGGCATGCTCGGTTCCCTGGAAATGGTCGACACCGTTGTCGAACTGCTCTCGGCGAACCCGCACCTGCCAGTGGTCTGCGACCCGGTGCTGCGCGCCGGCGGCGGTGGACGACTGGGCAAGGACGAAGTCGGCTACGCCATGCGCGAACGCCTGCTGCCCCTGTCGATCATCGCCACCCCCAACCTTCCCGAAGCCCGAATCCTCGCCGAACTGCCCGAAGGCACCGCGGACGAGTGCGCTGAAAAACTCCTGCCGTTCGTCAAACACCTGCTGATCACCGGCGGCCACGGCGACGAAACCGAAATCCACAATCGCCTGTACAGCCGCGACGGTCTGCGCGAAACCTATAAATGCCAGCGCCTGCCCGGCAGTTATCACGGTTCCGGCTGCACCCTGGCCAGCGCCCTGGCCGGTCGTCTGGCCCAGGGTGAAAACCTCGCCAGCGCCGTACAGACTGCACTGAATTACACGTGGCGCACCCTGCGCGATGCCGAGCAGCTGGGCAAAGGCCAGTTCGTGCCGCGCCGCCTGCCACTGGACTTCTGTTCGTAACGCCAAGAGGCCTGCCTGATGAAACTACGTGGCCTGTACGCCATTACCGACAGCGAGCTGCTGGCCGGCAAGTTCCTGTCGTATGTCGAGGCCGCGCTGGAAGGCGGCGTCACCCTGCTGCAATACCGCGACAAGAGCAGCGACGAAGCCCGTCGCCTGCGCGAAGCCGAAGCCCTGCGTGACTTGTGCGAACGCTACAAGACGCACCTGATCATCAACGATGACGCCGAACTGGCGGCGCGCCTGAACGTCGGCGTGCACCTGGGCCAGACCGACGGCCCACTGTCGCCGACCCGCGCCTTGCTGGGCTCGAAGGCGATCATCGGTTCGACCTGCCACGCACAACTCGAACTCGCCGAACAGGCGGCGAAGGAAGGCGCCAGCTATGTCGCCTTCGGCCGCTTCTTCAACTCCAACACCAAACCGGGCGCCCCGACCTGCAGCCTGGAACTGCTCGACAAGGCACGCCAGCAACTGCATCTGCCGATCTGCGCGATTGGCGGCATCACCCTCGAAAACGCCGCTCCACTGGTGGCCCACGGGGTGGATCTGCTGGCCGTGGTCCACGGTTTGTTTGGCGCCGACAGCACCGCGCAAGTCACCCGCCGCGCCCGCGCCTTCAATGAATTGCTTTGTGTTTAATCAGCCCATTTCCTGACTTCCGAGAATCCGATCATGTCTCGCTCCGAAACCCTGTTTGCCAATGCCCAGAAGCACATCCCCGGCGGCGTGAACTCTCCGGTTCGCGCGTTCAAGAGCGTTGGCGGCACACCACTGTTCTTCAAGCACGCCGAAGGTGCCTACGTCACTGACGAAGACAACAAGCGTTATGTGGATTACGTCGGCTCCTGGGGCCCGATGATCCTCGGCCACAGCCACCCGGACGTGCTGGACGCGGTGCGCAAGCAGCTGGAACACGGCCTGTCCTACGGCGCGCCGACCGAGATGGAAACCCAAATGGCAGACCTGGTCTGCTCCCTGGTGCCGTCGATGGAAATGGTGCGCATGGTCAGCTCCGGCACCGAAGCGACCATGAGCGCGATCCGTCTGGCCCGTGGTTTCACAGGTCGCGACAGCATCATCAAGTTCGAAGGCTGCTATCACGGACACTCCGACAGCCTGCTGGTAAAAGCGGGCTCCGGTGCCCTGACTCAGGGCGTACCAAGCTCCGCCGGCGTACCGGCGGCCTTCGCCAAACACACCCTGACCCTGCCGTTCAACGACATCGACGCCGTTGAAAACATGCTCGCCGAAGTCGGCCAGGACGTGGCGTGCATCATCGTCGAGCCGGTGGCCGGCAACATGAACTGCGTACCGCCAGCCCCAGGTTTCCTCGAAGGCCTGCGCAGCCTGTGCGACAAGCACGGCGTGGTGCTGATTTTCGACGAAGTGATGACCGGCTTCCGTGTCGCCCTGGGCGGCGCCCAGGCGCACTACGGTGTTACTCCTGACCTGACGACTTTCGGCAAGATCATCGGCGGCGGCATGCCGGTCGGCTGCTTCGGCGGCAAACGCGAAATCATGTCGCGCATCGCGCCGCTCGGCCCGGTTTACCAGGCAGGCACCCTGTCGGGTAACCCGCTGGCGATGGCCGCCGGCCTGACCACCCTGCGCCTGATCAGCCGCCCGGGCTTCCACGCCGAGCTGACCGACTACACCACGCGCCTGCTCGACGGCCTGCAACAGCGTGCCGACGCCGCCGGCATTCCGTTCGTGACCACCCAGGCCGGTGGCATGTTCGGCCTGTACTTCAGCGGTGCCGACGACATCGTGACCTTCGATGACGTGATGGCCAGCGACGCCGCGCTGTTCGGTCGTTTCTTCCACCTGATGCTCGAAGGCGGCGTGTACCTGGCACCGAGCGCCTTCGAAGCCGGTTTCACCTCGATCGCCCACGGCGAAGCCGAGCTGAAACTGACCCTGGACGCCGCCGAACGCGCCTTCGCTGCATTGAAATAATCGCTGTGCCGCTGACGTTGGCCATTGCCAGCGTCAGCTTTGACCTACACTCCCGCGCTTTTTCCTACACATCTGCCCATAATCCCCCAGCAAACCGGGTGACAGGGTTCCCGTGCAGCAGAAAAACGAGTAAAGACTTTGTAAGGTTGGCCCTGCTTATTTCATAATGCGCGCTTATTGGATCCCCTGGTTGGGTCCGCGCGCCCTTCAGAGGTAAGTCGATTCCCATGAACCGCACCGGCCGCGCCCTTTCAATGGGCTGCCTGTTGCTCCTTCAGCCCCTGCTCGCGCTCGCACAAGCAGGCGGTAACTCGTTGTTGATCCCGGCGATGGGTCGCTGCACCCTCAATACCCAGCCGCAAGATCTGGCACAGGCCCTCGCCGCCTGCCAGAAAGCGTCGAATGAGGGGGATGCGCAGGCGCAATACGAGTTGGGTGAGTTCTACTATGAAGGCAAAGGCGCGCCGCGCGACCTCAATCAAGCCCTGAGCTATTTCGAAAAGGCCTCGCTGCAAGGCCACGCCCAGGCGCAATTCAAACTCGGTACCATGTTCTTCCACGGCGAAGGCGTGCCGGCCAACAACGTTCAGGCATACATCCTGCTGAAGATGGCGGCCGTCAACGGCGCCGAAGACGCACTGGATACCGCCGACGAAGTCACCGAGAAAATGCCCCGCGAAGAGCTGGAAGTCGCGACTCAGGTACTGGGGCAGATCTTCCGCAAATACCTGATGGAGCTGCAGAGTGCCGACGGGCGTACGCCTTTTGCGCCATTGCCCTGAAGGCTAACACTCGCCCTGTGGCGAGGGGGTTTACTTCTCAGGCATCGGCATCGGAAACGGCATCACATTGCCAACCCCGGCCCGGGCTTCGCTGATTTTCGGGGTGCCCAGGCGCTCCACTTCATCGATCCGCACGATCGAATGCATTGGCACGAAGCTGCGCACCACGCCTTCGAACTGCGCCTTGAGCTTCTCTTCGCTCGGGTCGACAACCACCTGCGTGCGCTCGCCAAAGACGAATTCTTCCACTTCCAGGAAACCCCACAGATCGCTCTGGTAGATCTGCTTGGCGTACATTTCGAACACCTGGCCCTGGTTGAGGAAAATCACCTTGTAGATTGGAGCTTCGCGTTTGGTCATGGTGGGCGGGCAACACATCGGGGGCTAAAAAGAGGGCGCGAACTATAGCACAGCCACCGGACGCGCAGCGGTAGGAACCTGGGAGCATGTTCCCTATAATGCGCGGTTCTTCGAATCACGTGATGACCCTTTTCCATGGCCAAGAAGCTCTATATCGAAACCCACGGTTGCCAGATGAACGAGTACGACAGCTCGCGCATGGTCGATCTGCTGGGCGAACACCAGGCCCTGGAAGTCACCGCTCGCGCCGAAGACGCCGACGTGATTCTGCTCAACACCTGCTCGATCCGCGAGCGCGCCCAGGATCGCGTCTACTCGCAACTGGGCCGCTGGCGCGAACTGAAACTGGCCAACCCGGACATGGTGATCGCCGTCGGCGGTTGCGTGGCCAGCCAGGAAGGCGCCGCGATCCGCGATCGCGCGCCCTATGTCGACGTGGTTTTCGGTCCGCAAACCCTGCACCGCCTGCCGGAAATGATCGACGCGGCGCGCATCAGCAAGCTGCCGCAAGTCGACGTGAGCTTCCCGGAAATCGAGAAATTCGACCACTTGCCAGAACCGCGCATCGACGGCCCGAGCGCCTACGTGTCGGTAATGGAAGGTTGCAGCAAGTACTGCACCTTCTGCGTGGTGCCCTACACCCGCGGCGAAGAAGTCAGCCGCCCGTTCGATGACGTGATCGGCGAGATCATCCACCTGGCGGAAAACGGTGTGCGCGAAGTGACGCTGCTGGGGCAGAACGTCAACGGTTATCGCGGCGCGACCCATGACGGTCGCCTGGCCGATCTGGCAGAACTGATCCGCGTGGTGGCCGCTGTCGACGGCATCGACCGTATTCGCTACACCACCTCGCACCCGCTGGAGTTCTCCGACAGCCTGATCCAGGCCCATGCCGAAGTGCCTGAACTGGTCAAGCACCTGCACCTGCCGGTGCAATCGGGTTCGGACCGCATCCTGGCGGCGATGAAGCGCAATCACACTGCGCTGGAATACAAGTCCAAATTGCGCAAGTTGCGGGCTGCGGTGCCGGGTATCTGCATCAGCTCGGACTTCATCGTCGGCTTCCCCGGCGAGACCGAAAAAGACTTCGAACAGACCATAAAGCTGATTGCCGACGTCGGTTTCGACTTCTCCTACTCGTTCGTCTACAGCCAGCGCCCCGGCACGCCGGCCGCCGATCTGGCCGATGACACGCCGGAAGAGCTGAAAAAAGAGCGCCTGAACGCCCTGCAACATCGCCTGAACCAGCAAGGTTTCGAGATCAGCCGACAAATGGTCGGGTCGATCCAGCGCATCCTGGTCACCGATTACTCGAAAAAGGACCCTGGCGAGCTGCAGGGCCGGACCGAGAATAACCGTATCGTCAACTTCCGCTGCGACAATCCGACCCTGATCGGCCAGTTCGCCGACGTGCACATCGACTCGGCGCAGCCGCATTCGCTGCGCGGTTCGCTGATTTCGTAACGCTACGATCCCTGTGGGAGCGGGCTTGCTCGCGAATGCGGCCTGTCAGTTGCAACCCTGCCAACTGACACTCCCTCTTCGCGAGCAAGCCCGCTCCCACAGGTACAGCGTCAGCCGTGGGGACTTGTTGCGATATTTAAGAGCTTTCGCACCCACGCCACTGGCGTTATCCTTGATTTCATCACTATTGCCCCAGGGCGGCTAAATACGACCTTGAACGCACCCATAGAACCGCATCGTTTCATCCTCGAGCCCTTCGAGGCTCGCCGCTTCGCCAATCTGTGCGGGCAGTTCGACGAGCATCTGCGCTTGATCGAAAAGCGCCTGACCGTCGAGATCCGCAACCGCGGCAATCAGTTCGAGCTGATCGGCGAGCGTAAACACACCACCTCCGCGGAAAACCTCCTGCGCCGCCTGTACCGGGAAACCAAGGGTACCGAGCTGTCGCCGGACATGGTTCACCTGTTCCTGCAGGAATCCGCCGTCGAAGAGCTGGACAACCACTCCCCCGCCGAAGCCGCCGTCGCCCTGCGCACCAAGAAAGGCATGATTCGCCCTCGCGGCTTGAATCAGCAGCGCTACGTGAAGGAAATCCTCGGTAACGACATCAACTTCGGCATAGGCCCGGCCGGTACCGGCAAGACCTATCTGGCCGTGGCCTGCGCGGTGGATGCCCTGGAGCGCGAGCAGATCCGTCGCATCCTGCTGGTGCGTCCGGCGGTGGAAGCCGGCGAGAAGCTGGGTTTCCTGCCCGGCGACCTCAGCCAGAAGATCGACCCGTACCTGCGCCCGCTCTACGACGCGCTCTACGAAATGCTCGGCTTCGAATACGTCGCCAAGCTGATCGAACGCCAGATCATCGAAGTCGCGCCTTTGGCCTACATGCGTGGCCGCACGCTCAACAACAGTTTCATCATCCTCGACGAAAGCCAGAACACCACCGTCGAGCAGATGAAGATGTTCCTGACCCGGATCGGCTTCGGTTCAACCGCGGTCATCACGGGTGACATCACCCAGGTCGACCTGCCTCGCGGCACCAAGTCCGGGCTGCACCATGTGATCGAAGTGTTGAAAGACGTGCCAGGCATAAGCTTCACCCACTTCCAGCCCAAGGACGTGGTGCGCCATCCGTTGGTACAACGCATCGTCGAAGCCTACGAGCGCTTCGAAACCCGCGCGGCCCATGACGCAGCCGCCAAGGATAGCCACCGCGATGCTTGAGCTTGACCTGCAAGTCGCAACCGAAGCGCCCGCCCCCAGCGAAGCCGAGTTCCGCCAATGGTGCGAACTCGCGCTGCGCCAGCGCACGGCCGACTCGGAAATGACCATCCGCCTGGTCGACGAAGCCGAAGGCCGCGAGCTGAACCACACCTGGCGGCAAAAGGATTACGCAACTAACGTCTTGTCATTCCCGGCCGATGTGCCTGAGGAGTTTCTCGACATCCCGCTGCTGGGCGATCTGGTGATCTGTGTCGCCGTGGTCGAGCGCGAGGCTGGCGAACAAGGCAAGGCACTCAAGGCCCACTGGGCACACCTGGTGATTCACGGCTGCTTGCATCTGCTCGGTTACGACCATATAGAGGACGACGAAGCAGAAGAAATGGAAGCACTGGAACGCACCTTGCTTGCCGAACTGGGCTTTCCCGATCCGTACGCGGACGACGAAAACTAAACATCCCGAACAACAGTGACAACAAAGGATTCAGAGTAATCGCTATGAGCGAAGATCGATCGAGCAACGGGCAGAAGTCCTGGCTGGGTAAGCTGACCCAGGCTTTTGCCCACGAGCCGAAGAACCGCCAGGAGCTTTTGGAGCTGCTGCGCGACGCACACCAGAACAAACTGTTGGACAGCGAAGCGCTGGCCATCGTCGAAGGCGCCATCCAGGTTGCAGACCTGCAGGTTAGGGACATCATGGTCCCGCGCTCGCAGATGGTCAGCATCAAGGCGACCCAGACACCCCGCGAGTTCCTGCCTGCCGTGGTCGACTCGGCCCACTCCCGTTACCCGGTGATCGGCGAAAGCCACGATGACGTGATGGGCGTGTTGCTGGCCAAGGATTTGCTGCCGCTGATCCTCAAGGAGAACGGCGACAACTTCAACATCAAGGACCTGCTGCGCCCGGCCACCTTCGTGCCCGAGTCCAAGCGCCTTAACGTGCTGCTGCGCGAGTTCCGCGCCAACCACAACCACATGGCCATCGTCATTGACGAGTACGGCGGCGTGGCGGGCCTGGTGACCATCGAGGACGTGCTGGAGCAGATCGTCGGCGACATCGAAGACGAGCACGATGTCGAAGAAGACAGCTACATCAAGCCGCTACCCAGCGGTGATTTCCTGATCAAGGCGCTGACGCCGATCGAGAACTTCAACGAGTTCTTCGACAGCGAATTCTCCGATGACGAGTTCGATACCGTCGGCGGCCTGGTGATGAGTGCATTCGGGCACTTGCCAAAACGCAACGAAATCACTGAAATCGGCACCTACCGCTTCCGCATCCTGAACGCCGACAGCCGTCGGATTCACTTGCTGCGCCTGACCCCAATCGCCCGGTAATTCCAAGGACTGAAATGCTCCGTCTGAACCGCCCCGGCTGGCCCGGTAACCTGCTGGCCGTGGCGGCCGGTGCAATCACCACCCTGGCCCTGGCGCCATTCGACATCTGGCCGCTGGCTTTGCTGGCGGTCGGTCTTTTCTACGCCGGCTTGCGTGAGCTGAGCCCTCGCCAGGCCTTGGGTCGTGGCTGGTGCTTCGGTTTCGGCCTGTTCGGCGCCGGGACCAGCTGGATCTACTACAGCATCCACCACTTCGGTGGTGCGTCGGTACTGCTGGCCGGCTTCCTGATGCTGCTGTTCACCGCGGCGATTGCCTGGTTCTTCGCCCTGCCCGCCTGGGTCTGGGCCCGCTGGCTGCGACGCAACGAAGCGCCACTGGCCGATGCGCTGGCGTTTGCCGCGCTGTGGGTGGGCCAGGAGGCGTTTCGCGGCTGGTTTCTTACCGGTTTCCCGTGGCTTTATTCCGGCTACAGCCAACTCGACGGCCCGTTGACCGGGCTCGCACCTGTCGGCGGCATGTGGCTGATTTCCTTTACCCTCGCGCTGACCGCCGCGCTGATCTACAACGGCATGCGCCTGGTTCGCAGCGGCCGCAAAGCCTTCATCGCCATTGGCGCAGTGCTTCTGGTCGGCCCGTGGATCGCCGGCATGGCGCTCAAGCACCATGCCTGGACCAGCCCGTCGGGCGCACCGTTGAGCGTCGCGGCGATTCAGGGCAACGTCGAACAGAGCATGAAATGGGACCCGGCACAGCTCAATTCGCAGCTGGCGCTGTACCGCGACATGAGCTTCACCTCAAAACCGGTCGACCTGCTGATCTGGCCGGAAACCGCGGTCCCGGTACTCAAGGAGTCCGCTCAGGGCTACCTGGACATGATGGGGAATTTCGCCGCCGAGCGTAATTCCGCCCTGATCACCGGCGTCCCGATTCGCCAGGTGGTTCACCACGAGAAGCGCTTCTTCAACGGCATTACCGTCGTCGGTGAAGGCGATGGCACCTACCTCAAGCAGAAACTGGTGCCATTCGGTGAGTACGTTCCCTTGCAGGATGTGCTGCGCGGCTTGATCGCCTTCTTCGACCTGCCCATGTCGGACTTCGCCCGCGGCCCTGCGGATCAAGCGATGCTGCAAGCCAAGGGCTACCAGATTGCGCCGTTCATCTGCTACGAAGTGGTGTATCCGGAGTTCGCAGCGGGCCTCGCCGCGCAAAGCGATCTGCTGCTGACGATCAGTAACGACACCTGGTTCGGCACCTCCATCGGCCCGTTGCAACACCTGCAAATGGCGCAGATGCGGGCACTGGAAGCCGGTCGCTGGATGATCCGCGCCACCAACAACGGCGTGACGGGCCTGATCAACCCGTTTGGTCAGATCACCGAGCAGATCCCGCAATTCGAGCGCGGCATTCTGTACGGCGAAGTGGTGCCGATGCACAACCTCACGCCTTACCTGCAATGGCGCTCGTGGCCGTTGATCATCGTTTGTCTGGTTCTGTTTGGCTGGGCGTTGATTGCCAGCCGAATGGCCAAGACCGTTTAAAAACAAAGATCGCAGCCTGTGCAGGAATTGCCGCAGGCTGCGATCTTTTGATCCTCAACGGTAAAAAAGCCAATACCCCACCTGCCCCACCGCCTCGTTCATCAGCTGTCCGCTGCGCCAGATCGCCTTGAACTCCGGCATCCAGCCGCCGAACACTTCGCTGTTGTCCTGGCCCAGAAACCCGACCGGTGCCGGCACTACCTCAAACCCGGCCTTCCTGAAACTCCAGACCGCTCGCGGCATATGCGCGGCCGTCGTCACGACCACCACGCGCTTGACCCCTTCGGGCAACAAAACCTGCGCGGTCATTTGCGCGTTTTCCCAGGTGGTGCGACTCTGCCCTTCCTGCCAACGCACCGCCACGCCGAAATCGTCACGCAGGGAGTCGGCCATCATCTGCGCCTCGCTCGGCGGCGCACCGTAATGCAGCCCGCCGCTGGTCAACACCGGCAAGCCCGAGGCCTTGGCCAACCGCGCCGCATAACGCTGGCGCTCCAGGCCCACACCGGTGGGCTGGTCAGTGTCCCAGGCCAGATCACCGCGTTCACGCCCTGACCCCAGCACCACGATGGCATCGGCACGTTGCCCCAGGGTCGCCCATTCGTCGCGAGCCAGCGGTGGCTCACGCTCAAGCAGTTCCGCGCCCCATTGCACCACCGCCGGCAGGCTCATCAACCAGAACCCGCCCAGCCCCACGGCAAAGCAAAAACCTGCAAGCCGCGGTCTTGAGCGACGCAGCCACCAGGCGAGGATCAGCAACAGGATGAGAATGCCGGGCGGCATCAGAAGGTGTTTGACGAAATAACGAAAAGGCATCGAGCATCTCCATGAAGATGCCCGAAGCCTAAGTGGGTTGACGCAATGCGACAATAAATACGGAAGGACTGCGCTGCAAAAAACCACTGGACATGGCTTTGCGCCTACTTGAACTTCAGAGACCGGACCTTTACCGCGTCTCTACCGGGTACTTTGTCCTTGAGCCAGATGACCTTGGCAGAACGTGGTGCGTCGAGTTGTTTCACGGCTTCTGACAGGCATCCGTGCGTCTCACGTTCGCTGCGATCCAGGTACGCCTTGACCAGAGCGAACTCTGCGGGGCTCAAGCCGCGCAGCTCCAGTTCAAGCGGACGTTCATCACGCAGCCGGCTGGCGGTTTTTGCTGCTTCCAGCGCCAGGCCCAGACGATCGATCAGTCTTTCGTACAGCTCCGGTTTTGTAGCTTTTTGCTGTGACTCAACCATCCCTCACCTCATTGGAAGATAAGACCTACTCCCCAAATAAGAGCTTAGCTTCCATGCACAAACCGGCTGAACGCCGCGACCAACGGCCCTCGCAGCGGTTTTGGCAAGACGCGCGGCAGCAATCAGGGTTTCCCTCGGCAGAGTGCGGTCATGTATGCTACGGCGCTTCCTGTAACTCCACTTCCAGCTCGGCTGGACATCGAAATCGCCGTATCGGCGCCTTCACCGTCCAGCGTTGCATTGAAGAGGATTGGGCCACCCCTATTCAGTTCAAAAGTAGCCATGCACGAACAATATCAGCCCCGTGAAATCGAAGCCGCCGCCCAGTCGTTCTGGGACGAGCAAAAGTCCTTTGAAGTCAGTGAACAGCCAGGCAAGGAAACCTACTACTGCCTGTCGATGTTCCCTTACCCCAGCGGCAAGCTACACATGGGGCACGTGCGCAACTACACCATCGGCGACGTGATCTCCCGCTACCAGCGCATGCAAGGCAAGAACGTCCTGCAACCCATGGGTTGGGACGCCTTCGGCATGCCGGCGGAAAACGCCGCGATGAAGAACAACGTGGCGCCCGCCAAGTGGACCTACGAAAACATCGCCTACATGAAATCCCAGCTGCGCAGCCTGGGCCTGGCGGTGGACTGGTCCCGCGAAGTGACCACCTGCAAGCCCGATTACTACCGCTGGGAACAATGGCTGTTCACCCGCCTGTTCGAAAAGGGTGTGATCTACCGCAAGAACGGCACCGTGAACTGGGACCCGATCGACCAGACCGTACTGGCCAACGAGCAGGTGATCGACGGTCGCGGCTGGCGTTCCGGCGCGCTGATCGAGAAGCGCGAAATCCCGATGTACTACTTCAAGATCACCGCCTACGCGGATGAGCTGCTGGAGAGCCTCGACGAACTGGATGGCTGGCCTGAACAGGTCAAGACCATGCAGCGCAACTGGATCGGCAAGTCCCGCGGCATGGAAGTGCAGTTCCCGTATAACGTCGACTCCATCGGCGAAAGCGGCACCCTGAAAGTCTTCACCACCCGTCCGGATACCCTGATGGGCGCGACCTATGTCGCCGTGGCCGCCGAGCACCACCTGGCCACCCTGGCGGCGCAGAACAATCCCGAGCTGCAAGCGTTCATCGCCGAATGCAAGAGCGGCAGCGTCGCCGAAGCCGACGTCGCCACCCAGGAGAAAAGAGGCCTGCCGACCGGCCTGTTCGTCGAGCACCCGCTGACTGGCGAAAAACTGCCGGTCTGGGTCGCCAACTACGTGCTGATGCATTACGGCGACGGCGCGGTAATGGCTGTACCGGCCCACGACGAGCGCGATTTCGAATTCGCCCACAAGTACAACCTGCCGGTCAAATCCGTGGTGCGTACCAGCTCCGGCGAGACCAACCCTGCCCCGTGGCAGGAGGCTTACGGCGAGCACGGCACGCTGATCAACTCCGGCGAATTCGACGGCCTGGACTTCGCCGGCGCCTTCGACGCCATCGAAGTCGCCCTGATCAAGAAAAACCTCGGCGCCTCGCGCACCCAGTTCCGCCTGCGCGACTGGGGCATCAGCCGCCAGCGTTACTGGGGCTGCCCGATCCCGATCATCCACTGCGCCAGCTGTGGCGACGTGCCGGTGCCGGAAGATCAATTGCCAGTCGTGCTGCCGGAAGACGTGGTGCCGGACGGCGCCGGCTCGCCGCTGGCGCGCATGCCCGAGTTCTACGAGTGCACCTGCCCGAAATGCGGCCAGCCTGCCAAGCGTGAAACCGACACCATGGACACCTTCGTCGAGTCCTCGTGGTATTACGCCCGCTATGCCTCGCCGAAGTACGAGGGCGGCCTGGTGGAAAAAGCCGCGGCCGACCACTGGCTGCCGGTGGATCAGTACATCGGCGGTATCGAACACGCCATTCTCCACCTGCTCTACGCGCGCTTCTTCCACAAGCTGATGCGCGACGAAGGGCTGGTGAGCTCCAACGAGCCATTCAAGAACCTGCTGACCCAGGGCATGGTGGTCGCCGAGACTTACTACCGTCGCGAAGCCAACGGCGCCTACACCTGGTTCAACCCGGCGGACGTCGAACTCGAGCGCGACAGCAAGGCCAAGGTCATCAGCGCCAAGCTGAAAGCCGACGGCTTGCCGGTGGAAATCGGCGGCACCGAAAAGATGGCCAAGTCGAAGAACAACGGCGTCGACCCACAGTCGATGATCGACCAGTTCGGCGCGGACACCTGCCGCCTGTTCATGATGTTCGCCTCGCCGCCTGACATGAGCGCCGAATGGTCCGACTCCGGCGTTGAAGGTTCGCACCGCTTCCTCAAGCGCGTCTGGCGTCTGGCCCAGGCCCACGTCACCCAGGGCCTGCCGGGCAAACTGGACGTCGCGAGCCTTTCCGACGAGCAGAAAGCCATTCGCCGTTCGATCCACCTGGCCATCAAGCAGGCCAGCCACGACGTCGGCCAGAACCACAAATTCAACACCGCCATCGCCCAGGTGATGACGCTGATGAACGTGCTGGAAAAAGCCGCGCAAGCGACCGAGCAGGATCGCGCTTTGGTTCAGGAAGGCCTGGAAGCCGTGACCCTGCTGCTGGCGCCGATCACCCCGCACATCAGCCATGAACTGTGGCATCGCCTGGGCCATGCAGGTGCCGTGATCGACGCCGCCTGGCCGGCCGTCGACGACAGCGCCCTGGTGCAGGACAGCCTGCAACTGGTCATCCAGGTGAACGGCAAGCTGCGCGGTCAGATCGACATGCCTGCCAGCGCCACCCGCGAAGAAATCGAAGCCGCCGCCCGCGCCAACGAAAACGTGCTGCGTTTCGTCGACGGTCTGACGATTCGCAAAGTGATCGTGGTACCGGGCAAACTGGTCAACATCGTCGCCAGCTAATTGGATCAGGCGCCGGGTCATGCCCGGCGCCGAGTAAAACCTTTCGGGCCGCTTGAACGGCCCACATGGTTTCAAGGGGAGCAACACAATGATCAAACGCAACTTGCTGGTGATGGGCCTCGCAGTCCTGCTGAGCGCCTGCGGTTTCCAGCTGCGCGGCACCGGCACCACCGAACTGGCGATCAAGGAACTCGACGTCAGCGCGCGCAACTCCTATGGCGAAACCGTGACGCAACTGCGTCAGGTACTCGATAGCAGCGGCGTCAAGGTCTACACCGGCGCACCCTACAAGCTGGTGCTGACGGACGAGCAGGAAACCCAGCGCATCCTCAGCTATGCAGGGGCTGGTCGTACCGGCGAATATCAACTGAACACCACGCTCAACTACAGCATCCTCAGCCAGGGCAACCTGTCGTTGATCAATGACAAGCTCGAAGTGGAAAAGGTCTTCATCCACGACGGCAACAACCTGGTGGGCTCCGACCAGGAAGCCGCCGACGCCCGCAAGGAAATGCGTCGTGAACTGGTACAACGCATGATGCTGCGCCTGCAGCAGATCACGCCGACCCAGTTGCAACAGTTGCAGCAGACCGCCGAAGCCCGCGCCAAGGCAGAAGCCGCGGCACTGGAAGCGGCGCAGAAGGCTGAAGCGGAAACCCCGCGTCAGTCGCCTATCGAAATCCCGCAGCAGTAAGACTTACGGGGCGCTCAGGCGCCCCGTTCGCCCTCTCTTATGAAGCTCGCTCCCGCCCAACTCGCCAAGCACCTGCAAGGCAGCCTCGCGCCGGTCTACGTCATCAGTGGCGATGATCCACTGCTGTGCCAGGAGGCCGCTGACGCCATCCGCTCCGCCGCTCGTCAGCAGGGCTTCGATGAACGCCAGGTGTTTGCCGCCGACGCCAATTTCGACTGGGGAACGCTGTTGCTCGCCGGGGCCAGCATGTCGCTGTTCGCCGAAAAGCGCCTGCTGGAACTGCGCCTGCCCTCCGGCAAGCCCGGTGACAAGGGCGCTGCCGCGCTCATCGAATACTGCTCGCGCCCGGCCGAAGACACGGTACTGCTGATCAGCCTGCCGAAACTCGACGGCAGTGCGCAGAAAACCAAGTGGGGCAAGGCGCTGGTCGAAGGCCAGCAGACCCAGTTCGTGCAGATATGGCCGGTGGATGCCAGCCAGTTGCCGAGCTGGATCCGTCAGCGTCTGTCCCAGGCCGGACTGTCCGCCAGCCAGGACGCGGTCGAACTGATCGCTGCGCGGGTCGAAGGCAACCTGCTGGCCGCCGCCCAAGAGATCGAAAAGCTCAAGTTGATGGCCGAAGGCGGTCAGATCACCATCGAAACCGTGCAGGCGGCGGTCGCCGACAGCGCGCGCTTCGATGTCTTCGGGCTGACCGATGCGATTCTCAACGGCGAGGCGTCCCATGCCCTGCGCATGCTCGAAGGCTTGCGGGGCGAAGGCGTCGAGCCACCGGTGATTCTCTGGGCCCTGTCTCGGGAATTGCGCCTGCTGGCCAACATTGCCCTGCAATACAGCCAGGGCACGCCGCTGGACAAGGCATTCAGCCAGGCCAGGCCACCGGTGTGGGACAAGCGCAAACCGCTGATGAGCAAGGCCCTGCAACGCTATTCAGCTCCACGCTGGGCGCAGTTGCTGCTCGAAGCGCAGCGTATCGACGCGCAAATCAAGGGCCAGGCGGCGGGCTCGCCGTGGATGAGCCTGAGTCGCTTGACGCTGTTGATGGCCGGTCAGCGGCTGCCGTTGCCTGCCGAATAAGCGTTCCGCGGTCTTTTTCCTACAAATCACGCCTGCATTTGCACTATGGACATCCGTCCCATTTCGGCCGAATATTTGCCGCGCAAAAAACACCCACTCGCGAGCATCCATCATGAGCAAAAAGCCAGCAAAGCATGGCCCCAACAAGGCCAAATCCATCATCGCCCAGCCACTGTTCCGTAGCCGCCAGGAACGCCCCGGCAAGGGCAAAGGCAGCTACCGTCGCGAAGCCTTCCGGTCTGATAACCGGGAGGCTTTTTACTTTCTGGCGGCCTGAAACGGCAAGCATCCGCTCAACATGTTAAGGTCTGCACCTGATTCGAATTCCCTGGACCCGTGCATGCCCCTTAGTCTTTCCCGTCGTTGGCACCTTCGCCAATTGATCGCTGCCTCCAGCCTCATTTTGCTAGTCGCCTGTGCGGAAAAACCGACCGCCGCCGACGCACAGCAGCTTCAGACGCCTGCTCTGGCCACTGCTCCGGCCATCGTTGCACCCGTGGTTCCGAGCGGTGAAAACCTCGATATCCAGCCGACCCAGACTTTCGCCGAATGGCAGGCAGGTTTCCGCAAGGACGCCCTGGCCGCCGGGATTCGCGCCGATCTGTTCGACCGCGCCTTCGCCAACGTCAGCTTCGACCCCAGCGTGATCCGTGCCGATCGCAGCCAGCCCGAGTTCACCCGCCCGGTGTGGGAGTACCTCGATGGCGCGCTTTCACCGTTGCGGATTCGCAAGGGTCAGTCGCTGCTCAGCCAGTACGATGGCATCCTGCAGAGCATCGAACAGCGCTACGGCGTTGACCGTGAAGCCCTGGTCGCCGTGTGGGGCATGGAAAGCAATTTCGGCCAGTTCCAGGGCAACAAATCAGTGATCAACTCGCTGGCGACCCTGGCCTACGAAGGCCGCCGCCCGGGCTTTGCCCACGCGCAATTGATCGCCGCGCTGCAGATTTTGCAACAGGGTGATATCGAACCCGAGAAGATGCTCGGTTCCTGGGCCGGCGCCATGGGCCAGACCCAGTTCATCCCGACCACCTACAACACCCACGCCGTGGACTTCGATGGCGATGGTCGCCGCGACATCTGGGGCAGCTCCGCCGATGCCCTGGCCTCGACCGCGCACTACCTGCAAAGCTCCGGCTGGCAGAGAGGCCAGCCGTGGGGCTTTGAAGTGCAATTGCCGGGCGGCTTCAACTATTTGCTGGCCGACGGCACGATTCGCAAAAGCGTCGCCGAATGGCGCCAGCTGGGTGTAATCCCGCCCAATGGCGGCCAGGTTCCGCCAGGCTCGGAGCAACTGTCCGCGGCTCTGCTGCTGCCGGCCGGCTATCGTGGCCCGGCGTTCCTGGTGCTCGACAACTTCCGGGCCATCCTCAAGTACAACAATTCGTCGTCCTACGCGCTGGGCGTCGGCCTGTTGTCTCAGCGCTTCCATGGTGCGGGTCTGATCAGCGGCACCTGGCCGAAGGATGACTTGCCGTTGAGCCGTACCGAGCGAATGGAACTGCAAAGCCTGCTGAGTGCCCAGAATTACGACGCGGGCACCGCGGACGGAATCATCGGCGCCAACACCCGAAAGGCGATCCGCAGCGCGCAGCAGTCGTTTGGCTGGCCGGCGGATGGGTATCCGACGCACAAGTTGCTGGAAGGTTTGCGTAACCGCTAAAAAGCTTCGCGGGCAAGCCTCGCTCCTACAGGTCGATGAGCACCTGCAGGAGCGAGGCTTGTCCGCGAAGACGTACTATCTGACGCTGACGACCACATCCTGCTCCAACACCAATTCCTGCTTCCCGACATCCAGCCTGACCAGCGCCCCCATCGGCAACGTCAAGTTCGGATCGCAATGCCCGCTGCGCCATCCAGACAACACCGGGATCCGCAACGGTTCGAATGTCTGCTTGAGTAACCGCTCCAGCGCCGGCACCTCCACACCCGCTACATCCCCCACCAGAACCCCGCGCAGCTTGCCGAGAGTGCCCGCCAGACGCAGATGGGTCAGCAGTCGGTCGACGCGGTACAGCGGCTCGTTGATGTCCTCGATCAACAGGATGACGCCTTCGGCATCGATCTCGTAAGGCGTGCCCATGGTCGCCGCGATCATCGACAGATTGCCCCCCAGCAAGCGCCCGTGGGCGATGCCTGGCTCGATGGTCGTCAAGGGATAGGCCTCAGGGTGGGCCAGCACACTGCCCGCCTTCACCTGCCCGCGCAGCATGTTGAAAAACGATGACTCGGTGGGCTTGCGCTTGTCACCCAGCAAATCGGCATTGAGCAGCGGGCCATGGAATGTCACAAAGCCTGAGTATCGACTGATCGCCAGATGCAGCGCGGTGATGTCGCTGTAGCCGATGAAGGGCTTGGCGTTGTTGCGCAGCAGTTCGAAGTCGAGGCGATCGAGCAAGCGTGGAGTGCCATAGCCACCGCGAAGGCAGATGATGGCGTCGACCTCGTTGTCGGCGAACGCCGCGTGCAGATCATTGAGGCGCACCTCGTCACTGCCGGCCAGGTAGCCATCCTTCTCGTAGACACCCGGAAAAATCTTCAGCGAATAACCGCGGGCGCGCATCCATTGCACGGCTTTGTCGGTGTCCAGCGGGGCCGGGCCTGCGGGCGCGATGACGCCGATCAGCCCTTGCGACGGCAGTGCCGGGACGGGTGAGTGAGGACGAAGGGTGTGGACAGGTCTAGCGGTCACCATGAATCTCCCTGGGTAAAACATCAACACAGTAGTCAGGAACGAGGACAAACAGAAGAAGCTTCATCACTTTAGGCCAGCCGAAAAAAAGCCCGCAAGACTCAAAGCCTTGCGGGCTTTTTCAATACGACCCGGCTATCAGGACGAAATCAGCTCGGCCTTGACCAGCTTCGCCTGTTCGTCAGCGTGGTACGAGGAACGTACCAGCGGACCGGAAGCGACGTTCTTGAAGCCCATTTTGTAACCTTCCTCGGCGAACCAGGCGAAGGTGTCCGGGTGCACGAAACGCTGCACCGGCAAGTGGCTGCGGGACGGTTGCAGGTACTGGCCCAGGGTCAGCATATCGATGTCGTGTTCGCGCATGCGCTTCATGACTTCGATCACTTCGTCGTCGGTCTCGCCCAGACCCAACATCAAGCCGGATTTGGTCGGAATGTGCGGCATCATCTGCTTGAAGCGTTGCAGCAGGGTCAGCGACCACTGGTAGTCCGAACCCGGACGCGCAGCCTTGTACAAGCGCGGCACGGTTTCCAGGTTGTGGTTGAACACATCCGGCGGCTCGGCCGCGGTGATTTCCAGCGCGATGTCCATGCGGCCGCGGTAGTCCGGCACCAGGGTTTCGAGCTGCACGTTCGGCGACAGCTTGCGGATTTCACGGATGCAGTCGGCGAAGTGCTGGGCACCGCCGTCGCGCAGGTCGTCGCGGTCCACCGAGGTGATCACCACGTACTTCAGGCGCAGGTCAGCGATGGCGATGGCCAGGCTTTCCGGCTCGTTGACGTCCAGCGGCTTCGGACGACCGTGGCCAACGTCGCAGAACGGGCAGCGACGGGTGCAGATGTCACCCATGATCATGAAGGTCGCGGTGCCGCCGGAGAAGCACTCGCCCAGGTTCGGGCAGGACGCTTCTTCGCACACGCTGTGCAGCTTGTGTTTGCGCAGCAGGGATTTGATGCGGTCGACTTCCGGCGACACCGGGATGCGCACGCGAATCCAGTCAGGCTTCTTCGGCAGTTCGGTGGTCGGAATGATCTTTACCGGAATGCGTGCAACCTTCTCGGCGCCGCGCAGCTTGACGCCGGCTTCAACCTTGGGACGCGGGGCCGGGCGCTCGGAAACGTCGAGCGTCGGGATCATGGTTTGCACTGCATCAGTAGTCATATCAGTCGATTCCGCCCGTGAGGGTCGTCTGCTCAGCATAGTCGAGGTGTTTGACGAGCTGCGCACGCAGCCGGGCACTTACCTCGGCAAATTCAATCGATCCTGCGTGATCGCTCAGCTGGGTCATCGCCAGCCCGGCGTAGCCGCAGGGATTAATCCGTCGAAACGGTTCCAGGTTCATGTCCACGTTCAGGGCCAGGCCGTGAAAGGAACAACCATGGCGGATCCGCAGACCCAGAGACGCGATTTTCGCTCCGTCGACATAGACACCCGGCGCATCGGGCTTGGCCGCGGCCGTCACGCCATAACTGGCGAGCAGCTCGATCAGGCACGATTCCATGCGAGTCACCAGATCACGCACGCCGAAACCCAGCTTGCGCACATCCAGCAACAGGTAGACCACCAGTTGCCCGGGGCCGTGATACGTCACCTGGCCGCCACGATCGACCTGCACCACCGGAATATCGCCCGGCAGTAACAGATGCTCGGCCTTGCCGGCCTGGCCCTGGGTGAAAACCGGCGGGTGTTCGACCAGCCAGATCTCGTCGGCGGCATCACTGCCGCGTTCGTTGGTAAAGCGTTGCATGGCATGCCAGACCGGCTCGTAAGCCATCTGACCGAGCTCGCGAAAGCCCAATGTCGCGGACATCACAGCACCATGTGCACGAAGCCGGTAGCCCGCAGTTCGCTGTTGATGTTGTACAGCTGGTCCTGATCGGTGGCGACGATGTGCAACTGAATCGTGGTGTACTTGCCGTTGCTGCTTTGACGCTCGTCCACGCGCTCATCATTGATCTTTGCGTGTTTGCGGACGATGTCGATGATCTTGTCCTTGTTGCCCACACCCGTGTCGCTGATCACCTTAACCGGGTAATCGTTGGCCGGGAATTCGATCTTGGGAGCCTTTACATCTGTATCGGTCATGGCGTAACGGCCTCGTAAGCGTAAGCCGTGGCGACGGGCAAAGCCCCGCGCCGGATGAGCGCGGGGCTTTGCAGGTGCACACTATCAGTTGAACAAGCCGTAGAAGAATAGACGGATGCTATCCCACATGCGACGGAAGATACCACCCTCTTCGACGCCGTCCAGAGCGATCAGATCGGCGCTGTGCACTACCTTGTCGTCCAGTTTGACTTCGACTTTGCCGATCACGTCGCCCTTGGCGATTGGCGCAACCAGTTGCGGGTTCATGGTCATGCTGGCGGCGAGCTTTTTCAGCTGGCCCTTCGGCAGGGTCATGGTCAGGTCTTCAGCCAGACCGGCTTTGACCTGGCTGGTAGCGCCCTTCCACACAGGGGCCTGAGCCAGCTCGGTGCCTTTCTGATAGAAGGTCTGGGTTTCGAAGAAACGGAAGCCGTAAGTCAGCAGTTTCTGGGTTTCAGCGGCACGGGCCACTTCGCTGTTGGTACCGAAGACCACGGCGATCAGCCGCATGCCGTCACGTACGGCCGAGGACACCATGCAGTAGCCGGCTTCTTCGGTGTGACCGGTTTTCAGACCGTCGACGGTCTTGTCACGCCACAGCAGCAGGTTGCGGTTGGGTTGCTTGATGCCGTTCCAGAAGAACTCTTTCTGCGAGTAGATCGCGTAGTGAGCCGGGTCTTCATGGATGATCGCGCGAGCCAGCACCGCCATGTCGTGAGCCGACGAGTAGTGCTCAGGGTTCGGCAGGCCGGTCGGGTTCATGAAGTGGCTGTTGGTCATGCCCAGGTCGGCGACAGTCTTGTTCATCAGGTCGGCGAACGCGTCTTCGCTGCCGGCGATGTGCTCGGACAGCGCAACGCTGGCGTCGTTGCCCGATTGGATGATGATGCCGTGCAGCAGGTCGCTGACGGTCACCTGGGAGCCGACCTTGATGAACATCCGCGAACCGCCGGTACGCCAGGCGTTTTCGCTGACGGTCACCGGATCGTTCTCGCCGATCTGACCACGACGGATTTCCAGCGTCGCGATGTACGCGGTCATCAGCTTGGTCAGGCTGGCTGGTGGCAGACGCTGGTCACCATTGTTCTCGACCAGAACGTTGCCGCTGCTGGCGTCCATGAGCACATAGGCCTTGGCGGCCAGTTGCGGTGGCGACGGCATCATCTCGGCCGCGAACGCGGCAGGTGAGAGGAGCAGCGGGACTAGAAGGCACAGGCGTTTGGCAAAGGTGGTGATGTTCATCCGTCTCTCGAAATCGCTAATGGAAACTTGCCCTGGGGCAAAACTAATCAGATGGCCTTCTAATCGGGCCATCGCGTGTTCAGTTGCTCACTCCAAGTCACCCTTTGCCGGGCTTTTGTTCTTCGACGAGCCAACAACCTGGTCCATCTCGCAAACCGCGGATGAACCGTCAATCAAGTCCTACGTTTTACTCGGTGACCACACTTGGCGAACCAAGGTTGGCCAGGCGCACGCTGTTCTGCACTTGCTGGATTTCACCCGGCGAACCGATCGGCCCCAGGCGCACCCGATGCAGCGTCTGCTGGTTGCGCACGATCGAACTGATGAACACCGGAGCGCTCACCATCCCGCTGAGTTTCGACCTCAGGAGTTCTGCAGCGTCCGGGTTGGCGAACGCGCCCACCTGCAGATACTGGCCAGAGGCTTGTGCAGAAGCGTTTTTTTTTGCGTCCGCAAGTTGTACTGGTACAACGGCGGCGGCATGTTGCTGCGGCGGTGGCGTCCATTGCTCGACGCTGCCGGCCGAAGCCGTGATCACCGGCGCGCTATTCTGCGCGACTTGCGGCTCGTTGAGCATTAAAGGCGCCGGACGGCCTTTGGCGGCCCACCATTGTTGTGGATCGATGCCTTCGACCTTGACCCGCGCGGTGCCGATTTCGGCATAACCGAGCTTTTTGGCGGCGGCATAGGACAGGTCGATGATCCGGTCGGAGTAGAACGGCCCGCGGTCGTTGACCCGCAGGATCACGCTCTTGTTGTTGTCCAGGTTGGTCACCCGCACGTAACTCGGCAGTGGCAGGGTCTTGTGGGCGGCACTCATGCCGTACAAGTCATAGACCTCACCGTTGGCGGTGTTCTGACCATGGAACTTGGTGCCGTACCAGGACGCCGTGCCCGAAGCCACGTAGGACTTGGATTCCTGCATCGGGAAATAGGTCTTGCCCAGCACGGTGTAGGGGTTGGCCTTGTAGGGACCGGTGTGCAGGGTCGGCGTGGCATCCGGGATGCGCGAGACGTCGACGTCCCACCAGGGCGCGCCATCCTTGTGGGCGCGATTGATGTCCAGCCCCGGCGCGGAACGCACGGCGGTGGAGGATTTCTGCGTCGGCGAACGACTGGTCGAACAACTGGCGACCAGCACTGCCAACGTGGCAAATGCCATCAGCTTCAGGGGTTTACTCATAGGCAATGCCCGCATTACTTGACGCCCCGTGCTTGGACCAGCTGTTCAGACAGTTGATGTACGGCCATGGCGTACATCACGCTGCGGTTATAACGCGTGATTGCGTAAAAATTCTTCAGGCCC
Organism: Pseudomonas sp. C1C7; assembly: GCF_013359595.1. Lineage (GTDB taxonomy): Bacteria > Pseudomonadota > Gammaproteobacteria > Pseudomonadales > Pseudomonadaceae > Aquipseudomonas. The sequence goes on along the minus strand of NZ_JABFMP010000011.1, from coordinate 131,626 downwards.
ATCCAGTATTCGGGGCCATTGTCGCCTTCCAGGCGAAAAGCGGTAACCGGCATATCATCGCGCAGCGCATCATGACTTGACCAGCCCAGCGCCCGCAACTCTCCAACGGTTTTGGTGGGCTCGATGCCGGTGGTCAAACCCTCGTCCACCTGATCGCCGCGTACATCGGCGCGACTGACCACCGGCTCACCGGCGACCCAACCGTGACGTTTGAAGTAACTGGCAACACTCCCGATCGCGTCATCCGGGTTGTTCCAGATATTGATGTGGCCGTCACCGTCGAAATCCACAGCGTAGGCGCGAAAGCTGCTGGGCATGAACTGCGGCAGGCCCATGGCGCCGGCGTAGGAACCCTTGAGCGTCAGCGGATCAACCTGCTCTTCCCGGGCCAGCAACAGGAACTCGCGCAACTCCTTGCGGAAGAATTCGGCACGGGGAGGATAGTCGAAACCCAGGGTCGACAAGGCATCGATGACGCGGAAGTTGCCGGTATTGCGACCGAAAAAGGTCTCAACGCCAATGATCGAGACAATTACCTGCGCCGGCACGCCATATTCCTGCTCGGCACGGGCCAGCACCGCTTCGTGCTGACGCCAGAAATCCACACCGCGGGCGATGCGCGCGTCGGTGATGAACATCGGGCGATATTCGTTCCACTGCTTGACCCGCTCGGCGGGCTTGGAAATCGCATCCAGAATCGACTGTTTGCGCTCGACTTCGCGGAACACGCCCATCAGTTGTTCGCCGGCGAAACCGTAGTCGCGGGTCATTTCACCCACGAACTCGGCCACCTGGGGCGAACCTTCGTAATCGCCGGCCAACGCTTCCTGCGCGCTGCCTAGGATGCTTACCAGACCGACCCACGGCGCATATCGAGTCGCCCAGCCACGCATTACCTGCATTGAACTCTTCACCTTATTCAAACCTGCGCGATCCACTTGCGGTGGGTATGGATCGACATCAAAACCCCAAACGCTGACAGCAGCGTCACCAGCGAAGTTCCTCCGTAGCTAATGAACGGCAACGGCACCCCCACCACCGGCAACAGGCCACTGACCATGCCGATGTTGACGAAAACATAAACAAAGAACGTCATGGTCAAGGCGCCGGCCAGCAGCTTGCCGAATAGGGTCTGGGCCTGGGCGGTAATCACCAGCCCCCGACCGATCAGCAACAGATAGATCAGCAACAGCGCGCAGATCCCCACCAGACCGAACTCCTCGCCCATGACCGCAATGATGAAGTCGGTGTGGCTTTCCGGCAGGAAATCCAGGTGCGACTGGGTGCCCAGCAGCCAGCCCTTGCCGAACACGCCACCAGAGCCGATGGCCGCCTTGGACTGGATGATGTTCCAGCCGGTGCCCAGCGGATCGCTTTCCGGATCGAGGAACGTCAGGATCCGCTGCTTCTGGTAGTCGTGCATGATGAAGAACCACATGGCAATGGCCACGGGCACGGCGGCGGCGAGCACGCTGAGAATCCAGCGCCAGCGCAGCCCGCCCATGAACAGCACGAACGCGCCGCCGGCCAGAATCAGCAGCGAGGTGCCGAGGTCCGGCTGGCGCACGATCAGGATGAACGGAATGCCGATCAGCATCAGGCTGACGCCCACATGCTTGAGTTGCGGCGGCAAGGTGCGTTTGGACAGATACCAGGCAATGGTTGCCGGCATCAGGATCTTCATGAATTCCGAGGGCTGGAAGCGGATGACCCCGGGAATGTTGATCCAGCGGGTGGCACCCATGGCGTTGTGGCCCATGATGTCCACCACCAGCAGCAGCATCACGCCTACCACGTAACCCAGCGGCACCCAACGGGCCATGAAACGCGGCTCGAACTGGGCGATGACGATCATCGAGACCAGGCCGATGCCAAAGGAAGTGGCCTGTTTGGCCAGCAGATCCCAGCTCTTGCCACTGGCCGAATACAGCACGAACAGGCTGCCGGCGGCGAGGGTCAGCAGCAGGATCAGCAGCGGACCATCGATATGCATGCGTTGCAGCAGCGTCGCGCGGCGGCGCATCACATCCTCGCTGGAGAGCATGCGATCAAAGTTATTCATCACGGGCGGTGGCCTCCGCGCTATTGGGGCTTGCGTATTCGGCCTTGAGGCGACCGTTCTGATCCAGCAACCAGGCGTCCATGACCTGACGCACGACCGGGGCTGCGACGCCAGAACCGGACTCACCGTTCTCGACCATCACCGACACCACGATCGCCGGATCGTCGGCAGGCGCGAAGCCCACGAACAAGGCGTGGTCGCGATGGCGTTCCTGGACTTTCGAGCGGTCGTACTTCTCACCCTGCTTGATCGCGACCACCTGGGCCGTACCGGACTTGCCGGCGATGCGGTATTGCGCACCGATCGAAGCCTTGCGCGCCGTACCGCGGGCGCCGTGCATGACCTGCTGCATGCCGTGGTTGACCTTGGTCCAGTCGGACGGGTCGCGCAGGACGATGTCCGGCATCGGATTGTGATCCACCGGTTTCTCGCCTTCGATGGTCTTGGCCAGGTGCGGGCGGTTCCAGATGCCTTTGTTGGCCACCAGCGCCGTGGCCTGGGCCAGTTGCAACGGAGTCGACTGCATGTAGCCCTGGCCGATCCCGAGAATCAGTGTTTCACCCGGGAACCACGCCTGACGGCGGGTCGCGCGCTTCCACTCGCGGGACGGCATCAGCCCCGGCGATTCTTCGAACATGTCCAGGGAGACTTTCTGACCGATGCCGAACTTGGTCATGTAGGCCGACAACCGATCGATCCCCAGCTTGTGGGCCAGATCGTAGAAGTAGGTGTCGTTGGAACGCATGATCGCGGTGTCGAGGTCGACGAAACCGTCACCGGTGCGGTTCCAGTTACGGTATTTGTGATCGTAGTTGGGCAGCATGTAGTAGCCCGGGTCGAACACGCGGCTCGAGGCGGTCACTACGCCGGCGTCCAGGCCGGCAATCGCCACGGCGGGCTTGATGGTCGAACCTGGCGGGTACAGACCGCGCAGCACGCGGTTGAACAGCGGCCGGTCGATGGAATCGCGCAGTTCGGAATAGGCCTTGAAGCTGATGCCGGTGACGAACAGGTTCGGGTCGAAACTCGGCTGGCTGACCATCGCCAGCACTTCGCCGGTTTTCGGGTCCAGCGCCACCACCGCGCCACGACGACCGCCGAGGGCGGCTTCCGCGGCTTCCTGCAACTTGATGTCCAGGCTCAGGACGATGTCCTTGCCGGGTATCGGGTCGGTGCGCTTGAGCACCCGCAGCACGCGGCCCCGGGCGTTGGTCTCGACTTCCTCGTAACCCACCTGGCCGTGCAATTCCGGCTCGTAGAACCGCTCGATGCCGGTCTTGCCGATGTGGTGGGTGCCGCTGTAATTGACCGGATCGAGGGTTTTCAGCTCTTTCTCGTTGATCCGCCCCATGTAGCCCACCGAGTGCGCAAAGTGCGCGCCCTGTGGATAGTGACGAACCAGTTGCGCGACCACTTCCACCCCCGGCAGGCGGAACTGGTTGACGGCGATGCGGGCGATCTGTTCTTCAGTCAGCTCGAACAGGATCGGTACCGGCTCGAATGGCCGGCGCCCCTGACGCATGCGTTTCTCGAAGATCACCCGGTCCTCGGGCGTCAGCTCCAGCACCTCGACGATCACGTCGAGCACCTGCTGCCAGTCCCCCGAACGTTCGCGGGTCATGCTCAGACTGAAGCTGGGACGGTTGTCGGCAATCACCACGCCATTGCGGTCGAAAATCAACCCGCGGGTCGGCGGGATCGGCTGCACATGGACGCGGTTGTTTTCCGACAGGGTCGAGTGATAGTCGTACTGGATCACCTGCAGGAAATACAGGCGCGCAATCAGCACGCCAATCAGCGCCACGACCGCAATGGCCCCGAACACGACGCGGCCACGCACCAGACGGGCGTCTTTTTCGTGGTCCTTGATGCGGATCGGCTGGGTCATGGGGAGGCAGGACTACTTGTGATAAGGGTGGCCGGACAGCACAGTCCAGGCGCGATACAGCTGTTCACCGATCAGGATGCGCACCAGCGGGTGCGGCAACGTCAGTGGCGAGAGCGACCAGCGCTGATCGGCGCGGGCACAGACTTCAGGCGCCAGCCCTTCCGGGCCGCCGACCATGAAATTGACCGTGCGCGAATCCAGCCGCCAGCGATCGAGTTCGACCGCCAGTTGCTCGGTGCTCCAGGGCTTGCCGTGGACTTCGAGGGTGACGACACGCTCGTTCTGCCCGACCTTGGCCAGCATGGCTTCGCCTTCCTGACGGATGAAGCGCGCCACGTCGGCGTTCTTGCCACGGGTATTGAGCGGAATTTCCACCAGTTCCAGCGCCAGCTCGGACGGAAGACGCTTGGCATACTCATGCCAGCCTTCTTCCACCCATTTGGGCATGCGGGAACCGACGGCGATCAGTCGCAGTCGCACAGCGCTACCCTTACTGCTGGTCTTTGTTGAGCTTGGCGAAATGCTCGTGGGTGTTTTCCGGGCTGTGGTGCTTGGCGTCTGCCGCACGGCTCTGCTCGGCACCGGCCCACAGGCGCTCCAGGTCGTAGAACTGGCGAGCCGAGGCGGTCATCATGTGCACGATCACGAGGTCCAGGTCCAGCAGTACCCAGTCGCTGTCGCCCTTGCCTTCTTCACCCAGCGGACGGGCGCCTTTCTTTTTGACTTCTTCGCGAACCTTTTCCAGCATCGCGTTGATCTGGCGATTGGAGGTACCGGTGGCGATGATCATGTAGTCGGTGATGCTTTGCTTGTCGCGAACATCGATGACCTGGATGTCCTGCGCCTTGACGTCTTCCAGGGCTGCAACGGCAACCTTGACCAGCTCGTCACCGTTGAGCGGCTCGTTGGTGGCAACCGGCTCAGGCAGCGGGGCACTCTTGAATGTGCCTTTGCGCTTAACTTTGTTTACGTCGTTGTTGGTCATATAAAACTCGTTTTGCTCATGTATTCGGCGGCTTGGCGACACGTTGGTCCGTATCAGTGAAGCACGCCTTGTTCAGTTCGACGCACGGTACAGACCGTGCGCATCGATGTAGGCCAGGACCGCGTCGGGCACCAGGAAACGTACCGACTTACCGCTGGCCAGCAGTTGACGGATCTGGGTGGCGGATACCGCGAGCGGCGTCTGCCAGACGAATGCAATCTGTCCGCTCGGCCCCTTGAGGGCCAGCGGGTCGCTCACCGAGCGCGCCGCCAGCAGGTTGCGCAGGGCATCCGGCGGCTCGCTGTCGGCATCCGGGCGTTGCAACACCAGGATGTGGCAATGCTGGAGCAACTCTTCCCAGCGATGCCAGGTGGGCAGGCCGCAAAAAGCGTCCCAGCCCAAAAGCAGAAAAACCTGGTCATCCGCGGCGAGTTCCGCACGCATCAGTTCCAGGGTATCGATGGTCCAGGACGGTTTGTCCCGCTGCAATTCGCGGGCATCCACAACCAGCGGCGCCACACCGGCCACCGCGCACTCGACCATCGCCAGACGGTCTTTCGCCGACACCTGCGGCGTATCCCGATGAGGCGGCCTGGCACTGGGTGTCAGGCGCAGCTCGTCGAGCGCCAGGGATTCGGCGACTTCCAGCGCACCACGCAAATGGCCGATGTGCACCGGGTCGAACGTTCCGCCCAGTACGCCGATGCGTCTGGGTTCAGGCGCGCTGGCAGTGTCCGGGGCTGACGGGTCGAGGTCGCCCAAGTCAGGCCGGCTCCTGTCCGCGCAACTGGCCATCACCGACCACGATGTACTTCTCGCAGGTCAGACCTTCGAGACCCACCGGTCCGCGGGCGTGCAGCTTATCAGTAGAAATGCCGATCTCGGCACCCAATCCGTATTCGAAGCCGTCGGCAAAACAGGTCGGGGTGTTGATCATCACCGACGACGAATCGACCTCGGCCACGAACTGCCGGGTTTCGCCCTGATGTTCGCTGACGATCGAATCGGTGTGGTGGGAGCCGTAATGGTTGATGTGTTCGATGGCCTGTTCCACTCCGTCGACCACGCGGATCGACAGGATCGGCGCCAGATACTCGGTGTTCCAGTCTTCTTCGGTGGCCGGCAGCGCGTCGATGATCGCCCGGGTGCGCTCGCAGCCACGCAACTCGACGCCTTTTTCGCGGAACTGGGCCGCCATCGCTGGCAGGAAATCTTTGGCAACCATTTGATCGACCAGCAACGTCTCCATCGCTCCGCAAATGCCATAGCGGTAAGTCTTGGCGTTGAAAGCGATCCGCTGGGCCTTTGCCAGGTCGGCGTGGGCACTGACGTAGACGTGGCAGATGCCGTCCAGGTGTTTGATCACCGGCACACGGGCATCGCGGCTGATGCGTTCGATCAGGCCACGGCCGCCACGGGGCACGATGACATCGACGTATTCAGGCATGGCGATGAGCGCGCCAACGGCAGCCCGGTCAGTGGTTTCGACCACTTGCACCACCGCCGCCGGCAGATCGGCTTCGTCCAGGCCGCGCTGGATGCAGGCAGCGATCGCGCGGTTGGAATGAATGGCTTCGGAGCCGCCACGCAAGATGGTCGCGTTCCCGGACTTCAGGCACAGGCTGGCGGCGTCGATGGTCACGTTCGGCCGGGATTCGTAAATGATCCCGATCACGCCCAGCGGCACGCGCATCTTGCCGACCTGAATCCCCGACGGCCGGTAGCTCATGTCGCGGATCGCGCCGACCGGGTCCGGCAATGCCGCCACCTGGCGCAGGCCCACGATCATGCCGTCGATTCGCGCAGGCGTCAGCGACAGACGCTCGAGCAGCGCCGGCTCCAGACCGTTGGCGCGACCGGCCGCCAGATCCAGCTCATTGGCAGCGGTCAGCTCGGCGCGGGCAGCGTCCAGCGCGTTGGCGGCGGCTTGCAGCGCGCGATTCTTCTGCGCGGTGCTGGCACGGCCGATGACGCGGGACGCCTGGCGGGCAGCGCGACCCAGGCGGGTCATGTAGTCAAGAACGGACTCAGTCATGGTCTGGCGTGGTCTTTGAAAAGGGCTTGGTAAAGAATAAAGCGGCAGATTATAGCTGTCGTGACTCCCGACTAACAGCGGTGACGGGCGGATGGTCGAAATGGAGTTGGATTTGCCGACGTTCAGCCGGGATTAAGCCGCAAATTGTTATCATCCACGTTCTTTCAGCCCTGATTAAGGCCGTTCATCATGACCGACCTGACTGTTCGAGCCTCCGCAACGCGCCTGCCCACGGGCCTTGCGGACGCGTTTTTCGACCGTGACCCGCAAATTCTCGCCCGCGCTCTGCTGGGCAAAGTCATTCGTCATCGCGTCGGTGACCTGTGGCTCAGCGCCCGAATCATCGAGACCGAAGCCTATTACCTTGCCGAAAAAGGCAGCCACGCCTCCCTCGGTTACACGGAAAAGCGTAAGGCTTTGTTTCTAGATGGCGGGCACATCTATATGTACTACTCCCGTGGCGGCGACTCCCTGAACTTCAGCGCTCAAGGGCCGGGTAATGCGGTCTTGATCAAATCCGCCTACCCGTGGGTCGACGAACTGAGTGGACCGGCGAGCCTGGCGCAGATGCTGCTCAACAACCCCGACGCCCAGGGCCGCCCGCGCCCGTCGCAGAAGCTCTGCGCGGGGCAAACCCTGCTGTGCAAATCCCTGGGCTTGAAGGTGCCGGTCTGGGACGCCAAGCGCTTCGATCATGAAGTGCTGCTGGTGGAAGACGTCGGCCAGACGCCCGCCCATGTCATCCAGACCACGCGCCTGGGCATCCCCCATGGGCGTGACGAACATCTGATGTACCGTTTCGTCGATGCGGCCTATGCAGCCTGGTGCACGCGCAACCCGCTGCGACGGGGGCAGGTCGAAGGACGTGATTATTTCGTGCTGACCTGAATCGAACAAAAATCCCTGTAGGAGCCGAGCTTGCTCGCGAAAGCGGTGGTTGCTTCACCATCGATGTCGACTGACACGGCGCTTTCGCGAGCAAGCTCGGCTCCTACAGGGGATGGATGTGTTTTTGGAATGTGTGCCTGATCATTGAATGGAGTTGTTTTTATGGGCCCATGGCTCGATAGCGTGACCGCCTGGCTGACCGTCAACCCGCAATGGCTGGCGGCAGCGGTGTTCATCGTGGCCTTCGTCGAATGCCTGGCGATTGCAGGACTGATCGTACCCGGCACGGTGCTGCTGTTCGCCGTGGCGGTACTGGCCGGCAGCGGCGCGTTGTCGCTGAGCGAAACCCTGTTGCTGGGTTTCTTCGCGGGCGTGCTGGGCGATGTGGTGTCGTATTTCCTCGGGCGCCATTTCCATCAGAACATCCGCCGCCTGCCCGGCTTGCGTCATCACCCGGAATGGATCGCCGGGGCCGAGGCCTATTTCCAGCGCTACGGTATCGCCAGCCTGCTGGTCGGTCGCTTCATCGGCCCCCTGCGCCCCATGCTGCCGATGGTCGCCGGGATGTTCGACATGCCCTTCCCGCGTTTCTTTGCCGTCAGCCTGTTGGCCGGCGCGGGGTGGTCGGTCGCATATCTGCTGCCGGGCTGGGCCACCGGGGCGGCGATTCGCTTGCCGCTGCCCGAGGGCTTCTGGCCCCAGGCCGGCATCGTCGCCGCCAGCATCGCCTTGATGATCGGCTTGAGCGCCACCAGCAGCCTGCGCAAACACCGCAAGGCCACGGTATTCATTACCGGGATGAGTTTTCTGATTCTGGCCGCGTTGTTTATCGGTTACTCGCACCTGACTGCTCTGGACCAGGGAATCATGACACTGGTGCAGGAACATCGCAGCCCCATGCTCGATGAAGTGGCGGTGGTGTTCACGCTGATCGGTGAGTTCCGCAACATGCTGGTGTTCAGCGCCCTGCTGGTGGTGCTGCTGTTGCTGACGCGACAATGGCGCCAAGCCATCTTCGCCTGCAGTACGTTGCTGTTCACCGCACTGGCCAACACGGCGACCAAGCACTTTTTCGCCCGCATGCGCCCGGAAGTCTTGAGCGACCCGCTGTCCAGTTACAGCATGCCCAGCGGCCATGCTTCCGGCTCCTTTGCGCTTTTCCTGACCCTGGCCGTCCTGGCCGGCCGCGGACAACCACCACGCATGCGTCTGACCTGGTTGCTGGTGGCCTGCCTGCCGGCACTGGCGATTGCACTGTCGCGGGTTTATCTCGGCGCGCACTGGCCAACGGACGTGCTGGCCGGCGCGATGCTGGCGGCTTGTGTCTGTGCGGCGAGCCTGGGTTTGATGCAACTCCGGACCCCGCTCAACCCCATGCCACCAAAGATCTGGTGGCTGGTGCTGCCGTCGCTGGTGGCGTTGTTCGGATTCTTCGTGTTGCGGCATTTGCCGAATACGATGTTGAGGTATGCCTATTAGACAAAAGCAAAAGATCGCAGCCTGGGACGCTCCCACAGGGGGAGCGTCCCAGGCTGCGATCTTTTAAAGGGCGTCAGGCAAACAACTCGCCCTGCAACTCATCCAGCAACGCCTGAATCGCATCCAGACGCTGCTGCGGGTCATCGAGTTGCAGCAGGTCGATCTTGTCCAGTTCGGCGAACGGCAACAGGTAAGCCAGTTGATTGGCCAGGGACTGCTGCCCGGCCGCTTCGGTGCCCATGTTCAGCGCTTCGACCATGGGATGTTCCGCCAGGGCCTTGAGCAGCGCCACCAGATCGGCGTCCTCATCCTGCAGCGGTTGTTCCGGTTCCTCTTCCAGCCAGTCGACTTCGGCGACGATCAACTGGTCGCGCTGCACTTCGGTACGCAGAACATGGAAGCGTCGACCGCCCTGCACCCGAATTCCCAGCAGGCCGTTTTCCTGGGTCTTGAAATCGGTGATCAGCGCTTCGCAGCCGACCAGCGCGTAGCCTGCCGGAGCGATGCCGACCTCTTCACCATCGAGGATGCACACCACACCGAAGCCGCCGCCCTGTTTCATGCAGCGTCCGATCATGTCCAGGTAACGCGCCTCGAAAATCTGCAGATCGAGGATGCAGCCCGGAAACAGCACCGTGTTCAGCGGAAAAAGCGGCAGACTCATAGACATTTCCTTAAACCACCATCGACACCGCCAGCGGCAGCAAGACCGCCGTGGCCACGCCCATCAGACTCATCGCCAGCGCCGCGAAGGCACCGCACTCTTCATTTTCCTGCATCGCCACCGCCGTGCCGACCGCGTGAGCCGTCATGCCCAGTGCCATGCCCCGCGCCTCGGGGCTGTGGACCCCGAGCCGGGTCAGCAGGCTGGGGCCGAAGATCGCGCCGATCACACCGGTGATCAACACGAACACCGCCGCCAGCGCCGCGACACCACCAATCTGCTCGGCCACCAGCATGGCAATCGGCGACGTCACCGATTTGGGCGCCATGGTCATCAGGATCATGTGCTCGGCGCCGAACCACCAGCCCAGCAGCACGCCCATGCTGGTGGCGACCACTCCACCTATCACCAGCGTAGTAAATATCGGCCAGAACAACTGCCGAATCCGCCGCAGGTTCAGGTACAGCGGCACCGCCAGCGCAACGGTCGCCGGTCCCAGCAGAATGCTGAGGATCTCGGTGCTCTTGCGATACTCGGTATAGGTCAGCCCGCAGCTCACCAGCACACCGATCACCAGCAACATGGAGACCAGCACCGGCTGCAAAAAGATCCAGCGGGTTTTCTCGAAAGCCGCGAGCACCAGCTGATAGGCACCGAGGGTGATGCCGATGCCGAACAAGGGATGATGGATGACCGAGGTCCAGGCGCCGTTCCAGTCGAGGGTCATGGGCGGTCCTCGCGAGGATGGGCGTGACGCTTGATCATGCGCTGCATGAGCACGCCGGCGAAGGCCATGGACAGCAGCAGCGACAACACCAGCGCGCCGGCGATGGCCCAGAAATCGGCGGCAATGTCCTTGGCGTAGACCATCACGCCCACCGCCGGCGGCACCAGCAGCAAAGGCAGGTACCGCAGCAGGCTGCCGGCCGCCAGGTTCAGCGGCTCGCCCACCTGACCGCGGCTGATCAGAAACACCAGCAACAGCAGCAGGCCGACAATCGGCCCCGGCAGCACCGGCAAAAACAAATGGTTGATCGCGGTGCCGAGCAATTGAAACAGCACCAGCCAGGTCAGGCCACGTAACAACATCCTTCACTCTCCCGCAGAACCCGTCGCCCGCCGTCACGGGCCGAGCATTATAAACACGCCAGCCGTATACACCGGCATTCGCCAAAAGCATGGTCGGTTGACCGCAGGAATTAACAATGTTGATCTACAGTGGTAAGCCTGAGGTGCAAACATCTCGACTGAAAAAACTATAAAACCGATGAACCCAAGGAGAGTCTCAATGCCCTTTGTTCCAGTTGCAGAGCTCAAAGATTATGTCGGCAAGGAACTTGGACGTTCCGAATGGCTCACGATCGATCAGGAGCGCATCAACCTGTTCGCCGAAGCCACAGGGGACTATCAGTTCATCCACGTCGACCCGGTCAAGGCGGCGCAAACCCCGTTTGGCAGCACCATCGCCCACGGTTTCCTGTCGCTGTCGCTGATTCCGAAACTGATGGAAGACATCCTCGTCGTGCCTGAAGGCCTGAAGATGGTGGTCAACTACGGTCTGGACAGCGTGCGCTTCATCCAGCCGGTCAAGGTCAATTCGAAGGTGCGCCTGAAGGTCGACCTGACCGAAGTGACCGAGAAAAAACCTGGCCAATGGCTGCTCAAGGCCACTACCACCCTGGAAATCGAAGGTTCGGACAAGCCGGCGTACATCGCCGAGCCTCTGTCGCTCTGCTTCGTGTAAACCCTCCCGGATGCGAAGCAGCACCTGCTGTTTCGCGCCCGCCACTTTATATACCCGCTGTATAAGGACACATAGCTGCGGCATACTCGGTCGCCTAATTGCCCGGAACCCGCTATGCGCTCACTTGCACTCCTTGCCTTGACTCTGATGCTCTCCGCGTGCGGCGACGGTGAATCTCCGTTACCTCCTGACGCCCGCTTGCCGGACGGCGGTCGTTATCGTGGCGACCTGGTCGATGGATTGCTGCAAGGCCAGGGACGCATCGATTACCCCAACGGCAGTTGGTACGCCGGCGAGTTCGACAAGGGCCAGTGGCACGGCCAGGGCGAATGGCACGGCAGCAACGGCGAGGTCTACCGCGGCAAATTCAATCAGGGCCTGTTCGACGGCCAGGGCAGCCTCACCACCAATGGCAGCAGCTACACCGGCGGTTTCAAGCTCGGCCGGCGCGACGGCGAAGGCACCCTCAAAGAAAACGGCATGACCTACCGGGGCGAATTCAAGGCCGACCAGTATTCGGGCCTGGGTCGCCTGGAACTCGAGGACGGCAGCGCCTATCAGGGCCAGTTCGCCCACGGCAAGCCCAACGGCGAAGGCCAGCGCGGCGACGGCAACGGCAATCAGTTCACCGGCCGCTTCGTCGACGGCCAGCTGGAAGGCAACGGGACATTCAACAGTGCTGACGGCGACATCTATGTCGGCAGCTTCAAGAATAACCAGCTCAACGGCAAGGGCCGCTACGAGAACGCGGACGGCGATGTCTGGCTGGGGCAGTTCAAGGAAGGCTCGCTCAATGGCAAGGGCGAACTGATCGGCGCCGATGGCAGCCATTACACCGGCCACTTCAATGATTGGCGCTTCAGTGGCCAGGGCCGCCTGAACCTGGCCGACGGCAGCTTTTACATCGGCCAGTTCGACAGCGACACCTATTCCGGTCGCGGCACCCTGGTGCTGACGGACGGCTCGGTGCTCAGCGGCATCTGGGTCAATGGCCAACGGGTGCGTGACGCCGATGGCAAGCTTTTGCCCGATACCCTCGAACTCGGCCTGCTGGCCCAGGGCCGCCTGCTCGAAGACGCGCTGGGCAATGTGCCCGCCTCGACCCCGGCAGTCGAGCTGTACACCCTGACCCTGGGCGGTGACGGCAAGCAGAGCGTGTTCCTGCGCGAATCCGACTACGTCGCCAACATGCTCACCAGCCGCTTCGGCGCCTTTGGCCAGATTCGCCTGGTGAACCATCGCGATCATCTCGGCGACCGGCCGATGGCCACCCGGGAAAACCTGCGTCGCGCCGCACTGACGCTGGCCGAACGCAGCGGCCCGGAAGATCTGATTTTCATCTACCTGTCCAGCCACGGCACCAGCGAGCATGAGCTGGTACTCGATCAGCCGCGCATGGAGCTGGCCGACCTGCCCGCCGACGAACTGGCGGCCGTGCTCGCCCCGCTGAAAAACCGCGACAAGATTATCGTGATTTCGGCCTGCTATTCCGGGGGTTTCATTCCCGCCCTCAAGGACGAACGCACCCTGATCATGACCGCCTCGCGGGCCGATCGCGTGTCCTTCGGTTGCTCCGAAGAAGCCAACTTCACCTACTTCGGCGACGCCCTGTTCGCCCAGGCGCTGAACCAGACCGACGACCTGGAGCAAGCCTTCAAACTGGCCAAGGCCACCGTCGCCGAGCGTGAACTGGCCGATGGCTTCGAAGCCTCTGAACCGCAGATCTGGGCGCCGAAAACCGTGCTGTCGCACTGGCAGTTGCTGCGCAAGCAGCAAGCGCGCAAAGCCCTGCAAAGTACGTCGATTGACAGCAAGGACGCAAAGACCAACTAAGCTGAAGAGTATCAAGGGAGAAACACTATGTACTTGACGCCTCAGCACGTATTGCTTGCCGGAGCCACCGGTTTGACCGGTGAGCATTTGCTCGATCGCCTGCTCAACGAGCCGACGATTACCCGCGTACTGGCGCCGTCGCGCCGGCCGCTGGTCAAGCATCCGCACCTTGAAAACCCCGTGGGCGACCCGGCGATGTTCCTGCCGCAACTGAGCGGACGCGTCGACATCGCCTATTGCTGCCTGGGCACGACCATCAAGCAGGCCGGCTCGCAAGAGGCGTTTCGGGCGGTGGATCTGGACATGGTCGTGGCGTTCGCCAAGCGTGCCCGGGAGATGGGCGCGCGACACCTGATCGTGATCAGTGCATTGGGAGCTGATCGCAGGTCCTCGAATTTCTACAACAAGGTCAAAGGCGAGATGGAATACGCGTTGCGGGCGCAGGACTGGCCACAACTGACCATTTGCCGTCCTTCACTGCTGCTGGGTGAACGTACCGAGCCGCGTCTGGGCGAGAAGGTTGCTGGTCCCCTGTCACGGCTGATTCCTGGCAAATACCATGGCATCGAAGCCTGTCAGTTGGCGCGCGCGATGTGGCGTCTGGCGCTGGAAGAGCAGGATGGGGTGCGGGTTATCGAATCGGATGAGCTGAGGAAGCTCGGCAAATAGAAAGCTCGGTTAATCAAGATCAAAAGATCGCAGCCTTCGGCAGCTCCTACTCGAGTACTTTGTAGGAGCTGCCGAAGGCTGCGATCTTTTGCTTTTACATCCCGCCCGTTGCCTGAAAATTCACTCCCAGCACCGTCAACAGCGACAACGGTAACAACAGGGTATCGAGCAACGCGCTGGCCGGCAGGTCGACACCCGGATAGCTCGGTGCCTCGGCACCGAATCGATCCTTGGCACAGCAGCCGCCATTCATTGCATACAGGTCCAGCCGCGTCCCGGCGTACACCACCGGCGCGCCCGGCTTGGCCGCGTCCAGGGTCCGCGCCGTCGCACACCCCGCCAGTTGCAGCGCCAGCACAATGACCAGCAGCTTATTCATCGCTGCTCATATGGTGCTCGCCCCAGCGCGGCAGCATGTCCTGGGGAATGTTCAGCAGATTGAGAATCCGCGCCACGACAAAATCGATCAGGTCGTCGATGGTTTGCGGCTGATGGTAGAAGCCCGGCGAGGCCGGCAGGATGGTCACGCCCATGTTCGACAGCTTGAGCATGTGTTCCAGATGAATGCTCGAGTACGGCGCCTCGCGGGGCACCAGGATCAACTGGCGGCGCTCCTTGAGCGTGACGTCGGCGGCGCGTTCGATCAGGTTGTTGCAGGCGCCGGTGGCAATGGCCGACAAGGTCCCCGTGGAACACGGCACCACCACCATCGCAGCAGGTGCCCCTGAGCCCGAAGCCACCGGCGACATCCAGTCTTCCTTGCCATAGACCCGAATCTGCCCGGCGGCCGCACCGGTGTACTCGGTGAGGAACGCCTGCATCATCTGCGGCTTGGCCGGCAGCGTGACGTCGGTTTCGGTGGCCATCACCAGTTGCGCCGCCTTGGAGATCAGGAAGTGCACCTCGCGGTCGTCACGCACCAGGCAGTCCAACAGGCGCAAGCCGTACTGGGCGCCGGAAGCGCCCGTCATCGCCAGCGTGATGCGGTCCGGACCGTTGTTCATTTCAGCGCCTCGGCGAGTTTGCCGTGCAGGCCGCCGAAGCCGCCGTTGCTCATGATCACCACATGGGTGCCCGGTTGCGCCTGGCTTTTCACCCGCTCGATGATGCCCTCCAGCGAATCGCTGACGATCGATGGCACAGTGCACAGCGCGGCGGTGCCCGCCAAGTCCCAGCCAAGATTCGGCGGTGCGTACCAGATCACCTGATCGGCATCGACCACGCTTTCCGGCAGTCCGTCACGGTGTGCGCCGAGCTTCATGGAGTTGGAACGCGGCTCGATGATCGCGATCAGCGGAGCGTCGCCGATGCGCTTGCGCAGGCCGTCGAGGGTGGTGGCGATGGCGGTCGGGTGGTGGGCGAAATCGTCATAAATGGTGATGCCCCGGACCTCCGCGACTTTCTCCATGCGGCGCTTTACGCTCTTGAAAGCGCTCAGCGCTGCGATGCCCATGGATGGGACGACACCGACGTGACGCGCCGCCGCCAAAGTGGCCAGGGCGTTGGCGACGTTGTGCTGGCCCGTCAGGTCCCACTCGACCACGCCCTGGGAAACCCCTTCGAACATCACTTCGAAGGCCGAACCGTCTTCGCTGAGCAACTTGACCTGCCACTGACCGCCGGCACCGGTGGTCTGCACCGGGGTCCAGCAGCCCATCTCGATGACGCGCTGCAAAGCTGGCTCGGTGGTCGGATGAATCACCAGGCCTTCGCTCGGGATGGTCCGCACCAGATGGTGGAATTGCCGCTCGATGGCTGGCAGATCGGGGAAGATGTCAGCGTGATCGTATTCGAGATTGTTCAGAATCGCCGTGCGCGGGCGGTAGTGAACGAATTTGGAGCGTTTGTCGAAGAAGGCGCTGTCGTATTCATCGGCTTCGATCACGAAGAACGGGGTGCCACCCAGACGCGCCGACACCGAGAAGTTCTGCGGTACGCCGCCGATCAGGAAGCCGGGACTCATGCCGGCGTGCTCCAGCACCCAGGCGAGCATGCTGCTGGTGGTGGTCTTGCCATGGGTGCCGGCGACCGCCAGCACCCAACGACCCTGCAGCACGTGATCCGCCAGCCATTGCGGGCCGGAGACGTAAGGCAGGCCTTTGTTCAGCACATATTCCACCGCCGGGTTGCCACGGGACATGGCGTTGCCGATCACCACCAGATCAGGGGCCGGATCCAGCTGCGCCGGGTCGTAGCCCTGGGTCAACTCGATGCCCTGGGCCTCCAGTTGAGTACTCATCGGCGGATAGACGTTGGCATCGGAGCCCGTCACGTGATGGCCCAGCTCTTTGGCCAGAACCGCCATCGAACCCATGAAAGTGCCGCAGATACCAAGAATATGAATGTGCATAGTCGACCTCGTAAAACATGGCCGCAGGTTAGCTTAGGGAGGGGAAAATCGCACCTTTGTTTCCGATCGCGATGAAACCCTGCAGGAGCGAGGCTTGCCCGCGAAGAATGTTAACGCGTCCCATCAGGCAGTACGCGTCACGGCATTCGCGGGCAGGCCTCGCTCCTACAGGTATCTAGCGGGCAATCCCGTGTTTGCGCAGTTTCCGGTAGAGGGTATTGCGACTCACGCCCAACTGCTGCGCCGTATGGGTCATGTGCCAGCGCGTATGCTCCAGCGCATTGAGCAACGCCAGCCGCTCGGCATCGTCCAGTGGGCGTTCGGACTCTTCAACGGGCTGCACGACCATCGGCCGGGCCTGTCGGATCATCGCCGGCAAATCCTCCAGCCCGATGTGCCCGTCTTCGCACAGCGCCGCCAGGGTGCGCAGCACATTGCGCAATTGGCGCACGTTGCCCGGCCAGGCGAAGGCCAGCAAAGCCTGACGCGCGGATTCGTCGATCAGCACGCTTTCCCCGCGCGACTCTTCGGCCAGCAAAAAGTCGAGCAGTTGCGATTTGTCACTGCGATCGCGCAACGCCGGCAGCGCAATTTCCAGACCATTGAGCCGGTAATACAGATCTTCGCGGAAACTGCCCTCCTCGACCCGATCCAGCAGCTGGCGGTGCGTGGCGCTGATGATCCGCACATTGATTTCCTGGGGCTCGCCACCGATGGGCACCACCTGGCGATCCTCCAGCACCCTCAGCAGTCGCGTCTGCAACGCCAGGGGCATATCACCGATTTCGTCGAGGAACAGCGTCCCGCCATCGGCCTGCTGCAGCTTGCCGCGCATGCCTTCCTTGCGCGCGCCGGTGAAACTGCCGCCGCGATAGCCGAACAGTTCACTCTCGATCAGGCTTTCGGGAATGGCCGCGCAGTTAAGGGCGACAAAGGCCTTGTCGGCACGCTGACTGGCTTGATGCACCGCCTTGGCGAAGGCTTCCTTGCCCGAACCGGTTTCCCCGTTGATCAGCAGCGGCACGTCCCGCTCATAGACGCGCAGGGCCTTGCGGAAATCGGTCTGCAACGCGGTGTCGCCAAGGCAAATGCCCGACAGCTGCGCACGCGCCTCAATGATCGGCCCCGGCACCAGAGGCACCGGCACGCGCCGCGGCTGTCCGCGCAAAACAGCGAACAATCGCCGTCCGTCACGGGTACGCAGTGGCCAACTGGCGCTGGCGTCGAGGCTGGCGCGACCAAGCAGTTCATCGAGCCGGCAATCGAAAAACGCTTCCACCGGCTGCCCCGGCAAGCCGCCACGGGGATGCCCCAACAGGTTCAATGCGCTTTGATTGACCGCACAGATGCGCCCATCGCCGTCGAACGCCAGCAATCCTTCACTGAACAGGCCGACAGATTCGGCTTGCAGATGAAAGCGCAGCAGCCATTGGTTCTCGAAATAACGCAGGAAGTAGCAACTCTCGATCATCTTCGCCGAGAGATTGACCAGCGCCATGGTGTGGAACTGGCTCTGGCGCGATACGTCCTGGCGCGCCGAGGAAACGTCGAGCACCGCCAGCAATTCGCCATGGGGATCGAACACGGGGCTGGCCGAGCAGGTCAGACCGGTATGGCGGCCACGGAAATGTTCGTCGCGATGAATCGTCAGCGCCTGGCGCTCCACCAGACAGGTGCCGATGCCGTTGGTGCCTTCGCAGGCTTCGCTCCAGTCCGCGCCGAGCCAGAGCCCGGCGCGTTCGAAAATCTTCCGTTCGGTGGGGGCCGTCACGCAATTGAGGATCACGCCCCGGGCGTCGGTCAGCAGCACCGCATGGCCGGAACCGGAGAGTTGCTGATGCAGACTGGTCATTTCGTTGCCGGCGATGTGCAGCACCTGCTGCAGGCGCTCACGGCTTTCGAGGACGCGACCGTGTTCCAGCACCGTGGGCGCCATGGTCAGGGCCGGGTCGAGATGGTAGTCCTCAAGGCAACGCAACCAGGAGCGTGCGATGGACGGGTCGCTGCCGGGGCCGTGCAGATGGGCCTTGCCCTGGGCAACGGTCAGGACCTGACGGGCATGGCGACTCAAATGGTTGTCGTGCATTTCTTATTGTTCCCCCGAAAGGTTTACATCCCTGCAGGAGCTGCCGAAGGCTGCGATCTTTTGATCTTGCTCTTAAAAACAAAATCAAAAGATCGCAGCCTTCGGCAACTCCCACCACACAGGGTGTATCAGCAGCGATTGCTCTGAGCATCCTCCAGGCTGGCCCTCATTGCAATGCTGGCGAGACCGGGCAGTCACAGGCTGTGCCATAAACGGTACAAACTGTCACCCTGGCTGTACCGATAGCGTCACGGCCGCCGCCCGCCGGTCCGACAAGAATCACGCAAGACCTTGATTTGCCTGACCTGCGAGGCAGTGGCCCGACCTTTGCTCTACGCTTAATGCAGCGCACATGCGCGTCCTCCCTATAAGCACAAAAGCAAGGAGAGAAACATCATGCGTTACGCTCACCCCGGTACTGAAGGCGCTATTGTTTCGTTCAAAGCCAAATACGGTAACTACATCGGCGGCGAGTTCGTCGCGCCTGTCAAAGGTCAGTACTTCACCAATACCTCGCCAGTGAATGGCCAACCGATTGCCGAATTCCCCCGTTCCACGGCCGAAGACATCGAAAAGGCCCTGGATGCTGCCCATGCGGCGGCCGATGCCTGGGGCGCCACGTCCGTCCAGGCGCGCTCTTTGATTCTGCTGAAAATCGCCGATCGCATCGAACAGAACCTGGAAACCCTGGCGCTCACCGAGAGCTGGGACAACGGCAAGGCCGTTCGCGAAACCCTCAACGCCGACATCCCGCTGGCTGCCGACCACTTCCGTTACTTCGCAGGCTGCCTGCGCGCCCAGGAAGGCAGCGCCGCCGAGATCGACGGCAACACCGTGGCCTATCACATCCATGAACCGCTGGGCGTGGTCGGGCAGATCATTCCGTGGAACTTCCCGATCCTGATGGCCGCCTGGAAACTCGCTCCGGCCCTCGCTGCCGGTAACTGCGTGGTGCTCAAGCCGGCCGAGCAAACTCCGCTGGGCATCAGCGTGCTGGTCGAACTGATCGGCGACCTGCTGCCACCGGGCGTGCTGAACATCGTGCAAGGCTTCGGCAAAGAAGCCGGCGAAGCCCTGGCCACCAGCAAGCGCATCGCCAAAATCGCCTTCACCGGCTCGACCCCGGTCGGCTCGCACATCATGAAATGCGCGGCCGAAAACATCATTCCGTCCACCGTGGAGCTGGGTGGCAAATCGCCGAACATCTTCTTCGAAGACATCATGCAGGCTGAGCCGACCTTCATCGAGAAGGCGGCCGAAGGTCTGGTGCTGGCGTTCTTCAACCAGGGCGAAGTCTGCACCTGCCCTTCCCGCGCGCTGGTACAGGAGTCGATCTACGACGAGTTCATGCAAGTGGTGATGAAGAAGGTCATGCAAATCAAGCGTGGCGACCCCTTCGACACCGACACCATGGTCGGCGCCCAAGCGTCCGAGCAGCAATTCGACAAGATCCTGTCGTACCTGGAAATCGCCAAGGGCGAAGGTGCCGAGTTGCTGACCGGCGGCAAGGTCGAGAAGCTCGATGGCAACCTGGCGACCGGCTATTACATCCAGCCGACCCTGCTCAAGGGCACCAACAAGATGCGTGTGTTCCAGGAAGAAATCTTTGGCCCGGTGGTGAGCGTCACCACCTTCAAGGACGAAGCCGAAGCCCTAGCGATCGCCAACGACACCGAGTTCGGCCTGGGTGCCGGTCTCTGGACCCGCGACATCAACCGCGCCTATCGCATGGGCCGCGCCATCAAGGCCGGTCGCGTGTGGACCAACTGCTACCACCTGTACCCGGCGCACGCCGCGTTCGGCGGTTACAAGAAGTCCGGCGTCGGCCGCGAAACCCACAAAATGATGCTCGATCACTATCAGCAGACCAAAAACCTGCTGGTGAGCTACGACATCAATCCGCTGGGCTTCTTCTGATAACCCGGCGTAACACCGCATAACAGCCTTCGCGGGCAGCTCGCTCCTACAGACACCTGAACCTGTAGGAGCGAGGCTTGCCCGCGAAGACGTCCTCAAGCACACAACAAATGCAAACCGAAGGCTCAGGCACAAGCCTTGCAGCCTGAAATACAGACCCCTTGTGGTTTTTGAGTGATTCACAGAACAGGAGGACACCACCCTATGGCCGTATTTTCCCATTGCGTCGGCGCCCAGACCTATCGCTTCGACAGCCTCAAGGAAGTGATGGCCAAGGCCAGTCCGGCGCGCTCCGGGGACTTTCTGGCCGGTGTCGCCGCCCTCAACGATGTCGAACGGGTCGCCGCGCAGATGGCGCTGGCCGATATTCCGTTGAGCCACTTCCTGCAGGAAGTACTGATTCCCTATGAAGCCGATGAAGTCACCCGACTGATCATCGATACCCACGACAAACAGGCGTTCGCGGTCGTCAGCCACCTCACCGTCGGCGGTTTTCGCGACTGGCTGCTCAGCGATGCCGCCGATGAACAGACCCTGCGCGCCCTCGCCCCCGGCCTGACCCCGGAAATGGTCGCCGCCGTCTCGAAAATCATGCGCGTGCAGGACCTGGTGCTGGTGGCGCAGAAAATCCGCGTAGTGACGCAGTTCCGCGGCACTCTCGGCCTGCGCGGGCGGCTGTCCACTCGCCTGCAGCCGAATCACCCGACCGACGAACCGGCGGGTATCGCCGCGAGCATTCTCGATGGCCTGTTGCACGGCAATGGCGATGCCATGATCGGCATCAACCCGGCCACCGACAGCATTGCTTCGATCTGCGCCATGCTGGAGATGCTCGACGCCATCATCCAGCGCTACGAGATTCCGACCCAGGCCTGCGTACTGACCCACGTCACGACCTCCATCGAGGCGGTGAATCGCGGCGTGCCGCTGGATCTGGTGTTCCAGTCGATTGCCGGCACCGAGGCGGCCAACGCCAGCTTCGGCATCAATCTGAACGTACTCAAAGAAGGCTACGACGCGGGCTTGAGCCTCAATCGCGGCACACTCGGGCAGAACCTGATGTATTTCGAAACCGGCCAGGGCAGCGCCCTGTCGGCCAACGCCCACCACGGCATCGATCAACAGACCTGCGAAACCCGGGCCTACGCGGTGGCGCGACATTTCAACCCGTTCCTGGTGAACACCGTCGTAGGCTTCATCGGCCCGGAATACCTCTACAACGGTAAACAGATCATCCGCGCCGGCCTCGAAGACCACTTCTGCGGCAAGCTGCTCGGCGTGCCGATGGGTTGCGACATCTGTTACACCAACCATGCCGAAGCCGACCAGGATGACATGGACACCCTGCTGACCCTGCTGGGCGTGGCCGGAATCAACTTCATCATGGGCATTCCCGGCTCCGACGACATCATGCTCAACTACCAGACCACCTCGTTCCACGACGCGCTCTACGCCCGGCAGACCCTGGGCCTCAAGCCAGCGCCGGAATTCGAGGCATGGCTGGCGAAGATGGGGATTTTCACCCAGGCGGACGGCAAGGTGCTGTTCGGTAACAGTCTGCCGCCGGCCTTTCGCCAGGCTTTGGCGCAATTGGGATGAGAGTTGATATGGAAAAACTGCCCTTCGATCCGCACAACCCCTGGCAGGAACTGCGGCGCCTGACCCCGGCGCGCATTGCCTTGGGCCGCACCGGCACGAGCATGCCGACCCGCGCGCAACTGGACTTTCAATACGCCCATGCCCAGGCGCGGGATGCCGTGCATTTGCCGTTCGATCACCGGGCGCTGCGCTCGCAACTGGCCGAACGCGGACAGGACAGTCTGCTGCTGCACAGCGCTGCTACAGACCGCAACAGCTACCTGCAACGCCCCGATCTGGGGCGAAAGTTGAGCGATGACTCCGCACAAGCGCTGCGTGATTACGCTTCGGCCCGTCCGGGCGGCGTGGATTTGGTGATTGTGGTCGCCGACGGTTTGTCAGCTTTGGCGGTTCACCGGCATACCCTGCCATTTGTGGCGCGTATGGAAGAACACATCCGGGTGGAGAACTGGAGCGTCGCTCCGGTCATCCTCGTGGAACAGGGCCGCGTTGCCGTCGCTGACGAAATCGGCGAACTGCTGGGCGCCAGAATGACGGTAATCCTGATCGGCGAACGCCCTGGCCTGAGCTCTCCGGACAGCCTGGGTTTATATTTCACCTACAATCCCAAGGTCGGCCTGACGGACGCCTACCGTAACTGCATCTCCAATGTTCGTCTGGAGGGCTTGAGTTACGGCATGGCGGCACACCGTCTGCTGTATTTGATGCGCGAAGCCTGTCGGCGACAGTTGTCGGGGGTCAATCTGAAGGACGAAGCGCAGATTCATACGCTGGAGGAGGATTCAGGCTCAGACATGAAAGGCAATTTCCTGCTCAGCTCGCCGCAAGCCTGAACCGCTTGCGTTGCACTTTCGTTCCAGTTTGAGGCAGGATCGGATCCACGGCCTCCAGAGTTCCCCGTCGCCGTCCAAGCACGCAAGACAGCCACTTGAAGACGAGACCTACCATGCGGATTATTCAAGCGACCCTCGAACACCTGGACCTGCTGACCCCGTTGTTCGTCAAATATCGCGAGTTTTATGGTTCCCTGCCGTATCCGGACTCGTCCCGGGCCTTCCTCGAGAAACGCCTGCGCCGTAAGGAATCGGTGATCTACCTGGCCCTGTCCGATGAGGACGACAAGAAACTGATGGGTTTCTGTCAGTTATACCCAAGCTTCTCCTCCCTTTCGCTCAAGCGCGTGTGGATCCTCAACGACATCTACGTCGCCGAGGACGCCCGTCGCCAGCTGGTGGCCGATCATCTGATTCGCACCGCGAAGAAAATGGCCAAGGAAACCAACGCCGTGCGCATGCGCGTTTCCACCAGCAGCAACAACGCCGTGGCGCAGAAAACCTACGAATCCATCGGGTTCAAGGAAGACACCGAGTTCAAGAACTACGTGCTGCCGATCAGCGACAAGCTCTGATACGTCTAGCGTGGCCTTGTGGCGAGGGGGCTTGTCGAAACGTCGCACCGCCCCGTTGGACTGCGCGACGTTTCGACAAGCCCCCTCGCCACAGTCACAGTCACAGTCACAGTCACAGTTATTAATTGTCATCAACCCGCCGACATCCCTCGCTACAATCTCGACGCGTTTTTCACGTCCCAGACCGTATAATGCCGACCTTTCCGACTTGTAAGAAAATCTACACCCGCTTGTAGGCTTACGCGAAGTCATCCGCACAGGCCTGCCGAGTCGGGCCGTCATCACAGGTGCCATCCATGGATTTCAACCCGCTCGATCTAGTGCTGCACCTTGATGTGTACCTCGATTTGCTGGTCACCAACTACGGGCCATGGATCTACGCGATTCTGTTTCTGGTGATCTTCTGTGAAACCGGCCTGGTGGTCATGCCCTTCCTGCCGGGCGACTCGCTGCTGTTCATCGCCGGCGCCGTTGCCGCGGGCGGCGGCATGGACCCGGTACTGCTGGGCGGCTTGCTGATGCTGGCGGCGATCCTGGGGGACAGCACCAACTACATCATCGGACGAACGGCCGGCGAGCGATTGTTCAGCAATCCGAACTCGAAAATCTTCCGTCGCGACTACCTGCAGCAAACCCATGACTTCTATGAGAAGCACGGCGGCAAAACCGTGACCCTGGCGCGTTTCCTGCCCATCATTCGTACCTTCGCACCCTTCGTCGCCGGCGTGGCAAAAATGCCTTACCCGCGGTTCTTCGGCTTCAGCGTCCTGGGCACCATCCTCTGGGTCGGCGGCCTGGTCACCCTCGGTTTCTTCTTCGGCAACGTGCCGTTCATCAAGTCCAACCTGTCCTTGCTGGTGGTCGGCATCATCCTGCTGTCGCTGGTGCCGATGATCATCGGCGTGGTGCGCAGCCGCTTCGGCGGTTCGAACTCCAAAGCCGAAACGCGCTGATCCGGCATGTGGTCGCTCAGCGCCTGGCGACGCCGGCGCACCCTGGCCAAGTACCCGATTGCCGACGACATGTGGCAGCGGGTACGCCATCAACTGAGCTTTCTCGACGGCATCAGCGCTGCCGAAGACCGCTGGCTGCGCGAAGCCTGCGTCCTGTTTCTGGAAGATAAACACCTGACCACCCTGCCCGGTGTCGAATTGCATCAGGAACAGCGCTTGCTGCTCGCTGCCCAGGCGCAATTGCCGTTGCTGCATCTGGGCGATCTGAACTGGTATCAGGGCTTTCACGAAATCATTCTCTACCCCGACGACTTCCTCAGCCCCCAGCGCCATCGCGACGCCAGCGGCGTTGAACACGAATGGGACGGCGAGCACAGCGGCGAAGCCTGGCAGCAGGGTCCGGTCATCCTCGCCTGGCCGGGCGTCATGGCCAGTGGTGGCTGGGAAGGCTACAACCTGGTGATCCACGAACTGGCGCACAAGCTCGACATGCTCAACGGCAATGCCAATGGCTTGCCGCCGCTGCACGCCGACATGCGGGTCAGCGACTGGGCTCGGGTCATGCAGCAGGCCTACGACGATCTGGACCGGCAGCTGGAACGCAACCCAGACGCCGAAACCGCCATCGATCCCTATGCCGCGGAAAATCCCGCCGAGTTCTTCGCCGTCACCAGTGAATACTTCTTCAGCGCCCCGGATCTGCTGCACGAGGCGTATCCGCAGGTGTATGAACAGCTCAAACTGTTCTATCGCCAGGACCCGCTGGCGCGTCTGCAGCAACTTCTGGCCGAGGATCCGGTCTACAGGGCCCACGACTAAGGTCTACACGACCTCTGGTACATGGCGTCGACACAGGAATGTGCCTATAATCGCCGCCACTTTTTGGTCAACTACGGGGGCATCGCCCAATGAGCTACAGCAAGATTCCGGCTGGCAAAGACCTGCCGAACGACATCTACGTCGCGATCGAGATTCCGGCCAACCACGCGCCGATCAAATACGAAATCGACAAAGACAGCGATTGCCTGTTCGTTGACCGTTTCATGGCCACCCCAATGTTCTACCCGGCCAACTACGGTTACATCCCGAACACGCTGGCTGACGACGGTGACCCCCTCGACGTGCTGGTCGTGACCCCTTACCCGGTTGCTCCCGGTTCGGTGATCCGCGCGCGTCCAGTCGGCATCCTGAACATGACCGACGACGGCGGCGGCGACGCCAAGGTTGTTGCCGTTCCTCACGACAAGCTGTCCCAGCTGTACGTCGACGTGAAGGAATACACTGACCTGCCACCCCTGCTGATCCAGCAGATCGAGCACTTCTTCGCGAACTACAAGGATCTCGAGAAGGGCAAGTGGGTCAAGATCGAAGGCTGGGACGGCGCAGACGCCGCCCGTGCTGCGATCACCAAGTCGGTTGCTGCCTATAAAGGCTAAGAGCAACTGCGAGCTTTGAGCTGCAAGCTTCAAGTAAAAAACCCCGGTGATCCGGGGTTTTTTGTGGGTGCTGGAAATGGGTTTTAAATGGCTTTTTAAACATCTCGTTTAAGTAAGTCCGGTTTAGTGTTTTCTGTTTAAAAATCCTCAAACACGTCTTACATTCGGTCGTAAATTTCCCTCGTAATTTGAACGCGGCGTTTATTCAAAGGCTTTTGACGCGCCAGTAGACTCGCGTTCATGAAAAAAAACACTAGCGGACCCCGCTTCAAAGCGCTCCTCGGGATAGCGAACATCACGACTACCGGGTTTGCCGAGTTTCTGAACACGGCCCCGCAGAATGTCCATAACTGGTACACCCGGGGTGTGCCCGCTCACTACATGGAAGAAGTCGCGAGAAAGCTGTCGATCAACAGTGAATGGCTGAAAACAGGTGAAGGTCCAAAGGACGCCCGACACCTGCGCCTGCACGACGAGTCTGGCAATGTCTTCGACGCCCAGGCCATTCGCGGTGTCTATACGGTCATCGAACCCACCGACATCGACCTGCCCCTCTACAAGGAAACCACCACCGCTCCCGGCTCCGGCAAAACCCACGTCATCGAAGACCCGGGCCAATCCGTGCGCCTGCCCCGCAGCTACCTCGACTCACTGGAAATCAGCCACGCCGACGCCATCTGCGCCCACATGATCGGCAACAGCATGGCCGAACGCATCGAAGACGGCTCGATCATCGCCATCGATCGCGGCCTGACCCAGATTGTCGACGGCGAAATCTACGCCATCGAACACGACGGCATGTTGCGAATCAAATACCTGCACCGAATGCCCGGCAACGCGCTGCGATTGCGCAGCCATAATCGCGAACAATACCCGGACGAAATCTTCCGGGCCGCCCAGATCGAAGAGCAGAACATCAAAGTGATCGGCTGGGTGTTCTGGTGGTCAACGCTGAACAAACGCCGACCGGAGATACCCTTCCTGTGAAAGCGCTTTCCTGTAGCAGCTGGCGAAGCCTGCGTCCGGCTGCGCACCAGCCGTAAACCGTATGCTGGCGGTCTATCTGAAACACCGCGACCACCGGGTTCACGACTGCTTCGCAGCCGAACGCAGGCTTCGCCAGCTGCTACATAAGTCCAATGCGCACGCCAAACTGGGAATTCCCTCAAAAAATCAGTATGATGCGCCCCACATTTGCGCATCGACCCGCCAAGGCGGCTCAGATCGCACCGACAAGGCAGATGACTTTCTCGCCAAGTCCCACAGCCGGACGCAAGATCCGGATGTACGTTTTAAAGGCTGGCGAGGTTTACCAAAAATGAACCAAGCCAGTCCCCAAGAAGCCGGCCACAAGCCGGCTTTTTAATGCCTGAAAGCTACGTAGAATGCGGGCTAGATACGAAACTTCATCTTTGACTCACACTTTGACCCACACCCAAGCGCTAGGTTAGCCGCCGCTACATGGACTCGATTTCTTAAATGCTATCGATCTGTCCTCTGCTGAGTGGACCGAACGCATGAAGGAGGACTTCCTGGGCGCTGGGTCAAAAGGCGATTACGAGCGGCTGGTGAAAACCTGCGGCTTTGGGGTGCCCAACCCCGGAGTTGTCGAACGCGGCATCAAAGGTCGTTACAGGTACGAATCTCACGGCCTCAGGTTCGATGTCAGCCGCCCAACGGAAGAAAGGACTCAGTTCCGCCAGCGCATCAACAAACGTGCACGCGACGAAGAAGACGGTATCTATCAGGGTGGCGGAGCAGATCCTAACTGGCTGCTGGGAACCCACTCGGACGTTGCCCAATCGAGCTCGGCCAAGCCGACATGATTGGGCAACGCTGTGACGTAATGCCTGCGCAAATGACCTATGAAGACTCGACAGGCAAGCTCAACATTCTCGAATACCGCTCAGCTGGTATCAATTACCGCGGCCAGAATTGAGCTCTTGAACGCTATCCCAACGAAAACGGCGCCTTTTAAAGCGCCGTTTGCGTTGGGGACAACCTGAGAAAGCGGCTGTTAGCCTTCATGGGTGTGTACCTTTCCATCTTTGTGTGTATGCGTCTTCGAGCCTGGCTTGGAATGCTGATCACTAGAGGACTCGGCAGCATCATGATGGCCGCCCTCAGACTCGTGACCCTCGGAATCTGCCGAGTGCGAGTGATGAGCCTCCGACTGCTCCATATCGTGGTGCCCTGCCTCCGAGGAAACCTTGCCATGCTGGTCTGGCTCATTGCCGCCATGCTGGCCCTCATGGTTGTGCATCTCACTTTCCCCACCACCGTGCTGGTGGCCACCACTGGTTGTTACCAGGGCCTTGTACTGCTCCGCGCTCATCCGTGGCATTTGCTCAAGGAAAGCGACGATACCCCAGATGTACTGATCACCCATGCTCTTGCCCCAAGCGGGCATGCCGGTAGCCTTGATACCGTGTTTAATGGTCCAGAAGGCCGCTGCGGGGTCATCGCTTAAACCAATCCTGGCAAGATTGGGCGGTGCCGGATAAAGCGCTTGGCTGAGCTCGGTTTTTTCCAACCCAGGGGCGAGGTGGCAGCCAATGCACATCGCATTGTAGTTACCGGCACCTGTACGGATAAGGGTTTCATCATTTAGGTTCGGTACTTCGATGTCCCTTGCGCGCACTTCAATGGAGCGATCCCGCGCCATGGCAAGGAAAGCATGCACAGCTGGGAAGTGAGGATCATCAGCACCGACGTTGACCAGGCCAAAATACGCGGCCGCCAATGCCGCCGCGCTACCCACGGCGCCTGCTGCTACCAATGTTGTAATTGTTCTCTTCATGTCAGGCTCTCAAAACCACATCCGAATGCCGGCAACGAAACGTGCTTCATCGACATCCCCGCCTTCATCGCGAATCAGGTCTGCTGTTTTGCCGTAGGAGCGGTTCCAGGTTACGCCGATGTAGGGTGCGAATTGGCGCACGATCTCATACCGTAAGCGCAGACCGACTTCAGTGTTCGCCAGGCCAGAACCCACCCCGCGCTCGGGATCGTTTTTGCCATAAAAATTGGCTTCAGCGGTTGGCTGCAGGATCAGGCGATTGGTCAGGAGAATGTCGTATTCGCCCTCCAGCCGAGCAGCTGTCTGGCCATTCTCACCGATGAACGCTGTGGCTTCGGCTTCGAAGTCATAGAGCGCCATGCCCTGGATACCAAAAGCCCCCCATGTCTGTGGAGATCCTGGTTGGAAATCCTGGCGCACCCCAGCGACCACATCCCACCATGGGCTAATGGATCGCCCATACAGAAGCTGCAACTCAGCGTCCTCGGTGACGCCATTCGTCCGCTCGCCTTCGGAGCGGATCCACAGCCGGTTGATATCGCCGCCAACCCATCCAGAGGCTTCCCAAGCCAGCGCGCTGCCTTCGTCTGCATCCTGGTACTCAAGCTTATCCAGCAGGAAGAAGCTGTTGATCGCACTGTCGTGCATCTGATGCCCGCCCAACGGAGGAAAGGCAGCTTGGCGATCAGCATCCGTCAGCACAGGTATCGGAGTACGGCTAGTCGTCGTTGGGGCATCAGAGCCATGGTTCATCGTCGAGTGATCCATGGTCCCATGGTCCATCCCCTGCATGCTGCCATGGTCCATCTTGCTGTGGTCCATGTGCGCAGGTTTGGCCGCAGGTTGACTGTGTTTCATTTTGCTGTGATCAACGGGAGCAGGTTTCTTCTGCTGCTTGCTCGCGCCCATGTGAGCGTGGTCCATGCCTGGCATCGGGTCGGCCGACGGGGCGGAATCCATTTCCATGGCTCCGTGCCCCATTGCCGAATGGTCCATCTCCTCAGCAGCAAAGCTGGGCGCAGCACCCAGCATGCTGAATGAAACGGTCAATGCCAGCAGCGATGGTCGTGCCAGGCTATTGGTCATCTTTCCCTGCCTTAGCTTTATCGCTGCCATGCGATTCCATCATTTTGCTGTGATCCATACCCTCCATCGAGCCATGGTCCATACCTTTCATGCTGTCGTGGTCCATACCCTTCATGGAGCCATGATCCATACCCTTCATCGAGTCATGATCCATGCCCTGAGAACTCTTCGATTTTGCGGCATCGGCAGACTTCTGGGTGTGCTGTTCATGGTTATCGCTGGACCACGACGAAGGCGCATAAACAGCAAACAAGCCAGCCATCGCAGCAGAGAGGAAAAAGGCGTTTCGCTTCATTGGTTTGCTCATCTTGGATCTCCAGTTCATTCGTCCACGCGGACTTCTCGGAACATGCCCATTTCCATATGGAACAGTAGGTGGCAGTGGTAGGCCCAACGGCCCAAAGCATCCGCGGTTACTCGGTAGCTTCGTTTTGAGCCTGGAGGCATGTCGATGGTGTGTTTTCGAACCATGAAATTACCGTCCTCATCTTCCAGATCGCTCCACATGCCGTGGAGGTGGATGGGGTGGGTCATCATGGTGTCGTTGACCAACGTGATTCGCAGCCGCTCGCCATATTTGAGGCGTAGGGGTTCAGCATCGGAAAATTTGACGCCGTCAAAGGACCAGGCGAACTTCTCCATATGGCCTGTGAGATGCAGCTCGATGGTGCGCCCTGGTTCACGTCCATCCGGATCAATGAACGTGCTTCGCAGATCCGCATAGGTCAGGACACGCCGTCCATTGTTGCGCAGGCCGATTCCCGGATCGTCCAACTTAGGCGTTGGACTCATAGTCTGCATGTCGACCAAGGGGTTATTAGTTTCTGAGGCTGGGTGAGACTGCATGGCGCCGCCCATGTCTCCCATGCTGCCGTGGTCCATCCCAGCCATCTTGCTGTGGTCCATACCGGCCATGCTGCCTTCGTCCATCCCAGCCATCTTGCTGTGGTCCATACCGGCCATGCTGCCTTGGTTCATCCCAGCCATCTTGCTGTGGTCCATGCCGGCCATGCTGCCTTGGTCCATCCCAGCCATCTTGCTGTGGTCCATGCCGGCCATGCCGCCTTGGTTCATCCCAGCCATTTTGCTGTGGTCCATACCGGCCATGCTGCCGTGATCCATACCCATATCGCTCATTGAAATGAGAGGGCGAGGATCAGCTGCCGGAACTGCAGCTTGCATACCTTCGCGAACGGCTAAAGTGCCTCTGGAGTAGCCTGTGCGATCCATGGATTGAGCAAAAATGGTGTAAGCCTGCTCGCTTTCGGGCTCGACGATGACATCGTAGGTTTCGGCAACGGCGATGCGGAACTCGTCGACCGCAACGGGTTTGACATGCTGCCCATCCGCTGCGACAACCGTCATCTTCAGGCCGGGAATTCGCACATCGAAATACGTCATGGCCGAGCCGTTGATGAAGCGCAGGCGGATTTTCTCGCCCGGTTTGAACACGCCCGTCCAGTTACCGTCCGGGGCCTGGCCGTTC
Organism: Pseudomonas sp. C1C7; assembly: GCF_013359595.1. Taxonomy (GTDB): domain Bacteria; phylum Pseudomonadota; class Gammaproteobacteria; order Pseudomonadales; family Pseudomonadaceae; genus Aquipseudomonas. The sequence goes on along the minus strand of NZ_JABFMP010000011.1, from coordinate 100,258 downwards.
ATCAGATAGGTGTAGGTGTAGCCACTTACGTCAGCGAGATCGGTGGGGCTCATTTTCATCTCAGCCCACATTTTCCGATCCGCCACCGCAGCCGACCATCCCATCTCGCCTACGTCGTTGACGAAGTCGCCCACGGTGCGTTTGTGGTAGTTGTAATAGTCCGACTGCTTCTTGAGCTTGGACAGGACCCTGGCAGGATCCTCGTCAGTCCAATCGCTAAGCATGACCACATAATCGCGATCATAGGTGAATGGCTCTGGCTCCTTGGCATCAATGACCAAGGCACCGTACACCCCGACCTGCTCCTGGAGTCCAGAGTGGCTGTGGTACCAGTAGGTACCGTTCTGATGAACCTTGAACTTGTACTCATACATGCCATCGGGTGCGATGCCATGAAAGCTAAGACCAGGCACTCCATCCATGTTCGCCGGCAAGATGATGCCGTGCCAATGGATAGACGTGTCCTGCTTCAAGCGGTTGCGTACGCGGAGCGTGACTGTGTCTCCCTCCCGCCAGCGAAGGATCGGCCCCGGCAGCGAACCATTGATTGCCATGGCTGTGCGAGTTGCTCCGGTGATGTTGACCGGCAACTCACCGATGTAGAGATCAAAATCGGTGCCTGTCAGAACATTCGGTTGGCCAGGGCTGGTCACAGCCCAGACCGGCGCGCGCCACATGCCCAGTCCACCCAGTAATCCAGTAGCGGCCAGGCCTTTGACGAAAGATCGTCTCGTGGTTTTGCTGTGCATGCCGTAGTGTCCAGTCAAATGATTCGCTGATATCCGGGTCGCTCGATCGCAGACCCGGCTTCCTTGGGGGGCCCACAAGTCTTATGGACTTGCTCGAAAGCGCAAGCCACAGTGGGAGAAAGCGATTTGAAACTGCCACATAAAAGATTCCCGAGTGATTACATTTCTGTAAGCTCGGATCAGCAGTTCTCATGCTGCCCGTGTTTATGGCTTTGGCTTGCCATCGGCGCCTTGTCGGTCTTCTGCTGTGCGAGCTGATACGCCTCTGTGGCGGTTTGGCGGGCAGCCTCCATTTTCGCAAAGGTACGGTCGCCACCACCTTCAGCAAGAGCAAGGCCAGCCATTCCAAAAGTGATAACCATTACGAGTGCTTTGATCGAGTTCATCTGTTGTTCCTCGGCGGATTACTGTGCGGCCCATGGAGTTCAGGCTTAGGGCACATTAGCCAGGCTGCGCTTTCAGAAAGCTGAGCTCGGCATTACAGTTCCGTCAGCTTCATGCGGCCCTCAAAAAAACGGCGCCGTGTGGGCGCCGATAGACCAAAGGAGCAGCGGGGGAACGACCACTAATCCTGGGCTATGGGTGACACTCCTTGTCAGCCATCATCAACTTGTGTTCACGAACCATCTGCCGGCTTATTGGCTCACGTGATGGCGACCAAGTTCGCCGATCATCTTCCGCGGTACCAGCAGGAAAGATCTTTAGCCGTACCGACTTGGCTATCCCGTGCTCGACGCGGGCTCAGTGGGCCGGCCAAACCAGCGTACAACTGCAACCGTTGGTAGATGCACTGCGCGAGACGGTGCCGGCCCGGCGAGTCGTCCATGCCGATGAAATACCGGTGCAGATGCTGGCACCAAGTGAGACGAAATCGCACCGCGCGTATGCTTGGGGATATTGCACGACACCGCTCTTGGCATTTACGGCCGTGGTCTATGACTTCAGCCCCAGCCGTGCCGGCGAACGTGCGCGCACCTTCCTGGGTAAAAAGCTGCTTCCAATGGTGGAAACATATCTGTAAATTCGAATATACGTAAATTCGAATATTCAGGTTGACTATGTCCATTCAGCCCCACACCTTCTTCAAATGTCTCGGTGACGAAACCCGCGCCCGGATCATGCTCATGCTCGCTGCCGAGGGCGAGCTATGTGTCTGCGAACTGATCTGGGCGCTCGACGATCACCAACCAAAAGTCTCCCGACACCTTGCGCAGTTGCGTACCTGCGGGCTGCTGGAGGATCGCCGTCAGGGGCAGTGGATCTATTATCGCCTTCATCCAGAGCTGCCTCAGTGGGCAGTGGAGGTACTCCAAACAACGCTTGAGGCTAACCGTTCCTGGCTCGGCGATGACCAAGGTCGCCTTGCCTCAATGGAAGGTCGCCCGGTACGCCAGGTTTCCTGCTGCTAAGTGTTTCTGGAGAACTGACATGCTGCTGGCAGTTTCAATATTTCTGGTCACGCTGGTACTGGTGATCTGGCAACCTCGCGGGCTCGGCGTGGGCTGGAGTGCATCTGCCGGAGCGGTGCTCGCATTGATGACTGGCGTCATCGCGTTCGGCGATATCCCCGTTGTCTGGCATATCGTGTGGAACGCCACGGCAACGTTCATCGCGGTGATCATCATCAGCCTCCTGCTGGATGAAGCGGGCTTTTTCGAATGGGCAGCACTTCATATGGCCCGCTGGGGCCAAGGTAGCGGTGCTCGCCTGTTTGCGCTGATGGTGCTTCTTGGTGCAGCAGTCTCGGCACTGTTTGCGAATGATGGCGCAGCATTGATTTTGACTCCCATCGTGATCGCAATGCTGACATCGCTGCGCTTCAGTCCATCCGCAACTTTGGCATTCGTGATGGCTGCGGGGTTCATTGCCGACACTGCAAGCCTGCCGCTGATTGTCTCGAACCTCGTGAACATCGTCTCTGCGGACTTTTTCGATATCGGTTTTGCTCGGTACGCCTCGATCATGTGGCCAGTAAATCTGGTCAGTATCGTTGCGACCCTGGGCATGCTCTGGCTGTTCTATCGGAAGGAAGTGCCGTTGACGTACTCGCCCGATCAATTACGGCGACCAGAAGAGGCGATCAAAGATCGCCATACGTTCATTGCGGGCTGGTGGGTGTTACTACTTCTGCTGGTCGGTTTGTTCGCCCTTGAACCACTAGGCATCCCTGTCAGTGGTGTCGCCGCCGTATGCGCTCTGGTGCTGCTGATCATCGCCGCGAAGGGGCATGTGATCTCGACACGCAAAGTAATGTTCAACGCACCCTGGCAGGTTGTGCTGTTTTCGCTCGGCATGTATCTGGTGATCTACGGGCTTAAGAATGCCGGGCTGACTGAAGGACTCAGCTCACTGCTTGGCACCTTCGCCGACCATGGCCTGTGGGCTGCCACATTGGGCACCGGCTTCACTGCCGCGCTGCTGTCATCCGTGATGAACAACATGCCCAGCGTGCTGATCGGTGCCTTGTCGATTCAGGGAACTGGCGCCTCTGGGCTCACGCAGGAAGCGATGGTGTACGCCAATGTCATTGGCTGCGACCTTGGCCCAAAGATCACGCCCATCGGCAGTCTGGCAACGCTGCTGTGGCTGCATGTCCTGGCTCAGAAAAACATCCGCATCACTTGGGGTTACTACTTCAAGGTCGGCTGCGTACTCACCTTTCCCATTCTGCTTGCGACACTGGCAGCACTTGCCGTGCGCTTGAGCATCAGCGCGTAGGAGTTAGCTTATGAAGATCCTATTCATGTGTACGGCCAATAGCTGCCGCAGCGTCCTGTCAGAGGGGCTGTTCAACCATGTTGCCCCCGACGGATTCACAGCCATCAGTTCGGGCAGTTTCCCCAGCGGCAAAATCAACCCACGTGCTGTGAGCACTCTGCAAGGGTTGGGGATCGATACGTCTGGCCTGTACAGCAAAGGCTCGGAGGCTTTCGCAGACACGCCGCCCGATATCGTCATCACCGTATGCGACAAGGCAGGCGGCGAGCCTTGCCCGGTGTATTTCGGCCCGGCCATCAAAAGCCACTGGGGGCTGTCCGACCCGTCGGAGGTAGACGGCGCTGATGAGGATATTCAGGCCGCATTTGATGCGACGGTTGAACACATCAAGAGGCGATTTGCCGCGTTCTTCACCCTGGATATGAAAACGCTTCAAGGGGCTGATCTGAAGCAGGCCTTGGATCGAATCGGAGCATTGTGATGAGCGAATTTGATACGGACTCTACCGAGACTTTTCCTGCCCTTGATCTTTCGCTGATGGATCTCCCCAACACCGATAAACTGGGCCTGGCAGATGCTTCGAACGTCAAGCCACGAATCCTGCTTCTTTATGGCTCGACCAGAGAGCGGTCGTTCAGCAGACTGCTGACGCTGGAGGCAGCACGTTTGCTCCAACACATGGGGGCCGAGACAATGATCTTCGATCCATCAGGGCTACCCTTGCCAGATGACGCGCCAGTCGATCACCCTAAGGTGAAGGAGCTACGTGATCTGGTGCTGTGGTCAGACGGTCAGGTGTGGTGCTCCCCGGAACGTCACGGTGCGATGTCTGCGGTGTTCAAAGCGCAGATCGACTGGATTCCGTTAACCATGGGCGCAGTGAGGCCTACCCAAGGCAAAACGCTCGCAGTGATGCAGGTGTGCGGCGGCTCGCAGTCCTTCAACGCAGTGAACCAAATGCGTGTTCTGGGTCGGTGGATGCGCATGCTGACCATCCCGAATCAGTCGTCGGTGCCCAAAGCTTATTTGGAGTTCGATGACACCGACCGAATGAAGCCTTCGCCGTACTACGACCGTGTAGTCGACGTTATGGAAGAACTGGTGAAATTCACTCTGCTGGTTCGTGGCCGTGAAGACTATCTGGTTGATCGCTACTCGGAGCGAAAAGAAAGCGCGGAAGCTTTATCTGCCAGGATGAATCAACGCTCTATCTAGGCCGGTCACGCTCGGGTGGGAAGTCCGCCATTACACCATTCTCAAGGGCAATGTGTAATGTCTGGAAGACTACGCTGGGTTGAGCTTTTTTCGCCTTCACCAGAATCACTTCGTCTTTGTCGCGAAGCTACTGTATCCGCTTTAATGCCGATCGCACCCGCCCTCAGCAAAAAGCGGCCGACGACAGCAGCATAATGTAGCCACAAGGACGAACCGAAAACCGGTGCTGATTTACAACAGGGCCTTGCAGAGGCGGGATTCACTGTTGACCGGGTCCTCACGGGTACCGATGCCCTTCAACATGCACTGAGCATAAAGCCTCACGGATAACTAAACCCCTTAACCAACGTCAACTCCCCCACCGCCCGCATCGGCACCAGAAACGTCTCCATCTTTTCGCTCGGCGTCCCCTCTTCCGTAATCACCGTCACCTGCGCCGTAGTCAGCGGCTGCACCGCATCCTCCTGCCCTTCGTCATCACTGCGATACCCACCGCCGAAGTAATTCACATACACCAGGTACTGCCCCTTGATCGGCGCAGGCATGGCGAAGATTTCGGGGCCGTAGCCGGTGGTGACGTCGACGTCGAGGGCGGCGCCGTTGGGGGCGGTGCGGTCGCCGTACCAGATGTGGGCGCCGTCGGGGGTGATGAGGTGCAGGTCCAGGTCGGTGCCGTCGCTGTCCCAGGCCAGCAGGACGCGCAGTTTTGCCGGGGTTGCGCCGCCGCTGGTGTTGAGGAATTGCGTGCGGTGGCGTTGCTGACCGTCGGGGCTGCGGACTTCGACGCTGTTGCTGCCGTTGGGGAAGGAGAACGGGCGATCAAAGCGGCCGGCGGGGTCGACTTTCAGCGGCATGCTGACGCCATTGACGATCAGTCGGCCCGGATCGTTGCTCTTGGGCGTGGCCTTGATCTGGCCGCTGATGCGCGCGGTGTTGGCCTGGCCGGCAGGGGTGTTCACCGAGGAGGCCGGGTAGTTGACGGTCTGGCGGAAGCTTTCGCCCTCGCCTTCGGGCGCGCCGGTGCGCCAGCCGCCGACCGGGGTGTCGAGTTTGACGCCGTCTGCCGCCATCGCCGGCGAGAGTGCGGCAAACGTGCAGAGCAACAGCAAGACCTGTGGAAAACGAAGTGTCATGGGTTATTCCAGCAAAAGGTGGCGGGCGAGGCCTTCGATGTAGGTTTCGTCCTGGCCGTTGGGATGAGCTTCGAAAGCCAGGTGCAAATATTCGTGGGTCAGGTCGAGACGGTCCTGCAAGGACAGCACGCCACGCACGTAGATGCGCTGACGCTCGCGGTCGACATAGGGCCGGCCGAACGCCAGGCGGCAGACGGCGAAGGTGATGACTTCGTTGTAGCCGGTTTCGCTTTCGAGCCGGGGACGCCAGCCGCGCCGTTGCTTTTGCAGCCAGTCCTGTGCGGCGGGCAAGGCTTCGCAAGAGGCCACCGGATTGTCCCAACGACTCAGGCTTGCTCGCGGGTAAGCGTGCAAAAGGATGGCGTCGTAGCGCTGGCCGGCATTGGCCTGCTCGACGGCTTGCTGCCAGGACAGCTTGTCCGGGCCCGGTTGATCGGAGTGGTAAGTGACGTCGCTGCCCGCCAGCACCAGATCGCTGGTCCATGCCGCCACGTCGCGCGCCTCAACACTGGCCGGGCGCGGGGCCACACGCTGGCGCTGGCTGCTGTCGTCGATGCTCAGGCAGTCCCCATTGCGGGTGGCGTTTTGCAGAAGATAGGTGCGGATCGCCACGGCCAGGGCTTTGGCGGCTTCGGCAGGCTCTGGAGTGGCTTCGCGTTGCAGCACGCGGGCGACGTATTCCTCGCGATCCAGGCGGGCGACGAGTTTGTCCTTGAGCAGATACAGCTCACCGCCACTGTGGATATCGAGCTGATTGCCGTTGTCGAATTCGACGCGATAGTCACCACGCAATGGCCCCGAAGTCACCTGCTTACCACCCGAAAGCACCTGTTTGAGCGGATAGCGGGAAAACAGGCTGACCTCGACACATCGCCCCGCATCGACAGGCCATTGCACAGGCACGACCGTCGACAGAGCCTGTGCGTAATCACGCAAAACCCGCTGACTGGTGCCGCGACCACCCGCCCAGATCGGCGTGCCGTCCACGGTCCAGCCAGCGAAACCACCCTGGCGCGAGGCAGCGTCCTGATCTCCCAGCCAGCTCCAGGTCTTCACCCGCAAGCGGCTGCCGAGTTCGCCCACTACATTTCCATCGGCAGCGCTCAACACCACATCGAGCAGCACTCGCCGAGCCTGATCCTGCGCCGGCATCGTTGCCATCATGCGCAACAACTCCGCCACCGACACCCGTGTCGCCGGCTGCAACGAAGGCAAATACATCAGCCACTGCGGCGCCTGCCGCGCCTGCCAATACGCCTGCCAGTCCGCTGCAGAAATCCCCAGCCGCGACGGCTCGAAATACAACCCGCAGGACTTCACCAACGCCTGATCGCGCTCAATCTTGCCGCCCGCGGTGCAGCAATAGACTTCTTCCTTCGACTGCCCGCGACATTCATAAGCCGGCTCGCGGGCCCCGGTGTCCACCAGCCAGGCGTAGACGAACAGCTTCCACACGCTGCCCAGCGGTGCCTGCAAAGCGTCCGGCAACGGCTCGCGGGACAGCAGCTGCGTCCGGCTCAAGGACAGCAACTCGCCCTTGAAGGCCAGACGCAAGGGCTCGTCCTGCGCCATCGTCAGCGCAGGTATCAAACACAGCAAGCCGCAGACCAGCGCCCGAAACATGTCAGTGGACCGTCACCTGACCGAGCGCCGGTTTCTGCTCCTGGGCCTGATGTTGCGGCGCATACACCTGGGTGAAACGCACCGGCGGCAGGTTGAACTGGCCCTTCTGCGAGAAGCGCACCAGATGCCGCAGGCGCAATTCGCCGCTCAACGCATCCACCGGCACCGCATAAGCCAGTTGCCCCGGCTCGAAGCGGGCCTTTTCCAGGGCCGTCGGCTCGGTGCCCGCCTTGCCCATCAGCTTGATGCCCCAGGTGGTGCGCTCGACATCGGCGCCCGGTGGCAGCGGCACTTCCAGCAGGCCGTAGCGCAAGGGTCTGGCGGCCTTGCTGGTGAGGATCACTTCGTCCAGATACAGGCTGTCGCTGGACAGCGGCGTGGTGCCGACCGGTTCGAGCTTGAAGGTGAAGGCCTCGTCGCCCGGCACCAGGCGCGACAGGCGACGGGTGACGGTCACGGCCAGCGGATCAACCGATGGCTGGCGGGTCTGGAAGCTCAATGCGGCGCGCAACGGACGCTCCTGCGTGCCGCTCACCGACAACACCGAAGGCACCGGCGAAGCCCCCTGCCAGACCCAGTACATCTCGCCGCTGTCACCGTACTTTTTCTTCCAGCCTTCACCCGGCGCCAGTGCGATGGTCGGCGACGCTTGCTCGATGCTGCGCTGCAACCAGGTCAGCGCCAACGCGCGCTCCAGGGTCGATTGTTGCGGCAGCAGCCGTTGCAGCAATGCCGTCGCCCGGGCCTGATCGAAAGGCTGCAGCGACAGGCTCAATGCCTCGGCAAACGGCTGCGAGCTGACCGCCAGCCGCTGTTGCGCATCCGCCATTTGCCGATTGAACGCCTCCGGCACAGTCACCTTGGCCTCACGCGCCAGAGAAGCGGTCAGCACCCGTGCAGCGGCCAGACCGAGCGCCGAGTCCGGGTCAGCCATCACCAGGCTGCCTCCATCCGACTCCATCACGTTCGCGGCACTGCCCTCGCCGGCTTGCGCCAGATCGTCCATCAAGCCGCTGAGCAATGTGTTTACCGGCAACTGCATCTGCCGGGCGAACGACAGGATCAGCGCGCGCTGCAACAGCGGCGTGTTTTTCGCCTGCTTGGCGTAGACCTCCAGCACCCGCTGCCAATGCTCCGACGGCAGGTTCAGCTCCAGCACTTTGCTGGCGTGCCAGTCGGCGTAATAGGCGTAGGCGGTGAGGAACGCATCCGGCTCGCCGTCCATGCCCCACCAGGTGAAGCTCGCCGACGGCCCGGCCATCTGCACCAGGCGCAAGCGGCTGTTCTGCATGATCAGGCGCAAGCGATCGCGAATCTGCGGGTTCGTCGACAGCGCTGGATAGGCGATGCTCAGCGCCAGCAACTGGCTGGCGGTCTGTTCGACGCCGCCGTACGGGTAGCCCAGCAGGTCATCGAGCGCCGAGCGGAACAGCGCTTGCGGGCTGTCATCCAGGCGCAGGCGGATGTCAGTCGCGTCTGCCGGCAGGCTCAGCGGCGTGTCACCGCTGGCCACGTCCAGGCTTTGAGTTTGCGTGACTTGCCAGCCTTCGCCGGTTGCGATCAGGCGCACGGCCAGGGCATCCGCGGTCTTGCCGTCCTGCACGAGCTCGGCGGTCCATTCGCCCGAGGCCAGGGCAAACGCCGGCAGCGGGATGTAATTGATACCACTGTTGAGCGTCACGGGAATCCGCTGTTCGGCACCAGCGTAATGGGTCACCAGCTCCGCCTTGACCGGGCTTTCCGATTGGCTGAAGGCAAACACACCGAGGTCCGGTTTATCGCCCGCGCGGAATTTGCTCGGCCCGCTCCACTTCAGATACAGCGGTTTTTCCGAACGCACGAACTGCTTCTTCTGCCCGACCTGACCGTCATCGGCGATGGCACGGGCGGTGATGCGCCAGCGGCTCAGCGAGTCCGGCATCTTGAAGGTGAAGCGGGTTTTGCCATTGGCATCAGTCAGCAGCTCCGGCTGCCAGGTGGCGGTATCGACGTCTTCTCGACGCGGCCGCTCAAGCACCTTCACCCCACGCTCGCTGCGGTTGGCCTTGCCCGGTGCACCGGGGCTGCCCGGTAGCGCGACGTCGTAGCTGATGAACGACAAACTGGCGCTGGTGCGCACGTTGTTGCGCCGCGGGTGATAGAAGAACTGGTCGATGGTCGGCGCCACTTCCGGTTGCAGCGCGTAGACCATTTCGTCGACCACGCTGACCGTCAGATGCGCCGGCACCGGCTTGCCGGCGAACTGCGTAGTCAGGTCCACGGTCACCGTCTGGCCGGGTTGATAGGTATCCTTGTCGGTGGCGATAGCCACGTCGATCTGCGGCGTGATCACCTTGATCCCGGCATTCTGGAAGCTGTACTGACCGCCCTTGGTGTAGAGCACCGAGAACGTCAGGTTCGGCGTGAAGCTGTCTTTCACCGGGATACGCGCGCGGTACTGGGTGTCGCTGAGCTTTTCCATCTTCAGCCAGTCGCCGCCCTTGGACAGCAACGCCGTGGCTTCGACCTTGTCCCGCTCCAGCGACAGCAGCGCATCGCTGACCGGCTCAGGGAAGGTGATCAGCGCCAGCGCTTCATCGCCCGCCTTGTACTCGGGTTTGTCGAGGACGATTTCCACGGTGCCCGGCACCGCTTTCACGCCTTCGCCGGTGACCGAGTGCCCGGTCGCGCCAAGGGTTCGGCCGTGATCATCGCGCAGCGTCAGGTTGTAAGTGCCCGGGCGATCGAAGGCCAGGGTGAAGCCCTTGTCCCCGGCCGCCAGCTTGCCTTCGCCGGTGCTCTGGTCTTCCAGGCGCACCCAGCCGTAGCTGCTTGGCACGACCGCCTGGGCCTGCTCGTTTTCATTGGTGTAGCTGAAGACGACCTTGTCGCCCACCGCGCTGAAGCGCTGCGGCGCACTGAGGCGGAAGTTTGCGGCACCACGGTCGATGAGGATTTCCTTGGTGGTCTTGACCCGATACGCCGCGCCATCGCTGGCAAAGACCGTGAGCATGTAGCGGCTCGGCTTCTCTGCCGCCGGCAGGTCGAGGGTGGCGTTGCCCTTGGCGTCAGTGGTCAGTTCGGTGCTGGTCAGCTCCACCGGAAATTGCCCCAGATACTGCAGTTCGTTATCCACCATCGACAGTTGCTGAGCCCGCAGGCTCAGGCTCAACCTGGCGTTGGCCACCGGCTTGCCGTCCGGGTACAGCAGCACCAGATTGCCCTTCACCGGTTCGCCGGTGCGGTAGTCCTGCTTGGCCAGGTTCAGGGAAATCTCGAAGTGCGGCTTGATGTATTCGGCCACGCGGAAGGCACTGCTGTAGGCCTGATCCTTGTAGTTGAAACGCAGCTCGTAACCACCGGCCACCGCGTTGTCCGGCAACTGGAAACGGCCCTGGGTGCCGGCCTTGGCGTCGAACTTCAGGTCCAGGCTTTGCAGCGCCGTGCCCGTCGCATCCAGCACGGTCACGTTGACATCGGCCGCCGCCGGCTGCACCGAATCCCAGGCATTCTTGAACTCGCGACCGACGATTTTCAGCGACACCCAATCCCCCGGCCGATACAGCGGCCGGTCGGTGAAGGCATAGAGTTTGGTGTCGTAGATTTCGCTGTCGTAGTAGAAGTTTTCCGAGACGAACACCCCGCCCTCTTCGTCCTCGCCGATCACGAACGAACGCTCGGGGCTGACGTGTTTCAGGCGCAGCAAACCGTCGGCATCGGTGGCGCCACTGCTCATCACGCCCAGGCCATCGGTCCACAGCACATTGACCTTGGGCACCGAACTGCCTTCGTGTTTGCGCGCGGCCCACACCAGCAATTCATCACCGGCAATCTTGCTCACGGCCACGGTGTTGGACACGAAGACGATGGTGGTCGCACGGTACTTGCCGATCAGCGCTTCCACCAGATACAGGCCCGGTTTGAGCTGACCCAACGGGATATAGACGTTGCCCGGCGCGACGCTGACGAACTCACTGGAAGAACCGGCCAGGTTCACTCCCGGCGGCGGCTGTATCGGCTTGGCTTCCCACAACGGATAGCGGAACTGACTGACCACCGGCAGGCCCGGAATCAGTGCGAATTGCGGCTGTGCGTCATAGGGCGTTGGCGCGGCCATGGCCTCGCCCATCTTCAGTTCCGGGACTTCCTCGGTGACTTGTTTACGCGACTCGTAGGAAAACGCCCGCTGCATCACCCGACGGGATTTGCGATACCAGTTGTCCCACAGGTAGGCCAGGGTGTTGGACAGGCCCTCGCCCTTGAACTGGCCGTCGCTGACCACCCGGTGCAGGTTCTTCTGGCGCTTGAGGAAATCCAGCGGCTTGTCGATGCGATACACGCGGATGTCCGCGCCGCCGTAAGGCTCCATGCGGAACCGGCGGTAGTCGCGGCCGGGGGCTTCCAGGCGCACCATCGCCTGTTCGTCGCTGGCGAAACTGCTGTCGGCCAGCAGGAAAAAGCTCTCGCCGGCCACCGGCGCATAGCCGCTCGGCTCGACCGTGTCTTCGGCACGGCTCGCGGAAAACGGCAGCACCAGCAGCAACAACAGAGGCAGAAGACGCAACATGCGGGCACCGATCATTGGGAGAGAAAATTCAGTCGATAAACGCCGATGAAGTTGGGGTTGGCTGCATCGGGTATCCATCGGGTGTCCTTCCATGTCATGAGTTGTTGCAGGCTTGCCGAACGCATGCCGTTGTCTGTGGGAGTGGTGGTGCCGGTGTGATAGGCGATGTAGCGGCCCATCCAGATCATCAGGTGCTGGTCATCGCCCTGATCGAAAAACATCAGGTCGCCCGGACGGGCCTGGGTCACGTCACGGCCGACCAGATGGCTGTTGAACTGGATCAGCTTGATGGCGTTGACGTACGGCCCGACCTTGCCACCGCCCTGTTGCCACTGCTGGGCCAGGCCGCGCTGGGCATCGCTGAGTTGCAACTCCGGCGGCAAGTAGCGATTGGACAGGCCGTTGCTGCGCAGCCATTTGTCGTCATGGACTTTCAGCGCTTCGTTGGCGGCGAAACGCACCAGCCCCGCGCAATCCTGCTGATACCAGCGCGGGCTCGGGCCCTGGCTCAGTTGCTCCTGGGCGATGCGCACGAACCAGGCACGGAACACCTGGGATTGCTGCACATCCAGCGCCGGTGTTTCGCTGCCCAGGGCTTGTCCCGCCATCAACAGCGCGAGCAGGCCGAGGATTCGCATCGATTGGCTCACAGCGCTTTCCACGCCAGCGGCAGCCATTGCCAGTGGCCATCGGGCTCACTGCCTTCGGGCAGGGTCAGGGCGTATTTGCCGTAGCCGCCGAGGGTGCGCAGTTTCGGGATCAGGTAGGTTTGCGCGGCGTTGTAGAACACCGGCTCCATGTCCTGCGGCAGGCTGTCGAGGGTTTCCTGCTGCATCAGTTGCGCCATGGAGTCGGGGCCGAAATAGATCGGCATCAGCAGGTCCTTGGGCACCACGTCAGCCATGGGCGGGAAGCGTTTGTCGAGGGTGCCGAGGGCCTTGTCCACCAACTTGTCGTCGAGAGAAAACACCAGGGTCGAGCCGTGCCGCGCCAGGCTCACGCGCATGAACGCCTTGCCGCTGATCGCGTCGGGATTTTCGGCATTCTTGGCCTTGTAGGGGCCGAAGTTGGAGCTGACCTGGCGCTGCCATTGATGGCTCTGGCCTTCCTGCTTCTCCACCACGGGAAACGCGTGTTCGTCGACCTTGGCTTCGTAGGCACCCACCATCGAACCGAACAGCTGGCCCAGATCGCCATCGAGTTTTGCGCTGTCCTTGTCATTCAGGCTGGCCACCAGCAACGGCGTGTACAACCGCGAATCGGCGTACCAGCACAGGCCCGCCGCGCCGGCCATGTGTTCAGTCATCGCTTCGGCCGCCGACGCTTCGGCACCGAGTTTGACCAGCAAGGGTTGCTGTTGCTCGGCCGCCAGCGGCAAGGCCACGCAGGCGCTGGCGCCCATGGGCATGGCCTGCCAGATCGGCTTGAAATCGAAGTCCGGCTGGTTATCCAGCTCGTCCATGGCCAGGAAGCTGTGCCAGCCCTTGTCGTCCATGTCGAACCGCAGGCCGGCGAAATTCGGGATGAACCGCTGGTAACCCATGGCCAGCACACTGGCATTGACCGACAGCCGCTGCTTGACCTCCGGCGCCCGGGGTTGCAGGCCGAAGGCTTCGGGGAACAGTTTGTCGCCGTTGAGCAGTGCGGCGAGGGCCTGCGGTGAAACGCTGCCCGACGCCTGTGTCGCTCCGCTTTGCGGATCGTAGAACCTGGTCGGGTTCGACAGCACCACCAGTTTGTCGCCATGGGACGCAAACAGCAGCGCGCGGCCGGCGTTGTAGGTGAGCTGATAAAGCGCCACATCATCGGTGCCGACTTTCAGGTCGGCGATCTTGCTCAGCTGCGAATCATCCAGCGCCACTTTCGCCAGCGGCTCCAGCACCTTGGCCAGGCCGCCGCGATCCATCACCAGCAGGAAATCCCGCAGTCGCCCATCCGCTCCACGCCACAGGGCAATGTCGGCCGGCTGATCGAACAGTTGCTCGATCAACGTGTCCTGTAACTTCAGGTCATGTTCGTAAATGATTCGCCGCAGACTGCCGATCAAACCCAGGCGATCGGCGTGGGTTTCGTAATAGAAGACGAAATCCTCGGTCAGGGTTTCCTTGAGGAACGGCACCGTCAGCAGGTCTTTGGGCAATTGGCTCAGGGAGCGGGTTTCCAGCAAACCGTCGGGGCGGCTCATGCCGAGCTTTTCCGCCGCCAGCTGCGGCGCAGGCTCTTGGTGCTTTTGCATGAACCAGCCCATGCCGGCGGCCACGCCCGCGACCAGGCACAGCCCGACCACAATGACCGGCCAACGGCGAGAAGGTTTGACGCCTGGTGTTTGTGCGGCCGGGGCTGCAGTGTTTTCACTCATGTTCAAAAAGCTCGGCAGTTCATCCGTGAAGCGGGATGCTTAATAGTTGAAAGTCTTGACCAGCAGCAGATCGCCGATGGCGCGCAACGGCACGATGAAGGTCTCGCGTTTTTCGTCGACGGTGTTTTCGTTGAGCACCAGGTTGATTTGCGAGGTGATGACCTCGTTCTGGTTGCTGGCCTCATCGAAGTTATAGCCGCCGTTGCCGAAGTTGCCCCAATAGTTCACGTAAACCAGATAGGTGCCATGCAGCGGCGCGGTCATGGTGAACATCTCGGGACCGGGGCCATCGACGCCGTCCGGGTCCAGGCCACCGCCGTTGCTCATCGCCGGCCGCGCCCAGAACGCATGCTGGCCGTCGGGGGTGATGATGTGCAGGTCGAGTTCGGCTTTCGGGTCGTCCCAACCCAGCACCACACGGATTCGCGCCGGCGTGCGCAGGTTGTTGGCTTCATAGAATTGCACGCGCTTGAGCGACTGCCCTTCGGCGCTGCGAACCTCGACGCTGTTGGAGCCGGCGCCGAACGCATAGGGCCGGGCGAAACGCCCCTGCTCGTCGGTGTACAGGTTCAGCGGATTGCCGTTGACCGCCAGGGTGTGGGGCCCGCGTTGTGTGCCAAGGGCCTTGAGCTGGCCCTGGATCATCGTGCGATTGCGCTGCACGCCCCGGTCGATGGGCGGCGTGGGATAGGCCACCTGGGGATTTTCCGTGCGATCGAGCAACCCGTTGAAGCGCCAGCCACCCACCGGCTCCGACAACTCGGCCCCCGGCGCGGCCATGGCCGGCACACAAACCGAACCGATCAGCAGCAAAAGAAATGAACGCATGTGACGCCTCCTGCCATGCCTGACGAAACCTTGCGCCTGATCCTCGGCGCGTTACAGATCCCAATACTGCGTTTCGTCTGAAAGACCCGCGACTGACGGGTCATCAATGGCGCGAAGGGTAGTCATTCGAAAGTTTTTTAACAATCGCAAACGTCTGTAAGTGCGGGGGCAATCACGCTGGCGGGTAGACGGTGAGCCGATTAGGCGTCATATTCGGCTCATCAAATGAGCCGAATGGCCTTGTTATTCGGCTCACGCCCCGCAGAGCATTTCGCCCATGGCAACTGACTGGATCTGGCAACAACCCGACTGGCCGAACTTCACATGGCAGGCCGAACGCCTGGCGCCACTGCTGCGCCAATGTGTTCAGGCCCAGGGCCAGTTGATGGGGATGACCGGGTCAGTCGGCAACTCCCTGAGCGCGCAAAGCGAACTGGATGCGCTGCTACAGAACATCGTGACCTCCTCGGCGATCGAGGGAGAGCAATTGAATGTCGGTTCGGTGCGCTCCTCCCTGGCGCGGCGGCTGGGACTGGAATTGACCGATGGCGAAAGAGTCAGCCCACGCAGCGAGGGCCTGGCGCAGTTGCTGCTCGACGCCACCCGGCATTTCGCCGAACCTCTGACCCTCGAGCGGCTGCTGAGCTGGCATGAATGGCTGTTTCCTGATCAGCACACGGACTTCGCGGCCCGTTCGATACGGGTGGGAGCCCTGCGCGGCGATGAGCCGATGCAAGTGGTTTCGGGGCGACTCGACCGGCCGACCATCCATTTCGAGGCGCCGCCCCGTCCAGGACTCGAACAGCAACTGACTACGTTTCTTGACTGGTTTGCCGCCAGCCGGAATCAGCCCGACCTCGATCCACTGCTCAGGGCGGGCATCGCCCATTTCTGGTTCGTCACGCTGCACCCTTTCGACGACGGCAATGGTCGACTCACACGCACCATCACTGACCTGGCACTGGCACAGGGCGAGGCCCAGGCGATCCGTTTCCATGCCATGTCGGCGAGCATCCTCGACGATCGCGCAGGCTACTACCGGGTCTTGGAAAGCAGCCAGAAGGCCACGCTGGATATCAGCCAGTGGCTGGAGTGGTTTCTGCAAACCCTGTTGCGCAGCCTGCAGCAGGCCATGCTGCGCATCGAATCGGTGCTGGGCAAGACGCGTTTCTGGCAGGCGCACCGGGAATCGGCGCTGACGGCGGAGCAGACCAAGGTGCTCAATCGCTTGCTCGATGGCGGCGAACGGGGATTCGAAGGCGGGATCAGCGCGGCGCAGTATCAGGCGGTGGCCAAGGTGTCCAAGGCCACCGCGACCCGGCATCTGGCCGAATTGCTGGAAAAGGGTTGCCTGAAGCGCTTGCCGGGTGGCGGCCGCAGCACTCGCTATGAAATCCGCTATCCCGAAGCGTAACGCGATCCCCTGCAGGAGCTGCCGAAGGCTGCGATCTTTTGATTTTTCAAAGGCAAGATCAAAAGATCGCAGCCTTCGGCAGCTCCTACGGGGTGAATGGCTTTGCGGCCCGCTCATTTGCCCATAAACCCCCTATCTGCTAGTGTCGCGCCGGTTTAACGTCTACCGGAAATAGCCGCCATGGCCCGCAAAAAAGCTGCACTGGATTTCGAACAGTCCCTCGCTGACCTGCAAACGCTGGTGGAGCGTCTGGAGAATGGTGAATTGTCGCTGGAAGACTCGCTGACCGCTTTCGAGCAGGGCATCGGGCTGACTCGCGATTGCCAGGCGGCGCTGGCCCAGGCCGAGCAGAAGGTGCAGGTGCTGCTCGAGCGTGATGGCGAGTTGGCCGAGGAACCCTTCGACGCGGATCAACCAGAATGATTGCAGCGTACTCGGCAGCCAGCCAGGCCCGCGTCAATGCGGCCCTGGAGACCCTCTTCACCGCGCCCAGCCCTGAGCTGGCGCGTCTTTACGAAGCCATGCACTACAGCGTGATGAACGGTGGCAAGCGTGTGCGTCCACTGCTGGCCTACGCCGCGTGCGAAGCGCTGGGCGGCAAGGCCGAGCAAGCCAATGGCGCGGCCTGTGCGGTGGAGTTGATCCACGCCTACTCGCTGGTGCACGACGACCTGCCGGCCATGGACGACGACGATCTGCGTCGCGGCCAGCCGACCACCCACAAGAAATTCGATGAAGCCTGCGCGATTCTCGCCGGCGACGGACTGCAGAGCATGGCCTTCAGCGCCCTGCTCGACCCGCGCTTGAGCGACGCCGACGCGCAGATTCGCCTCGAAATGGTCAGCGCCCTGGCCCAGGCCGCGGGCCCGGCGGGCATGGTCGGTGGCCAGGCCATCGACCTCGGTTCGGTGGGCCTCAAGCTCGACCAGAAAGCCCTCGAATACATGCATCGGCACAAGACCGGTGCGCTGATCGAAGTCAGCGTCAAGCTCGGCGCCCTGGCCAGTGGCCGCGCTGAGAAGGATGAACTCAAGTCCCTGAAGACATATGCGCTGGCCATTGGTCTGGCGTTCCAGGTGCAGGACGACATTCTCGACGTCGAAAGCGATACCGCCACCCTGGGCAAACGCCAGGGCGCCGACATCGCGCGCGACAAGCCGACCTACCCGGCGCTGCTGGGTCTGGACGCCGCCAAGGCCTACGCCCTGGAGCTGCGCGATCAGGCCCTGCATGCGCTGCGACCGTTTGACGCGGCCGCCGAGCCCCTGCGCGATCTGGCCCGCTACATCGTCTCGCGCCGCAACTAAGGCGTATTCGCCAAAAAAGACCAACGCGTGGGCAGGGGCCGATGCATCAGGTAAACTGCCGCATCTTTTATACCTATAACGATTCGCCTGATGCCCACGACGTTTCATGAGATTCCCCGCAAGCGCCCGACCACGCCCCTGCTGGACCGCGCGAACACGCCGGACGGCCTGCGCCGGTTAGGCGAAGCCGAGCTGGAAACCCTGGCCGATGAGTTGCGCCTGGAATTGCTCTACACGGTCGGTCAGACCGGTGGGCATTTCGGTGCCGGCCTGGGCGTGATCGAGCTGACCATCGCGTTGCACTACGTTTTCGACACCCCGGACGACCGGCTGGTGTGGGACGTGGGGCATCAGGCCTACCCGCACAAGATCCTCACCGATCGCCGCGCGCGTATGGGCACCCTGCGCCAGAAAGACGGCATCGCCGCTTTCCCGCGCCGCTCCGAGAGCGAGTACGACACCTTTGGCGTCGGCCACTCCAGCACCTCGATCAGCGCCGCGCTGGGCATGGCCATTGCCGCCCGCCTGCAGAACAGCGATCGCAAGGCCATCGCGGTGATCGGCGACGGCGCCCTGACCGCGGGCATGGCGTTCGAAGCGCTGAACCATGCGCCGGAAGTGGACGCCAACATGCTGGTGATCCTCAACGACAACGACATGTCGATCTCGCGCAACGTCGGCGGCCTGTCGAACTATCTGGCGAAAATCCTTTCCAGCCGCACCTACGCGAGCATGCGCGAAGGCAGCAAGAAAGTGCTGTCGCGTCTGCCCGGCGCCTGGGAAATCGCCCGTCGCACCGAAGAATACGCAAAAGGCATGCTGGTCCCCGGCACGCTGTTCGAAGAGCTGGGCTGGAACTACATCGGCCCGATCGACGGCCATGACCTGCCGACCCTGATCGCCACCCTGCGTAACATGCGCGACCTCAAAGGCCCGCAGTTCCTGCACGTGGTCACCAAGAAAGGCAAAGGCTTCGCACCGGCGGAAGTCGATCCGATCGGTTACCACGCCATCACCAAGCTCGAACCCCTGAACGCTCCGGCCGCCGCGCCGAAAAAAGCCAGCGGCCCGAAATACTCCGGCGTGTTCGGCGAATGGCTGTGCGACATGGCGGCGGTCGATCCGCGCCTGGTCGGCATCACCCCGGCGATGAAGGAAGGCTCCGACCTGGTGGCCTTCAGCGAGCGCTATCCTTCGCGCTACTTCGACGTGGCGATTGCCGAGCAACACGCCGTGACCCTCGCCGCCGGCATGGCCTGCGAAGGCGCAAAACCGGTGGTGGCGATCTACTCGACCTTCCTGCAGCGGGGCTACGACCAGCTGATCCACGACGTGGCGGTGCAGAACCTCGACGTGCTGTTCGCCATTGACCGTGCCGGTCTGGTGGGCGAAGACGGCCCGACCCACGCCGGCAGCTTCGACCTGTCGTTCCTGCGCTGCATCCCCGGCATGCTGGTGATGACCCCGAGCGACGAGAACGAACTGCGCAAGATGCTCACCACCGGCCACCTCTACGAAGGCCCGGCGGCGGTGCGCTACCCGCGCGGCAACGGCCCGAACGCCACCATCGAGAAAGACCTCGAACCGATCGAAATCGGCAAGGGCGTGATTCGCCGCCAGGGCAGCAAAGTCGCCCTGCTGGTGTTCGGTGTGCAACTGGCCGAGGCGCTGAAAGTCGCCGAGACGCTGGATGCGACCGTGGTCGACATGCGTTTCGTCAAACCCCTGGACGAAGCGCTGGTACGCGAAATCGCCGCCGGTCACGAGCTGCTGGTGACCATCGAAGAGAACGCGATCATGGGCGGCGCCGGTAGCGCGGTCAGCGAGTTCCTGGCGCGGGAGAACATCCTCAAGTCGATGCTGAACCTGGGCCTGCCGGACATCTACGTCGAGCACGCCAAGCCTGCGCAAATGCTGGCGGAATGCGGGCTGGATGAGGCCGGGATCGAGGCTTCGATCCGTCAGCGCCTGCAATTGCTGAACCGGTAAACCCGATCCCCATGCAGGAGCTGCCGAAGGCTGCGATCTATTGATCCTGACCTTCGGCAGCTTCAAGTCTGAACAATCAAAATCAAAAGATCGCAGCCTTCGGCAGCTCCTGCATTGGGGTTGTGTTGTGGCTGAAATCTCGGATCTTCCATGAAACTCTCCCCCCTCGCCCTGACGCTGACCCTTCTGCCGTCGGGCCCGCTGCTGGCCGACAGCTTCGAACGCGATCAGGCCCTGAAACTGCCGGATGTGCTGATCAGCGCCAATCGCCAGGTCGAGGCGCGCAACGACAGCAGTGCCGCCAATACCGTGTTCACCCGCGAAGACATCGACCGTCTGCAACCGAACAGCGTCACCGATCTGCTGCGCCGGGTGCCGGGAGTGCAGGTGGCGCAAACCGGCGGGCGCGGCAGTCTGCCGGGCGTCTACATTCGCGGTACGCAATCGGCGCAAAGCCTGGTGCTGGTGGACGGCCAGCGCATTGGCACCTCCAGTTCCGGTGACAGCAACCTGCAGCACATCAACATCGAACAGGTCGAGCGCGTGGAAGTGCTGCGCGGCTCGCGTTCGGCGATTTACGGCAGCGATGCCATCGGCGGCGTGATCCAGATTTTCACCCGTCGTGGCGGCGAGCCGGGGTTGCGACCGCAACTGCACGTCGGCATGGGCAGCAATCAGACCTGGGAGCGCAGCCTCGGTTTGTCCGGGGGCGATGCGCAGACCCGTTTCAACCTCGGTGCCAGCCTCGATGAAACCGCCGGGATCGATCGCACCCACCAGTCCTATCCCAGCGATGGCGACCACGACGCCTATCGCAACCAGTCATTCAGCCTGAGCCTGAGCCATGCCCGGAACGAGGACATCGAAATCGGCGCCAACGTGCTGGATAACCGCGGCAAAAGCGAATTCGACAACCCGTTCGGCCGCTTCGACCTGACCACGTTCGAGTCGGTCCAGCAGCAGCCCTACAGCGAATTCGACGTGAGCAGCGTCAGCAGCTACGTGGACGCGCGAGTGAATGAGGTCTGGAAAAGCCGCGTCGAATTCGGCCACAGCGAAAACCGCGAAAAGACCCTCGACAAGCTCAGCGACGAACGCAGCGTGTTCAACACCTATCGCGATTCGGTGAGCTGGCAGAACGACCTGACCCTCAACGAACGCAACAGCCTGATCCTCGGCGGCGACTGGTACGAAGATCGGCTCAACAGCAGCACGGACTTCGACGAAAACAGCCGCTGGAACCGCGCGGCGTTCGTTCAGCATCGCTATCACACCGACAGTTTCTCCACCGAACTGGGTCTGCGCCGCGACCAGAACCAGCAATTCGGCGGGCACAACAGCTGGAGCGGCACCTTCACCCTGCCGCTAAACCCTGACAATGATCTGCTGCTGACCTACAGCGAAGGCTTCCGCGCACCGACCTTCAACGACCTGTATTACCCGGACTTCAGCAACCCGGACCTCAAGCCCGAAACCTCGAAGAGCTATGAACTGCAATGGCGCAGCCAGCTGACCGAAGACAGCCGCCTGGAGGCATCGCTGTACCGGACCGATCTGGAAGACGCGATCATCTTCGGCAGCAACTCACGCCCGGAAAACGTCGCGTCGGCGCGGATCAACGGTTTCGAGGCGGCGCTGAAGCAGGAGCTGTTCGGCTGGCAGAGCAACCTGGGCGTGGCGATCATCGACCCGCGCGACCGCGACACCGGCCATACCCTCGCCCGCCGTGCGCGACGTACCTTGAGCCTGGATCTGGACCGGCAGTTTGATCGCCTGGGGCTGGGCGCCAGCTGGCAGGCGGTGAGCGGCAGCTATGACGACCTGAACAACGAGCATTCGCTGGGTGGCTATGGGTTGCTGGGATTGCGCAGCAGCTGGGCGCTCAATCGCGAGATCAGGCTGGAGATGAAGGTGGATAACCTGCTGGACAAGGATTACAGCCGGGTGTTGTACAGCCATGAGGGGAGTCAGTACGGGTATCGCGAGGAAGGTCGGGCCTGGATCTTTGGTGTGACCTGGACACCCGATATCCGCTGAAATCACCTGTAGGAGCTGCCGAAGGCTGCGATCTTTTGATCTTCAAAAACAAAATCAAAAGATCGCAGCCTTCGGCAGCTCCTACAGGGGTTTGTGGATACTCAACGATCGGGCTGGATCAGGTGGCAGAGTTTGGCGGTCGCCTCGACCATCTGCCCACTCGGCCGCTCCAGGCCTTTGTCGGTGACCAACAGCAACTGCTTGTGAACCACCGCATCGACTTGCGGCCAGGCCTTCCAGGCATCCAGCTGAGCCTGATCTCCCGCCAATATCACTTCGGGATTACGCAACAATACCGCCTCCACACTCACCTGCGGCGCTGGCAATGTCAGATCGGCAAACAGGTTGCGCACACCACAGACATCCAGCGCATCACTGATGATCTGCCCACCACCAACGGTGTACAGCGGCCGGTCCCATACCTGATAAAAGCCGCGCAACGGCTGCTCCCGCCGATAACGCTGACGCAGCTCCGCCAGCCGTCGACGCAAATCCCCCACCAATGCCGTCCCACGTTCAGATCGCCCGAGCCGCGCGGCGATGGCTTCGATCTGTACGGTGAGTTCGGCGAAGTTGTGCGGTTCGGCGACGAAGATGGGAATGTTCAGGCGCTTGAGCTGTTCGCGCTGGGCCGGACCGACGCTGCCGGGCCAGAGCAACAGCAGATCGGGCTTCAGGCTGAGCAGCCGCTCCATGTCCAACTGACCGTAGCGGCCAACGGAGGGCAGGTTCTTCAGTTCAGAGGGACGTTCGCCGGCATCCAGAACCCCCACCAGCAGATCGGCGGAGCCCAGTTCGACGACGATTTCCGAGAGTGACGGTGCAAGGCTGACCACCCGCTCGACTGCCATTGCCGACCCGCTTGAGGCCAGCAGCAGACAGGCCAGCCAGAAAGAACGCATCAAGCCAGCTGGCGCGGGATACGGTAGAGGTAAAACAGCACGGCGGTCGACAGCGCCAGCAGCATCAACGGCACGGCTTCAAGACCGACGAACACCGCCAGTGCACCGATCCACGCCGGCAGGCTGGCGGCGAGGAATGCCATGCGCCGCTTGGCCGCGAGGCTGATCCAGGCCGCGGGTTCTTCCGGGGTGTCGAGGGCTTTTTGCGTGGCGATCAAGGCGTGCTTGTAGCGACCGAAGAACTTCAGGCTGACAAACATCGAGGCCACGCCGGCGATGAAAAACGGCATCGCCAGCACGGGCAGGATCGCCTCGCCCTCACCGAACACGCCATTGATCACGAACAGCGGCAATAGCGCCAGCGCGAAGTATTGCCACCAGTTGACGGACAGTCGCCGCCGCACCTGACCTCGGGTCACGCGCGGTCTACCTCGCCCTGGTGCTCGTTGCCCATCATGTGGTCGAGCTTGCTGGCCTTGGTCGCCAGGTAGAGTTTGTTGTGCGGATTGTGACCGGTGTGCAGCGGCACGCGCTCGGCCACCACGATACCCATGTCGGTCAAGGCTTTGACCTTGCGTGGGTTGTTGGTCATCAGGCGCAGGGATTTCACGCCCAGGTGCTCCAGCATCGGCAGGCACATGGCGTAATCACGCTGGTCGGCGGCAAAGCCCAGGCGCTCGTTGGCTTCAACGGTGTCGGCACCGCCGTCCTGCAGCTCGTAGGCGCGGATCTTGTTCAGAAGACCAATGCCGCGGCCTTCCTGACGCAAGTACAGCAGCACGCCACGGCCTTCGCGGGCGATGGCCTGCAGCGCGGCTTCCAGTTGCGAGCCGCAGTCGCAACGCTGGCTGAACAGGGCGTCGCCCGTCAGGCACTCGGAATGCAACCGGCCGAGTACCGGGGCACCGTCGGCGATCTCACCCAGGCTCAGCACAACGTGCTCGCGGCCGGTGGCTTCATCGAGAAAGCCGTGCATGGTGAATTGCGCAAAAGGCGTTGGCAGCTTGGAAGCGGCGACAAAAACGACAGGCACCGGTGTGCTCCTGATCTAAGAAGACTGAAGATTCGCAGGCCGGCATTGTAACAGCACGTTCCAACCGACGCTTAGGCTGAATTATCGAGCATAACCATCAAAAAGTTTGATATGGCCTGCCCAAACCCTCTGTGGGAGCGAGCAGGCTCGCTCCCACAGAGGTCAAAGGCGAGTTACCGGGCCAGACTCAGTTTTTGTCGAATGGATAAGGCTGTTTCCAACGCTCGAAAATCGGCTTCAGCTCGCCGCTTTTCACCAGTTTTTCCATGCGCTCATCGAACAGGGCCATCAGCGCGCGGGCCTGGGGGGTCTTGCTGAAACACAGGTAGAGCGGCAGTTCTGCAATGTGGGTGCGACGGAACTGTGAGGGATCCTTGGCGCGATTGAGGACGAAATCCACCTCGGTGAGTGCATCGATGTAGTAGTCGACGCGCTTGTAGGTGAGCATCGAAATGATGCCGGTGCGGCGGACCACTTCATCGTAGTGGCGGATGTTGGGCAGGTAATCCTGGTAATCGTAGCCGCGGACCCAGGCCAGTCGGTAATCACCCAGGGTTTCCGGGGTCGGCACCGGGCTACTGGCCAGGCCCAGGGCGTAGATGTGATCGGTATCGAAATTCCAGTGCGGGTAGAGCAGCGCTTCAGACTCGTCGCGGTAGGAGCCGACACAGGCATCCACTTCGCCACGCTCGGCCAGGCCGATGGAGCGCAGATAAGGTTCGCTGCGGATATCCAGCTGGACGCCCGCCGGCTCGAAGACCTTGCGCAGCACGTCCCAACCCAGGCCCTGGCCATTGGCGGCGGTGTAGTCTTCCCAATCCTCGCTGGCCAGGTGAATCACCGACGGCGTGGTTGCGGCCTCCTCCGCCTGGGCGAATGAGCAAAACAAGGTCAGCACCAACACCATCAACCCGCGTAGAGCCATCCTTGATTCTCCCAGTCAAGTTCTCCCGGTAATCGCCTGTTAACCTCTCCAGTCAGGCGAACATCCACACCAACCCTTGCATGGCCAACCAGGCAAACACACCGGCCAATACGTCATCGAGCATGATCCCGACGCCGCCGTGCACATGCCGGTCTACCCAGCGTATCGGCCAGGGCTTGAGAATATCGAAGAAGCGGAACACCAGGAAACCCGCCAACAGCCACTGCCAGCCTTCCGGCACCAGCCACAGGGTGATCCACATCCCGACCATCTCGTCCCAGACGATGCCTTCGTGGTCGTGCACACGCAAATCGTCGGCCACCTTGCCGCACAGCCAGAAGCCGAACAGCATGGTGATGCCCAACATCAGCCAGTAGCCCCAATCGGGCAACATTTGCCATAACGGGATAAAGGGTAGCGCAACTAACGACCCCCAGGTGCCCGGTGCCTTTGGCAAGGTGCCCGAGCCGAAGCCGAACGCCAGGAAATGCCATGGATTGCGCCAGACCGACGGCGGTACGAATTCCGCCGGGACCTGCTTGGGATGGTCTGTCACGGTGTCTCCCGAAAATGTTGATAACCCCGGATTTGCGGGGTGATGTCTTGTCCGTCGGCATCCAGCAGGGTCACGCCCTGCCCGCTCACTACACGTCCGACCACATGGACTGGCCATCCATCGGCCAGCATCGCAGGCAACTCGACGGACGGTAGGGTGAAGGCCAAAACGTAATCGTCGCCGCCACTGAGCGCGGCGTTCTGCGCGCCCGTTTCACCGAGAAAGGCCCGCAGCGCCGCCGACATCGGCAGGCGCTCGAGCTCGACTTGCAGGCCGACGTTCGACGCCAGGGCAATGTGCCCGCAATCGGCGAGCAGGCCGTCGGAGATATCCATCGCTGACGTCGCCTTGCCCCGCAGCGCCCGACCCAATGTCAGTTGCGGTTGCGGCGACCAGTAGTGCGCCAGCAGCGGTTCGGCGATGGCCGCCTCGGCAGTACGCTGGCCAAGCACCAGCGGCAACGCCCCGGCCGCATTGCCCAGGTCACCTCCCACACACAGTAGGTCACCGGGTTGCGCGCCGCTGCGGGTCAGGGCCTGGCCGGCCGGCACACGACCGAACACGGTCATGGTCAGGCTCAACGGCCCGCGCGTGGTATCGCCGCCCACCAGGGCCACGCCGCAGCTCTGCGCCATCTGGTTCAAACCGCGGGCATAGGCTTGCAGCCAGTCGGAGGTCACCGACGGCAAGGTCAGGGCAAGGGTAAAGGCAATGGGGGTGGCGCCCATGGCGGCCAAGTCGCTGACCGCAACAGCCAGCGAGCGCTGACCGAGCAGAAACGGGTCGCAGGGGTCTGCGAAATGTACACCGGCCACGAGGGTGTCGGTGGAAATCGCCAACTGCTCCCCGGGAGGAACAGCCAGCAGGGCGCAGTCATCGCCGATCCCGAGGGCAACGCCTTCGCCGCCTTGCGCACAGGGCGCGGCGGCGAAGAAATTACGGATCAGCTCAAACTCGCCCATGGACTGGTGTCGACACTCCAAGCGCCTGTCAGCGCTTGAACGCCTTCACTTCAGCTTCACGCAGACGCGGTGCCAGCTTGTCGAGTACACCGTTGACGAACTTGTGGCCGTCGGTGGAACCGAAGACCTTGGCCAGTTCGATACCTTCGTTGATCACAACGCGGTAAGGCACGTCGACGCGCTTGAGCAGTTCCCAGGTGGACAGGCGCAGAACCGCCAGTTCAACCGGGTCCAGCTCTTCGATCGTCAGGTCCAGGCAAGGCTTGAGCGCGGTGTCGATTTCGGTCTTGAACTGCGGAACCCCGTGCAGGATTTCGCGGAAGTAGGCGCCATCGACATCGGTGAAATCGTTATCGACCCGGAACTGCGCTTCGATCTCGTTCAGCGACTGACGGGCCATGTGCCATTGATACAGGGCCTGGGTCGCGAGCTGACGGGCTTCGCGACGCTTGGCGCTTTTCGATGGCTTGCCGGCATCGGCAGGCTTTGGATCGCGCGGGTTGAAACGATCGCTTTCGTCGCTAATCACTTGGCCTCCAACTGCGCCAGCAGGCTGACCATTTCCAGAGCGGACAGGGCAGCTTCAGCACCTTTGTTGCCGGCCTTGGTGCCGGAACGTTCGATGGCTTGCTCGATGGAATCGACGGTCAGCACGCCAAAGGCGACCGGTACGCCGAACTCCATGGACACTTGGGCCAGGCCCTTGGTGCATTCACCCGCCACGTATTCGAAGTGCGGAGTGCCGCCACGAATGACCGCGCCCAGGGCGATGATTGCCGCGAACTCGCCCTTCTGAGCGACTTTCTGCGCAACCAGCGGGATTTCGAAGGCGCCAGGGGCACGGATGATGGTGATGTCGCTTTCGCTCACGCCATGGCGAACCAGGGCATCGATTGCACCGCTGACCAGGCTTTCAACGACGAAGCTGTTGAAACGGCCCACTACCAGAGCGTAGCGGCCTTTAGGGGCGATGAACGTACCTTCGATGGTCTTCAGGGTCATTCGATAGATCTCTTAAAGAGCCGGGACGCGTCTTCTACGCGCCCCTCAGTGATATTTGAACCGCGAATTACTGGCCGGAAACACCCGGTCATTATTCGGAGGGCACGTATTCTACAACTTCCAGATCGAAACCGGATATCGCATTAAATTTCATCGGCGCCGACATCAGGCGCATTTTGCGCACGCCCAGGTCACGCAGGATCTGCGAACCGGCACCCACAGTGCTGTAGGTGGTCGGTTTTTTCACCGCCGGGTGCTCGCTGTTTTCGCGGATGTGCGCCAGCAGGACATCGCCATCGAGCGGGTGACCGAGCAACAGCACCACACCGCTGCCGGCCTCGGCCACCGCGGCCATGGCGGCGCGCAGACTCCAGCGGCCCGGTTGCTTGACCATCAGCAGGTCGCGCAGCGGGTCCATGTTATGCACACGAACCAGGGTCGGTTCCTCGGCGCAGACATTGCCCAGGGTCAGGGCCATGTGCACGTCGCCTTCCACCGAATCACGATAGGTCACCAGGTTGAATTGGCCCAGTTCGCTGTCCAGCGGCTGCTCGGCAATCCGCTGAACGGTACGTTCGTGGATCATCCGGTAGTGAATCAGGTCGGCGATGGTGCCGATCTTGATGTTGTGTTCGGCGGCGAAGGTTTCCAGTTCGGCACGACGGGACATGGTGCCGTCGTCGTTCATCACTTCGCAGATCACGCCGCTCGGCTCGAAACCGGCCATGCGCGCCAGGTCGCAGGCCGCTTCGGTGTGGCCGGCGCGGGCCAGGGTGCCGCCGGCCTGGGCCATCAGCGGGAAGATGTGGCCGGGGCTGACGATGTCTTCGGCCTTGGCGTCCTTGGCGGCAGCCGCCTGCACGGTGCGGGCGCGGTCGGCGGCGGAGATGCCGGTGGTCACGCCGGTGGCCGCTTCGATCGACACGGTGAACTTGGTGCCGAAACCGGAACCATTGCGCGGCGCCATCAAGGGCAGCTTGAGCAGCTCGCAGCGCTCGCGGGTCATCGGCATGCAGATCAGGCCACGGGCGTGCTTGGCCATGAAGTTGATGTGCTCGGGCTTGCAGCACTCGGCGGCCATGATCAGGTCGCCTTCGTTCTCGCGGTCTTCGTCATCCATGAGGATGACCATCTTGCCTTGGCGGATGTCTTCAACCAGTTCTTCGATGCTATTGAGCGCCACAAGGCACCCCCTTCTTTCAAAATTCAGGATTTGAGGTAGCCGTTTTGGGCCAGGAAGCTTTCGGTAATGGTGCTGCCAGCTGCAGGTTCCGCCGCCTTGTCGCCCAGCAGCAGGCGCTCCAGGTAACGGGCGAGCAAATCGACTTCCAGATTCACCCGACGGCCTGGCTGGTACGACGCCATGATGGTTTCGGTCAGGGTGTGGGGAATGATGGTCAGCAGGAACTCGGCGCCATCGACCGCGTTCACGGTCAGGCTGGTGCCGTCGACGGTGATCGAGCCTTTATGGGCGATGTACTTGGCCAGTTCCTTCGGGGCGCGGATGCGGAATTCCACGGCCCGTGCGTTCTCGGTGCGGGCAACCACTTCGCCCACGCCATCGACGTGGCCGCTGACCAGATGCCCGCCCAGGCGGGTGGTCGGCGTCAGGGCTTTTTCCAGGTTGACCGGGCTGCCGCTTTTCAGGTCGTTCATGGCGGTGCAGTCGAGGGTTTCACGGCTGACGTCCGCCGCGAAGCCATTGCCCGGCAGTTCAACGGCGGTCAGGCATACGCCGTTGACCGCGATGCTGTCGCCCAGTTTGACGTCGCTCAAGTCGAGCTTGCCGGTTGCTACATGGACCCGCACATCTCCGCCTTTGGGGGTCAATGCACGGATACTGCCGATGGATTCGATGATGCCGGTGAACATGGGGTTCTCCTCGAGAACAGAGCCAGCGCTGTAACGATGGCCGGGAATTATACGCTCGCCGCTGGCAAAGGAATGGCAGTGACTCGCCAGTCATCGCCCACCGCGCGAATTTCAGTGATTTTGAGCGCCGGCGCATCCTTCATTTGGGCGAGCGGCCAGTCCAGCAACGGCCGGGCCGTGGAGCCCAGGAACTTGCCGGCCATGAAGATCTGGAACTCATCCACCAGCCCCAGCTGAGCGAAAGCACCCGCCAGCCGTGGACCCGCTTCGACCAGCACTTCGTTGATGCCACGGTTGGCCAACTCGACCAGTAACTGGCGCAAATCGACCTGGCCATCGAAGCCGGGCACGATCAGGCATTCCGGACCGTTGGCGTGTTGTTCCTCGACCGCCACGGAAGTTGCGATCAGTGCCGGCCCGGCCTTGAAGAACGGCGCATCCGGCGGCACCCGCAGGCGGCCGTCGACCAATACGCGCAGGGGCGGCCGGCTCATGGCCAGCGCGGTTTGCTCGGCATCCAGGCCCAGCTCATCGGCGCGTACGGTCAGGCGGGCGTTGTCCGTCAACACGGTATCGGCGCCGGTCAGCACCGCGCTGGCCTGGGCGCGCAGGCGCTGAACCGCCGAACGCGCGGCTGGGCCGGTGATCCATTGGCTTTCGCCGCTTTCCATCGCCGTGCGGCCGTCCAGGCTCATGGCCAGCTTGACCCGTACAAAGGGCAAGCCGTGCTCCATACGTTTGAGGAAGCCTTCATTGAGCTTGCGCGCCTCGCCTTCCAGCACGCCGCTGTCGGTGGCGATGCCAGCCTGCGCCAGGCGTTGCAGGCCGCGACCGGCAACTTCCGGATTCGGGTCCTGCATCGCTGCCACGACCCGCGCCACGCCGGCCTTCACCAAGGCGTCGGCGCAAGGCGGCGTACGACCGTGGTGGCTGCAAGGTTCAAGGGTCACGTAGGCGGTGGCGCCCCTGGCCAATTCACCGGCGGCGCGCAGGGCGTGGACTTCGGCATGGGGCTCGCCGGCACGCACGTGCCAGCCTTCGCCGACAACCTGCCCGTTACGGACGATCACGCAGCCGACCCGCGGGTTGGGATGGGTCGTGTAATGGCCGCGGCGCGCCAGTTCCAGCGCGCGGGCCATGTAATGGGCGTCGAGGATGGCTTGCTCGGCAGGCGTGGTCATTCTTTCTCCGGCTCCCGGGCCAGGCGATCGATCTCTTCGCGGAACTCGTTGAGGTCCTGGAAGCGGCGATAGACCGAAGCGAAGCGGATGTAGGCGACTTCATCGAGCTTTTTCAGCTCGGTCATCACCAGCTCACCGACCACGAGGGACTTGACCTCGCGCTCGCCGGTGGCGCGCAGTTTGTGTTTGATGTGCACCAGCGACGATTCGAGGCGCTCGACACTCACCGGGCGCTTCTCCAGCGCACGCTGCATGCCGGCGCGGAGTTTTTCTTCGTCGAACGGCTGGCGACTGCCGTCGGTTTTGATCAGGCGCGGCAACACCAGTTCAGCGGTTTCGAACGTCGTGAAACGCTCGCCGCAGGCCAGGCATTCACGCCGGCGGCGCACCTGTTCGCCCTCGGCGACCAGACGCGAGTCGATGACCTTGGTGTCGTTGGCACCGCAGAAGGGACAGTGCATGGTGGCAGGCAACAAAAAAAGGGAGGGCCATGGTAGCGCATCCCGGTGGCAAGACAAGCCATAGGCTTTGCGGTATACAGACGGCATGATCTGTCGATCCATGGATTTCACGTTTCCGGAGCTGCCCATGTCGTTACGCCCGCTCGTATTGCTCAGCCTTTTCAGCCTCCTGGTGGCCTGCAGCAGCGATGCGCCCAAGCCTCAGCCGCCGACGCCAGGCCCGGCACCGCAACAGGCGCAGAAAAAAGCCAAAGAAGCTGCCGAGCTCGGCCCGCTGCCGGCTTACCAGCGTGAATTGAGCGGCACCCTGCAGGGCGTGCCGGCCGGCGCCGAAGTCGAACTGGCACTGCTGGTGATCGACGAAAAGGATCGCCCGCAACAGTTGCTCGCCAGTTCAAGCCTGATCGGCACCAATCAGGTGTTGCCGTTTCACCTGCGCTTCAACCCGGACGCCTTTCCGGCCGGCGCACGGGTTGAATTGCGCGGTCGCGCCAGCCAGTCCGGCCAGCTGATCCTGCATCTGCCGTCGCAATTGATCACCCAACCCACCACCCAGGCACTGGGCCAACTGCAATTTGTCAAAGCCCCATGAGTGCACCGCTCGACCTGCAACAGGCGTTGAGTGAACTGCTCGGCGACGCGCGCCTGGTTGCCTGTGACCTGCCTGACACCGAGTTGAAGCTGTGGCTGATCGACGGCGACAACATGGACCGCGCCTTCAGCCCCGAGGAAACCCGTCGCATCCTGCATGAACCACCCTACTGGAGTTTCTGCTGGGCCAGCGGCCTGGCGGTGGCCCGATACCTGGCCGAATTCCCGGAATGGGTCAACGGCAAGCGGGTGCTGGATTTTGGCGCAGGTTCAGGCGTGGCGGGCATTGCCGCGGTCAAGGCCGGGGCGCTGGAAGTGGTGGCCTGCGATCTGGACCCGCTGGCGATTGCGGCCTGTCGGGCGAACGCCGAACTCAATGATGTACAGCTCAATTACTCGACGGATTTCTTCGCCGAGGCCGATCGCTTCGATCTGATCCTGGTGGCGGATGTGCTGTACGACCGGGCGAACCTGCCGCTGCTCGATGAATTCCTCAGCCGTGGCCGGCAAGCGCTGGTGGCGGATTCGCGGGTGCGGGATTTTCGTCATCCGTTGTATCGACGCATCGAAATGCTCGAAGCCATGACCTTGCCGGACCTGTGTGAGCCGGAAGAATTTCGGCATGTGAGCCTTTATCACGCGCAACGCCATTAAAAGCATCGCGGGCAAGCCCGCTCCCACAGGGATCGCACTGTACCTGTGGGAGCGGGCTTGCCCGCGATGACGGACGTCCCGACAACACACTATCGAGGGCCATCACGCTTCCGGCCACACCCCGCCAGGCCGTATAGTTGCCCCATTCACGCTTCTACGAGATCCCCCATGAGTCAGCAAACGCCGTACATCTTCGACGCCACGACTGCCGATTTCGACCAGTCGGTGATCGAGAACTCTTTCCACAAACCGGTACTGGTGGATTTCTGGGCCGAATGGTGTGCGCCGTGCAAAGTGCTGATGCCGATGCTGCAGACCATCGCCGAGAGCTATCAGGGCGAGTTGCTGCTGGCCAAGGTCAACTGCGATATCGAGCAGGACATCGTCGCCCGCTTCGGCATTCGCAGCCTGCCAACCGTGGTGCTGTTCAAGGATGGCCAGCCTGTCGATGGCTTTGCCGGGGCGCAGCCCGAGTCGGCCGTTCGCGCCCTGCTCGAGCCTCATGTCCAGATGCCGCCACCTGCCGCGGCCGATCCGTTGGAGCAGGCCCAGGCGCTGTTCGATGACAGTCGCTTCGCCGACGCCGAAGCCATCCTCACCGTCCTTTTGGGCGAGGACAACACCAACGCCAAGGCGCTGATCCTCTTTGCCCGCTGCCTCACCGAGCGCGGTGAACTGAGCGAAGCGCAAGCGGTGCTCGATGCGGTCAAGAGCGATGATCACAAGGCGGCCCTGGCCGGTGCGAAGGCGCAGATCAAGTTCCTTGGCCTGGCCAAGGACCTGCCCGACGCCGCCGACTTGAAGGCGCGCCTGGCGAAAGATCCGCAGGACGATGAAGCGGTCTACCAGCTTGCCGTGCAGCAACTGGCTCGCCAGCAGTACGAGGCGGCGCTCGATGGTTTGCTCAAGCTGTTCATGCGCAACCGCAGCTACAGCGAAGGTTTGCCGCACAAGACGTTGCTGCAGGTGTTCGAGTTGCTGGGTAATGATCACCCGTTGGTGACCGTGTACCGTCGCAAGTTGTTCGCTGCGCTTTATTAAGATCGAAAGATCGCAGCCTGCGGCAGCGCCTACAGAGGAATACGTTCCAATGCAGGAGCTGGCGCAGGCTGCGATCTTTTATGTTTCACTCGATCCAGCGGTAAATCGGCGTATCCGCGCCACTCTCCACTTTCACATCCGCACTGTGCCGCAGGCGCACCAGCAGCCGCTTGCCTGAAACCGCGCTACCGGTCAGCCCTTCCAGCTGATCCAGCAGATCCGGCCCGCTCAATTGCCCGGCCTTGCGCAGCAAATCCCGGGCGATCTGCCACAGCGTCTCATCCTGATTCGGCGTTTTGGCCGGTGTTGCGACGACCTCGGTTTTTTCCACCTGCAATTGCGCGCCGAACCGCGCCCAGTCGGCGTCATCCATCTCCAGCGTCAAATCCACCGGCCACTCGCCGATGCTTCCGCGAATTCGCAACATAGGTCTGCTCCCGCATATTTCTTCGCTGCATGCTCCCATGGGACTTGTGCAACGCCAAGCAGGCAGTCAAACTCTCCGCACTTACGTTATAAGATTACATAACATTTCTTTCATTTGCTTTCCGGAGATTCGCCATGCGTCGTCTGTTGCTCGCTTTGCCGTTTGCCCTGTTGCCGCTGGCTGTCGCCCATGCCGCGGACGAGCATGATCATGACCACGACCATGAACACGGCAGCCTCGGTGCCCATGAACACGGTGTCGGACGCCTGAACGCGGCGCTGGATGGCCAGACCCTGGAACTGGAACTGGATAGCCCGGCGATGAACCTGGTGGGCTTCGAGCACGCCGCCACCACTGACGCCGACAAGGCCAAGGTCGTCGCCGCCCGCAGCCAGCTGGAAAACCCGCTGGCGCTGTTCAGCCTGCCGAAGGCCGCCGGTTGCGTGGTGGCCAGCCAGGAGCTCAACAGCCCACTGTTCGGCGACAAGCCGGACGCCGACGATGATCACGATGAAGACGCCAAGGACGAACATCATCACGACCACAGCGAAATCCACGCCCACTACAGCTTCACCTGCGCCACTGCGGCCGCGCTGAAAACCCTGGACCTGGCGAATATCTTCAACACATTCCCGGCTACCCAGAAAATTCAGGTACAACTGATCAGCCCGAACGGGCAGCAAGGGGTGGAAGTCACGGCCAAGGCTGCGTCCCTGAAATTCTAAATTCACGTAGATCCCCTGTAGGAGCTGTCGAGTGAAACGAGGCTGCGATCTTTTGATTTTCAAAGTCAAAAGATCGCAGCCTTCGGCAGCTCCTGCACAGGTCATCAACATCACGAAATCGGCGCCATGACCCAAGCACTCATCGAACTGTCCGACCTGGGCTTCAGCTGGCCCGGTCATCCACCGCTGCTGGACATCCCGGCCTTTCGCCTGGAACCGGGCGAAACCCTGTTCCTCAAGGGCCCCAGCGGCAGTGGCAAGACCACCCTGCTCGGCCTGCTCGGCGGTGTGCAAAAGCCCGATCGCGGCAGCATCCGCCTGCTCGGCCAGGAGCTGACGCAACTGTCGGCCGGCGCCCGCGATCACTTTCGCGTCGATCACACCGGCTACATCTTCCAGCAGTTCAACCTGCTGCCGTTTCTCTCGGTGCGGGAAAACGTCGAGCTGCCCTGCCACTTCTCCAGGCTGCGTGCCCAGCGGGCGAAGCAGCGTCACGGCAGCGTCGACCAGGCCGCCGCGACCCTGCTCGCCCACCTCGGTTTAAAGGATGAACACATCCTCAGTCGTCGCGCCGACTCACTGTCCATTGGCCAACAGCAACGGGTCGCCGCCGCGCGGGCCCTGATCGGCCAGCCGGAACTGGTGATCGCCGACGAACCCACCTCCGCCCTGGATTTCGACGCCCGCGAAAACTTCATTCGCCTGCTGTTCGCCGAATGCCGCGAGGCCGGTTCGAGCCTGCTGTTCGTCAGCCATGACCAGAGCCTGGCGCCGCTGTTCGATCGTCATCTGTCGCTGGCCGAACTCAATCGCGCCGCCACTGTTTCCGAGGTCTGAGATGTACTTGTTTCGTCTAGCCATGGCCAGTCTGGCTAACCGCCGCTTCACCGCGATTCTCACCGCCTTCGCCATCGCCCTGTCGGTCTGCCTGTTGCTGGCCGTGGAGCGGGTGCGCACCGAAGCCAAGGCCAGCTTCGCCAGCACCATCAGCGGCACCGACCTGATCGTCGGCGCGCGTTCAGGCTCGGTGAACCTGCTGCTGTATTCGGTGTTCCGCATCGGCAACGCCACCAACAACATCCGCTGGGACAGCTTCGAACACTTCGCCAGCAACCCGAAGGTGAAGTGGGCGATTCCGATGTCCCTCGGCGATTCCCATCGCGGCTATCGGGTGATGGGCACCACCGAGGCCTACTTCGAGCACTACCAGTACGGTCGCCAGCAACACCTGGAACTGGCCGATGGCCGCGCCTTCGCCACCGATCCGTTCGAAGTGGTGCTCGGCGCCGAAGTGGCGGACGCCCTGCACTACAAGCTCGGCGACAAACTGGTGCTGGCCCACGGCGTGGCGGCGATCAGCCTGGTCAAGCATGACGACAAGCCATTCACCGTGGTCGGCATTCTCAAGCGCACCGGTACGCCGGTGGACCGCACGCTGCACATCAGCCTCGGCGGCATGGAGGCGATACACATCGACTGGCACAACGGCGTTCCGGCCCGGGGCAACGAGCGGATCAGCGCCGATCAGGCGCGCAACATGGATCTCAAGCCGCAAGCCATCACCGCGTTCATGCTCGGCCTCAACAGCAAGATTTCCACCTTCGCCCTGCAGCGGGAAATCAACGAATTCCGTGGTGAACCGATGCTGGCGATCCTGCCGGGCGTGGCGCTGCAGGAGCTGTGGAGCCTGATGGGCACCGCGGAAAAAGCCTTGTTCGTGGTCTCGCTGTTTGTAGTGCTGACCGGGTTGATCGGCATGCTCACGGCGATTCTCACCAGCCTCAACGAACGTCGCCGGGAGATGGCGATTCTGCGTTCGGTGGGTGCGCGCCCTTGGCATATCGCGACCTTGCTGGTGCTCGAAGCGTTTGCCCTGGCGCTGGCGGGAGTGGCCGCTGGCCTTGCGCTGCTGTATGTGTGCATCGCCGCGGCCCAGGGTTATGTGCAGGCCAATTACGGGCTGTATCTGCCACTGGCATGGCCAAGCGAGTATGAATGGACGCTGCTTGCTGGCATTCTGCTCGCCGCCCTGTTGATGGGCAGCGTGCCGGCCTGGCGCGCGTATCGCCAATCCCTGGCCGATGGCCTGTCGATCCGTTTATGAGGATGTTGAAAATGCCCCGCGCTCTGCTTGCGCTGTTGATGCTGGTCGCCCTGCCGCTGTGGGCAGCGGAGCCGAAGGAGCTGACCTGGTCGGAAATGATTCCGCCGGATGCCATGCCGGTCGTACCGGACATGACGCCCCTGCATGACCTGTCGAAGATGAGCGATGCGCTGTCCGCCGAATCGGCGCCGGCCGCCAAGCAGAGCATGCCCAACGCACCGGTGGTCCAGGCCCTCGACGGCCAGGATATACGCCTGCCGGGCTACATCGTGCCTCTGGAAGTGAATGAGGAAGGCCGCACCACGGAGTTCCTGCTGGTGCCGTACTTCGGTGCCTGCATCCACGTTCCGCCGCCGCCATCGAACCAGATCGTGCATGTCAAAAGCGAGGTGGGGGTGAAGGTCGACGAGCTGTATCAGCCGTATTGGGTCGAAGGGCCGATGCAGGTCAAGGCGTCCACCAGCGAGCTGGCCGATGCCGGGTATCAGATGCAGGCGGACAAGATCTACATGTATGAATTGCCGGAGTGATTTCGGCCCCCAAAAGATCGCAGCCTTCGGCAGCTCCTGCATTGGAATGCGTTTCCCTGCAGGAGCTGCCGAAGGCTGCGATCTTTTCAGGCCATCACGATTTCCTTGAGCTGAGTCAAAAGACCAATTCGTTAGCCGCCTTACCATTGGACATCAAAAATTTTTAACGTCCTTTGGAGCCCCCATGAACAAGTCCCTGCTCGGCGCCACGCTGTTTGCTCTCGCGCTCGCAGCCCCGCTCGCCCATGCCCACGAAAAAGGCGACATCCTCCTGCGTGCCGGCGCGATCACCGTTGATCCCAATACCGACAGCTCCACCGTGAAGGTCGATCAGGGTCCATTGAGCGGTGCCGATCTGGGCGGCAAGGCGACGCTGAGCAGCGACACGCAACTGGGCCTGAACTTCGCCTACATGATCACTGATCACCTGGGCATCGAACTGCTGGCGGCCACGCCGTTCGAGCATGACGTGAAACTCAAGGGCACTGCCCTGAGCGCAGCCAACGGCAAGCTCGGCAGCTTCAAGCAACTGCCGCCTACCCTGAGCCTGGTGTACTACCCGCTCGACGCCAAGTCGGCGTTCCAGCCTTATGTCGGTGCGGGCGTCAACTACACCTGGATGTACGACGAACACCTGAGCAGCGAAGCCCGCGCCAACGGTTTCAGCAACTTCAACACGAAAAACTCCTGGGGCGTGGCCTGGCAGGTTGGTGCGGACTACATGCTGACTGACCACATCCTGCTCAACGCCCAGTTGCGCTACATCGACATCGATACCCGCGCGACCGTGGAAAACAACGCCGTCGCACCGGGCACCCGGGCACGAGTCAACGTGGACGCAGATCCATTCGTGTACATGGTCGGTGTGGGCTACAAGTTCTAAAAATCGTTCACGTGGTGGGAACGAGCTGTAAAAAAAGGCGCCTGATGGGCGCCTTTATCTATTCCTGCATTTTTTCCTCTGTGGGAGCGCATCAGCCGTGGCGGTAGAACCGATCCAGCAACCCCGGCAACGCCGCACGCCAGGCGCGGGGTTTGATGCCGAAGGTGTGGAGGATTTTCTTGCAGGCCAGTACCGCGTGCTGCGGCTCTTCGGCGGCGTCGGGGCGCGCGGCGTGGGCCTGGGCGGTGGGGGCTTCGATGGCCAGCGGATGCAGGGCCCGGGCTTCGGTAAGGATCGCCTGCCCCAGCGCCAGCGGCGTGGTCGCCTCGTGTCCGGCGTAGTGATAGGTGCCCCACAGCGGCGCCGCGCAGTCGAGTTGCTTGAGCACCGAGATGATGACCCGCGCTGCGTCGTCCACCGGTGTCGGATTGCCACGACGATCATCGGCCATCAACAGCTCTTCCGGGCGCTCGGCCCGACCGAGGAAACGCCCGAGAGTGCCATCGGGGCTGTCATCGAGCAGCCAGCCGAAACGCAGCAGAACGTGCTGTGGACACGTCGCGCGGACGCTCTGTTCGATCCGCCACAACGCCTGGCCGCGCAGGCCCAGCGGTACCGGCTCGTCCTTTTCGCTGTAGGCCGTGGCGCGGGAGCCGTCGAACACGCGATAGCTCGAAGGCTGCAGCAGAACGATATTGTGATGCTGGCACAGTTCGGCCAGACGCTCGATCGCCCGCTCCTGCCCGGCCAGACGCTGTTCGCTGACCGCTTCGGCCTGGAACCAGTCGAAGTAGTAGGCAAGGTTGATCAACGCGTCCGGGCGGGTGTCGTCGAGCAGTTGGGTCAGGCTCGCGGCATCCCAGCCGTCTTGCGGCGGGCGGGGGGCAAGGAAATTGATGTCTTCCTCTGCACCGAGGCGAATCAGCGCCTGCCCAAGGGCATTTCCGCCGCCCAGTAACATAAGGCGCATTCGCATAAAGTCAGCAGGCCCAGTCTGATTGGAACAATGGTTTTATCGACAGCGCCTGTGGGCGATGTCGTCGATAGTTGCCGGAATCGTTGCATTTTGCGGGTTTAGTGCGCAACCGTCATCCGCAAAGTGTAGATGGCAGGGTTTTGTGGCGCTGCATCCGGCCTCTTCGCGGGCAGCCCGCTCGCACAGAGATTTGCAGTGAACAGGGCATTTGTGAATGACACGGACACTGTGAGAGCGGGCTTGCCCGCGAGGAGGCCCTCAAGACCACCACAAAGCCCCGGCGGTACTTGCATCTTCCCGCCCCCACCCGCATAACTGACCCCATGAACCTGCCCATCCCCGCCGACAGTGCCCTGAGCGGCTTCCATCCTGCCGTCAGCGCCTGGTTCAGCAACACCTTCGCGACGGTCACCGCCGCCCAGGCCCGGGCGTGGCCGCTGATCCGCCAGCGCCGCTCGACCCTGATCGCCGCGCCCACCGGCTCCGGCAAGACCCTCACCGCATTTCTCGCCGTCATCGACGATCTGGTCCACCGCGGCCTGGAAAGCCCCGAAGGCCTGCCCGACCAGACCCTGGTGGTCTACGTCTCGCCGCTCAAGGCGCTGTCCAACGACATCCAGATCAACCTGCAAGACCCACTGGCCGGCATCACCGAACAACTGCGGGTCATGGGCCTGCCGGAACTTCAGATCACCACCGCCGTGCGCACCGGCGATACCCCGCAGAAAGAACGCTCGGCGATGCGCAAGACCGCGCCGCACATTCTGGTCACCACCCCCGAATCCCTTTACGTGCTGCTCGGCTCCGATTCCGGCCGGCAGATGCTCGAAACCACCCGCACGGTGATCGTCGACGAAATCCACGCCATCGCCGCCAGCAAACGCGGCAGCCATCTGGCCTTGAGCCTGGAACGCCTGCAGGCGCTGTGCGCCGAGCCACTGGTGCGCATCGGCCTGTCGGCCACGCAAAAACCCATTGATGCGGTATCGCGCTTTCTGGTCGGGCGCGATCGCGACTGCGAGATCATCGACATCGGCCACGCCCGCCCCCGGGACCTGGACATCGAAGTGCCGCCGGTGCCGCTCTCGGCGGTGATGGCCAACGATGTCTGGGAGCTGGTCTACGACCGTCTCGCCGCCCTTGCCCAGGAACACCGCACCACGCTGATTTTCGTCAACACCCGCCGCCTCGCCGAGCGCCTGAGCCGCCACCTGAGCGAGCGCCTGGGCAAGGACGCCGTCGCCGCCCACCACGGCAGCCTGGCCAAGGAGTTTCGCCTGGACGCCGAGCAGCGGCTCAAGCGTGGCGAGCTGCAAGTGCTGATCGCCACGGCCTCGCTGGAGCTGGGGATCGACATCGGTGACGTCGACCTGGTCTGTCAGATCGCCTCGCCGCGCTCGATTGCCGGTTTTCTGCAACGGGTCGGTCGCTCCGGGCACCAGGTCGGCGGCACGCCCAAGGGCCGACTGTTCGCCATCACCCGTGACGACCTGATCGAATGCGCGGCGCTGCTCGATTGCGTGCGCCGGGGCGAACTGGACACCCTGCAAATCCCCCAGGCGCCGCTGGACGTACTGGCGCAACAGATCATCGCCGAGGTGAGTTGCCAGGAATGGCCGGAGCAGGCGTTGCTGGAACTGTTCCGACAGGCCTCGCCCTACGCCGCGCTCGACGAAAAACACTACCAGGCGCTGCTGCACATGCTCGCAGAAGGCTACAACGGCCGACAGGGCATCCGCAGCGCTTATCTGCACCGCGATGCCGTCAACCGCACCCTGCGCGGGCGGCGCGGCAGCAAAATGACCGCCGTGACCAGCGGCGGGACCATTCCGGACAACGCCGACTACAGCGTGCTGCTCGAACCCCAGGGCCTGAACATCGGCAGCGTCAACGAAGACTTCGCCGTGGAAAGCATCGCCGGCGATGTGTTCCAGCTGGGCAATACTTCCTACCGCATCCTGCGGGTCGAAACCGGCAAGGTCCGGGTCGAGGACGCCCAGGGCCAGCCGCCGACCATCCCGTTCTGGCTCGGTGAAGCACCGGGACGCAGCGCGGAACTGTCGTTCGCCGTCGCGCGTCTGCAGGCGCAACTCGATGCGCTGCTGGGCGACACACCGGGCAATCTGCAACCGGCCCTCGACTGGCTGACCGCAACCCTGGGCCTGAACGTCGCCAGCGCCGAACAACTGGTGGAATACCTGGCCCGCGCGCGCCAGGCCCTGGGTGCCCTGCCGTCCCAGGACACTTTGCTGATGGAGCGGTTTTTCGACGAGTCCGGCGGCACCCAACTGATCATCCACACGCCCTTCGGCAGCCGCATCAACCGCGCCTGGGGCCTGGCCCTGCGCAAGCGTTTCTGCCGCACCTTCAACTTCGAATTGCAGGCCGCCGCCAGTGAGGACGCCATCGTCCTGTCGCTGTCCACCAGCCACAGCTTTGAACTGGACGATGTCTGGCGCTACCTGCACAGCAACAGCGCCGAGCACATCCTGATCCAGGCCGTGCTCGAGGCGCCGCTGTTCGGCGTGCGCTGGCGCTGGAATGCCGGAGTAGCGCTGGCCTTGCCGCGCTTCACCGGCGGGCGCAAGGTCGCGCCGCAGATCCAGCGGATGAAAAGCGAGGACCTGATCGCCAGCGTGTTTCCCGATCAGATCGCCTGTGTGGAAAACCTCGCCGGTGAACGGGAGGTTCCTGATCATCCGCTGGTGGAACAAACCCTCGACGACTGCCTGCACGAGGCCATGGACAGCGAAGGCTGGCTGGCGTTGTTGCGGCGCATGGAACGAGGCGAGGTGCGCCTGATCAGTCGCGATCTGCCGGCGCCCTCGCCGCTGGCCGCGGAGATTCTCAGCGCCCGCCCCTATACCTTTCTCGACGATGCACCGCTGGAAGAGCGCCGCACCCAGGCCGTGATCAACCGCCGCTGGAGCGATCCGCAATCCACCGACGATCTCGGTGCACTGGACGCCGAGGCCATCGTCGCCGTGGGCGAGGAAGCCTGGCCGAAGCCCAACAGCGTCGACGAGATGCACGAAGCGCTCATGAGCCTGGCGTGCATCACCGAGGCCGAGGCGCAGGCCAATGAGAACTGGGTCGATTGGTTGAATGCGCTGGCCGACAGTGGGCGAGCCTGTCGTCTCGATCAAGGGTTATGGCTGGCTCGGGAGCGGCTGACCTGCCTGCAAGCGATTTATCCACAGGCCGCCGTGTGGCCGGCGCTGGATGCCTTGCCCGGTTTCGATGAGCCCTGGGAACACGACGAAGCGGTGCTGGAAGTGATTCGCGCCCGGCTCAGTGCCTTCTCGCCGCTCCCGCTCGAAGCGATCGCCGGACCATTGGGATTGCCGCCGGTGCAAGTCATCCAGGCACTGGCGCAACTGGAGCGTGAAGGTTACGTCCTGCGCGGTCGCTTCATCCCCGGCGTGGAAGAGGAACAGTGGTGCGAGCGGCATTTGCTGGCGCGGATTCATCGCTACACGGTCAAGCGTCTGCGACGGGAAATCGAGCCGGTGGCGCTGCAGGATTTCATGCGTTTTCTCTTCGACTGGCAGCATCTGTCCAGCGCCAGCCAGGGTCAGGGCAGCGCGGTGTTGCCGTCGATCGTCGCGCAGTTCGAGGGTTACCCCGCCGCCGCATCCGCCTGGGACAGCGACATCCTGCCGGCGCGTATCAAGGACTATTCGGCCACTTGGCTCGATGATTTGTGTCGCAGTGGCAAGCTGATCTGGACCCGACTGACCGCGCGCAACAAGGGCGCCAGCAGCGCCCTGCGCAACACGCCCATCGTGCTGCTACCGCGCAACCGGGTCGGGCTGTGGAGCGATCTGACCGAGCAGACGCCGGTCAATGAGCTGTCGCCCAAGACGCAAAAAGTCTACGAAGCCCTGCGCCAGCACGGCGCGCTGTTTTTCGATGAGCTGACCCACGAAGCCCATGTGCTGCGCACCGAACTGGAAATCGCCTTGCAGGAGCTGGTGGGCGCCGGGCTGGTGAACGCCGACAGCTTCGCCGGCCTGCGCGCGCTGATCACTCCGGCCAGCAAACGGCAGAATCGCAGCAGCCGTCGCGGACGCGGGGCGTTTATCGGCGGCATGGACGATGCCGGGCGCTGGGCGTTGCTGCGACGTGGCGCTGTGACTGAGGGTGCACGTCCTACCGCCATTTCCCCCGATACCCTGGAACACATCGCCATGACCTTGCTGCGCCGTTATGGCGTGGTGTTCTGGCGCTTGCTGGAGCGTGAGGCGGACTGGCTGCCCAGCTGGCGCGAACTGCTGCGCACGTTCCATCGGCTGGAGGCCCGAGGCGAAATTCGTGGCGGGCGTTTTGTCAGTGGCCTGGCGGGGGAGCAATTCGCCCTGC
Source organism: Pseudomonas sp. C1C7 (assembly GCF_013359595.1). Taxonomy (GTDB): domain Bacteria; phylum Pseudomonadota; class Gammaproteobacteria; order Pseudomonadales; family Pseudomonadaceae; genus Aquipseudomonas. The sequence goes on along the minus strand of NZ_JABFMP010000011.1, from coordinate 57,153 downwards.
CCGAGGCAATCGCGCTGCTGCGCGAAGTCCGCCGCCGGCCCCATGACGGCAGTTTGATCGCGGTGTGCGGCGTCGATCCGCTGAACCTGGCGGGGACGTTGTTGCCGGGGGTGAAAGTGCCGGCATTGGCGAGCAATCGGCTGGTGTATCGGGATGGATTGCCGGCGGCTGCCGAGATTGCCGGCAAGCAGCAGTTTTGGCTGGAGCTGGATCAGCAAGGGATGGCTGAAGTGCGCAGCAAACTGATCCGGCATTGAGAGTGTCTGGGCTTGCTCGCGAAGAGGCCGGCACAGTCACCAAAGAATCACCGGCCGAACCCAATCACTGCGGCCGAACCCGCTCCGGCATCAACACCGCCGAATGCTCCACCTCCCCATCCATCACCGGCTCAGACCGTCTGGGCATCAAAACCTGCTGTGGATAAGTCTGCGCGAAATGCACTTCAGGATGGTTATCCACAAGCTTCTTCAACCGCTGGTTGAACGCCCGACTGACCGCATATTGCCCACCCGACACAGTCCGGAACTGCGCCGTCAGCACCACGCCATTGAGGTCCATCTTGTCGACGCCGAACACATCCAGCGGCCCCTGCAGGTTGTACTTGAGAAAAGGATCGCTGCTGATCTCGTGCCCCGCCTCGCGAATCAGTTCGATGGCCCGGTCGACATCGGTGTCGTAGGTGAACTGCACCGAAAAGAACGCATAGGCAAATTGCCGGGATTGGTTGGTGACCGCCTTGATCTGCCCGAACGGTACCGAATGCACGAAACCCTTGCCGTCGCGCAGGCGCAGGGTGCGGATGGTCAGACCTTCGACAGTGCCAGCGTGGCCGGAGTCGAGCACCACCCAGTCGCCGATGGACAGCGTGTCTTCGATGATGATGAACAGGCCGGTGATGACGTCCTGCACCAGTTGCTGGGAACCGAAGCCGATCGCCAGCCCGATCACCCCGGCACCAGCGAGGAACGGCGCGACGTTGATCCCCAGGTTGGCCATGGTGGTGATCGCGCAAATCACCACCAGGACGATTTTGATCGCATTGCGCAGCAACGGCAGGATGGTCTTCACCCGGGTGCTGGGCTGGCGCGCCGAGCGTTTGTTGACCGGCGGTTTCAGGGCTTCCTGAATCGCCGTGTCGAGCACCACCCAGACCATCCAGGTCACCAGGAAGATCAGGCCGATGTGGCTCAGGGAATCGCTAATCGCCCGGCCGACCGAATTGCTCACCGCAAATTCGAACAGCGACACGCCCCAGATCCGCCCGAGGATGTCGATGAACACGATGGCCATGGCGATGCGCAGCAACGCGTGGGAGAGGCTGAGAAAGCGCTCCTTGTAGGCGCTGCTGCGGCGTACGTCTGACTGATTGTGGGATTTGAACAGGTGATGCAGCGTAGTGCTCAGGAACACTCCGGCGATCAGCAATACGGTGGTGAACAGCGCGCTGCGCAGGACTTTCTGGTTGTCATCGCCGACGCCGATCAGGTTGACGATCGACACCAGCACCATCAACAGGATCGGCCAGTACCAGAGCCCGGAAAAAATCCGCAGGGTTTCGCGCAAGGCCGGCTTCGAACGACGCTGGGCCAGCGGCAGGATCCGTATCACCTGGGCGACGGGACGGCGCATGCGAATCACCAGCCAACCGAAGGCGATCGACGCCGCAAGCCCCGTGAACACCGCGATGCTGCTGGTGAGGTTGCCGCCCAGTTGATGGGCGATCTGCGGGCTGGTCAGGGCATCGCTCAGAGCGACGAGAAAGCCGATCACGAATAGCGGTCGCGGGCTGTGCTGGCGGATGATCTGCACCGCGCGGCGCTTGTGGCCGGCGTTGAACAGCACCACCAGTGACATCACCAGGGACGCGGCGAACACACCGCTGCTGGTGGCGTAGGCGAAACACAACGCCAGGGCCCGACCGGCGGAGATCGGCAGCCAGTGGCTGGCGTAAATCGTCAGCGGCAGGCTGACCACCGCCGGAATGCTCCAGGGCAGCACGTAGCCCAGCAATGCCTGACCACGCTCGCGGCTGAGCAGCAGGCGATGGCGGCACAGGCGCTCGGTCAGCGACTTGCCGAACATCCACAGCAGGCCGAAGACTCCGGCCCACACGGCGGTCAGCAACAGGAAATCGCCGGACACGCTCCACGCCGAACGGGCCGATGGGCGATTGACCAGCTGATCCACCTCATCGGCGGCGCGGTCGGCGCGCAAACGCCAGGCGTCGAGCAGGTCTTCGTTGAGGTCGAGTTTGTCCTGGACCTCATCGAGGCTGGAGCTGATGGCGCCCAGCAACCCGCCTTCCACCAGCGGCTGCGGATGCGCTGGCGGTGTCGCGGCGGCCGGCACACCGGGAATCGTCGCGGCTTCCAGTTCCTCGCTGCCCAGAAACAGCAGCGCCCCCATTAATATCGCGGTCTTGAGCTTGATCAAAGCACGCGCTCCATTGGATGAGACTGTAAGGAACTGATCGATAAATGGGCGGCAAGTTCGCCCTCCCCCTGGATATTTGCCCCCCACGCAAATATCAAATGCCCATCCCTGTATTTTTCCGCACAACCCAAACCCCGACACTGCGCTCCATCGAATCAACCCACTGGAGTTGCAGCCATGCCCATTGCCTTGCTCGCGCTGACCCTCAGCGCCTTTGCCATCGGGACGACCGAGTTCGTCATCGTTGGCCTGTTACCCACCATCGGCGCCGACCTTGGGGTCAGCCTGCCGTCCGCCGGGCTGTTGGTCAGCCTGTATGCCCTGGGTGTCGCCGTCGGCGCGCCGGTGCTGACCGCACTGACCGGCAAAGTCCCGCGCAAACTGCTGTTGTTGTCGCTGATGGTGCTGTTTACCCTCGGCAACCTGTTGGCCTGGAAAGCACCGAGTTATGAGTCGCTGATTCTGGCGCGCATCGTCACGGGCCTGGCCCACGGGGTGTTTTTCTCGATCGGCTCGACCATCGCCACCAGCCTTGTGCCCAAGGAAAAAGCCGCCAGCGCGATCGCCATCATGTTCACCGGCCTGACCGTGGCACTGGTCACCGGCGTGCCGCTGGGCACGTTCATCGGTCAGCATTTGGGCTGGCGTGAAACCTTCCTCGCCGTGTCGGCCCTGGGCGTGATCGCCTTTATCGGCAGCCTGCTCTTTGTTCCGAAAAACATCGCCCACAGCAAACCCGCTTCGCTGTTGCAGCAATTGCAGGTACTCAAACAACCTCGCCTGCTGCTGGTGTACGCCATGACCGCCATCGGCTACGGCGGCTCGTTCATCGCCTTCACCTTCCTGGCGCCGATCCTTCAGGACCTCTCGGGCTTCAGCGCCAGCACCGTCAGCCTGGTGTTGCTGGTGTACGGCGTCTCCGTGGCGGTCGGCAACATCTGGGGTGGCAAACTGGCGGACAAGCGCGGCCCTGTCAGCGCCCTGAAAATCATCTTCGCCCTGCTCGCCGCCGTGCTGTTCACACTGACCTTCACCGCCGGCAATCCATGGCTGGCGCTGGCCACCGTGCTGGTCTGGGGCGCCGTGGCATTCGGAAATGTGCCGGGGCTGCAGGTGTATGTGGTGCGCCAGGCCGAACACCACACCCCGCGTGCGGTGGACGTGGCTTCGGGCCTGAACATCGCCGCGTTCAACCTGGGTATCGCCGGCGGCGCCTGGGGCGGTGGTTTGATCGTGGCGCACATGGGCTTGATCCATACCGCGTGGATCGGCGGTCTGGTGGTGCTGGTGGCGCTGGCGTTGACGGCGTGGAGTGGGCGTCTTGACCGGTTGGGCCCGGTGTATGCCCCAAGCTCGACCCGTATCGTCACAGGCCACTGATCCTCCCTGTAGGAGCTGGCGCAGGCTGCGATCTTTTGATCTTGAAAAACAAAATCAAAAGATCGCAGCCTGCGGCAGCTCCTACGTTGTTATGTGTTGCACTGCCGTCCGTAGTCCCACCGAAACTTTCCCCGCCACCCCACAGTCAGCAAAGAAATGGGGCACTCGGACGGGAGGCGACATGGCGGCGATTCATATCGGTATTTCAGGTTGGCGCTACACGCCCTGGCGGGGGGATTTCTACCCAAAGGGGTTGCCGCAGAAACGCGAACTGCAATTCGCGTCGCGGGCCGTCAACAGCATCGAAATCAATGGATCGTTTTACGCCCTGCAACGGCCTGAACGCTACGCCCAGTGGTACGCCGATACGCCCCTGCACTTCGTGTTCAGCGTCAAGGCACCGCGGTTCATCACCCACATCAAGCGTCTGCGGGACATCCAGAAACCCCTGGCGAATTTCTTCGCTTCCGGGTTACTGGAACTGCGGGAAAAACTCGGCCCGATCCTCTGGCAGTTTCCGCCCAACTTCAAATTCGATGCCGAACTGTTCGAAAGCTTTCTCGAACAATTGCCCCACAACACCGAACAGGCCGCCGCCCTGGCCCGGCAGCACGACTTACATCTGAACGGCCACGCGAGCCAGAAGGCCTACAAAAAGAAGCCGGTGCGCCACGCCGTGGAAATCCGCAACGACAGCTTCATCGACCCCGCCTTCGTCCGTCTGCTCAAGCGCTACAACACCGCCCTGGTGATTGCCGACACCGCCGGCAGATGGCCCTATCGCGAAGACATCACCAGCGACTTCGTCTACCTGCGCCTGCACGGTGCCGAAGAGCTGTACGCCAGCGGTTACACACCGCAGGCCTTGAAACGCTGGGGCGAAAGGATCGAAGCCTGGCACAACGGCCGGCAACCCAGTGACCCGCAGTTGATCGCGCCCCGGGAGAAACCCAGGGTGCGCAAATCCCGTGAAGTGTTTTGCTATTTCGATAACGACATCAAGGTCCGCGCGCCCTTCGATGCCCGTCGTCTGCTGGAGCATTTAGACCTCGACCAACACCTGGCCACCGCCCCCGGTGAGCCCGTTGCCGAAGGAGCGCTGCCATGACGATTCCCGAACCGGTCGGCGTCACCGACGAGCAGGCCGCCATCGAGACCACGGTGCATCGTTTCACGGTGCTGACGGTCAACACCCACAAGGGTTTCACCGCACTGAACCGACGTTTCATCCTGCCTGAACTGCGCGAAGCCGTGCGCAGTGTCTCGGCCGATGTGGTGTTCTTGCAGGAAGTCCACGGCACCCACGAACAGCACCCCAAGCGCTACGACAACTGGCCCTCGATTCCGCAATATGAGTTCCTCGCCGACACCCTGTGGCCGCAGTTCGCCTATGGGCGCAATGCGGTGTATCCAGCGGGCGATCACGGCAATGCGCTGCTGTCGAAATTCCAGATCGTGCGTCACGAGAACCTCGATGTATCCATCAGCGGCCACGAAAATCGCGGCCTGCTGCATTGCGTGCTGCGCCTGCCCGGCGACGGCCCCGAGCTGCACGCGATCTGCGTTCATCTGGGCCTGCGGGAAAGCCATCGCAACGCCCAACTCAAATTGCTCGCACGACGGCTTCAGGAGCTGCCGGACGATGCGCCGGTGATCGTCGCCGGGGATTTCAACGATTGGCGCCAGCGCGCCGATGCCCTGCTCACGCCCCACGGTTTGCGCGAAGTATTCGCCGAGCAGCACGGCAAACCGGCCCGCAGCTTTCCCGCCCGCTTGCCGGTGCTGCGCCTGGACCGCATCTACGTGCGCCACCTCAAGGCCACCCTGGCACAGGTGCTGACGACACGTCCCTGGTCACACCTTTCGGACCACGCCCCCCTGTCGGTGGAGATCGAACTATGAGCACTTCGCCCATGGAAAAAACCGCCGTGGAAACGATCACCTCACCGCCGTCGAACGAGCCGGCAGCGGTGGATGTCGAGTACCGCTGGCAAGGCAACAACCGCGTCGAATTGCTGGAAAACGGCGAAGCCTATTTTCCCAGGGTGTTCGAGGCGATGCGCCAGGCAAAGACCGAGATCCTGCTGGAAACCTTCATCGTCTTCGAAGACAAGGTCGGCGAAGAACTCAAGACCGTGCTCATCGAAGCGGCGCAGCGCGGGGTGCGGGTCACCGCCAGCTTCGACGGCTTCGGTTGCGGAGAACTGAGCACGGGTTATCTCACTGCCCTAAGCGGCGCGGGCGTGCATCTTCAGATGTTCGACCCGGCCCCCAAGCGTTTGGGCATTCGCACCAACTGGTTCCGCCGCCTGCATCGCAAGATCGTGGTGGTGGACGGGACCGTCGCCTTCATCGGCGGGATCAACTTTTCCGGCGACCATCTGGCCGACTTCGGCCCCGAAGCCAAGCAGGACTATTCGGTGGAAGTCCAGGGCCCGGCAGTGGCCGACATTCACCACTTCGCCCTGCTGCAATGCGGCCGTCCCGCACGGGCCAAATACTGGTGGCAACGGCGCCGGCAGCGTCGCTCGGAACTGGTCATCAATGACTGTGACGGACAGGTTCGCCTGGTGTACCGCGACAACGCCGAGCACTCGACCGACATCGAGGAGATTTACCGCCAGGTCCTGCGCACCGCCCAACGCCGCGTGGTGATCGCCAACGCCTACTTTTTCCCCGGCTACCGACTGCTGCGCGAGATCCGCAACGCCTCCCGCCGTGGCGTCGATGTGCGCCTGATTCTGCAAGGCCAGCCCGACATGCTGGTGGCCAAGCTCGCCGCGCGCATGACCTACGATTACCTGCTCAGGTCCGGGGTGAAGATCTACGAGTACTGCGACCGCCCACTGCACGGCAAGGTCGCGCTGGTGGACGAAGACTGGAGCACCGTGGGTTCCAGCAACCTCGACCCGTTGAGCCTGTCGATGAACCTGGAAGCCAACGTGCTGATCCGCGATCGCGCCTTCAACCGCGACCTGTTCGAGCGGCTGGAAGAGCTCAGCGAAAACCACTGCAAGCTCATGTCCGTCGACACCGCGCCGCGCGGACGAATCTGGCACATGACGGTGGGCTTTCTGGTGTTCCACTTCCTGCGCCATTTCCCGGCAATGGCCGGTTGGTTGCCGGCGCATAAACCGCGCCTGAAAACTTACACCTCACCGACCGGGAGCGATCAGCATGAGCCGAAGTGACGCCCAGGCGACAGCCCACGCCGAACACCCGGCCAAGTCACGTTTAAGCCGCTGGAAACGACCGCTGACAATGCTGTTTTTCCTGGCGCTGATCGTGCTGCTGACAATGTTCGCCTCGCGCATCGAATGGGCGGAAGTGCTGCACACGCTGACCGAATTCAAGATGCGTACGCTGCTCATCGCCGCCGGGCTGACCCTGACCAGTTTTCTGGTCTATGCCTGTTTCGACCTGATCGGCCGCACCTACATCCGCCAGGACCTGACGTGGAAACAGATCCTGCCGGTGGGGATCATCAGCTATGCCTTCAACCTCAACCTGAGCGCCTGGGTTGGCGGCATCGCCATGCGCTACCGACTCTATTCGCGGCTCGGCGTGAGCAAGAGCAACATCGCGAAAATCCTCGGGCTGAGCCTGGCGACCAACTGGTTCGGCTACATGCTGATCGCCGGTGCGATCTTCAGCAGCGGGCTGGTGCGCATGCCGCCGGGCTGGAAGCTGAGCAGCGATGCGCTGCAAGGCGTCGGCGTTTTGCTGCTGCTGGCCAGTGCCGGGTATCTGGCGGCGTGTCAGTTTTCCAAGCGACGCGAATGGGCGATTCGCGGCGTGGAAATCAACCTGCCGTCGTTGCGCATGGCGATCCTGCAACTGGGCCTTGGGGCGCTGAACTGGTCACTGATGGCGGCGGTGATCTTCACCCTGCTGCCGAGCAAACTCGATTACCCGTTGGTGCTGGGCGTGTTGCTGATCAGCGCCATCGCCGGGGTCATCACCCACATCCCGGCGGGGCTCGGGGTGCTGGAAGCGGTGTTCGTGGCGTTGCTGCAACACGAGGTATCGCGGGGGAGTCTGGTGGCGGGGTTGTTGGCTTATCGGGCGATTTATTTTCTGCTGCCGTTGTTGATCACGCTGGTGATGTATCTGGTGGTGGAGGCCAAGGCCAAGTCGTTGCGGATTGCCAAAAAGCCCAAGTGACTTGTGGTGTCTGGGCGGGCCTCTTCGCGGGCAAGCCTCGCTCCTACAAGGGTCTTCTGTGGACACAAATTTCGTGAACGACTCGGACACTGTAGGAGCGAGGCTTGCCCGCGAAGAGGCCCGCAAAAACACCACATTACCTGGACTGAATAATACTCAACCGCTCCCCCACCACCATTTCCGTGATCCAGTCCACGAGGATCGAGGTGTAAGCCTGCTGCGAAACCGGATCACTCAGCGCATGGTCAGCCCCATCAATGATCCGGTGCGTCAGCGAATGTGTCTGCTGACACGCTGCGCGGTAACTCATGATGGTCGCATGAGGCACGTAGTCATCGGTTTCCGACTGCACCAGCAACACATCCCCGGTGAATTGCGAACAGGCATGCAGCGCCCGATTGCTGTCGGCGCGCACCAGGGTGCTGCGATAATCGCGCAAGTCGAGCTTGTCCAGGTCGCGCTTGGGCGTGTGCCATTGATCGTCGCGATACAGCGCCGGCACCCGCAGCGCCAGCCAGCGCACCGGACGCAATGAGGTCAGGATCGAGGCCAGGTAACCGCCATAACTGGTGCCCACCACGGCAATCGCCGAAGTATCGAGCGCCGGATGCGCCAGCAGACGGTCATAGGCCGCCAGCAGGTCGCGCAGGTTGTCTTCGCGAGTCACCCGCGTCAGCGGAATGCCGGTGCCGCCGGTATGGCCGCGCAGGTCGAAGGTCAGGCACACGCACCCCAGACCCGCAATGCCCTTGGCCCTCTCCAGGTCCCGCTCCTGACTCCCTCCCCAGCCGTGCACGAACAGCACGCCGGGGACTTTCGATTTGGGACTGAGAAAGGTCCCGCTCATCTGTTCATCATCAATGTCGATTTGAATGCTTTCGCTTCTAGCCGTCATAGGGTTTGACCGTCACATACTTGAGGAGGAATTCACTGTTTTGCGCAGGCCCGCGATACACCTCGATGGCGTGCGCCGGCAACGGCTGATCGATATAGGTCTCCACGGAAGACACCCGGATCGCGCGCATCTGCGGGTCGTTGACGAAGCTCTGCAAGGCCGCGACTTCCGCGCTGCTGGCCCCGCCCATGCGCCAGGATTGTTCGAGCACGCCGCTGCGCTGTTTGCCGTTGCAGTCGATGCCCTGGGCGATGTCGTAGTTGCGTCGAGACGCGTAGAAGCCCGGATAGGCTTCATCTGCCGCGCTGTCGAACACCTGGGCCTGCTGGATGGCCAGGCGCACGTCGTCAGGCAGGTCCAGCTTCAACAATTCATCGTAGCCACCCTGCACTACCAGCAGGTTTGAGCCGCCGTAGACCTCTTCGCCCTCGGCATCCTCGGTCAGGTATTGGTCACCGCAGTAGCTGAGTACCTTGTCGCCAAAAAAACTCTGGCCAACGCTGTGGGTGACCACCTTGTCCAGATCCTGCTCGAGCACCACGCCTTCGGTGAACAGGGTTCTGGCTTCGGGGCGGGCGAGGATCTCGTCGAACTGGTCGAGGCTTTCGATCACTTCCTGACCGCGACCGGCGCAAGCGTGAATCGGCTTGAGGCGGATCGGGCCGGTGTACAGCAGATGCTCCGCCGCTGGCCGAGCGTCCTCCAGGGAGAACACGCTGAGGCCGTCGAGCACGACGCTGCGCACTCGCTCGGAAAACAGCGGTGCCCAGCCGGGCGGCGCATGGGCCTGATGGCTGCGCAAGCCGTGGGTGATGGCTTTGGTGCAGATGAAATCATGCTCGACGTAGCCGCCCCACAGATCTTCCGGGCCTCTGACCGCCAGCTCGCGCGCGGCGGTCGCGCCCACCAGGGTCTGGGTCGGCAGCACGTACAGGTCCTTGCCGCGATGCTGCTGCGGATCGAAGCTGCCGCCGAACTTGAGCCCGAGAATCTGCGCCAGCCACTTGGCCAGGGCGCGGTTGGTTTCCACTTCATGCAGCGGTGCATCGGGCCGCACCGAATGGGCGACCATCAGCTTTCTGGCGTTGGGTGGGGTCATGCGTCCCCCTTCAATCGGCGCTAGATGAATGTAGCGAGAGGGGTGCAGGGATCAGGCCAATCGGGGGTGTGCGCAAAAGCCTTTCAAATCAGCTGGATAGGGAATGGGTGATGGCATGGGGCCTGTTTGATTCTGCACGAGGGCGCGCGCACATCCGGCATTTTGCACGATTCAATGCCTTGTACAGATCCAATGCGGGAGCGGGCTTGCTCGCGAATGCGGTGTGTGAGTTGACCTCTATGGCGACTGACTCACCGCTTTCGCGAGCAAGCCCACGGGTGGATTTGTGGTGTGGCGGCTAACGGGGAGCATTCCCCGGCGTCACCCCAAACCGCGTCCGATAATCACTCGGCGCCAGCCCGGTGATTTTCTTGAAGGTCGAACGAAACGCGCCCGGGTCCTGATACCCGACAGTCCAGGCAATGTGATCAATAGTTCCATTGGTGAACTCGAGCATCTCCCGCGCCTTGCCCACCCGCAGGTGCTGGCAGTATTCGGTGGGTTTGAGTCCGGTCGCCGCACGAAAACGCCTCAAAAACGTGCGCTCCTCCAGCCCCGCGCGCTCGGCCATTGCGCTCAGCGACACATCGGTGGCGCCGGTACTCTGCAGCCAGTGCTGCACCTTGAGGATCGAAGCATCGCCATGGCTCAGGATCGGCGCGAAATTGCTGCCGCACTCGCTGGCGCTGTCGCTGTGTTCCACCACCAGAAAACGCGCGGTACCGGTGGCGATGCTCGGCCCCAACAGACGGTCGACCAAACGCAGGCCCAGTTCGGACCAGGCCATCAGCCCGGCGGTGGTGATCAAGTCGCCGTCATCGACGATGGGCGTGTCGGCCTTGAGCTTGATCGCCGGGTAGCGTTCAGCGAAGGATTTGGCCGAGGTCCAGTGGGTCGTGGCGCTGCGACCGTCGAGCAGACCGCTTTCGGCCAACAGCAGCGAACCCACGCACACCCCGCCCAGGGTCGCGCCGTTGGCATGCTGCTGCCGCAGCCAGTCCAGCAGGAGGCGCGGCGCCTGGCCTTCGCTGAAGCCGGCAATCGACGGTGGAATCAACACCGCCACCAGCGGACCGTCCGCACCGCCATGGCTGTCATACACCCGCGCCGGGGCCTGATCGCCCTCGACCCGCCAGTGACTCACGCGCAATACCGGCAATTGCGCCGCCTGATGCTCGGCGGCAATCCGGTTGGCCACCCCGAACAGGTCGGTCAACCCATGCACCGCCGCCATCTGCGCGCCGGGATAGATCAACACGCCCAGTTCGACGATTGCCCTTTGTGCATCCATTGTCAGTTTTCCCCCGTCTATTGTCGGTGCGGCCAATCCCCGATCGGAGCGCCAGCGCCAATACTTCATTCCACACCCAAACCGCACTTCGAGGAAACAGTCATGGCCAAGCAAGCACTCATCGTAGTTGATATCCAGAACGACTACTTCCCACAAGGCAAGTGGCCGCTGGCCGGCGCCGATGCTGCCGCGGACAACGCCGTACGCCTGCTCAAGTCCTTCCGTGAAGCCGGCGATTCGGTGGTGCATATCCGCCACGAATTCACCTCCGACGCCGCTCCATTCTTCACTCCGGGCTCGGAAGGCGCAAAACTGCACCCCAAAGTCCTCAACCAGAACAATGAGCCGGTGGTGCTCAAGCACTTCGTCAATTCGTTCCGCGAAACCGAACTGAAGTCGATCCTGGACGAACAAGGCATCAAGGAACTGGTGGTGGCCGGCAGCATGAGCCACATGTGCATCGACGGCATCACCCGTGCCGCCAATGATCTGGGCTACAGCGTCACGGTGATCCACGACGCCTGTGCCTCCCGCGACCTGGAATTCAACGGTACGACCGTTCCGGCGGCGCATGTGCATGCCGCGTTCATGTCGGCTCTCGGTTTTGCCTATGCCAAAGTGATATCGACCGAAGAGTTCCTGTCCGCCAGCTGATCGACCCGCAAACGCTCAAGGCCGGTAACCTCACACAGGTCACCGGCCTTTTCTGTGTGTCTGAAAATCTCACGCGTGAGCCATTGTGAGCTGTCAGAATTGACTGTAGTGTTTCAGCGCGTGAGTTTTCATAACGGGAGTGGTCACCATGAAAAGCAGCTCTGCGGCAGGATCATCCGCCGGCAAGGAAGAGCGCTCGAAACCGTCCACGAAAAAGCCCTCGAGCTTCTACATGAAGCAGATGCGCGCCGCACTGGCCGCTGCCGGTTATGTGAAACACGAGACTTGGGTGCTTCCGGAAAATCGAAGCCTGCTCAAGCAAATGGAGCAACAGCTACGCCAACCGATTCTGGCTGGCTCATTCATGTCGGAGAAATACATGAGCGCAGGTAACAACTGGACCATCGACCGCCTGTTCACCGCCCTTCAGGCCCTGGACGAAGTGGTATCGCAAGAAATCACCCTCTCCCTCGTCCAAGGCTCCGAGTCCAGCATCAAGCTGGAAATGAACGAGTTTGGCGGCCTGCCGATCTACATCGCGGTAGTCGGCGAGCAGATCATCGTCGACACCGTACTGGTCGACATCGACTCGATCAGCGACGTGCGTGCCTTCAACGATGCCGTGCTGCGTAGCCGCGAGCTGTTCCCGCTGTCCTCGATCGGTATCGAATCCATGCCGAACGGGCAGACTGTCTACAACATGTTCGGCGCGCTGAGCTCCGACTCGAGCCTGACCAACGTGGTCACCGAGATCAAAACCCTGGTGGACAACGTGCATCGCGCCAGCGAAGCCTTCGAACACTTCTTCAAGTAATCCTCTTCCAAGCCATTCGCAAACAGGGAAAATCCAATGACTCAGTCCATCTGGAGCAAGTTGTTCACCGCATTGCGCGGCGGCGCCAGCGAAGTCGGCGAGGCCATCGTCGACCAGCAGGCCCTGCGCATCCTCGACCAGGAAATCCGCGACGCCGACAGCGCCCTGGCCAATGCCCGGCGCGAGCTGGTCACCATCATGGCCAAACACAAACTCTCTGCCGATCGCGTCGGTGAGTACAACGCCAAGATCAAGGACCTGGAGTCCAAGGCACTGGCCGCGATCCAGGCCAATCGCGAGGACCTGGCGCTGGAAGTGGCCGAAGCCATTTCGACCCTGACCAACGATCTGGATGTCGAGCAGAAGCAGGCCACCGAGTTCGGCACCTACGCCGACAACATGCGCAAGGACATCAACAAGGCCGAAGCGCGGATCAAGAGCCTGCGCCAGCAAGTGGACATGGCCAAGGCCCGTGAAAGCGTGCAGAAGGCCCAGGTCAGCGCGTCGATCGCCAGCGGCGGCGCCAACGGCAAGCTGGAAACCGCGGTCGGCACCCTCAATCGCCTGCAAGCCAGGCAACAGCAGCGCGCGGCTGAGCTGAACGCCCAGGACGAACTGGCCGAGGCTTCGACCGGCAACGATCTGGATCGCAAACTGCGCGAGGCCGGCATCACCCCGGACGCAGGCAGCGCCAACGCCATTCTCGAGCGCTTGAAAAAACAGTCCGCCGAGTGATCCAGGCGGTAACCGCGCAACAGGAAGGGCATTGATTGCCCTTCTTTCATTTTGTCGATTCGAGGTCTTCGATGGGATGGTTTAAAAAGTTCATGGGGCTCGAAGCTCCAAACTCGGATTCGAAGTGGATCGCCAACGACAGCGTGCCGTTCAATGAGGCGCTCGCCGGGCCGCTGGGCCTGGCGTTCGGCAAGGGCGTGATGTTCGACTCGACCCTGAAACTGCTGCTCGACGGGAAAACCACCGTGGCGATCCCCGAGTCCCAGCAGATCTGGAGCGCCGGCACCATCGAACTCGGTCAATCGACCTGGCTGTCGCGTTACTACCTGAACGACGAAGATCACTGGCTGCAAGTGCACACCACCGGCGCTATCGCCGGGCAAGTCGAGTCGGTGATCCTGTTCAATTATCTGGACTACGTCACCATCAGCACCGAAGCTGAGCTGCGCCGGCTGGCCGGTCCCGACAGCCTGATCGGCCTGCCGACCTACACCCACGACGGCGTCGTTTTCACCCGCGAATGGGGCAGCGAGGCCGGCCAGACGGAACTGGTGTCGCTGAGCGAAAACCTGAGCAATCCCGAGGAAACTTACCGCATCGAACACCATTCGATGCTCTACGCCCGCGACACCGGCCTGACCAATCGCCGGGAGTTCCTGCTGTTTTCCGTCGAGGAAGACGCAGAAGGCACCATCAGCCTGAGCACGTCCCGGGGCATCTCGCTGTACACCACCGATCTGACTATTTTTTAAACAGGAAGTTATCCATGCTGGAAGCACTCTCCATCTCCCTGAACAAAGCCGCCGTGCTCGGGTTTGTCTTGTACCTCGGCGGCGCTGCGGTGTTATTCGCGCTGTTTCAGCTGATCTACACCCGAATCACGCCCCATAAGGAATTCGAACTGATCCGCTCGGGCAACGTGGCCGCGGCGATTGCCCTGGGTGGCGCGATCATCGGTTTCGCCATTCCGGCCAGCAATGTCATCGCCTACTCCATCAGCATTCTGGATTTCGTTGTCTGGGCGGTGATCGCCGCGTTCGTCCAATTGCTGGCGTTCCTGATAACCAGCCTGGTGCTCAAGGGCGTGTCCGAACGTATCCAGAAAGGTGAAATCGCGGCGGGGATCTATGTGGCGGCAGTGGCCATCAGCGTCGGCATGCTGAACGCTGCGTGCATGACCCCTTCCCAGAACTGACGGCAGGGAGCGCCGAATGAAACGAAGCAAGTACGTACAGCTTTCGATGGCCGCGTCGGTCGCCATGGCGATATCGGGCTGCGGACCAACGGAAAAAACCTACGCGGTGCAGAAGAAGTACAACTTCCAGTCCGTTCAGCAGTGCGCCGATGAAAAGCTCCCGGTGGATGTCTGCTCCGACGCCTACATGACCGCCCTGACCGAGCATCGCCGCATGGCCCCGGTGTACGACAATCAGGCCGATTGCGATGCCGACTTCGTCGCCGACTGGTGCCAGCAGGACTCGGCCGGCAAGTTCATCCCCCGGCTGGGCGGCTTCGAACTGACGGCGGATGGCCAGGTCACGCAATCCCAGGTGGACGCCGCGCGGGCCCAGTTGCCTGCGTCGGAAGCCAGCAGCAGCGGCGGTTCGGGCTTTTCCACCAGCAGCCTGCTGACCGGCCTGCTGATCGGCAACATGCTGAGCAACAACCGCAACAGCTACTACTCCGAGCCGGTCTATCGCTATCGCGACGATCGCGGCAGCTACGGTTCTTCCACGCTCAGTCAGCGAATCGCCAAGGGCTCAACGTTCTACCGCTCCAACCAGGCGAAATACGGCAGCGGCTACAGCACCACCACCACGCGTCCGGCCAAGAAACCGATTTCCGTGGCTTCTTCCACCTCCCGTGGCGGCTTCGGCAGCAAGGCCAGTGCCCGCAGCGGCTGGGGCGGCGGATCGAGCAGCTGAGGACGCAAGGCCATGAAGAAAATCCACTGCGCAGAGCGGCATGACTGGAAACAGACGGCCGAGAGCCTCGGCTTTCTGTTCCATACCATCGACGACGAACCCTACTGGGACGAAAGCGCGTACTACCAGTTCACGCTCAAACAGATCGAAAACGATCTGGAAGACCCGACCACCGAGATCCACGAAATGTGCATGGATCTGGTGGCCCGTGTGGTCAAGAGCGAAGAGCTGCTGGAGCGCCTGAGCATTCCTGCGCCCTTTCACGACCTGATCCGCACGTCGTGGCTCGAAGGCCATCCGCACCTGTACGGGCGCATGGATTTCTCCTACAGCGGTAGTGGCCCCGCCAAGTTGCTGGAGCTGAACTACGACACCCCCACCAGCCTGTACGAGGCTGCCGCCTTTCAATGGGGCTGGCTGGAGCAATGCATCGAGCGTGGCCTGCTGCCCAAGAGTGCCGACCAGTTCAACAGCATCGACACCAAGCTGCATCAGGCTTTCGCCCAGCTGCAGCTCAAGCAGCCGTTCTACTTCGCCTCGATGAAAGACTCGGTGGAAGACAGGGGCACCACTGACTACCTGCGCCTGATCGCCGAAAAAGTCGGCATCGAATCACGGCACATCGATATCGAAGACATCGGACTGACCAGTGAAGGCCGTTTCGTCGACCTTGAAGATCGCTGGATCCCTCACCTGTTCAAGCTGCATGCCTGGGAGTTCATCTTCCACGAGCCCTTCGGCGCGGCGATTGCCGAGAGTGACACGCAGTTTTTCGAGCCGACCTGGAAGTCGATCCTCTCCAACAAGGGCATCCTGCCGCTGCTGTGGGAGTTCAACAAAGGTCATCCGAACCTGCTCGCCGCCCAACTGGATACCGAGCCAGGCAAAGCGGTACCCAAGGGCTGGGTTCGCAAACCATACTTCTCGCGGGAAGGCGCCAACATCGAGTTGCAAACCGCCGAAGGCCTGATCGTCAAGGAGGATGGCCCCTACACGGACGCGCCGTTCATCCTGCAGGAATTCGCACCGCTGCCGAAGTTCGACGACAGCTATACGCTGATCGGCTCCTGGGTCATCGGCGATCAGGCGGCGGGCATCGGTGTCCGGGAAGACAACAGCCTGATCACCAAGGACTCGAGCCGGTTCTTGCCACACCTGATACTCGACTGAAAAATCGCCGCCAACAAAAAGCCCGGCATCCTTTGGGAATGCCGGGCTCTTTTTGTTCCAAGCGTTTACTTAGAACGGGATATCGTCATCAAAGCTGTCGAAATCCGGAGCTGGCTGCGGAGCGGCCTGTTGTGGCGCTGGACGCTGCTGCGGTGCCGACTGCTGCGGGCGTGGAGCCTGCTGGCGGGGTGCGGACTGCTGGTAGTTGTTGCCACCGCCTTGTTGATCGCCCTGCTGTGGACGACCGCCCAGCAGTTGCATGGTGCCTTGCATGTCGACCACGATTTCAGTGGTGTAACGCTTGATACCGTCTTTTTCCCACTCGCGGGTCTGCAGCTTGCCTTCGATGTAGACTTGCGAACCTTTACGCAGGTATTCGCCGGCGATTTCCGCCACTTTGCCGAACATCGATACACGGTGCCATTCGGTCTTTTCGACTTTCTGACCGGTTTGCTTGTCGGTCCACTGTTCGCTGGTGGCCAGACTCAGGTTGGTCACGGCGTTGCCGTTCGGCAGGTAGCGAACTTCAGGATCCTGGCCGCAAGTGCCGACCAATATGACTTTGTTAACCCCACGGGCCATTACGTTCTCCTAGGCTACGCACGCTGCCCCGGCCGGGTTGTTCACCAGGTCTTCCAGGGTGCTGCGATCCAATAGTTCGGTGTCCAATTTGATGTAAATGGCCGCTTCATCAGCGACTATCACTGCATCTGTTACCCCTACGACGGCCTTCAGGCGCTCGACCAGACCCGCTTCGCGGATCGCCTCGGGCGACAACGGCAAGCGCAGGCTTGTCACGTAGGGAGGTTCACGCATGGTAACAGCAAAGGCCAGCCAGAGTGCAGCCAGAGCCGCACATCCCAGGAACACAACCGACAAACCGCCGTGCTGGAACATCCAGCCGCCGAGAATTCCGCCCAATGCCGAACCGAGGAATTGACTGGTGGAGTAAACCCCCATCGCCGTGCCCTTGCCGCCAGCCGGTGAAACCTTGCTGATCAGCGACGGCAGCGAAGCCTCCAACAGGTTGAACGCGGTGAAGAACACCACCGTACCCACCACCAGAGCCCGCAGGCTGTCGCCGAACTGCCAGAAGAATAGCTCAGTGAGCATCAGCGTCACGACGGCACCGAGCAGAACTCGTTTCATTTTGCGTCTTTTTTCGCCGTAGATAATGAACGGGATCATGGCGAAGAAAGAGATCAGCAGCGCCGTGAGGTACACCCACCAGTGCTGTTCCTTGGGCAGCCCGGCCTTCTCGACCAGCGCCAGCGGCAGGGCCACGAAGCTGGACATCAACATGGCGTGCAACACAAAGATGCCCAGGTCCAGGCGCAACAGGTCCGGGTGCTTGAGCGTCGGCATCAAGGCCTGGCGCGCGACGCCGGACTCACGGTGCTGCAAGGGACCGGTGGAACGCGGCACCATGAACATCACGATCACGATGCCCACCAGCGCCATGCCACCGGTGGCGAGGAACAATCCGGACAGGCCGAAAGCCCGGGTCAGCAAGGGACCGACCACCATCGCCACCGCGAATGACAGGCCGATGGTCATGCCGATCATGGCCATGGCCTTGGTGCGATGCTGTTCGCGAGTCAGATCGGACAGCAACGCCATGACCGCCGCGGAAATCGCTCCGGCGCCCTGCAGGATCCGACCGGCGATCACGCCCCAGATCGAATCGGCGCCAGCCGCCAGCACGCTGCCAAGGGCAAAGACCACCAGGCCGAGGTAAATCACCGGTCGGCGGCCGATACGGTCGGAAATGATACCGAAGGGAATCTGGAAAATTGCCTGGGTCAGGCCATAAGCGCCAATCGCCAGCCCGATCAGGGCCGGGGTCGCTCCGGCGAGGTCCATGCCATAGGTCGCCAGTACCGGCAACACCATGAACATGCCCAGCATACGGAAGGCGAACACCAGGGCCAGACCGCTCGCCGCGCGGGTCTCGCTGCCACTCATGCGTTCGCTGTGGGGATCGTGCATGGAAAAACCTCGTGTGAACCGGCGGCGATTCTACCAGTCCGATCGATTGGCAGGGTATATCGCGACGCTTTGCCGCGTGTAGATGAAAGACCTTTCATGTAAGCCTGCAATGACATCATTCGATAGTGTGCATCCATCCAGTATTTGGCCGTATACTCCTACGTTTTCGACGCCCGCCAAGCGAGGCCACTTTGGACAAGATCCTGATCCGTGGGGCTCGAACCCACAACCTGAAGAACATCGACCTGACCCTGCCACGGGACAAGCTGATCGTCATCACCGGCCTGTCCGGCTCCGGCAAGTCGTCGCTGGCCTTTGACACACTGTACGCCGAAGGCCAGCGTCGCTACGTCGAATCGCTGTCAGCCTACGCACGACAATTCCTGTCGATGATGGAAAAGCCCGACGTCGACACCATCGAAGGCCTGTCGCCGGCCATCTCCATCGAGCAGAAGTCGACCTCGCACAACCCGCGTTCGACCGTCGGCACCATCACCGAGATCTACGACTACCTGCGTTTGCTGTATGCCCGCGTCGGCATCCCGCGCTGCCCGGATCACGACATCCCGCTGGAAGCGCAGACCGTCAGCCAGATGGTCGACCTGGTCCTCGCGCAGCCGGAGGGCAGCAAGCTCATGCTGCTGGCACCGGTGATTCGCGAGCGCAAAGGCGAACACCTGTCGGTCTTCGAAGAGCTGCGGGCCCAGGGTTTCGTTCGTGCCCGGATCAACGGCAAGCTCTATGAGCTGGACGAAGCGCCAAAGCTCGACAAACAGAAGAAACACACCATTGACGTGGTGGTCGACCGCTTCAAGGTCCGCGCCGATCTGCAACAGCGTCTGGCCGAATCTTTCGAAACCGCGCTCAAGCTGGCGGACGGCATTGCTCTGGTGGCGCCGATGGACGACGAACCGGGCGAGGAGATGATCTTCTCCGCACGCTTCGCCTGCCCGATCTGCGGCCATGCCATCAGCGAGCTCGAACCCAAACTGTTTTCCTTCAACAACCCGGCCGGCGCCTGCCCGACCTGCGATGGCCTGGGGGTCAAGCAGTTCTTCGACATCAAGCGACTGGTCAATGGCGAACTCACCCTGGCAGAAGGCGCGATTCGCGGCTGGGACCGGCGTAACGTCTACTACTTCCAGATGCTTGGCTCATTGGCCAGCCACTTCAAGTTCAGCCTGGAAGTGCCGTTCAACGAGCTGCCGGCCGACAAGCAGAAGCAGATCCTGCACGGCACCGGCTCGCAGAACGTCGACTTCAAGTACCTGAACGACCGCGGCGACATCGTCAAACGCTCGCACCCGTTCGAAGGCATCGTGCCGAATCTGGAACGTCGCTATCGCGAAACCGAATCGGCTTCGGTGCGCGAAGAACTGGCCAAGTTCCTCAGCACCCAATCCTGCCCGGACTGCCGCGGCACCCGTCTGCGGCGCGAGGCGCGGCATGTGTGGGTGGGCGAGAAAAACCTGCCGGCAGTGACCAACCTGCCAATCGGCGACGCCTGCGATTATTTCGGCGGGCTGTCGCTGACCGGTCGCCGTGGCGAGATCGCCGACAAGATCCTCAAGGAAATCCGAGAGCGCCTGCAGTTCCTGGTCAACGTCGGCCTCGACTATCTGTCGCTGGACCGCAGCGCGGACACGCTGTCGGGCGGTGAAGCACAGCGTATCCGTCTGGCCAGCCAGATCGGTGCGGGGCTGGTCGGCGTGCTGTACATCCTCGACGAACCTTCAATTGGCCTGCACCAGCGCGATAACGACCGCCTGCTGGGCACTCTGAAGCACCTGCGCGACATCGGCAACACGGTGATCGTGGTCGAGCACGACGAGGACGCCATTCGCCTGGCCGACTACGTGGTGGATATCGGCCCGGGCGCCGGGGTCCATGGTGGCGCCATCGTTGCCGAGGGCACGCCGGACGAGGTGATGTCACATCCGGATTCGCTGACCGGCAAGTACCTGTCGGGTCGGGTGAAGATCGAAGTACCGGCCAAGCGCACACCGCGCAACAAGAAGCTGTCGCTGTCGCTAAAAGGCGCACGTGGCAACAACTTGCGCAATGTCGATCTGGATATTCCGATCGGCTTGCTGACTTGCGTGACGGGTGTGTCCGGCTCGGGCAAATCCACGTTGATCAACAACACGCTTTTCCCTCTGAGCGCCACGGCGCTGAACGGTGCGACGACACTCGAAGCGGCTCCTCACGACAGCATCAAGGGGCTGGAACATCTGGATAAGGTGGTCGATATCGATCAGAGCCCGATCGGCCGCACGCCGCGCTCCAACCCGGCGACTTACACCGGGTTGTTCACGCCGATTCGCGAGCTGTTCGCCGGCGTGCCAGAGTCTCGCTCCCGCGGTTATGGTCCGGGGCGCTTCTCGTTCAACGTGAAGGGTGGGCGCTGCGAAGCCTGTCAGGGCGATGGCCTGATCAAGGTCGAAATGCACTTCCTGCCGGACATCTACGTGCCGTGCGACGTCTGCAAGAGCAAGCGCTACAACCGCGAAACCCTGGAGATCAAATACAAGGGCAAGAGCATCCACGAGACCCTCGAGATGACCATCGAGGAAGCCCGGGAGTTCTTCGACGCGGTACCGGCCCTGGCGCGCAAGCTACAGACGTTGATGGACGTCGGCCTGTCCTACATTAAACTGGGGCAATCGGCGACCACGCTGTCCGGTGGCGAGGCTCAGCGAGTCAAGCTGTCCCGCGAGCTGTCCAAGCGCGATACCGGCAAGACTCTGTACATCCTCGACGAGCCGACAACCGGCCTGCACTTCGCGGACATCCAGCAACTGCTCGATGTATTGCACCGCTTGCGCGATCACGGCAACACGGTGGTGGTAATCGAGCACAACCTGGACGTGATCAAGACTGCCGACTGGCTGGTGGACCTGGGGCCGGAAGGCGGCTCCAAAGGTGGCCAGATCATCGCCGTTGGCACACCGGAGGAGGTCGCCGAGATGAAACAATCTCATACCGGCTACTACCTCAAACCGCTGCTGGAGCGTGATCGGGCCCGATAAAGGCCTATGAAAAAGCCCCGGTCACTGTGTCAGTGGCCGGGGCTTTTTTGTATCTGGGTGAATCAGGCGTGGGACTGCAGGTAGTTCTGGATTCCGATCAGCTTGATCAGACCCAACTGCTTTTCCAACCAATAGGTGTGATCTTCTTCGGTGTCGTTGAGCTGAACTTCGAGGATCTCGCGGCTGATGTAGTCCTGGTGCTTCTCGCAGAGCTCAATGCCTTTGCAGAGAGCGGCGCGCACCTTGTACTCCAGGCGCAGGTCCGCTTCCAGCATCTCCGGCACCGTGGTGCCGACATCGAGATCATCAGGACGCATGCGTGGCGTGCCTTCGAGCATCAGAATGCGGCGCATCAGTGCATCGGCATGCCCGGCTTCTTCTTCCATCTCGTGGTTGATTCGTTCGTAGAGCTTGGTGAAACCCCAGTCCTCATACATCCGCGAGTGCACGAAATATTGGTCACGCGCGGCCAGTTCGCCGGTCAGCAACGTGTTGAGGTAATCGATAACGTCTGGGTGGCCTTTCATCGCCCTACATCTCCCTGCTTGAAAGTCTGTAGTTTGAACCAACACGACCCTATCGTCACGGGCCAAACGCAATAAAAGCGAAGATATTCTTAGAAAAGCAGCTTAAATAACGCAAAAACCGCCCAAACAAGGGCGGTTCTGCTTCTCATTTAGACTTCGTTAAGCTGTACATTGAGCAGCTTTGCGATTGCTTCTCCATACGCCGGATCAGCCCTGAAGAAATGCTGCAACTGGCGGTCGACGACATCGCTCGATACACCTGCCATCGCACCTGCGATGTTGCTGACCAGCAACGCCTTCTGTTCATCGCTCATCAGGCGGAACAGCGCGCCTGCGTGGCTGTAGTAGTCCGTGTCTTCGCGATGATCGTAGCGATCGGCAGCGCCACTCAGAGCCAACGGCGGCTCGGCATAGTGCGGGGTCTGCTTTGGCGAATCGACGTAGCTGTTTGGCTCGTAATTCGGCGCTGCGCCACCATTGGTACCGAACGCCATCGAACCATCGCGCTGATAGCTATTGACCGGGCTACGCGGGGCGTTCACCGGCAGTTGCTGGTGATTGGTGCCCACACGGTAGCGGTGCGCGTCGGCATAAGCGAAGACCCGGCCTTGCAGCATGCGATCCGGAGACAGGCCGACACCTGGCACCATGTTGCTAGGGCCGAAGGCCGCTTGCTCTACTTCCGCGAAGTAGTTGAGCGGGTTGCGGTTCAATTCCAGCTCACCGACCTCGATCAGCGGAAACTCCCTCTGCGACCAGGTTTTGGTCACGTCGAACGGGTTTTCGTAATGCGCAGCGGCCTGGGCCTCGGTCATGATTTGGATGCACACGCTCCATTTCGGGAAATCACCGCGCTCGATGGCTTCGAACAGGTCGCGCTGGGCGTAATCCGGGTCGGTACCGGCCAGGCGCGCAGCCTCTGCCGGCGCCAGGTTCTTGATGCCCTGTTTGGTTTTGTAGTGCCATTTCACCCAGTGCCGTTCGCCCTTGGCGCTGATCAGGCTGTATGTGTGGCTGCCGAAGCCGTGCATGTGGCGATAGCCGTCGGGAATGCCGCGGTCCGAGAACAGGATCGTGACCTGGTGCAGTGCCTCAGGGGAGTGCGACCAGAAATCCCACATCGCTTGCGCGCTTTTCAGGTTGCTTTGCGGCAGACGTTTTTGGGTGTGGATGAAGTCCGGGAATTTCAAGGGATCGCGGATAAAGAACACTGGCGTGTTGTTACCCACAATGTCCCAGTTACCTTCTTCGGTGTAGAACTTCAGCGCAAAACCCCGTGGGTCGCGCTCAGTGTCAGCCGAACCACGTTCACCACCCACAGTGGAGAATCGCAGGAAGGTTGGGGTTTGCTTGCCGACAGCCGCGAACAGCTTGGCGCTGGTGTACTCGGTGATATCACGAGTAACGGTGAAGGTGCCGTATGCCCCTGAGCCTTTGGCGTGCACGCGGCGCTCGGGAATGTTTTCACGGTTGAAGTGCGCCAACTTCTCGATCAGGTGGAAGTCGTCGAGCAGCAGCGGCCCACGTGGGCCGGCGGAGCGGGAATTCTGATTATCAGCGACAGGAGCGCCACTGGCAGTGGTAAGCATCTTGTTTTGGCTCATGCGATCTCTTCCTTTATCGGTCTTGAACTGCCGGCTAATCGGCTGAAAGGAAGTATTGACGATGAACATGACACCATCTAATTCATTAACTCATCTCGATCGATAGAGACAAGCAATACCAAGAGACCCTAGATCCACTTTTCGAACGCACACAAAAAACCGGGCACTGGGCCCGGTTCTTTGTTTCAGACTGACGTCTTACTCAGCGGAAACAGCTTCGCCGCCGGTAGCACGATCAACCAACTCGACGTACGCCATAGGAGCGTTGTCGCCAGCGCGGAAACCGCACTTGAGGATGCGCAGGTAGCCACCCTCACGGGTAGCGTAACGCTTGCCCAGGTCGTTGAAGAGCTTGCCTACGATAGCTTTCGAACGAGTACGGTCGAAAGCCAGACGACGGTTAGCAACGCTGTCTGTCTTGGCCAGAGTGATCAGCGGCTCGGCAACGCGGCGCAGTTCTTTGGCTTTTGGCAGAGTAGTTTTGATCAGCTCGTGCTCGAACAGCGACACCGCCATGTTCTGGAACATGGCCTTGCGGTGCGAGCTGGTGCGGCTCAGGTGACGCCCACTTTTACGATGACGCATGGTTCATTCCTTACCAAACACTACGTTCGGTGATTACGACGATCAGGCAGTCGCCTTGTCGTCCTTCTTAAGACTTGCAGGCGGCCAGTTGTCGAGGCGCATGCCGAGGGACAGACCGCGGGAGGCCAGAACGTCCTTGATTTCAGTCAAGGATTTCTTGCCCAGGTTCGGAGTCTTCAACAGCTCTACTTCGGTACGCTGAATCAGGTCGCCGATGTAGTAGATGTTTTCCGCCTTAAGGCAGTTAGCCGAACGTACAGTCAGTTCCAGATCGTCAACCGGGCGAAGCAGGATCGGATCGATCTCGTCTTCCTGCTCGATTACCACTGGTTCGCTGTCACCTTTGAGGTCGACGAACGCAGCCAACTGCTGTTGCAGGATGGTTGCAGCACGGCGGATAGCCTCTTCAGGATCCAGAGTACCGTTGGTTTCCAGATCAATAACCAGCTTGTCCAGGTTAGTACGCTGCTCGACACGGGCGTTTTCCACCACGTATGCGATACGGCGAACCGGGCTGAACGAAGAGTCGAGCTGCAAGCGACCAATGCTGCGGCTTTCGTCTTCATCGCTCTGACGCGAGTCTGCCGGCTCATAACCACGACCACGAGCTACTACGAGCTTCATGTTCAGGGCGCCGTTAGACGCCAGGTTAGCGATTACGTGATCGGGATTAACGATCTCGACATCATGATCCAGCTGAATATCGGCAGCGGTAACCACCCCCGAACCCTTCTTCGACAAGGTCAGCGTAACTTCGTCACGGCCGTGCAGCTTGATAGCCAGACCCTTAAGGTTCAACAGGATTTCAATTACGTCTTCCTGTACACCTTCGATGGCGCTGTACTCGTGGAGCACACCGTCAATCTCGGCCTCGACTACTGCACAGCCAGGCATTGAGGACAACAGGATGCGGCGCAGCGCGTTGCCCAGGGTGTGGCCAAAACCACGCTCGAGAGGCTCGAGAGTGATCTTGGCGCGGGTTGGACTGACAACCTGCACATCAATGTGACGGGGTGTCAGGAACTCATTTACCGAAATCTGCATGGATGCACCTATTTTCTAGCCCTTACTTGGAGTAGAGCTCGACAATCAGGCTTTCGTTGATGTCGGCGGACAGATCACTGCGAGCTGGAACGTTCTTGAAAACGCCCGACTTCTTCTCAGTGTCTACTTCTACCCACTCTACGCGGCCACGTTGAGCACACAGATCGAGAGCTTGGACAATGCGAAGTTGGTTTTTAGCTTTCTCGCGAACAGCAACCACGTCACCAGCACGAACCTGGTAGGACGGAACGTTAACGGTTTTGCCGTTTACGCTGATCGACTTGTGCGATACCAGCTGACGGGATTCGGCACGAGTCGAACCGAAGCCCATACGGTATACAACGTTGTCCAGACGGCATTCGAGCAGTTGCAACAGGTTTTCGCCGGTTGCGCCTTTCTTGCCAGCAGCTTCTTTGTAGTAGCCGCTGAATTGACGCTCGAGAACGCCGTAGATACGACGGACCTTCTGCTTTTCACGCAGTTGGGTGCCGTAATCGGACTGGCGACCGCGGCGCTGGCCGTGGATACCAGGTGCTGCTTCAATGTTGCACTTCGATTCGATCGCGCGCACGCCGCTCTTCAGGAAGAGATCGGTGCCTTCGCGACGAGCGAGTTTGCATTTTGGACCAATGTAACGAGCCATTCTTTACAATCTCCTGGATTACACGCGGCGCTTCTTCGGCGGACGGCACCCGTTGTGCGGGATTGGCGTCACGTCGGTGATGCTGGCGATCTTGTAGCCACAGCCGTTCAAAGCGCGGACTGCGGATTCACGACCTGGACCTGGGCCCTTGACGTTTACGTCGAGGTTTTTCAGGCCGTATTCCAGCGCAGCTTGACCAGCACGCTCAGCAGCTACTTGAGCGGCGAACGGGGTGGACTTGCGGGAACCGCGGAAACCCGAACCACCGGAGGTAGCCCAGGAAAGAGCGTTACCTTGACGGTCGGTAATGGTCACGATGGTGTTGTTAAAAGAAGCATGGATGTGGGCGATGCCATCAACCACTGTCTTTTTAACTTTTTTACGAGGACGAGCAGCAGGTTTTGCCATGATTAAATTCCTGTCGATTCGCTGGGGCGATTACTTGCGGATCGGCTTACGCGGACCTTTACGGGTACGCGCGTTGGTCTTGGTACGCTGACCGCGTACTGGCAGACCACGACGATGACGCAGACCGCGATAGCAACCGAGGTCCATCAAGCGCTTGATTTTCATGTTGATTTCGCGACGCAGGTCACCTTCAGTGGTGAACTTCGCCACTTCGCCACGCAGCTGTTCAATTTGCTCGTCGCTCAGATCCTTGATCTTCGCTGCTGGGTTTACCCCAGTGTCTGCACAGATTTTCTGCGCAGTAGTGCGACCAACACCATAGATGTAGGTCAGCGAGATAACAGTATGCTTGTTATCTGGAATGTTAACGCCTGCAATACGGGCCATTCAGTGGGACTCCAATTGACAGCTACCTACGCCCCGGAAGCCAAGAAATAGGGCGCGAGATAATATCGCTGTAATAACAAATAATCAACCCGGCAGCGCACTAGCTGCCGGGCTTGAAGCACAATCACACTCAGCCTTGGCGCTGTTTGTGACGCGGTTCCGCGCTGCAAATTACTCGAACAACACCTTCGCGGCGAATAATCTTGCAGTTACGGCACAGCTTTTTCACCGATGCACGAACTTTCATCACCAACTCCTCGAACCTTATGGGTACTCAGCGCAACATGCCGCTGCCGTAACCCTTCAGGTTGGCTTTCTTCATCAGGGATTCGTACTGGTGCGAAACGAGGTGCGATTGTACTTGGGACATGAAGTCCATCACAACCACGACCACGATCAGCAACGAGGTCCCGCCAAGGTAGAACGGAACGTTGGCTGCAACCACCAGGAACTGGGGCAACAGGCAGACGGCCGTCATGTAAAGAGCACCGAACATGGTCAAGCGAGTCAGAACGCCATCAATGTAGCGCGCAGACTGCTCACCTGGACGGATGCCCGGAATAAAGGCACCGGACTTCTTCAGGTTTTCCGCTACGTCTTTCGGATTGAACATCAACGCCGTATAGAAGAAGCAGAAGAAAATAATCCCTGCACTAAACAGCAGAATATTCAACGGCTGACCAGGAGCGATCGACTGCGAGATGTCCTGCAACCAGCCCATACCTTCAGACTGGCCGAACCAGGCACCCAACGAAGCCGGGAACAGCAAGATGCTGCTCGCGAAAATGGCCGGAATAACGCCGGCCATGTTCACCTTCAACGGCAAGTGGCTGGTCTGCGCAGCGAAGACCTTGCGGCCCTGCTGACGCTTGGCGTAGTGAACGGCGATACGACGCTGACCACGCTCAATGAACACCACGAAACCGATAATCGCTACTGCCAGCAAACCGATGGCAACCAGGGCGAAGATGTTGATATCACCCTGACGCGCAGACTCGAAAGACTGCCCGATCGCTCTCGGAAGACCGGCGACGATACCCGAAAAAATCAACATCGAGATACCGTTGCCAACACCACGCTCAGTAATCTGCTCACCCAGCCACATCATGAACATCGCGCCAGCCACAAAAGTGGATACCGCGACGAAATGGAAGCCAAAGTCACCAGTGAACGCTACGCCCTGCCCCGCCAGACCAATGGACATGCCAATAGCCTGAACGAGAGCGAGAACGACAGTGCCGTAGCGGGTGTACTGGCTGATCTTGCGACGGCCAGCTTCACCTTCCTTCTTCAACTGCTCCAGCTGCGGGCTGACAGCGGTCATGAGCTGCATGATGATCGATGCCGAAATGTACGGCATGATCCCCAGTGCAAAGATGCTCATTCGCTCCAGCGCGCCGCCGGAAAACATGTTGAACAAGCTAAGAATGGTCCCCTCATTCTGTCGAAACAGGTCCGCGAGTCGGTCCGGGTTGATACCTGGAACCGGGATGTGTGCGCCTATTCGGTAGACGATAATCGCCAGGAACAGAAAACGCAGACGAGCCCAGAGTTCAGACATACCGCCTTTGCCGAGCGCAGAGAGAGCACCTTGCTTAGCCATTTATTCCTCGAACTTGCCGCCAGCTGCTTCGATAGCCGCACGCGCACCTTTGGTGGCGCCGATTCCCTTTCCGATGGTTACAGCGCGAGCCACTTCACCGGACAGCATGATTTTCACGCGCTGTACGTTGACGTTGATCACGTTGGCATCTTTCAGGGACTGCACGGTGACGATGTCGCCTTCCACTTTAGCCAGCTCGGACAGACGCACTTCTGCGCGATCCATGGCTTTCAGGGAAACGAAACCGAACTTCGGCAGGCGACGATGCAGCGGCTGTTGACCGCCTTCAAAGCCTGGAGCAATGGTGCCACCGGAGCGGGAAGTCTGACCTTTGTGACCACGGCCACCAGTCTTACCCAAACCACTACCGATACCACGGCCCGGACGATGCTTTTCGCGGCGGGAACCCGGCGCTGGACTCAGATCATTGAGTTTCATCGATTAACCCTCGACACGCAGCATGTAGTAAGCCTTGTTGATCATCCCGCGGTTCTCGGGAGTATCCTGGACTTCTACAGTGTGACCGATGCGACGCAGACCCAGACCCTTAACGCACAGTTTGTGGTTAGGGATGCGGCCGGTCATGCTTTTGATCAGCGTAACTTTTACGGTAGCCATGATCAGATGATCTCCTTCACGCTTTTGCCACGCTTGGCGGCAATGGACTCAGGAGATTGCATAGCCTTCAGACCCTTGAAAGTGGCGTGAACCACGTTTACAGGGTTAGTCGAGCCATAGCACTTGGCCAGAACGTTCTGAACGCCAGCAACTTCGAGAACGGCACGCATAGCGCCGCCAGCGATGATACCGGTACCTTCAGAAGCAGGCTGCATGTAAACCTTCGAAGCGCCGTGAGCGGACTTCGTGGAGTACTGCAGAGTGGTGCCGTTCAGATCAACCTGGATCATGTTGCGGCGAGCAGCTTCCATTGCCTTCTGGATCGCAGCAGGCACTTCACGCGACTTGCCACGGCCGAAGCCAACACGCCCTTTACCATCACCAACCACGGTCAACGCGGTGAAAGTGAAGATACGGCCGCCTTTAACGGTTTTGGCTACGCGGTTAACTTGAACCAGCTTCTCGATGTAGCCTTCGTCGCGCTTTTGGTCGTTATTTGACATAACTTAGAACTCCAGCCCAGCTTCACGAGCAGCATCAGCCAGCGCCTTAACGCGGCCGTGGTACTTGAAGCCAGAGCGGTCGAAAGCCACCTGCGAGACGCCAGCGGCCTTAGCACGCGAAGCGACCAGCTGGCCAACCTTAGTGGCCGCGTCGATGTTGCCGGTGGCACCATCACGCAGTTCTTTATCCAAAGTCGAGGCGCTTGCCAGGACTTTGTTGCCGTCGGCCGAAATGACCTGGGCGTAGATGTGCTGCGAAGAGCGGAACACGCAGAGACGCACGACTTCGAGTTCGTGCATTTTCAGGCGTGCTTTGCGAGCGCGACGCAGTCGAGTAACTTTTTTGTCGGTCATTTGCTATGCCCTACTTCTTCTTGGCTTCTTTACGACGGACGACTTCGTCCGCGTAGCGCACACCTTTGCCTTTGTACGGCTCTGGTGGACGGAAGTCGCGGATCTCGGCGGCCACTTGACCTACCAGCTGCTTGTCGATGCCCTTGATCAGGATATCGGTCTGGCTAGGAGTCTCAGCAGTGATGCCTGCCGGCAGTTCGTAATCCACTGGATGCGAGAAGCCAAGAGCCAGGTTCAGCACTGTGCCTTTTGCTTGCGCTTTGTAACCAACACCGACCAGCTGGAGCTTGCGCTCGAAGCCTTGGCTTACGCCCTGGACCATGTTGTTAACCAGCGCACGAGTGGTACCGGCCATTGCGCGAGTCTGCTGATCGCCATTGCGAGCAGCGAAACGCAGCTCACCGGCTTCTTCAACGATCTCAACGGACGAATGGACGTTCAGTTCGAGAGTGCCCTTGGCACCCTTCACCGAAAGCTGTTGGCCTGCGAATTTTACTTCGACGCCGGCTGGCAGCTTAACGGGGTTCTTAGCGACGCGAGACATGCTTATCCCCCCTTAGAACACAGTGCAAAGAACTTCGCCGCCGACACCGGCAGCGCGCGCAGCACGATCAGTCATCACACCCTTGTTGGTGGAGACGATAGACACGCCCAGACCGCCACGAACTTTCGGCAGATCTTCGACGGACTTGTACTGACGCAAGCCTGGACGGCTAACGCGCTTCACTTCTTCGATAACCGGACGGCCTTCGAAGTACTTCAGCTCGATAGACAGCAGTGGTTTGGTTTCGCTGCTGATCTGATAACCCGCAATGTAACCTTCGTCCTTCAGGACTTTGGCAACAGCTACCTTCAACGTGGAAGATGGCATGCTTACGACGGACTTTTCAGCCATCTGGGCATTACGGATTCGAGTTAGCATGTCCGCTAACGGGTCCTGCATACTCATGGGCTAGACGCTCCTAAAACAGAAAAATTAGCCTTGCGGCTACTACGTGTCGCCGAGAATCTCCGGGCATAAAAAACCCGGGCTCAGGCGAGCCGGGTATTCTAGACACACACCAGAAATGAATCAAGCCCCATAAGGGGCTTGATTCAGATTCAAGGCCACCGGCGGTCAGGATCTTGCGAGCCTGATCGCCGAGACTTTGACAGTACTTACCAGCTGGCTTTAACCAGACCTGGTACGTCACCACGCATTGCCGCTTCACGCAGTTTGTTACGGCCCAGGCCGAACTTGCGGTAAACGCCGTGCGGACGACCAGTCAGGCGGCAACGGTTACGCATGCGCGAGGCGCTTGCGTCACGTGGTTGCTTCTGCAGAGCTACGGTAGCTTCCCAACGCGCTTCTGGACTTGCGTTCAGATCGACGATGATAGCTTTCAGCGCTGCACGCTTGGTGGCGTACTTGGCAACGGTGAGCTGACGCTTCAGCTCACGGTTTTTCATGCTCTTCTTGGCCATTTTCCTACTCCAATCAGTTGCGGAACGGGAATTTGAAAGCACGCAGCAGTGCGCGGCCTTCGTCATCGTTCTTGGCAGTGGTGGTCAGGGTAATGTCCAGACCGCGGAGAGCATCGATCTTGTCGTAATCGATTTCCGGGAAAATGATCTGCTCTTTCACGCCCATGCTGTAGTTGCCACGACCGTCGAAGGACTTGGCATTCAGGCCGCGGAAGTCGCGAACCCGAGGCAGGGAGATCGACAGCAGACGATCCAGGAACTCGTACATACGCTCACGGCGCAGGGTCACTTTGACGCCG
Organism: Pseudomonas sp. C1C7; assembly: GCF_013359595.1. Classification (GTDB taxonomy): domain Bacteria; phylum Pseudomonadota; class Gammaproteobacteria; order Pseudomonadales; family Pseudomonadaceae; genus Aquipseudomonas. The sequence goes on along the minus strand of NZ_JABFMP010000011.1, from coordinate 25,536 downwards.
ATCGGCCAACCTTCACGGACTTTGAAGCCTGCGATGGATTTGCGAGCGTAGGTCACAACGACTTTCTGGCCGGTGATCTTTTCCAGGTCAGCAACAGCGTGCTCGATGACTTTCTTGTCGCCGATCGCTTCGCCCAGACCCATGTTCAGGGTGATCTTGGTAACGCGCGGAACTTCCATCACGTTCGAAAGCTTAAGTTCTTCCTTAAGTTTCGGTGCGATTTCCTTCCGGTAAATCTCTTTTAGTCGTGCCATGGTCTTCTACCTAGCAGTGTTCAAGCATCAACCGCTTTTTGGGTCGACTTGAAGACACGAATTTTCTTACCGTCTTCTACTTTGAAACCAACGCGGTCAGCCTTGTTGGTTTCGCCGTTGAAGATGGCGACGTTGGAAGCGTGCAGTGGCGCTTCTTTCTCGACGATACCGCCTTGTACGCCCGACATCGGGTTAGGCTTGGTATGACGCTTGACCAGGTTCAGACCACCAACAACCAGACGGTTGTCAGCCAGAACCTTCAGCACCTTACCGCGCTTACCTTTGTCTTTGCCGGCGATCACGATGATCTCGTCGTCACGACGAATCTTTTGCATGTCGGATCTCCTTACAGCACTTCTGGGGCGAGCGAGACGATCTTCATGAACTTCTCAGTACGAAGTTCACGGGTCACTGGCCCAAAGATACGGGTGCCGATCGGCTCTTGCTTGTTGTTCAGCAGAACAGCAGCGTTGCCATCAAAGCGGATAATGGAGCCATCAGCACGACGTACGCCGTGACGAGTGCGGACTACAACAGCAGTCATCACTTGGCCTTTTTTCACTTTACCGCGAGGAATTGCTTCCTTGACGGTAACTTTGATGATGTCACCGATACCAGCGTAACGACGATGGGAGCCACCCAGCACCTTGATGCACATAACGCGGCGAGCGCCGCTGTTATCGGCCACATCGAGCATGGATTGAGTCTGAATCATATAATTTCTCCGACCCCTAGTCCTTAGACTTCCACAGCGCGTTCGAGAATATCAACCAGCGCCCAAGACTTGGTCTTGGCCAAAGGACGAGTTTCACGAATAGTGACTTTGTCGCCGATGTGGCACTGGTTGGTTTCGTCGTGCGCGTGCAGCTTAGTCGAACGCTTAACATATTTACCGTAGATCGGGTGCTTAACGCGACGCTCGATCAGAACGGTGATGGTTTTGTCCATCTTGTCGCTGACAACACGGCCAGTCAGCGTACGGACAGTCTTTTCGGCTTCAGCCATGATCACTTACCTGCCTGCTGGTTGAGCACAGTCTTCACGCGAGCGATGTCACGCTTAACTTGCGAGAGCAGATGCGACTGCCCCAACTGGCCAGTTGCTTTCTGCATGCGCAGATTGAACTGGTCGCGCAGCAAGCCGAGCAGTTGCTCGTTCAGCTGCTGTGCGGATTTTTCACGAAGTTCATTCGCTTTCATCACATCACCGTCCGCTTAACAAAGGAGGTGGCGAGCGGCAGCTTTGCAGCAGCCAGGGCGAAAGCCTCACGCGCCAGCTCTTCAGAAACACCCTCGATTTCATACAGGACTTTGCCTGGCTGAATCTGGGCAACCCAGTATTCGACGTTACCCTTACCTTTACCCATCCGAACTTCGAGAGGCTTTTTGGAAATAGGCTTGTCCGGGAATACACGGATCCAGATCTTGCCGCCACGCTTTACGTGACGGGTCAGAGCACGACGCGCTGACTCGATCTGACGAGCGGTGAGACGACCACGAGCAACAGACTTCAGCGCGAACTCGCCGAAGCTGACTTTGCTACCGCGCAGTGCCAGACCACGGTTGTGCCCGGTCATCTGCTTGCGGAACTTCGTACGCTTTGGTTGCAACATTTTGCGTACCCCTTACTTAGCAGCTTTTTTACGAGGCGCTGGTGCTTGTGGCTTCAGCTCTTCTTGGCGACCACCAATTACTTCGCCTTTGAAGATCCAAACCTTCACACCGATCACACCGTAAGTGGTGTGAGCTTCGTAGGTGGCATAGTCGATATCGGCACGCAGGGTGTGCAGTGGCACACGACCTTCGCGATACCATTCAGTACGTGCGATTTCAGCACCGCCGAGACGACCGCTCACTTGGATTTTGATGCCTTTGGCACCAATGCGCATGGCGTTCTGTACTGCGCGCTTCATAGCGCGACGGAACATTACGCGACGCTCCAGCTGCTGAGCTACGCTCTGCGCAACCAGCATACCGTCGAGTTCCGGCTTGCGGATCTCTTCGATATTGATGTGCACAGGCACACCCATTTGCTTGGTCAGGTCCTGACGCAGTTTCTCAACATCTTCACCTTTCTTCCCGATAACGATACCTGGACGAGCGGTGTGGATGGTGATGCGTGCAGTTTGAGCCGGACGATGGATATCGATACGGCTTACGGACGCGCTTTTTAGTTTGTCTTGGAGATACTCACGCACATTCAGATCTGCGAGCAAATAGTCCGCATAAGTCCGACCGTCTGCGTACCAGACGGAGGTGTGCTCCTTGACGATTCCCAGGCGAATGCCAATGGGATGTACTTTCTGACCCATCTCTTCGACTCCGTTACTTGTCAGCAACCTTGACAGTGATATGGCAAGACCGCTTGACGATGCGATCAGCACGGCCTTTGGCACGTGGCATGATGCGCTTCAGCGAACGCCCTTCGTTGACGAAAACGGTGCTGACCTTCAGGTCATCAACGTCTGCGCCTTCGTTATGCTCGGCGTTGGCTACGGCCGACTCCAGCACTTTCTTCATGATCTCGGCGGCTTTCTTGCTGCTGAAAGCCAACAGGTTGAGCGCTTCGCCCACCTTCTTCCCGCGGATCTGGTCGGCGACCAAGCGGGCTTTCTGGGCGGAGATTCGAGCGCCCGACAACTTAGCGGCTACTTCCATTTCCTAACCCCTTAACGCTTGGCTTTCTTGTCTGCCACGTGCCCGCGATAAGTGCGGGTACCGGCGAACTCGCCCAGTTTGTGGCCGACCATGTCTTCGTTCACGAGAACTGGGACGTGCTGACGACCGTTGTGTACAGCGATGGTCAAACCGACCATTTGTGGCAGGATCATCGAACGGCGCGACCAGGTTTTCACTGGTTTGCGATCGTTCTTCTCCGCCGCCACTTCGATCTTCTTCAGTAGGTGAAGATCGATAAAAGGACCTTTTTTCAGAGAACGTGGCACTGTCGTATCCCTCTATTTACTTGCGACGACGGACGATCATTTTGTCGGTACGCTTATTACCACGAGTCTTCGCGCCCTTAGTCGGGAAGCCCCATGGCGATACCGGATGACGACCACCGGAGGTACGACCTTCACCACCACCATGCGGGTGGTCAACCGGGTTCATGGCAACACCACGAACGGTTGGGCGAACGCCACGCCAGCGTTTGGCACCAGCTTTACCCAGCGAACGCAGGCTGTGCTCGGAGTTCGAGACTTCACCCAGGGTCGCGCGGCACTCAGCCAGCACTTTACGCATCTCACCAGAACGCAGACGCAGGGTCACGTAGACACCTTCACGAGCGATCAGCTGAGCCGAAGCACCAGCGGAACGAGCGATCTGAGCGCCTTTACCTGGCTTCAACTCGATGCCGTGTACGGTGCTACCAACTGGAATGTTACGCAGTTGCAGAGCGTTGCCCGGCTTGATCGGCGCCAGAGCACCTGCGATCAGCTGGTCGCCAGCGCTCACGCCTTTAGGGGCGATGATGTAGCGACGCTCGCCATCTGCGTACAGCAGCAGAGCGATGTGAGCAGTACGGTTTGGATCGTATTCGATACGCTCGACAGTGGCAGCGATGCCATCTTTGTCGTTGCGACGGAAGTCGACCAGACGATAATGCTGCTTATGACCACCACCAACGTGACGAGTGGTAATACGGCCATTGTTGTTACGACCACCAGACTTCGATTTCTTCTCGAGCAGCGGTGCGTGAGGAGCGCCTTTATGCAGCTCCTGGTTGACCACCTTGACCACAAAACGGCGGCCAGGGGAAGTCGGTTTGCATTTAACGATTGCCATGATGCACCCCTTCCTTACTCAGCACTGCTGCTGAAATCGAGATCTTGGCCTGGCTGAAGGGAGATAACTGCCTTCTTCCAGTCATTACGCTTGCCCAGACCGCGAGCAGTACGCTTGCTCTTACCCAGAACATTCAGGGTAGTAACGCGTTCTACTTTCACGCTGAACAGGCTTTCGACGGCCTTCTTGATTTCCAGCTTGGTTGCGTCAGTAGCAACCTTGAAAACGAACTGGCCTTTCTTGTCTGCCAGAACCGTAGCCTTCTCGGAAACGTGCGGGCCAAGCAGAACTTTAAATACGCGTTCCTGGTTCATCCCAGCAGCTCCTCGAATTTCTTCACGGCCGACACGGTGATCAACACCTTGTCGTATGCGATCAGACTAACTGGATCGGAACCTTGCACATCACGAACATCTACGTGCGGCAGGTTGCGAGCAGCCAGGTACAGGTTCTGATCAACAGCGTCCGACACGATCAAAACGTCGGTCAGGCTCATGTTGTTCAGCTTGCCCAGCAGGTCTTTGGTTTTCGGAGTTTCAACAGCGAAATCCTGAACCACGACCAGACGATCAGTACGCACCAGCTCAGCAAGAATCGAACGCAGCGCAGCGCGATACATTTTCTTGTTCAGCTTTTGGGAGTGATCCTGAGGACGAGCTGCGAAAGTGGTACCGCCGCCACGCCAGATTGGGCTACGGATAGTACCGGCACGAGCACGGCCAGTACCTTTCTGACGCCATGGGCGCTTGCCGCCACCGGAAACGTCGGAACGGGTCTTCTGCTGCTTGCTACCCTGACGGCCACCAGCCATGTAGGCCACGACTGCTTGGTGAACCAGCGTCTCGTTGAATTCGCCGCCAAATGTCAGTTCGGAAACTTCGATCGCTTGAGCGTCATTTACATTTAATTGCATGTCAGCTTCCCCTTAACCGCGAGCCTTGGCTGCTGGACGTACAACCACGTTGCCGCCAGTAGCGCCAGGAACAGCGCCCTTGACCAACAACAGATTGCGTTCAGCGTCCACGCGCACTACTTCGAGGGACTGTACGGTCACGCGCTCAGCGCCCATATGACCGGACATTTTCTTGCCCTTGAATACACGACCAGGAGTCTGGCACTGGCCGATAGAGCCTGGAACGCGGTGGGATACGGAGTTACCGTGGGTGTTATCTTGCCCGCGGAAGTTCCAACGCTTGATCGTACCCTGGAAGCCTTTACCTTTGGACTGACCGGTTACATCAACCAGCTGACCAGCGGCGAAGAGTTCGGCTTTGATCAGATCGCCGGCCTGGTATTCGCCTTCTTCAAGACGGAATTCCATTACGGTACGACCAGCGGCAACGTTCGCCTTGGCGAAGTGGCCAGCCTGAGCTGCTGTTACACGCGAAGCACGACGCTCGCCGACAGTGACTTGCACTGCACGATAGCCATCGGTCTCTTCAGTTTTGAACTGGGTGACACGATTCGGCTCGATCTCAATGACCGTGACCGGAATGGAGACACCTTCTTCGGTGAAAATACGGGTCATACCCGCTTTTCGACCGACTACACCAATAGTCATGTTGTAAACCTCATGAGTGTACGGGGCTTTCACCCGCTATGGCCGCCCATTTCAGAGCGTTACACGACTAAGACCGAGTCTTAGCCGAGGCTGATCTGCACTTCCACACCGGCCGCAAGATCAAGCTTCATAAGAGCATCAACGGTTTTATCCGTTGGCTGGACGATGTCCAGAACGCGCTTATGAGTACGGATCTCGTACTGGTCACGCGCGTCTTTGTTGACGTGCGGGGAGACCAGAACGGTGAACCGCTCTTTACGGGTAGGCAATGGAATTGGACCACGCACTTGAGCACCAGTACGTTTCGCGGTTTCCACGATTTCCTGGGTTGATTGGTCGATCAGGCGATGGTCGAAAGCCTTCAACCTGATACGGATTTGCTGATTTTGCATTGGATTTCAGACTCCGGCTGCTATTCCCACCGGGCGCAATACGCCCGTTAAAAGGAGGCGCAATTCTATAGACGCCCCAGATAGGTGTCAACCCAATAAAAAAGCCCCCGCTGAGCGGGGGCTTTTTCAAAGCATCAAAGCTATCTCAATAAGAGATTACTCGATGATTTTAGCTACAACACCAGCACCAACGGTACGGCCGCCTTCACGGATAGCGAAGCGCAGACCGTCTTCCATTGCGATGGTTTTGATCAGGGTAACAGTCATCTGAATGTTGTCACCTGGCATTACCATTTCAACGCCTTCTGGCAGTTCGCAGTTACCGGTCACGTCAGTAGTACGGAAGTAGAACTGTGGACGGTAGCCTTTGAAGAACGGAGTGTGACGACCGCCTTCTTCCTTGCTCAGAACGTAAACTTCTGCGGTGAACTTGGTGTGCGGCTTAACCGAACCCGGCTTAACCAGAACCTGACCACGCTCAACGTCGTCACGCTTGGTACCACGCAGCAGAACGCCGCAGTTCTCGCCAGCACGACCTTCGTCCAACAGCTTGCGGAACATTTCAACACCGGTGCAGGTGGTGGTGGTGGTGTCACGCAGACCAACGATTTCCAGTGCGTCTTGAACGCGAACGATACCGCGCTCGATACGACCAGTCACAACAGTACCACGACCGGAGATCGAGAATACGTCTTCGATTGGCATCAGGAACGGCTTGTCGATAGCACGCTCTGGCTCTGGGATGTAGCTGTCCAGAGTTTCTACCAGCTTCTTAACAGCGGTAGTGCCCATTTCGTTGTCGTCTTTGCCTTCCAGCGCCATACGAGCGGAACCGATGATGATTGGAGTGTCATCACCTGGGAAGTCGTAAGTGCTCAGCAGGTCGCGAACTTCCATCTCAACCAGTTCCAGCAGCTCAGCGTCGTCTACCAGGTCAGCCTTGTTCAGGAAAACCACGATGTACGGAACGCCTACCTGACGGGACAGCAGGATGTGCTCACGGGTTTGCGGCATCGGACCATCGGCAGCCGAGCAAACCAGGATCGCGCCGTCCATCTGGGCAGCACCAGTGATCATGTTCTTCACGTAGTCAGCGTGACCTGGGCAGTCAACGTGAGCGTAGTGACGAATGTTCGAGTTGTACTCAACGTGCGCGGTGTTAATGGTAATACCGCGAGCTTTTTCTTCTGGAGCGCTGTCGATCTTGTCGAATTCAACTACGGCCGAACCGAAAACTTCGGAGCAGACGCGAGTCAGAGCAGCGGTCAGAGTGGTTTTACCGTGGTCAACGTGACCGATGGTGCCAACGTTTACGTGCGGTAGGGAACGATCAAATTTTTCTTTAGCCACGACAATTAACTCCTTGCCTAAAGGGGACTGAAACAGCCTTATTTTTTAACAATAGCTTCGACGATGTGCGACGGAGCTTCAGAGTACTTCTCGAATTCCATAGAGTAACTTGCGCGACCCTGGGACATGGAGCGAACGTCGGTCGCATAACCGAACATCTCGCCCAGCGGAACTTCGGCGCGAATTACCTTGCCGGAGACCGTATCTTCCATACCCTGAATCATGCCGCGACGACGGTTAAGGTCGCCCATCACGTCACCCATATAGTCTTCAGGTGTAACAACCTCTACCTTCATGATCGGCTCAAGCACCACACCGCCACCCTTCTGGGCCAGTTGCTTGGTCGCCATGGAAGCAGCCACCTTAAACGCCATCTCGTTGGAGTCGACGTCGTGGTAAGAACCATCAAACACGGTAGCCTTCAGACCGATAAGCGGATAGCCGGCAACGACGCCGTTCTTCATCTGCTCTTCGATACCCTTCTGGATAGCCGGGATGTATTCCTTAGGAACCACACCACCCACTACTTCGTTCGCAAACACCAGACCTTCCTGACCATCGTCAGCAGGGGCGAAACGAATCCAGCAGTGACCGAACTGGCCACGACCACCGGACTGACGAACGAACTTGCCTTCGATTTCGCAGTTCTTCGTGATCTTCTCACGATAGGAAACCTGAGGCTTACCGATGTTGGCTTCGACGTTAAACTCGCGGCGCATCCGGTCAATCAGGATGTCCAGGTGCAGCTCGCCCATGCCAGAGATGATCGTTTGACCGGTCTCTTCATCAGTCTTGACGCGGAAAGAAGGGTCTTCCTGAGCGAGTTTGCCCAGTGCGATACCCATTTTTTCCTGGTCATCCTTGGTCTTAGGCTCAACGGCCACCGAAATAACCGGCTCCGGGAAGTCCATGCGAACGAGGATGATTGGCTTTTCAGCATTGCACAAGGTTTCACCAGTGGTGACGTCCTTCATGCCGATCAGGGCCGCGATGTCACCAGCGCGTACTTCCTTGATCTCTTCACGGTTGTTTGCGTGCATCTGCACCATACGACCGACACGCTCTTTTTTGCCTTTGACCGAGTTGATAACGCCGTCGCCGGAGTTCAACACGCCCGAGTAAACACGGACGAAAGTCAAAGTACCCACGAATGGGTCGGTAGCGATCTTGAACGCCAGAGCCGAGAATGGCTCGTCGTCACTTGCATGACGCTCCATCTCTTGTTCCGGATCATCCGGGTTGGAACCCTTGATCGCAGGAATGTCGGTCGGAGCAGGCAGGAAGTCGATAACGGCGTCGAGAACCAGGGGAACACCCTTGTTCTTGAAGGACGAACCGCAAACGGCCAGAACGATTTCGCCGGCGATAGTACGCTGACGCAGAGCGGCTTTGATCTCTTCGATCGACAGCTCTTCGCCTTCCAGGTACTTGTTCATCAGCTCTTCGCTGGCTTCGGCCGCAGCCTCAACCATGTTGTTGCGCCACTCTTCAGCCAGCTCCTGCAGTTCAGCAGGGATAGCCTCACGACGCGGCACGGTACCCTTGTCGGCATCGTTCCAGTAAACCGCTTCCATGGTCATCAGATCGATCTGACCCTGGAAGTTGTCTTCCGAACCGATAGCCAGCTGGATCGGCACCGGAGTGTGACCCAGACGCTGCTTGATCTGACCGATCACGCGCAGGAAGTTGGCACCGGCACGGTCCATCTTGTTTACATAAACAAGACGTGGAACACCGTACTTGTTGGCTTGACGCCATACGGTTTCGGACTGTGGCTCAACGCCAGAAGTACCGCAGAACACAACGACCGCGCCGTCGAGTACACGCAGGGAACGCTCAACCTCAATGGTGAAGTCTACGTGGCCTGGGGTGTCGATGACGTTGAAACGGTGCTGGTCCTTGAATTGCTTCTGGGAACCCTGCCAGAACGTGGTGATCGCAGCAGAAGTAATGGTAATACCACGCTCCTGCTCCTGAACCATCCAGTCTGTGGTCGCGGCGCCGTCATGCACCTCGCCCATTTTGTGGCTTTTGCCAGTGTAAAAAAGGACGCGCTCGGTGGTGGTGGTTTTACCAGCATCCACGTGTGCAACGATACCAATGTTACGGTAGCGATTAATCGGTGTAGTACGAGCCATAAAGCCCTCGCAAAATGAGTGACGCTAAAATTAGAAGCGGTAGTGCGAGAAAGCCTTGTTGGCTTCAGCCATACGGTGCACGTCTTCACGCTTCTTAACTGCAGCACCTTTACCTTCAGCGGCATCCAGCAGTTCGCCAGCCAAACGCAGAGCCATAGACTTCTCGCCACGCTTACGGGCGAAGTCTACCAACCAGCGCATTGCCAGAGCGTTACGACGGGAAGGACGAACCTCGACCGGAACCTGGTAAGTAGCACCACCAACGCGGCGCGACTTCACTTCGACCAGCGGAGCGATGGCGTCGAGTGCTTTTTCGAAGAGTTCCAGGGGATCGGTGCCGGTCTTACGAGCCGCAACGGTTTCCAGGGCACCATAAACGATACGCTCGGCAACGGCTTTCTTGCCGCTTTCCATAACGTGGTTCATGAATTTGGCGAGGATTTGGCTTCCGTATTTCGGATCGTCCAGAATCTCACGCTTTGCTGCTACGCGACGTCTTGGCATTGATAAGCCCTCAAACGGTCTTCAGGTTAGTTCGGAACAGATCTCGAGAGATGCGTGCCCGACCTTACTCTTATCGACTCAATAAAATAGATAACTGCAGAGCGGCCGATTACTTCGGACGCTTGGTACCGTACTTCGAACGACCCTGGTTACGACCTTTAACGCCGGAAGTATCCAAAGAACCGCGAACGGTGTGGTAACGAACACCTGGCAAGTCTTTTACACGACCGCCGCGGATCAGTACCACGCTGTGCTCTTGCAGGTTGTGGCCTTCACCACCGATGTACGAGGAAACCTCGAAACCGTTGGTCAGACGCACACGGCATACTTTACGCAGTGCCGAGTTAGGTTTTTTCGGCGTGGTGGTGTACACACGGGTGCACACGCCACGACGTTGCGGGCAGTTCTGCAGCGCAGGCACGTCGGATTTCTCGACGATACGCTTACGCGGCTGACGTACCAGCTGGTTGATAGTTGCCATCTACTAGCTCCACTGTTGTCTTGCGACGCTATTGTCTTGCAAGAAAAGCAAAATGGCAGGAACGAATCCCCGCCAAATTTAGGGGTACAAGAGTCTAAAGAGGATCCTGCCCCCAGTCAAGGCAAGGCCCCGCCCTCCCCGCATATCCAACCTCGACAATTTGTCTGGATTCGATGAACGGAGCGGCCAGGGCCTAACGCTTATTTACCGCAGAACTCAGTTACCGCTCGAGTTCAGCGCTTCGGTCAGTGCAGCTTCCACTTCACTGGCGCTAACGCGCAACGGTTTGTCTGCATCACGGCGACGCTTACGCTCGCTGTGATAAGCCAGACCGGTACCAGCCGGGATCAGGCGACCCACGACTACGTTTTCTTTCAGGCCGCGCAGATAATCGCGCTTGCCGGTTACCGCCGCCTCGGTCAGTACGCGAGTGGTTTCCTGGAAGGAAGCCGCCGAGATGAACGATTCGGTGGACAACGACGCCTTGGTGATACCCAGCAGAACGCGGGTGAACTTGGCGACAAACTTGTCTTCCGCGTTCAGACGCTCGTTCTCTACCAGTACGTGAGTCAGTTCCATCTGGTCGCCCTTGATGAAGCTGGAGTCGCCGGACTCGGAGATCTCAACTTTACGCAGCATCTGACGCAGGATGGTCTCGATGTGCTTGTCGTTGATCTTCACGCCTTGCAGACGGTAAACGTCCTGGATCTCGTTAACGATGTACTTGGCCAGCGCACTCACACCCAGCAGACGCAGGATGTCGTGTGGATCGCTTGGACCGTCGGAGATAACTTCGCCGCGGTTCACTTGTTCGCCTTCGAAGACGTTCAGGTGACGCCACTTCGGAATCAGCTCCTCATACGGATCGCTACCGTCGTTCGGGGTAATGACCAGACGGCGCTTGCCTTTGGTCTCTTTACCGAATGCGATGGTACCGCTGACTTCCGCCAGAATCGAAGCCTCTTTCGGACGACGAGCTTCGAACAAGTCGGCAACACGCGGCAGACCACCGGTGATGTCACGAGTCTTCGAAGTTTCTTGCGGAATACGCGCAATAACGTCACCGATCGCGATTTTCGCACCGTCCGCAACACCGACCAAGGCGTTAGCTGGCAGGAAGTACTGAGCGATAACGTCAGTGCCTGGCAGCAACAGATCCTTGCCGTTGTCGTCGACCATCTTCACGGCAGGACGGATATCCTTGCCAGCAGCTGGACGATCTTTCGGATCAAGTACTTCAATGTTGGTCATACCGGTCAATTCGTCAGTCTGACGCTTGATCGTGATGCCTTCTTCCATACCCACGTAGGTCACGGTACCTTTCATTTCGGTAACGATCGGGTGAGTGTGCGGATCCCACTTGGCCACGATGGCGCCGGCGTCGACCTTGTCACCTTCTTTAACCGAAATCACAGCACCGTATGGCAGCTTGTAACGCTCGCGCTCACGACCGAAGTCATCAGCGATAGCCAGCTCACCGGAACGGGATACCGCCACCAGGTGACCATCTGCTCGCTCAACGTGCTTCAGGTTGTGCAGACGGACGGTACCGCCATTCTTCACCTGAACGCTGTCGGCTGCGGAGGTCCGGCTTGCAGCACCACCGATGTGGAACGTACGCATTGTCAGCTGGGTACCCGGCTCACCAATGGACTGGGCAGCGATAACGCCGACCGATTCACCGATGTTCACCTGGTGACCACGAGCCAGATCACGGCCGTAGCACTTGGCGCAAATGCCATAGCGGGTTTCGCAGCTGATCGGCGAACGCACGATCACTTCGTCGATGCTGTTTAGCTCGATGAACTCAACCCACTTCTCGTCAACCAGCGTGCCGGCAGGAACGATGACGTCCTCGGTACCTGGCTTGAATACATCACGGGCGATAACACGACCCAATACGCGCTCACCCAGCGGCTCTACAACGTCACCGCCTTCAATGTGCGGAGTCATCAGCAGGCCGTGCTCAGTGCCGCAATCGATCTCGGTTACAACCAGATCCTGCGCCACGTCTACCAGACGACGAGTCAGGTAACCGGAGTTCGCAGTCTTCAAAGCGGTATCCGCCAGACCCTTACGAGCACCGTGAGTGGAGATGAAGTACTGAAGTACGCTCAAACCTTCACGGAAGTTCGCAGTAATCGGCGTCTCGATGATGGAACCGTCCGGCTTGGCCATCAGACCACGCATACCGGCGAGCTGACGGATCTGCGCAGCAGAACCCCGCGCACCCGAGTCGGCCATCATGTACATCGAGTTGAAGGATTCCTGGTCGACTTCGTCACCGTGACGGTCGATGACTTTCTCTTTCGAGAGGTTGGCCATCATCGCCTTGGAAACTTCGTCGTTCGCCTTGGACCAGAGGTCGATCACCTTGTTGTACTTCTCGCCCTGGGTTACCAGGCCGGAAGCGTACTGGCTTTCGATCTCTTTCACTTCGTCGGTAGCGGTACCGATGATGCGGGCTTTTTCATCAGGGATAACGAAGTCGTTAACACCGATGGAAACGCCGGAAATGGTCGAATAGGCAAAACCGGTGTACATCAACTGGTCAGCGAAGATCACGGTCTCTTTCAGACCAACCACGCGGTAGCACTGGTTGATCAGCTTCGAGATCGCCTTTTTCTTCATCGGCAAGTTGACGACGTCGAAAGACAGACCTTTTGGTACGACCTGGAACAACAGCGCACGGCCGACGGTGGTGTCGACGATACGGGTGCTGGTCACGCTGCCGCCATCACGATCGTTAACAGTTTCGTTGATCCGCACTTTGACTTTCGCGTGCAGCGCGGCTTCGCCAGCGCGGAATACGCGGTCAACTTCCTGCAGATCCGCGAACACACGACCTTCGCCCTTGGCGTTGATCGCTTCACGAGTCATGTAGTACAGACCCAATACAACGTCCTGCGACGGAACGATGATCGGCTCACCGTTGGCTGGCGACAGAATGTTGTTGGTCGACATCATCAACGCACGCGCTTCCAGTTGGGCTTCCAGTGTCAGCGGTACGTGCACGGCCATTTGGTCGCCGTCGAAGTCGGCGTTGTACGCAGCACAGACCAGCGGGTGCAACTGGATAGCCTTACCTTCGATCAGTACCGGTTCAAACGCCTGGATACCCAGACGGTGAAGGGTCGGTGCACGGTTGAGCAGGACCGGGTGTTCGCGAATCACTTCAGCGAGAACGTCCCAAACTTCCGGCAGCTCGCGCTCGACCATCTTTTTGGCGGCCTTGATGGTGGTTGCGAGACCACGCATTTCCAGCTTGCCGAAAATGAACGGCTTGAACAGCTCGAGAGCCATTTTCTTCGGCAGACCGCACTGGTGCAGACGCAGGGTCGGACCTACGGTAATTACCGAACGACCGGAGTAGTCAACACGCTTACCGAGCAGGTTCTGACGGAAACGACCTTGCTTACCCTTGATCATGTCAGCCAGGGATTTCAGAGGGCGCTTGTTGGAACCGGTGATAGCGCGGCCACGACGACCGTTGTCGAGCAGTGCGTCGACAGCTTCCTGCAACATACGCTTTTCGTTGCGCACGATGATGTCCGGAGCGGACAGATCGAGCAGACGCTTCAAGCGGTTGTTACGGTTGATCACTCGACGATACAGATCGTTGAGGTCGGAAGTCGCGAAACGACCGCCATCCAGTGGGACCAGTGGACGCAGATCTGGCGGCAGAACCGGCAGAACGGTCAACACCATCCACTCTGGCAGGTTGCCGGAACCCTGGAAGGCTTCCATCAACTTCAGACGCTTGGACAGCTTCTTGATTTTGGTTTCGGAGTTGGTTTGCGGAATTTCTTCACGCAGACGGCCAATCTCGTGTTCCAGATCGATGGCGTGCAGTAGTTCGCGGACAGCTTCGGCACCCATGCGGGCATCGAAATCGTCACCGAATTCTTCGAGGGCTTCGAAGTACTGCTCGTCGTTCAGCAGCTGACCTTTTTCAAGGGTGGTCATGCCTGGGTCGATAACGACGTAGCTCTCGAAGTAGAGAACGCGCTCGATATCACGCAGGGTCATGTCCATCAGCAACCCGATACGGGACGGCAGCGACTTCAGGAACCAGATGTGGGCAACCGGCGATGCCAGTTCAATGTGCGCCATGCGCTCACGACGAACTTTTGCCAGCGCAACTTCAACGCCGCACTTCTCGCAGATCACACCGCGGTGCTTCAAGCGCTTGTACTTACCGCACAGGCACTCGTAATCCTTTACCGGGCCAAAGATCTTGGCGCAGAACAGACCGTCACGCTCAGGCTTGAACGTACGGTAGTTGATGGTTTCCGGCTTTTTAACTTCACCGAACGACCACGAACGGATCATCTCAGGCGATGCCAATCCGATACGGATGGCATCGAACTCTTCGACTTGACCCTGGTTTTTCAGCAAATTCAGTAGGTCTTTCAAGGCCTTTCCTCCTGGCGGAGCAGAGAGCGGGCAATCCTGCCCCGCTCTCGATTCGCGTCACGTGTTATTCGGTTTCCAGATCGATATCGATGCCGAGGGAACGAATTTCTTTGATCAACACGTTGAAGGACTCGGGCATGCCCGGCTCCATACGGTGATCGCCGTCCACGATGTTTTTGTACATCTTGGTCCGACCGTTCACATCGTCCGACTTCACTGTGAGCATTTCTTGCAGAGTGTATGCAGCACCGTATGCTTCCAGTGCCCAGACCTCCATCTCCCCGAAACGCTGACCACCGAACTGCGCCTTACCACCCAGCGGCTGCTGGGTAACCAGGCTGTACGAACCGGTAGAACGCGCGTGCATCTTGTCGTCTACCAAGTGGTTCAGCTTCAGCATGTACATGTAGCCAACGGTAACCGGGCGCTCGAATTTGTTGCCGGTACGGCCGTCGGTCAGCTGCATCTGGCCGCTTTCTGGCAGATCAGCCAGTTTCAGCATGGCCTTGATTTCAACTTCCTTGGCACCGTCGAATACCGGAGTGGCCATAGGAACACCGTTGCGCAGGTTCTGAGCCAGATCCAGGATTTCCTGGTCGGAGAACGTATCCAGCGCTTCGTTACGACCACCGATCTGGTTGTAGATCTCATCCAGGAAGGTGCGCAGTTCAGCGACCTTACGCTGCTCTTCGACCATGCGGTTGATCTTCTCGCCCAGACCTTTGGCCGCCAAGCCCAGGTGGGTTTCGAGAATCTGACCAACGTTCATACGCGAAGGTACGCCCAACGGGTTGAGGACCACATCGACCGGTGTGCCGTTGGCATCGTGCGGCATGTCTTCAACCGGCATGATCACGGAGACCACACCCTTGTTACCGTGACGACCGGCCATCTTGTCGCCCGGCTGGATGCGACGACGGATTGCCAGGTACACCTTGACGATTTTCAGCACGCCTGGAGCCAGGTCATCGCCCTGCTGCAGTTTGCGCTTCTTGTCTTCGAACTTGTCGTCCAGCAGACGGCGGCGATCAACGATGTAGGCCTGAGCCTTCTCGAGCTGCTCGTTCAGAGCATCTTCAGCCATGCGCAGTTTGAACCACTGACCATGCTCAAGACCGTCGAGGACTTCATCAGAGATGACCTGACCTTTCTTCAGACCTGCGCCACCTTCGGCTACGTGGCCGACCAGAGCGGAACGCAGACGCTCGAAGGTAGCGCCTTCAACGATACGGAACTCTTCGTTCAGATCCTTGCGGATCTCGTCGAGCTGGCTCTTCTCGATGGACAGGGCACGGCTGTCGCGCTCAACGCCATCGCGGGTGAAGACCTGAACGTCGATGACAGTACCCTTGGTACCGGTTGGTACGCGCAGGGAAGTGTCTTTAACGTCGCTGGCCTTCTCACCGAAGATCGCGCGCAGCAGTTTCTCTTCCGGAGTCAGTTGGGTCTCGCCTTTCGGAGTGACCTTACCAACCAGGATGTCGCCCGGGCCAACTTCGGCACCAACGTACACGATACCGGCTTCGTCCAGCTTGTTCAGTGCAGCCTCACCCACGTTCGGGATGTCCGCAGTGATTTCCTCTGGGCCAAGCTTGGTGTCACGCGCCACACAGGTCAGTTCCTGAATGTGGATCGTGGTGAAACGGTCTTCCTGAACCACACGCTCGGACAGGCAGATGGAGTCTTCGAAGTTGAAGCCGTTCCATGCCATGAACGCGATGCGCATGTTCTGACCCAGAGCCAGTTCACCCATGTCGGTGGACGGACCGTCGGCCATGATGTCGCTGCGCTGAACCCGATCACCTTTACGCACCAGCGGACGCTGGTTGATGCAGGTGTTCTGGTTGGAGCGGGTGTATTTGGTCAGGTTGTAGATGTCCACACCGGCTTCACCGGTTTCAACTTCGTCATCTGCAACACGAACAACAATACGGCTGGCGTCGACAGAGTCGATCACGCCGCCACGACGAGCCACGACGCAAACGCCGGAGTCGCGAGCCACGTTACGCTCCATACCGGTACCTACCAGCGGCTTGTCAGCACGCAGGGTTGGTACAGCTTGACGCTGCATGTTCGAACCCATCAACGCACGGTTGGCGTCGTCGTGCTCGAGGAACGGGATCAGCGACGCTGCAACCGAAACAACCTGCTTCGGCGATACGTCCATCAAGGTGACGTCTTCTGGCGCCTTGACGGTGAACTCGTTCAGGTGACGAACGGCTACCAGCTCATCGACCAGGTACTTCTTCTCGTTCATCGTGGCCGAAGCCTGAGCGATCACGTGATCAGCTTCTTCGATGGCGGAGAGGAATACGATGTCGTCAGTGACCAGAGCGTCTTTCACCACGCGGTACGGGCTCTCGAGGAAGCCGTACTGGTTGGTGCGCGCATACGCAGCCAGGGAGTTGATCAGACCGATGTTCGGACCTTCCGGCGTTTCAATCGGGCATACGCGACCGTAGTGAGTCGGGTGTACGTCACGAACTTCAAAGCCGGCGCGCTCACGAGTCAAACCACCTGGGCCGAGTGCGGAAACACGACGCTTGTGGGTAATTTCGGACAGCGGGTTGTTCTGGTCCATGAACTGGGACAGCTGGCTGGAACCGAAGAACTCTTTGACCGCCGCAGCCACTGGCTTGGCGTTGATGAGGTCTTGCGGCATCAGGCCTTCGCTTTCCGCCATCGACAGACGCTCTTTGACCGCACGCTCAACACGCACCAGGCCAACGCGGAACTGGTTCTCGGCCATCTCGCCTACACAGCGAACACGACGGTTACCCAGGTGGTCGATGTCATCGACGATTCCTTTACCGTTACGGATGTCGACCAGAGTCTTCAGTACCGCGACGATGTCTTCCTTGCACAGCACGCCCGAACCTTCGATTTCGGTACGACCGATACGACGGTTGAACTTCATCCGGCCGACCGCGGACAGGTCATAGCGCTCAGGACTGAAGAACAGGTTGTTGAACAGCGTTTCGGCAGCGTCTTTGGTTGGCGGCTCGCCTGGACGCATCATGCGATAGATCTCGACCAGCGCTTCCAATTGGTTGCTGGTGGAGTCGATCTTCAGCGTATCGGAGATGAACGGACCGCAGTCGATGTCGTTGGTGTACAGCGTCTCGACGCGAACGACCTGAGCCTTGGCGATTTTTGCCAGAATCTCGGTGCTCAGCTCGGTGTTGCACTCGGCCAGGATTTCGCCGGTAGCCGGATGCACGATCGCCTTGGCGGTAGTACGACCCAGGACGTAGTCCAGAGGCACGTCCAGCATCTTGATGCCGGCTTTTTCGATCTGGTTGATGTGGCGCGCGGTAATACGACGACCCTGCTCAACGATGACTTTGCCGCTGGCATCCTGGATGTCCAGAACAGCAACTTCGCCACGCAGGCGGGAAGGCACCAGTTCCAGACTGAGCGTTTCGCCGCTCAGGTGGAATACGTTGGTGGTGTAGAACGCGTCCAGCACTTCTTCAGTGGTGTAGCCGAGCGCGCGCAGCAATACCGATGCAGGCAGCTTGCGACGACGGTCGATACGCACGAATACGCAGTCTTTCGGGTCGAACTCGAAGTCCAGCCACGAACCGCGGTAAGGAATGATGCGCGCGGAGTACAGCAGCTTACCGGAGCTGTGCGTCTTGCCACGGTCGTGGTCGAAGAACACACCCGGAGAACGGTGCAGCTGGGAAACGATCACACGCTCGGTACCGTTGATTACGAAGGTACCGTTTTCAGTCATCAGGGGGATTTCACCCATGTAGACTTCTTGCTCTTTGATGTCCTTGATCGCTTTGTTCGACGATTCTTTGTCGAAAATGATCAGGCGCACTTTTACCCGCAAAGGTACGGCGTAAGTTACACCGCGCAATACGCATTCTTTGACATCAAATGCCGGTTCGCCCAGACGATAACCGACGTACTCCAGCGCAGCATTGCCGGAGTAGCTGATGATCGGGAAAACGGATTTGAAGGCCGCATGCAGGCCCACGTCGCGGAACTGATCTTTAGTCGCTCCCGCTTGCAAGAATTCACGATACGAATCCAGCTGGATGGCCAGGAGGTAAGGCACATCCATGACGTCCGGCAACTTGCTAAAGTCCTTGCGGATACGTTTTTTCTCAGTGTATGAGTAAGCCATCAGCGTTCCCCAGCTTGGTCACCTGCTTGTTTGGCCCTCCCGACGGGAGTAGCCAGAAAATCGTGCAAACCCCATGGTTTGCGCCACCGCATCGGGTGGTACAGCTCGTTATAGGCGCCGACCCAGTCGAGCGCCAATAACGGAAAAAGGCCGGTGGCAAAAGCCACCAGCCATCAGCCTTTCGCTTGACGCTCGGGCTGGAGGAGCAAAGTCGATGCTTACTTCAGCTCGACTTTAGCGCCTGCTTCTTCCAGCTTCTTCTTAGCGTCTTCAGCAGCTTCTTTCGAAACGCCTTCAGCTACAACCTGAGGAGCGCCGTCGACTTTCTCTTTGGCTTCTTTCAGGCCCAGACCGGTCAGTTCACGAACTGCCTTGATCACGTTTACTTTCTTCTCGCCGGCTTCAACCAGAACAACGTTGAACTCGGTTTGCTCTTCAACAACAGCGGCAGCAGCAGCTGGACCAGCAGCAGCAACAGCAGCGGTCACGCCGAAGGTTTCTTCCATTGCTTTGATCAGCTCAACAACTTCCAGAACGGTTTTCTGGCCGATTGCTTCGATGATTTGTTCGTTAGTCAGAGACATGACTTGAATCCTGTATTGGGGTGACAGCCTACGCAGCCATCAAATTAAACATATGATTTTGAAAGATTCGACTGCGCCTTAGGCTGCAGCAGCTTCTTTCTGGTCGCGAACGGCTGCCAGGGTACGAGCCAGCTTGCTGGTAGCGCCTTGGATCACGCTCATCAGTTTCGCAATAGCTTCGTCGCGGGTCGGCAAAGTAGCCAACACGTCGATCTGGTTAGCGGCAAGGAACTTGCCATCAAACGCAGCTGCCTTGATCTCGAACTTGTCCTGACCCTTGGCGAACTCTTTGAACAGACGAGCAGCAGCGCCCGGGTGTTCGTTGGAGAAAGCGATCAGGGTAGGGCCGGTGAACACGTCGTTGAGAACACTGAACTCAGTGCCATCAACAGCGCGCTTAAGCAGGGTGTTACGTACGACACGTACATAAACGCCAGCTTCACGAGCCTCTTTACGGAGTCCGGTCATTGCGCCTACTGTTACGCCACGGGCATCAGCCACGACAGCGGACAGAGCGACTTTGGCAGCCTCGTTGACTTCAGCGACGATGGCCTTCTTGTCTTCGAGTTTAATTGCCACGGGTTTAACTCCTGCTTGTTACCGTTTCATCCAGTCGAAACCGGATGTCGTTTTGGTGTCTGATTCGGTAAGGAACCGGGAGCACCATCTGCGTAGGCTTGTGGTTTAAGACTTTCGTCGCCTACGGTCTTGGACAGCCCCCGCCAGGCAGGGACCCCAATTTTTCAATTGGCGCAATCGCTTGCGCCAATTCGCGTCTTACGCGTCCAGCGAGCTCTGGTCGATCACCAGACCTGGGCCCATGGTGGTGCTCAGGGTTACGCGCTTGACGTAGATACCTTTCGAAGAAGCTGGCTTGATACGCTTCAGGTCAGCGATCAGGGCTTCAACGTTTTCCTTCAGCTTGACGGCGTCGAAGCCGATCTTGCCAACGGAAGTGTGGATGATGCCGTTTTTATCGGTGCGATAACGAACCTGACCAGCCTTGGCGTTTTTAACCGCGGTAGCTACGTCTGGCGTTACGGTGCCGACTTTAGGGTTAGGCATCAGACCACGTGGACCGAGGATCTGACCCAGCTGACCTACGACACGCATTGCATCAGGAGATGCAATCACTACGTCATAGTTCAGGTCGCCACCTTTCATTTCGGCAGCCAGTTCGTCCATACCTACACGGTCAGCGCCGGCAGCCAGAGCGGCCTCAGCAGCTGGACCCTGGGTGAACACGGCAACGCGAACGGTCTTGCCAGTGCCGTGCGGCAGCACGGTAGCGCTACGAACGACCTGGTCGGATTTACGTGGGTCAACGCCCAGGTTTACAGCAACGTCGAACGACTCGCTGAACTTGACAGTCGACAGCTCGGCCAGCAGTGCAGCGGCGTCTACAATGTTGTAGGCCTTGCCTGCTTCGATTTTGCCGGCGATAGCCTTTTGACGCTTGGTCAGCTTAGCCATTACACACCCTCCACGTTAAGGCCCATGCTACGAGCAGAACCGGCGATAGTACGCACGGCTGCTTCCATATCAGCTGCAGTCAGATCCGCGTTTTTGGTTTTCGCGATTTCTTCCAGCTGAGCACGAGTTACGGTGCCAACCTTAACGGTGTTCGGACGAGCGGAACCGCTGGTCAGACCTGCCGCCTTCTTCAGCAGAACCGAAGCAGGGGTGGATTTGGTTTCGAACGTGAAGCTACGGTCGCTGTAAACAGTGATGATCACTGGAGTCGGCAGACCTGGCTCAAGACCCTGAGTACGGGCGTTGAAAGCCTTGCAGAATTCCATGATGTTCACGCCGTGCTGACCCAGAGCAGGACCAACAGGTGGGCTTGGGTTAGCCTGAGCGGCCTTCACTTGCAGCTTGATGTAAGCGGTAATCTTCTTGGCCATGAGGCACTCCAATTACGGGTTCAAACGCCTCGAAAGGCTCCCCGGTTGCTTGCGCGTTTATCCCAGTGACGACAAAACCCCACAGCCTATGGCTGCGGGGTTGGGATGCTTGCTCAACTAGACCTTTTCGACCTGGCTGAACTCCAACTCTACCGGAGTAGAGCGACCGAAAATGAGCACTGCCACTTGGATCCGGCTCTTTTCGTAGTTAACTTCTTCAACAACGCCATTAAAGTCAGCGAACGGACCGTCGTTGACACGAACAGTCTCACCCGGCTCAAACAGAGTCTTAGGCTTCGGCTTATCGCTACCATCAGCGACACGACGCAGAATTGCCTCTGCTTCTTTGTCAGTAATCGGCGCAGGTTTATCAGCGGTCCCACCGATAAAGCCCATGACACGAGGAGTATCCTTGACCAAGTGCCAAGTACCCTCGTTCATATCCATTTGGACCAACACATAGCCTGGAAAGAATTTGCGCTCACTTTTGCGCTTCTGGCCATTCCGCATCTCAACCACCTCTTCAGTGGGGACCAGAATCTCGCCGAAGCCATCTTCCATACCAGCCAGCTTTACACGCTCGATCAATGAGCGCATTACGTGCTTCTCGTAACCCGAGTAAGCATGAACAACATACCAACGCTTAGCCACGGGACACCCTTAACCGACAATCAAGGAAACAAGCCAGCCGAGCAGGGAATCAAGACCCCACAACAGCAACGCCATAACCAGTACAACAGCCACAACGATCAACGTGGTCTGAGTGGTTTCCTGACGAGTTGGCCATACGACTTTACGAATTTCGGTGCGCGCTTCCTTCACCAGAACAAAGAAAGACTTACCCTTGACAGTCTGCAAACCCACAAACGCAGCGACAGCAGCAATCACGAGCAAAGCAAGCACACGGTACAGGATCGGCGAAGCAGAGAAGTACTGATTGCCAACAACGCCAACAACCACCAAAGCGACTACCACTAGCCACTTGAGCAGATCGAAGCGAGAGCCTTGAGCTTCAGCTTTAGGAGTCATCTATGAAGATCCTGTGAAAAGAAAGCCAGATACACCTGGTGAATCTGGCAGGTCAGGAGGGAATCGAACCCCCAACCTACGGTTTTGGAGACCGTCGCTCTGCCAATTGAGCTACTGACCTAAAACAAAATCAGGCCGACCATTATGCTGACCTGAAGGAGACTTTACAACAGCTTAATCAATGACCCGGTCTATACAGGAATCCAGCGGTACAACACTGCCGAACCCAACACAACCACTGCAGGCCATTAAAACAAAGGCAGATATTTTCATATCTGCCTTGTCATATGGAGCTCTTGAGCGGATTTGAACCGCTGACCTCACCCTTACCAAGGGTGTGCTCTACCAACTGAGCTACAAGAGCGTAACACTATGCAAAACCTGCAAACTTGGAGCGGGTAGCGGGAATCGAACCCGCATCATCAGCTTGGAAGGCTGAGGTTCTACCACTAAACTATACCCGCGAGGCTTGCAGCTCTCGCTAAAATGGTGGAGGGGGAAGGATTCGAACCTTCGAAGTCGTAGACGTCAGATTTACAGTCTGATCCCTTTGGCCGCTCGGGAACCCCTCCTAAGCGAGCCGGCATTCTATACTATGCCAGCCTTCTGTCAAGCATTTTCTCATTAAAATCTTGAGGTTAGCTGCTTTGACTTCGCTTCACACCGCTTACCGCTTTAGGTCTTCGCTGTGGAGCGGGCGCCATTCTATGCAAACTATTCGGAAGGCGCAACCCCCTCGCAAGGCATTATTTTATGTTTTAACTCATTGAATTCTTTAGAAAGGTTTATCAGCTGCAGGTCATCCAGCCAGCGCCTGCTTTCCGGGGCAACACGCACCCAGTACGACGCGGTTTCCGAGCCCGCCCTGGGCAAACTTTGAAACTTGACTTCCATACCCGTCAACCTGCGCTCAAGCCCCTGAGCTGCGTCCTGCCGAGCAAAACCACCCAAGTAAAGACAACCACCATCAGCCTGAACCACCTTGCCCTTCTCCCTAGCTGTGTCAGGTGCCTCACTCAGAAGCCGAATATCCTGCTGCCCTCCTTTATATAAACTCAGAGGCGTTACGTCCTTTGCCCGCAAAGGAGCCTCTTGCTGATGCCAGATATAGTAAAAGACGTTCAGAACAAGCAGCAGTAAAAACAACCAGCGCATAAAGACCTCAGGGCAAGGGACAAGCCATGGCCAAGCCAACAAATACCAGATCCGGAACCACCTTGGCCTGCGACACCATCTCCGAGACCTGGGATGCATCCCCACCTGTAAGAAAGACCGTGAAGTCTTGCCCCCAATAGTCGCGCGCCAATTCAAGCTGAGTGAGAACGAAACCACGCAACATCAGCAGACAACCACGCTCGACCGCCTCAACCGTCGTACGACCCGGGACAAGGTTCTCCAACGCACGTTCAGCCGCAGCATCGCCATAGCGAATTTTCCGGGTATGGGTACGGAGCTGATTACGCATCAACGGCATCCCCGGACAAATGAACCCACCAAGATGCTCGCCATCCGCGGCAACGAAATCCGCTGTAACTGCCGTACCAAAATCCAATACAAGGCACGCGCCCGCAGCCAGGTGATACCCCCCCAACAAGGCGAGCCAGCGATCAAGTCCCAGCCGCTCAAATTCTTCGTAACCATTACGAACGCCGGACATTTCCTGTACTGGAGTGGCACAGACCACCGAAACATCAAAGGATGCCTTTAGCAATGCGATTAACACACCAGTTTCCTCGGCAGTGCGGACACTCACCAGCCGACAAAACTTCAAGGACAACCCACCCAGCGCATTCAAACCGTCAATCAGCGCATGATCAGAATCGGCAACACCCTCCCCCACCAGCAGGCAGGCATTCGCGCCGAGTACACGCCACTTGATAAAGCTGTTTCCACAGTCAAGCTCAAGAATCATTGCGCAACCTCAAGCTGAGCTCGCCGCCACTGAAGACCTTTTCCACACCACCTACCTTCAGACGCAAGGCGCCCTGACTATCGATACCTAATACTTCACCATCGATCTGGTTGGCCCCTGCAATTAGCGACACTGCGCGCCCCTGCCATAGATGGTTTTGCTCCCACTCAGCCTGGACTGCTGCAAACCCGCCGACCCGATGCTGTTCGAGGTATTTCTGAAGCATCCCCCCCAGCTCTGCAACCAAACGATTACGATCGAAGGCCCTGCTGGCCTCCAAGCGCATAGAGGTCCACTGCTGATCAACCTCATCAGTCATCTGCATGTTCACATTTATACCGACACCCAGCACCACGTGACACACATCAGCAGGATCACCAACCAACTCAAGCAATATCCCTGCGATTTTCTTTTGGCCGACCAAGACATCGTTAGGCCACTTCAAGCCCACACCAGGAACACCAAGCTCACGCAAAGACTGCATAACGGCGAGCCCAACAACAAGGCTCAGGCCTTCAAGCTGGCGCATCCCACCATCAATACGCAGCACCAGGCTGTAGTAGACGTTTTCCGCGAACGGACTTACCCACTTCCGACCGCGCCGCCCGCGCCCAGCTGTCTGCCGCTCAGCGAGCACCAGAAATGGCGCAGCCTGAAGCCGCTCGATCGCCCGCAGGGCCTCAGCGTTCGTAGAGTCGATTGAGTCGAAGACCAGCACAGGCCAATCGCGGTACGGCGGCATTTTCTTGATTTCTGCGGGATCAAGTAGCGTCAGCGGCGCAGACAATTGATAGCCACGCCCTCGCACTTTGTGAATGGTCAGCCCCAGCTCAGCCTCTAGCTGTTGAAGCTGCTTCCATACAGCACTGCGACTGACACCCAAGGCAGAACCCAGAGCTTGGCCCGAGTGAAATCGACCATCCTTAAGAAGCTTTAACAACGTCAGCATGCAAGTCTCGCCTCACCATGAGGCCCGCATGATAGCCACGCCCGGAGCTATTGCATAGAAATGTGGCGAAACGAACTTTTCCGCGCGCAAAAACAAAACCCCAACTGCTTTCGCAATTGGGGTTTCGGAATTTAATCTT
>NZ_JABFMP010000010.1 GCF_013359595.1 Pseudomonas sp. C1C7 | reverse complement strand
GTTTCGACTGCGCCGGAAGTGGGGCGAATTATAGAGATCTGAAATCTGCCGTCAAGCACTGATTTGAACTTTCTATCAACAAACACAAATTAGCCGCCATATATAGACGCGCCGCAGTGATTGCGCAGTATATTGCACAAAATCAAGACTAATATACCAAGCACTCTACTTTGGACGATGCCTCTCAATGAATGATCAGCCTCGCAGCCTTGCCTCGACCCTGTTTTCGGTAGGCCTGCTATTAATAGCCATGGCGTCGATCCAGTCCGGTGCCTCCCTGGCCAAAAGCATGTTCCCGGTGATCGGCGCCCAGGGCACAACCACCCTGCGCCTGA
Source organism: Pseudomonas sp. C1C7 (assembly GCF_013359595.1). Lineage (GTDB taxonomy): Bacteria > Pseudomonadota > Gammaproteobacteria > Pseudomonadales > Pseudomonadaceae > Aquipseudomonas. Next base: position 170,460 of record NZ_JABFMP010000010.1, on the reverse strand, counting down.
TCTTTGCCAGCGTGATCATGCTGCTGATACTGCGACCGTGGCGAGCCAAGCTAACCGCCAAGTCACTGCGCACGGTCATCGTCTACGGGATGGCACTGGGGGGAATGAACTTCCTCTTCTATATGTCCCTGCAAACAATCCCCCTGGGTATCGCCGTAGCCCTGGAGTTCACTGGCCCCCTGGCCGTCGCCATCTACGCATCCCGCAGGGCAATCGACTTTCTATGGATTGCCCTGGCGGCTGTCGGCCTGCTGCTACTGATCCCGACAGGCGCGACAACGGCAGCCATCGATCCACTGGGCGCGGGATACGCACTGGGCGCAGGAGTTTGCTGGGCGTTGTACATTCTTTTCGGTCAGAAAGCCGGTGCCGATCATGGCGTTCAGACCGCCGCGCTGGGCGTGATGATTGCCGCGCTCTTCGTCGCTCCCATCGGCATTGTCCACGCCGGCAGCGCACTGCTGACGCCATCCCTGCTCCCGGTCGCCCTCGGTGTCGCAGTCCTGTCCACGGCCCTTCCTTATACACTGGAGATGGTCGCCCTCACCCGCATACCGGCCAGAACCTTCGGCACCCTGATGAGCATCGAGCCAGCCTTTGGCGCGCTGTCAGGTTTGCTGTTCCTTCACGAATACCTCTCGCTGTCACAGTGGATGGCTATCCTGTGCATCATCCTGGCTTCCGTCGGCGCAACCATGACCATGGGCAGTGCCGCGAAGCCCGCCATTGCGGCGGATTAACGCAAGATGTGAAGCGGTGCTGGTATTTACCGTTCATTTAGGCCATGTTTAGGCCCGCAACCCAGTGTCAGACATGGACTTTTCAGGATAGGGATATCAGAACGCTTCATACGAAAAGCGATTACTGCGAGACCGGGCGTCAGATCCGGAATGCACCAAGGAAAGCAATGAAACGAATTTTGATACTGATCGCCGTACTTGCAGTTGCGGGCTGTGCGGCGACCACGAAGACCCAGATCAAACACGGCAAGAAAGGGCTACACATCAACTGCTCGGGCCTCTCGTCCTCCTGGGACCAGTGCTACAGCAGTGCCGCCAATTCGTGCGCTCCCAAAGGATACAAGGTCATCGCCAAGTCAGGTGATGCGGTGGAGGAGCCGGGAGATTACCCCTTCGGTCTCAACCCGGCGGGCTACACCAGCCGCAGCATGATCGTCATCTGCAAATGATGTGAGGCCGTCAGGCGTTCGGATCTGCAATCTGGCGACCGATCTCATCGTAACTGGACTTCAGCACCCGTTGCTGAAGCTCTGGCGTGGCAAGCATCCGTGCCACCACCAACGCTCCGATGCATTGCGACAGGACGGCCCAGGCCAGACTGTCGCTCTCCAGAACCTGCGCCCAACTTTCCTGCAACTGACAAATCCAGTGCTCCGCCTGCTGACGAATCGCCTCATCGGAGCGGGCGATCTCGGCGCCCAGTGCGGGCAAGGCGCAGCCGCTTTCCGGATGCTCGACATGGGACATGCTGAGATAACGCTTCAGGCAGCGCTCAAGCTTTGCGCGATCCCGATCAGCTCCCAATCGCTCCAGACTCTGCCGCAATTCACGTTCGACGATTGAAGCGAACAACTCGTCCTTGGACGAGAAATGGCTGTAGAACGCGCCACCACTCAAGCCGATCGCCTTCATCAAGCCGTCGACACCCACCGTGGAAAAACCGGACTTCTTGGCGGACACAGCGCTGCTGTGCAGCAGCTTTTCCCGGGTTTCCAGCTTGTGATTGACCGAGTATCGCATTGCCCTTCCCTCAGAATTGGCCACCTTGACGCTGCGCGGATCGTAGCATAACGTTCGTTTAGTTAACGATCGTTTACCAAAGGGATCTGCCCATGAATAACAAGAAGGTCGTACTGGTCGTCGGCGCTGGTGATGCCACCGGCGGCGCCATTGCCAAACGCTTTGCGAGGGAAGGATTTGTCGCCTGCGTCACCCGTCGAAGCGCGGACAAGTTACAGCCACTGGTCGACACCATCCGCGCCAGTGGCGGCCAGGCGCACGGGTTTGCCTGCGATGCCCGCAAGGAAGAAGAGGTCGTCGCCCTGATCGAGCAGATTGAAAGCGAGTTTGGGCCCATCGAAGCATTCGTCTTCAACATCGGCGCGAACGTGCCCTGCAGTATCCTCGAAGAAACCGCCCGCAAGTATTTCAAGATCTGGGAAATGGCCTGCTTCTCGGGTTTTCTCAATGCCCGTGAAGTGGCCATCCGCATGGCGCGGCGCCAACGTGGAACGATCCTGTTTACCGGCGCAACCGCCGGCATGCGGGGAGCTGCCGGTTTCGCCGCGTTCGCCGGCGCCAAACACGGCATCCGGGCCTTGGCGCAAAGCATGGCCCGTGAATTGGGGCCGATGAACATTCACGTTGCGCACGTCATCGTCGACGGAGCCATCGATACCGACTTCATCCGCGAATCCTTTCCCGAAAAATACGCGACCAAGGATCAGGACGGCATTCTCAACCCTGAACACATAGCCGAGAACTACTGGTACCTGCACAACCAGCCCCGTGACGCCTGGACGTTCGAACTGGATCTGCGCCCCTGGAATGAACGCTGGTAAGCCCTCCTCTACAACAATAAACAGCTAACAATAAACAGAGCGCATCGACCATGAGCAAAACAGTGGAGTTCTATTTCGACCTGGGCAGCCCCGCGACCTACCTGGCGTACACCCAGCTGCCGAAAATCTGCGAGCAAACCGACAGTCAGCTGGTCTTCATCCCGATTCTGCTCGGCGGTGTATTCAAAGCGACCGGCAACGCCTCCCCGGCGACCATCCCGGCCAAGGGTCGCTACATGTTTCAGGACCTCGACCGGTATGCCAGGCGCTATGGCGTGACGCTGAAGTACAGCCCGCACTTCCCGATCAACACCCTGATGCTGATGCGCGCCGTCACCGGTATCCAGCTGCGCCATCCCGAGCGTTTTGCCGCATTCATCGATTGCCTGTTCAAGGCCCTGTGGGTTGAGGGTCAAAGCCTGGATGACCCGGCAACCGTGGCGGCCGTGCTGACCCGCAACGGTTTCGACCCCCATGAAATATTGACCCTGACGGCCGATGAGGAGATCAAGGCCGCGCTCAAGGACAACACCGAAAAAGCCGTACAACGCGGCGTTTTCGGTGCCCCCACCATGTTTGTCGATGACGAGATGTTCTTCGGTCAGGACCGCCTGGAGTTCGTTCAACAGGCCCTGAGTTAAATCTCGATGACCAACCGCCCTTGTGCAGCTCCCGACTTGAGCAGCTCATGGGCGGCTTCGGCGCTTTCCAGGGTGAACCGGTGCGAGTCGACAATCGGTTTGAGCTTGCCGGCCTCGATCAGACGCGCCGCCTCCCCCAGTATTTCCCCATGATGCTCACGCCCCACACCGGTCAACAGCGGCAGCAAGGTGAAGACTCCGGAATAGCTCGCTCCGCGAAATGACAGCGGCGCGAGGCTGTGCTGCCCCCATCCCAGGCAACTCACCACATGACCGTGATAAATCCGCGTCGCCCTGAAAGACGCATCCAGGGTTTCGCCGCCCACGGTGTCATAAACGATATCGAAGCCCTCCCCGCCCGTATGTTCAGCCACGTAGTCCTCGACTGACGATTTGCCATAGTCGATAAAGGTCGCTCCCAGACTCTCTATGATCTCCCGGCTTCGAGCCGAGCCCGTGGCGAACACCTCGGCACCGAAAGCGCGAGCGATCTGCACGGCGACGTGGCCGACACCACCCGCCCCGCCGTGAACCAGCACTTTTTGCCCGGCCCGCACCCGCGCCCGATCGACCAGCCCTTCCCACGCGGTAATCAAGACCAGCGGCAACCCCGCCGCTTCACGCATGCTCAGATTGCTCGGCTTGCGAGCCAGCAACCGCGCATCGACCACCGCGTACTCCGCCAGCGAACCCTGGGCTCCACCAATCCCCGTAGCCATCGCGTAGACCTCATCCCCCGGGGTCCAGCCACTGACGCCCGCGCCCACGGTTTCCACGGTACCGGCCAGATCCATGCCCAACACCGCCGGCAACGGTTGACGCGCATGGCCGGCCTGACCCGCACGGATCTTCCCGTCCAGCGGGTTCACCCCACTGGCCGTGATCCTTACCAGCACCTGACCTGCCCCGGGCACCGGACGATCGATGGAAGCCAGGCGGAAAGATGCATTGGCCGAGTCCACCATCAGCGCACGCATTTGCAGTGAGTCAGTCATTTCGATATTTCCTGTCAGATGAAGAAGTCGGACTGATCTTCCGCCAACCGTTTCATGCCGATAAGACGCCATATCGCTATAGTGAACATGCCCTTTTGGCATGAATGGGAGACGCTGTGGATAAACTCAACGCAATGGCCATTTTCGTGCGCGTGGTCGAACGCGGCAGCTTTTCCGCCGTCGCCCGGGAACTGCAGACCAGCCAGCCGACCATCAGCAAAGTGCTGCGTGCGCTGGAAACGCAGCTCGGCGGAAAGCTGATCGCCCGCAGCACCCGCAAGCTGTCCCTCACCGATGAAGGCCAGCGCTATTACAGCGAATGCCGGCAGATCCTTGCCGCGGTGGACGCCGCCGAGCACAGTTTCCAGTCCGGCCGGGAGTCCATCGCCGGACCGCTGCGAGTCGGCTCATCCGTCAGCTTCGGGCGCTTGCAGATTGCCCCGCGCCTGGCGCAATTCCTCAAGCAAAATCCAAACGTGCAGATCGACCTGCAACTGAGCGATCAGAATCAGGATCTGGTCAGCGAAGGCCTGGACGTCACCTTCCGCATCGGCGCGCTGAACGACAGCGGCCTGATTGCCCGTCATGTCGGCACCACCCACCGGGTTACCGTCGCGGCACCGCAATACCTGAAACAACACGGCCAGCCGCAAACCCCTGAAGAACTCAGCCAGCACAACTGCCTGCTGTTCAACCTGCTCAGCACCCAGAATCTATGGACGTACGAAGGCCACGAAGTTCGGATCAAGGGCAACGCACAAAGCAACAACTCCGAAGCGATTCGCGAGATGGTCCTGGGAGGTTTGGGAATATCGCTGTCGCCGGTGTGGTTGTTCAGCGAGGACCTGAAGGCGGGAAGAGTGATTGCGATCCTGCAGGACTACGTTGCGCAATCCCTGCCGATCTATGCCGTGTCCCCGGCGAATCGTCGCCAATCCGCCAGGGTCAGGGCCTTTGTCGATTACATGAGCCAGGCGCTGGAGTCAGCGCCTGAACTGCAAGCGATCAAATAGCTGCGGTGCGAGTGTTCAACCACTCCAGCGCCGCGCCGTCGAGCAACGGGCTCAAGCGCGCGCGCACTTCGGCGTGGTACGCGTTGAACCATTGCTTTTCCTCTTCGCTGAGCAGCGACGGAATCAGGCAACGGGTGTCGATCGGGCACAGGGTCAGGGTTTCGAATTCCAGGAACTCGCCGAACTCGCTGCTGCCCGCCTCGCGGTTCATCGCCAGGTTCTCGATACGCACGCCCCAACGGCCCGGACGGTAGGTGCCCGGCTCGATGGAGGTGATCATGCCCGGCTGCATCGCGGTTTGCGGTGCGGGCGCGGCCTGATAGGCGATCACTTGCGGACCTTCGTGAACGTTGAGGAAGTAGCCAACGCCGTGACCGGTGCCGTGACCATAGTCGACGTTCTCTGCCCAGATCGGCGCACGGGCGATGGCGTCGAGCAGCGGCGACAGGATGCCTTTGGGGAACCGCGCACGGGACAGGGCAATCACGCCCTTGAGCACGCGAGTGCAATCGCGCTTCTGCTCTTCGGTCGGCGTACCCACCGCCACCATCCGCGTGATGTCAGTGGTGCCGCCCAGGTACTGGCCGCCGGAGTCGATCAGCAACAGGCCGTCACCCTCGATCACCGCGTGTTCTTCCTCGGTGGCGTGGTAGTGCGGCATGGCGCCGTTGGCGTTGTACGCGGCGATGGTGTTGAAGCTCAGCGACACGTAATCCGGGCGACGCTCGCGTGCGGCGGTGAGTTTTTCGTCGATGGTCAGCTCGGTGATGCGCTCATTGCCCATCGCCGAGTCGAGCCAGGTGAAGAACTCACAGAGTGCCGCGCCGTCCTGCTCCATGGCCTGACGAATGTGCTCGGCATCAGCCAGGCTCTTCTGCGACTTGGCCAGGGTGGTCGGGTTCAGGCCCTCGACCAGTTTCACGCCGCTATCGAGGTTGCCCAGCAGGCCAGCCGTCACACGGGCCGGATCGACCAGCAGACTGGCTCCACCTGGCACCGCAGCCAGTGCCGCGGCCACTTCGCTGTAATCACGCAGTGTCACGCCGTCCTTTTCCAGAGCCGCACGCAGCTCGGCATCGACCTTGCTCAGCGCCACGAACAGGGTGGCCTGCTGCTGGCTGATCAAGGCGAAGGACACGAACACCGGGTTGAACGACACGTCGCCACCGCGCAGGTTGAACAGCCAGGCGATGTCGTCGAGGGTGGCAATGAAGTGCCAGTCGGCCCCCTTTGTCTGCAGGGTTTCGCGCAACTTGGCGAGCTTTTCGCCACGGCTGACGGTGGCCTGCGGCGCCTTGTGCTGATAGAGCGGCGCGTTCGGCAGCGTCGGGCGATCGCTCCAGACTTCGCTCAGCAGGTCGATGTCGGTACGCAGACGCGCGCCGCGCTCCTCCAGCTTGCTGCCCAGGGTACGCGCCGAAGCCACGGCCATCACCGCACCATCGACCGCGACCACGCCGCCTTCGGGGGTCTGCTCGGCCAGCCAGTCCAGCGGGCTCGGTTGACCCGGCTGCAGCTTGACCAGCTCGATGCCGCTGCCCTTGAGTTCCTTGGTCGCCTGCTCCCAGTAACGGCTGTCGGCCCAGACACCGGCGAAATCAGGGGTCACGATCAGCGTGCCGACCGAGCCATGGAAGCCCGACAACCACTGGCGCCCTTGCCAGTAGCCCGGCAGGTATTCGGACAGGTGCGGGTCGGCCGACGGCACCAGAAGCGCGTGAATGCCCTCCCGGCTCATCAGCTCACGGGTTTGCGCCAGGCGCTGGGGCACCGATCCATTGATCGAAGACTGCGTACTCATCGTAACTCCTGCTAACCACTCATCATTGTTGTTTAAAGCCGATCAACGTCGGCCTTTATGGCCTACTGCCAGAATGCCGGAGCACTGGCGCAGGCCGCTTTAATCAGTTGTGCCGCCTGGTCGATGTCCTGCTCGGTGGTGAACCGTCCCAGGCTGAGGCGGATGGTGCGACCGGCCGAGCGGGCGTCATGCCCCAAAGCCAGCAACACGTGGGAAGGCGTATTGCTCGCCGAATTGCAGGCCGAGGTCGCGGAGAACGCGATCGAAGCCAGCAAAGCTGTCGAATTGAATTCGCCTTCGCTGAACGTCAGGCTCAGGGTGTGGGGGATGCGTTGCTCGGGGCTGCCATTCAAACGCACGCCCGGCATGCCGAGCAATTGGTCGAGCAGACGCTCGCGCAGCACGACGATCCGCGTCTTTTCTTCAGCGAATGCCGCCGATGCCAGGGCGAACGCCTCGCCCATGGCCACAATCTGATGGGTCGCCAGGGTGCCGGAGCGCAAGCCGCCTTCGTGGCCTCCGCCGTGGATCTGCGCCAGCACGCGCTGCTGCGCCCGCGGGCCGACATACAGCGCGCCGATACCCTTGGGGCCGTAGAGTTTGTGCGCGGAGAAGGACATCAGGTCCACCGGCCATTCGGCCAGATCGATCGCCACCTTGCCGGCACCCTGGGCCGCGTCGACATGGAACAGCGCCTGCCGCTCACGCACCACCTGGCCGATGGCCGGAATGTCGTTGACCGTACCCAGTTCGTTGTTGACCAGCATCAGCGACACCAGGAAGGTGTCCTCGCGCATCGCCTCGCTGACCGCTTGCGGGGTGATCAGGCCATCGGCGTCCGGGACCAGATAGGTCACCGCAACACCGGCTTGCTGCAATTGCCGGGCGGTATCGAGGATGGCCTTGTGTTCGATCTGGCTGGTGATGATGTGGCCGTCGGCTGCGCCGCGGGCCTGGGCGACACCCTTGAGGGCGAGGTTGTTGGATTCGGTGGCGCCGCTGGTCCAGACGATCTGCTCGGGCGTAGCGCCCACCAGTTCGGCGACTTGCCGCCGCGCCAGCTCGACCGACTGCCGGGCCTGCTGGCCGAATGCGTGGGAGCTGGAGGCCGGATTGCCGAAATTGCCGTTGAAGCCCAGACACTCGATCATGACCTTGATGACTCGCTCATCCACCGGCGTGGTGGCGGCGTAGTCGAAATACAACGGACGTTTATTCATATATGACTCGCAGAGCGTGTTCCGGGGTCAGGAGGCTCGTGACTGCAAACGCCAAAACGCAGCCTTGTGAGCTGCGTTGCGGATTCAGAACGCTACCAATACCTGATCGGATGCCGTTTAAGAAGTCCAACTTCATTAAAAGTGCGTAGGTACGCTCCTGAAAAGCCAGCTTACAGGCATCGGGCAACCGGAAGAAGCGGCGAGTCAGCTAAAGCTCTCGTGCAGGATCGGATACAGCGACGCCACCAGCAGCGCCGCCATGCCCCAGTTGAACACGCGCAACCAGCGGCGATCCTTCAATACATTGCGCAACAGCGTGCCGCAGGCGGCCCAGAGCCCGACGCTCGGCAGGTTGATCAGGGCGAAGACCGCGGCAATCACGATGACGTTGGTGAAGTAGCCCTGCATCGGCGTGTAAGTGCTGATGGCGCCAATGGCCATGACCCAGGCCTTGGGGTTGACCCATTGAAAGGCGGCGGCACCCAGGTAACTGATGGGTTTGCCTTCACTCTGCTGACTGTCGGACACCGGTCCGGAATGAGCGATCTTCCAGGCCAGGTACAGCAGATAAGCAGCCCCGACGTAACGCAGCAGGGTGTAGAGCACCGGGTAAGTCTGGAACACTGCGCCCAGTCCGAAACCGACCGCCACGACCAGCGCGAAGAAGCCGCAGGAAATGCCGAGCATATGAGGGATGGTGCGGTTAAAGCCGAAGTTCACGCCGGATGCCAGCAACAGGGTGTTGTTCGGACCGGGTGTGATCGAGGTGACAAGGGCAAACAGGGCGAAGCCCAGCAGCAGATCGAGTGAGAGCGTCATGGGTGGCAGTCCGTCAGGGTCGGTCAGGTATTGACCCTATCGCACACCCTTGGGGAAACCCATGGACAGTTACGCGAAAGTTCGAGCAGTACAGTTGCTGATCAGCTTGCGCGACCGTGCAGCTGTACAGCTCGCTCGGCGTTCATCTCGCCCTGCTTGTCGAAACCGAAGGTTTTCTGTGGCTGACCGAGCAACTCGGCTTTTTTCGCATGGTATTCATCGAAGGACAAACCCCGGCGATTCAAGGCTTCCAGCGCCAGTTCGCGGGTTTCCTCAGCGGTGTAGGGACGCAGTTCCGGGGAAACGTGGCTGGCACATCCGGCGAGAACGGAAAGGCTCAGCAGCAGGAAAGTGGTGATCAGGGTTTTCATGTCTTGGCGTCCTGGCGATCTGGGTTCTGGGCAATGAACACAGGCTACCCGCGCCTCCGGATGAGCAGAAATCATCACTCTCGATAGTCGCTATCAAGTTTTTCTAATGCCCGAATGACATATCCCTTAACGTTATATAAATATTTTTTAATATTATTTTGCGGAATAACATCAAGACTTTATAAATCGGCTCATGACCCACCGGATTCATAGCCTGCCTTACAAGGAGCATGCCTCCATGCAACTGCTGACCCTACCGCCCTCGCCCGCACTGGCCACTTCGATCCGCGCCACCGCGCAGGTGTTCGAAGACCCGAAATCCCAGGCCCTGCTGGCACACCTGCAACAAATCGCGCCCAGTGAAGCCAGCGTGCTGATCATTGGCGAAACCGGCACCGGCAAGGAGCTGGTCGCCCGACATATCCACAACCTCAGCGCCCGGCGCAATCGCCCGTTCGTGGCAGTCAATTGCGGCGCGTTTTCCGAATCCCTGGTGGAGGCTGAATTGTTCGGCCATGAAAAAGGCGCGTTCACCGGCGCCCTGAGCGCCAAGGCCGGCTGGTTTGAAGAGGCGGACGGCGGCACCCTGTTCCTCGATGAAATCGGCGACTTGCCGATGGCCATCCAGGTCAAGTTGCTGCGGGTGTTGCAGGAACGGGAAGTGGTGCGCCTGGGTTCGCGCAAGAGCATTCCCATCAATGTGCGGGTGCTGGCGGCGACCAATGTGCAGCTGGAAAAAGCCATCAACGCCGGACATTTCCGCGAAGACCTGTACTACCGGCTCGACGTGGTCAGCCTGGATCTCAGCCCGTTGCGCGATCGCCCGGGGGATATCCTGCCGCTGACTCGCCATTTCATCGACGTCTACAGCCAGCGCCTGGGATACGGTGCGATCACCCTGAGCAAGCAAGCCGAGCTGAAGCTGCGCAGCTACAGCTGGCCGGGCAACATTCGCGAACTGGAAAACGTGATTCACCACACCCTGCTGATTTGCCGCAACGGCGTGATCGAGCGCGATGACCTGCGACTGTCGAACCTGCGTATCGAACGGCAGGACGATGCTCACCCGCCGCTCGACGACAGCGCCGAAGCACTGCTGGACCGGGCCTTCCAGAAGCTCTTCGAAGAACAGGCCGGCGCCTTGCACGAGAAAGTCGACGACGCCCTGCTGCGGGCGGCCTACCGCTTCAGCCACTACAACCAGGTGCACACCGCCGCGCTGCTGGGGTTGAGCCGCAACGTGACCCGCACGCGCCTGATCAAGATCGGCGAACTGGCGGTGAACAAACGCCGACCCACGGAAAACCTTCAGGGCGAGCGTTTGATGCAGCTGTCGATCTAGTGCACCAGATTGCAGTGCAACGCCCGGTCCTGGCTGAGTTCCAGGCTGTGCAGCACCTGGAATGATCCGAAGGTCACGGTCTTCGCCTGATGGGCGCGGATCAGTTGCCAGAAATCCTGTTCGCCGCTTTCAAAGCCCTGGAACGCGGCTTCCCCGGCTTCGCGGGTTTGCCATTGCAGATAATTGAGCACCCGCCGGCCATCGTCGCTGGCCTGGATGCTGGCACTAAGGAAACCCCTGCAGTGCTGGGCCAGGCGCTCGGTCTGCTGCGACAGCGCCGTCACCAGTGCCAGTTGCTGATGGGGCTCGATTTCGAATTCGATCAACTGGGTGAAACTGCGATTTTTCTCCGGCGCTTGCATGAACACTCCCCCGCTAGCTGTAGGACGGATCTTGCGATCCGAAGGCGTGCAGGTTAAAACCTCTAGTTAACTAGAGGTCAAGGAGCTTTTTTCAAATGATCAGCCCGGAGCAAGTGCACAAGGAACTCACCGTCGGCCAACTGGCGGCGCGCAGCGGCGTGGCGGTCACGGCGCTGCATTTCTATGAATCCAAGGGTTTGATCAAAAGCAACCGCAATCAGGGCAATCAGCGGCGATATCCACGGGGGGTGTTGCGGCGGGTGGCGCTGATCAAGGTGGCCCAACGCCTGGGGGTGCCCCTGGCGGAGATTGGCGAGGCGCTCAAGAACCTGCCCGACAACCGCGCGCCGACGGCGGCGGACTGGAAGCTGTTGTCGGAGCAGTGGAGTCGGGATCTGGATGAACGCATCCGGCAATTGACCCTGCTGCGCGACAAGCTCAATGGCTGCATTGGCTGCGGGTGCCTGTCGATGGAGGCGTGCCCATTGCGCAATTCCGGGGATGTGCTGGGGGAGCAAGGGCCTGGGGCGCAGTTGTTGGAGTCGGGGGTAGATCGGAAATAGTGGTGTGGCCTTCGCGGGCAAGCCTCGCTCCAACAGGATTTGTGAACACCTGTAGGAGCGAGGCTTGCCCGCGAAGGCATTATCTCGGTCAACGAACATTCAGAACCCCGGCGCAATCTGCCCCTTGTAGCGGGTCAGAATGAACTGCCGCACATCATCGGAATTCAACGCCTTGGCCAGTTTCTGCAAGCCCGGATCATTGATGTTGTCCGGCCGCGCCACCAGGAATTCCACGTACAGGCTCTTGCCCTTCTCGACGATCAACGCACTGTTGGTGTCGATTCCGGCCTCCAGCGCGTAGTTGGCGAAGACGAAGGCCAGGTCGACCTGACTCACCGAACGGGCCAGCAGCGCGCCTTCCAGTTCACGAATCTTCAGGTGTTTGGGGTTCTCGGCGATGTCCCGTTGGGTGGCCAGGGTGTTGCTCGGGTCCTTGAGCTTGATCAGTCCGGCTTCGTGCAGCAGCACCAAAGCGCGGCCGGTGTTCACCGGGTCGTTGGGGATCGACACGGTGGCGCCGTCCTTCAACTCGGCAATGTTCTTGATCCTGGTCGAGTAGGCGCCGAACGGCTCGATATGCACGCCGACCACCGGCACCAGATCGGTGTGCCGGGTCTTGTTGTAGTCGTCGAGGAACGGCCGGTACTGGTAATAGTTGGCGTCGAGGTTCTTCATCGCCAGTTGCTGGTTGGGCTGGATGAAATCGGTGAAGACCTTGATGTCCAGGTCCACGCCTTCCTTGGCCAGGGTCGGTTTGACGAATTCGAGAATCTGCGCGTGGGGCACCGGGGTGGCGCCAACGGTGAGTTTTTCGTTGGCGTGAACGCTCAACGAAATCAGGGCGGCCAGAATGGCCAGAGTCTTTTTCATGCTTTACTCCTGGGCAGATTTATTTGGCCGTCACAGGGCCGGATTTTTGGTTTTTTGAATCGATTGCCTATCGCCGGCTATATCGCGCCACCAGTCGGTCGCCGCTCATTTGCAGGGCCTGGACCAGCACCAGCAGCAACACCACGGTGACCACCATCACGTCGGTCTGGAAACGTTGGTAGCCGTAGCGGATCGCCAGGTCGCCCAGGCCGCCACCGCCGATCACACCGGCCATCGCCGTGTAATCCACCAGCACGATCGCAGTCACCGTGATCGCCGCCAGCAGCCCTCCCCGGGCTTCGGGCAACAAGGTGTAATGAATGATTTGCCAGGTACTGGCGCCCATCGCCTGCGTCGCTTCCACCACGCCGCGATCGACTTCGCGCAACGCGGTTTCCACCAGCCGCGCGAAGAACGGCGTGCAGCCCACCACCAGCGGCGGAATGGTCCCCGGCACCCCGAGCGAGGTGCCCACCAGCACGGTGGTCAGGGGAATCAGCACGATCAACAGAATGATGAACGGCAGCGAACGCAGCATGTTCACGATCACCGACAGCACCCGGTACACCCCGACGGCCTCATGCAACTGGCGCTTGCCGGTGAGAAACAACAGAACCCCCAACGGCAGCCCCAGCAGCACGGTGACACCGAGGGCGGCGCCGAGCATGCTCAGGGTGTCGAGGCAGGCTTGGCCGATGTCGGCCCAATAAATGTTTTTGAACAGTTCGGCCATGATCACGACCAATCGTGGCGTGGCGGTTTGACGCCGTTGAGCAGCCAATTGCCGACCACGTGGTATTTCCAGCGCACCGGGTCGTGCAGGGTATGCACCCGGGCGTTGCGCCAGTGACGGTCGAAGTTGTGCTTCTTCAGGGTCGAGCGGGTGCCGCCGAGTTCGAACAGCTTGTTGCTGGCTTCGATGGCGATTTCGGTGGTCAGCACCTTGGCCTTCGCCACGGCCAGGGAGGCTGTGGCAACACTGTCTTCATCCGGTGCAGGGCGGGCCGCGTCCAGCGCACGACCGGCCCGTTCCAGCAAGGCTTCGGCGGCTTCCAGGCGAATCTCCAGGCCGCCGACCTGGATGATGGTCAGCGGATCTTCGCTGGCTTTGTCCACACCCGCATCGATCCACGGTCGGGCGAACTGCCGGACGAAGGCGACGGTGTCGCGCAGGGCGGCGCGAGCGATGCCGGCATCAATGGCGGCGGTGGTCAATTGGGCGAACGGCCCGGCCAGGGTCGGGTTTTCATAGGAACGGTAAGTCGGGAACAGGTTGAACGCCGGGACGTGCAGATCCTCGGCCAGCACCCTGCCGCTGGAGGTGGTGCGCTGGCCGATGCTGTCCCAGTCGTCGACGACCGCCAGTCCCCGTGTGCCGCGCTCAACGAAAGCCAACTGGCCCTTTTGCTCTTCATCCAGCGCCAGCACCGCCAGCCAGTGGGCGTAAAGCGAGCCGGTGCAGTAGCCCTTGCGGCCGTTGATCACATAACCGTCGCCGTAGCGGCGGATGGTCGCCTGAATGTCCTGCACATTCTTGCCGCCGGTTTCCGACAGGGCATTGGCAAAGCGATGACCTTGCAGCGCCAGGGCGAAGAAATGCGCCTGCTGCTCCGGCGTGCCTTGCAGGCGGATGTCTTCCAGCAGGCAATAGTGATTTTGCGGAATCTGCCCCAAAGACGGATCGGCCGCGGAGATGATCGCGATCACCTGCGCCAGCACCGCATAGGAAACCTGCGCACCGCCGAATTCCCTGGGCACGGTGATGCCCCACAGGCCGCTGTTGGAATAGAGGTCGACGATCTCGGCGGGCACCTGGCGGGTGCGATCGCGTTCGGCGTCCTGTTCCAGCAGGACCGCGGCGACCTGTTGTGCGACGCGCAACGCTTCGGCTTCGTCGGCGATGCGATGGGCGGTGGGCAGGTTGATCGGATAAACGGCAGAAGGGGGCAAGGCAGGCATGTGGGGCTCTCGATAACGGTGTTTATCGAGGGGTATTGCAGCTTCTGTGCCTGAGTGGGCGGGGCTGTGGATTCGGGGGTTTCAGCGGTTTTTGCAAGCTTGGGGACTGACGAAGCCGGGACAATCTGCTGCTTCACTGTTGATGGTCGAACACCACCACGCTCTGTGCAGGAGCTGCCGAAGGCTGCGATCTTTCAGGAACTCGACGCATGTTGAGGATCAAAATCAAAAGATCGCAGCCTTCGGCAGCTCCTGCAATTTAACCGTTCGGCTGGACCCGATCGTTTACTCACAAGAAAAAGGAGAACCGTCATGAGCGTCAAACCGATTCCAGAGGGTTATCACAGCATCACCCCGTACCTGGGCATTAAAAAAGCCGCCGAGGCCATCGAGTTCTACAAGAAAGCCTTCGGCGCCGTTGAAGTCATGCGCCTGTCCATGCCCGACGGCGGCATCGGTCATGCCGAGCTGCGCATCGGCGACTGCCCGATCATGCTCGGCTCGCCGTGCGATCAGGGGCCGCTGAGCAATCCCGACCAATCGCCGTCGGTGGGCCTGCATCTGTATGTGAACGATGTGGACAAGTCGTACCAACAGGCGATTGCCGCTGGCGGCATCGTGGTGTCGGAGGTCAAGGATCAGTTCTATGGCGACCGTTCGGGGACCTTGAAAGATCCCTATGGTCATTTGTGGTTTCTGGCGACCCGCAAGGAAGATCTGACCCAGGAGCAGATTGAGCAGCGGGCCAGGGAGATGTTTCAGCAGGGTTGATCTCTGCTGTCTGAACCGGCCTCTTCGCGAGCAAGCCCACAGGTTATTTGTGAACGACACAAGACCCTGTAGGAGCGAGGCTTGCCCGCGAAGGCGGCCTCAAAGGCACCCTCATCTTTCGCGCCTGAACCTAAATACGAAACATTTTCTTTCATTTCCCCCTTCGGGATTTCACTCGCTCATCCGTCCTATATAGATGCAGTCCGTTCGCGTAGGCAAAAGCCACGACCGGACCGTTCCGGACCTCATCGCTGCGAAGCCCGTAGCAGAGGCCTTTTCATCGATATAAGACCTGCAAATCATGTCGAAGAAATCCCGCTCCAAACTCTGGTTCCTGGTCCATAGCTGGCTGGCCTTGCCCATCTGGTTTTTCGTGCTGATCGTCTGCGTGACCGGCACCCTGGCCGTGGTCAGTCAGGAGATCGTCTGGCTGGCTAACCCGCAGATGCGCGCCAGCCAGCCTTCGGACGACGCGCCGCGCCTTAGCTACGACCAGATCGTCGCCGCGATCAAAAAAGCCGAGCCGAATACCCTCGTCGAAGGCATCAATCGCCCGGATGAATCGCATTTCGCCCTGGACGTGGACGTCAGCTACCCCGACGGCCGCTCGCAGACGGTGTACGTCAATCCCTACACCGGCGAAATCCAGGGCCCCGCCCCGCAGTTCAACTTCAAGGCCTTCACCCGCGCCCTGCACGGCTGGTGGCTGGTGCCGTTCACCAACGGCTACAGCTGGGGCTGGTATCTGGTGTCGTTCCTCAGCCTGCCCTTGCTGGCCTCGCTGGTAACGGGGCTGGTGGTCTACAAGCGTTTCTGGAAAGGCTTCCTGCGACCGACCCTGCGCATCCGCCATGGCATGCGGATTTTCTGGGGGGATTTCCACCGCCTGTGCGGCATCTGGTCGATCTGGTTCATCGCGGTGATTTCCGTCACCAGCACCTGGTTCCTGATCCAGGCCTTCCTGTTCGATAACCAGATCTCCATCTCCACCGCCCCGGTGGCCGCCGTGGTCCCGCGGGAAAGCGTGCCGCTGACCACCGACGGCTCGCCGGCGCCGATGATCAGCCTGGACGCAGCGATCGAGCAGGCCCGCCAGCGTATTCCCGGCCTGGACGAGAGTTTCGTCAGCCTGCCGGCCAACGCCTACAGCTACCTGTCGGTGGGCGGTCGCAGCTGGTACCCGCTGATGTACCAGACCGCCGACATCAACCCCTACACCGGTGAAATTGCCGCCACCCGCCTGCTCTCGGACCGCTCGAAGCTGGAGTTCGTCACCGAGTCCATGCGCCCGCTGCACACCGGTGATTTCGGCGGGATCTGGATCAAGCTGATCTGGTTCTTCTTCGGTCTGCTGCTGAGCATGATGGTCCTCAGCGGCCTGCTGATCTGGACCAAGCGTACGGCGCTTGCCACCGCCAATGCCTTGAAGCGCAGCACCAAACGGCCGCGCAACGAGACGGTCATCGCCACGCAGGTCAGCCCATGAATCAGGTCGCTGCGCAAAAACCGCCTTCAACCCTGAGCCGCCTCTGGCACAAATGGCGTTTCCACATCAACGTCCTGCTGTTGCTGGTGCCCCTGGGTTTCATGCCCAAGTACTTCGCCGACGCCGCGCTGTTCCGGGGTGATACGGGCCTGGGCGAGCGGGAAATCGGCGAGCTGCAGGTCGGCCCCTGGAGCGTGCGCCTGGCCGAGCTGCGCAACGAAGCGCCGCTGCTCGATGGCCCGGCCGGCTACATGAAAAGCTTCAATGCTGCGCTGTGCGACAGCTGCCGCGAGCAGGTCAAGGCCACCTACCTGCGTATTGGCAAACCCCGCAGCCTGCGCGCCGCCGGGGTGATTTTCTTTGGCACGCCGTACCGCATGGGCGCAATGTTGCCGGTCCCGGAAAAGACCCGCGCCGACGCCGAGCTGTGGATAACCATGGAAGGCTGGGACGGCTCCATGCATCAGGCATCCATTCCGTTGAGCCAGGCCTCCCCCGCCACCCTCGCCTGGCTGTCCACCCAAGGGAGCAAACCATGATCAAGCTGACTCATCCTTTGAGCGCCGCTTTGCTGGTGCTTTGCGCCGGTTTCAGCACCAGCGCCCTGGCCCACAACCCGATGTGCGAATGCAAGGCCATCGACGCCGAGCAGATCAAGTGCACCGGCGGTTTCTCCGACGGCAGCGGCGCGCCGGGGGTGACCCTCGACGTGATCGGTTATGACGAAACCATCCTGCTGCCGGGCAAGCTCGGCGCCGACTCGACCCTGACCTTCAAGAAACCCGGCGCCGAGTTCTATGTGCTGTTCGACGCCGGCCCCGGCCACGTCGTCGAAATCGACCAGGCGGATATCGAAAGCCCATGAGCAACCCAACCACTCAAGTCGTGCGCCCGGCCGGCGCCGGCCACGAAACCCTCAATGTATTGCTGTTGTGCCTGTTGATCCTCGCGGTTGCAGGCTCCGTGGTCGCCTGGCGCCACGAATCGCAGGACGCCCCCGCCATCAGCAACCATCAACTGGATGCCCGCCGCGACCTGAGCGCCGCCGAGCAAGGCATCTACGCCGACCTGCGGGTGACGCTCGACGAGATTCGGCTGTTGCGCCAGGAACAGCAAACCCTGCCGACAACCGATGCCCTGGCCGATGAAGGTTTCGCACCATTCGCCCAAGACGCCAGCTCCGTCAGTCGCGGAGGCCATGTCTGGCAGTTGCTCGATGTAGGCGCGTATTTCGGACAGAGCCAGACACCCGCCGTCGCAGGCTCGTTCCTGATGCGCCTGAGCGCCGACGGCACTGCCCCTGACATCTGGCTCAACCGCGCCGCCGCCATCAAGGCCCCGGCCGATCTGGCCGACGCTGCGCTGGAAAGCGCCGGCTGGCAGCAGATCGTCGCGCAATTCGATGCCGGCGTGACCCGCCAGCACCGGCACTGAACCTTCGCCTTCACTCCAGAGAAGACCGCTTTCCCATGCCCATTTCATCGCTACGCTCTGTTCTGCGTCTGGCACTGATCGGCCTGATGGCCTGCCTGCTGACACCCCTGGCCAGCGCCGACGAGGCCAAGCGCCTGCGCATCGGCATCACCCTGCACCCTTACTACAGCTACGTCGCCAACATCGTCGGCGACAAGGCCGAAGTGGTGCCGCTGATTCCCGCCGGCTTCAACCCCCACGCCTACGAGCCACGGGCCGAGGACATCAAGCGCATCAGCGGGCTGGACGTGATCGTGCTCAACGGTGTGGGTCACGACGACTTCGCCGACCGCATGATCGCCGCCAGCGAAACCCCGGACATCAAGGTGATCGAAGCCAACGAAAACGTACCGCTGCTGGCCGCCACCGGCATTGCCGCGCGCGGTGCCGGCAAGGTGGTCAACCCGCACACCTTCCTTTCGATCAGCGCCTCGATTGCCCAGGTCAACAATATCGCCCGGGAGCTGGGCAAGCTCGATCCGGCCAACGCCAAGACCTACACCGACAACGCCCGGGCTTACGGCAAACGTCTGCGCAAGATGCGCGCCGACGCCCTGGCCAAACTGACCCAAGCGCCCAACGCCGAACTGCGGGTGGCCACGGTGCACGCCGCCTACGACTACCTGCTGCGCGAATTCGGCCTGGAAGTCACCGCCGTCGTCGAGCCGGCCCACGGCATCGAACCGAGCCCGAGCCAGCTGAAAAAGACCATCGACCAACTGCGCGAACTGGACGTGAAGGTGATCTTTTCGGAGATGGATTTCCCCTCCACCTACGTCGACACCATCCAGCGTGAATCCGGGGTGAAGCTGTATCCGCTGTCGCACATTTCCTACGGCGAATACACCGCCGACAAGTATGAAAAGGAAATGACCGGCAACCTCAACACCGTGGTCCGGGCGATTCAGGAGTCAGGCGCATGACCGTAAAAGAAACCCTGCCCGATGAATCCACCGCCCCTGTGGGAGCGGGCTTGCTCGCGAATGCGTCGGATCAGACACCTTCATCGTTGGATGAGACACCGCCATCGCGAGCAAGCTCGCTCCTACAGGGCGTGGGGCCGACGCTGGATTTTGCTGACGTCTGCCTGACCCTTGGCCGCACGACGATTCTCGACAAGGTCAACTTTCAGGTTCGCCCAGGCAGCGTGCATGCGCTGGTCGGCCCCAACGGTGGCGGCAAGAGTTCGCTGATCAAGACCCTGCTCGGGCAGATGCCGCATCAGGGCCGCCTGAGCCTGCAATGGCCCGGCGAGCCAGGGACCATCGGTTACGTGCCCCAGGCTTTGGAATTCGATCGTGGCCTGCCAATGACCGTCGACGATTTCATGGCCGCCATGTGCCAGCGGCGCCCGGCCTTCCTCGGTCTGAGCAAGCATTACGCCGGGGCGATTGGCGAGGCGCTGGAGCGGGTTGGCATGCAGGACAAGCGCAAGCGGCGCATGGGCGCGCTGTCCGGTGGCGAGCGCCAACGGGTGTTGCTGGCGCAGGGATTAATTCCGGCGCCGCAGCTGCTGGTGCTGGATGAGCCGATGTCGGCGCTCGATGAGGCCGGTATCCAGGTGTTCGAACGCCTGCTCGGCGACTGGCGCGCCGCCGGCATCACCGTGCTGTGGATCGAGCATGATCTGGAAGCGGTCAAGCGTCTGGCAGACCACGTGACTGGCCTCAACCGTCGGGTGCTGTTCGACGCCACCCCGCAACAGGCGCTGACGCCCGAACGTCTGCTGAGCCTGTTTTCGACCCAGCCACGGAGCCTTGCCTGATGAGTTACGAAGCCTTTCGATTGATGATTCAGGGCTGGGCCTCGTCGGGTTACCTGCCCGAGGCGCTGGCCTACGGATTTGTGGTCAACGCCTTGCTCGCCGGGCTGCTGATCGGCCCGGTGCTGGGAGGCCTGGGAACGCTGGTGGTGGTCAAGCGTTTCGCGTTTTTCTCCGAAGCGGTGGGCCACGCGGCGTTGACCGGCGTGGCCATCGGAATCCTGCTCGGTGAGCCCTACACCGGCCCCTACGGCAGCCTGTTCGGCTACTGCCTGCTGTTCGGCATCCTGCTCAATTATTTGCGCAACCGCACCGGCCTGGCGCCGGACACCTTGATCGGGGTGTTCCTCTCGGTGTCCCTGGCGCTGGGGGCGAGCCTGCTGCTTATCCTGGCGGGCAAGATCAACGTGCACATTCTGGAGAACGTACTGTTCGGCTCGGTGCTGACGGTCAACGGCAATGATCTGCTGGTGCTGGCCATCGTCGGCTCGCTGGTGATGGCCCTGGCTCTGCCGCTGTACAACCGCATCATGCTCGCCAGCTTCAACCCGCAACTGGCGGCGGTGCGCGGGGTGGCGGTCAAGGCACTGGATTACCTGTTCGTGATTCTGGTGACCCTGATCACCGTGGCCGCCGTGAAAGTCATCGGCGCGATTCTGGTGGGTGCGCTGCTGGTGATTCCGGCCGCGGCGGCGCGCTTGCTCAGCCAGTCGCTGAAAGGCTTTTTCTGGTGCTCGGTGCTGATCGCCACGGTGAGCACCCTGTGCGGGATTCTCGCGCCCATCGTCTTCGACCTGCCGATTCCGTCCGGTGCCGCGATCATCCTGATGGCCGGTATCGCCTTCGCCCTGGCCGCCATCGCGCGCGGCATCGTGCCCAGCCTCAAAGGGAACCTTGGATAAATGGCTTTTTCTCTGCGACAACTGACCTTGGCGGTCGCCCTGTGCGGGCTGACCGCAAACGCCTTCGCCGACACTGCAAAACCGCTGCGGGTGCTCGCTTCGTTGCCGGTGACCTATGGCCTGGGCGAGGTGCTGCTCAAGGGCACCGACGTCAGCCTCGAACGCGCCGCGCCCGCCAACCTGCCCGGCAGCCGCCAGAGCGCCTACTTCACCGGTCGTGGCGCGCCGGCACTGGCCAAACTTTCAACCAATGCCGATGCGGTGATCGGTCTGCGCTCGCTGTGGCCGGACGATCCGCTGTACCCGATGGCGCGGCGCAGCAATATCCGCATCGTCGAAGTCGACGCCGCCCGCCCGGTGGACGGCGCCCTGCCGGGGATCGCGGTGCAGCCGGGCAACAAGGTCGACGGCCTGAACAGTCAGCCGTGGCTGGCGAGCAACAACATGGGGCGCATGGCGGACGTGATGGCCGCCGATCTGGTGCGCCTGGCGCCGACGGCCAAGCCTGCGATCGAGGCCAACCTGGCGGCACTGAAACAGCGCCTGTTGCAACTCAGCGCCGACAGCGAAGCGCGCCTGGCCGCGGCGGACAACCTGAGTGTGATGAGCCTGAGCGATCACTTCGGTTATCTGATTGGCAGCCTCAATCTGGAACTGATCGGCCTGGATGCGCGCGCGGATGCCGAATGGACACCGCAAGCGTTGAAGGCCTTGAGTGCGACGCTCAAGGACAACGACGTGGCGCTGGTGCTGCATCATCGTCAGCCTTCAGAGGCGGTGAAGGCGGCGATCAGCGAAGGCGGGAGTCGGTTGGTGGTGTTGAGCACCGATGCCGAAGATCCGGTGGCGGAGTTGGAAGGGAATATTGATGGCGTCATCAAGGGCCTGAGTAGCACCTAGATCGGTTAGCTACCTGTAGGAGCGAGGCTTGCCCGCGAAGAGGCCGGCACATCCAACTTCAATGTCGACTGACACACTGCCTTCGCGGGCAAGCCTCGCTCCTACAGGGGATGGATACAAAAAAACCGCTGACCGTTACCGGTTCAGCGGTTTTTTCATGGCCGGACGATCAATGTGTCACGGCGGCCTGCTCATCCATCTTCTGGCGCAGGCTCAGGGGGCGCATGTCGGTCCAGGTTTCTTCGATCCAGGCCAGGCATTCCTTCTTCAGGCCGCTCTTGCCCACGGTGCGCCAGCCTTGTGGCACGGCTTTGTAGTCGGGCCAGATCGAGTATTGCTCTTCGTGGTTGACCACGACCTGAAAGAGGATGTCCTCGCGGTCGAATACTGACGTCATGCTGTTTCTCCATCGCTGTTGGGTGGGCCGCACGTAGCGTGCAGCCGGTATGTAGAAGGAACGTTCCAGGCTGGCAAATATTTAGAGACTGGCAGTCGCCGCAGCCAACGCCCGGCCAAAAATCCCGGCCACTTCGTCGATCTGCGCGGCGGTGATCACCAGCGGCGGCAGGAAGCGCACCACGCCGCCCTGACGACCGCCCAGCTCGAGGATCAAGCCGCGCTTGAGGCATTCGCGCTGGACCAGCGGCGCCAGGCGCGCAAACACCGGCGGATGCCCCTGGGCATCCAGTGCGCCGGTCGGATCCACCAGTTCAACGCCGATCATCAACCCGCGCCCACGAATGTCACCCAATTGCGGGAAGTCCCGCTGCAGGGTGCGCAAATGCCCGCCCAGGCGTTCGCCCATGGCGGCGGCGTGTTCGCAGACGTTGTGTTCGGTGAGGTAGCGCATCACCGCGGAACCGGCGGCCATGGCCATCTGGTTGCCACGGAAAGTGCCGGCGTGGGCGCCCGGCAGCCAGGTGTCGAGCCAGTCGCGATAGACCACCACCGCCAGCGGCAAACTGCCGCCGATGGCCTTGGACATCACCACCACATCCGGGACGATCCCGGCGTGCTCGAAGGCGAACATCTTGCCGGTGCGGGCGAAACCACTCTGGATTTCATCGACGATCAAGGCCACGCCGGCCTTCTCGGTAATCCGCCGCAATCCGCGCAACCAGGCCAGATCGGCCGGAATCACCCCGCCCTCGCCCTGCACCACTTCGACGATCACCGCCGCCGGCAATTGCACGCCGGCCTCGGGATCGTTGAGCAGGTTTTCCAGGTAGTTCAGGTTGGCCTTCACTCCTTGCTCGCCACCGAGACCGAACGGGCAGCGGTAGTCGTAAGGGTATGGCATGAACTGCACGCCATTGCTCAGCAAGGCACCCAGCGGTTTCTTCGGCCCCAGGCTGCCCATCAGGCTCAACGCGCCCTGGCTCATGCCGTGGTAACCGCCCTGGAACGACAGCACCGTGCTGCGACCAGTGGCGGTGCGCACCAGTTTCAAGGCGGCTTCCACGGCGTCGGTGCCGGTAGGGCCACAGAACTGGATCTTCGCCTGCGCCGCCAATGCCGGTGGCAACAGGCCGAACAGATCCTGCACGAACTGGTCTTTCACCGGTGTGGTCAGGTCCAGGGTGTGCAGCGGCAGTTCATCGGCCAGCACCTGCTGGATGGCTTCGATCACCACCGGATGGTTATGTCCCAAAGCCAGCGTACCGGCACCGGCCAGGCAATCGATGAAACGACGGCCTTCGACATCTTCGACATGAATGCCCTTGGCCCGCTTGAGCGCCAGGGGAATGCGTCGCGGATAGCTGCGGGCGTTGGATTCCTGCTGGTTCTGGCGGGTCAGCAACGGCGATTCATTGAACTGGTAAAGCGTTTCGGTCGGGGCGACCCGATCTTCGGCAAGGCTGGTGGCGACTGACATCTCTCGAACCTCAATACGCTGTGGATAGTGACCAAAACTGCGCATCGGCCGAGTGCGCGCCAGGGAGGGCGCACCGGCCGATTTTCCTGTTCTGGAAACGCACCAGCCCATCGAGGATTTAGACCCCCGGTCGGCTTTCTATGCAGGCGAGGTCAGGTCCTTGTGCATGGGGATGGCCTTGAGCCCCGCGACCATGAAAGCCCGGGCACAGGAGCGGTAACCCAGATTGCGATAAAAGGCTTCGCTGGAGCGGGTACAGTGCAGGCGCACCCGTTGCTGGCCCTGATCGCGCAACCAGGCTTCAAGATCCGCCAGCAGCGCCTGCCCGACGCCGCGACGAAACCATTCCGGTTGCACGTAACAGAACGCCACCTTGCCGCAGACCGAGGCCATGGCGACGCCGACCGGCTTGTCCTGCAACAGGGCGATATTGAGGTACAGGCGCGGATCGGCGAGCCAGTGCTGGATGTGTTCGAGGGAGGTGTTGCGGGTCCAGACCGCGAGGGTCTGTGGTTGGTTGCGGTGGTCGCGGGCGCAACCGACGCGGATGGAGCGGTCGATGATACGGCTGATGATGCCGACATCGGCGGCCGTGGCCTTGCAGGTTTGAATCGGGTCATCCATGGCGTTGTTCCCTCAATCCGTTGAGTGTGGGGAACGATAGTCACGGGGTGGGCGGGCGGCCAATGTGTAGAGGTTACATTTGATGTGCAACACAATCCCCGTGAAGCTGCCGAAGGCTGCGATCTTTTGATTTTGCCTTTTAAAAGCAAGATCAAAAGATCGCAGCCTTCGGCAGCGCCTACAGAGGATAGCTGTCAGGCCGGTTGCAGCGGCATGGTCAGCTCCACCCGCAATCCATCCGGCCGGCTGTCGAAATGCAGGGTGCAGCCGCAGCGCTGAACAATCGCCTGAACGATCGCCAGGCCCAGCCCGCAACCGGTGCTCTGGCCATTGCGCCAGAACCGCTGGGTCAAATGCTGCAGATCATCGGCCGCGATCCCCGGCCCGTGGTCGCGCACCACAAACTGCACGCGATTGCCGGTGGTTTGCAGGCTCAGTTCCACCGGCCCATCACCCGGCGTATGGCGCAGGGCGTTGTCCAGCAGGTTGCGCAGCGCGGCAATCGACAGCACCGACGGCATTTGCACCGGGGCGTGGGAGAGCCTGGCCGGGACGTTGAAGCGGATACGCTGACGATCGCCGCCGGCAGTGTCCTGGATCGCCAGTTTCGCCACCTGTTCGGCGCTGCATTGCACGCCGTCGTCGAACGACAGGCTGCCCTCGACCCGTGCCAGCAACAGCAATTGCTCCAGCGTGCGGTGCAGGCGGTCGGCGCCCTCTTCGGCCCGGGCCAGGGACTGGTCGCGGGCGGCGCCGTCGGTCATGCGCGCCACTTGCAGGTGGGTCTTGATCGCGGTCAGCGGGCTGCGCAATTCGTGGGCGGCATCCCCGGTCAGGCGGCGTTCACGCTCGATGGTTTTGCCGATGCGCTGGAACAGCTGGTTCTGGGTTTCGAGCAAGGGTTGCAGTTCGCTGGGCAACGGCTGGACCTGCAACGGCTCAAGCGAATCGGCGCTGCGACGCATCAAGGCATCGCGCATACGGTTGAGCGGCGCCAGCCCCTGGCCGATGCCCAGCCACAGCAGGCACAGGCAGCCGAGCAACGCCACGCCCACCGGCACCGATGCCGCCAGCAGGATCGACATGTTCAGCGCCTCGCGCTCGATCTGCCGGTCAGCGGTGGTAATCCGCAGATCGCCCCGCGCCAGGGTAAAACTGCGCCACGGCGCACCATCGATCATCTGATCGTGGAAACCCATCTTTTCGGCTTCCAGGGGCTGCTCCGGATCGCTGTGACTGCGGGCGAGGATCTCGCCGCGCAACGAGCTGACCTGACAGGCCATGCCGCCGGGAATGTTCAGTTGTTCGGCACTGAAATGGGTGCCCTCGCCCTTGCTCGGCAACGGCGGCAGTTGCTCCATCAACCCGGCGACCATCCGCGCCGACGCCACCAGGCGCTGGTCGAGGGAAAACATCATCTGGTTGCGCAAATCGCTGAGCATCCAGGCCGCGGCCAGTGCCCAGATCAGCGCAAACGCGCCCCCGAGCACCAGGCTCAGGCGCAAACGCAGGCTCATCACTTGGTTTGATCTCCGCCATCAGCCGGGCCCAGGCGATAACCCAGGCCGCGCACGGTCTCGACAATGCCGTTGCCGAGTTTGCGCCGCAGGTGATGGATGTGAACGTTGAGGGCGTTGCTCTCCAGTTCGTCGTTGAAGCCGTAGACGCTGTCCTTGAGCTGTTCGCTGGACAGTACGCGGCCGCGGTTATGCAACAGGGCCTGCAGCAACGATTGTTCGCGACGGGAAAGGTCGACCGGCTGTCCGCCGAGGGTGGTTTCGCGGCTGCTCGGGTCGTAGGTCAGGGCGCCGTGCTCGATCAGGTTGACGCTGCGCCCCGCCACCCGTCGCAAAAGGGTGTGCAGGCGTGCGGCCAATTCGCGCAGGTCGAAGGGTTTGAGCAGGTAATCGTCGGCACCGGCCTGCAGGCCGTCGACGCGGTCGGTCACCGAGTCCCGGGCCGTGAGGATCAGCACCGGCAGTTCCAGGCCGTTGTTGCGCAGCTGTTGAAGCAACTTCAGGCCGTCTTCATCGGGCAGGCCGAGGTCGAGTACCATCACGTCGAATTCCGCTACCTTGAGCATTGCCCGGGCCGCGGACGCCGTGGCCACGTGTTCCACGGTCAGGCCCTGGGCGGTCAGGCCGGCGACGATGCCGCTGGCGATCAACTCGTCGTCTTCGCAAACCAGTACGTGCATGGGGAGCCTCGTGTAAATAAAGCTGATTAGGCCGTTGACCGATTAAGCGGACATTATGCCGCAAGTCCCCTCGCCACAAGGTCGCCAGGGTTAATGGTCGGTTAATCGACACCACCCATTGTGCACCTCACTTGCAAAGGAATAAGGCTTTTCCATGCGTCATCTGTTTCTCCTCTTCGCTCTGCTGATATCGGGCCTGGCCCAGGCCGGTAGCAATCCGTTCGATAGCAAACCCGACTTCCTGCCCGTCGCCAAGGCATTCGTTTTCACCTCCGAACGTCTGGAATCCGGCGAAATGCAGCTGTTCTGGCAGATTGCCGACGGCTACTACCTGTACCAGAAGCGACTGAAGTTCGATGGCCTGCCCGACGACCAGCACCCCGCCTTGCCCGAAGGTGAGGCCCACAGCGACGAGTTCTTCGGCGAACAGCCGGTGTATCGCCAGGGCCTGGAACTGAAGATTCCTGCAGGCGCCACCGGCCAGGTCAAGGTCAGCTATCAGGGTTGCGCCGATGCCGGCCTGTGTTATCCACCGCAGACCCAGGTGGTGGATCTGGGCGGCAAGGCCGACCTAGCCGCGACCGGCGAGGCGCAGGATCAGGCGCTGGCCAGCAGCCTTCAACAGCACCCGCTGGGCTGGAGCCTGCTGGTGTTCTTCGGTCTCGGACTACTTTTGGCGTTCACCCCGTGTTCGCTGCCGATGTTGCCGATTCTGGCCGGGCTGATCGTCGGCAGCGGCGCCTCACCCAAGCGTGGCTTCGCCCTGGCGGGCAGCTACGTGGTGAGCATGGCGCTGGTGTACGCGGCGATGGGCGTGCTGGCGGCGATGCTCGGGGCCAACCTTCAGGCGCTGCTGCAAAACCCTTGGCTGCTGGGCAGTTTCGCGGCGATTTTCGTGCTGCTGGCGCTGCCGATGTTCGGTTTCTTCGAACTGCAACTGCCGGTGGCCGTGCGTGATCGTCTGGAAAACGTCTCGCGCAACCAGCGCGGCGGCAGCCTGCTCGGTGCCGGTGCGCTGGGAGCCTTGTCCGGCCTGCTGGTCGGCCCGTGCATGACCGCGCCGCTTGCAGGTGCCCTGCTCTATATCGCGCAAAGCGGCAATGCGCTGCACGGCGGTCTGATTCTGTTCGCCCTGGGAATCGGCATCGGCATGCCACTGTTGCTGGTGGTGACGGTGGGCAATCGTTTCATGCCCAAACCCGGCGCCTGGATGAACCTGGTCAAGGGCATCTTCGGCTTCCTGTTCCTCGCCACCGCGCTGCTGATGCTGCGCCCGGTGCTGGATGAGTCGCTGTGGGTCGGCCTGTGCGGCGCGTTGTTGTTGATCGCGGCGTATAGCGCCTGGAAGCAATCCGAAGGTTTTGGCCGCATCGCCCATCTGTTCGGCGTCAGCGCTGTGTTGATGGGGCTGTGGGGCAGCCTGCTGGTGATCGGCGCGGCGGGCGGCAGTGACGATCTGTTCAAGCCGCTGCAGGTGTTCCGCGCCTCCGGTACGGCGGTCGCCGCAACGCCCACTGGCCACGACGCCTTCACCACGATCAAGGACCCTGCGGTCCTGCAGCGGGAACTCGATGCCGCGCAAGCGCAAGGCCAGTGGGTGCTGCTGGACTACTACGCTGACTGGTGCGTGTCGTGCAAAGTCATGGAAAAGCAGGTGTTCGGCAAGGCCAATGTGATGCAGGCCCTGAGCGACGTACGCCTGCTGCGCCTGGATGTCACCGCTGACAACGCCGCCAGCCGCGAGCTGCTCGGCCGCTATAAGGTGCCGGGACCACCGAGCCTGCTGTGGATCGGCACCGATGGCGTCGAGCGTCGCAGCCAGCGCATCACCGGCGAAGTCGATGCCGAGACGTTCCTGCAACGCTGGACCACAACCCGAGACGCCCGTTAATGCTCACCTTCACCCTCGGCACCTTTGCCATCGCGCTCAACCATCTGCTGCTGATCAGTGCATTGGCACTGGCGACCTTTGTCGGTTGGCGGGTGGCCAAGCACGGTGGCGAGAATCCCGAGTCGGTGCTGTTCGGGTTGTTCCTGATCGGCATGCTGGCGGCGCGAGTCGGTTTCGTTGCCATGTACTGGCCCCACTACCACAACGATCTCTGGCAGATCATCGACCTGCGCGACGGCGGTTTCCTCGCCTGGCCGGGGATCATCGCGCTGGTGATCGCCACGCTGTACCGGGGCTGGCGTCGCCCGGGTCTGCGCCGGCCACTGGGTTTCGGCGTGGCCAGCGGCCTGGCGTTCTGGTTGCTGGCGACCTACTCCCTGACGATTTATGAACAAGGCACGCGCCTGCCGGAAATCACCCTGCGCAACGCCGCCGGGGAAACCGTGCAACTGGCGGACTACAAGGGCGGCCCGCTGGTGATCAACCTGTGGGCGACCTGGTGCCCGCCCTGCCGCCGGGAAATGCCGGTGCTGGAAAACGCCCAGCAACAGCGCCCGGACCTGACGTTCCTGTTCGTCAATCAGGCCGAAAGCATGCAGAGCGTCGCCACCTTTCTGGAAACCCAGGGCCTGAGCCTGTCCAACGTGCTGTTCGACGGCAGCGGTCGCCTGGGCCAGGCCGTCGGCTCCATGGCCTTGCCGACTACACTGTTTTACAGCCCCGACGGTCGCCTGCTGGGCAGCCATCTGGGTGAACTGTCCCAAGCGAGCCTCGCCCGCGCCCTGGAAAACTTCGATTCCGCACCCGCCACTTCTTCAAGGAAACTGCCATGCCCCGCCTCCGCCACCTGCTGACCCTGAGCCTGGGTGCCGCCCTGCTGCACCTGCCGTCGGTGCAGGCCGAAGAGTTGCCCGCTGCGATCAAGCAGATCGAGGCCAAGGGCGCGAAAATCGTCGGCCAGTTCGATGCTCCCGACGGCCTGCGCGGCTACGCGGCGCAGTACCAGAACCGTGGCATGGCGCTGTACCTGACCCCGGATGGCAAACATGTGCTGTTGGGCAATCTGTACGACGAAAAGGGCAACGACCTGAGCAGCGAGCCCTTGCAGAAGCTGGTGTATGCGCCGATGTCCAAGGAGGTCTGGGGCAAGATGGAGGCGAGCAACTGGATCGCCGACGGCAGCAAGGATGCGCCGCGGGTGGTGTATCTGTTCAGCGACCCGAACTGCCCTTACTGCAACATGTTCTGGGAACAGGCACGGCCCTGGGTCAAGGCCGGCAAGGTGCAGTTGCGGCACATCATGGTCGGCATCATCCGCGAAGACAGCCCGGGAAAATCCGCCGCGCTGCTCGCCGCCAAGGACCCGCAAAAGGCGTTGCAAGACCACGAGTCCGCGGGCAAGGGCAGCTCGCTCAAGCCGTTGAAGGACGTGCCGCCGGCGGTACAGGCCAAGCTGGCGGCCAACATGCAGTTGATGGACGATCTGGAGCTGCAGGCCACGCCGGCGATTTTCTACATGGATGACAAGGGTGAGCTGCAACAGCAGCAAGGCGCGCCGGCGCCGGAGAAATTGGTGAAGATTCTCGGGCCGAAATAATCTCAGAGGCCTCTTCGCGGGCAAGCCTCGCTCCTACAGGTGATCTGTAGGAGCGAGGCTTGCCCGCGAACAACGATTACGCGGTCGTGCGTGTTCTCTCGCTCAAAAATTTCAGCAACGCATCGGTGACGAATTGCGGGTTTTCCAGATTGGAAATATGCCCCGCCTCCGGTACCAACACACACGGACAACCAATCAGCTCGGCCATTTCCTGCGCTTCGCTCGGTGGACGCGGTTTGTCCTGGTCGCCGCAGATCACCAGCGTGCTCGCCGCATCCAGTTCGCCCAGGCGCGGCAGCAGGTCATCGCGGCCAAAGGTAATCCGCCCCATCGGCACCACGCTTTCGCGCAGGCGCTCTGGTGACAGCGACGCCAGTTTGGCGCGCAAGTCCTGATACAGCGCCGACTGCGGATCGATGCCCGGACGGAAGAAGATCGGTACCACGATGTCCAGCAGCTGCGGTGCGATCACGCCGGTGTCTTCGATCATCTTGAACAGCGAGAAGTAGTATTGGCGGGTCGCCTCCGGCTCGACGCCGACATAGGTGTCCATCAGCACCAGGCCGTTGAGCCGCTGCGGTGCCGACAGCGCCAGCCGCACACCCCACATGCCACCGACCGACAGGCCGACCAGGGTCACGCGGTCGATGTCCAGGTGATCGAGCAAGGCCAGTGCCTGTCGCGCGATGTCGTCCAGCGAAGTCGTCCCGGCCGGCAGCGCCCCCGACTCACCGTGACCCCACAGGTCCAGGGCGATGACCCGACGGTTTTGCGACAAGGCGGCAATCTGCGGCGCCCACATGGCCTGGTCCCACAGGTAACTGCCCGCCAGCAGAACCGCCGGGCCGGTGCCTTGATCGAGGTAGTGAAGAGGTTGTCCGTCAATTGTTACGAAAGGCATTGACTGTCTACTCGCCAGGAAAGGAGCGCAAAGCCTGAGCCGCGCGTCCTCGACAGTCAATAAACCAAAGGTGTGGGTTGTGCTGTTCGCGGGCAAGCCTTGCTCCTACAGGTTCAGGGTCGACCACAAATCAGCAGATCGACCCGGTCACTGCAGGAGCAAGGCTTTCCCGCGAAGAGGCGTGCCCGGACGCTAGAGAATCAAAGCCCCTCCAGTTCCGCCATCAGGTCATTCAACCGATCCGCCTTTTCCCCGGTGATGTCACTGGCCGCCAATCCATCGATGTACCCGGCCAGTTCCTCCACCGTGCTGCACTCGAACATCGCCCGCAGCGGCACGTCCCTTTGCAGGGTTTTCTGGACCCGGGAGGCGATCTGGGTGGCGAGTAGCGAGTGCCCGCCCAGTTCGAAGAAGTTGTCGCGGATGCCGACCTGTTCGACCTTCAGCACCTCGGCCCAGATGTCCGCCAGGGTCTGCTCCAGCTCATTGCGCGGCGCGACATAGTCCGCCGATTGCAACTGGCCGATCTCCAGCGCCGGCAGGGCCTTGCGGTCCAGTTTGCCGTTGGCGTTGAGCGGCAGTCTGTCGAGCCACAGCCAGTGCAGCGGCACCATGTATTCCGGCAGTTCGGCGCGCAGGCGCTGCTTGATGCGGTCCAGGCGTTCGGCCGGTGCCAGCGCCGAATCCGCCGCCACCAGATACCCCACCAGATGCTTGCCATTGACGCCTTCCTGCACCCCCACCGCCGCATCGCGGACTTGCGCCTGCTCATGCAACCGCGCCTCGATTTCCCCCAGTTCGATGCGATAGCCGCGGATCTTCACCTGATGGTCGATCCGCCCCACGTACTCCAGCACGCCGTCACTGCGACGGCGAGCCAGGTCGCCGGTGCGGTACAGGCGATCCCCCGGCGCCCCGAACGGGTTCGGCACAAACACCTGGGCCGTGCGCAGCGGGTCGCTGACATAACCACGCCCAACCCCGGTACCGGCCACGCACAACTCACCCACGGCCCCCAGCGGCACCAGTTCCAGCGCGCCATCGAGCAGGTACAAGCGGTTGTTGTCGGTCGGCGTGCCGATCGGCAGATAGCTGCCACGGGTGGACGCCATGTCGACCCGGAAGAACGCCACGTCGTCGGAACATTCCGCCGGACCGTAGGCATTCACCAGCCCGATCCGGGGATAACGCAGCAGCCACTGGTGCGCCAGTTCCGGCGGCATCGCTTCACCCGTCGGCAGCATCCAGCGCAGGCCATCGAGGCTCATGCGTTCCTGGGCAAGCATGCCCTGGATCAGCGACGGCACGCTTTCCAGCACGGTGATGCCCTGGCGCTGCACATGGGCCAGCAGTCCCTGCGGATCGTGGGCGATGCTGTTCGGCACGATGTCCACCCGCGCACCGAACAACGGCGCGGCGAGGAACTGCCACACGGAAATGTCGAAGCTCTGCGAGGCGGTCTGGGCGATCACGTCAGCCTCGCTCAGGTCCAGATACGGCACCTTGCTCAACTGGTTGTTGAGCATGCCGCGCTGTTCGACCATCACCCCTTTCGGTAAACCGGTGGAACCGGAGGTGTAGATCACATACGCCAGGTTATCCGGCCCGCTGTAAATCCCCGGATCGGCTACAGACACGTCGCTGGCCTGCACCTCTTCCCACACCAGCAGACGAGGCCGGTTGACGCCAACGCACTCCTCCAGCAGCGCCAGTGCCTGTTCGCGACTGGTCTGGGTGCAGACCAGCAACGGCGTGCGACTCAGGTCGATGATGCGGCTCAAACGCTGACTCGGCAGCCCAGGATCCAGCGGCAAATAACCCGCCCCGGCCTTGAAGCTGCCGATGATCATGCCCAGCAGATCGAGGTTACGCTCCGCCAGCAGCGCCACCGGCTGATCGAGGCCGACGCCGGCGGCGATCAAGGCATTCCCCAGACGATTGCTGCGCTGGTTCAGCGCCTCATAACTGAGTTGCTGATCCAGACAGCTGGCGGCGATGCGCTGCGGATGCGCGGCAACCCGAGTTTCGAACAGTGCGACGTAGCTCTGTTCCAGCGGGTAATCGTGCTCGCTCTGGTTGCAGCCATGGACCAGGAATTCCTGCTCCTGCGCCCCCAGCAACGGCAGATCGAGCATGTCGCCATGGAAGCCCTCGACCAGCGCCAGCAGCAGGCGCTTGAACTCACCCAGCATGCGCTCGACCGTGGCCTCATCGAAATAACGCTGGTCGTAGGACAGGTGCAGCCCCAGGTCATCCCCCGGATAGCACACCGCCGTCAGCGGGAAGTTGGTGTGGGTGCGACCGGAATCCGAAGTCGCATTCAGGCTTTGCGCACGGTCCAGCACCGAGACTTCCACCGGGGCGTTCTCGAACACGAACAGGCTGTCGAACAGCGGCTGGCCCTTGGGCAGCTCGCTCTGCTCCTGAATGTTCACCAGTGGCAGGTATTCGTACTCGCGCAGCTGCATGTTGCTGTCGAGCAGTTGCGTCAGCCACTGGCGCACGCTGCAGCGCTGATTGCCCTCGGGCATCTTCACCCGCAGCGCAATGCTGTTGATGAACAGGCCGACGGTGCGCTGCATCTGCGGCATGTCCACCGGACGCCCCGCCACCGTGACGCCGAACAGCACGTCGCGTTCGCCGCTCAGGCGTCGCAGCACCAGGGCCCACGCCGCCTGGGCGAAGGTGTTGATGGTCAGCTGATGGGCCTGGGCCAATTCGCGCAGACGCACCCCGTCACGGGCATCGAGCCGGGTGTAGCGGTCGCCGACGATCATGCCGCCGCTGTCGCCGGCATGCTCGCGCAAAAACGGCCGGTCGCTCGGAATCGGCGTGGTCCGCTCAAAGCCCCGCAGGTTGGTTTTCCACCACTGCCGCGCTTCGGCCAGACTCTGGCGTTGCAGCCAGCCGATGTAGTCGCGATAACGCGGCGGCACGGCCAGTTGCGCTTCGCGGCCTTCGCCCAGGGCCATGTAGATGTCGAAGAAATCGTTCATCAGCAGTGAACGGCACCAGGCATCGATGAGGATGTGGTGGTTGCTCATCATGAACCAGTAGCGCGCCGCACCGACGCGGATCAGGCGCAGGTGGAACGGCGCCTGGTTGAGCAGATCGAAACCGGCCTCGCGCTCGGTCTTGAGCAGGTGCTGCAGTTTCGGCTCCTGCTCGGTTTCGGCAATGTCGCTCCAGTCCAGGTACTCGATCGGCGTGCTGCCCGGCTTGTGGATAACCTGCAGCATGTCTTCTCCGACGTTCCAGCAGAACGAGGCGCGCAAGGCTTCGTGACGGGCGATCACCGCCTGCCAGGCCTGGGCGAAACGCTGCGGATCGAGCTCGCTGTTGATGCGATAGCGGTCCTGCATGTAGTAAAGGCCGGTGCCCGGTTCGAGCAAGGTGTGCAGCAGCATGCCTTCCTGCATCGGGGTCAGCGGATAGACGTCCTCGATGGCGGCGGCCGGCACCGGCAGCGCATCGAGTTGCGCCTGGCTGAGTTTCGCCAGCGGGAAGTCCGACGGCGTCAGGCCGCCGGCCTCGTCGCGCAGGCAATGGGCGATCAGGCTTCGCAGCTCGCCGATGTAGGCATCGGCCAGGTCGCTGATGGTCTGCCGCTCATGACGCTCGGCGCTGAAGGTCCAGCGCAGCACCAGCTCACCGCCGTAGACCTGACCGTCGACGCTCAATTCGTTGGGCAACGGCGCCCGCGGATCGTGGGCGGCGCCAATGTTTTCCTCCAGCGGCAGGAACAGCGCATCGGCACCGAAGCTCTGGTCGAACTGGCCCAGGTAATTGAAGGTGACCTGCGCCACGGGCAACGCCTCGATGCCGCGACGGCAGGATTCATCAGCCAGATAGCGCAGCACGCCATAGCCCAGGCCCTTGTGCGGCACCGCGCGCAGTTGCTCCTTGATTGCCTTGATCGAGGCGCCCTGCCCGGCCGCTTCTTCGATGTCGTGCGGGGTCAGGCGCAGCGGGTAGGCACTGGTGAACCAGCCGACGGTGCGGGTCAGGTCGATCTCGTCGAACAGCGCTTCGCGGCCATGGCCTTCCAGTTGAATCAGCGCCGACTCATGGCCACTCCAGCGGCACAAAACCCGGGCCAATGCGGTGAGCAACAGGTCGTTGACCTGGGTGCGGTAGGCGCTCGGCGCCTGTTGCAGCAATTGCCGGGTGCGTTCGCTGTCCAGGCGCACGCTGACGGTTTGCGCGTGACGGTTCTGCCGGCCACCTTCAGGGTGATCGCACGGCAACTCGGCATTAGGCCCTGCCAATTGGCTCTGCCACCAGCTCAGTTCTTCACGCAGGGACTCGCTGCCGGCATAGGCCTGCAAGCGTGCCGCCCAATCGCGGAACGCGCTGGTCTTCGCCGGCAGGTTGACCGACTGCTGCGCCTCGAGCTGGCGATACACGCTTTGCAGATCGTCCAGCAGCACCCGCCAGGACACCCCGTCCACCACCAGGTGGTGAATGGCGATGAACAGCCGTTGCTGACCTTCAGGCCCATCCACCAGCAGCACCCGCATCAGCGGACCTTCCACAAGATCAAGGCTGCGCTGGGCATCGGCGAACAACGCGGTGCATTTGTCCATGGAGGACACCCGCACTTGCAGCAACACCGGCACATCGCTCAGCGCCTGATGCTCGGCCTGCCATTGGCCGCTGACCTCGTTGAAGCGCAGGCGCAAGGCGTCGTGCTGTTCGATCACCGCCAGTAGCGCCTGCTCCAGGCGATGGGGTTCGAGCACGGCGGTCGGCTGCAACAGCAACGCCTGGTTCCAGTGTTGGCGCTGCGGAATGTCGGTGTCGAAGAACCAGTGCTGGATCGGCGTCAGGCGCGACTCGCCACTGAGCAAGCCCTGCTCGGCGGTAACCTGTTCAGTGCGACTGGCCACGGCGGCGAGGGTCTGCACAGTCTGGTGCTGGAACAGGTCCCGCGGGCTGAAGTGAATGCCCTGTTGCCGCGCACGGCTGACCACCTGGATCGACAGGATCGAATCGCCGCCCAGTTCGAAGAAATTGTCGTTGAGACCGACCTGTTCGACGTTCAGCACCTCGCACCAGATCTGCGCCAGGGTGATTTCCAGCGCGTTGCTCGGCGCCACGTATTGCTGACGGTTCAGTTCCGGGTCCGGCGCCGGCAGTGCACGGCGGTCGAGTTTGCCGTTGGCGGTCAGCGGCATGCTCGCCAGCAGGATCAGGTGCGCGGGCACCATGTAATCCGGCAGTTGTGATTTGAGATGCGCCTTGAGGGTCTCGCGCAGCGCGGCCCCATCCGACTCGTCGCCGTCGCACACCAGATAGCCCGCCAGCTGCTTGCCGCTCGGGGTATCGAGGGCCAGCACCACCGCTTCGCGGACCGCCTCATGTTCCAGCAGACGGTTTTCGATTTCCCCCAGTTCGATGCGGAAACCGCGGATCTTCACCTGATGGTCGATCCGTCCCAGGTATTCCACCAGGCCATCGGCGCGTTGGCGCACCAGATCACCGGTGCGGTACAGACGCCCGCCGTGGGTGGCGAACGGGTCGGCGACAAAGCGCTCGGCGCTCAGCCCCGGACGCTGGTGATAACCCTGGGCCAGGCCCGCGCCGCCGACGAACAATTCGCCGGTCGCGCCCTGCGGCACCAACGCCAGATCGGCATCGAGAATGTAGGCCACGCGATCACCGATGACGCTGCCGATCGGCACGCTGCCGGCGCCCTCTTCCAAAACCTCGGGAGCGAGACCGGCCAGCGGCATGACCACGGTTTCGGTCGGGCCATAGGCGTTGAAGAACAGGCTCGGTTTGAACGCCGCGCGGATGCGCTGCAGATGCTCGCCGGTCAGCGCTTCGCCGCCGGTAATGATCATCCGCACCGGCAGGGTTTCATTGCGGGTCGCCAGCCATTGCGCCAACTGGCTGCCATAGCTCGGGGTGCAGCCGATGATGTTGACGCCGTGACGGCGGATCAGGCCGCAGATTTCCTCGGCATCCCACTGTCCCTGCGCCCGCAACACCACCTGCCCGCCGCTGAGCAGCGGCACCAGCAGACGCTCGGTGGCGGCGTCGAAGTTGATCGAATAGAAGTGCAACTCGCAATCATCCGCACGCATGCCGAAGCGCTCGATCACCGCGCGACAGTGCATGGCGATTTCGCCGTGGGACACCACCACGCCCTTGGGCTTGCCGGTAGAACCGGAGGTGTAGATCAGGTACGCCTGATGTTGCGGCAGGTTGATGAACGGCAGCTCGCCGGTCGGGTAACTCACCAGCGCCGGGCTGTCGTCTTCCAGGCACCAGCGACCGACGCTGGCCGGCAGCTCGCCCAGTGCCGCGAACATCGCCCGGTCGCTGAGCAGCAGGCCGATGCCGCTGTCTTCGATCATGTAATGCAGGCGATCGAGGGGGTACTCCGGGTCCAGCGGCACGTAGGCGCCGCCGGCCTTAAGGATTGCCAGCAGACCGATGACCATTTCCAGCGAACGCTCCAGCGCCAGACCCACGCGAACCTGCGGCCCGACACCGCGCTCGCGCAGCACCCAGGCCAGGCGATTGGCGCGGCTGTCGAGTTCGGCGTAGCTCAGGGTCTGCCCGGCGAAGGTCAGGGCCGGCGCGTCCTTGCGCACCAGCGCCTGCTCGGCGAACAGGTGATGAATGCACTGGTCGAGGCGATGCTCGCCCGGCTCGACGCCGAGGCTATCGAGTAGTTGCTGTTGCTCGCAGGCAGCAAGCAATGGCAATTCACTCAGGCGCTGCTGCGGATCGGCAATCAGCGCCTCCAGCAGATTGCGCCAGTGCCCGGCCATGCGTGCGATGCGCGGCTCGTCGAACAGGTCGGTGCTGTAGGTCAGGCAGCAACCCAGGCGATGGTCGAGGTCGGTGACTTCAAGATTGAGGTCGAACTTGGTCGCACGGGCATCGTTGACCAGGTATTCGACGGTCATGCCGGCCAGGGTGCGGCTCTGCTGGAATTCCCAGCGCTGCACGTTGCACATCACCTGGAACAGCGGGTTATAGGCGGCGCTGCGCGGGGGCTGCAAGGCCTCCACCAGATGATCGAACGGCAGATCCTGATGGGACTGGCCTTCGATCACGGTATGACGCACCTGCTCGAACAGCTCGCCCACCGACATCTGCCCGTCGAGCTGGCAACGCAGCACCTGGGTATTGAGGAACGCGCCGATCAGCCCTTCGCTTTCCGGACGAATACGGTTGGCCACCGGGGCGCCGATGCGCAGGTCGGTCTGGCCGCTGTAGCGGTAAAGCAGCACGGCCAGCGCGGCGGTCATGGTCATGAACAGGGTCAGGCCCTGTTGCGCGTTGAACGCACGGACACGCGCGGCGAGGTCGTCGCTCAGGTCGAAGCGGAACAACTCGCCCTGATGGCTCTGCACCGGTGGACGCGGGCGGTCGCCGGGCAATTCCAGTAACGGATGTTCGCGACCCAGTTGCGCGGTCCAGTAGTCGAGCTGGCGCTGACGCTCGCCGGACTCCAGCCACTGACGCTGCCAGACGCTGTAGTCCAGGTACTGCACCGGCAGCGGCGCCAGCGGCGATTCGCGGCCGTCGACGAAGGCTTCATATAACGCGCTGAGTTCCCGGGCAAAAATGTCCATCGCCCAGCCTTCGGTGACGATGTGGTGCAGGGTCAGCACGAAGTAGTGCTCCTGCCCGGCGGTCTTGACCAGGCAGGCGCGCAGCAGCGGACCGGTTTCCAGATCGAACGGCAGGTGTGCCTGCTCGTCCGCCAGTTGCTGCACCTGTTGCTCGCGTTGGTCGGCGGCCAGGGACGAAAAATCCATCCTTTGCAGGCGCAGGCCGGTCTCGGCATGCACCTGCTGGCGGGCCACGCCGTCGACGCTCGGGAAGGTCGTGCGCAGGGTTTCGTGACGCAGGATCAGCGCCTGCAATGCGGCATCGAAGCAGCTGACATTCAAGTCCCCACGCAGGCGGGCCATGCCGCCGACGTTATAGGCCGGGCTGTCCGGCTCCATCTGCCAGAGGAACCACATGCGCTGCTGGGAGTAGGACAGCGGCACTGGCTGGCTGCGGTCGACGGCGGCAATCGGCGGCTGTTTGTTGGTCTGGCCGCTGGCCTGGATCATGCGGATCTGTTCGGCGAAGGCGCCCAGTTCACTGTTCTCGAACAAGGCACGCAATGGCAGTTCGACGTCGCAGGCCTGACGGGTGCGGGAAATGATTTGCGTGGCCAGGAGCGAATGGCCGCCGAGGGCGAAAAAGTCATCGCGCAGGCCGATCTGCGCCAAGCCCAGCACTTCACGCCAGATGCCGGCGATCTGCTGCTCCAGTTCGGTCACCGGTTCGACGTGTTCGCGAACCTGCCACTGCGGTTCCGGCAGAGCGCGACGGTCGAGTTTGCCGCTGGGGCTCAAAGGCATCTGCTCCAGACGCATCAGCTGCGCCGGGACCATGTACTCCGGCAGTTCGCTGGCCAACGCGGTTTTCAGGCGCGCGGTTTGTGCGTCTTCGGTTTCGCTGGCATCGGTCGCGGTGTAGTAGCCGATCAGCTGTGCGCCGGCCGCGGTTTCCCGCACCAACACCACGGCTTGCGCCACGCCGTCCTTGGCCAGCAGACGCGCCTCGATTTCCTCCGGTTCGACACGGAAGCCGCGCAGTTTGACCTGCTGATCGAGGCGGCCGAGGTATTCGATCACGCCATCGGCGGTCCAGCGCGCCCGGTCGCCGGTGCGGTACAGCCGAGCGCCCTGCTCGCCCAATGGGTCGACCACGAAGCGCTCGGCGGTCAGCGCCGGACGGCCGAGATAACCCCGGGCCAGGCCCAGGCCGCTGATGCACAGCTCGCCGGGCACGCCGGCCGGCAGCGGATTGAGCTCACTGTCGAGCACCCGGCAAACCACGTTGCCCAGCGGCCGGCCAATCGGCGAGCGTTCGCCATCGGCGCTGGAGCAGTGCCAGTGGGTAACGTTGATCGCGGTCTCGGTCGGACCATAACGGTTGTGCAGTTGCACCGCCGGCAGTTGCGCCAGCACGCGGTTGCGCAGTTCCGCCGGCAAGGCTTCGCCACCGGAGAACAGCCGGCGCAGGCTGGTGCATTCGGCGCTTTGGGGTTCGTCGATGAACAGCGAG
The DNA here is from genome assembly GCF_013359595.1 of Pseudomonas sp. C1C7. Classification (GTDB taxonomy): domain Bacteria; phylum Pseudomonadota; class Gammaproteobacteria; order Pseudomonadales; family Pseudomonadaceae; genus Aquipseudomonas. Next base: position 130,459 of record NZ_JABFMP010000010.1, on the reverse strand, counting down.
AGCAGCGCCGGCACAAAGTGCAGCGTGGTCACGCCATGTTCCTGCACCAGTTGCGCGATGCGATGGGGATCGCGGTGCTCCCCCGGCCCGGCAATCAGCAGTCGCGCGCCGGTGATCAGCGGCCAGAAGCACTCCCACACCGACACGTCGAAGCTGATCGGCGCTTTCTGCATCAGCACGTCGCTGTCGTCCAGGCCATAGGTGTACTGCATCCATTGCAGACGCTCGGCCAGCGCGGCGTGGGTGTTGCCCACGCCCTTGGGCTGGCCGGTGGAGCCGGAGGTGTAGATCACGTAGGCCAGGTTGTCGCCGTGCAGATGCAGGCCCGGTGCCTGGCACGGCCAGCTGTCCAGGTGCAGGGTATCCATGGCGATCACGCTGACACCGTCCGTGGCCGGCAGGCGCTCGAGCAATCCAGTCTGGGTCAGCAGCAATTCGACGCCGCTGTCCTTGAGCATGTAGGCCAGGCGCTCAGCCGGGTAATCCGGGTCCAGCGGCACGTAGGCGCCGCCGGCCTTGATGATCGCCAGCAGACCGATCAACAGTTGCGGCGAACGCTCGCAGGCGATGGCCACGCACACGTCCGGGCCGACGCCTTTGTCGCGCAGGTAATGGCCCAGGCGATTGGCCCGAGTGTGCAGCTCGGCGAAGCTCAGGCTGCCGCCGTCCCAGACCAGCGCGGTGCGTTCCGGGGTCTGGCGGGCCTGTTCGTTGAGCAGCTCCGGCAGCCATTGTTGCGCCGGTTCACAGGGCGCAACGCTCCAGTTTTTTTGCTGATCGTGTTCACTCAAGGACAGCAACGGCAGATCGCCGAGGACGGTGTCCGGGTGTTCGCAGACGGCTTGCAGCAAGCGGCTGAAATGCGCGGCCAGACGCTCGATGGTCGCCGCGTCGAATAGCTCATCGGCGTAGTCGAAAGACAGCGTCAGGCGCCCGTTGCGATCTTCTTCGCTGTGCAATTGCAGGTCGAACTTGGCTTCGCGACTGTGCCACGGCAGCTCTTCGGCCAGCAGCCCCGGCAAGCGTTTCAAGGCGCCGAGGTCGCGCTGCTGGTGGTTGAACATCACCTGGAACAGGCCCTGTTCGCGGGCCTGCGGGAAGGCTTCGAGCAGTTGTTCGAACGGCAGGTCCTGATGGGCTTGCGCACCCAGCGCCGCCTCGCGGGTTTGCGCCAGCAACTGGTCGAACGGCAAGCGCGAATCCAGTTCGGCGCGCAACACCTGGGTGTTGATGAAGAAGCCGATCAGGCCCTGGGTTTCAAGGCGCGGGCGGTTGGCGTTGGGGACGCCGATGCGGATGTCACGCTGACCGCTGTAGCGATGCAACAGGGTCTGGAACGTCGCGAGCAGTAGCATGAACGCGGTCGATTCATGGGCTTGAGCGGTCTGGCGAACGGCATCGCTCAGGCCCGCCGGCAGACGCAAGGTATGGCGCGCGGCGCTGCGTTGCTGTTGTGCCGAACGCGGATGATCGGTGGCCAGGTCAAGTGTTGGAAGCTCATCGCCCAGGCGATCTTTCCAGTAGGCCAGCTGCCGCTCGCCCTCCCCTTGCGCCAGCCATTGACGCTGCCAGCTGCCGTAGTCGGCGTACTGGGTGGGCAGAGGCGCGAGCGTCGCCTGCTGGCCTTGGGTGGCTGCCGCGTACAGCCGGGAGAATTCGTCGATCAGCACGTTCATTGACCAGCCGTCGGCGATGATGTGGTGCAGGGTCACCAGCAGTTGATGGTCTTCGTCATCGAGACGCACCAGCGTTACCCACAACAGCGGGCCTTTTTCCAGATCGAACTGGGTGCGGGCTTCATCCTCGCGGATCTGTTGCGCGCGGGCTTCGCGTTCGGCTGCCGGCAAGTCGCTGATGTCGATCGATTGCAGGTTGAATTCGCCGGCCGCCAGCACCTGTTGCAGCGCCACGCCGTCACGCTCGAAGAAACGTGTGCGCAGGGATTCGTGGCGTTCGATCAGCTGCTGGAAGCTGGCGCGCAGGGCGTCTTCGTCCAGCTCGCCGCGCAGGCGCAGGGCGCCGGGAATGTTGTAGGCGCTGCTGTGCGGGTCGAGCTGCCAGGTGATCCACAGACGGTTTTGCGCCAGGGATTGCGGCAGGGGTTGCGACATGGCTTCGCTGCGCGACAGGGCGACGATTTCCCCTTGCGGACTGCCGCCGTCCTGTTGCTGGCGGGCCACGGCTTCGGCGAATGCGGCCAGGGTCGGCGCTTCGAACAGCAGGCGCAGGTTCAGCTCCAGGCCGAGGGTTTCGCGCAGGCGCGCCACCACCTGGGTGGCGGCGATCGAGTTGCCGCCGAGCAGGAAGAAGTGGTCGTCGGCGTCCACCTGCTTGACCTGCAACTGCTCGCACCAGACCTGGGCGATCAGGCTTTGCAACTCGGAGGCGGACGCGCTTTGGCCGGCCACTTCATCGCTGGCCGAAGGGAACAGCGCATAGCTGTCGAGGCTGCCATCGGCCAGACGCAGACGGCACGCCGAGCGTTGCAGTTTGCCGCTGGAGGTCTTGGGCAACGCGCCCGGATTGAGCAGCACCACCACGCTCGGCGCCTGTTGATAAGCCTCTGCCACGGCCTGGCGGATGGCTTTGATCAGTGCTTCGGGTGGCAGGACTTTCTGCACGCTGCGGCTGATTTCCGCGGCGATGCCGATGCCTTCCTCGCCGTCCCGGTTGACCGCGAACGCGGCGACGCGGCCCTTGCGTACCACCTCCACTTCGCGCTCGACGGTCTGCTCGATGTCCTGTGGATAAAGGTTGTGCCCGCGCACGATCAGCATGTCTTTCAAGCGCCCGGTGATGAACAGCTCGCCGTCACGCATGAAGCCCAGGTCGCCGGTGCGCAGCCAGGTCCTGCCGGCGTGCTGGACGAAGGTCTTGGCCGACGCTTCGGGGTTGCGCCAGTAACCGAGGGCGATGCTCGGGCCGCTGGCCCAGACTTCGCCGACGGTGTTGTCCGCCACTTCATCGAGCGATGCCGGGTCGATGATCAGCACGCCATGTTCGGGCTGGCTGATGCCGCAGCTCATGATCGCGCTGCCCTCGCCCGCCTCGGCGCGGTTCTGCGCCAGGGCCTGGTCGTCGACCCGCAGGTTGCCGATGCCCTGACCGCGTGGCGTACCGGCGACGAACAGCGTGGCCTCGGCCAGACCGTAGGACGCCATGAAACTCTGCTCAGTGAAACCGCAGGCGGCGAACTTCTCGGCGAAACGCTCCAGGGTGTCGAGGCGAATCGGCTCGGAGCCGGAATAGGCCACGCGCCAGCCGCTCAGGTCGAGCCGTTCCAGCGCCGACTCGCTGACCCGCTCGCTGCACAGGCGATAGGCAAAATCCGGCCCGCCGCTGATGGTGCCGCCGTATTCGCTGATCGCTTCCAGCCAGCGCAACGGCCGGCCGAGGAAGTACGCCGGCGACATCAACACGCAAGGCACGCCACTGAAAATCGGCTGCAACAGGCCGCCGATCAGGCCCATGTCGTGGTACAGCGGCAGCCAGCTGACGATAACGTGGTCGGGGTTGAGGTCGATGCCGAAGCCGTGGCGGATCAACTGTTCGTTGGCCACCAGATTGCCGTGGCTGACCTGCACGCCCTTGGGCAAGGCGGTGGAACCGGAGGTGTATTGCAGGAAGGCAATGTCATTGTCTTGCAGATCGGGCGCGACCCAGCGTTCGGCCAGCGCGCTGTCGAGGGTATCGACGCACAGCAGCGACGGCGCGCCCTCGATCTGCGACAGGGCCGCTTGAAGGTCGGCGCTGGTCAGCAGCAGGCGCGGCTCGGCGTCGCTGATGATCGACAGCAGACGCTCCTGGTGATGACGCTTGGCCGACTCCGGTGGATAAGCCGGCACGGCGATCACGCCGGCATACAGGCAACCGAAAAACGCCGCGACGTAATCCGGACCGCTGGGAAACAGCAACACCGCGCGATCGCCAAAATCTGCCTGTGCCTGCAAGGCGCCGGCGATGGTCCGCGCACGCCGGTCCAGTTCGCGATAACTGAGCACCACAGCCTGGTCCGGGGTTTCGGCGAGAAAACGCAGGGCCACCCGATCCGGCGTCAGGGCCGCACGGCGCTGGAGGGCTTGGACCATTGTGCTGGGGAGTTCGAACGCGTCGGTCATGAGGTTTCCTGCCTGGATTCGGCTTGCAAGTGAAATCGGATTTGGGACGGGTGTTGCAAGGCCTGCTTGCCTTGCTACCTGTAGGAGCGAGCTTGCTCGCGATGGTCGTCAACGATGACGAGGGATGCCTGACACCCCGCGGTGTTCTCCGGTTCATCGCGAGCAAGCTCGCTCCTACAGATAGCAAGACTGGCCCGGTGTTATTCACCAATGAGAACGGATGGCATCTGCAAATAATTAGTCGACCGGCCTGAACGCCAATCGGGCGGGGGACGGCACGTGAGAGCGTTCGCGTGTCGTGGTTCTCGTTTTGCACCTTGCCTGTGCATTAGTTCTCTTTCTCAATTGACAATCATTATCATTCAGCCTAATTTGTCGCTCGATGTGACGGACGGCCCGGCCTACAAGCCGTCCGACTAACCAATTTGGCAGGGTGACTTCCATGACGGAGCTTTCCATGACGGAGCAGGCGTCCACAAACAGGTGCGATTTGCCGCTCATTCAGACATTCGTCGACAATCGACTGATTCTGGTGAAGATCGCAGCGCGCATTACCGGCTGTCGTTCCCGTGCCGAAGACGTGGTGCAGGACGCTTTTTTCCGACTGCAATCGGCGCCGCAGATCACCTCGTCGTTCAAGGCGCAGCTCAGCTATCTGTTCCAGATCGTGCGTAACCTGGCGATCGATCACTACCGCAAGCAGGCGCTGGAACTGAAATATTCCGGGCCTGAGGAGGAAGGTCTGAACGTGGTGATTTCGGGCGCGTCACCGGAAACCTCGCACATCAATTTCTCCACCCTGGAAAACATCGCCGACGCCCTCGGCGAGTTGCCAAGCCGCACCCGCTACGCCTTCGAGATGTACCGCCTGCACGGCGTGCCGCAGAAGGACATCGCCAAGGAACTGGGCGTCTCGCCGACCCTGGTGAACTTCATGATTCGTGATGCGTTGGTGCATTGCCGCAAGGTGTCCAATAGCCGCCGTTGAAAGATCATAAGATCGCAGCCTTCGGCAGCTCCTACAGGGGTACGCAATCCCATGCAGGAGCTGCCGAAGGCTGCGATCTTTTCGTCTCAACGCCGAATCAGGCCAATTCACACCGCTCAAAAAACCGCTCACGCCCCAGCACCATCAGCGCCGCGCGCTTGTGCGGAAAGTCGAACTCCTTCTCGCAATGAAACCGCTGCCCCTGCATGTACCCGATCATCTTTGCATTGTCGGCACGCGGCTCGGCGACCACGCGCTGGGTGCGTGGATCGTCGAGGAACAGGTAATGGGTCAGGGCCGATAACCAGCTCGCCACCTTGTGCGGGCCACGGTGGTTTTCTTCGCCGACCAGCATGTGAATGCCACGGTCGTAATCGGCGACTTCATAGAACGGCGCAATCCGGTCCTCTTTTGCCCAGTACGCTTCGAAATAGGCGAACGGCTGATCGTCGAAACAGCCGATCAGGGTCACGGTATGCGGATCGGCCTCGAGTTTGTTCAGGTACTCGCGATGCTGTTCGAGGCTGCCCTCCTCCTGCCAGAAACTCGCCACCCGCGGGCTGTTCTGCCAGCGGTTGAAACGGGCCAGATCGAGGTCGATGTCCAGGGTGCGCAGGGAAATCCACATCCCCAGGCGCGCATCGAAACGCCGATACACCTCGCCCTTCGGCTTGATCGGCCGAAGCGGGTGACGTTTGCCATGGGTGATGACCATCTGCTGTGGATAACAGGCGCTCAGCGACTGCCCCAGCCAGGGCTGCGGCAACTGCCAGAACAGCGCGCGTTCGCAGCGATATTCGCCGGGGATTTGCGTGGGGATCAGCAAACCGCCGAGCAAGGCCTCGGTCGGTGCCTCAGCCAATCGCCAGCTCAGTTGCTGGCAGGCCGGATCGCGGGCAAACAACCAATAACAGGCGGCCCAGATCGCCTGGCTGGAAGGACGATCACCGCCCTCTTCCAGCTGCATTTCATGATCGCCGGTCAGGCGTAGCTGAATCAGCGGTTGATCATCAAGACTCAGGCTCAAGCGGCCTTCACTTGCATCGGCTACAAGACGGCGGCCTGTAGGCAAGGCCAGGGTCGTCAGGTCATTCGGATTGGACATGGAGGGGCTCACGATAATCGTCGACAGTTCAACGATGGGACGTGAGCCGCTGAAGAAAATTTAAGAGGTAACCCCTCACTCAAGAAAAAACACGATCCCTGGGCCGAGGTGACTTGCCTTTCAGCGAGGGACCGGCACGATCGCGATCTTGTACGGATCGAAAATCTTCAGCATCTGCCCGTTGTCCCGCAGCCCTTGCAGCAATTGCCCGAACGCTTCGCCCGAGATCGGCGAGGCCGGGCGCAGGATGGCGTAGTGGTGATAGACCTGATCGATGCGATTGGACACCAGCAACTCGTCAGCGACTTTCAGATTGCGCAGAAAGTAGTCGCTCAGGTAGGAGCGCGTGACCAGGGCGATGTCGGCGCGCCCGCGCAGCACCATCAGCAGGTTGCTGTCGTGGGAATAGGTCAGCGTGGCGTTGTAGGTGGTGGCCAGGTATTTGGGTTCGGCGTTGAAGTTGGCGAATTCGTAATGATAGCCGCTGAACAGCGCCAGGCGTTTGCCGGTAAGGTCGGTGAAGTAATCCTGCTGACGCTCCGGGCGGTTTTCCGGATGGCGTTGGGCGACGAAAATCTCGGCGTCTTCCAGGCCCATGTCGACGTCGGTGTGCGGAATGTCCTTCCAGCCCCAGGCAGGGTTTTCGAAGATCGCCATGTCGATCCGGCCCTGCTTGAAATCACCGAATCGCCGGGGAATGGAAGTGGGCACCAGGACGAATTGATAGTCCTTTTGCGAGGCATTGAGCGCCTCCACCAGTTGCGGCAGGAGGCCGGTGTCGGCACCGGTTTCCGGGCGCACGGTGTACGGAGGAAAGTGCGCGGCACCGATGCGCACCAGTTGTGCGGCCTGGGACGGCAGCACCCACGACGTCGCGAGTAATGCCAGAACACAACCTGTTGCCGTCCGAATTGGCGAAGACATCAAACCACCCACCCCCAAATACTGCGTCATTGCATTCAAGCTAGGCGGTTTCGCCCAGTTAGCCAGTTTCCTGCCGACCCACACGCCGTTACTGCTTTTCCTCCAGCACCAGAATCAGCGCCTCATCGGCCAGCTGATCCAGGCTCATGCTGCCATCGGCGCGAAACCAGGTGGTGCTCCAGGACAGCGCGCCGGTGAGAAAACGCCGGGTGATGAACACATCGCCACGGATGAAACCGGCACTCTTGGCCTCGCCCAGCACCTGCAGCCAGATGTCTTCATAGATATCACGCAGGGCCAGGACTTTTTCCTGGCCCTCGTCGGACAGCGAACGCCATTCGTAGACCAGCACCGCCATGGCCTCGCCGCTGCCGCCCATGATCGACTGCAATTCGCAACGGATCAGCGCCAGCACCCGTTCGCGCACGCTGTCGGCTTCGGCGATGGCCGCGCGCATCAAGGCGGTGTTGTAGCGAATGGTCTCTTCCATCACCGCCCGCAGGATTTCGTCCTTGCTCTTGAAGTGATGAAAGATGCTCCCCGACTGAATGCCCACGGCACCCGCCAGATCGCGCACAGTGGTGCGCTCGTAACCCTTGTTGCGAAACAGGTGGGCCGCCACTTGCAGCAGCTTGCCACGGGCGCTGTCCGGATCGGTCAACTGGCCGTTGTCGACCAGTTCACGCATCACCCTCAGGGCTTTTTGCTCGTCCACCCGTTCTCTCCTACAGTCGATCAGTCACCAACGCCGATCCCCGCTAAAACAGGGGACTTGCGCGGGCAATTTAGTCTGGCATCGGCAACCAAGCAAGCGCTCGGCCAGAAGATATTTCCGGAGTTTACAAACCAAGCGCTTGCTTGGTAGTCTCGAAACACTTTGTCGAAAGGGGGTTATGCAAGTGACTGCGGCCAAAACCATTCGCATCGGTTGCGCCAGCGCGTTCTGGGGCGACACCTCGACTGCCGCCGCGCAACTGGTGGACGGTGGTCGCCTGGACTACCTGGTATTCGATTACCTGGCGGAAATCACCCTGTCGATCATGGCCGGGGCACGGATGAAAGATCCCCAGGCCGGCTATGCCAGCGATTTCGTCGAAGTCTTGAGTCCTCTGCTCTCCCGGCTCGCCGAACAGAACATCCGCGTGATCAGCAATGCCGGTGGGGTCAATCCGCAGGCCTGCGCCGCCGCCCTGCAAGCGGCCTGCGACAAGGCCGGAATCGCCCTGAAGATCGCCGTGCTGCTGGGCGACGACCTGCAACCGCAGTTCAAACAACTGAGCAGCCGCGGCATTCATGAAATGTTCAGCGGTGCGCCCCTGCCGCCGATGTGCGTCTCGACCAACGCTTACCTGGGCGCGCCGGGCATCGTCGAGGCCCTGCGCCTGGGCGCCGACATCGTGATCACCGGGCGGGTGGTCGACAGCGCCGTGGTCAGCGCCGCGCTGGTGCATGAATTCGGCTGGTCCTGGCAGGACTACGACAAGCTGGCCCAGGCGGCATTGGCCGGCCACATCATCGAATGCGGCGCCCAATGTACCGGGGGCAATTTCACCGACTGGCGCGAAGTGCCCGACTACGAACACATCGGTTTCCCGATCGTCGAAGTCAGTGCCGACAGCCAGTTCATCGTCAGCAAACCCGAAGGTTCCGGCGGGCTGGTCACGCCGCTGACGGTGGGCGAACAGATGCTCTACGAAATCGGCGATCCACGGGCCTATCTGCTGCCCGATGTGGTCTGCGATTTCACCCAGGTCAAACTGGTGCAACAGGGCAAGAATGCGGTTCGCGTGCACGGCGCCAAAGGCTTGCCGCCGACCGCTCAATACAAGGTCAGCGCCACCTTTCCCGACGGTTTCAAATGCACCGCCAGTTGCCTGCTCGCCGGCATCGATGCGGTGGACAAGGCCCGTCGCGTCAGCCAGGCGATCATCGACAAGACCTCGGAAATGTTCGAGCAACGCGGTTGGGCACGTTACACCGACGTGAACATCGAACTGCTCGGCAGCGAAGCCACCTACGGCCCCCACGGCCAGCGCCGGGACAGCCGCGAGGTGGTGATCAAACTGGCGGTGCGCCATCCGAACAAGCAGGCGCTGATCCTGTTCTCCCGGGAAATCGCCCAGGCCGCCACCGGCATGGCACCGGGACTGACCGGCATCGTCGGCGGTCGGCCGACGGTCTATCCGCTGATCCGCCTGTTCTCCTTCCTCATCGACAAAAGCGCCTGCGCGGTGGAGATTGAATTCAACGGCCAGCGCCTGCCCTGCGCCCTGCCCGCCGTCGATGTGCTCGACCCCGACACCTTGCCCCTTCCGGTCGATCCGCCAAACCCCGGCGAGCGTGCCGACGCCAGCGTGGCCCTGATCAAGCTCGCCGTGGCTCGCTCCGGCGACAAGGGCAACCACAGCAACATCGGGGTCATGGCCCGCGAGCCGGAGTTCCTGCCGTGGATCGCCGAGGCGCTGACGCCGGCGGTGATCGTCGACTGGATGAGCCACGTCCTCGATCCGATTCACGGGCGCGTCGAGCGCTGGTATCTGCCGGCCAGCCACAGCCTGAACTTCCTGCTGGAAAATGCCCTCGGCGGCGGCGGTGTCGCCAGCCTGCGCATCGACCCGCAAGGCAAGGCGTTCGCCCAGCAACTGTTGGAAATCCAGATTCCGGTGCCCCGGCGCATCGCCGACCAGGTCAACTAGAGGACTGCCGTCATGGCCTACGATTCGATTTTCCGAGCCGACCTGTTCGCCGGCCAAACGATCATCGTCACCGGTGGCGGCAGTGGCATCGGCCGCTGCACCGCCCATGAACTGGCAGCCCTCGGCGCCCATGTGCTGCTGGTGGGACGCAAGGCCGACAAGCTCAAAAGCGTCGTCGCCGAGATTGCCCAGGACGGCGGCCGTGCCGACTGGTGCACCTGCGATATCCGCGATGAAGAAGCGGTCACCCACATGGTCGGCGAGCTGATCCGCAAGCACGGGCCGATTCACGGCCTGGTCAACAATGCCGGCGGGCAGTACCCGTCGCCGCTGGCCTCGATCAACCAGAAGGGTTTTGAAACCGTGGTGCGCACCAACCTGGTGGGCGGTTTCCTGATGGCCCGGGAAGTGTTCAACCAGTCCATGAGCAAACACGGCGGGGCCATCGTCAACATGCTCGCCGACATGTGGAGCGGCATGCCCGGCATGGGCCACTCGGGCGCGGCGCGTTCAGGCATGGACAACCTGACCAAGACCGCCGCTTTCGAATGGGGTTACGCCGGGGTGCGGGTCAACGCGGTGGCGCCGGGCTGGATCGCCTCCAGCGGCATGGACACTTACGAAGGCGCCTTCAAGGCCGTGATCCCGACCTTGCGCGAACACGTGCCGCTCAAGCGCATCGGCACCGAATCGGAAGTCAGCGCGGCGATCGTGTTCCTGCTGAGCCCGGCGGCGGCCTTCATCAGCGGCAGCACCTTGCGCATCGATGGCGCCGCCAGCCTCGGCGGGCGCGCGTGGCCGATCCACAAGGCGACCAACAGCGAGTCGTACAACGGTTTCCACCGCGCCTATCTTCCCGACGTGCTCAAAGACAAGGAATAACCCATGCCGGTGATTCAGTCGCAACTCGATCCCCACAGCGAGGCGTTCGCGAGTAATCGCAAGGCCATGCTGGCGTGTGTCGAACAGATCCGTCAGCTGGAACAGGACCTGTTGAACAAGGCGGACGAAGCCAGGGCCAAATTCGACAAGCGCGGGCAACTGCTGCCGCGCGAACGCCTCAACCTGCTGCTGGACCCCGGCGCGCCTTTTCTCGAACTGGCCAGCCTTGCCGGCTACAAACTGCACGATGACAAGGACGGCAGTTCGGCCGGTGGCGGGCTGATTGCGGGGATCGGTTATGTGTCCGGCGTGCGCGCGTTGATCGTGGCGAACAACAGCGCGATCAAGGGTGGGACCATTTCCCCCAGCGGCCTGAAAAAATCCCTGCGCCTGCAACAGGTCGCCATGGAAAACAAACTGCCGGTGATCACCCTCGCCGAAAGCGGTGGCGCCAACCTCAACTACGCGGCGGAGATTTTCGTCGAAGGCGCGCGCAGCTTCGCCAATCAGGCGCGGATGTCGGCCATGGGCCTGCCGCAGATCACCGTGGTGCACGGTTCGGCCACGGCGGGCGGCGCCTATCAGCCGGGTTTGTCGGACTACGTGGTGGTGGTGCGCGGCAAGGCCAAGCTGTTTCTCGCCGGTCCCCCGCTGCTCAAGGCCGCCACCGGTGAAATCGCCACCGATGAAGAACTGGGCGGCGCCGAGATGCACGCGCAACTCGCCGGCACCGCCGAGTATCTGGCGCAAAACGACGCCGACGGTGTGCGTCAGGTGCGCGAGATTGTCAGCCTGCTGTCCTGGAACGATCAGCTGCCACAGCGTGCGCAGCCTGAATGGCAAGAGCCGCTCTACCCCGTCGAGGAACTGCTGGGGCTGATCCCGGACGATCCGAAAAAGCCCTACGACGTGCGGGAAATCATCGCCCGAATCGCCGACGGCTCGAGCTTTCTCGACTTCAAGAACGAGTTCGATCAGCAGACCGTTTGTGGCCACCTGAAAATCCACGGGCGCACCTGTGGCTTCATCGGCAACAACGGCCCGATCACGCCCAAAGGCGCGAGCAAGGCGGCGCAGTTCATCCAGCTGTGCGACCAGAGCCAGACGCCACTGCTGTTCTTCCACAACACCACCGGCTTCATGGTCGGCACCGAATCGGAACAGCAAGGCGTGATCAAGCACGGCGCCAAGATGATCCAGGCGGTGGCCAATGCCCGCGTGCCCAAGCTCACCATCGTCGTCGGCGGCTCCTATGGCGCCGGCAACTACGCGATGTGCGGCCGCGGCCTCGACCCGCGCTTCATCTTCGCCTGGCCCAACAGTCGCACCGCTGTGATGGGCGGTGCCCAGGCGGGCAAGGTGCTGCGCATCGTCACCGAGGCCAAACAGGCCAAAGACGGCCTGGTGCCCGACCCGAAAATGCTCGACATGCTCGAACAGGTCACCGCGCAGAAACTCGATGCCCAGTCCACGGCGCTCTATGGCAGCGCCAACCTGTGGGACGACGGCCTGATCGACCCGCGCGATACCCGGACCTTGCTGGGGTTCTTGCTGGACATCTGTCACGAGGCCGAGGTGCGGCCGTTGCAGGCCAACAGTTTTGGTGTGGCGCGGTTCTAATGCCAGTCAGTCCAGGCAAAACGCGGTCCTTGTAGGTCCCGCGGCGGCTCAACTGATTGGGCTTAAAGCAGTGCCCCCATATTTAAGGAGAACAATAAAAATGATCTTCACCCAGGAACACGAAGCACTGCGCCGCACCGTCCGCCAATTCGTCGATCACGAGATCAATCCGCACGTCGAGGCCTGGGAAAAGGCCGGGCGTTTTCCGATTCACGAGATCTTCCGCAAGGCCGGCGAGCTTGGTCTGCTGGGCATTTCCAAGCCGGAAAAATTCGGCGGCATGGGGCTCGACTACAGCTACTCGATCGTCGCCGCCGAAGAGTTCGGCACCATCCATTGCGGCGGCATTCCGATGTCCATCGGCGTGCAGACCGACATGTGCACCCCGGCGCTGGCGCGCTTCGGCTCCGATGAACTGCGCGACGAGTTCCTGCGCCCGGCCATCAGCGGCGAGCAGGTGGGCTGCATCGGGGTCTCCGAAGTGGGTGCCGGTTCCGACGTGGCCGGGCTGAAGACCACCGCGCGCAAGGACGGCGACGACTACGTGATCAATGGCAGCAAGATGTGGATCACCAACTCGCCGAGCGCCGATTTCATCTGCCTGCTGGCCAACATCTCCGACGACAAACCGCACATCAACAAGTCGCTGATCATGGTGCCGATGAACACCCCGGGCATCAGCCTGAGCAGCCATCTGGACAAGCTCGGGATGCGCAGTTCGGAAACCGCCCAGGTGTTTTTCGACAATGTGCGCGTACCGCAACGCAACCGCATCGGCCATGAAGGCGCGGGCTTCATGATGCAGATGCTGCAGTTCCAGGAAGAACGCCTGTTCGGCGCGGCGAACATGATCAAGGGCCTGGAGCACTGCGTCGACAGCACCATCGAATACTGCAAGGAACGCAAGACCTTCGGCAGTGCGCTGATCGACAACCAGGTCATCCACTTCCGTCTCGCCGAATTGCAGACCGAAATCGAATGCCTGCGCGCGCTGGTCTATCAGGCCACCGAGCAATACGTCAAAGGCCAGGACGTCACCCGCCTGGCCTCCATGGCCAAGCTCAAGGCCGGGCGACTGGGCCGGGAGGTCACCGACAGCTGCCTGCAGTACTGGGGCGGCATGGGCTTCATGTGGGACAACCCGGTGGCCCGCGCCTACCGCGATGTGCGGCTGGTGTCGATCGGCGGCGGCGCCGACGAAATCATGCTGGGGATCATCTGCAAACTCATGGGCATCCTGCCGGGGAAAAAGAAATGAGCCTCCTGCCGGTTTGCGAGACGTTGCTGCTGGAGCCGTACAGCGGCGTGCTGCACATCACCCTCAATCGCCCGCAAAGCCGCAACGCCATGAGCCTTGAGATGGTCAGCGAACTGCGCGCAGTGCTGGCGGCGGTGCGTGACGAGCGCGCCATTCGCGCCCTGGTGATCAGTGGCGCCAACGGCCACTTCTGTGCCGGCGGCGACATCAAGGACATGGCCAACGCCCGCGCTCAGGGCGCAAGCGCCTACCGCGATTTGAACCGTGCCTTCGGTGCCCTGCTGGAAGAAACCCAGCGCGCGCCGCAAGTGGTGATCACGGTCTTGCAGGGCGCGGTGTTGGGCGGTGGCTTTGGCCTGGCCTGCGTCAGCGATATCGCCATGGCCGATCATCAGGCGCAATTCGGCCTGCCGGAAACCAGCCTCGGCCTGCTGCCGGCGCAAATCGCGCCGTTCGTGGTGCAGCGCATCGGCCTGACCCAGGCCCGGCGCCTGGCGCTGACGGCGGCGCGGTTCGATGGCAAACAGGCGTTGCGAATGGGGTTGGTGCATTTTGTCGAACAGGACCCGCAAGCCCTCGCCGAACGCCTCGATGAAGTGCTGGCCCATGTGCTGTGTTGTGCGCCGGGGGCGAATGCCGCAACCAAACAATTGTTGCTGGCCAGTGCGCAGCAGCCGTCGGCGCAGCTGCTGGATCAGGCGGCGCAGTGGTTCAGTGAGGCGGTGACGGGAGCCGAGGGGGTCGAGGGGACCCTGGCTTTTGTGCAGAAGCGCAAACCGGGGTGGGCCTCCTGAAAGCATCGCGGGCGAGCCTCGCTCCTACGGTGCGCGTAATCCTGTAGGAGCGAGGCTTGCCCGCGAAGAGGCCCTCACATTCACCACAGAACCAGGGGAATCAACCATGCCCGGCTTCAGCAAAATCCTCATCGCCAACCGCGGTGAAATCGCCTGCCGCATCCAGCGCACCGCCCAGGCCCAGGGCTATCGCACCGTCGCCGTGTTCAGCGACGCCGACGCCGATGCGCTGCATGTGCAGATGGCCGACGAAGCCGTGCACATCGGCCCGTCCGCGGTGCAGCAGTCCTACCTGAACATCCCGGCGATCATCGACGCCGCCCGCCGCACCGGCGCCGACGCGATCCATCCGGGCTACGGGTTTCTCTCGGAAAACGCCGACTTCGCCCGCGCCTGCCAGGCGGCCGGCATCACCTTCATCGGTCCCGACGCCGAGGCCATCGAACTGATGGGCAGCAAGCGCCTGTCGAAAATCGCCATGCTCGACGCCGGCGTGCCATGCATCCGCGGTTACCAGGGTGCCGAGCAGGACGACGCGACGCTGAGTCGCGAGGCCGAACGCATCGGCTATCCGTTGATGATCAAGGCCAGTGCCGGCGGTGGCGGACGGGGCATGCGTCTGGTGCACGAGTCGAAAGATTTGCCGGAGCAGATTCGCACCGCGCGCTCCGAAGCCCTGCATGGTTTTGGCAGCGACGAACTGATCCTCGAACAGGCCTTGATCGAGCCCCGGCACGTCGAGGTTCAGCTGTTCGGCGACCGCCACGGCAACCTGATCTACCTGGGCGAGCGCGACTGTTCGATCCAACGGCGCCATCAGAAAGTCATCGAGGAAGCGCCTTGCCCGGTCATGACCGAAGCGCTGCGCCAGGCCATGGGCGAAGCGGCGCTCAAGGCCGGTCGCGCCGTGAACTATGTCGGCGCCGGCACTGTGGAATTCCTGCTGGATGCCCGGGGCGAGTTTTACTTCCTGGAGATGAACACCCGTCTGCAAGTGGAGCACCCGGTGACCGAGCTGATCACCGGCCTGGACCTGGTGGCCTGGCAGCTGAACATCGCCGAAGGGCAACCGCTGCCGCTGCGTCAGGAACAGGTACGACTCAACGGGCACGCCATGGAAGTGCGGCTGTATGCCGAAGACCCGGCCCGGGATTTTCTGCCGCAGACCGGGCGGATCGATGCCTGGGAACCAGCGCTGAACAGTGGCGTGCGGATCGATCATGGCCTGATCGAAGGCGCCAGCATCAGCCCGTTCTACGACCCGATGCTGGGCAAGCTGATCGCCCATGGCGCGACCCGCGAAGAGGCCCGGCGCAAGTTGCTGCGGGCGGTGCAGGACAGCGTGTTGCTGGGGGTGCAGAGCAACCAGCGCCTGCTCGCCAGCCTGTTGCAACACCCGCAATTCATCGAAGGCCAATTCAGTACCGCGTTCATCGCGCAGCACTTCGCCGAGCATCCCTGCCTGCGTGTGCATGAACCCAGTGCCGAAGAGCTGGCGATTGCCACCGGCCTGCTCTATCAGGCATCGACACAAGCGCACCGTGGTCCGCTGGCCGGCTGGCGCAACAACGCCAGTGCGGCGCTGCACTATCGGCTAGGGCTGGATGAACAGCAGTGGTCGGTGTCATTGAATGCCGTGCCGGGCGAGGCGTTGCGGATTCAAGTGGCCGAACGCAGTCTTGCGCTGAAGATCATCGATTGCGATGGACGCCAGGCGATCCTGGAAATCGACGGCATCCGCCAGCGCCATGCCTACCGCTTGCAGGCCGGGCAAATCTGCCTGTTTACCCGCCCCGGCAGCCTGCGCCTGGAAGACCGCACCCAGGCGCCGGTCAGCAGCCAGGCCAGCGCCAGCTGCGGCACGCTCAAGGCGCCGATGGATGGGGCGATCGTCGATGTGCTGGTCAACGAGGGCTGCCAGGTCAGCAAGGGGCAACTGCTGGTGGTGCTGGAGGCGATGAAAATGGAACATCCGCTCAAGTCCGGCATCGACGGCGTGCTCAAGCGCCTGCAGGTGCAGGTCGGCGATCAGGTCAAGAACCGGCAGATTCTGTTGGAGGTCGAATCGGTCGGCTAGGCGGAACCGCAGGGTTTGGCTACGCTCAAACCCATCAAGACGCGGATACCGGGAAACCCTGCAATGCCTCACTGGCTGGTCATTGATCTGGAAGCCACCACCGATGACGGTGGCTGGCCTGTCACGGAAATGGAAATCATTGAAATCGGCGCCACGCTG
This sequence comes from Pseudomonas sp. C1C7, assembly GCF_013359595.1. Taxonomy (GTDB): domain Bacteria; phylum Pseudomonadota; class Gammaproteobacteria; order Pseudomonadales; family Pseudomonadaceae; genus Aquipseudomonas. The sequence continues at coordinate 113,838 of NZ_JABFMP010000010.1, read as the reverse complement.
GTGGACCGCAAAGGGCGCGAAGTCGACCACTTCCAGCGCTTCGTGCGGCCCTTGCGGCGGCCGCTTCTGACCCCTTTTTGCCGGGAGCTGACCCACATCAGCCAGGCCGATGTCGACTCGGCGCAGACCCTGAGCGAAATCTGGCCGTCGTTCGAGCAATGGCTGGGGCAGCATCCGTCACCGCTGGAGGGCTGGGTCAGCTGGGGTGATTACGATCGCAAGCAGCTGATTCAGGAGTGGCAGCGCCTGCAACTCGACAGTCAGCTGAGCCGCACGCCGCACATCAACCTCAAGCAGCGCTTCGCCAAGGCCCGGCGCCTGGAACGGCCACTGGGGCTCAACAGCGCGCTGCAACTGGCCGGCCTGCAATTTACCGGGCAGCAGCACCGGGCGCTGGAGGACGCACGCAATACGGCTCGTCTGCTGCCGCAGATTCTCCCCCCTCTGGAGAGGTGACGGCACCGGCCCCCTTGTGCATACTGGCCGGCCCTTTTTAGCCCTTTTCGAGGAATCGCCCATGTTTAAAGTCAACGAGTACTTCGACGGCACCGTCAAGTCGATCGCCTTTGGCACCGCTGAAGGTCCGGCGACCATCGGCGTCATGGCTCCGGGCGAATATGAATTCGGCACCAGCCAGCGTGAAATCATGCACGTGGTGTCCGGCGCCCTGACCGTCAAACTGCCGGACAGCAGCGACTGGCAGACCTTCGCCGCCGGCAGCCAGTTCAACGTGCCAGCCAACAGCAAGTTCCAGCTGAAGGTTGCCGTCGACACCGCTTACCTGTGCGAATACCGCGGCTAAACCCTCGGGTTTCACAGCGCAAAAAAATGCCCGTGTCCAAGGACACGGGCATTTTTGTTTAACGGGCGTTTATTCCAGAACGGTGACCGGCATGCCGACTTCGAGGCGGCCGTTGCCATCGTTGACCAGATTCTGCCCGAACATCGCGCCATTGGCGTTGGCACGGTATTGCTGCAAGGTCGCAAAAGGTTCGCGATCGGCACTGCGTTCACCGGTCTGCGGGTCGATGGTGGTGAGGATGCAGCGCGAGCACGACTTGACCACCCGGAACTCGACCTCGCCGATGCGAATGCGCTTCCAGCCGTCCTCGGCAAAGGCTTCGCTGCCCTCGATCACCAGATTCGGCCGGAACCGCAGCATTTCCATGGGGCGACCGACCTTCCGCGACAGATCCTCAAGCGAGGCCTGGCCGATCAGCAACAACGGAAAACCGTCGGCGAACGCCACCTGATCGTCATCCTTGCCATAACCCGCCTCGGTAGTACGGGCGCGCTCGAGCGGGATCTGCACCAGGCGTGTCGGCTTGCCGATAAACTCGCTGACCCAGGCTGCCGCGGCATCGCCGGCATCCGGCACCCGCAACGTGTCGCGCCAAATGGTCACGCCGCGCAGTTCGGCATCGCTGGCAGGCAAGGCGACGTTGATCATGGCTTGACCGGGCGCCTCGAGGCTCAGCCCACCCTCGGCATTCCACAACGCCGACAACTGACTCATCTGCGCCACCGCCCGCTGAGTCAGAAACCGCCCACTGGCCTCGTCCACCAGCATCCAGCGTCGATCACCGTCCAGCCCCAGCTTGTCGAGACCGACCTGCTGCAAAGTCTCACCCTTGCCGGATTTCAACGGATAACGATAAAGCGCGCTCAGACGCAGCATGGCCAGCTCCCTGAAAAACAAAAAAGCCACCCTATACGAGCTTCAGCGTTGAATCAAAGGTTGAAATCTCACCTGCGCTCTTCGTAGGAGCTGTCGAGTGAAACGAGGCTGCGATCTTTTGATTTTTTAGAAGCAAGATCAAAAGCTCGCGAGCAAGCCCGCTCCCACAGGGTTTACGCCGGAACTTCGTCGAGCACCAGACGCTGGCGCACCACATCCACCAACTTGTCCGGCTGAAACTTGGAAAGAAAGTTATCGCACCCCACCTTCTTGACCATCGAATCGTTGAAACTGCCCGACAACGACGTATGCAACACCACATACAAACCACGCAAACGCGGATCATTGCGGATTTCCGTCGTCAGCCGATAACCATCCATCTCCGGCATCTCCGCATCGGTAAAGACCATCAACAGCTTCTCGGTCATATCGACACCACTGTCCGCCCACGCCTTGAGCATGTTCAACGCCTTCAGGCCGTCACTGGCAATATGCATCTTCACCCCCAACTGCCCCAGGGTATCTCGCAACTGCGCCAAGGCCACGTTGGAGTCATCCACCAGCAGCACCTCACGACCACGGGCACGCTCGAGCACCGGGTCGGCCAGTTTCTCCCGGGATACCTTGGCGTTGTAAGGCACGATCTCCGCCAGGACCTTCTCCACGTCGATGATTTCCACCAACTGATCATCGACCTTGCTGATGGCCGTCAGGTAATGCTGGCGACCGGCGCTGCCCGGCGGCGGCATGATCGCTTCCCAGTTCATGTTGACGATGCGATCCACGCCACCGACCAGGAACGCCTGCACGGAACGGTTGTACTCGGTAACGATAATAGTGCTGTTCGGCCCCGGAACCAGCGGACGCATGCCGATGGCCTGGGACAGATCGATCACCGGCAGGGTCTGGCCGCGCAGGTTGACCACCCCGCAAACGAACGGGTGACGCTGAGGCATCAGGGTCAGCTTCGGCAGCTGCAGGACTTCCTGCACTTTGAACACGTTGATTGCGAACAATTGCCGTCCGGCCAGGCGGAACATGAGAATTTCCAGGCGATTCTCACCCACCAGTTGCGTACGTTGGTCTACCGTATCAAGAATGCCGGCCATTACTGACTCCTGGGCGTTGTACCGATGTAATTCACGAATAGGAGGTTATCGGCTGGATGTGAAAGACCTTGACCCCGTACAAAATGCCGCACTCCAACATTGATGTCACATTAACATCATGCTTTACTGACGATGTGAATTTATCTGCTACATTTTCTGAGCGCGCGACCATTGATAATTCAATAGGTTCCGTCGCGTAAGGGATTCCCTGAGCAACAATCAGGTGCAACCTGATATTCGCAATATCCAATAGCCATTAATGTGACGCCATTCTCATTGCATGAATGGAGTCAGGCTTTTGTGTGCGATCGCGGGCCCTCAGCCCTATACCCTCATAACTAGTTCCGCAGCCGGTACCTCTGCCTGGCGGAACGCGATTGCACGACGAAACGCAGACGTCGGAACGACCAACGTTCTCGTCGACACACACGACATCCCCTCACTAGTCATGACGTTGTGGAGATAAGCATGCCGGACAATCGTAAAGAGTGGGCAAAGCGGGTCCCGGAGTTTCTGGTCGAAGCCGAATCGCTTCTGGCCAAGACGGAGGAATGCCTGAGCCACCTGCAATTGATCAGTAATGACAGGGACGCAATCGATTGCCTGCTCAGTACGCTGCTCAAACTGGCCAGCAAGGCGGACGCCCTGGCACTGGCTGCCGTGTCTGAGTTTTCCCTGCACATCCACGGCCTGCTCAACCATGCCCAGAGCCATATGGACCTGCACGACGAGGCCTTGGGCGCCCTCAAGGACTGCCTGACGCTAATCGCCTGGCAGCTCGAGCTGATCGACCAGAACACCGGCCAGTTGTGTCTCGATGAAACCGAGCAGACGACCCTGATCGAAGCCTTTGCCATCCAGGTGGGTCATCGCCCGTTTCAACTACCGGTCAATTCCAAGCCTTTCACCGTTGCGCCCTACATGGAGCGTCAGGCCTGAGACGCTGGAACCGTGTCGTAATTCACAATTATTGCTGTTAGTTGACGGTTATTTGATTTAACCCTTGTCGTATTTGAATATCGCTTATCCAATTGCGACCCATGCAAGTAACAACTCTTCCTTCAGGCAACTAAATGCCTGTCCAGAACAGGGGCTCAGCCGGAACTGAAACAACGGGTTCTGTGGTAAATCGAAGCTAAATGGTGACGATACCCCCACTTTCCTGGTGAGATTCCACTTTCCCAATGCCATGTTCCTGACTTCCCGGACATATAACCCGTGCGCGACCAACGGTATCTTAAGTGGTACTATGCCGCCCATTAGTTGACGTCAAATAATGGCAAGATGATTTTTTACTGGCCCGAACAAGTTTCCGGCCGGTTTTCCTGTACAAAAATCATGTGCCATTGACGTTGTTGTACAACATGACAAACAGAGGCCCGTCAGAGCATGACCGGGCTGCCCGCAGCGCATCTTCATTGGCTCCATTCCGTTATGTACGCCAGCCTCAAGTCACTCGCCACCTGGCCACCCTCTCGAGAAAACGCGCGTCGGTTCACGCTTTCGCTGTGCGCCTGCTCGACGCTGGGTAGCCTGCTGGTCTATTGCCTTTCGATTCCGCTGCCCCTGGGTCTGATGATTCTCAACATCGCGGCTTTGAGTTGCGTCGGGGTGCAATATCGGCTGTCGCGCAAATCGATCAAGTTTCAGCCGCAGGAACTGGCCGATCGCTTGTTGGAGGTTCAAGAGAACGAACGGCACCGGCTCAGTCGTGAACTGCATGACGACATCGGCCAGTTGCTGACCGCGGCGAAGCTGCAAAGCGCCTGGCTCAAGCGCCGGATGCCCGAAGAACTCCAGGGACAATGCGCCGTGCTGTGCGACACCCTGGAAGAAACCCTGACCAAGGTCCGGGATGTGTCGGCCATCCTCAATCCGAGGCAGCTGACCAGCCTGGGCCTGGAAGCCAGCCTGCGGGCGCATCTGCTGAAGACGCTGGCCAATACCTCCGTGCACTGGAGCCTGGAATGCCACCAGCGCCTGACCGGAATCCCGGAAGAAATGGCCGTGGCGGCGTTTCGCATTACCCAGGAAGCCGTCACCAACATGTTGCGCCACGCCAATGCGCAGAATCTGGTGGTGTGCGTGCAGCGCTTGCCTCAGGGTCTTTCGCTGTCGATCCGTGACGACGGCCAGGGTTTCGCCCCCGCCACCGACCCCGGTCGCGAGGGACAGCGCGGCATGGCCGGCATGTCGGAGCGGATCACTCAGTTGGGCGGCACGCTGAGCGTCACCAGCGAGCCGGGCCAAGGCACTCAAATCGAAGCTCTGTTCCCCTGGGCGCCCCGCGCGCTCGAACGGGCCAGTACGAATAAGGTTATGCATTGACTTGTAACTTACTTCTGGTGGATGACCACTCGCTGATCAGGGCTGGCGTGCGCGCCCTGGTGATGGACCTTCCTGGTTATGCCGTGATCGGCGAGGCCAACGACGGCTCGCAGCTGCTGGCCATGGTCGAACATCTGTCCCCGGATATCGTGCTGCTGGATATTTCCATGAAGCAGACCGGTGGCCTTGAGGCGTTGCAGCAGCTCAAGCGCATCCGTCCCCACAGTAAGGTGCTGATCCTGTCGATGCACACCGACCCGGCGCTGATCATGCAGGCTCTGGAATCCGGGGCCCATGGCTACCTGCTCAAGGACACCACCCCGACCGAGCTGGAACATGCCCTTGAAGCCTTGCGCAACAACGAACGCTACCTGAGTCCGGCCATTGCCCACACCGTGATCACCCAGGCCCTGACCCGGAACCAGACCGCCCCCGAGCCCTCGGATACTCACAACCTGACGGCCCGTCAGCTGGAAATCCTGCGCCTGATCGTTCGCGGCAAGTCCACCCGGGAAATCGCCAACGGCCTGGGCCTGAGCGTCAAGACCGTGGAAACCCACCGCTCGCAAATCATGAAACGCCTGCAGATTTTCGATGTGGCGGGCCTGGTGTTGTTCGCCGTGCGCGAGCAGATCATCAGTCTGGACGACTGACAGGTTGCGTCGCGCTCAATAGCGGCGAATCCTTTGGCAAATGCACGCGAAGGGCTGCCGGTCGCGCCGAAAAACGCAGACTGTCCCCTTCCAGCGGCTCGCCATCGAGGTTGATGTACAGGCCTTCGGAGACCTTGATCTCGACCCACGGCAACCGGGCCCGCACAAACAGGCTGTCGAGGCCGAAACCATCTGCCAGCAGGTTCTTCAGAGTGTCGACCAGCTCCTGCGGCGCAGGCAGGATGCTGATATCGAGCAAGCCATCGTCGGCCAGTGCCTGTGGACACAGCACATGCCCGCCCCCTGCCTGCCGGCCATTGCCGATCCCGAGGGCCAGCAGATCACCGCTCCAGTGGAAATCCGGTCCCTGCAATTCGCCATAGGCGGCGTGCAGTTCGCTGAAGCGCGACAATCCTGTGAACAAATAGGCCGCGCCGCCCAGAACCTTTTTCAGATCCTCGGAGGTGTTGGCGGTGACCTGGCTGCCGAATCCGCCGGTGGCCATGTTCAGAAACACCTGGCCACCGACTTCTCCCAGATCGATCGCACAGGGCTCAACGTCCAGCAGATTCAGTGCCTGGGCCGGTTCCAGTGGCACGCCGGCCGCACGGGCAAAGTCGTTGGCGGTGCCGAGCGGCATCAGGACCAGACTGGCCTGGCTCGACTGTTCGGACAGGGCTTCGGCGATATCCCGCAGCGTACCGTCGCCGCCTCCGGCAATGATCTGCCGATAGCCCGCCGCCAGCGCCTCACTCACCAGGCGCTGGGCATCGCCCGCCTCCCACGTCAGCCGCACCGCCAGCTCCCAACCCTGTTGGCGTTTGCTCTCGACGGCGGCGCGGACCTCTTCGTTGAGCGCCTGCTTGCCATGCAGAATCAGCAGCGCTTTGCGTTCGCTCATGTGCAATCCCCCCGGGTTTGAGTGCCATACGGGAGATGTTGACCCTCGACCCCGTAAGAAAAGTCGATGCCAATCCAATTATTTTCCTTCGCGCACGCCCAAGCCATGCAAGACAGGATTTTTCTTACAAAAGGTGAGGAATTGCCTTAATTGACCATCAGGTGGGATTCATACACTTTGGTGTCCGGATTTTTCAGCCTTCCGCAGAATAAAAAACCCAAGGAGAAGTTGAGATGGAACCCCGAGTCACCGAACTGGAGGCACACCTCAAGTACCTGCGCAAAGACATGGAAAACGTGCGCAGCGAAGTCAAATCCATCAAGCATCGCCTTGCCTATACCGTGGGCGGGACGGCGGTGTTGCTGGGTCTGCTGGGCTGGATTGCCAATAGCCGGTTTGATCAGCTGGTGACGTTGTTGCTGGCGCATTGAGCTCTTCGAACTCAATAGAACTGTAGGAGCCGAGCTTGCTCGCGATGAACCCGAGAACGCCGCGGGGTGTCGGGCCCCCAGCGTCATCGTTAACGTCCATCGCGAGCAAGCTCGGCTCCTGCAGTTACGGTTAGAGCACTTCGCTCAACGGTATGAAGTACACCGAATCACCCGCCACCAACGTGCGATCCTCCAGCACTTCAACCAGCCCATCCGCCCAGGCGGCGCTGCGCAACACACCGGAACTCTGGTTCCTGTAGATGATTGCCCGCCCGTTCTCCAGGCGACCGCGCAAGTACTCGCGTCGATGGCCCGCGACAGGCCAGTCAAACCCGGCCGGCACCTGGATCTTCAGCGGCTCGACCTGTTGCACGCCCAGGCGACGCAGCAGATAGGGCCTGGCCAATAGAGCGAAGGTCACCAGTGTCGATGCCGGATTGCCCGGCAAGCCGATCACCGGCACTCCGCGAAAATGCCCAAATGTCAGCGGCTTTCCGGGCTTGATCGCGAGCTTCCACAAACTCAGTTCACCCTCTTCGCGCAAGGCGATGCCGAGAAAATCCGCCTCGCCCACCGAAACGCCACCGGTGGAAAGAATCAGGTCGACATTCTTCAGTTCGCCCAGCCGCGCACGGGTGGTGTCCAGATTGTCCGGCAGAATGCCGGCGTCGATCACCTCGCAACCCATGCGCTGCAACCAACTGCAGAGCACCACGCGATTGCTGTTGTAGATCTGCCCGGGCCCCAGCGGCTGCCCCGGTTCGATCAACTCATCGCCGGTGGACAACACCGCCACTCGCACCCGGCGAATCACCTCCAGCTCCGCGCAACCGAGAGAGGCGGCCAGGCCCATTTCGATGGGACCAAGGACAGTACCTGCCGACAGGATCAATTCGCCGACCGTGGTCTCCTGCCCCTGTGGACGAATGTTTTGCTGCGGCGTGAGTCTTTCGGTGAAGACCACGCGCCCATCCGCCTGGACTTGGGCGTTTTCCTGCATCTCGACGCAGTCTGCGCCGGCTGGCACCGGCGCGCCGGTGAAGATCCGGGCACAGGTGCCCGGCTGCAACGGGTCAGGCGCCTGCCCGGCAAAAATCTTCTGGCTGACCACCAGCGGCTCGCCGGTCCAGTCGGCCGCGCACAGGGCATAGCCGTCCATGGCGCTGTTGGGCCATGGCGGCAGATCGAGGGTCGACAGCAGATCGTCGGCCAGCACACGCCCCTGGACCTGCGCCAGCGGCAAGCGCTCACGCTCGACGATGCTCGAGGCCTCGGCCATCTCGAGCAAACGCGCCAGCGCCACCTCGACCGGCATCAGGCTGCCGGTCTTGCCCGGCTTACCCGCGGGATTCACAGGGAGCCGCCTGTTTCAGATGAGGAACGAAATTGCACGGGCGATGACGCGAATCCAGCTGTTCGGCGAGGATGCCGTCCCACCCGGTGCGTACGGCGTTCGTCGAGCCCGGCAGGCAGCAGACCAGCGTGCCATTGGCCAAACCTGCCAGCGCGCGGGATTGAACGGTCGAGGTGCCGATGTCGGCGACCGAGATCTGCCGGAACAGCTCACCGAAACCGTCCACCTGCTTGTCGAGCAGACAGGCCACCGCTTCCGGCGTGCTGTCGCGTCCGGTGAAGCCGGTGCCGCCGGTGATCAACACCACCTGGACGACGTCGTCGGCAATCCAGTTGGCGACTTGCGCACGGATTTTATAAAGATCATCTTTGAGCAGGACCCGGGAAGCCAGGTTGTGGCCGGCGGCGGTCAAGCGGTCGACGAAGACCTGGCCTGAGGTATCGGTTTCCAGGGTTCGGGTGTCGCTGACCGTCAGAACCGCGATGTTGAGCGGTGCGAAAGGTACTTCAGCCTTGGTAGTCATAGGCTCATCCAGTTGTAGGAGAAACAGCCCGGTGTTATATCACAGCGCCCCATTTTCTCGCCGCCCCACCCTGCTTAATGGAAACCCGCCATGACCTCGAATCATTTGCCCCCCTGCTCCATTCTCCTCCTGGCGGGCGGCCGCGGCCAACGCATGGGCGGTCAGGACAAAGGCCTGGTGCAATGGCACGGCGAGCCGCTGATTGCGCACCTGCACCGCAAGACCCGGGCGCTGAGCGATGACCTGATCATCTCCTGCAACCGCAACCTGGAAAAATACGCGCCCTACGCCGACCAGTTGGTTCACGACGACGAAGGCGACTTTCCGGGCCCCCTGGCCGGCATCCGGGCGGGCCTGAAAGCGGCGCGCCACAGCCACATGCTGGTCCTGCCCTGCGATGTGCCGCGGGTCGATGAGGCGCTGATCGCCAGCATGCGCGAAGCCGCCAGCCTTCATCCGGACAAGCCCTTGATGCTGCGTCATGACGATCACTGGGAGCCTTTGCTGTGCGTCATACCCGTGGCACTTCGCGATGATGTCGAGAGCGCCTGGCAACAGGGCGAGCGCAGCCCGGGACGGCTCATGCGCCAACTCGGCGCCACCGCCCTGCAGTGCCCCGACAACGATCCGCGGCTGGCCAACCTCAACACCCCGGAACTGTTAAGCGCCCACAACACTGTGTCAGACTGATCGCACCGAGGAACTTGCACGCGCTGCACACGTCTGAAGTTTAGTAATCAAGTATTCATTTTCGGAGACACACCATGACTCAACGGACCCTGGCCACTTTCATGCTCGCTCTGGGCCTCGCTACCCTCGCCGGTTGCTCGTCGCCTGCAGTGATCACTCTGAATGACGGCCGCGAGATCCAGGCCGTCGACACGCCTAGCTATGACAAGGATTCGGGCTTCTACGAATTCGAACAACTGGACGGCAAGCAGACCCGCATCAACAAGGATCAGGTTCGCACCGTTAAAGAGTTGTAATCCGCGCGGCGACTACCGGATACGAAAATGCCCCGACTTGTCGGGGCATTTGCTTTTCTGGCGGACGCCAATCAAGGGTTCGGTTCTTTCGCCAGCTTGTCCACGCGGGTGATCGCCTGGGTGGCTTCGGTGATGCATTTCTTGTCGTCGTTCGCGGCATTGGCCGCTTCCGCGCTGGCCTGCATGCGTTTGACTTCCATGGTGGTGTTTTCAGAGGTCGCCGGCAGGGTGGTTACCTTGTCCTTGAGTTCCTGCAGCTTGATCGTGCAAAGGTCATGGTCCGAAGAGGCATGGACGGGAGAGGCCAATATTGCAGCGCAAATGAACATTCCAGTGAAAACGGTACGTTTCATGGGTATCTCCTTGCATGGAAGGTCTCGGAGCCGCCGGACGATCTGGCGGCTGTCCCGAGTGCTTTGAACACCACCCTCAGGGGGCCTGTTCAAAAGACTGCAAAGCTGATCATAAATTCGATTTATTCGAACTTCGCATGAGCCGGATCGCCCTGGATTACCACTGCAGGGTGATCTCACTCTCGAAGGTTCTCTGCTGCCCCGTGACCGGATCCACGAACGTCAATCCCTGGGCCAACAGCTTCAAGGGATTAGCGTAGTCGTCCTGCGCATCCTTGAGCACCTGTGGATAAAACGGGTCGTTGCAGATGCTCGCGCCCAACGCGGTCATGTGGACTCGCAGCTGATGCTGTTTGCCCGTGACCGGGGAAAGCGCATAGCGCCAGAGCTCTCCGTTGCGCTCTTTGACCTCGACCAGGGTTTCGGTATTCGGCGTGCCCGGCCCTTCCTGCATGCGAAAGAACGGCTCGCCGTTGATCATTCGGCTTTTATGCACCAGGGGAAATGAAAGCTCAGGCAGTGCCGGGGCGATGGCTTCGTAGCGCTTTTCGATTTGCCGGGTGGGGAACAGCGACTGATACGCCGAGCGAGTTTGAGGATTGGCGGAAAACAGCACCAGCCCGGCCGTATGCCGGTCGATGCGATGCAGCGGCACAAGATGCGGGTTGTCCAGGCGACGGATCAGGCGTCTGAGCAATGTCTGTTCGACATAGCCACCCGAAGGCGTCACGGGCAGAAAATGCGGTTTGTCCGCCACCACCAGATGCTCGTCCGCATACAGGATCGATTCGACCACCGGGATCGGTTTCTCGTCCGGTACTTCGCGAAAATAATGGATGCGCAGGCCCTGCTTGTACGGCAGGTCCAGCGGAATGGGAGCACCCTGTGCGTCCAGCACGCGGCCCCGGGCGAAACGGTCCAGCCACTGTTCACGACCGATGGCGCTGAAGTGCTCGCACAGGCAATCGAAAACGGTCTGCCACGAACCAGGCGGCAAGCAGAGTGTGCTGGCCTGGCTGTGTGCGGCGGAAAAAGATGAACTGGACATTTGAAAACTCTGGATCTCAGGCAGAGCGGCATTATCCAACAGCGCTGCGCACGAACCTAGCGAAGAATCAGGCTGGTATCGGTGTGCGCGCCGCGGCCTCGGTGTACTCCTTGAGCCAGCGCAGGACATCGACCGCCTCCCAGCGTACCGGGTCATACAGGGCGTACAACAAGCCCTGATAACCCACGACGTCCAGCTGGCGGTGATAGCCGGCACGCTGGAACAAGGCTTCGATTTCCGCGAAACAGGTATTGAAATGCAGTTTGTTGAAAGGCGTCTTGCCTTCGGTGACCAGCCCGTCCAGGCGCAATTCGAGCACCGCCTCGCGGACGACGTCCACCGACATCCGGTTCACGCTGCTCTTCAACTGTTCGACATTGACCACGATTCATCCCTCTCACGCCCGGACCGCCCCGCTCACCCCTGAATCCAGGAACAGCAGCGCGCAATCCGAATAACTGTATGCGCATACAGTATCCGAATCGCACCGTTTAAGCCAATAGGATGAAGCGTAGAGTTCGACCGGCGGAGCGGTCGTCAAGAAAGGCTAACGCAGAAAATCCACCACATCGTCGGAGCCGAACGGCCAGCCCAACTCCGCCCCGGTATCGATCCGTCGCAAAACCGGAATCCGCAGGCTATAGGCCTGGAACCAGGTTTCATCGTCGGCGATGTCCACCAGTTCCACCAGCAGGCCGCGCTCGACGAACTCCATCAGCAGGGCTTCGGCCACTTCACAGAGGTGGCACCCCAGGGTGCCGAACAGCTGACATTCAGGAGGCATGAGCGCTCAACCACAAAAATGAAGTGACTATTCTAGGCCCGCCCCGAAAAGTCGTCGAGCGCCCGACCGGCGCAGATCACTCCTGGTTGACCGCACCGATCTTGTGAATCGACAGGTCCGCGCCGTAATACTCTTCTTCCTGGCTCAGGCGCAGGCCGTGGAAGGCCTTGATCGCGCCATACACCGCATAGCCGCCGACGAATGCCACCACCACGCCCAATGCCGTGCCGATCAACTGGCTGATCAGGCTGACTCCGCCCAACCCGCCCAGTGCGCTCTGACCGAAGATGCCGCAGGCGATGCCGCCCCACACACCGCACAGACCATGCAACGGCCAGACACCCAGCACATCATCGAGGTGCCATTTGCTTTGAGCCGCGGTAAAGCACCAGACGAACAACGCCCCGGCGATCGCCCCGGTGACCAGCGCGCCCACCGGATGCATCAGATCGGAGCCGGCACAGATCGCCACCAGCCCGGCCAGCGGACCGTTGTGCAGGAAGCCCGGGTCATTGCGCCCGACGATCAACGCGGCCATTGTACCGCCGACCATCGCCATCAACGAGTTCACCGCCACCAACCCGCTGACGCCTTGCAGGGTCTGCGCGCTCATTACGTTGAAGCCGAACCAGCCGACGATCAGGATCCACGAGCCCAGCGCCAGAAACGGAATGCTCGACGGTGCGAACGCCACCAGGCGCCCTTCGCGGTAGCGACCGTTACGCGGCCCGAGCAGCAACACCGCCGCCAGCGCCAGCCAGCCGCCCATGGCGTGCACCACCACGGAGCCGGCGAAGTCATGGAAACCCGCGCCGAAACGCTCGAGCAACCAGGCTTGCAGGCCGAAGTTGCCGTTCCAGACCATGCCTTCGAAGAAGGGATAGATGAACGCCACGATCAGTGCCGTCGCGCACAGCTGCGGAACGAAGCGTGCGCGTTCGGCGATGCCGCCGGAAATGATCGCCGGGATGGCCGCGGCAAAGGTCAGCAGGAAGAAAAACTTCACCAGCCCGTAACCGTGATCGACGTTGAGCGCCGCCGCCGGTTGCATGAAGGTCACCCCATAGGAAATCCAATAGCCTATAAAGAAGTAGGCCAGGGTCGAAACGGCGAAGTCGCTGAGGATCTTCGACAGCGCGTTGACCTGGTTTTTCTGGCGCACCGTGCCAACTTCAAGGAAGGCAAAACCGGCGTGCATGGCCAGGACCATGACCGCACCGATCAAAATGAACAACGTGTTGGAGCTATGGACCAGGCTGTCGACAGCGCTTTGCAGATTTTCCATGGATCAGGCAGACCTCAAGGCAGAAAAAAGCACCAAAGCAGTTCGCGCGGGCAATCCATGCACCAAGTTGTGACGCCCGACATCGAGGGCATCACGCCCGATGAACCGCTTTGGCGCACAAGGGTTCTTCAAGGCCAACCTCAACCGGCTTTTCTATCCGGTTTGCGGTTGCTGCAATCAGGGTTTTGCGTAAATCATGCCCAGCAACAGCGCAGAGCCGCAGGCTGACGCACCACGACACAGCAAGAGTTGTACCAGTCATTTGTACTGAACCTTCGCGAAGGGCTCATACTCGAACCTTTCAGACGCCACTTATGGAGATCACCAATGGCCAGCACCAAGGCAAAGACTGCTCAAGAAATTCTGATGAACGATTTTCAGACACTGGTCAGCGACACCGAGCGGTTGCTTGAACATACGGCGTCCCTGGCGGGTGACCAGGCCGACGAATTGCGCGGGCAGATCCATGACAGCCTGCTGCGGGCACGGGAAACCCTGAAGCTGACCGAAGATTCGTTGCGCGAACGCGGCCAGGCCGCTGTGACCGCGACCGAAGATTACGTCCAGGCCAACCCATGGCAGTCGGTCGGTATCGCCGCCGGCGTGGGTTTCCTTCTCGGTCTGCTGGCAACCCGGCGCTGATCATGGCAATCGAAGATTTGGGCGCGTCCACGGCGAGCGCCAGTTCCTCATCGCGACGCCTCGGCGCCGCCGTTCTCGGCTTGCTGCACAGTCATGTCGAATTGTTCGGCATCGAACTGCAGGAGCAGAAAGCCCGCACCGTCAGCCTGCTGCTGTTCGCAGGCCTGGCCCTGGTGTTCGCCCTGCTGTTGCTGGTGGGATTGTCGACCCTGGTGGTGATCCTGTTCTGGGAAACCTACCGCATGGAGGCGATCATCGGCCTTTGCGTCTTCTATACCCTGGCGGCGATTTTCTGCGGGATTCGCCTGAGAGCGGCGATTTTCGATGAATCCTCGCCCTTCCACGGCACCCTGGAAGAATTGTCCAACGACCGGGAGCGCCTGTTGCCATGAACCTGCCCGAACTGCCTCGCAACGCCTCGCGCACGGAAATGCGCAAGACGCTGATCCGCCTGCGCATGGAAATGCATCGCCAGGAAATCCGCAACGAATCCGCGCAACTGCTGCAACCCCTGCACCGTATGCGCGGGATGACGCAAAACCTGCACGAAGGCCTGGGCATCAAGCACGCTCCACTTTGGGGCGTGGCGGCGGTCACCCTGTTGGGTTTTCTCACCGGCAAGGGGGCCAAAAGCGGCGGTGCCAGCAGTCTGACCCGTCTGGTTCGCCTCGGCGCAACCCTGGGCCCGTTGATCAAACTGGTGATGCAGGGCTCCTCGCGCAGGCCCTGAACTGTCACTTTTCAGCTGACTTTCAGCCAAACCCACGGGATGCTCCTCCTTATTCAGAGGGGCATCCCGTGTGCTGCCTGTGGAAAACCTTGCAGGTCCCGGCCTGAAACGGGAAGCTAGGAACTCAAGCCCCCGACGGAGAGCCCCCGCCTTGGATTGGCATACCCTGCTTACCCGCGAACGCCTCGGAAAGCCACTGCACAGCTCGCAGGAACTTGGCCGCAGCCCCTTTCACAAAGACCATGACCGCATCATTTTCTCCGGCGCGTTCCGTCGCCTCGGACGCAAGACCCAGGTGCATCCGGTCTCCAGCAACGACCATATCCACACCCGACTGACCCACTCGCTGGAAGTCAGTTGTGTTGGCCGCTCCCTGGGCATGCGCGTCGGCGAAACCATCCGCAGCGCCCTGCCCGAGTGGTGCGATCCCAGCGATCTGGGGATGGTGGTGCAGTCGGCCTGTCTGGCCCATGACATCGGCAATCCACCCTTCGGCCACTCCGGCGAAGATGCGATTCGCCACTGGTTCCAGCAAGCCGCCGGGCGTGGCTGGCTCGATGCGATGAGCGAAGCCGAGCGCAATGACTTCCTCAACTTCGAAGGCAATGCTCAGGGCTTTCGGGTACTGACCCAGCTGGAGTACCACCAGTTCGACGGTGGCACCCGGCTGACCTATGCCACCCTCGGCACCTACCTGAAATACCCCTGGACGGCGCGGCACGCCGACTCGCTGGGCTACAAGAAACACAAATTCGGCTGCTACCAGAGCGAACTGCCATTGCTCGAACAGATCGCCCAGAAGCTCGGCCTCCCGCAACTCGAAGATCAGCGCTGGGCGCGCCATCCGCTGGTGTATCTGATGGAGGCCGCCGATGACATCTGCTACGCGTTGATCGACCTCGAAGACGGCCTGGAAATGTCGCTGCTCGAATACGCCGAAGTCGAATCCCTGCTGCTGGACCTGGTGGGTGACGATCTGCCGGAAACCTATCGCCAGCTCGGCCCCGGGGATTCCCGTCGCCGCAAACTGGCGATCCTGCGCGGCAAAGCCATCGAACACCTGACCAATGCCGCGGCCCGTGCCTTCGTCGAACAGCAGGACGCCTTGCTGGCCGGCGCGCTGCCCGGCGACCTGGTGGAACACATGCATGGCCCGGCCAAACGGTGCGTGCTCAATGCAAAGGACATGGCCCGCAAGAAAATCTTCCAGGACAAACGCAAGACCCTGCACGAAATCGGCGCCTACACCACCCTGGAAATATTGCTCAATGCGTTCTGTGGTGCGGCGGTGGAACAACACAACGGCCGCACACCGTCCTTCAAGAGCCGGCGGATTCTCGATCTGCTGGGCAACAATGCGCCGGATCCGCACGGTTCGCTGCATGCATCGTTCCTGCGCATGATCGACTTCATCGCCGGCATGACGGACAGCTACGCCAGCGACATGGCGCTGGAGATGACGGGACGCTCCAATCGCTGATGAGTTCTGCTGATCGACCATTACGCCGCTGTAATGGCCGATCAGCCGCCTGAACACCATCGGCATTCAACGTTCGCAGAATCGCCCTACAAGTGATGTCGCAACGACTGATCGATTGGCGGTTTTTGAAGCGAAACAATCGCGCCTCTTTTGCTCAAAAAGAAGCATAAAAATATGAACAAGGACAATCTGCGCATCTTGCTGGTGGAAGATCATCCGTTCCAGCTCAAGGCAACTCAATGCCTGCTCGAAAGTTATGGCTTCAACCAATTGATCACCACTGACTGCGCACAAGGTGCAGTGACGAAAATGCTGGGCGCTGATAAACCTTTCGATATTCTTTTGTGCGATCAATGTTTGCCTGATATCTCCGGCATTGAGCTGGTCAAGTTCGCCAGTCAGCGTGGAATGATCAGACAGGCCATTCTGCTGAGCAGCCTGACAGCGGCCGAACTGGACAGGATCGAAGACATGGCAATTGCCCATGATCTCCCATTGCTGGGTTATTTGATAAAGCCACTGAAACAGGACGAATTCATACAACTATTGACTTCGAGCCCGTTAAAAAACAGCGCTCAGAAAAACAACAATAACCCTTCAAGAAAACCTACAAACACTGCAACTAACTTTATATAAACGCCATTACCCAACGTAAAAAATCTAGTTGGCACGTAGTCCCATTCTCTTTTGCTTGTAGGAAGATTCCTATTTTGCCCTTGCAACCAAGTCCGTTCATACGTCACACCAACTATCTGAGCTAAGGTGCGCGCTTTATTACAGTTCGCATGGGACTTTTTTATGAACTCCGTTTTTATTGTCGACGATCACCCTGTCATCCGGCTTGCGGTTCGTATGCTGCTTGAGCACGAGGGCTACAAAGTCATCGGTGAAACCGACAACGGGGTCGATGCCATGCAGATGGTCCGTGAATGCATGCCGGACCTGGTCATTCTCGACATCAGCATTCCCAAGCTCGATGGCCTGGAAGTGCTGGCGCGCTTCAACGCAATGAGTACCCCGCTCAAGACCCTGGTACTGACAGCACAGTGCCCGACACTTTTCGGGATTCGCTGCATGCAATCCGGTGCGTCCGGATATGTCTGTAAACAGGAAGACCTGAGCGAACTGGTCAGCGCCATCAAAGCCGTGTTGTCGGGTTACAACTATTTCCCGAGCGAAGCATTGAATCCGGTTCGTGGCGACGAAGCCCGTTGCGCCGAACTGGAGTTGTTCAAGTCGGTCAACGACCGGGAACTGATGGTGCTGCAACTTTTTGCACAAGGTCGCACCAACAAGGAAATCGCCAAGGGCATGTTTCTGAGTAACAAGACCGTCAGCACTTACAAGAAAAGACTGATGCAGAAACTCAAGGCCAGGTCGCTGGTTGAACTCATCGAAATGGCCAAACGCAACGCACTCGTGTGAGAAACAGGATGCCCAGTCGCGTAATGGATTATCTGATACTGATTGCCGTCGGCCTTTGCCTCAACAGTTCATCGTTCGCGGCACAGCACAGTGAAACCTACGACTTGCTGAGTCGTTCGACGGCCGGGCACCTGGACATTCGACTGGACGCCGCACAAAAGCGCTGGCTGAAGAACAGGCAGGAACTGGTCCTGGGCACTTCCGCACCGGACTATCCACCCTTTGACCTGACCTTGAGCGGCCGCGACTACGAGGGCTTCACCGCCGATTACGCGGGCATCCTCGGCAAGGTCACCGATTTGCCCATCAGGGTGCAGCGCTTCCCTTCCCGGGGCGCAGCCATAGAAGCCCTCGAAAATGGCGAGGTCGACCTGCTGGGTACGGCCAATGGCTTCGAGGCGCGCAACAGCGATATCGTCCTGTCCCAACCCTACGCCGTGGACCAGCCGGTGCTGGTGACCCGCGAAGGCGAATCACGCGCCCTCACCGACGGGCTGGCCGACATGCGCCTGAGCATGGTCTATCACTACCTGCCGCTGGACGAGGTCAAGGCCCTGTATCCGAAGGCGCTCATCACCTCCTATCCGTCCTACCAGAACGCGATCAACGCGGTTGCCTTCGATCAGGCCGACGTGTTTCTCGGCGACACCATTTCCACCCACTACATCATCAACAAGGGTTACCTGAACAACATCCGCATGGCCAGTTTCGGCAAACACGAAGCCCATGGTTTCAGTTTCGCGGTGCGCCAGGACAATCCCGAACTGCTGGGCATCGTCAACGCGATGCTCGAAGCCGTGCCCTCCAGCGTTCGCGATAACATCGCCCGGCGCTGGAGCGCCGGCAGCGACATTCTGCTCACCGATCACAAACTGGAACTCAGCTACAGCGAGGAACGCTGGCTGGCGCAACACCCGGTGGTGCGCGTGGTGGTCAACGAAGCGTTCGCGCCGCTGACCTTTTTCGACAGCGAGGGAAACCTGCGTGGTGTCGCGGCGGATTTGCTCGAACTGATCAGGCTGCGCACCGGCTTGCGCTTCGACATCCAGCGCAGCCGCAGCGACAGCGACATGATCCAGCGAGTCGAGGCCAACCAGGCCGACCTGATCGCCGCCCTGCTCCCCAGCGCGCAACGGGAAACCCTGCTGAATTTCAGCCGTCCCTACCTGCAAAACTCCTATGTCCTGCTGACGCGCAAGGCCGAAGACAGCCCCGCTAACCTGACGCAGCTTGAAGGCAGGCGCCTGGCCATCGCCCAGGGCCATCCGCTGGTGGACTATCTGCGGCGCGAGTTTCCACTGATCAAGGTCATTGAAACCCCCGACACCTTCAGCGCCGTGGAAATGCTCGCCGAAGGCCTGGCGGAAGGCGCGGTCAATTCTTTGGTGATCGCCAATTACTTCATTTCTTCGCGCCTGTTCGAGCATACCCTGCAGATCAGCACCACCATCGGCACCGAACAGGCCGCCTTTTCCCTGGCAACCAAGCACGGGGCCAAGGAGCTGCATGACATTCTCAACAAGGCCCTGCTGAGCATCTCGCCGGAAGAACTGGGCATCATCAACAGCCGTTGGCGGGGTTATTCGGCGTCTGCGCAAAACTCCTGGCGTCACTACCACCGGCTGTTCTACCAAATCGTCATCGGTGCCGGCGTCCTGTTGCTGATCTCCGTTGCCTGGAACGCCTACATGCGGCGTCAGATCAATCAACGCAAAGCCGCCGAACGTGCCTTGAGCGATCAATTCGAGTTCATGCGTTCGCTGGTCAACGGCACGCCGCATCCGATCTACGTGCGTGATCGCCAGGGCCTGCTGCAAAGCTGCAACGACAGCTACCTGCAAGCCTTCAATGCCAGACGCGAGGACGTCATCGGCAAAAGTGTCATCGAAGGCTCCCTGAGCAATGCTTTCGAGGCCCGGGAATATCAGGCCGACTACCAGCGCGTGGTGGCCGAGGGCACGCCGCTGATCCTCGACCGACCGATGCACATCGGCGGCCGCCGGCTGACGATCTATCACTGGATCCTGCCCTACCGCGACTCCAGCGGCGAGGTGCAGGGCATCATCGGTGGCTGGATCGACATCAGCGAACGCCGACAACTGTTCGATGATCTGCGTTGCGCCAAGGAACGCGCCGATGAAGCCAACCGGGCCAAAAGTACCTTTCTGGCAACCATGAGCCACGAGATCCGCACGCCGATGAATGCAATCATCGGCATGCTCGAACTGACCCTCAAGCGCATCGAGCACCAACACCCGGATCGTCCCGCCATCGATGTCGCCTACAACTCGGCCAGGGACCTTTTGGAGTTGATCGGCGACATTCTCGACATCGCCCGCATCGAGTCCGGGCACCTGAGCCTGAGCCCCGAACGGGTCAATTTACGGGAAGTCGTGGCGTCCGTGGTGCGGATATTCGACGGACTGGCTCGGCAGAAAGCCCTGGAACTGCAGCTGGATTTCAATCCGGTGGATCCACCCGTCGACGTCCTGCTCGATCCCTTGCGCTTCAAACAGGTGCTGTCGAATCTGGTCAGCAATGCCATCAAATTTACCGAACAGGGTCAGGTCAGGATCAGTGTCGAACTGCACCCGACCAACGAGCCCGATCAGGTGCAGATGCAGTTGCAGGTCGAGGACAGCGGCATCGGTATCAGCCCGCAGGATCAGCAACGACTGTTCCAGCCTTTCACCCAGGCCGCCAACACCGGGCAGACAGCTCAGGGTGGCACCGGGTTGGGACTGGTGATCAGCCGCAGCCTGTGTGAAAGGATGGGCGGCAGCCTGCAACTGAGCAGCCAGCCCAGCGTCGGTACGCGTGTGCAAATGTCGCTGCTGTTGCCGGCACTGAAACGGGAGTTTGAAGTGAGGGAAGCTGACCCACCTGTCTACGCCGTGAGTGCTCCATTGAAGGTGCTCGTGGTCGATGACCATGCCGCCAATCGCCTGTTGATGTGCCAGCAGCTGGAATTTCTCGGTCATCGCTTCTGCGTCGCAGCGGATGGCCGCGAAGGCTTCGAGGCATGGAAAGCGGACGCATTCGATCTGGTGATCGTCGATTGCAACATGCCGGTCATGAATGGCTACGAGCTGTGCCGGGCCATCCGCCAATACGAAAAACAGACGCGACAAGCGCCGTGCACCGTCCTGGGTTTCACCGCCAATGCCCAACCCGAAGAGGTCCAGCGCTGCAAGCGCGCGGGCATGGATGACTGCCTGTTCAAACCCCTGACGCTGACGGCTCTGAGCCACAGGGTCGAAGGCCTGGCACCGACGGTCCGTTCCCCCGCCTTCCGCCTCGAAGGTTTGCAGCAGCTGACGGGAGGCAACCCGGCGTTGAACCTGCGCCTGTTGACCGAACTGCTCAACAGCAATCGTCAGGATCGCCAGGGCCTGCTGGCGCTGCGCGACTCCACCGAGCCCCAGGCGTTTCTCGATATTGCCCACAAAATCAAGGGCGCCGCCCGGATCGTCCAGGCCTCTCGACTGATCGACAGCTGCGAAGCCCTCGAAAGCACTTGCCGAACGCCCTTTGCTCCCGAGCAGGTCGCCCACTGCGCCGCCGCCGTGGAGCGCGCATTGCTGGAACTGGACCAGGCTTTGCTGCAACAAATCGCCGACAACGACCACAGCAGAACCACAGAGGCTTAACTATGCTTGGACGCTGAGCAGTGTGTTAACCATCACGGAGTGACCTGCATGTCTGACCCACTGCGTCCGGACCCTCGGCGATTCCCGCTGCACGTTCACATCAGCGTGATGTTCACCTGTCTGCTTCTGTTTACCGGAATCGTGCTGGGCATCTTCAATTACCACCAAACCACTCAGATCATCCTGTCCAGCAGCGAAAAGCTGTTCGAGCGCATCGAGCAGGACGTGCGCCTGGACCTGAAAGCCACCTATGAACCAATCCGCCACCTGCTGAGCCTGCAAGTCGTCAACCCGGCCATCAACGGCACCGACCTGACACAGCGCCTGACACTGCTCAAACCCTTCAGCCAGTCGCTCATCGACAACCCGGATCTGGCGTCGCTGTACCTGGGCTACGGCAACGGCGATTTTTTCATGGTTCGACCGCTGCGAACCGAGGCCCTGAAAACCCTGCTCGACGCTCCAGCAACAGCGGCTTATCAAGTCTGGAGCATCGAGCGAAACAGCAGCGGCCAGGTGCATTCCCAATCGCTGTTTTTCGATCAGGGCCTGACCTTCATCAGTCGCCACGGCAACCCCGATGACAGCTACGATCCGCGCAGCCGTACCTGGTTTACCAGCGCCAGCCGCGATCAAGATCAGATCACCACCGAACCTTATGTGTTCTTTTCCACCCATAACGTTGGTACCACCCTGGCCCGGCGCGGTGGCGAGCAGGTGGTGATGGGCGCAGACCTGACCCTGGCCGAACTCAGTGCCACCCTGGCCAAGCACGTGGTGACGCCCGCCACCCAGATCGTGCTGTTCGATACCCACGGCAATGCCGTTGCCTATCCCGACGCCAGCCGCCTGATCATCGACGACCAGACCGCTCGCCTGATCAAGGCCGCCGACCTGAACCCCAGCCTGAATGCACTGCTCAACGCCCCCCATGAAGGCAATCGCCTGAATGCCGGCGGTCGCCAGTGGATCGTCGCCCGCAGCAGCATGCAGGAAGGCGGACCCAACGGCCTGCAACTGGCAATGCTGGTGCCGGAAGATGAATTGCTCGTCGATGCCTACCGCATGCGCTGGCAAGGGGCGTTGATTACCCTGGCGACGTTGCTGTTGTGCATACCGCTGGGCTGGGCGACTTCGCGCATCCTGGTCAAACCCTTGCGAGCCCTGGTGCTGGAAGCCGATGCCATCCGCAGTTTCGATTTCAACCGACCGCTGTCCCGGCGCTCTCCGGTGCTGGAGATCGATCAACTGAGCGTGTCGATGTCACGGATGAAAGACACCCTGGCGAGCTTCTTCCAGATCACCGACAGCCTGAGCGCCGAAACCCGTTTCGATCCTCTGCTGGAACGGGTGCTGTTTGAAACCGTGAAGATCGGCCAGGCCCAGGCCGGTCTGATCTACCTGCGCGAAGGCGACGACGACCGCATGGAACCCCGTGGCCTGGTGATCAAGGAGACGGCTCTACCCCTGGCGTCCTTCGACCTGCAGACTCACGAACTGCAAAATCCGCAGAGCCCGGACTGGATGCAGCAGTTGTGGACCGCCGACAATGTCGTCAGCAATCTGGGTTTCGAACAGGCCGGGGATTTGCAGAAAGTGCTGCTCGCACTGGAATGCCCACGGGTTCATCTGATCGGCATTCGCTTGCACAATCGCCACAATGAAACCGTGGGCCTGCTGGTGTTCCTGCTGGAGGACAGCGGCAACAAGGAAGACCTGGAAAAACTGCGTCCCGATCGCATCGCGTTTCTCCAGGCAGTGTCCGGCGCGGCGGCGGTGAGTATCGAAAGCAAGCGGCTGCAAGCCCGCCAGAAACGGCTGATGGAGTCGTTCATCCAGCTGCTGGCCGGCGCGATCGACGCCAAGAGTCCCTACACCGGCGGGCATTGCCAGCGCGTACCGGCCCTGACGCTGATGCTCGCCCAAGCCGCGGCGACCAGCAACGACCCGGCGTTCAGTGGCTACCAACCCAACGAGGATGAATGGGAGGCGCTGCACATCGCCTCCTGGCTGCACGATTGCGGCAAGGTCACCACGCCCGAATACGTCGTCGATAAAGCCACGAAACTGGAAACCCTGAACGATCGCATCCACGAAATCCGTACCCGCTTCGAGGTGCTCAAGCGCGATGCCTGGGTGAGTTACTGGCGCGCGCTCGCGCAAGGCGGCGATGAGCAAACGCTGGCACAGCTGCGCGATGCCACGCTGCAAGGGCTGGATGAGGATTTCGCCTTTGTCGCCAACTGCAATCTGGGCGGCGAGGCCATGGCCGAGGACGATCTGCTGCGCCTGCGCCGCATCGCCGAGCGCACCTGGACGCGAACCCTGGATGACCGTCTGGGCGTTTCCTGGGAAGAGAACCAGCGCCAGGCCCGCACTCCGGCCCCGACCTTGCCGGTGACCGAATGGCTGCTGGCGGACAAGGCCGAACACCTGTTCGAACGCCCCGCGACCGAACTGATCGCGCCGGACAATCCCTGGGGGTTCAAACTCAATGTTCCGCGCTACAAGTACAACCGTGGCGAGCTCTACAACCTGAGCATCACCCGCGGCACCCTGACGAGCGAAGAGCGCTACATCATCAATCACCACATGGTGCAGACGATCCTGATGCTCAATCAGCTGCCCTTCCCCGCCCATCTGCGCAACGTCCCGGAAATCGCCGGCGGCCATCACGAGAAAATGGACGGCACCGGTTACCCGAAACGCTTGAAACGCGAAGAGATGAGCCTGCCGGCGCGGATGATGGCGATTGCCGATATCTTCGAAGCCCTGACCGCCGCCGACCGGCCTTACAAGAAGGCCAAGTCGCTGAGCGAGGCGCTGGGCATCATGGCGTTCATGTGCCGCGATGCCCACATCGATCCGCAGCTGTTCAGGTTGTTCATCGAGGCACGCATCTATCGGCAGTACGCCGAGCGTTTCCTCGATCCTCGGCAGATCGATGCGGTGGACGCGTCAGGCCTGCTGATCAAAGCCGGCCTGACGGTGTAATCAGCAATCGGTCAGGCGCAGGAAAATCGCTGCCAATTGCTCGATACCGGCCTGGTCCTCGGCGGTGAAGCGCGCCAGTTTCGGGCTGTCGAGATCCAGCACGCCGATCAGGCGACCGTCCTTGACCAGCGGCACCACGATTTCGCTGTTCGAGGCGCTGTCGCAGGCGATGTGACCGGGGAAGGCGTGTACGTCCTCGACCAGCTGCGTCTGCAAGGTCGCCGCCGCGGTGCCGCACACGCCACGACCGAAGGGAATGCGTACGCAGGCGATCTGGCCCTGGAACGGGCCCAGCACCAGTTCTTCGTTACGGTTGAGGTAGAAACCGGCCCAGTTCAGGTCTTCGAGTTGGTTGAACAGAAAGGCCGAAAACTGCGCGGCGTTGGCGATGAAATCCCGCTCGTCCGCCAGCAGCGATTCGAGCTGCGCGTGCAGCATGCCGTAGCCTTCGAGGCCCTGGCCGCTCATTTGTAAATCGATCATGCCTTGTGCTCCAACAGTTTCAGCCCGACCCAATAGCGGGCAAATTGATACGCGCAACGTCCGTTGCGATTGCCGCGCCCGGTGGCCCAGCGCACCGCGAGGATGTCCAGTTCCTCGGTGCGTTGCCACTCAAGGCCGGCCTTGTCGGCCAGTTGACCGATCCAGTGTTCGACGACGTCGAGAAAGTGTTCCTGGGTAAACGGATAGAACGACAGCCACAGACCGAAGCGATCCGACAGGGCGATCTTGTCCTCTACTGCCTCGCTGGGGTGCAATTCGCCATCGACCCGTTTCCAGTTTTCGTTATCGCTTTCCTTTTCCGGCACCAGGTGGCGACGGTTGGAAGTGGCGTACAGCAATACGTTGTCCGGCGCCTGTTCGAGGGAACCGTCGAGTACGCTTTTGAGCACGCGATAATCGCCCTCGCCGGACTCGAACGACAGGTCATCGCAGAACAGCACGAAACGCTGGGGCAGTTTCGCGATCTGTTCGACCACCCGCGGCAGGTCAGCCAGGTGGTCGCGCTCAATCTCGATCAGGCGCAAGCCGCCTGCCGCATGCTCGGCCAGCAGGGCGCGGACCAGCGACGATTTGCCGGTGCCACGCGAGCCCCAGAGCAAGGCGTGGTTGGCCGGCAGACCGTCGATGAATTGCTGGGTGTTGCGGCCCAGTTGCTCCACCTGCCGATCGACACCGATCAGGTCGGACAGACGCATGTCGAGGCTGACTTGCAGCGGCAGCAGGAAACCGCTGCGCCCTTCGCGCTGCCAGCGAGCCGCCAGGCAGGTCGTCCAGTCGATGGCTTGCCGAGGGGTGGGCAACAGCGGTTCGATACGGGCCAGAACGGCGTCGGCGCGTTCAAGAAAAGCATTCAATCGGGAATCCACGTCTTTTCCTCGGGCAAGTTGACAATAATGATGGTGATACAGCGATGGCAAATAGCGCTTGATGACCGGCCAAAGCCCCGGTAGAAGGCTCCCGAGAACATCGAGCATGATCGGCTATGCTTGAGCAGCGAAGGGAAACGGAAGTGGTCCAACACCCCATGGATATCAAATTCACCAACCGGCTGTCCTACAAACAAGCCCGGCTTACCGTGCTGGTGGGTTTCATTCTGGGCACGCTGCTCAGCCTGCTGCAAATAGGCATCGATTATGCCAGCGAAGACGCCTCCATCAACCGTGAAATCCTGTCTTTGCTGGAAATCAGCCACAACCCTGCCTCACGCATCGCCTACAACATCGACGCCGAGCTGGCTCAGGAACTGACCATGGGCCTGCTGCGTTCCCCGGCGATCATCGGCGCGAAGCTGACCGACAACAACGGCAACGTGCTGGCCAACGTCAAGCGTCCCGGCCTGCAAAGCGGCTATCGCGTGCTCAGCGACCTGCTGTTCGGCGCTGACCGGCGGTTCGAGGACCGCCTCTATCTGGATCACCTGCCCAACGAATCCCTTGGCGTTCTGCAACTGGACGTCGACACCTATTCCTTTGGCTATCGCTTCCTGCGTCGCGCCGAAGTGACCCTGCTCAACGGCTTTGCCCGCAGTCTGATCCTGACCGGCATCCTGCTGGCGCTGTTCTATGTGATGCTGACCAAGCCGCTGGTGCGGGTGATCCGTGAACTGAGCGGCCGCGATTCGCGCAGCATGGAACCGACCGCCCTGGAGTGTCCGCCGGGGCATGCCAACGACGAGATCGGGGTGCTGGTGACCGTCGCCAATCAGCAATTCGAGAATGTCGCCACCGAGATTCAGCAACGGCGCAACGCGGAAAACCGCCTGACCGATTACCTCGGTCAACTGGAAAACATCGTTTCGGCGCGCACCACCGAACTCAAAGCGATCAATGCCCGGCTCAGCCAGTCCAACCAGGAACTGGAAGTCGCCCGCAGCACCGCTCTGGACATGGCCGAAGCGCGCTCGGTGTTCCTCGCCAACATGAGCCACGAAATCCGTACGCCCCTCAACGGCCTGCTGGGGATGATCGCGCTGTCCCTCGACGGACCGCTGACGGCCGAGCAACAACAACAGCTGTCCATCGCCCATGACTCGGGCAAGGTGCTGGTGGAATTGCTCAACGATATTCTCGACCTGTCGAAATTCGATGCCGGTCAGCTCGAACTCGAACACATTCCGTTCGACCTGGGCTCGCTGATCGAAGACACCGCCAACCTGCTGTCGCAGAACGCGGCGCCCAGTGTCGAGCTGACTTGCCTGATCGATCCGCAGTTTCCCGCGCTGGTACTTGGGGATCCGACCCGGGTGCGGCAGATCGTCAGCAACCTGCTGTCCAACGCACTCAAGTTCACCCGTTTCGGGCGTGTGGATGTGCGCCTGTCGACCTTTGGCGAAGGTGTCAGGATCGAAGTCTGCGACACCGGGATCGGTATCCCTCAGGACGCTCAGGTCAAGATCTTCCAGCCTTTCACTCAGGCCGGTGCCGGGATTACCCGGCAGTTTGGCGGTACCGGGCTGGGCCTGGCCCTGACCTACAACCTGTGCGAAGCCATGAATGGCCGCTTGAGCATCAGTTCGGAAGCCGGCTTCGGCAGCCAGTTCTGCGCGGAACTGCCACTGCCCCGCCATACCCGGGCCGTCGTCCCCTCGACCCTGGGCGGCAAAGTCATCGCCATCACCTCCGCCAGCAGTGGTCTGGCGGAATTGCTGTCCAGCGTCTTGCCGGTCTGGGGCGTGGAGTATCAGCAACGGTCCATCGATGATCCGCTGATCGGCCTGGACCCCGATGTGCTGATTACCGATTGCCCCGAATGCCTGTTCAATCTGCGTCCGGCCATCAGCGCGCCGATTCTGCTGGTGACCGCCTACGGCAGCTTCCTGCCCAGCGAACAGGTCAGCGCCCTCGCACCCTTGCAGCAGCAGGCGCGCCCGCTGGCTCGCAATGCGCTGTATCAGAACCTGCGGCGCATCCTGCAACCGGAAATGACCACGATCAGCGAAACCCAGATCGACACGCCGTCTGCGCAGCGTCGGGCACGGGTGCTGCTGGTGGAGGACAACCCGGTCAATCAATTGGTGGCCAAGGGCATGCTCGGCAAGCTGGGTTGCGAGGTCATCGTCGCCGCCCATGGCGTCGAGGCGCTGGATCAGCTGGAGAACAGCGAATTCGACCTGGTGCTGATGGACTGCAACATGCCGGTGATGGATGGTTATGAGGCCAGCCGACAGATCCGCCGCAGCGGGCGCTGGCCACAACTGCCCATCGTTGCGCTGACCGCCAATGCCATGTCCGAGGAGCGCGAGCGCTGCCGCGCGGCGGGCATGAACGATTACCTGGCCAAGCCCTTCCGCCGCGAAGAACTGGGCGCGCTGCTCGATACCTGGATTCCGCTCACGACAGTGCCTTGATCTGCCCCAACAGGTGGTCCAGGCCTTCGCGCAGCTCGCTCAGGCGATCCAGGTCCACACCGCTGTCGCACAACAGGCGCGCCTTCAGCGGGCCGACCTGATCCCGCAGGGCCAGACCCTCCGACGTCACACTCAAGTGCACCTCACGCTCGTCCCGGGCCGAGCGCTGTCGCTGCACCAGCTGCAATTGCTCGAGGCGCTTGAGCAACGGCGTCAGGGTGCCGGAATCCAGCGCCAGCCGCTCGCCCAGGGCTTTGACGGTCGGTTGCTCCGGCACCTTTTCCTGCCACTCCCACAGCACCAGCATCGCCAGGTATTGCGGGTAGGTCAGGCCCAATTGATCGAGCATCGGCTTGTAGGCCCGGATCACCGCCCGGGACGCGGCGTACAGCTTGAAGCACAGCTGGCTGTCGAGATTCAGGGAGTCGGCGGACAGGCTGTTCATTTGAGCAGGGCTTCGATCTCGCGGCTCAGGTCCTGCGGCTTGGTGGCCGGGGCGAAACGCTTGACCAGCTGGCCGTCCTTGCCGATCAGGAACTTGGTGAAGTTCCACTTGATGCCCTGGGAGCCGAGTACGCCGGGGGCACGTTTCTTCAACTGCACGAACAGCGGATGGGCGCCGGTGCCATTGACTTCGATCTTCTTGAACAGCGGGAAGCTGACACCGTAGTTCAGTTCGCAGAACTCGCTGATGGCGCCTTCATTGCCCGGCTCCTGCTTGCCGAACTGGTTGCAGGGGAAGCCCAGCACGACCAGGCCCTGGTCCTTGTAGGTCTGCCACAATTCTTCGAGGCCTTTGTATTGTGGGGTGAAACCGCATTTGCTGGCGGTATTGACCACCAGCACCGCCTTGCCGGCGAAATCCGCCAGGGTCTTTTGCTCACCCTTGATGGTGGTGCACGGGATGCTCAGCAGGTTGTCGCTCATGGGAAAAGCTCCGGTTTCGAAGGGAATGGAGCAAACATAGCGAGCAATTGAATTGTGTGCAATCCAATTATAGAAGCGCCGCCCCCTGTAGGAGCACGGCTTGCCGGCGAAGGCGTCCTCAAGAACGCTTTCGCCGGCAAGCCGTGCTCCTACAGGGCCGGGTTTTATGTGCGGGGTACCAGGTCCAGGCACACCGAGTTGATGCAATACCGCAGACCGGTCGGCGGCGGGCCGTCGGGGAACACGTGGCCCAGGTGCGCGTCACATTTGCTGCAGACCACTTCGGTGCGGATCATGCCGTGGCTGACATCGCGAATTTCAGTCATGGCGCTGTCGCCGATCGGCGCATAGAAACTCGGCCAGCCGCAGCCGGAATCGAACTTGGTCTTCGAATCGAACAACGGCTCGTTGCAGCAGATGCAGTGGTAGATCCCGTCGACCTTGCTGTCGTTGTATTTGCCGGAGAACGGCCGTTCGGTGCCCTTGAGACGGCACACGTTGTATTGCTCGGGGTCGAGCATGGCTTTCCATTCTTCCAGGGTTTTTTCCAACTTTTCCATCGTTACACCTCGGCAGCTGAAAAAGCCCGATCTGTACCTTTTCCACGGATCGGGCGGCACGTATGATTGCGCCTCGTCAAAACGCCAGTCTGGCAGCCGGACCACGCGCATTCAAACGGATTTACGGGTGCAGCCTCTCAAGGCGTCAGGCCTGTGAGATTACGCAGGATTCCCAGTACGGTTGTTCACTCGCCGCCTGGATCGTTCATTTTCAGGAACACATCGCCATGCAGGTCAGCAAATCGAACAAGCTCGCCAACGTCTGCTACGACATTCGCGGCCCGGTGCTCAAGCACGCCAAACGCCTGGAAGAGGAAGGCCATCGCATCCTCAAGCTGAACATCGGCAACCCGGCGCCATTTGGTTTCGAAGCGCCGGACGAAATCCTCCAGGACGTGATCCGCAACCTGCCGACCGCCCAGGGCTACAGCGATTCCAAGGGCCTGTTCAGCGCGCGCAAGGCCGTGATGCAGTACTACCAGCAAAAGCAGGTCGAAGGCGTCGGCATTGAAGACATCTACCTGGGCAACGGCGTCTCCGAGCTGATCGTGATGTCGATGCAGGCCCTGCTCAACAATGGCGACGAAGTGCTGGTGCCGGCCCCTGACTACCCGCTGTGGACCGCGGCCGTGAGCCTGTCGGGCGGCAATCCGGTGCACTACCTGTGCGACGAGCAGGCCAACTGGTGGCCGGACCTGGAAGACATCAAGGCCAAGATCACCCCGAACACCAAGGCCCTGGTGATCATCAACCCGAACAACCCGACGGGTGCGGTGTACTCCAAGGAAGTGCTGCTGGGCATGCTGGAACTGGCCCGCCAGCACAACCTGGTGGTGTTCTCCGACGAGATCTACGACAAGATCCTGTACGACGATGCCGTGCACATCTGCACCGCGTCCCTGGCGCCGGACCTGCTGTGCCTGACCTTCAACGGCCTGTCCAAATCCTACCGCGTCGCCGGTTTCCGCTCCGGCTGGATCGCCATTTCCGGGCCGAAACACCACGCCCAGAGCTACATCGAAGGCATCGACATGCTGGCCAACATGCGCCTGTGTGCCAACGTGCCGAGCCAGCACGCGATCCAGACCGCGCTGGGGGGCTATCAGAGCATCAATGATCTGGTGCTGCCGCCAGGACGCCTGCTCGAGCAGCGCAACCGTACCTGGGAACTGCTCAACGACATTCCGGGCGTCAGCTGCGTCAAGCCGATGGGCGCGCTGTACGCGTTCCCGCGCATTGACCCGAAAGTCTGCCCGATCCACAACGACGAGAAGTTCGTCCTCGACCTGCTGCTGTCCGAAAAGCTGCTGATCGTGCAGGGAACGGCGTTCAACTGGCCGTGGCCGGATCACTTCCGCGTCGTGACCCTGCCTCGCGTCGATGACCTGGAAATGGCCATCGGCCGTATCGGCAACTTCCTCAAGTCCTACCGCCAGTAAGCGACCTGTCACCGTGCGATGTCCCCACGCCATCGCACGGTGATTCATTCAGCAACACATGCTTGCGCCCTGCCTCCCTTCCCCTCTACGAACAACCCGCTGCCTGCTTGCGTCCAACAACCACAGGGCCTGGGACCTGCATCGCCTCGAAAACCCTTCTCGGCCTGACCTCGGAAATATCCTGCAAGCAGCTAAGCTATTGCCGTAGGACACAGTTTGAAATAGTCACCCGGTTGAATACCCCGGTGCATCACCTTATATACCCCGCATCACGCTACATCTTTAGCAAAAGGAGATTTCTACAACCATGATGCGCATCCTGCTGTTCTTGGCCACTAACCTGGCGGTCGTGCTGATTGCCAGCATCACCCTGAGCCTTTTCGGCTTCAACGGGTTCATGGCGGCCAATGGGGTTGATCTCAACCTCAATCAGCTGCTGATTTTCTGTGCGGTCTTTGGTTTCGCCGGTTCCCTGTTCTCGCTGTTCATCTCCAAGTGGATGGCGAAGATGAGCACCAGCACCCAGATCATCACCCAGCCACGCACCCGTCACGAGCAGTGGCTGCTGCAAACCGTCGAGCAACTGTCCCGCGAAGCCGGGATCAAGATGCCCGAAGTGGGTATTTTCCCGGCTTACGAGGCGAACGCCTTCGCCACCGGCTGGAACAAGAACGATGCACTGGTCGCGGTCAGCCAGGGCTTGCTCGAACGTTTCTCGCCGGATGAAGTGAAAGCCGTGCTGGCCCACGAGATCGGTCACGTGGCCAATGGCGACATGGTGACCCTGGCGCTGATCCAGGGCGTGGTGAACACCTTCGTGATGTTCTTCGCGCGGATCATCGGCAACTTCGTCGACAAGGTGATCTTCAAGAACGAAGAAGGCCAGGGCATTGCCTACTACGTGGCGACCATCTTCGCCGAACTGGTCCTGGGTATCCTGGCCAGCGCCATCGTCATGTGGTTCTCGCGCAAACGGGAATTCCGTGCCGACGAAGCCGGTGCCAACCTGGCCGGCACCGCCGCGATGATTGGCGCCCTGCAGCGCCTGCGTGCGGAACAGGGCCTGCCGGTGCACATGCCCGACACCCTGAACGCCTTCGGCATCAACGGTGGCATCAAGCAAGGGTTTGCGCGGATGTTCATGAGCCACCCGCCGCTGGAAGAGCGTATCGATGCACTGGCTCGCCGCCGGGGCTAAGAAGCTCTGAAACAAACAAGAAGGCCCGCAGCGATGCGGGCCTTTTTTTATTGCTGCAATTGCACGCCTGGCTTCAGGTTGAGGTCACCTCAATCCCTTGTGGGAGCCTGCTCGCGATGAGGCCTGAGCCATTCCCGATTACCGGCTGGAAACCCGATAAACCCGCTCCTCAAGCCGCGAAACACCGGCCTCCAGAAACTTCCCGCTCTCGCTCAGCACATCCTGATCCTCCAGAACCGTCAGCGCCCACGAAGCCCCGAACAAACGCTGCACTTCCTCATCGAGCACGGCAAATGGCGGTCCGGACATCTGCTCCTGATCGTAATCCAGGGTGATCAACAGCCCGAGAGACTCCTTGGGCAATATCCGCTTCAGATGCTCCGCGTACCGCTCGCGCATCGCTGGCGGCAAGGCAATCAGCGCGGCGCGGTCATAAAGCGCGGAACAATCAGCCACGTCCCCGGCCGTCAGCGCGAAGAAATCGCCGCACCACAGCTCGATCGAACCGGCGCGATAGACCTTGAACGGCCCCTGCTCACTGATGGCGGGATCGAAGCCATGCTCGGCAAAGAAGTCCTCCACGGCCTTCTCCGACAACTCGACGCCAAGGACTTCATGCCCCTGATGCGCCAGCCACAGCAGATCCAGGCTCTTGCCACACAGCGGCACCAGCACCCGCGCACCGTCTTCCAGATCCAGCTGTTGCCAGAACCGTTGCAGATAAGGGTTCACCTGCGGCAGGTGAAAACCGATCTGATTCGACGCCCATTTCTTGTGCCAAAATTCCGGCTGCATAAATAACCCCGAAAATTCGATCAAAACACCCTAAAACTTATATTAGATTTAGATCAATGATCTGATTGAAGATGGAGCATCTTAACCCTCAGGAGCTCATTCATGTTCCCCAGCCTGTACATATCCCATGGCTCCCCGATGCTGGCCCTGGAACCCGGCGCCAGCGGACCGGCCCTCGCCCACCTGGCGGCGCAGATGCCGAGGCCCAAAGCCATCGTGATTGTTTCCGCGCACTGGGAAAGCCATGAACTGCTGGTCAGCGCCAATCCACAGCCGGAAACCTGGCACGACTTCGGTGGTTTTCCGAGGGCGCTGTTCGAAGTGCAATACCCTGCCCCCGGCCAACCGCAATTGGCCTCAGAGGTTGTCGAGCTGCTGAAGGCCGCCGATCTTCCCGCGCGGGTCGACACGCAACGGCCGTTCGACCATGGCGTCTGGGTGCCGTTGAAATTGATGTATCCGCAGGCGGATATTCCGATCGTTCAGGTGTCCCTGCCCACCCGCGGCGGCCCTGCCCTGCAAACCCGCGTCGGCAAAGCCCTGGCCAGCCTGCGCCGGCAGGACGTTCTGTTGATCGGTTCCGGCAGCATTACCCACAACCTGCGCGAGCTGGATTGGCACGCGGGGCCTGAAAGCGTCGAGCCCTGGGCTCAAGTGTTCCGCGACTGGATGATCGAGAAGCTGGCAGCCAACGACGAAGCGGCCTTGCACGATTATCGCCAGCAGGCGCCGAACGCCGTGCGCAACCATCCCAGCGACGAGCATTTGCTGCCGCTGTACTTTGCCCGCAGTGCGGGGGGAGATTTCAGCGTTGCCCACCAGGGGTTCACCATGGGGGCGTTGGGCATGGACATCTATCGGTTCGGTTGACCGAAAATCAAAAGATCGCAGCCTTCGGCAGCTCCTAAATCGATCCCATGTAGGAGCTGCCGAAGGCTGCGATCTTTTCAAGGCAAAAAAAATCCCCGAACCAGTCGGGGATTTTTTTGTTCGATCAATCAGCCCGAAAGCCGATCAATCTTCGCGGTAGCGACGCAGTTTCAGCTGCTTGCCGGCAACGCGAGTGTCCTTCAGCTTGGTCAGCAACTTCTCCAGACCATCTTCCGGCAGCTCGACGAGACTGAAGCTGTCACGCACCTGGATGCGACCGATTGCTTCACGGGCCAGGCCACCTTCGTTGAGGATGGCGCCCAGCAGGTTCTTGGCGGCGATACCGTCACGCGCGCCCAGCGCGGTACGGCAGCGAGCACGACCTTCGGCCAGCGGCATCGGAGCACGACGCTCGCGGTCGCCACGCTCAGGACGGTCGCCGGAACGCTCTGGACGATCGCCACGCGGCGTGCTGTTCGGCACCAGCGGACGCTCTTTCTCGATAGCGGCCAGATTCAGCGCTTGACCGTTGGTAGCCTTGCGCAGCAGGGCTGCGGCCAGGGCACGCGGGCTGCAACCGATGTCGGCGGTCAGGCGATCGAGCAGATCACCGTGGGTCGATTCGGCCTCAGCCACCAGCGGCGACAGGCTGTTGGTCAGTTTCTTGATGCGGGCATCCAGAACGGCCTGGGCGTCCGGCAGACGTACTTCGGCAACCTTCTGACCGGTTACGCGTTCGATCACTTGCAGCATGCGGCGCTCACGCGGAGTCACCAGCAGCAGCGCACGACCTTCGCGTCCGGCACGGCCGGTACGGCCGATACGGTGAACGTAGGATTCCGGATCGTACGGCATGTCGACGTTGAACACGTGAGTGATGCGCGGTACGTCCAGGCCACGAGCGGCAACGTCGGTCGCCACAACGATGTCCAGACGGCCATCCTTGAGGGAGTCGATCACGCGCTCACGCTGGTTCTGGGCAATGTCACCGTTCAGCGCAGCAGCTTTGTAGCCTTTGGCTTCCAGGGCGCTGGCCAGGTCCAGGGTGGCTTGCTTGGTACGCACGAACATGATCAGCGCGTCGAAATCTTCCACTTCCAGCAGGCTGAGAACGGCAGAAGTCTTCTGGTCGGCGTGAACCAGCAGGTGAGCCTGCTCGATCGCGGTAACGGTCTGGGTCTTGCTCTGGATCTTCACGTGCTTCGGATCGCGCAGGTGGCGTTCGGCGATGGCACGGATCGATTGCGGCAGGGTCGCCGAGAACAATACGGTCTGACGGGTTTCCGGCATGGCCTTGAAGATGACTTCCAGGTCGTCCATGAAGCCCAGCTTGAGCATTTCGTCTGCTTCGTCGAGAACCAGGTGGTTCACGGTCTGCAGCACTTTTTCGTCGCGACGCAGGTGGTCGCACAGACGGCCCGGAGTGGCGACAACGATCTGTGCGCCATTACGGATTGCTTTCAATTGTGGGCCCATCGGCGCGCCGCCGTAGACAGCCACAACAGTCACGCCCGGCATTTGCTTGGCGTAGGTTTCGAAAGCGGTTGCAACTTGCAGCGCCAACTCACGAGTTGGGGCCAGGATCAGAGCTTGCGGCTCGCGCTTGGACGGATCGATGCGGTGCAGGATAGGCAGGGCGAAGGCGGCGGTTTTACCGGTACCGGTTTGCGCCTGACCAATCATATCGTGACCGGCGAGGATGATCGGGATCGACTGCTGCTGAATGGCCGAAGGCTCTTCATAGCCGGTAGCGACTACTGCAGCGACAATATTGGGATGAAGTTCAAGAGCGGCGAAGCCGCCGATTTC
Source organism: Pseudomonas sp. C1C7 (assembly GCF_013359595.1). Classification (GTDB taxonomy): domain Bacteria; phylum Pseudomonadota; class Gammaproteobacteria; order Pseudomonadales; family Pseudomonadaceae; genus Aquipseudomonas. The sequence goes on along the minus strand of NZ_JABFMP010000010.1, from coordinate 78,036 downwards.
CTGGGTCATGGGTCTGCCTCTAAGTGCATCCGCAAAGACCCATGCTCCAAAGCTGCGCATGCCGTGTTGAGACTCAAGAGTCGCCCTGGCAGCTTTGTCGGCGGGGATTTGCGAAAACGATTGAATGAAAAGAATCGTCAAGGAAGAGTCCGAAGCGGACGTGCAACCGAAGTTGACTTCGGGGAATTGCGCTACCTAAACGTGGCCCGGTTAAAGACCGGCGCGCACTATACCGGAATTTGCCGAAAAAGGGAGTTTTTTTTGACGCTTTACGCGTCCGTACGGCGTTCTGTCATACGCTTTGCGGATAGTCGTGCCAGCGACTATTTTTCAAGGGCCCTGCCCTGCGGGGGATGGCGCTTAAACGTTTCACCTCGAATGATTCAGACCGCCGGTCCGACTCCCCTTCCTGCTTCAGGAGATGCCCCATGCAAGAGCTGAACGCCAGCCGTGTGAGCCGTGAGAAACGCGGCCATGTCCTGTTGATCGGCCTGGACCGGGTCGCCAAGCGCAACGCCTTCGACATGGACCTGCTCAACGGATTGAGCCTGGCCTATGGCGAGTTCGAGGCCGACAGCGAGGCGCGGGTAGCGGTGGTCTTCGGCCATGGCGAGCATTTCACCGCCGGCCTGGATCTGGCGAGCGCCAGCGCGGCGCTGATCGAAGGCTGGCAAACGCCGTCCGGCGGTTGCGATCCGTGGGGCGTATTTGCAGGCCCTCGGGTCAGCAAACCGGTGATCGTCGCCGCGCAAGGATACTGCCTGACGATCGGCATTGAATTGATGCTGGCCGCCGACATCAACCTGTGCGCCAGCAATACCCGCTTCGCCCAGATGGAAGTGCAGCGCGGGATCTTCCCCTTTGGCGGCGCCACCCTGCGCCTGCATCAGGTGGCCGGCTGGGGCAATGCCATGCGCTGGATGCTGACCGGCGATGAGTTCGATGCCCATGACGCCTTGCACCTGGGGCTGGTACAGGAGGTCGTAGCCAGTGAGGATCTGCTGCCGCGGGCGATCGAGTTGGCCGAGCGGATTGCCAGGCAGGCGCCGCTGGGGGTTCAGGCCACGTTGATGTCGGCTCGGCAGGCGCGTTATGAAGGGGAGCTCGCTGCCGCGAAGAATCTGCCGGGGTTGGCGAAGAAGTTGTTGGCGACCGAGGATGCGCGGGAAGGGGTGCGGTCGTTGATCGAGAAAAGACCGGGCGTTTTCAAAGGCTGCTGAACTCTTTGTAGAAGCTGCCGAAGGCTGCGATCTTTTGATTTTGATTTTTAAAAGCAAGATCAAAAGATCGCAGCCTTCGGCAGCTCCTACATTGGATACTCGCAACCGTCAGGTCGCAGGCCGAATCGCCTTGATCAGCGACTCCAGCGAATACCCCAACCGCGGCGCCAGCGCTTCGGCCCGGGCGATCAGCCCTTGCATGTCCAGCTCCTGATCCAGCTCCGAAGGCACGATCAGGATCACGTTGCCCTCCTTCACCGGCAATTCCCAGTAATGCCTGTGGTAGAGCCCGCGCAACAACGCGGCGCCCAGCGGCTTGCCGTCGTCGGTGGCCCATTGGTTGATCACCAGCCAGCCCCCCGGATTCAGGCGTTTCTGGCAGTTCTCCAGGAAAGTCCAGGCCAGGTGCCCGACGCCCGGGCCGACATCGGTATAGAGGTCGACGAAAATCAGGTCCGCAGGCTCGGCGGTGTCCAGCAGTTCCAGGGCGTCGCCGACGCGAATGTACAGGCGCGGATCGTCGTCCAGCCCCAGGTACTCGATGGCCAGGCGCGGCACGTCGGGGCGCAGCTCGATGGCTTCGACGTCTTCCAGCGGCAGGAACTTGAGGCAGGCCTGGGTCAGCGTGCCGGCGCCAAGCCCGAGGAACAGCGCGGACTCCGGCTGTTCGTGGCACAGCGCACCGATCAGCATCGCCCGGGTGTAATCGTATTCGAGCCAGCTCGGGTCGGCGGTGAACACACAGCTCTGCTCGATGGCGTCACCGAATTCGAGAAAACGGTAATCGGCCACTTCCAGCACGCGGATCACGCCAAATTCGTCCTGCACTTCGGCGAGCAACAGCTCGACGCGCTCCTCAGTCATTTCCTCTCCCGACCCTCACCTTGTCTGCAATGAACAAGCATCACATTGACACCACTGCGCACAGCGGCAAAGGCGCGATTGTCCGCGAAGCGACGGGAACAGGTCACGCACTAATTGCTGATAACATGGCTATCCGAGCGTAAAACAAATAGAGACCGTGATGAGCCAACCCTGGAGCCCTGACAGCTGGCGCGCCCTGCCGATCCAGCAGCAACCCCGATACCCCGATGCAGCGCATTTGCAGCACGTCGAGCAGACCCTGGCCAGCTATCCGCCGCTGGTGTTTGCCGGTGAAGCCCGGGAATTGCGCCGTCAGTTTGCCGAAGTGACCCAGGGCCGCGCGTTTCTGCTGCAGGGCGGCGATTGCGCCGAAAGCTTCGCCGAGTTCTCCGCCGCGAAAATCCGCGACACCTTCAAGGTGTTGCTGCAAATGGCAATCGTCATGACCTTCGCCGCCGGCTGCCCGGTGGTCAAGGTCGGGCGCATGGCCGGCCAGTTCGCCAAGCCGCGTTCGGCCAACGACGAAACCATCGACGGCGTGACCTTGCCAGCCTACCGGGGCGACATCGTCAACGGCATCGGCTTCGACGAGCAAAGCCGTGTGCCGGATCCGGAGCGCCTGCTGCAGTCCTATCACCAGTCCACCGCTACCCTGAACCTGTTGCGCGCCTTCGCCCAGGGCGGGTTTGCCGACCTGCACCAGGTGCACAAGTGGAACCTGGACTTCATCGCCAACTCCGCGTTGGCCGAGAAATACAGCCACCTGGCCGACCGCATCGATGAGACCCTGGCCTTCATGCGCGCCTGCGGCATGGACAGCTCGCCGCAATTGCGCGAGACCAGCTTCTTCACCGCCCACGAAGCGCTGCTGTTGAACTACGAAGAAGCCTTCGTGCGCCGCGACAGCCTGACCAACGATTACTACGATTGCTCGGCCCACATGCTGTGGATCGGCGACCGCACCCGTCAGCTCGACGGCGCCCACGTTGAATTCCTGCGCGGGGTGAACAACCCGATCGGGGTCAAGGTCGGCCCGAGCATGAACACCGACGACCTGATCCGCCTGATCGACATCCTCAACCCGGATAACGATCCCGGCCGCCTGAACCTGATCGCGCGCATGGGCGCGAACAAGGTCGGCGACCACTTGCCGCAACTGATCCGCGCCGTGCAGCGCGAAGGCAAGCAAGTGCTGTGGAGTTCGGACCCGATGCACGGCAACACCATCAAGGCCAGCAGTGGCTATAAGACCCGGGATTTCGCGCAGATTCTTGGGGAGGTGAAGCAGTTCTTCCAGGTGCACCAGGCCGAGGGCAGCTATGCCGGCGGTATCCACATCGAAATGACCGGGCAGAATGTGACCGAGTGCATCGGCGGTGCGCGGCCGATTACCGAGGACGGGTTGTCGGATCGGTATCACACCCATTGCGATCCGCGGATGAATGCGGATCAGTCGCTGGAGTTGGCGTTTTTGATTGCCGAGACGTTGAAGCAGGTTCGGCGTTAAGTCAGGCAGTAATCCAGCGCCTGACAGGCCGCTTTCGCGAGCAAGCCCGCTCCCAAAGGATCTGTGAACACCACAAATCCTTGTGGGAGCGGGCTTGCTCGCGAAGAGGCCGGCTCATTCACCATCAATTTGAGCCAATGCCGCCCGCAATCGAATGGCACTCGCCCGCGGACAATTCAACTGCACCCGCTCCAACCCCAGCCAATCCGCCATCCGCCGCAAATTCACCGCCAGCGCCCGCATCCCCTCGTCATCCAGCCCCTGCTCTTCCTCGTGCACCGCATGCACCGCCAACTGCCCCGCCGCCCGCTCAGCCCGCAGATCGACCCGCGCGGCGATTCGCTCATGGTGCAAAAACGGCAACACGTAATACCCATACACCCGCTTGTGCTGCGGCGTGTAGATCTCCAGCCGGTAGCGAAAATCGAACAGCCGCTCGGTGCGACTGCGCTCCCAGACCAATGAATCGAAAGGCGAAAGCAGCGCGCTGGCCTCGACCTTGCGCGGCGGCCTGGCGTCGGGCAGGCAATAGGCCGGTTGCCGCCAGCCCTGAACCTCACACAGCAGCAACTCGCCCGCCTCCACCAGCTCTGCAAGCCGCGGTCGACTGTCGGCGGGATTCAAGCGGAAGTAGTCCCGCAAGTCCTTCTCGGTGCCCACGCCCAGGGCGGTCGCGGCATGCAGCAGCAGGCCGCGCTGGGCCTCGGCCTCGTCGAGCATCGGTTGCGTGAGGATCGCCGAGGGAATCACCCGCTCCGGCAAGTCGTAGAGTCGCTCGAACCCGCGGCGCCCGGCGACCGTCACTTCACCGGCGGCAAACAGCCATTCCAGCGCATGCTTCTCCGCGCTCCAGTCCCACCACGGGCCGGCACGTTCCTGGCGCGTCGACAGGCTGCCCGCGCCCAGCGCGCCCTGCTGCTCAACGCATGCCAGCACCCGGCGAATGGTGTCCTGCTGCTCACGCCCGAAACGCGCCAGCTGTTGATAAATGTCTTCGCCCCGGGTCGCGCGCTGCATGCGCCAGCGCATCATCGGGTACAGCGACAGCGGCATCAAAGAAGCCTCATGACCCCAGTATTCGAACAAGGTGCGACGACGACCCTGACTCCAGGCGGCCTGATCGAGCAATTCAGAAGGGTAATGACCGAGACGGGAAAACAGCGGAAGGTAGTGCGAACGCACCACGGCATTGACGGAATCGATCTGCAGGATGCCCAGCCGTTCGATCAGCCGGTTCAGTTGCGCCGCTTTGATCGTCGCTGGCGGCTGGCGCCCGTTGAATCCTTGGGCAGCCAGCGCCAGACGCCGAGCCTGTTTGAGGGATAAGGACTGTGGTGCGGGCATGAGCATCTCCTTGTCTGCTCGCAACCTACCTCACCATAAGTGGGTTTGTGTAGTTGGATATAACTCATTTATGCATCGGATCATTCCAGAATGGCTTGACCGACTCGAACTCGACATCCGCCCGACTCATACCGATGTCCTTCAGCGCTTCATCGCTCAGGCTTGCCAGCAGTTCGCGCTCGCGATGCAGCTCGTACCAGCGGCTGACCTTGTGCAGCAGATCGGAAATCAAATGAACCGAGTGTTTTTCCGCAGCGTGGAACTCATGTAGACCTTTCATCTTGTTGCCCTCCGTTTGGATGGTTCCAGTCTCGCGCCGGGTCTAAGATCAATCCAACAAATGTTTCTGATGGCAAACATCTCGGAGATTGATACATGTCGAGCTACCCGACTATCGATACCGAAGTGCTGCGCACCTTCGTCGCGATCGCCGACCAGGGTGGCTTCACCCGCGCCGGCGAATTGGTTCATCGCACGCAATCGGCGGTGAGCATGCAGATGAAACGGCTGGAAGAAGACGTGTTGCAGCGCCAGCTGTTCCAGCGCGATGGCCGGCAAGTGCGGCTCACGGCTGAAGGCCAGGTGCTGCTGGGTTATGCGCGGCGCATCCTCAAGCTGCACAGCGAGGTGTTCAACACCCTGCGCGAGCCGGACATGGTCGGCACGGTGCGCATCGGCACGCCGGACGATTACGTGATGCGCTTTTTGCCGGGGATCCTGCGGCGCTTCGCCCAGTCTTATCCGCTGATCCAGATCGAAGTGTACTGCGAATCATCAAAACAATTGCTGATGCGTCAGGACCTCGACCTCTCGATCGTCACCCGCGAACCGGGCAGCGAAATCGGCCAGTTGTTGCGCAAGGAACGGTTCGTCTGGGCCGAGGCGCAGTGCTACAGCGCCCATGAGCAAACACCCTTGCCCCTGGCGATGTTCAACAGTGACTGCTTTTGCCGGATGTGGGCCTGCAACGCTCTGGATGCGGCGGGTCGCGATTACCGCGTGGCCTATAACAGCGACAGCCTCTCGGCGATCATGGCGGTGGTCAGCGCGGGCCTTGCGGTGACCGCGCAACTGGAAAGCCTGATCACTCAGGACATGCGCATCCTTGGTGAAGCCCAAGACCTGCCGATATTGCCCGAGGCCAGCATCATGCTGGTGCGCAATCTGCACAATCCGTCGCCGATTACCGAATGCCTGGCCGAACATATCGTCGACGGTTTCAAACTTTAAAAGCCAGCATCACTGCGCTTACCACCAGGAACCCGCAGAACAGTGAACGCAGCAGGCGCTCTGGCATGGCGTGGGCGATCTTTACGCCCCAACTGATGCTCAGCAGGCCGCCGACCGCCATAGGCACACCGATGGTCCAGTGGACCTGATGGTGAACGGCGTAGGTGATCAACGTGACACCGGTGCTGGGCAAGGCCAGCGCCAGCGACAGCCCTTGGGCAACCACCTGCGTGGTGCCGAACAGACTGGTCAGCACCGGTGTCGCCACCACCGCCCCGCCCACTCCGAACAAACCGCCCATGGTGCCGGATGCGGCACCGAGCACACCCAGCCATGGCCACGAGTACTTCATCTGCGAAGAGGCTGGCGTACGGCCAGAGAACATGCGCAGCAGGTTGTAAGCCGTAAGCGTGACCAGGAAAGCGACGAAGCCCATGCGCATGGTTTGCGCATCGATGCCCACCGCCCAGATCGAGCCAAACCAGGCAAAACAGAACCCCATCGAAGCCAGAGGCAGGGCATGGCGCATTTCGATGCGATTGCGCTGGTGGTAGCGCCACAGCGCCAACATGACGTTGGGAACCACCATCACCAGTGCCGTGCCTTGGGCGATTTGTTGATCCAGTCCGAACAGTACGCCAAGCAGCGGGATGGCAATCAGGCCGCCACCGATACCGAAGATGCCGCCCAGAGTGCCCAGGGCCGCGCCGAAAACCAGATACATCAGAAAATCAATCACTGCGAGGTCCTCCAGATAGTGAGCTCATCGTACTCAGATGATTCTGGTGGGGAAACGCACAGCAGCGCACAATGGCTATGCCCAACTCGCATAAGCAAAACGGCTTTTCATGAACCCTAATCAATTGACTGACCAGCTCGCTCTGTTCCTGGACGTTCTGGAAACCGGAAGTTTTTCTGCCGCCTCTCGTCGTCATCCGCTGACGCCCTCTGCGGTGGCGCGGCGGATCGACAGCCTCGAAAGCGCCGTGGGCAGCCAGTTGTTCGTTCGCACGACCCACGCTGTTCGAGCGACGCCGGCCGGTTTGGCATTTGCGGAACGGGCCCGACGGATCGTCGAGGAACTGCGGCTGGCGCGAGCCGAGGCGGTGTCCCTGAGCAGCGCACCCGAAGGTCTGATTCGGGTGGACGCCCCGGCAGCATTCGGTCGTCGCCATCTGGCACCGGTAATCGCAGACTTTCTGGCGCTTTATCCTGGCCTTGATGTGCACCTGCATCTGATCGACAGCTTCGTCGATATGCAGGGCCTGAATCTGGGTAAAGTCGACCTGGTGCTGCGTACCGGTCAATTGGCCGATACCCGACTGGTCGCTACCCCGCTGGCGAGCATGATGCGTATCGCCTGTGCCAGCCCGGACTATCTGCAACGCCGGGGCGTCCCCAGAGGCCCGGTGCAACTCTGCGAACACGACGGCGTGGACTGGGAGGGATTGGCACCACAGTTCGCATGGCGCTTCGAGCTTGAAGGTCAGATGCAACTGCATCGACCTTCGCGCATACGCATGAGTGCCAACAATGCCGAGGCCCTGGTTTTCGGCGCACTAGCCGGTCTGGGCATCGCCCATTTGCCGACCTGGCTGGCCAGCGAATACCTGGTGCGTGGCGAGTTGTTGCCGCTGTTCTGCGAAAGCGGTCTGCCCAAGCCGGAAAGCGCCGGGATCTATGCCCTGCGCCTGGAACAACAACCCAATTCCCGCAGTCGCCTGTTGCTGGAGTACCTGAAAACCCGCTTCAGCCCGATCCCGCCTTGGGATCTGGTGCTGCAAACCCATCTGAATCGCCACTAGTCCGGAATTGTCTGGCGCATTAAAGATTTGACCGCTAGATTCATGACGATCATTGCTCAAGGCTTCGAAATGACCACCGAACGCGACACCCCGGATAACTGCGACGACCTGCTGCTGGACAACCAGGCCTGCTTCGCCCTGCATTCCACGTCACTGATGATGACCAAGGTCTACAAGCCCCTGTTGCAGGCGCTGGGCCTGACTTATCCACAGTACCTGGCGATGATGGTGCTGTGGGAACAGGATGGTTTGACCGTGGGAGAAATCAGCGCACGCCTGCTGACCGATCCCGGCTCGCTCACGCCCCTGCTCAAACGCCTGGAAGCCGAAGGCCTGCTCAGCCGTACCCGCAGCCGTGAAGACGAGCGCGTCGTCATCGTCGAGCTCACCGACCAGGGCCGGGGCTTGCGAGACAAGGCCCGGGGCATTCCCCAGTGCATCCTCGGCGCCAGCGGCATGACGCTGGAGCGTTTGCAGAATCTGCAGGCGGAGCTGCAAGAACTGCGTCGGCATTTGCAGGGCAGCCTGATCTAAAAAACACCCTGGAACCCTGTGGGAGCGGGCTTGCTCGCGAAAAGCGGTGTGTCATTCAGCGAATGTGCCGACTGATACACCGCTTTCGCGAGCAAGCCCGCTCCCACATTTCTTTCTGCCCCCACAAAAAGTTTCAGCCGATTAAATCTTTATAAATCAACAACTAACGACCATATCGTTCGTTCACTGGAAACTTTTTCAAAAATTTATCTTGCGCGCTAAATATTGGCACGATACATTTATTTCGCACTCAGTTAGCGCGCAAACATTTAGCGCAACACAAACCCAGTCAAATCCAATCGAACGAGGCTTTCACCATGCAAACTCTCTACACCGCAATCGCAACTTCCACCGGTGGCCGTGACGGTCGTGCGATCTCCAGCGACAACATTCTCGACGTCAAACTCGCTACCCCGAAAGAACTCGGCGGTGCAGGCGGTGCGGCCACCAACCCTGAGCAACTGTTCGCCGCCGGCTACTCCGCCTGCTTCATCGGCGCCCTGAAGTTCGTCGCCAGCCAGACCAAGCGCAGCATCCCGAGCGATGCCTCGATCACCGCCCATGTCGGCATCGGCCAGATCCCTGGCGGTTTCGGTCTGGACATCGACCTGCACATCAGCCTGCCGGGCCTGGAACAAGCCGACGCACAAGCACTGGTCGACGCAGCTCACCAGGTCTGCCCGTACTCCAACGCCACCCGTGGCAACGTCGATGTACGTCTGCACGTGACCGTCTAACCATCGCCGTCCAACCAGGCCCGAACAGGAAATGAACATGAATACTTTCAGCAAAGTCTTGACCGGTACCCTTCTCGCTCTGTCCGTCCACAGCGCATTTGCCGGCGACGTTGAACACAACACCCAGGCATTTCTCGATGTGTTGAACGCCGGCACCGGCAAACCGATGGAACAGATGACGCCCAAGGATGCCCGCGCCGTGCTGGTGGGCGCACAGTCGGGGGTGAAGCTGACGTTACCGAAAGCCGATGTCAGCCAGAAGACAATCCAGGTCGATGGCCAGCCACTGAGTCTGACCATCGTCCGGCCGGCCGGGGTCAAGGGCGAGCTGCCGGTGTTCATGTTCTTCCACGGCGGTGGCTGGGTGCTGGGGGATTTCCCGACCCACGAACGGCTGGTTCGTGACCTGGTGGCCGGTTCCGGCGCGGTGGCGGTGTTCGTCAACTACACCCCTTCACCGGAAGCGCATTACCCGGTGGCGATCAACCAGGCTTACGCGGCAACCAAATGGGTGGCCGAGCACGGCAAAGAAATCAACGTCGACGGCAAGCGTCTGGCCGTAGCCGGCAACAGCGTCGGCGGCAACATGGCGGCAGTGGTCGCGCTGATGGCCAAAGACAAGGGCACGCCGGCAATCAAGTATCAGGTTCTGCTGTGGCCGGTGACCGATGCCAACTTCGATACCGGTTCCTACAATCAGTATGCCGAGGGGCACTTCCTCACCCGCAACATGATGAAGTGGTTCTGGGACAACTACACCACCGACGCCAACCAGCGTAACGAGATCTACGCCTCGCCGCTGCGGGCAACCCCTGCGCAACTCAAGGGCCTGCCACCGGCGCTGGTGCAGACGGCAAGTGCCGACGTGCTGCGCGACGAAGGCGAAGCCTACGCCCGCAAACTCGACGAAGCCGGCGTGCCGGTGACCTCGGTTCGCTACAACGGTATGATCCACGACTACGGTTTGCTCAACGTGGTCAGCCAGGTGCCGGCGGTGCGTTCGGCGATGTTGCAGGCTTCGCAGGAGCTCAAGGAGCACCTGAAATAACACAATCCCTTGCAGGAGCGAGGCTTGCCCGCGAAGGCGTAGTATCAATCGACATCAGAGTCGGCTGATAGGACGCTTTCGCGGGCAAGCCTCGCTCCTACAGGAAGGGGAAATCTTTCAGGCACAAAAAAGCCCGACTCAATGGTCGGGCTTTTTCATTCCTCAAGCAGTGCTTATTTAGCACGGCCTTTGTAGGAACCGCCTTCGCGGGTGTCGATTTCGATCATGTCGTCGATTTCGATGAAGTCAGCAACCGACAGTTCGGTGCCGTTCTTCAGTTTGGCAGGCTTCATGACCTTGCCGGAAGTGTCGCCGCGAGCGGAACCTTCGGTGTAGGCAACCTGACGCACGATGGTGGTCGGCAGCTCTACGGAAACCAGACGGCCTTCGAAGAATACGGCTTCGCAGACGTCGGTCATGCCTTCTTCGATGAACGGCAGAACGGCTTCGATGTCTTCAGCGTTCAGCTCGTACATGGTGTAGTCGGTGGTGTCCATGAACGTGTAGGAGTCACCGCTGATGAACGACAGGGTCGCTTCTTTGCGATCCAGGATCACGTCGTCCAGCTTGTCGTCCGCACCGTAAACGGTTTCGGTCTTGTAGCCGGTCAGCAGGTTCTTCAGCTTGGTCTTCATGATCGCGCTGTTACGGCCCGATTTGGTGAATTCAGCTTTCTGAACCAGCCATGGATCGTTGTCGATACGCAGCACGGTACCGGGTTTGAGTTCTTTACCAGTTTTCATTGCGAATATCCGAATTTGGATGGGATTTACAAAAATCTAGGCCGCGTATCATAGCCAATTTACATAAAACTGTACCAGCGCCGCGGCGAGATCGGGCCGGGAGGCCTGTTCCAGACACCACGTCTGGGCGTGTTTTTGCAGCTCCGGCCAGTGTTTGCGGGTCGATTGCCAGTGGTCGGTCATTTTTTCGCCAGCGTTCCAGGCACGCCACAAACCGCTGATGGCCTCCCGCGCAGGCTCCGAAAGATCCTTCACATACAGCGTGAGGAAGGCCTCGAGCTTGTCCAGATGGACGTCTTCTTCCTGCTGATAAATGTGCCAGAGCAACGGCCGCCCCGCCCACTGCGCCCGGACGAACGAATCCTCACCGCGCACGGCGTTGAAATCACAGCACCACAACAAGCGGTCGTACTCGTCCTGCCGGACGAACGGCAATACCTGCACGGTCAGGCCATCGCGCACATGCACGGCGCCGGCCGTCAGGTCGCTTAACCCCAGCCAGCGCTCGACGTCCCCCAGAATCCGCCCTTCCGGCACCAACAGATGCGTCGGCGTCGAATCGCCCGCCAGCGCGTCCATCCAGCTGGCCAGCCCCGCGTTTTCGTAGGCGAACAACGAAATCAGCTGTGAACCCGGAACACGATCGATCCCCAGGCCTTGCAGAAAAGCGCGCTGAGCCTCGGGATCCTCCTGGAACTGCTGGCGCCGATCGAGCAATCCGCCCTCGCGCAGCAAACCACCGGTCCCCTGGCGGAAGCCCGGAAAGAAGAAGAACTTCTGCACGTGCCGGTATTTGACCGACGGCAAGCCGTGACAGCCGATCACCCAGTCCTCGGCACTCAGGTAATCGAGGTTCATCCACAGCGGCGGCTTCTCGCGCTCGGCCATGGCGTCCATGTAGACACTCGGCAATTGGCAGGCGAATGCGGCAATCACCACATCCGCGGCCTCGACCGGCTGGAAGTCGGCGCTCCAGTGACGCACTTCGACGCCCTGCTGCCATTGTTGGTCGATGCGGGTATCGATTTCCGGGCACATGCGCTCGAAGGCGCGCAGATCATCGACCCACAAGCGCACCGCCAGGCCATGCTCGGCAACCAGTTGGCGCGCCAGGCGCCAGGTCACGCCGATGTCGCCGTAGTTATCCACCACGGTGCAAAAAATATCCCAGCGCCTGGTTTTTTTCATTTGAGGCAGTTCAGACATTCCAGGCTCCCGTTGGCAAAGGCAGCGATTGTCCGCATAAATTCCCCCATACAGAAGAGCCGACGACGATTAATCTTTCTGCGACAATCGCAAATGCCCGCGACCCACCGCCAGGAGGCAACCATGCCCTACCGTCCCAACCCGCGCCGTCCGTTGCCGATCCAGCTCAATGCCCTGCAACTGACCGGCAGCATTGCCCTGGGTCTGTGGCTGGGGTTCATCGCCATCGCACTGACGTGCTGGCTCGCCTCACGCTTTGTGTTCAACGAACAATTGGCGCCGGTGGCCCAGGCGGTGCAACAACTGGCCAACCCGCCCGTGGTGCAGCAGGTTCCCGATCTTCCTCCTCAGAGCCCGCTGTTCGAGCAATACGAAGAGAACCTGCGCAAGAGCGAACAGGCCGCGCGGCTCGATCAGGCCCGTAGCAGTAACCGTAATCTGTCGAACCCCAAATGCCAGTTCTGGCTGCAACAGGACCGGACGGCACCCAGCGAAAAAAGCCGGGCCAATGTCCTGCAATTCTGCGATTGATCATGAATAAACAGACCGTCCACCAACTGATTCTCGACAAGCTGCGCATCGATCTCGACATCGCCGAGCGCGCGGCGCTGACCGCCTACGAAACCGCGACTCACGAAGAAAACATCGCCGAAAACAAGTACGACACCCTGGGACTGGAAGCGTCCTATCTGGCGGCCGGGCAAGCCAGGCGCGTCGAGGAAATCCGCCAGTCCCTGGCGCTTTGCCAGAACCTGGTGCTGCGTCCCTATGACGATCAACGGGGTATCGAGGTCGGTGCGCTGCTGGGCCTGGAAGACGAACAGGGTCGCGAACAGTGGCTGTTCCTGGCACCGGATGCCGCAGGGCTGAAGGTGGAGCTGGTGGGGCAACCGATCACCGTCATCACCCCGCGCTCACCGCTGGGCAAAAGCCTGCTGGGCAAGTTCGAGGGCGATGAGGTGGAGATTCTGGTGGCGGGCGCTCGGCAACAGTTCGCTGTCACCGAGGTCGTCTAGAAAGGATCAGTGGACGGGCAGTTCGACGCCTTCGAACAGTTCTTCCAGTTCCTGCTTGTTATGGCACTGAATGGCTTTGGCCATGACGTCGCGGGTCAGGTGCGGGGCGAACTTCTCGATGAAGTCGCACATGAAGCCACGCAGGAAGGTGCCACGACGGAAACCGATCTTGGTGATGCTCGATTCGAACAGTTCGCTGGCATCAAGTACGACCAGATCGTTGTCGAGTTTGGTATCCACCGCCATTTTCGCCACGATGCCCACGCCCAGGCCCAGGCGAACGTAAGTCTTGATCACGTCGGCGTCGGCCGCGGTAAACACCACTTTTGGCGTCAGGCCGCGATGGCTGAAGGCTTCGTCGAGCTTGGAGCGGCCGGTGAAACCGAACACGTAAGTCACGATCGGGTATTCGGCCAGGGCTTCGAGGGTCAGCTTCGGCAGTTTGGTCAGCGGGTGACCGTGAGGGACGACCACGCAGCGGTTCCAGCGGTAGCACGGCATCATCACCAGGTCACCGAACAGCTCCAGCGCTTCGGTGGCGATGGCGAAATCCACGGTGCCGTCAGCGGCCATTTCGGCGATCTGCATCGGCGAGCCCTGGTGCATGTGCAGGGCCACGTCCGGGTATTGCTTGATGAAGTTGCTGATCACCGGCGGCAGTGCATAGCGCGCCTGGGTGTGGGTGGTGGCGATCGACAGGGTGCCTTTCTTCTCGTTGGAGAATTCCTGGGCGATCTGCTTGATGCTTTCGACCTTGCGCAGGATCTCGCCGGCGGTGGTGATGATGCGCTCGCCGGCCGGGGTGACGCGGGTCAGGTGTTTGCCGCTGCGGGCGAAAACTTCGACGCCCAGTTCGTCTTCCAGCAGGCGGATCTGTTTGCTGATGCCCGGTTGCGAGGTGTAAAGGCTTTGGGCTGTAGCGGAAACGTTGAGGTCGTGGTGCGCCACTTCCCAGATGTAGCGCAGTTGTTGAAGCTTCATATGAATCCCTCAAAGCAGATAGACGCCACGGGCATCAGCGACGGTATATAACTATATGAATGGTTTGAAGAATAAATCTAGAACTTTTTATCAGAATGCCACTATTCACGTTCTAGCGATCCCCCTGGCGACGACGTTGCACCAGCGGCACCAGGTAAACCGGCACCTTCGACAGCTGCAACACACGCGCTGCGGTCCGCCCCAAAGGCGTTTCCGCACCAGCACCATGGCTATGGCTACCTACGATCAGTAAATCCACGGAGAGTTTCTGCGCCTGATCCAGAATCACTTGCGCCGGATCGCCCTGCAGCACCCGTACCGCCTGAATCCGCTCCAGGTCATGCTCGCCCTCTTCTCCCAATTCCTCCCGAAAACTGTCCAGTACCCGTTGTTCGATATTGGCAATGACGTTATTCAGACCCTGACTGTGAAATTCGTTCAGCGCCTGCTCATCCAGATAGCTCTGCAGCACCGATTCGGCAAACAGCCCCATGGGCTCGACCGCATGCACTACGTACAGGTCGGCATTGAATGTCCGTGCCAGTTCCAGGGCGTGTTGCATCACCACGGGGGCGTACAGGCCGAGGTCAGTGGCATAGAGCATCGAGCGAATCATATGACCTCCTCGAATGCCAACATGGCGGAGATTGATTCAGCTTAGCAGTGCCTTGGAGACTACGACGTTTGGCGCAACACGTTGATCGGCGGGCTTAAACCTTTTGCTCGTTGCTTATGCCATGGGGCACATGACCGGTGGCGACGACTTCCCGGGCCAGCTCGCAATGACCGGCCTGATCATCGAAAAACACGTCGGCGGCGAAGGCTTCCAGAAACGCCGATTTGGTCAGGCCGCCCAGAAACAGCGACTCATCCAGGCGGATGTCCCACTCGCGCAGGGTGCGAATCACCCGCTCGTGGGCCGGCGCAGAGCGGGCGGTGACCAGCGCCGTGCGAATCGGGCAGGCGCCATCGGGAAACTCGCGCTGCAACAGATTGAGGGCGGCGAGGAAGCCCTTGAAAGGACCGCCGCGCAACGGTTCGCGAGCCGACTCGCGTTCCTTGGCCTGAAACGCTTCCAGACCACCGGACTGATAGACGCGCTCGGACTCGTCGGAAAACAGCACCGCATCGCCGTCGAAGGCAATGCGCAATTCATCGCTGGCGGCGCGGCTGGCCCCGCCTGACAGAATGGTCGCTGCGGCGAAACCGGCGTCCAGCGCGCTGCGAACGTCTTCGGCATGGGTCGAGAGAAACAGGTCGCAGCCAAAGGCCTTGAGGTAGGGATAAGGACTGCGCCCGCCGACGAACGCCGCCCGGGAAATCGCCAGCCCGTAGTGATCGATCGAATTGAACACCCGCAGACCGGTGTCGGCGCTGTTGCGCGACACCAGGATCACCTCGACCCGGGCGCGGCCGAGGTGAGCATTGAGGTTGAGGAGTTTCTGCACCAGAGGGAAGGCATCGCCGGGTTCGAGAATTTCGTCTTCGTGCTCGATCTGATACTGCCGATAGGCCTCGACGCCGCTCGACAGATAGACCTTGTGGCTTTCACTCAAATCGAACAGTGCCCGGGACGAAATCGCCAGCACCAGTTTGTCGTCGATGTTCTTGGGCATGCCCTTCCCCCTCAGCTTGATCGACTCAGCGATTGCGTCGATCGATAAAACCCAGACTGCGATACAAGGCCTCGATTCGCGGCAGTTCGCAACCCGCGGCCTTTGCCGCTGCCAGTGGCCGGGCGTAAATGGCGTCCAGCTCCAGCGGTCGCTTGTGCAGATGATCGTGGTACATGCTCGGCCAGTAGTCGGGCATTTTCTCGGTCATCATGAACAGATGCTCGGCATAACCGGCCGGCACTTCGTGACCACAGGCAATGGCCCCCTGCACCACTTCGGCCATCAGCGCCTTGATCAGCTCGCGACTGTCGGCGTCAGCCATCAACGGCGTGGTGCTCGCCCCGAGCAACACCGACAGGCCGTTGTAAGGAACATTCCAGACCAGTTTCAGCCAGCGCGCCTGGTGCAGGTTGGCCATGGCCTGTGAATCGATGCCGGCGCTGCGGAACAGCCCGACACCTTCCTCGACGATCGCGGTGCGCTGCGCGCCATCGACGGCCGGGCCGCTGTGATAGCCGACATGCACCGCGCCGAGGGCCTGATGGGTGATGACCCCGGGGGCTTCGCGATGGACGCAGATATAGCAGAGCCCGCCCAGCACATGCAGCGAATCAGGCAGCCATTCGCGCAGGCTGTCCTCGACGTCGAGGCCGTTCTGCAACAGCAGTACCTTGGCGTTCGGCGCCGCGGCCTGCTGGATGATCGGCGCCAGGTCCGCGTTGCTGGAGGTTTTCGCCCCCACCAGCAGCCAGTCGCAGGGCGGCATGTCTTCGGCGGCCGAATAGGCCTGCACCGGGTTCAACGTGAGTGCGCCGTGTACCGCACTGTGCAACTGCAGACCGTGCTCGGCCACCGCGGAAAACTCGCTGCGCAGCAGAAAGTGCACATCAAAACCGGCTCGCGCCAGCATCAATCCGTAGAACCCGCCGATCGCACCGGTCCCGATAATACCGATTGTCGGTTTGGCAACTGCCCCCATCATGGCAACTCCTCTGCTGTTCGACTCAGCGCCTGGCGGATCGCCCGGTTCAGCTCGGACGCGGTCAGGCGCGAATGCAATGCTCCAAAGAACTCACCGTCGCGCACCACAAACAGCGCCGGCAAATGAAAGACCTGATAACGCTCGACCACCCCGCCGTTGTTTCCGGCGTCGATCCAGCACAGCCGATGGACCGCCAGATCCAGGCTCGGCAATTGCTCGCGGGCAAAGCGGCAACTCGAACAGCCAACACTGGTGAAAATCACCAGGGAAACGCCGTTCATCGTCAGCAGCCGCTGGTCGGCGTCAAAATCGGTCAGCTCCAATTCGACCACTATACTGGGGGAAATAATGTCAGATGGCCGACACATGGAGTCCGTGTTCATGGGACGATTCATTCCTCATCCTGACGATGTACCGGTGGAATTGACGCTGCTCAAGCCCGAATGTCTTTCTCGGCAACAGCTGCACACTATCAGCCTCGGGGGCATGGCTTGCAATTATCACCGCGCATGGCGTCACGGCACGGCGCTTGAAGTGCGCATGCCGACCTTGAACCCCGACATGCGCTTTCTGGGCTATGTGGCCTGGTGCCTGCGCCGAAAGCACGGTTACCTGGTGGGCATCGCCTTCGTTGACGAGCAGACGCTGTTCAGTGCGCGGATGGGCGAGCAGGTGTGCCGGATAGAGCGTTATTGCCGCCAGCATGACGTTCACGACGACCTTCAGGAAGTCCAGGCCCGGGCGCTGGAGTGGGTCCAGCAACATGCCGACGAGTTTTCCCATGAGACGGTGCGCAAGGCGTTTGCGCAGCCTGTGCTGGATTAGCTCTCAGCCCTGCAACCCTCCCTGCAGGGGGAAATGCATGCATCAAACACGACCTTAAACGCCCCAAACCCGCGTCTGCCCATTGTCGAGCCACGGTGTAACGCGCTAAGGTTCCGCTCCCCGACGCGCTTAATTTGCTGTGCTCCGCCGCGCGGGTTCGCTGGCGGCCTGCACCCGTGACCTGACGAGTAAACGATGGCTGATTTACCGATCAACGACCTGAACGTCTCTTCCAACGAGACGCTGATCACCCCCGATCAGCTCAAGCGTGACATCCCTCTGAGCGACGCCGCGCTGCGCACCGTCACCAAGGGCCGCGAAGTCATTCGCAACATTCTTGATGGCACCGACCACCGCCTGTTCGTGGTCATCGGGCCTTGCTCGATCCATGACATCAAGGCCGCCCACGAATACGCCGAGCGCCTGAAAGTGTTGGCTGCGGAAGTCTCCGATACCCTGTATCTGGTCATGCGCGTGTACTTCGAGAAGCCTCGCACCACCGTCGGCTGGAAAGGCTTGATCAACGATCCGTACCTGGATGACTCGTTCAAGATCCAGGACGGTCTGCACATCGGTCGCCAATTGCTGCTGGACCTGGCCGAAATGGGCCTGCCAACCGCCACCGAAGCCCTCGACCCGATCTCCCCGCAGTACCTGCAGGACCTGATCAGCTGGTCGGCCATCGGCGCGCGTACCACCGAATCCCAGACCCACCGTGAAATGGCTTCCGGCCTGTCCTCGGCCGTCGGCTTCAAGAACGGCACCGACGGCGGCCTGACCGTGGCCATCAACGCCCTGCAATCGGTTTCCAGCCCTCACCGCTTCCTGGGCATCAACCAGGAAGGCGGCGTGTCGATCGTGACCACCAAGGGCAACGCCTACGGCCATGTCGTGCTGCGCGGCGGCAACGGCAAGCCGAACTACGATTCGGTCAGCGTCGCGCTCTGCGAGCAGGCGCTGAACAAGGCAAAGATCAAGCCGAACATCATGGTCGATTGCAGCCACGCCAACTCGAACAAGGATCCGGCCCTGCAGCCGCTGGTGATGGAGAACGTCGCCAACCAGATCCTCGAAGGCAACCAGTCGATCATCGGCCTGATGGTCGAAAGCCACCTGAACTGGGGCTGCCAGGCAATCCCGAAAGACCTCGCCGACCTGAAATACGGCGTGTCGATCACCGATGCCTGCATCGACTGGACCGCTACCGAGAACACCTTGCGCAGCATGCACGCCAAGCTCAAGGATGTGCTGCCCAAGCGCGATCGCACCTGATCGCCGTTCAGTGCAGCAAAAAAAAACGCCGGGCAAGCCCGGCGTTTTTTTATGTGTTCGTTTTGCTGAGGGTCACTCGCTCAGCTTGGCCGCGTGCCGCTGGTGGCGCTCCATGTAGCGCTCGACGTAGGAGCACGATGGAATGACGGTGTAGCCCATCTCCTCGGCGTACTGCAGCGCCTGTTCGGTCAGTGCGGCGGCAATGCCGCGACCGCGCAATGCATTGGGCACGAAGGTGCGATAGATATCCAGGGTCTGTTTCCCCAGATCCATATAAGTCAGGTAGGCACGATGACCGTCCACATTGGTCTCGAACTGATGACCAGCCTGGTCATGGTGGATGGACAACGCCTCGCTCATCACTACTCCTCGCGGGTCTTTTGAATTCCGACCCCTACCTTACCGATGTTTTCCCGGCGAAGGAACAACTACGCCACCCGTGCCTGAATGGACACCGAGAAGAGCTACACCGATCTCGCGCAACCGAGCACGTACAAATAGTAGGCACCATTGGCGCAAATGCTCAAGGTGCGCTCGTCATCAGTCTGGTTGGCGGGTGCTGCTCCGGGTTACGCAGGAACGGCTCGACCAGGGATCCCCCCGTGTCGGACAGCCTGATCATTGCCGGATGTTGACACTTAAGACGAGCCCCCGCGTTTAAAGTCACCAGTACATGGAGAAAGATATGAGAGCCATCGCGCAAAACCCGAACGAAAGTGTAGACGAAACCATCTAGATACACTTTAGGAAAGTCCGGAAAAACAGTTGTTTAGGTGGGGAACTTTTCCTCGTCGGCTCGCTCATCTCGGGCCTCCCAGCTGAATATTTTTTAAACAGCGCAGTTAAAAGTTGCTCGAAAAAGAATCAACGCCTACAATTTTTTTGGCTTCCTGCTTTATGTCAGTTTACTTACGACAAGTAATGGGTAGTATGTACGCCGGCTATTTCCTCAATGGGAGGAGAAAGCCACTAAATAGAAAGTCCTTGAAGGGGAACACGATGAACAACGTTCTGAAATTCTCTGCTCTGGCTCTGGCCGCAGTTCTGGCTACCGGTTGCAGCAGCGCATCGAAAGAAACCGAAGCACGTCTGACCGCTACTGAAGACGCAGCAGCTCGCGCACAAGCTCGTGCAGACGAAGCTTACCGTAAAGCTGACGAAGCTCTGGCTGCTGCTCAAAAAGCACAGCAAACTGCTGACGAAGCTAACGAGCGTGCTCTGCGCATGCTGGAAAAAGCTAGCCGCAAGTAATAATCCCTCGGGATTGTTATCAAGCCGACCCATTCTTGGGTCGGCTTTTTTATTGCCCGCGGTTTCGTGCAGGCATAAAAAAACCCGCCGATGCAGTGCGCATCAGCGGGTTGTTCTCAAATGTTACTGCAATGGATCTAGTGGCGCACTGCTCACCATGGGAGCGGCGGAGTTCGGTACAGCGATCTCCACCGGCAAACCATCTTCAGCGGCAACCACGTCACGCACTACATCCCAGTTCATGCGCAGGTTGTTGGTGATGTCTTCACGCTTGAGCATCGCGTTGATCACCGAGGTGTGCTTGTCGACCACCGACGGATTGCCCTTGTCGTCCAGTGGCGTGTGCGCTTCCAGGTAAACCTTGCCGCCACTTACGCCGAACTTGTACGGGTCGTTGATGATGCGCACCGAAGTGCCCACCGGCACCATGCCGGCCATTTCCAGCACGTTGTTGTTGAACATGCGGAAACAGCCATGGCTGGTGCGCATGCCGATGCCGAACTTCTTGTTCGAACCGTGAATCAGGTAGCCCGGAGTACCGAGGGTGAACTTGAACGGCCCCAGCGGGTTATCGGGACCGGCCGGCACCACGTTGGGCAGCGGATCGCCATCGGCGGCGTGCTCGGCCTTGATCGACGCAGGCGGTGTCCAGGTCGGGTTCGGCGTCTTGGCGGTGATGCTGGTGTGGGCAATCGGCGAGCCCCAGCCTTCACGGCCGATACCCAGCGGGAAGGTGTAAACCACGTTCCGGCCTTTCGGGTAGTAGTAGAGGCGGTACTCGGCCAGGTTGATGACGATGCCTTCACGCGGGCCAGGCGGCAGGATGAAACGGGTCGGCAGCACGATCTCGGTGCCGGCGCCCGGCAGCCATGGGTCGACACCCGGGTTGGCCGCGACCATTTCCGTGTAGCCCAGGTCGTAAGTGGTGCCAAGGTCGGCGAAGGTATCTTCGTACTTGGCCTTGATCACTTGCACCTGGCCAACGATGTCTTCGCCAGGTGGTGGCAGGGGCAGCTCCAATGCTGCAACGGGACCTGCTGCAAAGAGCGCGGCAAGAGTCAGGCAGCGGGTGACGGCAGGAAAGCGCGGCAACATCCGGAAAGTCCTTCGCATGATCAACAGAGGGTATGGCGCGCGATTGTACACCGACACCCCGGTATTCGGGGAGCCAGCCGATAGCTTGCTAATCTTGAGGCTTCAAAGCTCGAACCGCAGCTCCGGCCAGATCGGCGAGGTGCCGCGCTTTTGCGACTCGAGAATGGCCCGGCACAGCGAGCACAGGCGATGGTCCTGGAACACCCGGCGATCGACGCTCGACCAGCGCGGCTGAGCCGGCAGCAGGCTTCCGCACAGGGTCCGATCCGCCGAACCTCCCAGCTCCAGCTGACGGGTCACCAGATGAACCCGCACTTCCTGGCAGGCGAACAGATCCAGCTGTTCGTCAGGCTCGATCAGTTGGTAGGAGAAAAGTGACCAGGCGGGACGCGGCATCGGGGGCTCCAAATCGGGGGCGACACATTAGCCGAAAGCCCGCCTCTGGAAAAGTGTCATAACAGCGGTTTTAAGGTAGGCCAGACATTTTCCAGCAACTTGTCCTGAGCCCCGGCCGCCGGGTGGATGCCGTCGGCCTGCATCAACTCGGGATGACCGCCCACGCCGTCGAGGAAAAACGGCACCAGCGGGATGTTTTTCTCGCTGGCGACATTGCTGAAGACTTCCGCGAAGGCCTTGGTGTAACGCGCACCGTAGTTGGGAGGCAACTGCATGCCGAGCAGCAGCACCTTGGCACCGCTGGCGCGGGAGCTGTCGATCATCGAAGCAAGATTTTGTTGCAATTGCGTTGGCAGCAGTCCGCGCAGGCCGTCATTGCCACCCAGTTCGAGGATGACCAGCTCAGGCTTATGCTCTGCAAGCAGCGCCGGCAGCCGCGCCTGGCCTCCGGCACTGGTGTCGCCACTGATGGAGGCGTTGACCACTTTATCGTCAAAACCTTCACGCTTGAGCCGTTGCTCGAGCAACGACACCCACCCCAGCCGGGTATCCAGCCCGAAACCGGCGCTGATACTATCGCCAACGATCAGGACTGTACCCGCCGCTGCGTTCTGGGCCATGCACATCAAGGCCAGGCCAGCACTCAAAAACCACACACGCATCGGATTCTCCATGGGCGCAAGCATTCTCACCGCGAAGAACCTTAGCAAAGTGGTTCCCAGCGCGGAAGGTGAACTGACCATCCTGCACGAACTCAGCCTGCAGCTGAACAAGGGCGACAGCCTGGCCATCGTCGGCGCCTCGGGCTCCGGCAAATCCACCCTGCTGGGCCTGCTCGCCGGCCTCGACCTGCCGAGCAGCGGCGAAGTCACCCTGGCCGGACAGAGCCTGAGCAATCTCGACGAGGACCAGCGTGCGCGCATCCGCGCCGAGCACGTCGGCTTTGTCTTCCAGTCCTTCCAGTTGCTCGACAGCCTCAACGCCCTGGAAAACGTCATGCTGCCCTTGGAGCTCGACGGCCGCAAAGATGCCCGCGGGCGTGCCAGCGAGTTGCTGCAGCGGGTCGGCCTCGGCCAGCGCCTGACCCACTCGCCGCGCCAGCTCTCCGGCGGCGAACAGCAACGCGTGGCGATTGCCCGGGCATTCGCCGCAGAGCCCGACGTGCTGTTCGCCGACGAACCCACCGGCAACCTCGACAGCCATACCGGCGAGCGCATCAGCGATCTGTTGTTCGAACTGAACAAGGAACGCGGCACCACCTTGGTCCTGGTCACCCACGATGAGCGTCTGGCCCATCGCTGCCGACGCCTGATCCGCCTTGAAGCCGGCCTGCTGGTCGCCCCCGTGGAGGCCTGATGGCACGTCTGCCGCTGTTGCGCCTGTTCAGTCTCGCCATTCGCCAACTGCTGCGCGATGCCCGGGCCGGCGAACTGCGCGTGTTGTTCTTCGCTTTGCTGGTGGCGGTGGCTTCCAGCACCGCCATTGGCTACTTCGGCGCTCGCCTCAACGGCGCGATGATGCTGCGCGCGACCGAGTTCCTGGGGGCGGATCTGCTGCTCGAAGGCAGTTCGCCGGCCCGAGACGAGCAAATCAAGAGCGGCATCGAGCTGGGTCTTGAGCATGCGCAGGTGGTGGAGTTTTCCAGTGTCATTGCCACGGACAACGGTATTCAGCTGTCCAGCATCAAGGCGGCCGACGCTGTCTACCCGCTGCGCGGTGAGCTGAAAAGCGCGCCCGCGCCTTTCGCTGCCGAGGAGTCCGGAGGTGGACCGAATCCCGGTGAAACCTGGGTCGAGGGGCGTTTACTGACTGCGCTCAATCTGAAGATCGGCGACAGCATCGATGTCGGCATGAAAACCCTGAGGCTCGCCCGGGTACTGACCTACGAGCCCGACCGCGCCGGCAACTTCTACAGTCTGACGCCACGGGTCCTGATCAACCTCGACGACCTCGCCGCCACCGGCGTGGTGCAGCCCGGCAGCCGGGTCAGTTACCGCGATCTCTGGCGCGGCAATGCGTCGGCCCTGGAAACCTATCGCCAACTCATCAAGCCCGGCCTTGCCGCCAACCAGCGCATCCAGGATGCCCGCGACGGCAACCGGCAGATTGGTGGCGCGCTGGGCAAGGCCGAGCGTTATCTGAACATGGCCAGTCTGGTGGCAGTGTTGCTGGCGGGTGTCGCCGTAGCCCTGTCGGCGACGCGTTTCGCCACACGCCGATTCGATGCCAGCGCACTGTTGCGCTGCCTTGGGTTGTCCCGCCGGGAAACCATGGTGCTGTTCAGTCTGCAGCTGACAGTCCTCGGACTGCTCGCCAGCATCGCCGGCGCCCTGATCGGTTGGCTGGCACAACTTGGGCTGTTTGCCCTGCTCCATGACTTGTTACCCAGCGACGTACCTCCAGGTGGCCTGTTCCCCGCCATCGCCGGCATCGGCACCGGGCTGGTGGCACTGGCCGGCTTCGCCCTGCCGCCACTGGCGGCCTTGGGCCGGGTGCCTCCTCTGCGGGTATTGCGCCGGGATCTGCTGCCGATTCCTTCCAGCACCTGGATGATCTATGGCGCTGCATTGGCCGCCCTGGGCTTGATCATGTGGCGCCTGAGCCTGGACCTGGTACTGACCTTCGCCCTGCTCGGCGGCGGGGTGATCGCGGCACTGGTATTGGGCAGCCTGCTGTTGTTGCTGCTCAAAAGCCTACGGCGAATGCTGGCCCGGGCATCGTTGCCGTGGCGCCTGGGTCTTGGCCAACTGTTGCGCCATCCACTGGCCGCCGCCGGGCAATCCCTGGCATTCGGCCTGATCCTGCTGTCGATGGCACTGATCGCCCTGCTGCGCGGCGAATTGCTCGACACCTGGCAGAACCAGCTGCCAAAAAACGCACCGAACTATTTCGCCCTGAACATCCTGCCCGCGGACAAACAGGCGTTCACCGATCGGCTGTTCTCCCTTTCTGCCCAATCGGCGCCGCTGTATCCGGTCGTACCGGGCCGTCTGATCAGCATCAATGGCGAACCCGTGCAGCAGATCGTCACCAAGGAATCGGCGGGAGACCGGGCGATCCAGCGCGATCTGAGCCTGACCTGGGCCGCGGACCTGCCTGCGGGTAACACGATCACCGCAGGCAACTGGTGGCCCGATCAGCCGCCGGATGAAATCCCTGGTGTGTCGGTGGAAGGCAAGGTCGCGGAAAGTCTGAAGCTCAAGCTGGGCGATCACCTGATCTTCACCGTCGGCGGGGTCAATCGCGAAGCGAAAGTCACCAGCCTGCGGGAGATCAACTGGGACAATTTCCAGCCGAACTTCTTCATGATCTTCCAGCCGGGCACGCTGAGGGATCTGCCGGCCACTTACCTGACCAGCTTTTATCTGGCGGCAGGTCATGATCAGCAGATCGTCGAGTTGTCCCGAAGCTTTCCGGCGGTGACCATTCTGCAAGTGGAGGCCTTGCTGGCGCAGCTGCGCAGCATCCTCGCCCAGGTCACCCTGGCCGTGGAATATGTGCTGTTGTTTGTCCTCGCGGCAGGCATGGCCGTGCTGTTTTCCGGCTTGCAGGCGACGCTCGATGAGCGCATCCGCCAGGGCGCACTCCTGAGGGCACTGGGCGCGGAACGGCAGTTGCTGGTGAAAGCCCGAAGAATCGAGTTCGGTTTGCTGGGCGCGGTCAGCGGCTTGCTGGCGGCGCTGGGTTCGGAGGTCGTGAGCCTGGTGCTCTACCGATACGCGCTGGATCTGCCCTGGCATCCACACCCATGGCTGCTGGTGCTGCCGTTGATCGGTGCCGTGTTGATTGGCGGGGCTGGCGTGTTCGGCACTCGCCGTGCGCTGAATGCCAGTCCGCTGACGGTATTGCGCGAAGGTTGAAGCTCGATTGCACCGCGCTGATCCTGTTGAAGGTGAAGCGCGGATGCACAATGACCTGCATTACCGCCTAATTCTGCTCGTAACGAATCTCGTTGATCCACCACAGCACCTCGCCGCTCGGGGTCTGCACCACAGCCTCATCGCCCACTTCTTTCTTCAAGAGTGCACGCGCCATCGGCGAATCGATCGAGATGTAATCGTTGCGACCATAGATTTCGTCGTACCCCACGACCCTGAACTTCTTGATCTCCCCCGCCTCGTTTTCGATCTCGACCCAGGCCCCGAAAAACACTTTGCCTTCCTGCTCGGGCGAATAGGCGACCACCCGAACATCCTCAAGTCGCTTGCGCAGGTAACGGACGCGCCGGTCAATTTCCCGCAGCAGCTTCTTGTTGTACTGATAGTCGGCATTTTCGCTGCGGTCCCCCAAAGACGCCGCCCACGTCACTTTGCGCGTGGTGTCAGGACGTTTCTCTCGCCATAGATAGTCGAGCTCCTGCTTCAGAGCTTCATGACCTTGCGTTGTGATGATGTTCGTACTCAAAGCGTGGTGCTCACTGGCGATGACATCGGCTAACGATATTTGAACCGCTCTTGATCAGGCAACCTGTCGACAGGTTTGCCATTGAGGCAAGGGCCGATATTTCCACGCTGGTCACTTCACGGGTTGACATTCGAGACAACCAGTCTAATACTTTTTTACAATTTATAGCCGATCGGTCCAATAAAGGAAAAAGCCATGTTCAACGCAATCCTGATTGAGAAAGACGACACCGGTAGCCAAGCGCGCATCGCACAGCTGGAGCCATCACAACTCCCACCCGGCAATGTAACGGTGCGAGTGGCCTGCAGCACCCTCAACTACAAGGATGCCCTGGCGATCACGGGCAAAGGTCCGGTGGTTCGCGCGTTTCCCATGGTGCCGGGGATCGATCTGGCAGGCACCGTCGAACACAGTGACCACCCTGATTTCAAGGCGGGTGACAGCGTCTTGCTCAACGGTTGGGGAGTGGGCGAAGGGCACTGGGGCGGACTGTCCCAGGTGGCTCGATTGAATGGCGACTGGCTGATTCCTCTGCCCGAAGGGTTCACGGCTCAACAAGCCATGGCTATCGGCACCGCTGGATACACGGCCATGCTCTCGGTGCTCGCTCTTGAGCGAAACGGCGTCACGCCGGACAAGGGTGAAATTCTGGTCACCGGAGCCAATGGTGGGGTCGGCAGCTTTTCCATCGCCCTCCTCGCTCGCCTGGGTTACACGGTAGTCGCCTCTACCGGTCGCCTCGAGGAGACGGACTACCTGAAAAAACTCGGTGCATCGCAAATCATCGACCGCGCCCAGCTGAGCGAGCCCGGCCGCCCTCTGGCAAAAGAACGCTGGGCCGGCGCCATCGACTCAGTGGGCAGTCACACCCTGGCCAACGTCTGCGCCAGCACTCGCTACGGTGGCACTGTCGCCGCCTGCGGCCTGGCGCAAGGCATGGATTTTCCCGCCAGCGTTGCCCCTTTCATTCTGCGCGGCGTGACCCTGGCCGGCATCGACAGCGTGATGCGCCCGCGCAAGGATCGATTGGAGGCCTGGAGTCGTCTGGCTCGGGATCTTGATCTTGCCATGCTGAAAGAAATCACCCGGGAAATCGCCCTGAGCGAAGTCGTGCAGACGGCCAGTCAATTGCTGGCCGGTAAAGTACGCGGACGGGTGGTGGTGAACGTCAACAGCTGAGCTATCGCCCTCAGCGACGGGTGATCAGCCCTTGTCGGGCAACACGGACCAGTTGCCTGATAACTTGCGGAGCGTCTTCAACGCCTGGAGATTGAATCACCGCCAGGTCGAAACTGTCGCTGGCGAACCGGGCCAGCGACTCGCCGTCTTCGACGAACTGAATCAGAAACGCTGCCGGTCCACCGGTGCGGCGCGGCCAGCCGTCGAGATAACGCAAAAGCGTCGGCTGATGCTTACCGCCAAGCAGGATTTTTGGATTGCGCTGGGTGAGATGTGCCGTGATCGGCGCGGGACGTACAACGGGGCTTGGTGCATTCATCATGTCGTGTCTCAGCCTCAAAAGTCTGCATGGCAGGTGAGAGGCAACACCGAACCAGCGCTTTAGCGGTATTTCGAAACCGTTTCCGGCTTCTACAGTGACTGATCGAGTCACCTGGCGCCCCGCAAGTAGCTGTTTAAATCGGCGCATGAGCAGCATCCTAGAGAAGCTGACCGGACGGTGTCAAGAATGACGCACAACACTGTCCGCGACTTTCCAGAGCGCACAAAAGAAAAATGCCCGAATCGCGAGATTCGGGCATTGGCCTTGATCGATCAGAAGACCGCTCGGGATCAGTGACGCTTGTGACCTTTGGCCAGGTTGCTGCCCACGCCGCCGCCCAACGCACCACCCAGGCCTGCGCCGATGGTGGAACCGGTCTTGCCACCCAGGCTGTTGCCGATGACCGAACCGCCAGCGGCGCCCACACCGCCACCGATGGCAGCGCTGGTGCGGTGGCCTTTCTTGGCGGCAACAGCGCTACCGGCTGCGCCCGCTACGCCAGCACCGATGGCCGCGCCAGTGCTGCCGCCCATGCTTTGGCCAACAACGTTACCCAGCGCGCCGCCCAGACCGCCGCCGATTGCGGCAGTGCCGTCGCCAGCCATCGCGCCTTGAGCGACCAGAAGACCCAGAACCAAAGCAGGCAGAGTGAAACGCATGACAAAAACCTCAAAAATAGGGATGAAAATCAAAAGGGTCGGGATTGAATGCTTTCGAGCAGACAAAGTCCAGACATGCGCGTGCGCAACCTCGTTATCGGCGACGGTTGGACAGTTTTTATGGAAAAGGTTTTATGACAGGCAAAAAAAAGCCCGCTGGGGAACGGGCAGGGTGTTGCTTTCTAACGGATGGGTTCAGCCTACGTACGGTCTTGTGAAAACTTTGTGAAAAAACGGACACCTTAAACATTCGTTCACACATTCCGAACGCACGGAAATCCGAGCACAAAAAACCCCGCTCGAGAGCGGGGTTCACTGACGCAATCCACATTCACTTCCTGGCCGGCGGCGTCACTCTCGGGAGAAATTTCCCTTTCAGTACCCGACTCGCCTGGGTCTTGATCCTGCGGACTTCAACCTGATCCTCGCCGAAGCTTGCAACGTACACAGTCTGCCCACAGTGGACGAAATTGTTGATCGGAAACTCTGCGCCATCATCTTCAATGTACGGATCAACCATTTCATCACCCCTTTTTCAAAACGGGATCGACACCGGCAAGCCCATTTGCCCGAACCATATCGATCACCAAGGGTTTTGAGACTAGCCGGTCATTACCGGACTTGTGATTCAGATTGCCGAACGCCCGACGAATGGACCCACCTGCAGTTACCTCAACTTCACCGCCGTCCCGGTCACGAAAACCACGACCATGCCGCCCTTGCCCGCCGGCATGCTGATCTCGTAATCGAGTCCCACCACCGCATCCGCCTGGAGGGCCCGCGCCCGCTCCTTGATCTCGTCGGTGGCCTGGATACGCGCTTCCTTCAAGGCGCGCTCCAGCGTCTGGGAGCGCCCACCGAAAAAGTCCCGCATCCCGGCAAACACATCGCGGATGACGTTGATGCCCTGCACCGACTCGGCGCTGACAATGTCCAGGTAAGCGGTAATTTGCCGACCTTCGATAGCGTGGGTGGTGGTCGTGATCATTGCATTCCTGTTTGCACTGAATAGTGGATGATGGAGCGGCCAGCGCCGCGCTGGAACGATATCAGGGAACCAGAAGCTTTATCAGGAGCGCGGTGGCAGTCGCTACCGTGCCGATAAAGCCAATGGCAATGACGACCGGATACCAGAAGACCTCACGGGTCATCTTGCCCGCTTCGGCATTCAACTTGCCCGCTTCGGCGCGCAACTTGCGTTGCTCGGCTTTCAGCCTGGCGATTTCCAGAAGGATCTTTTCGTACTCGGCTTGCTTCATGGTCGTGTCCTGCATATCGATGCTCTCCGTCCCTGGTCAGTCGGTATGGTTGTTTCCTGCGGGTTCATTCTGGACACAGAACGCGTACAACGAACACTCCCCGCCAGAACGGGCGACCTTAAGCGCGCAGCCCCTTGGAAGCCCCGTACTGCCTGGCTTTACGGTGCAACGTCCTACACACCGCTCCAGATTCCTACATCATTTTCAGAAACACCTGTAGGAACACCGACCCCGAAAAGCACAAAACCCCTGGCTTCTTTCGAAACCAGGGGTTCTGTTTACATCGAATTTGGCGGTGAAGGAGAGATTCGAACTCTCGATACAGTTTCCTGTATACACACTTTCCAGGCGTGCTCCTTAAGCCACTCGGACACTTCACCGTATCTCTTCAAACATGTTCTGTCTGTCGAGGCGCGCTAATGTAGTCGAAAGCTTTTCCGATGGCAAACATTTTTTTCAGAATTTTCATGCGCTTAACGCGATTCGTTGTTTCAGGCCGATCGGATGATGGCAAACCGGCCAATCTCTGGTTCAACGTACGCTTCCATATAGAAGGCAACGCAGCGCCAGCATGGTGCGCCGCGCCGCAAAGACGGGCAAAGAGTGACTGGCGGGTCAGTCATGGCGCTTTACCTGACTGGTAGCCGTGGGTAACGTCTGCCCATCTTTATTGAAAGGAATAGCGTCATGAGTGAGTTGATTTCCTACCACCTCGAAGACGGTATCGCGACCCTGACCCTGAGCAACGGCAAGGTCAACGCCATCTCTCCGGACGTGATTGCAGCCTTCAACGCTGCCCTGGATCAGGCGGTGACGGATCGCGCGGTAGTCATCATCACCGGTCAGCCGGGGATTCTCTCGGGCGGTTACGATTTGAAGGTCATGACCTCCGGCCCCAAGGAAGCCGTGTCGCTGGTCACCTCCGGCTCGACCCTGGCCCGTCGCCTGCTGTCGCACCCGTTCCCGGTGATCGTCGCCTGCCCCGGTCATGCCGTGGCCAAGGGCGCGTTCCTGCTGTTGTCGGCGGATTACCGCATCGGTGTCGACGGCCCGTTCAGCATCGGCCTGAACGAAGTGCAGATCGGCATGACCATGCACCACGCCGGCATCGAACTGGCCCGTGATCGCCTGCGCAAGTCGGCGTTCCACCGTTCGGTCATCAACGGTGAAATGTTCAACCCTCAGACGGCCGTGGATGCCGGTTTCCTCGATGTCGTGGTGTCGGCCGAAGAGCTGCAGAACACCGCGCTGGCGGCGGCTCGTCAGTTGAAGAAGATCAACATGACCGCCCACAAGAACACCAAGTTGAAAGCGCGCAAGGCATTGCTGGATGCCTTGGACAACGCGATCATCGTGGATCAGGAGCACATGGGTTAACAAACCCGTACGACCTTTGTGGGAGCGAGCCTGCTCGCGATGGGCGATACCGATAACGCGCAGTCTTTGAATGAATGCGTTGTCCGCAGGTTTTTCGCGAGCAGGCTCGCCCCCACATTTGATCATGTTGAGCCTTCCCTACCTGAGCCGCTCTGGCACAGCCCTGACCAATCAGTCAGAAACAATTGCTTAAACATCGCCTATCTCCCGCCTTCTGAGCGGCAATTGCCGAAAACAGTGCACATCCGTACACTGCGCCACCTTTTGTCCCGGTGGGGCCTGAAAATGCTGTTTGTTTTACGTATGTCATTGATGGGCCTTCACTTTATCGTGGCGGGTGTGCTCGGAGTGGTGCTCGGCCTTTGCCGCCCTTTCAATCCCGATAACAGTCGTTTGTGCGCCCGCCTCTATGCCTGGCCGGCGATGTGCATTTTGCGTTTGCGGGTGAAGGCCGATGTCGGCCCATTGATGGATAAACCCGACAGCTGCGTGATCATTGCCAATCACCAATCCAACTACGATCTGTTCGTGTTCGGCAACGTGGTGCCTCGCCGTACTGTGTGCATAGGCAAGAAGAGCCTGAAATGGGTGCCGTTGTTCGGTCAGTTGTTCTGGCTGGCCGGCAACGTGCTGATCGACCGTGGCAACGCGCACAAGGCGCGCCAGTCGATGCTGACCACCACCCACACCCTGCAAAACGAGGACACTTCGATCTGGGTCTTCCCCGAAGGCACGCGCAATCTGGGCAAGGAATTGTTGCCTTTCAAGAAAGGCGCCTTTCAGATGGCCATCGCTGCGGGAGTTCCGATTGTCCCGGTGTGTGTCAGCAGTTACGTCAAGCACATGCGATTGAACCGCTGGCGCAGTGGGAAAATTCTGATTCGCTCGCTGCCGGCGATTCCGACTGCGGGCCTGAGCATGGATGACATGCCCATGTTGATTGCCCGCTGCCAGGAACAGATGCGCGAATGCATCGATTCGATGGACCGGCAACTTCAAGCCGCCTGAACATGAAACCCGCCTTGTGCGGGTTTTCTTTTGTGCAGAACTTCGCAAGTTTCACTGACTCTCAACTCCTGGACAGCGCTAAGCTTGAGGCTGTCTCTATTTGCCTCAATCTGCCAAGAAGAAGTGAACAAAGATCATGGGTCGAGTTGTTGCTGCTGCGGTTTACAGCGCGGGTAAGAAAGTCACCAATATCACTCTCGATGAAGGCGCGGCCTGGGCCGCGAAGCCCGGTCACTTTGTCTGGATCGGCCTGGAAGAGCCGAACGCCGAAGAACTGTTCAACCTGCAGCGCCAGTTCAACCTTCACGAACTGGCCATCGAAGACGCCCTGGAAAAACACAGCCGCCCGAAACTTGAAACCTTCGGCGACGCGTTGTTCATCGTCACTTACTCCCCTATACGCGAAGACGGCAAACTCAAGTTCATCGAGACGCATATCTTTGCCGGCAACGGCTACATCATCACCGCGCGTAACGGTCATTCGGCGTCCTACGCCCATGTCCGGCAGCGTTGTGAGGCGCGTCCGCTGTTGCTGGAGCACGGGGAAGATTTCGTGCTCTATGCCATCCTCGACTTCGTGATTGAAAACTATCAGCCGATGGGCGAAGCGATTCACGCCGAGATCGATGAGCTGGAACACAACGTGATGTGCGGCTCGCTGAACGAATGCGACATCCAGAACCTGCACGGCCTGCGTCGCGATGTACTGCGCCTGCGCCGTTATGCGGCGCCGATGGTGGAGATCGGCGAGGAACTGCAGCGACTCAGCTTCCCGTTCATCGACAAGAATATGCGCCCGTACTTCCGCGACGTGCAGATCCACGTCAAGCGACAGCTGGAAGACCTGACCACCCTGGCGGAAATCGCCAGCCAGACCATCGAAGTCGGCGTGCTGCTGGAGGCCTCACGGCAAAGTGTGGTGCAGCGCAAATTCGCAGCCTGGGCGGCGATCCTGGCGTTCCCGACGGCGATTGCCGGGATTTACGGGATGAACTTCCAGGACATGCCGGAGTTGAGCTGGCATTACGGGTATTTCGGGGTGCTGGGGGTGATTACGGTAGGGTGTGTGAGTTTGTGGGCGAGCTTCAAGAAGTCCGGCTGGCTTTAATACCAAACCGCACCTTGAAATGCGATCCTGTGTAGGAGCAGCCTTCGGCAGCTCCTACACAGGATCGATGCAGAGGATCAGGCGGCTTCTGGCTTATGCGCCACAAACCGCATCATCCACTCAGCCACCGTGGTGCCATGATGCTCACTGTCCAGGCTGGCAATCCCTTTCGAATAAATCTGCTCACCCAGCGCCTGCTGACGAATGTCCAGCAACGCGCGGGAGTAATCGTGGATGAATTCCGGATGGCCCTGGAAGCACAGCACCTGATCGTTGATGTGATAAGCGGCGTACGGGCAGAAATCGCTGGAGGCGATGACCGTGGCGTTTTCCGGCAGTGAGGTCACCTGATCCTGGTGGCTGATCAGCAGCGTCAGCTCCTCACGCACCGGACTCATCCACGGCGCCTTGGCGGCCATTTTGTAGTTGTGGGTGCCGACACCCCAGCCCTGGGTCGCTCGCTCGCTCTTGCCACCGAGCAACAGCGCCAGCAACTGATGGCCGAAGCAGACGCCCAGCAGCTTGTCGCCACGCTCGTAGCGGGTCAGCAGGTATTGCTTGAGGGTCTGGATCCACGGGTCGGTACCGAAGGAATCGGCCTTGCTGCCGGTGACCAGGTAGGCATCGAAGGTCTCGTCATCGGCAGGATAATCACCCTGCACCACGTTGTAGATGGTGAAATCGGCGGCAATCGGTTGCTGCGAAAACAGGCGCTTGAACATCTGCCCGTAGCCCTGATATTGGTCGACCAATTCCGGACGCAGGTTGTCGGTTTCCAGAATGCAGATGCGTAACGACATAAAAAATACCTGACACGTGATGGGAATAATGCACACCCCAGAGCCTGCCTCTAACACTGCAACAAGGCAAGCCCCGAGATGCGTCATCCATCCCTAAAACGCTTCCCCCTTGCCGGCTTTTTCCAGCAACAGGGCCGGCGGTGCGAAGCGTTCGCCGTATTGCCCGGCCAGATACTGGGCCCGGGCGACGAAATCCCCGATCCCGTATTGGTTGATGAACTGCAGCGCACCGCCGGTCCAGGCGGCGAAACCGATGCCGAGCACCGAGCCGACGTTGGCATCGGCCATCGACATCAGCACACCCTCCTCCACGCAACGCACGGTCTCGATCGCCTGCACGAACAGCAGACGATCACGCACATCATTGGCTGAAATCTGCCCGTCGGCCTTTTCGAAACGGCTTTTCAGTTCCGGCCACAAATGCTTCTGGGCACCGGCCGGATAGTCATAGAAACCGCCTCCGGCCGCCCTGCCCGCGCGTTTGTATTCGTTGAGCATCAGGTCGATCACGGCGGATGACGGGTGCTCCACCAGCGGCTTGCCCTCGGCCAGCAAGTCCTTGGCGGTCTGCTGGCGGATATGGCTCATCAGGCTCAGGGACACTTCATCGGAGATCGCCAGCGGCCCGACGGGCATGCCGGCCTTGCGTGCTTCGGTCTCGATCATCGCCGCGCTCACGCCCTCGCCGAGCATCGCGATGCCTTCGTTGGTGAAAGTGCCGAATACCCGCGAAGTGAAGAACCCGCGACTGTCGTTGACCACAATCGGCGTTTTGCGGATTTGCAGAACGAAATCGAATCCGCGCGCGAGGGTTTCGTCACTGGTATTGACGCCCTTGATGATTTCCACCAACGCCATCTTGTCCACAGGGCTGAAGAAATGCAGGCCGATGAACTTGCTCTGGTCCGGCACCGCCGTGGCCAGGCCGCTGATCGGCAGGGTCGAAGTGTTGGAGGCGATCACCGCATCCGCGCCGACGATTCGTTGCGCGGCCAGCGACACCTTGGCCTTGAGCTCACGGTCCTCGAACACAGCCTCGATGATCAGGTCGCAACCGGCCAGATCCGCATCGCTTTCGGTGGTGTGGATACGAGCCAGCACCGCTTCGCGTTGCTCGGCGCTCATTTGCCCGCGCGCCACTTTCTTGTCCAG
Source organism: Pseudomonas sp. C1C7 (assembly GCF_013359595.1). Taxonomy (GTDB): domain Bacteria; phylum Pseudomonadota; class Gammaproteobacteria; order Pseudomonadales; family Pseudomonadaceae; genus Aquipseudomonas. The sequence continues at coordinate 43,096 of NZ_JABFMP010000010.1, read as the reverse complement.
CAGTGCCGCCGAGTGCGCCTTGCCCTTCTCGGCCGCGGCGAGGCTGATGTCCTTGAGCACCACCTCGATCCCGGCCGATGCGCTGACAAAGGCAATGCCCGCGCCCATCATCCCGGCGCCGAGTACGCCGACCTTTTTTGTCACATGGGGCGCGAAACCCTGTGGCCGCGAACCGCCGGCATTGATTTCATTGAGCTGGAACCAGAAGGTGCCGATCAGGTTTTTCGAGACCTGGCCGGTGGTCAGCTCGGTGAAGTAGCGGGTTTCGATCAGGTGCGCCGTGTCGAAATCCACCTGGGCGCCTTCCACCGCGGCGCACAGGATCTTCTCCGGCGCCGGCATGCAGCCCTGGGTCTTGCTGCGCAGGATCGAGGGCGCGATGGCCAGCATCTGCGCGACCTTCGGATTCGACGGCGTGCCGCCGGGGATCTGGTAACCCTTCACGTCCCAACGCTGCACCGCGGTCGGATTGGCGTTGATCCAGGCTCGGGCCTTGGCCAGCAGTTCCTCGCTGTCCGCCGCCAGTTCGTCGATCAGTCCGGCCTGCAGCGCCTGTTGTGGTCGCAGCTTTTTCCCTTCGAGCAGATACGGCAACGCCTTTTCCAGGCCGAGCAGGCGCACCATGCGCACCACCCCGCCACCGCCCGGCAGCAGACCGAGGGTCACTTCCGGCAAACCGAGTTGCACCGAAGCATTGTCCAGCGCGACCCGGTGATGGCAGGCCAGGCAGATTTCCCAGCCCCCGCCCAATGCCGCGCCATTGATCGCCGCGACCACCGGCTTGCCCAGGGTTTCCAGGGTGCGCAATTGCCCTTTGAGGGTCAGCACCATGTCGTAGAAGGCTTTGGCTTCGGGCTTGCCGACCTTGATCAATTCATTGAGGTCGCCGCCGGCGAAGAAGGTCTTTTTCGCCGAGGTGATGATGACGCCGGCAATGTCTTCCTTGTCGGCCACCAGGCGCGCAACGCAATCGGCCATGGCTTGGCGGTACACCGCGTTCATGGTGTTGGCGCTCTGGCCGGGCATGTCGATGGTCAGGACGACGATCCGGTCCTGGCCCTTTTCGTAACGAATGGCTTGGGTCATGAAGGTTTCCTTGAAATCCGGGCTCAGAGGCGTTCGATGATGGTGGCAATGCCCATGCCGCCGCCGACACACAAGGTCGCGAGGCCATAACGCAGGTGCCGGTTTTCCAGTTCATCGAGCAAGGTACCGAGGATCGCGCAGCCGGTGGCGCCCAGCGGATGCCCCATGGCGATCGAGCCGCCGTTGACGTTGACCTTATCCGGATCGACCGCCATGTCCTTGATGAATTTCAGGACCACCGAGGCAAACGCCTCGTTGACCTCGAACAGATCGATGTCCTCGACCCGCAGCCCGGCCTTGGCCAGCGCCTTGCGGGTCGCGGGCGCGGGGCCGGTGAGCATGATGGTCGGGTCGGTGCTGGTCACGGCCGTGGCGACAATCCGCGCCCGTGGTCGCAGGCCCAGCGCCTGGCCCTTGGCCTCGGAACCGATCAGCATCAGGGCCGCGCCGTCGACGATGCCGGAACTGTTGCCGGGGGTATGGACGTGATGGATGCGCTCGACATGGCTGTAGACTCGCAACGCCGTGGCGTCGAAGCCCATTTGCCCGATCATTTCGAAACTCGGCTTGAGCTTGCCCAGACCTTCCAGCGTCGAATCGGCGCGAATGAACTCATCGTGATTGAGCAGGATGATGCCGTTCTGGTCCTGCACCGGCACCAGCGACTTGCTGAACGAGCCATTGGCCCGCGCCCGCGCGGCTTTTTGCTGGGAGTGCAGCGCGTAGGCGTCGACGTCCTGACGGCTGAAGCCTTCGAGGGTAGCGATCAGGTCGGCGCCCACACCTTGCGGGGTGAAATGGCTGTGCAGGTTGGTTTCCGGGTCCAGCGCCCAGGCCCCGCCGTCGCTGCCCATGGGCACCCGTGACATGGACTCGACGCCGCCGACCACCACAAGGTCCTCGAAACCGGAGCGCACTTTCATCGCCCCCAGGTTCACCGCCTCCAGCCCCGACGCGCAGAAACGATTGATCTGCACCCCGGCCACGCTGATGTCCCAATCCGCCACCTGCACCGCGGTTTTCGCAATGTCGGCCCCCTGATCGCCAACCGGCGTCACGCAACCGAGCACCACATCGTCGACCTGACTGGTGTCGAGGTCGGTTCGCTGTTGCAGCGCGCCGAGCAACCCGGCCACCAGGTTAACCGGCTTGACACTGTGCAGGGCGCCATCGGCCTTGCCTTTGCCGCGGGGCGTGCGTAACGCATCGAAAATCAACGCTTGGGTCATGACGTCCTCGATCTTGTTGTTGTCCTCCGCAGGAGCGAGCTTGCTCGCGATGGACAACAAAACACCGCGGGGTGTCAGGCCGCCAGCGTCATCGTTGACGACCATCGCGAGCAAGCTCGCTCCTACAGGGGCTGCGATCTTTCGCTCTTTTAAGGAGCCTTCACCTTATTCCGAGCCACCGCCGATTCAATGACCGCAGCGCTCATCGACATTGACGGTCACGCTCAGACGGACGGTCATCCACCCTTGGCTGAACCGCTTGAACACACGCAAGTGTCTAGCAAAAGGCCGTCCAAGAAGCTGGCAATAGGCCTCATGCCGTTTTAATAGCTTTGAGTCAGAACACCATACTAAATGGATCTAAAGCCCGAGTGACGCGGGCTCTAAGGTGAAGGTGTACGAAGTTGTCGTCGGGTTTTGCCGAGACGGTCGTTCTTACAGGAAGTGCATCGTTTGCCGACATGGAGATATGCAGGCAGGCATCAGGAAATAACAAAAAGAAGGCGGTCAGCCATGTTCAAACAATCGAAAATTCGTCAAGCGGGTCTCATTCTCTTTGCCACTACGCTGTTGTTGATTCTGCCGAACCTGACCAAGGTGCTCGGCTAGTCGGTTTTTGCAATCACGGCGCCAGACTTGTATATCGCCACAACAAAAATGTGACTGGCTCGCTACCCGAGCCAGCGTGGCTATGCCAACCTTTACGGCATTTTCCACGACATGGACGGCGATCCTTTGAAAACGCTTATTGTGTTCGGGGCCCTGCTGCTCAGCACGCCTCTGTATGCCGCACAGCTGAACCTGGAGCTGGGCGCGAACAGTCGTACCTGGCAGACCGAGGAACTGCTCAAGCACCCTCAGGCCCAGACCATCACCATCCCCAACGATGTTTCCTATAAACGCGACATGAGTTATCGCGCGGTGCCGATGGCGGCGCTGTTGACGAACGTAAAAGCCGAAGACCATCTGCAGGCAGTGGCGCTGGATGGATTTGCCGCGGAGTTGTCGGCGGCGCCGCTGCTTGAGACGCGAGGCGCGCGAGCCTGGCTGGCGATCGAAGACCCGGCCAAACCCTGGCCGCCGCTGTCGGAAGGCAAGCACAGCGCAGGCCCGTTCTATCTGGTGTGGACCGATCCCAAAGCCGGCAATATCAGCCCCGAACAATGGCCGTTCGAAGTCGCCAGCATCAAGCGTCTGGCCCCGGTGGCCGAGCGCTTCCCGACCCTGCTGCCTGATCCGGCGCTTGAAGCGGATGACCCGGTGAGCAAAGGGTTTGCGCTGTTCCAGAAGAACTGCCTGGCCTGCCATCGCTTGAACGGTGCCGGGGATTCGCATTTAGGACCGGACCTGAACATTCCGTACAACCCGACCGAGTACTTCGGCGCGGACTTCCTCAAGCGCTATATCCGCGATCCGCAGAGCTTGCGCCAATGGCCCCAGGCGAAGATGCCCGGGTTCTCGGCCGAGGTGCTGCCGGATGAGGATCTGGGGATGTTGGTGGGGTATCTCAAGCATATGGCGGGCCGCAAGGTTAAGCCCTGACTGTTCGCGCCCGATCCGGTTCCCCGGTAATTGCCTATCGCCCGCATAGTCAGAGTCGATTTCACCACCCGCTCGGGGCTGTGGATAATCTGCGCATCCGCTGAAAAAACTTCGTCTATCCAAGGCGGCGAAGTTGACAGCCTCCACCTCCCGACCGGTTTTCCCTCCTTTCCGGTCTTACCGTTTGGCCACCTGCTCAGGTGGCCTTTTTTTTGGTCGACGCAAAAGCAAAAGATCGCAGCCTTCGGCAGCTCGCGCAAAAACGTGTTGAAAACAAAACGGCCGACCCGAAGGTCAGCCGCGTTTGCGATTGCTGCTGTTCATAAGGTTATGCGAGTCGCCCTCGTAGCTCCTGTTTCACACCCCAGCCCTCAATGATGCCGCCCAATGGCTCGACCACCGCTTCGAAACCCTGTTCGAAGTCGCCGATGTCGTCGTAGGTGGCGTACATGACCTTGCTCAACTCCAGCGCCCAGGCACCGTCGTCGCGCACGGTTATTTGCGAATTGAGGGACTCACCGTGATGAAAATGACCCGCCGCCCTGCGTGCCCGCTCCTCGTCCGGGAAAATGGCGTAGAACTCGATGGGGTGGAACCGTGAAAAATCGAAACCGCCTTCTTTCATGCGGCGCAGCACGCTGCTGCTGATGTCTTCTTGATAGGCTGTGCTCATGAAACGTCCTCCTCAAAAAACCGATGGATAGACTTTCCGTACTCCCTGCTCGCGCAACCGTACTGCGGGCGGTTCGGCACCGAGGTGCCGGCGGGAAACAAGCATGTAGCTGACAAGACCAGACCTTAGCGATCCATTCGCTGATCTCGATTGCAGAGTAGCCCCAGGACCGAGGCGCTGCCAAGGCCTGGATGAGAATGCGACAGGAAGTGTTCAGATTGGCGTGATGCCGAGGATTTGAATGCTGTTCTGCGTCTTGAGGTTCTTGACGCTGGCGTCGACGGTTCGCCCCTCCAGATCGTTCAGATCCAGCTTTGCAGCCACAGGAAGAAACCGCTCCTTGATGAGTTTGGCGGCCTGCTCGTGACTCGGGCATTCCTCGCACTCAAAGACTTCGTTGATCGTTTGTCCATGATCATCCACGAAAGTGACTTTCCACTTTGACATCGCAGCCTCCTCGATCAACCCGTAAGTGGGCTTACATCTATCTCGACCAAGTTAGCTGGCTAATGTTCCGACGGATCTGTGCATCTGCGTAGGAGCGAGGCTTGCCCGCGAAGGCGATGTGTCAGGCACCATCAATGTTGTCTGGTCCGCCGTCTTCGCGCGCAAGCCTCGCTCCTGCAGGATCGGGCGTAAGTCGGGATCAGACCCTGACATCCCCCCGCGGCCCGGCGATGGCCCAGATGATCAGGCCCAGCACCGGCAGCAGGACGATCAACAGCACCCAGAGGACTTTCATCCCGGTTTCGGCGCCACTTTTCAGGACGTTGATGATTGCCCAGATATCCAGGGCAAGAATGATCAGGCCAACCAGGCTGTTGAAGGTGGAACCCATGGCGATGCTCCGCAAGAGTGGTATGCCATTAGGATAGCCGGCTCTGTCCGGGGTTCCGTTTTATTGACAGCTTTGTCGACTCAGACGTGGATCGCCACTTTCAGGGCTTCCAGGGCTGGCGCCGCCGAGATGCCGACCTGCGCGCACAATTCCAGCACCCGTGGCACGTCGTTGCCGTAGACCAGCACCATCTGCAGCTCATCGTCGAGCAACTGGCTGATGTTCATCAGGGTGTAACCGCCGTTTTCCTTGTTCAGGCTGCTCATTTGTACCTGGATGCGATTGAGCGCGGTCAGCGCCTCGGTCCTGGCCAGTTGCTTGGGCTTGAGGTTGAACTCAACGCCCGGGCCGAACGAGGCGACGATCTGGCTGAACAGGTCAACGTAGGTATCGGCCTGGAACAGCACGGTGTCGGGAAGACTGCCGATGACCACCCATTCGCCCAGCGCAATCGGGAAGGTGTCGTCGTAGTTGATGTCCGGGTTGGCGCCCAGGAAGGCCTCGGGATCCGCATAAGCCTGGGCCGCTTCGTCAGCGACCTTGAGGATTTCGTCTTCGCCCATGCACCCGGAGCTGATTTTGCTGATGAGTTCGACGAGTGCGGCTTTCATGGGGGCAGATCCTGTCGCTAGGGAATTTTGAGGGCGCGAAGGATAACGCATTTGGCGAGGTGCTGCGGAACCGGTCATTCGGTTGGAATGCAAACCTGTGGCGAGGGGGCTTGTACCCTCATCACAGGGTTTTGTTTTTTAGCCCAGCAATTTTTCCAGCTGCGCAACGGTATCGGTAGCGCCCATGGTCTTCGCCGCATCCAGCGCCGTTACACCGTTGGCGTCCCTGGCCCGTGGATCGGCGCCTTTGCCGATCAGGTAATCGACAATGGCGACACGGTTGAACATGGCCGCCATCATCAGTGCGGTACGCCCGTCGAATGACGCTCCGTCAATCTGCGCGCCACCTTCGACCAGCGCCGTGACCACCGCCAGGTCGCCCTTGAAGGCCGCACCGGCGATCGGGCTCTGGCCGTTGTCGTTGCGGATTTCCGGGTCGGCCTTGTGTTCCAGCAGCACTTTCACGGTTTCCACGTGGCCGTGGTACGCGGCCAGCATCAACATGGTGTCGCCCTTGTGATTGCGCAGGTTCGCCGGCAGGCCCTTGCTCAGCAGCGCTGCCATCATGGCCGCATCGCCCTCGCGAGCCTTGTTGAATACCTGTTCGGCAAACTCGGCGGCTTCTTCGGGGGTCATCTGGCGGCTTTGGTCTGACATTGGACACTCCAGGTTCTGTCATTCGGAAAGCCGACAGTTTCCCGAGCGGCCCCGGCACTGTCACTTCTTTTTTCTGAAACGCAGCCATAGCCACTTTCAATAACGATAACGACCGTCCTGAATCGCCGTCAGCAAGGGCTCGGTGACCTGCACGTAGGTGTCGCTGCCCGGCAGCCAGGCGTAGATCGGGTCGCCGCCGGTGCGGGCAGGGTCGAAACCTTCGTCCTTGAGCCGGGTTTTCTGGTACTTGAAGGTCCCGGTGGTCTCCATTTTCAGCTTCACCCGCAGAAACAGCGGCACCGCATAAGCCGGCAGTTGCTGTCGCAGAAACGCCAGCAGCGCGCTGAAATCCAGGGTCGCCAGGGATTCGGCCGGCGTGATCGCCGCCATTCCTGCCCGGCCGTTGGTGTTGAGGATTTCCACGCCATAGGCCACGGCTTCGGAGATCAGCGGATGCTTGAGCAGCATGTTCTCGACTTCAGTGGTCGAGACGTTTTCGCCCTTCCAGCGATAGGTGTCGCCCAGACGGTCGACGAACTGTGCGTGGCCGAAACCGATGTTGCGCAGCAGATCGCCGGTATTGAAATAGCGGTCGCCCTTGACGAACACATCGTGCAAAACGACCTTCTCGGTTTTCTGCGGATCGGTGTAGCCGTCCAGCGGCGCCTTGTCGTCGATCCTCGCCAGCAACAGGCCCTGCTCGCCCTTGCCGACCTTGCGCATGAAACCGTTGGCGGCACGGATCGGCGCGCCGCTGTCATGATCGTAGGCGGCCAGTTCCCAGGACATCAGGGAGAACCCCACCGTGTTGTCGAAATTCAGGATGTTGGTGAAGCCGATGTTGCCGTCGCTGGCGGCATACAGCTCGCAGATGTGCCTGACGCCAAAACGCGTCTTGAACTCGCGCCAGGCGCCGGGGCGCAGGCCATTGCCGATCATCTTGGTCACTTCGTGCCGGTTGTCGTCCTCGCCGGTCGGTTGATCCACCAGATAACGGCACAGTTCGCCGACGTAACCCAGGGTGGTCGCGCGGTATTTGCGCACATCGCCCCAGAAGTGACTGGCGCTGAACTTGCGACGCAGGGCAAACCCCGAAGCGCCGCTGATGGCCGAGCCCCAGCACACGCACAGGCCCGTGGCGTGATACAGCGGCAAGGTGCAATAGACGATGTCCGTGGGTCGCATGTCCAGGGCGACCATGCCGAAGCTGGCGAAGCTGCGCATCCAGCGCCCGTGCTTGAACACGCCGGCCTTGGGCAGACCCGTGGTGCCCGAGGTGTAGATATAGAAGCAGGTGTCGTCGAAGAAGATCTGCTGGCTGCTGGCCGGATTGTCGACGGGGCCGTCGATGCTGGCGGTCATCAGATTGATGAAGCCTTCGGGCGCGATGCCCGGGTGATCGTAGGTGTTCTGGTCGGCAATGAACCAGCAGTGCGCCGCCGGGATCGACACCGACTCGCGCACCGCCAGAAACGCCGGAACCAATTCCTCGCCGACGACGATGGCCGCCGGCGCTACCAGATTCAGGCTGTGGACAAGTGTGTCGCGGGTCTGCGAAGTGTTGAGCAAGGCGCTGATCGCGCCGACCTTGGCCACCGCCAGGATCGTCACCAGCAGCTCAGGACGGTTCTCGATGAACACCGCCACGACGTCGCCCTTGCCGATGCCCCGCTCGATCAGGTGATGGGCGACGCGGTTGGCCCATTGGTTGACCTGTGTATAACTCAGCGAAAGCGCATCGTGCAGCAGTGCCGGGCCATCGGGATTGCGCAGGGTTGCCTGTTCGAAACTCCAGGCCAGGCCACACGGTTGGTTCGGGTCCTTGACGTTTGCGACCTTCATGCCCTTGACCACCCGTGGCAGGGCTTTGGCGATGGAAGGCAGCTTGCGGAGCATCATGCTCCAGGTGATCGTGTCGCTTGGCGTGCGGCGCATGGCGGCTCCCGTTCGCTCTTCTTATTGTCGGGCGGCGTTGAATGAAGCCCGAAAATACGTCAAGGGTTCTTGAGCTGTACACGCGGTTTTTGAAATGTTTTGTATCTGCAACAGCGGTGTTGGAGATCGCGAGCGCGAGGACTTCAAATGGTTCAATCCAACCGCCGAGAATCTCGCAAAATGCAGGATGCACGATGGCTGTTCTTGCAAATTGCACGAAAACAAAAACCCGCCAAAAACATAAGCCGTTGTTTTTAAAGAAATTTAACCAAGAGCGGATGCTGGCACAATCACTGCAACGCTCTGTGCATGCTTGCCTATTCAAGTCATCACGGAGCTGAAAGACATGAACCTGATCCAGGAAAAATTCGCATCCCTGTTCTCCAACTTCCAGGTCACTACCCAGCCTCGCCCGGACGGCGGGATTCTGCTGACCTTGCGTGGTGGAGAGGACAAGGTATTCAAGCGCTCGATTTCCTATCAGCAGTTGCACAATGGCGACCAGCTGTCGTGGGTCATCAGCGCCATCCGCCGCGACCTGGCCGAACAGGCCAGCGAGTTGCCGCAGATTTCGATGCTGCAGAGCCAGCAGCGGTTTGCGTTGCCGACCTATCATTCGGCCTGACGAAAGCGGATATCTGCTTTCCTGCAGGAGCGAGCATGCTCGCGATGGTCGTTAACGGTAACGCTGGAAACCTGATGCCCAGCGGTGTCTGAACGTTCATCGCGAGCATGCTCGCTCCTACAGGTTATGTGAAGTCATCGAGCCGTGGGAACCGGCTGGCAATGTTGTCCCCGGTGAAGTTCGCCACCAACCCTTCCTGGTTCTTGAACAGGCGAATCGCCACGAAATGCGGGTTCTCCCCCCTATCGAACCAATGTTTGGTGCCGGCCGGCACCAGGATCAGATCATTCTTCTCGCACAGTACCGCATAGACGTAATCGTCGATGTGCAGGTTGAACAAACCGCGCCCGGCGACGAAAAAGCGTACTTCGTCTTCACCCTTGCGGTGTTCGTCGAGGAGTTCGTCTTTCTGCGGGTGATCGCTGCTGCAGCTGATCACATCAACGGTGATGTAGCCACGCTCGGTCATCAGCTGGTCGATTGGCGTCTGATAGGCAGCAATCACCTCTTCCTGACTGGCGCCGGGCTGGAGCTTCGTCGCAGCTTGCCAACGGTCAAAGCGTACGCCCTGTTCGGCCAGGGTCGAGGCGATGTCTTCGAAATGGGTCAGCACCTTGTTGGGAACTTCGGGGCTTGAGACGTGAAAAACGGACAGGCTGCTCATTGGGACGTTCCTTCTTGCATACGTGTGGCGATGATAACGGCTGCCGCGACGGCTGCGAGACTGGCAACACTAAAGGTTGATGCCGCGCCGAGGGCATTCCAGCTGTAGCCGGAATACAGCGCGCCCATGGCGCCGCCGGTCCCGGCCAGGGCGGCATACAACGCCTGGCCCTGGCCTTGCTGACGGGGGCCGAAGCTGCGTTGCACGAAGGCAATGGCCGCGGCGTGAAAACTGCCGAAGGTGGCGGCGTGCAGCACCTGGGCAAACAACAGCACCCAGAGAAATTCCGCCAGCGAGCCCAACAACAACCAGCGCAACGCCGCCAGCAGAAAGCTCGCCAGCAACACCCGCCGCAGGGAAAAGCGCGCGAGGATCCGGCTCATCGCCATGAACATCAGCACTTCGGCCACCACGCCGACGGCCCAGAGCATGCCGATCACCCCGCGGCTGTAACCCAGGCGCTCGAGGTGCAGGGTCAGAAAGGTGTAATACGGACCGTGGCTCATCTGCATCAGCGCCACGCAGGCGTAGAACGCCAGCACGCCGGGGCTGCGCAATTGGGCCAGAAACCCCTCCCCGCTCAACCGCGCGCCTTGCGGCGGCTGCGCATTGGGCACCCACAGGCTGCTCAGGACGATGCCGGCCATGATCAGCACCAGCGCCGCCGGGTAGATGTCCAGGCTCAGCCATTCGAACAGGCGCCCCAGCGCGACCACGGTGATGATGAAACCGATGGAACCCCACAGGCGAATCTGGCTGTAGCGCGAGGTCTGCCCCTGCAAGTGCGCCAGGGTAATGACCTCGAACTGCGGCAACACCGCATGCCAGAAGAACGCGTGCAGGGCCATGACCATCGCCAGCCAGGCGTAGGTCTTGCTGACGAAGATCAGCGAAAAGGTCAGCAGCGTACAGACGGCGCCGAAGCGCACGATGGCCAGGCGCCGGCCGGTGTAGTCACCGAGCCAGCCCCAGATGTTCGGCGCCACGCAACGCATCAGCATCGGGATTGCCACCAGCTCGCCGATGCGCGCGGCAGAAAAACCCAGATGATCGAAGTACAGCGCCAGAAACGGCGCGGTCGATCCGAGCAGGGCGAAATAGAACAGATAGAAACTGGAGAGCCGCCAGTACGGAAGCGCCGCAGCCATCAGACTGCGGCGCTTTTCATATCAATCATGCAGATCGGCCATTCACAGCTGGCCGAGCACCGGCGTGCTCACGCGCACATCGGCGTTTTGCCCGCGGTGACGCAGCAGGTGGTCCATCAGCACGATGGCCATCATCGCTTCGGCGATCGGCGTGGCGCGGATGCCGACGCACGGGTCGTGACGGCCCTTGGTGATGACTTCCACCGGGTTGCCATGGATATCGATGGAACGGCCCGGGGTGGTGATGCTCGAAGTTGGTTTGAGCGCCAGGTGGGCAACGATCGGCTGACCGGAGGAGATCCCGCCGAGGATGCCGCCGGCGTTGTTGCTGAGGAAACCTTCCGGCGTCAGCTCATCGCGATGCTCGGTGCCGCGCTGGGCTACGGAGGCGAAACCGGCGCCGATTTCCACGCCCTTGACCGCGTTGATGCTCATCAGCGCATGGGCCAGCTCCGCGTCGAGGCGATCGAAAATCGGCTCGCCCAGGCCCGGCATCACGCCTTCGGCAACCACGGTGATCTTCGCCCCGACCGAATCCTGGTCGCGACGCAGCTGGTCCATATAGGCTTCCAGCTCCGGCACCTTGTCCGGGTCCGGGCTGAAGAAGGCGTTCTGCTCCACCGAATCCCAGGTCTTGAACGGGATTTCGATCGGGCCGAGCTGGCTCATGTAACCGCGAATGACGATGCCCTGGGTGGCCAGGTACTTCTTGGCAATGGCGCCAGCCGCCACGCGCATGGCGGTTTCCCGCGCCGAGCTGCGACCGCCGCCGCGATAATCGCGCTCGCCGTATTTGTGGTGGTAGGTGTAGTCGGCGTGGGCCGGGCGGAACAGGTCCTTGATCGCCGAGTAGTCCTTGGACTTCTGGTCGGTGTTGCGGATCAACAGGCCGATGGCGCAACCGGTGGTACGACCCTCGAACACGCCGGAGAGGATTTCGACTTCGTCGGCCTCCTGACGCTGGGTGGTGTGGCGACTGGTGCCGGGCTTGCGCCGGTCCAGGTCACGCTGCAGATCCTCAAGGGAAATCTCCAGGCCCGGCGGGCAGCCATCGACAATGGCGACCAACGCCGGGCCATGGCTTTCGCCCGCGGTGGTGACAGTGAACAGCTTGCCGTAGGTATTGCCGGACATGCAGGACGCTCCGTGAAATCGAACCCAAATACGTAATGCGCGCCAGTATACGCAGGCTACCCAATCAGTTCATCCTCGAACCTAACGCCGATTGGCGAGTCCAACCGGCATCCTGACGATGATGGCCTGATGATGCTGCGAGTTTTGCTCTTGACCCTGACCTTGTTTACCGGCTTCGCCCAGGCCACTGTTCTGCAACGGCCGATTACCCTGGACACCGGCAACGGCGAGCTTTTCGGCTCGCTGCTGCTGCCCAAGTCCGACAATCCAGTGCCGGTGGTGCTGATCATTTCCGGCTCCGGCCCCACCGATCGCGACGGCAACAATCCCGACGGCGGGCGCAATGACAGCCTCAAGCGCCTGGCCTGGGTATTGGCCAAACACAACATCGCCAGCGTGCGCTACGACAAGCGCGGCGTGGCGGCGAGCCTGGCGGCTACTCCGGACGAGCGCAATCTGTCGGTCGAAGGCTATGTCTCCGACGCCGAGGCCTGGGGTCGCAAGCTCAAGGCCGACCCGCGCTTCGGCAAGCTGATCCTGCTGGGGCACAGCGAAGGCGCGTTGATCGCCAGCCTCGCCGCGCCGAGTGTCAATGCGGCGGCGGTGATTTCCATGTCCGGCAGCGCGCGGCCGATCGATCAGGTACTGCGCGAGCAACTGGCTCGCAGCCTGCCGCCCCCCTTGATGCTGCGCAGCAACGAACTGCTCGACAGCCTCAAGGCCGGGAAAACCGATGACAACGTGCCGCCGTCCCTCCAGGTGATTTTCCGCCCGAGCGTGCAGCCGTACCTGATTACGCTGTTTCGCCAGGACCCGGCGGCGGCGTTTGCCCGCCTGAAAATGCCGGCGCTGATCATTCAGGGCAGCAGCGATATTCAGGTCGGGGTCGAGGACGCGCGCTTGTTGAAAGCCGCCAAACCGGACGCGCAACTGGCGCTGATCGAAGGCATGAACCATGTCCTGCGCATCGTGCCCAACGACGTCAAACGCCAGTTGGCCTCCTACAAGGACCCGAATCTGCCCCTGGCCGCCGAGCTGGGTACGCGCATTCTCGGGTTTATTGACGGACTTCCCATCCGTTAAACGCTGTTTACCCTCCAGTCCTGAACAAAACGGCCGATAAGCCTTTGTCGCCAACGCAATGGTTGGTGACAAGCTGAGCCTGGACAGGATCTTGACGTTATGACAGACACCCCGACTTCAACCGACACCACCGCTGAAAAAGAAGCACCGCCAGCGGTCGAGCTGCCATGGGCGGACGTCCACGTCGAGCACCACAAGATGCTCCGCCTGGCGCCGTTGCAGACCGATCGCAACACCGGCGGGCGGCCCCTGCGCTTTGTCGAGTTCGGTTACGCCGAACGCCATGACAAGCAGCGCAGCCTGTTGCGCATGAGCATCACCCTGCCAGGCCAGCGGGTGCGCAAGGAGCAGAACAGTCTGGACGTGTGGGTCGACCACACGGAAAAACGCGTGCACTTGGGCCCCGACAGCGGCCTGCAGATCGAACCGCTGAACCGTGGCATCGGCCGCTACATGGCGGCGCAAGGCATCAACTGGGCGAAGAAACGCTGGCCTGGCTACACCGTCGACGGCACCGACCTGAACAACAAGGATGCGCTGAGCGAAGACACCCGCCTGCGCCGCGACCACTTTCTGCGGGTCCACGGCTTCGACGTGGTGTACGCCGATCCCCAGCATCTGAAGGGCAGCGTTCAGGAAGTGCGGGTTGGCGATCTGCTGGGCGACTGGAATACGGAAAAGCTGCAGGTCGTGGAGATTCTCGAAGCGGCGCAGATGCTCCAGCAGGCCGAGCAGAACCTGGCCGAGCAGGAAGTGAAGCTGAAGAAGCACGAAGAGAAGGTGAGCAAGTACAAGCGTGAAGACGCGGGGTTGCGGTTCACTATCACCTGCCTGGTGGCGTTTGCGGTGTTTCAGGCGGGGTTGTTGATCTGGATTGCGACGCACCGTTGAAAGCTTGAAACCGCGGCGCGGCCATCGCGGGCAAGCCTCGCTCCCACAGGTTCTATGTTGTCGCATCCTTTGCGTACGACATAAATCCTGTGGGAGCGGGCTTGCCCGCGATAGGATTTAAAGGTCAGACGCGGGACGCGAACAACGCCTGATGATCGCGGCACTGCTCGGCCGTCAACATGAACACACCATGCCCGCCGCGCTCGAATTCAAGCCAGGCGAAGTCGACTTCCGGGTACAGCGCTTCAACGTGAACCTGGCTGTTGCCCACCTCGACAATCAACAAGCCCTTCTCGGTCAGGTGATCCGCCGCTTCGGCGAGCATGCGGCGCACCAGGTTCAAGCCATCGTCACCGCAGGCCAGGCCCAGCTCCGGTTCATGCTGGTATTCGTCCGGCATGTCGGCGAAATCTTCGGCGTCCACATACGGCGGGTTCGACACGATCAGGTCGAACCGCTGACCCGGCAAGCCATCGAAACCATCACCCTGCACCGTGTAGACCCGCTCATCGACGCCATGGCGCTCGATGTTCTGGTTGGCCACTTCCAGCGCTTCGAACGACAGATCGGCCAAGACCACTTCGGCGTCCTGGAATTCGTAGGCGCAGGCGATACCGATGCAACCGGAACCGGTGCACAGGTCGAGGATCCGCGCAGGCTCCGCGCCCAGCCATGGGGTAAAACGGTTTTCGATCAGCTCGCCGATCGGCGAACGCGGGATCAGCACGCGCTCATCGACAATGAACGACATGCCGCAGAACCAGGCTTCGCCCAGCAGGTAGGCCGTCGGCACGCGATCTTCGATGCGGCGCTTGAGCAGCAGCTGCAAATGCGCGACTTCGTCTTCTTCCAGATTGCAGTCCAGGTAGTTGTCAGAGATTTCCCATGGCAGGTGCAACGCCCCCAACACCAGTTGGCGGGCCTCGTCCCAGGCATTGTCGGTGCCATGGCCGAAAAACAGATCCTCCCCATGAAAGCGGCTGACGGCCCAACGGATATGGTCACGCAGGGTGCGAAGGCGGGAAGTGATCACGACGGCAAACTCCAGAAAAATCGACGGGCGATTCTACCAGCCAATCGTCGCCACGACGAACGCGGGAAAACGCCGATGTCGATGTAGGACTAATCTCTTTTTTCAGCTTCCTATTGAACAAAACGGAACACTTGACAACGCTGCACGCCAATAACGACGGTGCCTACGATGGTAGCGATTCACAGAAGCGCTCAGCCAGAGGACAATGGCGCAAAAGCCCCACTCCAAGGAGCCCCAGAATGTCCGTTCCACAAACGATGTTTCAACTCAGCGGTCGCGGTTATCCAGCGGCCAAACTGAGTCATGCGACCCTGATCATTATCGATGCCCAGAAAGAGTACCTCAGCGGCCCCCTGGCCCTGAGCGGCATGGATTCGGCGGTTGCGAACATCAAACAATTGGTCACTGCCGCCCGTGCGGCCGGTCGGCCGATCGTGCATGTCAGCCACCTCGGCACCGTCGGTGGCCTGTTCGACCCACGCGGGGAGCGCGGGCAGTTCATCCCGGGGCTGGAGCCGCTGGCCGGTGAAATCAAGATCGAGAAGATCCTGCCCAGTGCCTTCCACGGCACCGATCTGAAAAAGCGCCTGGAAGAACTGGGTTCGGTGGACCTGGTGGTGTGCGGTTTCATGAGCCACTCCAGCGTCAGCACCACGGTGCGGGCCGCGAAAAACCTTGGCTTTCGCTGCACCCTCGTGGAAGACGCCTGCGCCACCCGCGACCTGCCCTACAAGGGTGGCGTGCTGAGCGCCGAGCATGTTCAGCAGACTGAAATGGCAATCATGGCCGACAACTTCGCCGCCGTAGCCCAGACCAACAGCCTGATCTGATCGATGTTCAATGAGCGGCCCATGCGCCGCTCATCCGCAAAAGCCTCTCATTAGCTGTAATTGTCTTAGCCTCAGGAACAACCCGGTCAACTTCCGGTCGAAGGGCCGATACCCACTGAGGAAGGTCGGAATGAAGTTATCCGATGGTTTTGACGCTCGCCGCTTGCGCCCCAAAGGCCAACGCAACTGGCGTTTTCGAATCGGCGCGGCGTTCGCCGCGTTGCTGGCAACCTGCGGCGTTCTGCTCGCCATGGCCGGCGTTGCCGCACTGCTGGGCCACGCCCCTGCCCTGGGCGAGATGAACACCAATCGCGGCGGTGCTGCGGTAGTTCTGGTGGTCGGCCTGTTCGTGCTGTACATCGGCGTATGGCTGTGGCGCCGTTGCCGCCGTCGCTCGCGGCAGTCGCGAGAGCTGAACATGTCCCCGCACCTGATGAAGAAACACGACTGACACCCTGCCCGGATCGAACGCCGCGCGTTTTGTCGCGCGCCCAATTGCCTGGAGTTGGGTAAACTGGCCGCCCTTCGCGGAGGCTGACATGCAAGACGACGATTTTTCCCTGTTCAAAAGTGCGATCCAAGGCGTCAAGCCGATCAAGCACGATCGCGCCGAAACCGGCAAACCCAAAGCTGACCGCGCACAGATTGCCAAGCTGCGCCAGTCCGCCACCGTGCGCACGGATGTCGCTACCGTAGACGGTCTGTCCGATCAGTTCGTGATCGATGTCGGGCCTGAAGACGACCTGATGTGGGCACGCGACGGGGTGCAGGAAAGCCAGATACGCAAGCTCAAGGCCGGCCAGATTCCATTCGAAGGCAGCCTCGACCTGCACGGAATGACCGTGGAGAAGGCCCGGGAAACCCTGTGGGCGTTCCTGGCCGAAGCGACCAAATTCGAAATCCGCTGCGTGCGCGTCACCCACGGCAAGGCCGTGCGCCTGGACGGCAAGCGGCCGATGATCAAAAGCCACGTCAACACTTGGTTGCGCCAGCATCCGCAGGTGCTCGGCTTCACCTCCTGCCAGGCCAGACATGGCGGTGCCGGCGCGGTTTATGTGATGCTCAAGCGCACCATGATGGAAGGTCGCGACGAGTAAAGCTGATGCGTCGCGCTTGCAGCGCCGTGTCCGCCACCGTACCCTTGCTTTTTGCGTAAATCCCACAGGTAGTTTCATGTCCCTGGAACAGAATTACACCGCGATCCTCGGCCAACTGGGCGAAGACGTCTCCCGCGAAGGCCTGCTCGACACGCCAAAACGTGCCGCCAAAGCCATGAAGTACCTCTGCCGCGGTTACGAGCAGACGCTCGAAGAAGTCACCAACGGTGCCTTGTTCAGCTCCGACAACAGCGAAATGGTGCTGGTCAAGGACATCGAGCTCTACTCGTTGTGCGAACACCACCTGCTGCCATTCATCGGCAAGGCCCACGTCGCCTACATCCCGAGCGGCAAGGTCTTGGGCCTGTCGAAAGTCGCGCGGATCGTCGACATGTACGCCCGCCGCCTGCAGATCCAGGAAAACCTCAGCCGCCAGATCGCCGATGCGGTCCAGCAGGTGACCGGTGCCTTGGGCGTCGCAGTGGTGATCGAGGCCAAGCACATGTGCATGATGATGCGCGGTGTGGAAAAGCAGAATTCGTCGATGATCACTTCGGTGATGCTCGGTGAGTTCCGCGAGAACGCCGCCACCCGCAGCGAATTCCTCAGCCTGATCAAGTAATTCGCGCTCAGAAGAAAACCGGCATTCATCGCCGGTTTTTTTTCGTCCGCGAAAAATCAGGTAAGCTGCGCGCCTTTCTTCATTTGCCCCGTGAGGCTTGCAACATGCTCGTCAAAGCGCTTCGTGTCGGCCTCGGCCAACTGATCATCCTCATCGACTTCATCACCCGCCCCGGCAAGAAGCAGCGCCCTGCCGCCGCCCAGGCCCAGGTCGAAGCCGCCGCCAAGGGCCTGACCCTGTATCAGTTCCACGCCTGCCCGTTCTGCGTGAAAACCCGCCGCACCCTGCGCCGCCTGAACGTGCCGGTGGCGTTGCGCGATGCAAAGAACAATGAACAGGATCGCCAGACCCTGCTCGAGCAAGGCGGCAAGATCAAGGTGCCGTGCCTGCGTATCGAAGAAGACGGCAAGACCACCTGGATGTATGAGTCCAAGGTGATCATTGATTATCTGGACAAGCGATTTGCGGCTGTCTGATGGTTTTGTGGTGTGATTGAGGGCCTCTTCGCGAGCAAGCCTCGTTCCTACAGGGATAGCGATCTTCCCGTAGGAGCGAGGCTTGCCCGCGAAGGCGTCAGAGCGGACACCACAAATCCCACCCAAAAATAAACCGGCCCCAAAGCCGGTTTATTCATTTCTACCCTCAGGCCGCCTGCGCCGCCTGTGCCTGGCGCACCACCGCCGCCAATCGCCCCAGCCCTTCATTCAGCCGCGCCGGATCAATGTGGCTGAAATTCAGCCGTAGATGCCCATGGTTGTTATCCGGCTCCGGAAAGAACGGCTCACCGGGCATGAACGCCACATCATTGGCCAGCGCCGCATTGAGCAAGGTCCGCGTATCCAGCGGTTGCTTGAGCGTCAGCCAGAAAAACAGCCCGCCCTGGGGCATGTTCCAGTCCGCGAGATCGGCAAAGTGCATTTGCAGCGCCGCCTGAAACGCATCGCGGCGTTCCCGGTAAAAACCGCGCAACTCGCCCAGATGCTGCCGATACGACTCACTGCCGATCCATTGCAACGCCTGCCACTGGCCGACCCGGTTGGTGTGCAGATCCGCTGACTGCTTGAGCTTGAGCAGGTGCGGGAACAGGTCCGGACTGGCGATCAGGTACCCCACGCGCAAACCCGGCAACAGGGTTTTGGAGACGGTGCCGGTGTAGATCCAGCTGGATTTCTTCAGGCGTCCGGCAATCGGTTTGGCGCTGCCGCCATCGAACGTCAGTTCGCGGTACGGCTCGTCTTCGATCAGGGTCACGCCGAACTCGTCGAGCAGGCTCGCCACGGCTTCGCGCTTGGCCTCGCTGTAACGCACCGCCGACGGGTTCTGAAACGTCGGGATCAGGTAGATGAACGCCGGGCGATGCTGCTCCAGACACGAGCGCAATTGCACAAGGTTCGGGCCATCGGCTTGCAGCGGCACGGTCAGGCAGTCGGCACCGAACAGCTGGAAAATCTGCAGCGCCGCCAGGTAGGTCGGGGCTTCGAGGACGATCTGCGTGCCCTTGTCGATGTAGAGCTTGGCAGCCAGATCGAGGGTTTGCTGGGAGCCGCTGACCACCAACACCTGACTCGCGTCGCACGGCAGACCCAGAGCCCGTGCCTCGGCTGCCAAAGCCTCGCGCAATGCCGGCTCGCCTTCGCTCATGCCGTATTGGCCCATGGACACCGGCATCCGGTCCCACTCGACCTTGGGCAGCATGGCCTCGGCCGGCAGGCCACCGGCGAACGACATCACTTGCGGGTGCTGGGCGGCGGCGAGGATTTCACGGATCAGAGAACTTTTAAGGCGCGAGACACGTTCGGAAAAAGCCATGGGGATCACCGGTAGCGAGGCATGAGGAAAATGAGTCAAACTGGTTGACCGAAATTACGACAGCCCGAGCGGATACGTCAACATGCTTGACCTTAAAAACCCGAATTCCCAGCAACAGGCCATGGAAGCGTTTTTCTTCGGCTACCAGGCCTTCACCGCCAAGGCCGACGAAATGCTCGAACGCCGAGGCCTGAGCCGGGTGCATCAACGCATCGTGTTTTTCGTCGCCCGTTACCCCAACCTCAGCGTGAAGCAATTGCTGGAATTGCTCGGCGTGACCAAGCAGGCGCTGAACATGCCGTTGCGGCAGTTGCTGGAAATGCACCTGGTGAACAGCGTCGCGTCCGAGACGGACAAGCGTAAGCGGTTGCTGGAGCTGACCGATGAAGGTGCGCGGTTCGAACAGGCGCTGCGTCGAGAGCAGGTGAAATTGTTGGAGCGGGTGTTTGCCGAGGCCGGGGAGGCGGCGGTGAATGGGTGGCTGGCGGTGAATCTGGCTTTGGGTAAGAACCAATTGTCGGCAGATTGAGTATTCAATCCGCTGGTTTTCTGGAACCAGTACCGCCGCCTTCGCGAACAGACGATATATCTCCTTTGTCAGATTTTTCGTCGACAAAATCAAAAACATTATTTGCTTTCTTTGTATACAAAAGCATAATCCACTTCGTGCGAGTTTCTGACCAACGAGTCAACAAATTCGCAAGCACCTCAAAGGGCCGCTGCCACCCCTCGGGATCCGGCCCTGGAAATAAAAATAAAACTCTTGAGGAGTACTCGCTGTGGAAAGCCGCAAATCCGAAGCATCGACGCTGGATCTCTCGCCGCCTCTACGCACTGGCTTGCTGGAGCGCCTGTTTAAACTCAGCTTGCATGGCACCACGGTGAAGACCGAGCTGATTGCCGGTCTGACAACCTTCATCACGATGGCCTACATCATCTTCGTCAACCCCAACATCATGGCCGACGCCGGCATCGATCATGGCGCGGCGTTCGTCGCCACCTGCATCGCCGCCGCGCTCGGCTGCCTGTTGATGGGGCTCTACGCCAACTGGCCGGTGGGCCTGGCGCCGGGCATGGGCCTGAACGCGTTCTTCACCTACACCGTGGTCGGCACCATGGGCTACAACTGGGAAACCGCCCTGGGCGCGGTGTTCGTGTCCGGTGTGCTGTTCATGATCCTGACCTTCTCGAAGATTCGCGAATGGTTGCTCAACAGCATCCCGGTCAGCCTGCGTCACGCCATGGGCGCCGGCGTTGGCCTGTTCCTGGGGCTGATCGGTCTGAAAACCGCCGGAATCGTCGTCGATAGCCCGGCCACTTTGATCAAACTCGGCTCTTTGCACGAGGCTGGCCCGCTGCTCGCCGGCATTTGCTTCCTGATGATCGCGATCCTCAGCTACCACAAGGTATTCGGTGCGATCCTCATCAGCATCATCACCGTGACCCTGGCCGGTTGGGGCCTGGGCCTGGTGCATTACGAAGGGATCATGTCGGCCCCGCCGAGCCTGGCCCCGACCTGGATGGCCATGGATGTCGCCGGCGTGTTCAACGTCAGCATGATCAGCGTGGTGCTGGCCTTCCTCTTCGTGCACATGTTCGACACCGCCGGCACCCTGATGGGCGTCGCCCAGCGCGCCAACCTGGTAGGCGCTGACGGCCGGATCGAAAACCTTTCCCGCGCGATGAAAGCCGACAGCGCCTCCAGCGTATTCGGTGCCGTGGTCGGTGTTCCTCCCGTCACAAGCTATGTGGAAAGTGCCGCGGGTGTAGCCGCAGGTGGTCGCACCGGCCTTACCGCCGTGACCGTGGGCGTGCTATTTATCGCAGCCATGTTCTTCGCGCCGCTGGCCGGGATGATTCCTGCCTACGCCACCGCCGGCGCGCTGATCTACGTCGCGATGCTGATGATGGGCGGCATGGCCCACATCGAATGGGACGAGGCCACCGACAGCATTCCGGCGATCGTCACCGCGATCATGATGCCGCTGACCTTCTCGGTCGCCGACGGTATCGCCCTGGGCTTTATCACCTATGTGGCGCTGAAGGCCGGTACCGGCAAGTACAAGGAAATTTCCGTCAGCCTGTGGGTGCTCTGCGCGATCTTCATCGCCAAGTTCATCTTCTTGTAAGTCGAACACGATTCAAAACAGCCTCACCCCGTCGGGTGAGGCTTTTGTGCAAATGGAGGAAAGTGATGAGTCTGGAAACCTGGCTGCTGTTCAGCGGCGCTGCGCTGGTAGTGATCCTGATCCCGGGACCGCTGTCCTTGCTGATGATCAGCAACAGTCTGAATTACGGCCTGGTCCGTTCCTACCCCGCGTTTCTCGGCGGAGTGTTTGCCTCGATCTGCCTGTTGAGCGCTTCGGCGCTGGGGCTGGGTGCGTTACTGCTGGCTTCCGAGCAGTTGTTCAGCGCCTTGAAAATCGTCGGCGCGCTGTACCTGTTCTACCTCGCCTGGCAGAGCTGGCAGCAATCGCGCCAGCCGTCCCACGGCGCCGAAGTGCCTCAGGCTGCGCCGGTGCCGCGCTTTCGCGCACTGTTTGGACGTGCATTCGTCCTGGGTGCCAGCAACCCGAAGGACATCCTGTTCTTCGCCGCGTTTTTGCCGCAATTCCTGAGTGCCGAGCAGGCGTTCCTGCCGCAACTGCTGGTGATGATCGCAACCTGGACTGTGCTGGATCTGCTGTGCAAGGTTGCCTATGGCCTGGGCGCCCATGGCGCGGCGCGGTATCTGCGTAGCGGCAAGGGACAGAGCTGGTTCAACCGGATCAGTGCCGGGTTGTTCAGTGGCGCAGGGGCTGCGTCGCTGTTGAGCCATTAAGATTAAAAGATCGAAGCCTGCGGCAGCTCCTACATTTGGAATGCGCTTCCCTGTAGGAGCTGCCGCAGGCTGCGATCTTTTGACTTTTCTACAGGCGAAAAAAAGCCCGCAGTGTGAGCGGGCGAAAGACCAAAGAAGCTATATGCGCAGTCGCTTCCAGGGTGAGGCAGCTGCTTGGGGGATCAGCTGCCGCGGTAGGTCGAGTAGCTGTAGGGCGAAATCAGCAGCGGCACGTGATAGTGATCCTGCTGTGCCGAGATGCCGAAACGCAGCACCACCACATCCAGGAAGGCAGGCTCCGGCAGCTGGACGCCACGGGCGCGGTAGTAGTCGCCGGCATGGAACTGAACCTGATAAACCCCGGTGCGGTAGTCATCGCCCTGCAACAGCGGCGAATCGACACGACCATCGCTGTTGGTGACCGCGCTGGCGACCAATTCCAGCTGCGAACCCTCGACGCGGTACAGCTCGACCTTGATCGAGCTGCCCGGGCAACCATGTGCAGCGTCCAAAACGTGTGTAGTCAAACGTCCCATTGATTCTGCGCGCCTGCCTGCATTCTGCAGTCAGACCTCGCGCCTCCCGAAGTCAGTTGAAAAGGAGACCGCACCGTTTCGGAGCCCGAAATGCTGCGGCGAGGTTTCGATTAAGACACTTTTCAAAAAAATTGTACACAATAAAAACGACATATTTACCAACGGCTGCGCCAACCTCCGATTTCCCGGCGGTTTTCCGGCGAAGTGCGCACTGGCCGAGCCCTGTAACCGGAAGCCAGGCGGACAGGCAGATTTCTTGCAGACTCCCCCTCCTATCACCGGAAGATGACCGTTAGCGAAAAATGCAAAAATTCAGGCTTACAAAGTGAAGATAAAGTTGTATACAATCAGCCCATCGTTGTGACGCCAGCCTGACTTCTCATTCGCGGGCACGCCACACCACCTGTCAACACGAATAAGAAGGAAGACTGCAGTGAGCGCTGACTACCCACGCGACCTGACCGGTTACGGCAGTAACCCTCCGCACCCACACTGGCCGGGCAACGCCCGCATCGCCCTGTCTTTCGTACTCAATTACGAAGAAGGCGGCGAGCGCAACATCCTGCACGGCGATAAAGAATCCGAAGCCTTCCTCTCCGAAATGGTTGCCGCACAGCCCCTGCAGGGCGCGCGCAACATGAGCATGGAATCGCTCTACGAGTATGGCAGCCGCGCCGGCGTCTGGCGGATCCTCAAGCTGTTCAAGGAATTCGACATCCCGCTGACCATCTTCGCCGTGGCCATGGCCGCCCAGCGTCACCCGGACGTGATCCGCGCCATGGTCGATGCCGGCCACGAGATCTGCAGCCACGGCTATCGCTGGATCGACTACCAATACATGGATGAAGCCCAGGAACGCGAGCACATGCTCGAAGCGATCCGCATCCTCACCGAAATCACCGGCGAGCGCCCATTGGGCTGGTACACCGGCCGCACCGGCCCGAACACCCGTCGCCTGGTGATGGAAGAAGGCGGTTTCCTCTACGACAGCGACACCTACGATGACGACCTGCCCTACTGGGAACCGAACAACCCGACCGGCAAGCCACACCTGGTGATCCCCTACACCCTGGACACCAACGACATGCGCTTCACCCAGGTCCAGGGTTTTAACAAGGGCGAAGACTTCTACGAATACCTCAAGGACGCGTTCGACGTGCTCTACGCCGAAGGCGCGGAAGCGCCGAAGATGCTGTCGATCGGCCTGCACTGCCGCCTGGTTGGCCGTCCGGCGCGTCTGGCTTCGCTCAAGCGCTTTATCGAATACGCTAAAAGTCATGAACAGGTGTGGTTCAGCCGTCGCGTCGACATCGCGCGTCACTGGCAGCAAACCCACCCGTACCAAGGGGCTGCCAAATGAGCACCTTTCAAACCGTCAAACCCTCGACCCTGAGCCGCGACGCCTTTGTCGCCGCCTTCGCCGACATCTACGAACACTCGCCATGGGTGGCCGAAAAGGCCTTCGACCTGGGCCAGGACGCGTCGATCGACCAGATCGAAACCCTGCACCAGCGCATGAGCGACATCCTGTTGAGCGCCGATCACGCCAGCCAGCTGGCACTGATCAACGCCCACCCGGACCTGGCCGGCAAAGCCGCCGTCCAGGGCCAGTTGACCGAAGCCAGCACCAATGAACAGGCTGGCGCCGGTATTCACCAATGCACGGCCGAAGAGTTCCAGCGCTTCACCGAGCTGAACGACGCCTACAAGGCCAAGTTCAAGTTTCCCTTCATCATGGCGGTAAAAGGCAGCAACCGGCATCAGATCCTCGCGGCGTTCGAAACGCGCATCCACAACCCGGTCGACACCGAGTTCAAGTGCGCGCTGGCGCAGATCAACAAAATTGCCCTGTTCCGTTTACTGACCCTATAGCAAGCCTTGCCCGAGTGCCTTAAACGCAAAGACACCCAGGGCACTGCAAGCATCCCAAGCCACTTATTTAAAGGCAGACAAGAAGAATGAAAGCTTACGCCGTACCTTTCGAGAAGTTCGTCAACCTGGCCGACGCCCGCCTGGGCACCAAAATCATCTCGGTCACCGATGACTGGTTCGCAGACGCCAACCGTCTGTTCCAACCGACCCCGGCCGTGTGGAAGGAGGGCGTGTTCGATGACAACGGCAAGTGGATGGATGGCTGGGAGTCGCGCCGCAAGCGCTTCGAAGGCTATGACAGCGCCGTGATCCGCCTGGGCGTGCCCGGCTCGATCAAGGGCGTGGACATCGACACTTCATTCTTCACCGGCAACTTCCCGCCATCGGCATCCCTGGAAGCCTGCTTCCTGGCCGAAGGCGAGCCGAACGAAAACACCCAGTGGGTTGAAGTGCTGTCGGCCGTCGAGCTGCAAGGCAACAGCCACCACTACCACGAAATCAACAACGACCAGGCCTTCAGCCACCTGCGCTTCAACATCTACCCGGATGGCGGCGTGGCCCGTCTGCGCGTTTACGGCGTGCCGTTCCGCGACTGGTCGGCCATCGGCGACAACGAACAGGTCGACCTGGCTGCTGCCCTGAACGGCGGTCGCGCCCTGGCTTGCTCCGACGAGCACTTCGGCCGCATGAGCAACATCCTGAACCCGGGCCGTGGCATCAACATGGGCGACGGCTGGGAAACCGCCCGTCGTCGCACCCCTGGCAATGACTGGGTGATCGTCGCCCTGGGCCATGCCGGTGAAGTCGAGAAAGTCATCGTCGACACCCTGCACTTCAAGGGCAACTACCCGGACAGCTGCTCGATCCAGGGCGCCTTCGTCAAAGGCGGCACCGACAGCCAGATCGAAACCCAGTCGCTGTTCTGGCGCGAACTGCTGCCAAGCCAGAAGCTGGAAATGCACGCCGAACACACCTTCGCCGAGCAGATCAAGGCCCTGGGCCCGATCACCCACATCCGCCTGAACGTGTTCCCGGATGGTGGCGTGAGCCGCCTGCGTGTTTTGGGCAAGGTCGCTAAATAAGCGGTGAACCCAATCGCGGGCAAGCCCGCTCCCACAAGAACCGAGGTGTTCACAAAACCTGTGGGAGCTGGCTTGCCAGCGATGACAATAGAACCAACAACACAGAATTCGGAAAAGAACAGCATGCGCACACTGACGATTGAACCGCTGACCAAAGAAGCCTTCGCCCCTTTCGGTGACGTGATCGAAACCGACGGCAGCGATCACTTCATGATCAACAACGGTTCGACCATGCGCTTCCACAAACTGGCGACGGTCCAGACCGCCACGCCAGAGGACAACGCGATCATCAGCATCTTCCGCGCCGACGCGCAGGACATGCCGCTGACCGTGAGCATGCTGGAGCGCCATCCGCTGGGCAGCCAGGCTTTCATTCCGCTGCTCGGCAACCCCTTTCTGATCGTGGTCGCGCCACTTGGCGATGCACCTGTATCAGGCTTGGTCCGCGCCTTCGTCACCAACGGCAGGCAGGGCATCAATTACCATCGCGGCGTCTGGCACCACCCGGTGCTGACGATCGAAAAGCGGGATGACTTCCTGGTGGTTGATCGCAGTGGCACAGGCAATAACTGCGATGAGCATTTCTTCAAAGAGGATGAGCGTTTGATCCTCGCCCCCCACCAATAAGAGAAGGTCTGATCACTCGACAACAAGAGTGACAGGCGAGAGGTAAAGACTGTGGAAGCACATCTGTTGGAATGGCTGAACCTGAGCGTGCGCTGGGTTCATATGATTACCGGTGTGGCCTGGATCGGCGCGTCGTTCTATTTCGTCTGGCTGGAGAACAACCTCAATCGGGTCAACCCGAAAAGCGGTCTGGCTGGTGACTTGTGGGCGATCCACGGCGGCGGCATCTATCACCTGGAAAAATACAAACTGGCTCCACCGACCATGCCGGACAACCTGCACTGGTTCAAATGGGAAGCCTACTTCACCTGGATGTCGGGTATCGCGCTGCTGTGCGTGGTGTTCTACTCCAACCCGACGCTCTACCTGCTGGCTCCGGGCAGCACCCTGAGCGGCCCTGAAGGCGTGGCCATCGGTCTGGGCTCGCTGTTCATCGGCTGGTTCGTCTACTCCTTCCTCTGCGACTCGGCCCTGGGCAAACGCCCTGCCCTGCTCGGTTTCATCCTGTTCGTACTGATCATCGGCGCGGCCTATGGCTTCAGCAAGGTGTTCAGCGGTCGTGGTGCGTACCTGCACGTCGGCGCGCTGATCGGCACCATCATGGTCGGTAACGTGTTCCGCATCATCATGCCGGCGCAACGCGCACTGGTCGCGGCCATCGCCGAGAACCGCACGCCGGACCCTGCGTTGCCAGCCAAGGGCCTGCTGCGTTCGCGTCACAACAACTACTTCACCCTGCCGGTGCTGTTCATCATGATCAGCAACCACTTCCCGAGCACCTACGGCAGCCAGTACAACTGGTTGATCCTGGCCGGGATCGCGATTTTCGCGGTGCTGGTGCGTCACTACTTCAACACCCGTCACGACAGCCACAAGTTCGCCTGGACCCTGCCGGTGGCAGCGGTGGGCATGATCTGCCTGGCCTACGTGACCGGTCCGAAGCCGATGTCCAATGCTCCGGAAGTGGCCAAGGCACCTGCGGCGATCGAGTACCAGCCGCTGCCGGAAACAGCGGTGGGTGGCGGCTTGAAGCCGGCTGAAACCAAACCTGCAGAAGCCCCTGCCGCAGCTCCCGCGCAGGCCTCCAACGCAGGCCCCGGTTTCGACAAGGTGCACAGTGTGATCCAGGAACGTTGCGCGGTCTGCCACTCGGCCAAACCGACCAGCCCGCTGTTCAGCGCGGCCCCGGCCGGCGTGATGTTCGACACCCCTGAGCAGATCCGCCAGAACGCGGCGCGGATCCAGGCCCAGGCGGTCGCCACCCAGATCATGCCGTTGGGCAACATCACCCAGATGACCCAGCAGGAACGCGATCTGATCGGTGCCTGGATCGTTCAGGGTGCTCCGACCAATTAATCGTTGAAAAGCTTCGCGGGCAAGCCTCGCTCCTACAGGATCCACTCCGATCGGTAGGAGCGAGGCTTGCCCGCGAACAGCCGCAACGCGGTCAGCCTGATGCAAAGAAACAGCTGTGAGCCACCCGACAGCTGTAACTCACAAGAATAAAAAAGATCCGAGGTGTTGCATGTCCGAGCTATCCAAGGCCCGTATTCCCGACGCACCCGCCATTTCGCGTTTACCCCTCCTGCAACTGATCCTGGTTGGCCTGCAACACGTTCTGCTGATGTACGGCGGCGCCATCGCGGTGCCGTTGATCATCGGACAGGCCGCGGGCTTGAGCCGTGAAGAAATCGCCTTCCTGATCAACGCCGACCTGCTGGTCGCCGGCATCGCCACCATCGTGCAATCCCTCGGCATCGGTCCGATGGGGATCCGCATGCCGGTGATGATGGGCGCCAGCTTTGCCGCTGTCGGCAGCATGGTGGCCATGGCGGGCATGCCGGGCATCGGCCTGCAAGGGATCTTCGGCGCCACCATCGCCGCGGGTTTCTTCGGCATGCTGATCGCGCCGTTCATGTCCAAGGTGGTGCGCTTCTTCCCGCCGCTGGTGACCGGCACCGTCATCACCTCGATCGGCCTGTCGCTGTTCCCGGTGGCCGTGAACTGGGCCGGCGGTGGCGCCCAGGCCGCGCAGTTCGGCTCCCCCATCTACCTGACCATCGCCGCCCTGGTGCTGGGCACCATCCTCTTGGTACATCGCTTCATGCGCGGCTTCTGGGTCAACATTTCCGTGCTGATCGGCATGTGCCTGGGCTACGTGCTCTGCGGCGTGATCGGCATGGTCGACCTCAGCGGCATGGCCAACGCGCCCTGGGTGCAGTTCGTCACCCCGCTGCACTTCGGCATGCCGAAGTTCGAGCTGGCGCCGATCCTGTCGATGTGCCTGGTGGTGGTGATCATTTTCGTCGAGTCCACCGGGATGTTCCTGGCCCTGGGCAAGATCACCGGCCAGGAAGTCTGCCCGCGCATGCTGCGTCGCGGCTTGCTGTGCGATGCCGGCGCGTCGTTCTTCGCCGGCTTCTTCAACACCTTCACCCACTCCTCCTTCGCCCAGAACATTGGCCTGGTGCAGATGACCGGCGTGCGCTGCCGTTCGGTGACCATCGTCGCCGGCGGCCTGCTGATCGTCCTCAGCCTGCTGCCCAAGGCCGCTTTCCTGGTGGCCTCGATTCCACCGGCGGTACTTGGCGGCGCGGCGATTGCGATGTTCGGCATGGTCGCCGCCACCGGTATCAAGATTCTTCAGGAAACCGACATCGGTGACCGTCGCAACCAGCTGCTGGTGGCGGTGAGCATCGGCATGGGCCTGATCCCGGTGGTGCGTCCGGAGTTTTTCGCCCACCTGCCCCTGTGGATGAGCCCGATCACCCACAGCGGCATCGCCATGGCCACCCTCAGCGCGCTGTCGCTGAACCTGCTGTTCAACATCCTCGGCGGAAAGGAACGCGCCGCGGCCAACGACTGCCACGCCCACTCGCATTGATCGAACAGGCACCGCCCCCACCCGGGGGTTGGGGCTGCCTTTGCCTGAGAAAAATAAAAAGACGAGGAGCAACAGATGATTCGGACACAGACAAGCATGTTGTTGGTTGCAGGATTGCTGGCCACCAGCCAGGCCATGGCCGGCGATCTACTGCTGTGGCAGACCAACAGCATCAGTTACCTGTACGGCAAGGATTTCAAGGTGAACCCGTCGATCCAGCAGACGGTGACCTTCGAACACGCGGACCGCTGGAAGTACGGTGACAACTTCATGTTCATCGACAGCACCTACTACAACGGCAAGGGCGACCGGAACAAAGGCTCCCACGCCTACTACGGCGAGTTCAGCCCGCGCCTGTCCTTCGGCAAGATCTTCGACAGGAAAATCGAATTCGGCCCGATCAAGGACGTGTTGCTCGCCATGACCTACGAGAACGGCGAAGACGACACCGAGGCTTACCTGATCGGCCCCGGCTTCGACCTCAAGGTGCCCGGCTTCAACTTCGTCACCCTCAACATCTATCAGCGCTACACCGAGGGCGCGCGCCCCGGCGACGGCGTGTGGCAGATCACCCCGGCCTGGTCCTACACCCTGCCCCTGGGCAATTCCAGCCTGCTGATCGACGGCTACATCGATTGGGTGACCGACAACGACCAGAACTCCCGTGGCACCTATCACGCCAACCTGCACTTCAATCCGCAGATCAAGTACGACCTGGGCAAAGCCATGGGCTGGCGCGAGAAGCAGGTGTATGCCGGCATCGAATACAGCTACTGGAAGGACAAATACGGCATCGAGAACAACGGCCGACTCGACACCAACGAAAACACCACCAGCCTGCTGGTGAAGGTGCATTTCTAAGATGATCCGCAACCGTGCCCCAAGCCTGTCGTCGGTGCGCCGTTGCGGAGCACTTGAGACCTGGCCGCGGAGTCAGTATTCTGCGCGGCCGCCTGAATCCGCTTTAAAAAAAAGCCCGGATTTAATTCCTGACCAGCGAGCCAACTTATCCCGGCGCTGGACGGTACCAAGGCATCCCCCAAACCTCTCAATCGACTGCTCCCGAGCAGCCGAGCGGGAGTTTTTTTGCTTTTCGAAAAGCCTTGGCTCAGCCCTGCTGACAGCACTGACGCTGACCGAAAGGATGATTTTTAACAGCTACAGAAAAAGGCGCCACACCAGAGCGTCGACTTTGAAAAAACGTGAAACCACAACTTTTGGGAGCAACCGAATGAAACGCACGTGCACTAGCCTGATGCTGGCGGGATCGATGCTGGCAGGGGGTCAGGCCATGGCAGGCGACTTGCTGCAATGGCAGAACAACAGCCTGACTTACCTTTATGGCAAGGACTTCCAGGTCAATCCGCGCATTCAGCAGACCGTGACCTTCGAACACGCCGACGGCTGGAAATACGGCGACAACTTCTTCTTCTACGACAAGATCTTCTACAACGGCAAGGAAGACGCCTTCGCCGGCGAGAACACCTACTACGGCGAGTTCAGCCCGCGCCTGTCGTTCAACAAGATCTTCGACCAGAAACTGGAATTCGGCCCGGTCAAGGACGTGCTGCTGGCCATGACCTACGAGTTCGGTGAGGACGATACCGAGTCTTACCTGATCGGTCCTGGCTTCGACCTGGCCATCCCGGGCTTCGACTACTTCCAGCTGAACTTCTACAACCGCCACACCGAAGGCAGCCGTCCGGGCGACGATATCTGGCAGATCACCCCGGTCTGGTCCTACACCATCCCGGTGGGCGACTCGAGCATCCTGATCGACGGTTTCATGGACTGGGTGGTCGACAACGACGTCAACAGCAAAGGCGAATACCACGCCAACCTGCACTTCAACCCGCAGATCAAGTACGACCTGGGCAAGGCGTTGAACCTGGGCGAGAAGCAGCTGTATGTGGGTGTCGAGTACGACTACTGGAAGAACAAGTACGGTATCGAAGACACCGACGGCTTCAAGACCGACCAGAGCGTGACCAGCTTCCTGGTCAAGGTGCATTTCTGATCTGAAAAGCTTCGCGGGCAAGCCTCGCTCCCACAGGATCCGCGTGACTCCCTGTAGGAGCGAGGCTTGCCCGCGAATGCCGCGCCGCAAATGATTCGCGTGCCCCCGTAGGAGCGAGGCTTGCCCGCGAATGCCGCGCCGCAAATGTCAGGCCGACAGCACCGGCTCCGGCAACCCCAGAAACCTGCACAATTCATCCTTCTTGGCCAACGCATCGCGCCGCCCCAGATCGATCAACTCGCTGCAATACCCAGCCTCGAACAGCAGATAACTCAACACTCCCGCCCCGCTCGTCCTGGTCGCCCCCGGCCCGCGCAGGAACAGGCGCAATGCCGCCGGCAACTCATGGCGATGGCGCGCGGCAATCTCGTCGATCGGCTGGCTCGGCGAGATCACCAGCACTTCCACCGGCGCCACGCCCAGGGTGCGGACCGGCGTGCCATCGGGCATCAGGCGACTGAACTGATTCAAGCGCTGCAACAACTCGATGTCGCTTTCCAGGCTGTCAATGAAGGTACTGTTGAGCATATGGCCGCCGATCTGCGCCAGAGTCGGCTGTTGCCCGGTATACGCCCGTTGCAACGGTTGCTCTGGATCGATGCCCCGCGGGTTGCCACTGACCCCCACCACCAGCACGCGACTGGCCCCCAGGTGCAGCGCCGGGCTGATCGGTGCCGACTGGCGCACCGCGCCATCGCCAAAAAACTCTTCGCCGATCTTTACCGGGGCAAACAGCAGGGGAATCGCCGAGCTGGCAAGCAGGTGTTCGACGGACAATCGGGCGGGGACGCCGATGCGGCGGTGACGCAGCCAGTCGTGGATGGTGCCGCCGCCCTGATAGAAGGTCACCGCCTGCCCGGACTCGTAGCCGAAGGCGGTGACGGCCACCGCATGCAGTTGCCGGTGGGCGATGGCC
Source organism: Pseudomonas sp. C1C7 (assembly GCF_013359595.1). GTDB lineage: Bacteria > Pseudomonadota > Gammaproteobacteria > Pseudomonadales > Pseudomonadaceae > Aquipseudomonas. The sequence goes on along the minus strand of NZ_JABFMP010000010.1, from coordinate 10,834 downwards.
TCGGCGATGCCGTTCATCTGCAACTTGTCGTTGAGCAAGTCGCGCAGCGGTGAGCTGTCAAGCAGCGCCACCGGCACCTGAGCGCCCAGGCCCAGCAGGCTGTGACCGACGAAGCGGCTGGCCTGGCCGATCACCCCGGGCCAGTCGCTGCGCAGCACCAGATGACTGCGAAAGCCCTGCCAGAACTCGGTCAGGCGCTCGATGGCAGAACGAAAATCCATGGCCCCGCTGGCCAGGCTGACCGCGTTGATCGCCCCGGCGGAGGTGCCGACGATCACCGGAAACGGATTGTCGGCGCCGAGCGGCAACAGCTCGGCAATCGCCGCCAGCACCCCGACCTGATAGGCCGCCCGAGCCCCGCCGCCGGAAAGAATCAAACCTGTTACCGGTTCAGCAGGACTCATCGCATCGCTCCTCCATGGTGCATCAGGCCAGGTGCATTGGGCTGTAGGGATCAACCGCGTTTGGCGTACAGCTTGGGCTCGCCCGGTGGACGACTCTTGAAGCGGCGATGGGCCCACAGGTACTGCTCGGGGCAATCGCGCAGCACGCCTTCGATCCACTGGTTGATGCGCAGGCAGTCTTCTTCCTCGGTTTCACCGGGGAAGCCTTCCAGCGGCGCATGGATCACCAGGCGATAACCGCTGCCGTCCGCCAGACGTTCCTGGGTGAACGGCACCACCAGCGCCTTGCCCAGTCGGGCGAATTTGCTGGTGGCGGTGACGGTGGCCGCCTGAATGCCGAACAGCGGCACGAAAATGCTTTGCTTGGCGCCGTAGTCCTGATCCGGTGCGTACCAGATCGCCCGCCCGGCGCGCAGCAGCTTGAGCATGCCGCGCACGTCCTCGCGCTCCACCGCCAGCGAATCGAGATTGTGCCGCTCGCGGCCCTGGCGCTGGACGTAGTCGAACAACGGGTTCTTGTGCTCGCGGTACATGCCGTCGATGGTGTGCTGCTGGCCCAGCAGGGCGGCGCCGATTTCCAGGGTGGTGAAGTGCACCGCCATCAGGATCACGCCCTTGCCTTCACGCTGGGCCTTCTGCAAATGCTCCAGGCCTTCGACGTGGGCCAGCTTGGCCAGACGCTCGCGCGACCACCACCAGCTCATGGCCATCTCGAAGAAGGCGATGCCGGTGGAGGCGAAGTTTTCCTTGAGCAGGCGCTTGCGTTCGGCGGCGGACTTTTCAGGGAAACACAGCTCCAGGTTGCGCTTGGCGATGCGCCGCCGTTCGCCGGCCGCCCGGTACATCAGGGCACCCAGGGCTCGGCCGATCCACAGCAAGGCCGGGTAAGGCAGCTGGACGATCAGCCACAACAGCCCCAGGCCCAACCACAGCGGCCAGAAACGTGGCGAGAGAAAGGATTTTCGAAAACGCGGGCGATCCATTAAAGCTTCCGGAAAGACAATGGCCGCGCATTCTACATCGTTCGACCCGGCTTGCGGCCTGCGGGCGTTCTCGTTATAAGTCTGGGCACTTTTAGTGACAAGTCGTTGTATGCCGACCATGAGCCAAACCGAACCGCAAGACCAGGATTCCGTGTTCCAGCTGAAGGGCAGCATGCTGGCCATTACCGTGTTGGAACTGGCCCGTAACGATCTGGAAGGCCTCGACCGGCAACTGGCCGCCAAGGTTGCCCAGGCCCCTGGTTTTTTCAGCAATGCGCCTCTGATCCTGGCCCTGGACAAACTTCCGCCCAGCGAAGGCGTGATCGATCTGCCGGGGCTGATGCGCGTGTGCCGCCAGCACGGCCTGCGCACCCTGGCCATCCGCGCCAGCCGCATCGAAGACATCGCCGCGGCGATCGCTGTCGATATTCCTGTGCTGCCGCCGTCCGGCGCCCGTGAGCGTTCCCTGGATCTGAACGAGCCGGTTGCCCCGAAAAAACCGGAAAAGCCGCCGGAGCCGACGATCAAACCGACGAAAATCATCACCACCCCCGTACGCGGCGGCCAGCAGATCTATGCCCAGGGCAGCGACCTGGTGGTGGTCTCCTCGGTCAGCCCGGGGGCGGAACTTCTGGCCGATGGCAACATCCATGTATACGGCCCGATGCGTGGTCGCGTCCTGGCCGGGGTCAAGGGCGACACCAAAGCCAGGATTTTCTGTCAGCAATTGAGCGCTGAACTGGTCTCCATCGCCGGTCATTACAAGGTCTCCGAGGATCTGCGCCGCGATCCTTTATGGGGTTCGGGCGTGCAGGTCAGCCTGTCGGGCGACGTGTTGAACATCATTCGGCTTTAACGGATACTGCCGCATTTTCCAACCATCTCTAAAACGTAGCGAAAATGGCTCAAACGAAGTAGGAAACAGGCCAAAAGCCGTGTTTACCGCCGGTAAACGCAGCCCAAAACCAAATTCCAGCCAAGGCTGTTCGACTGCAGTAGTTACAAGAGATGTTTTTCAGGGGCTGAAAAAGTCCTTTTTCATTAGGGGTGAAACACCTTGGCCAAGATTCTCGTGGTTACATCCGGCAAGGGTGGTGTGGGTAAGACCACCACCAGCGCCGCTATCGGTACCGGCCTCGCACTGCGCGGGCACAAAACAGTGATCGTCGACTTCGACGTCGGTTTGCGTAACCTCGACCTGATCATGGGTTGCGAGCGCCGTGTGGTTTACGACTTCGTCAACGTCGTCAACGGCGAAGCCAACCTGCAACAGGCCCTGATCAAAGACAAGCGCCTGGAAAACCTCTACGTGCTGGCCGCCAGCCAGACCCGCGACAAAGACGCGCTGACCGTCGAAGGCGTGGAAAAAGTCCTGATGGAACTCAAGGAAACCTTCGAGTTCGTGGTCTGCGACTCCCCGGCGGGCATCGAGAAAGGCGCCCACCTGGCCATGTACTTCGCCGACGAAGCGATCGTCGTGACCAACCCTGAAGTGTCCTCGGTACGTGACTCCGACCGCATGCTCGGCCTTCTGGCCAGCAAGTCCCGTCGTGCAGAACGCGGCGAAGATCCGATCAAGGAACACCTGCTGATTACCCGTTACCACCCGGAGCGTGTGAGCAAAGGCGAAATGCTCGGCGTAGAAGACGTCAAGGAAATCCTCTCGGTGACCCTGCTCGGCGTGATCCCCGAATCCCAGGCGGTGCTCAAGGCATCCAACCAGGGCGTTCCGGTGATCCTCGACGACCAGAGCGATGCCGGCCAGGCCTACAGCGACACCGTAGACCGCCTGCTGGGCAAGACCGTGGATCATCGATTCCTCGATGTACAGAAGAAGGGATTCTTCGAGCGCCTGTTTGGAGGCAACTAAGCAATGAACCTTTTTGACTTCTTTCGTGCCAACAAAAAGCAAAGCACCGCGTCGGTAGCGAAAGAGCGTCTACAGATCATCGTGGCGCACGAACGCGGCCAACGCAGCACCCCGGACTACCTGCCAGCCTTGCAGAAGGAACTGGTGGAGGTGATTCGCAAGTACGTCAACATCGGTACCGATGACGTGCATGTCGCACTGGAAAGCCAGGGCAGTTGCTCGATTCTGGAACTCAATATCACCCTGCCAGATCGCTGATCGATCCGGCGGGAGCCACGGCGGCTCAGGTCTTCCGGGCCCTGTTTGTGTAGGAGCAGCTTGCGGCAGCTCCTGCACATCAGGGCACCTGAGGTTCTGAGCCGCCGTTGGCGTTTGTTACGAGGCTGTTTTAATGCCGTTGTCCAACGTCCACATCCTTTATCAGGACGCCGCCATTCTGGTGGTGAACAAACCGACCCTGTTGCTTTCCGTCCCCGGCCGGGCCGACGACAACAAGGATTGCCTGATTACCCGCCTGCAGGAAAACGGCTACCCGGACGCGCTCATCGTCCACCGGCTGGATTGGGAAACCTCCGGCATCATCCTGCTGGCCCGGGATGCCGATACGCACCGTGAACTGTCCCGGCAGTTCCACGACCGCGAAACCGAAAAGGCCTACACCGCCCTGGCCTGGGGCCAACCCGAGCTGGACAGCGGCAGCATCGACCTGCCCTTGCGTTACGACCCGCCGACCAAGCCACGGCATGTGGTCGACCACGAGTTCGGCAAACACGCCCTGACCTTCTGGCGGGTGCTGGAGCGTTGCGGTGACTGGTGCCGCGTGGAGCTCACGCCGATCACCGGCCGCTCGCACCAGTTGCGCGTGCACATGCTGTCCATCGGTCATCCGTTGCTGGGCGACGGGCTCTACGCCCACGAACAGGCCCTGACCGCCTGGCCCCGCCTGTGCCTGCACGCCAGCATGCTCAGCTTCACCCACCCGCAAACCGGCGAGCGCCTGCGCTTCGAGTGCCCTGCGCCCTTCTGACGCCTGAAGCAGGACCTGTGAGATACACACTCTGTGGGGGCTCCCTGCGAACTCAAGATCGCGCCCATCCCTTTAGGCAATACGTTAAACTGGCGCCATTGCTGTCTGGAGCTACTTATGCGCGAAGAGTTGAACCAAGGCCTGATCGACTTCCTCAAGGCCTCCCCTACCCCGTTCCATGCCACCGCCAGCCTTGTTCAGCGTCTGGAAGCGGCGGGTTATCAGCGTCTCGACGAGCGCGAGCCGTGGCACACCGAAGCCAACGGCCGCTACTACGTCACCCGTAACGACTCCTCCATCGTCGCGATCAAAATGGGCCGTCACTCGCCCCTGCACGGCGGTATTCGCCTGGTCGGCGCCCACACCGACAGCCCGTGCCTGCGGGTCAAGCCGCAGCCGGAACTGCAACGCCAGGGCTTCTGGCAGCTGGGCGTGGAAGTCTATGGCGGCGCGCTGCTGGCACCGTGGTTCGACCGCGACCTGTCGCTGGCCGGCCGCGTCACCTTCCGCCGCGACGGCAAGGTCGAAAGCCAGCTGATCGACTTCAAGGCGCCGATCGCGATCATTCCGAACCTGGCCATCCACCTCAATCGCGAAGCCAACATGGGCTGGGCGATCAACGCGCAAACCGAGCTGCCGCCGGTGCTGGCGCAATTCGCTGGCGATGAGCGCGTGGATTTCCGTGCGGTGATCACTGACCAGCTGGCCCGCGAACACGGCCTGAACGCCGACGTGGTGCTCGATTACGAGCTGAGCTTCTACGACACCCAAAGCGCCGCCGTCATCGGCCTGCACGGCGATTTCATCGCCGGCGCGCGCCTGGACAACCTGCTGTCGTGCTACGCCGGCCTGCAGGCACTGCTGACCGCCGACACCGACGAAACCTGCGTGCTGGTGTGCAACGACCACGAAGAAGTGGGTTCCTGCTCCGCCTGCGGCGCCGACGGCCCAATGCTCGAGCAGACCCTGCGTCGCCTGCTGCCCGAAGGTGACGAATTCGTGCGTACCATTCAGAAATCCCTGCTGGTTTCGGCCGACAACGCCCACGGCGTGCACCCCAACTACGCCGAGAAGCACGACGCCAACCACGGCCCGAAACTCAACGCAGGCCCCGTGATCAAGGTCAACACCAACCAGCGCTACGCCACCAACAGCGAAACCGCCGGTTTCTTCCGCCACCTGTGCATGGCCGAAGAAGTGCCGGTGCAGAGCTTCGTGGTGCGCAGCGACATGGGCTGCGGCTCGACCATCGGCCCGATCACCGCCAGCCACCTGGGCGTGCGCACCGTGGACATCGGCCTGCCGACCTTCGCCATGCACTCGATCCGCGAACTGTGCGGCAGCCACGACCTGGCGCACCTGGTCAAAGTGCTGAGTGCGTTCTACGCCTGTCGCGAACTGCCATAACCGCTGAACTCGCTCCCACCTTGGAATACATTCCATGGTGGGAGCGAGCCTGCTCGCGATGAACCCGAGAACACCGCTGGGTGTCAGGCATCCCCCGTTATCGTTGACGACCATCGCGAGCAGGCTCGCTCCCACAGAAGTCGGCGGCGATTGCTGAAAACCCACCTAGACTCACGTTATCCCTCCCGACAAGGCTGTCGCCATGATCTCGTTGTCCACCTTCAACTACATGCTGGTCCCGATTCTCACCGGCATGATCCTGCTGGCGATCGGCTTCAACTTCCGCGATAAAAACGCCGGCGTGTTCGCCATGTGGATCGGCATGCTGACGATCCTCGCCACCGTCGTGATCAAGATCCTCGCCAAGCTCAACGAATAAACGCCCGCCCGACTCGCATTGATTTTGACGGGCTCGTACACTCGGTCGACCCGTTCACCCCGAGGTTGACCGCCCAGTGCTCGCCCGTCTGTTTGCCCTACCGTGCTTTTTCCTCATCGGCCTGCTGATGCTGTCGATGGCGCCTGCCCAGGCCGCCGGCTTGCCGAGCCTGCTCAACAGCTCGTCCAACACCCAGCCCCAGGCCCAGGAACCCCTCGGGCAATCCCTGGATGAAGTGATCAAGTCACTGGAGAACGACCAGCAGCGCACCAAGCTGCTGGCGGACCTGAAGAAACTGCGCGACGCCACGAAAAAGGCCCAGCCGGCCACCGAAGAAGGCGTGCTGGGCCTGATCGGCGGGACCCTCGCCAGCTTCGAAAAACAATTCACCGGGGCCGACAGCCCGCTGACGCGCTGGTCCGACGAGTTCGATCTGGCCCGTGACGAACTGAACGCCCTGATCCTGCCGGCCAACGAATGGCTGCCGATCATCTTTGCCTTCGCCATGATCCTGATGGTCTGGAGCCTGCTGGCGGCGGCGTTGATCTGGATCAGCCACCGGGTGCGCATGCGCTTCGGCCTGACCGAAGAGCTGCCGCAACACCCCCGGGCCCTGGACTTGCTGCGCTTCGCCCTGCGCAAGCTCGGTCCCTGGCTGATCGCGCTGGTCATCACCGTTTACATGAGCTACGCCCTGCCCCCGTCATTAGGCAAGAGCCTGGCCATGGTACTGGCCTACGCCCTGGTGGTCGGCACCTGTTTTTCGGCGATCTGCGTGATCGCCTTTTCCTTGCTCGACGGCCCGCACCGCCACCGCGCCCTGTACATCCTGCGCCATCAGGCCTTTCACCCGCTGTGGCTGATCGGCAGCTTCGCCGCGTTTGGCGAGGCCTTGAACGACCCGCGGCTGGTCAACAGCCTGGGCGTGCATCTGGCCCACACGGCGGCGACGGTGGCCAACGTGCTGGCGGCGCTGTCCACCGGGCTGTTCATCCTGCGTTTCCGCCGCCCGATTGCCCATTTGATCCGCAACCAGCCACTGTCCCGGCGCCTGACCCGCCGCGCCCTGAGCGACAGCATCGAAATCCTCGGTACCTTCTGGTTCGTGCCGGCGCTGGTGCTGGTGGGCATTTCACTGTTCGCCACCTTCGTGTCGGCCGGCGATACCAGCACCGCCCTGCGCCAGTCGCTGATCTGCACCGTGCTGCTGGTGTTGTGCATGGTCATCAACGGTCTGGTGCGCCGCCATGCCCTCAAGCCCCATCGCGGGGTGAAGCGTCACGCGCTGTATTCCGAACGACTGAAAAGCTTCTTCTATACCCTCGCCCACCTGCTGGTGTGGCTGGCATTCATCGAACTCGGCCTGCGGGTCTGGGGCATGTCGCTGATCCGCTTCACCGAAGGCGAAGGCCATGAAATCAGCGTCAAGCTGTTCAGCCTCGGCGGCACGCTGATCTTTGCCTGGCTGATCTGGATTCTCGCCGACACCGCCGTGCACCACGCCCTCACCCGCTCGCGCAAGGGACTGGCCAACGCCCGCGCGCAGACCATGATGCCGCTGATCCGCAACGTGCTGTTCGTGGCGATTTTCATCATCGCGCTGATCGTCGCCCTGGCGAACATGGGCATGAACGTCACGCCACTGCTGGCCGGTGCCGGTGTGATCGGTCTGGCCATCGGTTTCGGTGCGCAATCGCTGGTGGCCGACCTGATCACCGGGTTGTTCATCATCATCGAGGATTCCCTGGCCATCGACGACTACGTGGACGTCGGCGGCCACCTGGGCACCGTCGAAGGCCTGACCATCCGCACCGTGCGCCTGCGGGACATCGACGGCATCGTCCACACCATCCCGTTCAGCGAAATCAAAAGCATCAAGAACTACTCCCGGGAGTTCGGCTACGCGATCTTCCGGGTGGCGGTGCCGGCGAGCATGGACATCGACAGCGCGATCAAGCTGATGCGCGACGTCGGCCAGAAAATGCGCACCGACCCGCTGCAGCGCCGCAACATCTGGTCGCCGCTGGAAATCCAGGGGGTGGAAAGTTTCGAGTCGGGCAACGCGATCCTGCGCGCCCGCTTCAAGACCGCGCCGATCAAGCAGTGGGAGGTGTCACGGGCGTTCAACCTGTCGCTCAAACGTCATCTGGATGAAGCCGGGATGGACCTGGCAACGCCGCGCATGAGCGTGCAGGTCATCACCGCCGGCGGTGGCCCGGAACAGCCTTTGTAGGAGCTGCCGCAGGCTGCGATCTTTTGATCTTGCTTTGAGAAAATCAAAAGATCGCAGCCTCGTTTCACTCGACAGCTCCTACAAGGGGATCGGGATCCGGATCTTGTAAGCCTGCGGCTCGACCAGTGATTGCCAGCGCAGGAAGATCCGTTGCGGCAGATCGACGTTGCTTACTGGCTTCATTTTCCCTCCCCCTTTGTGCCAGCCTTCCGGCTTCCGGGTATAGCCAGCTACACCCGCCGACACGCGAAAAAACGCCAACCCGCGTTGGTCAAGTACGTCCACGGTCTCGACCCACACTTCCATGAAACGAGGAGCCGCCAGACAGACATACCAACTGTCATAGGGCAACTGGGGAGAGGCCGGTGGTTTGGGGCCGCTGGCACAAGCGTTCAGGCTTAACAGCAACCCAACAAGCAAGATAAAACGCTTCATTGGGGACGATTTACCAAGAGCCATAGGGAATACCGTGCTTCTCGACATAGGCCTTGTTCTCGGGCTCGATGCGGATGTACTGACCATTGCTCTTGCCTCTGTAAGGCCCTAACGGTTCGATCTCCGCCTGAAAGCGCCCGACTTCCTTGAAGTCCAGACAAGCCCCACCCACCCAGACTTTGACGATGCCGCCGGGGGCCATGCCCAAAGTGATCATCTTTCGATAGTCATCTCTCCACTCCTTTGAGCCTTGGCAAAACACCCGCTCAGGTTTGACCATCTCGTCGCGTACCCACTGTGGGATCGGGATTCTGATCAAGTAGGCCTGTGGTTCGACCAGCGATTGCCAGCGCAGGAAGATCCGTTGCGGTAGATCAACGTTTTTTACTGGCATCATCGACCCTCCACCTTTATGCCAACCAACCGGTTGGCGGGTGTAGCCAGCTACACCCGCCGACACGCGAAAAAACGCCAACCCGCGTTGGTCAAGTACGTCCACGGTCTCGACCCACACTTCCATAAAACGCGGTGCCGCCAGACCAACGTACCAACTGTCATAGGGCAACTGGGGAGAGGCCGGTGGTTTGGGGCCACTGGCACAAGCGCTCAGGCTCAACAACAACCCGAGGAGCAAGATAAAACGCATCATTGTGGGTAGCCTTTCTGTGGCAGGTTGTCGTAGACGTTACGTTGGTTTTTCTCCGCCGGTTTGCTGATAAGAATCCCCATGCTGGGTATCCAATGCGCGGACTGGTGGATATAGCGGCTGCGTAGCAAGCGCTCTTCATCGGGGTCAAGGCTGATTTCGTTGCCCCCCTGCACTTGATCAAGAATGCGCGCGGCGATGGGCTGCAACTCCATCGGCAGCGCCAAATCCGGTCGTAACTCCAGACTTTTGAAAGGCACACCGTGATAAACACCCAACTCGCGCATGACACGCAGGGCTATCAGCGACAACTCCCCCCGCACCGTGCGCTCGAGTTCGAGGGTCAGCATGTGCTCCTGATAGGCGGGTTCCAGCTTGCCGCGCGGCGCCAGCTCTAGGGGCCAGGTCTTGATCCCGATCTTGCCATCGCCGGCCAGGCCACTGGCATGCAGGGTTTGCACCTCGGCCTGGGCTCGTTTCCATGCCCCAGTTGACTCCACTGTCCAGGATCGCTCCACGGAGAATCGTTTTGGCTGGGTCAACCACAGGCGCTCTCGAGCGCGAGGCAAGTAGCCGCCGCCAATGTCCGAGTGCACTCCCGGCAGGCAGATTTGTCGGTGGCCTTTCTGCACGCTGTTGAGTGCAAAGTTCTTGCGACATTCGTCACGGGCTTGCAGTTGGATGACTTGCCGGGCGCAACCGGGCGGGAGGTACAGGTTCACACCCGGGTTGTGATCATCCGCGACGTTGAGGTCTATTCCGCCGATGGCGGCGACGGTGTCGAACAGGCCGATGAAGTTGAGGGTAACGTCCGCGGCAGGGTCAAAGGTTGTCACCAGAGTGAACCGGCCCGCCCGCAGCAAGTCGTTGAACACACCTCGATCGGGCTTGAGTAGCTCGTTCACACAGTGCCGTGCAGCGGCGGCCCCACGGCTGAAACCGAAAATGTCGAACTCTATTTTTCGGATGTAAGTACTGGGATTGGCTTTTTGAAACAGGTCCCACTGTTCCTTAATCAGGCCAGGAGCCTGCTCAACCCGCGCCACGACTCCGGTTTTCCCCAACCCCAACCCTTGACCGAAAAAGACTGAGTCAGCTTTGTCGTTCGTGGTACCGATACCTTCTAGATAAACCTTCAGATAACCGGTATCGGCCCCAACCGGGATACCTTCGGTAGAATGGTCTGGATACAATTCCCGCAGATGCACCACATTACTCGGCGCATTCCCATAACTGTTATCCGGCGCAGTGTTGAAGGCATCACCATCGAACTCGCCAAACCCATACCCCTTGCAATGCTCGATGATGCTCGCCAGTTCGCTTTCACTGAACAACGCCAGATCCTCAAGGCGGCACTGCGCGGTGGTCGCAACATTGGCCATGTTGTTGCCGGTACCATCAAAAAACAGCCCCAACCGCAAAGTGATCCCTTCCAGCTCCTCTTCCTCTT